>NZ_JAPDFL010000001.1:1677500-3050682 GCF_025949695.1 Pararhodobacter zhoushanensis | reverse complement strand
CAAGGGGGCAGGGAAACTGACGGGCGGCGCTCAGGCCGCGCCGCCCAGAACGATGTCCAGCGCCGCGCGATAGTCGCTCTTGCCGCTGGGATGGCGGGGCAGGGTGTCGACCACGACGATGCGCTTGGGCAGCTTGTAGCGCGCCAGATCCGCCTGCAGCGCCAACCGCGCCGCCGCCTCGTCATAGCCCTCGCGCACCGCAATCACCGCCACCACAGCCTTGCCCCACGTCTCATCGGGGATGCCGATCACGATGGCATCCGTGACGCCCGGCGCGCGTTTGAGCGCCTCTTCGACCTCTTCGGCAAAGACCTTTTCGCCGCCGGTGTTGATCACCTGACTGCCGCGCCCGATCAGACGCAGCCGCCCGTCGGTATCACGCGCCGCCAGATCGCCGGGGATCGCATAGCGAAGGCCGTCAATCTCGCGGTAGGTTGCAGCGGTCTTTTCAGGATCACCGAAATAGCCGCTGCCGACCGCCCCGTGTCGCGCGATCCAGCCGGTGCCGGGCTCGTCAGGCCCCAGAACGCGCAGCGTCTCGGGATCGATCAACACCGTCCTGGGGCCGGGCTCGAACCAGCCGGTCGGGGTTTCGCGCGTGGCCGAGGTGACCGCATAGCCCAGCCCCGACGCTTCGGATGCACCCAGAATATCCACCAGCACCACTTGCGGGATCGCGGCAACCAGCGCCTGCTTCATCTCGCGGCTCCACATCAACCCAGCGGACGAGATGATACGCAGCGGCGACGTGTCCCAGCGCCCGGGCTCCCGCTGCAGGGCCTCGACCATCGGGCGGGCGAAGACATCGCCGACGATCAGGATCCGCGTGACGCGGTGCTGTTGCACGGTGTCCAGCAAGACCCCGGCATCGAACGGCCCGTCCGGCAGCAGGACCACCGTGCCGCCATTGACCAGTTCCGCCAGCGACGAGGTCATCCCGGCCCCGTGCATCAGCGGGCAGGCGGGCAGCACCCGGTGCGGCGCGGTATTGGCGCGCACGGCGGCGATGTGGTCGTCAAGCGACTGCGGCACCGAACTCGCCGCCGGGGATTCCAGCTGCGTTGTCCGCGCATCGGCAGCGCGCCAGACGACGCCCTTGGGCTTGCCGGTGGTGCCGCCGGTGTAGATCAGATACCCGTCATCGCCCGAGCGCGCGATGCCCAGGGGCGCACCATCGCCCTGCGAGACCCAGTCACCATACCGGCCGCCCGCGTCGATCGCGACCAGTTGCAAGTCGGGGTGGCTGTCGGCCAGGGGGGCGACAACGGCCGCGAACTCGGGCTGATAGAGCAGCATCGCGGCCTGAGAATCGCTCATCAGATGCGCGATTTCGGGCGTGGTGTAGCGGTAGTTGACGTTGACGCTGGCCATCCGTGCCTTGAAGGAGGCGGCGGATATCTCGATATATTCCGGCACGTTGCGCGCCAGAATTGCCACCCGTGCTCCCGGCTCGAGCCCGGCGGCGATCATCGCGCGGGCCAGCCGGTTGGTGGCTTGGTCAAAGGCGGGCCACGCGATCACCCGGTCGCCCTGCACGATGGCAGGGCGGTCGGGCGGCACCTGAGCGGCGGTCGCATCCAGCAGATCGCCAAAGTTCCAAGGATAGCCCATCGCGCTTACGATCCGATAAACTGCGGCGCGCGCTTTTCGACGAAGGCGCGCACGGCTTCGGCGGCGTCATGCGTCGTCGACAGCTTGGCGGTGTTGCCCTGTTCATAGATATAGCCGTCGCGCAGCGTCATGGTCTCGATGGTGCGCATGCTGTCCTTGGCCATCTTGGTCGCCAGCGGGCTTTTCGACGCAATCTGCGTCGCCATGTCCATCACCCAGGGCATCAGGTCATCGGCGGGCAGGCAGGCCTCGATCACCCCACGGCGGAAGGCCTCGGCGGCGGGCACGCGGTAGCCGGTCAGCATCATCCGGCGCACCAGCGAATGCGGGAAGATCCGGCCGGCGTGCTTGCCACCGCCCATCAGGCCCACGTCCACCTCGGGCAGACCGAACACGGCGCTTTCCGACGCGACGATAACGTCACAGCTGGCCACCAGCCCCAGACCCGCGCCCAAGGCCGGGCCGTTGACGGCGGCGATCACCGGCTTGGCGTTGTCGGCGATGGCATACGAGACCTCGCGCACGATGCGGTTGCGCCGCCAGCGGGCGCCGGGAATGCTCAGATCGGGGCGCTGCTTCAGGTCTGCGCCCGCCGAGAACATCTTGCCCGCACCGGTCAGCACCACGACGCGGACATCGTCGCGGTCGTTGAAGCTGTCGAACACGGCGGTCAGTTCTTCGAGAACCTCCATGGGCTGCGCGTTGACCGGCGGGTTGTCGAGGGTGGCGACGGCGACGAAATCCTTCACGTCGAGGCGGATCTTGCTCATGGGTTTTCCTCCAGATGGTTCGGAGGTCAGCTTACCAGCGGCCCCGGCCAAGGGCATGCAAAGACCTGTTTTTACGCGCTTAATCCCATACGCGATAGTCGCAGGCACCAAGGCGGGCAGGCGAAAGGCCCCGTCCTGCCAGACGGGGCCTTGGCGCTGCGTTTCGGGTCCGCGGAGGGTCAGACCGACAGCTGCGCAACCCGGCTGAGATGGTGGCCTTGCCCGCCCATCGCCATGTCCAGCATCATCTGACGGCGCAGGTGGTGGCTGACGATCAGCTCTTCGCAAAAGCCCACACCGCCGTGCAGTTGCACCGCTTGCTGGCCGACATAGACGCCGCTTTGCCCGACGCGCACCTTGCCCGCCGACACGGCGCGTTGGCGGCTGCCGGGGGCGGCGTCCAGCGCCAGTGTCGCGTGCCAGGTGATCGCGCGCGCTTCCTCGCAGGCGACGGTCATGTCCGCCGCGCGGTGCTGGAGCGCCTGAAAGCTGCCGATGGGCTGGCCGAACTGCTCGCGGGTTTTCAGATACGCGACCGTTGCAGCGCTGGCGGCTTCCATCGAGCCGGTCGCCTCGGCCAGATGCGCGCAGATCGCACGGTCCAGCGCTGCGGTAATCCGGGGCAGGGCTTGTCCCGGCTCGCCCAGTGCCAGCGCGGGCGTGCCCTGCAGCGTCAGCCGGGCGTGCAGATGCCCGTCGACCGCACGGAACCGCGCGACACCGTCGCCGAGGGCAGCGCGGTCGACCAGAAACAGCCCGATTCCGTCGGCGTCGCCCGCCTCGCCCGCCACACGGGCCGAGACCACAAACGCATCGGCACAACCGCCATCCTCGACCTGTTCCTTCATCCCGGTCAGCTGCCACGCCCCGCCGACCTTCTCGGCCCGCGTCGTCACCCACGCCGGATCGCCGCCGCCCTCGGCCTCAAGCACCCCTGCGGCGGCGAAAGCCTTGCCCTCACCCAGCGCGCCCAGCAGATCCTCGCCCCCGGGCACCCCACCGATCAGCGCGGGCACCGAGATACAGCTGGTGACATAGGGCACCGCGATCAGGTGACGGCCCAGCCCCTCGGCCAGCGCCATGACATCGACCGCGCTACCGCCCAGCCCGCCGTCTTCCTCGGTGATGGGCAACAGGGTCCAGCCAAGTTCGGCCATCTCGCGCCAGCGCGTCCGGAAGCCGTCCTGTGCCCCGGCCAGCAGCTTGTGGCGGTTGATGGCGGGCCATTTGTCCAGCCCATAGCGATCCACGCTGTCGGCCAGCATGATCTGTTCGCTGTTGAAAGTCAGTTCCATAGCACCCCCTCAAAGACCCAGCGCGCGGCGCGCGATGATGTTGTGCTGGATCTCGCTGGACCCGCCATAGATCGACGTCACCCGCGCATAGAGCGCGCCCTGCAGCGCGGCGGGCATGTCGGCGGGCACGGTGGCCCCGTCCAACGCGGCGAACTGCGCGGCCTCGGGTCCCAAGGCCTCGACCCACAGGGCGGTGCCCGCCTGATAGAGCTGCGACCAGCGCAGTTTGACCATCGAGCCACGCGGCCCCGAGATCCGCGCCGCGTGTCATGTCGTCGAGCAACCGCAGCACCATCGCCTGCAGTGTCGTCAGTTCGACCGTGAACTGCGCCAGCTTGGCCGCAAACCCCGGATCTTCGGCCAGGGCGCGACCCCGGATCTTCCGCCGCCGCGCCGCGTCGGTGATGCCGCGCACGATCTGGCCCAGAAAGATCACATTCGCCGCCGCCACCATCCGCTCGCGGTCCAGCAGCACCTTGCCATATTCCCATCCGCGCCCTTCGTCCCCGACACGGTTGGCGACCGGGACGCGGGCGTTGTCCATGAACAGCTCGTTGGTGTGGTATTTCTCATCCATCGTGGCGATGGGATTGATACGGAAACCGGGGGTGTCCATCGGCGCGAGGATCAGCGAAATCCCCTGCTGTCGCCGTGCCTCGTGCGAGGTGCGCGCCAGCAGGAACACTTGCGAGGCGACATGCGCGTAGCTGGTCCATGTCTTCTGGCCGTTGAGCACATAGTCATCGCCGTCGCGGTCGGCGCGCGCGCGCAGGCTGGCCAGATCCGACCCGGCACCGGGTTCGGAATAGCCCTGACACCACCAGTCCTGCGCCTGAATGATGCGCGGCAGGTAGGTGTCCTTCTGCGCGGCCGACCCGTATGAGAAGATGATCGGCCCGATCAGCTCCAGCCCTTGATGGAACTGATGCGGCGCATCGGCACGCGCGGCTTCGGACCAGAAGACGCACAGCTGCGTTGGCGTCCAGCCGGTGCCGCCGTATTCAACCGGCCAAGTCGGTGCGCCCCAACCGCGCGCGGCCAGCCGTTGCTGGTAGCCGGTCAGCTCGTCAGGTGACAGGCGCAGCCCGGCACGCACACGGTCGCGCCAGCTTTCGGGCACGCCGGTGCTGAAGAACTCCCGCACTTCGTCACGAAAGGCGGTGTCTTTGGCGTCGAGGCTCAGCTCCATGGCGCGGCTCCTTGGGGGTGGGGTGCCAGACCGCTTCGGGCAGACCCGTGGCCCCAAGGCCCCGGATCGCCATGATGCGGCCCGCGTGAGCGCTTGTGCTGATCAGGCTGTGACCGGAATGCGCGATGGTGGTGACAAAGAGCGTGTCCATCGCCGCGCCGCCGAAGGCCGGGCACGAGGGATACTGCACCGGGCTGTCGATCAGCTGCAGCAGGGTGCCATCGGGCGCATAGCAGGCGATCTTGTGCGCCAGCACCAGCGCCACCCACAGCCGCCCCTCGCTGTCCACCGTCGCGCCGTCCGGTCCCGATCCCTGCGCGCGGCAGTCGATCAGATCGACCCGGTTCGTCAGCCGCCCGGCCGCGCCGTCATAGTCATAGCGCCGGATCACCCCGTCCATCGAGATCCGCCAGATAAAGCTGGTGGCCATCGGGCGAGACACACAGCGCGTTGGTGATGCCCAGACCGGTCTCCAGCTGCGTCACGCGCCCGTCCAGACCCAGTTGCCAAAGCTCACCCGCCGTGCCGCCGGTGGGGTGCATGTGCCCGCTCACAAACCGTCCGTCGCGGTCGGCCTTGCCGTCGTTCAGGCGCAGGCCCGGCGCGGGGGGCGTCACGCGGGCCACGCGTTGCGCGGCACCGGTCTGACCGTCGATGTGGTAAAACCCGTCCTCAAGCGCCGCGATCAGCCCGCCCTGCGCGAGCCCGATGCTGCCCACTTGCCCCGGCATCGTCCAGTCGCTGAGCACCCTGCCGTCAGCAGCGGCGCAGCGGATCGAGGCCGCGCGCGCATCCACCCACCACAGGCGCTGGCGCGCGACATCCCACAGCGGGCTTTCGCCCAGCAACGCCGTTTGCGGCGAATGCAGGTCAATACGGATGGTCATGAAGCCTCCCTCGTCTCGCCCGCCACGCAGCGGGGCTTGCGTGTGGATCGGCCCGCGGGGGCAGGGGACTCAAGCATTTTGGCCGGGGACCGCGCCATATCACGCATGGGATATCGCGCCGAGCGGTGCGGACGCAGGGTGCAATCATAAGTGTGATTGTCGCCGCCCCAAATTGGCAAGCCGCCAAGCCGTCGCAATACTCCGGGCCGAGGAGACGACACCAGCCCCCAGCAACCCCGGTCAGCCCGCTGACCCGTGCCGCTTGGGCGTCTGGCGCGGAACGACCGGCCTGCACGGGCCACAACAGGGAGGAAATGACCATGACCATCAAGAACACGCTAGGGGCTCTTGCGATGCTCGCCATGGCAGCCAGCCCGGCGCTGGCGCAGGCGCAATACGGCCCCGGTGCCTCGGACACCGAGATCCGCATCGGCAACACCATGCCCTATTCCGGCCCGGCCTCGGTCTTTGCGGTCAATGGCCGCATGATTGCCGCCGTCATCGCCCGCGCCAATGCCGAGGGCGGGATCAACGGCCGTCAGATCAACTTCATCAGCTATGATGACGCCTATAACCCGGCGCGCACGATGGAGCAGACCCGCCGTCTGGTCGAGCGCGATGAAGTGCTGTTCATCGCGGCCCCCGTCGGATCGGCGCATAACATTGCCATTCAGCGCTACCTGAACCAGCGCGAGGTGCCCCATCTGTTGTTGCTGGCCGGGGGCACCCGCTGGAACGACCCGCAGACGTACCCGTGGACCGTGTCAGGCCTGCTGTCGCCCTATGGGCTGGAAGGCTATGCCTTCGCGCAGAACGCCGTGGCCGAGAATCCCACGGCGTCGATAGCCGTGCTGTATCAGAACGACGATCTGGGCCGCGAATACCTGCACGGGGTCGAGCGCGGGATCGAAGGCACCGGCGCGACCATCGCCAGCGCGCTCAGCTTTGAAGTGGTGGACCCCTCGGTCGATGGCCAGATCGTCAGCCTGCAGGCGACGGGGGCCGATACGCTGATGCTGTTCGGCGTGCCGCGCGCGGTTGCGCAGGCGATCCGCAAGGCCGCCGATCTGGGCTGGACGCCCGCGCGCTACATGGGGTCGGTCGCCAGCGTGATCCAGACCTCGCTGGTGCCGGCAGGGGTCGAGATCTCGACCGGGATCATCACCAGCGCCACGCAGCAGGATGCTTCGGACGAAGCCTTCCAGCAGACGCAGGCCTATCGCGATTACATGGACACGATCGAAGGATACTACCCCGATGCCGAACCCACCAACGGCTCGGTGATCAGCGGCTATAACACCGGCCATGTGCTGCTGCAGATCCTGCGCGAGGCGGGCGATACCCTGACACGGCAGAACATCCTCGATGTGGCCCGCAACCTGTCCACGGTCGATGCGCCGCTGATGCTGCCCGGTATCCCGCTGGCCACCAGCCCCGACAACTATCAGATGATCCGCGGCATCCAGCTCGAGCGGTTCAACGGCCAGAGCTACGATCTCTTCGGCGACGTTGTCGAATTCTGATCCTGCGGGGCGGCGGACCAACGCCATGCCGCCCCGCATGTTTTTCAAACCCGGGGACAATCCATGACCGACACCAGCCGGCCAGAGGCCCTGCTGAAACCAGAGGCCTTGCTGAGTGTCGAGGGGATCTCGCTCACGTTTGGCGGGATCACAGCCCTCGACGATATTTCCTTTCGCGTCGCCCCGCGCCAGATTTGCGGCATCATCGGGCCGAACGGGGCGGGCAAGACCTCGCTTTTCAATGTGCTTTCGCGGATCTACAGCCCCAGCGCGGGGCGCATCCGCTTTGATGGCACCGACATCCTGTCCCTGCCGCAGCACCGAATGGCGGCGCTGGGCATCGGGCGCACCTTCCAGAACATCGCGCTGTTTCCGGGCATGTCGGTGCTGGAGAACGTGCTGGTCGGCAATCAGGTCCGCATGCGCAGCGGCTTTGTCACCGCCATGCTGGGCCTGCCGCGCGCGCGCCGCGATGAGGCCGCAGGCCGCAAGGCCGCGCTGGAAACGCTGGAGCGGCTGGGCATCGCGCATCAGGCCGACACGCTGGTCAGCCAGTTGAATTTCGGCGCGCAAAAGCGGGTCGAATTTGCCCGTGCGCTGGTCATGCAGCCCAAGCTTTTGCTGCTGGATGAACCCGCCGCCGGTCTGAACCACGAAGGCGTCGAGGATCTGCGTGCCTTCATCCTGACAATGCGCGATGCGTTCGGCGTCAGCGTGCTGCTGGTCGAGCACCATCTCGACCTGATCATGCGCGTGGCCGAGCAGGTCGTCGCCATCAACTTTGGCCGCAAGATCGCTGACGGAACCCCTGCGCAGGTGCAGGGCTCTGACGCCGTCGTGCAGGCCTATCTGGGGGCCCCCGATGTCTGACATGCTCCTTGAAACCCGCGCGCTGGGCGCAGGCTATGGCCCGGTTACCGTGCTGCGCGATATTGCGGTGCAGATCCCCAAAGGCCAGATCACTGCGCTGATCGGGGCCAACGGGGCGGGCAAGACCACCTTGCTGCGCGCCATCAGCGGGCTTTGCACGACCACGGGCGACATCCTGTTCGACGGCAGCCCGATCACCCGCCTTGCCACCAACCGCATCGCCGCGCGCGGCATCGCGCATGTGCCCGACGGGCGCGGCACGCTGGCGGGCTTGAGCGTCGAGGATAATCTTCTGGTCGGTGGCTATCTGCAACGCGGCCGCGCCGCCCGGGCCGCCGGGATCGAACGGATCTACAGCCACTTCCCCAAGCTCAAGCAGCGCCGCCAGCAGCAGGCCGGGACGCTCTCGGGCGGCGAGCAGCAGATGCTGGCCATCGGCCGCGCGCTGATGCAGGGGCCGCGCCTGTTGATGCTGGACGAGCCGTCCTTTGGGCTGGCCCCGCTCATCGTGCGCGAATTGTTCACCATCATCGCCGACATCAACCGCACCGAAGGCCTGTCGATCCTGCTGGTCGAGCAGAACGTCCATCAGGCGCTGTCGATGTCCGAACGCGCCATCCTGATCGAACACGGGCAGGTCGCACGCAGCGGCCCCAGCGCCGAGTTCCTCGGCAATGACGACATCCGCCGCGCCTATCTGGGGAGCTGAGACGCCATGCAACAAGTCATCCAACTGACACTCTCGGGCATCGCGATCGGCAGCATCTATGCCTGCCTCGCGGTGGCGCTGGTGCTGATCTACAAAACCACCCGCCACGTCAATTTCGCCCAAGGCGAAATGGCAACCTTCTCGGCCTATGTCGCGCTGTTCGCCGTGGGCCTTGGCCTGCCGCTGTGGCTGGCCGCTGTCGGGGCGGTGCTCTTTGCCTTTGTGTCGGGCATGGTGATCGAACGGGTGGTGATCCGCCGCTTTCACAACGCGTCGGCGACGACCTTTGTCGTCGCCTGCATCGCGCTCTTTATCGGCATAAACTCCCTGTCGGGCTGGATCTTTGGCCATGATCTCAAGGCGTTCCCGTCAATCTTTGGCGCGGGCAGCTCGTCGGTCGTCCCCTTCCTGAGCGCCCATGAAGTCGGCAGCATCCTGACCGTCGTGGTCATCGCAGGCCTGCTCTACATGTTCCTGTCGCACACCAGCCTTGGCCTTGCCATGCGCGCGACGGCGGATAATCCGGTCTCGGCCCGGCTCAGCGGGGTGCCGGTCGACTGGCTGCTGACGCTGGGCTGGGGCATCGCCGCCGCCGTCGGTGCGGTGGCCGCGCTGCTGGTCGCGCCCATCGTGTTTCTGGACCCCAACATGATGATCGGCGTGCTGATCTACGCCTTTGCCGCCGCGCTGCTGGGCGGGCTCGACAGCCCCTGGGGGGCGATTGTCGGCGGCATCGTGATCGGCGTGATCGAAAACCTCGCCGGGGCCTATGTGGTGGGCAACGACATGAAACTTTCGCTGGCGCTGCTGATCATCGTGGCCGTGCTGATGCTGATGCCACAGGGCCTGCTCGGCCGCAAAACCGCAACGAGGGTCTGAGATGCAAACCCCGAACTCTTTCTCGCGTCGCCTTGGCGCGCTGCTGATCGTCGCGGCGATCGCGCTGCTTGTCGCCCTGCCGCTGCTGGTCAAAGGCTTCTTTCTGTTCCAGATGACCATGGTGTTGTGCATGGCGCTGGCGGTGATGGGGCTCAACATCGTCGTCGGCTTCGGCGGGCAATTGTCGCTTGGCCACGGCGCGGTCTTTGCCATCGGCGCCTATGTCGCGGCCGTCGGCATGGACAGCTTTGCGCTGCCTTGGTTGCCTGCGCTGGTGATCGCGGGTGCGGTCTGTCTGGCCTTCGGTGTGCTCTTTGGCTGGCCCTCGCTGCGGCTCAAGGGGCACCATCTGGCGCTGGCCACCTTCGCGCTGGCACTGGCCATGCCGCAGATCCTGAAACACCGCAGCATCGAGACATGGACCGGCGGCGTGCAGGGGGTGATGGTGTTCAACTCGCCCGTGCCCGACTGGCTGCCGCTGTCGCGCGAGGTCTTCGTGTTCTACCTCGTGCTTGCCGTGGTGCTGGCCGCCTTCTTTGGCACCGCCGCGCTGTTTCGCAGCCGCATGGGCCGCGCGATCATCGCGGTGAAGGAGAACCAGATCGCCGCCGCCTCGATGGGGGTGAATGTCACGCGCACCAAGCTGGCCACCTTCGCGCTCAGCTGCCTGCTCACCGGGCTGGCAGGCGCGCTCTATACGCTGATCACCGAATATGTCTCGCCCGACAGCTTCGATCTGATGAAATCGATCCTGCTTCTGGTCGCGGTCATGGTCGGCGGGGCAGGGACCATTCTGGGGCCGTTGGTGGGGGCGGTGTTCATCCAGTTCGTGCCCAATCTGGCCGAGCAGGTCTCGCAATCCGCCACCTCGGCGATCTACGCGGGGTTCCTGCTGATCATGGTGTTCTTCATGCCAACGGGGGTGGTGGGCTTTGTGCGCGGGCTCCTGATCCGCCTGCGCGCGCGCCGCTGATTGCAGACCCCTTGCACAGCAAGGCCCCGGCAGAGAACCCTGCCGGGGCCCTTGGCTTATGCGCTGAAATCGCATTGTTTTCCGCCCCTGCAACTTCACGGATGTGATGTTGCGAGCCCGCAGCCCGCTTGTGTTGCCCGCACCCGCCCCAGCCCCTAGCGAAGAGAGGAAACAGCGATCAAGGGGCGGACAATGACCAACACAGGCGGGCAAACCGGGGGCGCAACGCCGCTCGACATGCTGATCATCGGGCAGGGCTTTGGCGGCATGTACATGCTGCACAAGGCACGCGGTATGGGGCTGTCGGTGCGTGCGATCGAGGCGGGCGATAACGTCGGCGGCGTGTGGTACTGGAACCGCTATCCGGGCGCGCGCTGCGACGTGATGAGCATCGACTACTGCTATTCCTTCTCGAACGAGATCATGCAGGACTGGACCTGGTCCGAGCAATTCGCCGCCCAGCCCGAAATTCTGGCCTATGCCAATTATGTCGCCGACAAACTGGACCTGCGCCGCGACGTGCTGTTCAACACCCGCGCCACGACGATGCGCTATGATGACGCCCGCGCGCTGTGGCGGGTCGAGACCGAGGGCGGCGAGGTCTTCGAGGTCACCTATCTGGTCATGGCCACCGGCCCGCTGTCCGTCCCCAAGGGCATCGACGTGCCCGGAGCAGAGCGCTTTGGCGGCGAGCTGTATCTCTCGGGCCGCTGGCCCCACCACACCGTCGATTTCGCAGGCAAGCGCGTCGGCGTCATCGGCACCGGCTCGACGGGGATCCAGATCGTGCCGGTCGTCGCGCAGCAGGCGCAGGCGCTGACCGTGTTCCAGCGCACCCCCAGCTTCACCCTGCCGATGCGCAACCGCAAGCTGGACGCCGGTTATGTTGCCCAGATCAAGGAACATTACCCCCAACTGCGTGCCCTGGCCCGCAACTCGTTCACCGGGGGCGTGCGCGCCATCACCAGCCGCCCGCTGTTCAGCGTGTCCGTGGCCGAGCGCGAGCGTTTGATGTCAGACGCGTGGGACCGGGGTGGGCTCGAGTTCCTCGGCCTCTTCTCGGATCTGCTGTTCAACCAGCAGGCCAATGATATCGTTGCCGATTTCGTCCGCCGCAAGATCGCGGAAACCGTCCACGACCCGGAAACGGCTGCGACCCTGACCCCCCACGGCTATCCGATCTTTGCCCGCCGCCCCTGTCTGGACAGCGGCTATTACGAGACCTTCAACCGCGACAACGTCACCCTTGTCGATTGCCTGACCGATCCGATTCAGGAAATCACCGCTACCGGTATCCGCACCGCCACCGCGCATATCGACCTGGACGTGATCATCGGCGCGACCGGCTATGACGGGCTGACCGGCGCAATGATGGCCGTCGATATCACCGGCCGCGACGGGCGCAGCCTGCGCGAGAAATGGGCGGGCGGGGCGCAGTCCTATCTGGGGTTGATGATGGCGGGCTTTCCCAATCTCTTCATGATCGCCGGGGCCAACGGTCCCTCGGCATTGGCCAATTTCGTGTTGTTGAACGAGCAGAATGCCGACTGGATCTGCGACTGCATCGACCACCTGCGCGCCCACGCGCTGCCCGGCATCGAACCCCGGCCCGAGGCCGAATCTGCTTATATGCACACGGTCGTCGCCATCGCCGAGCAATCGCTGATGCCCAAGGCCAACACCTGGTACACCGGCACCAACATAGCTGGCAAACCGCGCTTTTTCCCGATCTTTGCGGGCGGGCTGAACAAATACCGCGAGATGTGCGCCGACGAGGTTGCCAACGGCTTTCCGGGTTTCGTCACCACCCGGGCAGACGCCGACGCCTGACCCTGCGGGCAGAATGACCACGGGCGGCGCTTCCCCAGCGCCGCCCGTTTTGGTGTGCCTGACGTGCCCGCGCCGGGCAAACCCGCGCCGCACGCAAACCAAAAAGCGCCAAAGCCGGGGGCTAAGGCGCTGAACTTCCGCTGATCTTTGAGGAAGACGTGGCAGCCCGTAGGGAGTCGAACCCCTCTTTCTAGGTTGAAAACCTAGCGTCCTAACCGATAGACGAACGGGCCACTGTCTCACCGTCTGCGTTGCTTTTCAGCTGTTTGCCTCCGGTGTGAGGCGGTATTTAGGCCAGCGCTGCGGTGGGCGCAAGAGGGTTTTTTGCCCCGCCGCGTGTTTTTTTACCGTTGCATGACAGCGCAGCCGGCGTGACGCGCAAAGCCCTTGATACAAAGGCATTTCAAGCACTTGCAGCGTCGTCCAGGCGCAGCTGCACGCGGTTGCGCCCGCCCCAGCTGTTCACTTCGACCTTGCCCGCCAGATGAACACGGCCCGGCCCGCGCCGTTCAAGCGCCGGTCCCAGCGGGCCGTCAAAAGCGCCAAAGGCAATCGCTTCCAACGCAGGCCCGGCAGGCTCGCCAAAGCGCAGCTTCAGATGATTGGTGCCGATCTTGCGCGCGTCGAGAATCATCATCGACGGGAAGGCAAAGCGCGGGGCAGGGGCGGCCTGCCCGAAGGGCCCGGCCTGTTCCAGCGACTCGATCAGCTCGACCGTCGCCGCGCCCGGCATCAGCAGCCCATCCACGCGCAGATCACCCGCGCCGCCGACACCGGCACCCTGCCGCGCCAGCAACTCACCCAGCCGCGCCATCGCCGGTTCCAGCTGGTCCTGCGCCAGCGTCAGCCCGGCGGCCATCCGGTGCCCGCCGCCCTTGATCAGCAGCCCCTCGGACGCCAGCCGCTGGATCGCCGCGCCCAGATCGACCCCCGCCACCGACCGGCCCGAGCCCTTGCCCTTACCGCCATCCAGCGCGATGACCACGGCGGGGCGGTTGGTGGCCTCTTTCAACCGCGCCGCGACGATGCCGATCACGCCGGGGTGCCAGCCTTCGGCCGCAGCCCAGACCAGTGGGCCATCCATGCCGCGCGCCTCGGCCTGCGCCATGGCTTCTTCGCGCACCGCCGCTTCAATCGCCCGGCGCTCGTCGTTCAACGCATCGAGCCGCGCCGCGATGCGCTGTGCCTCCATCGGGTCGGTGGTGGACAACAGCCGCGCCCCCAGATCCGCCGCCCCAATCCGCCCGCCCGCGTTCACACGGGGGCCCAGCACAAAGCCAAGATGATAGGGCGTCGGCGCCGAATCGATCCGCCCCACATCCGACAGCGCCACCAGACCGGGGCGGCCGCGCTTGGCCATGACCTTGAGCCCCTGACGCACAAAGGCGCGGTTCACCCCGATCAGCGGTGCCACATCGGCCACCGTCGCCAGCGCCACCAGATCGAGATAGCTCATCAGATCAGGGCCTTGCACGCCGTTGTTGCGCAGCCGCCGGTTCGCCTCGACCAGCAGCAGGAACACCACGCCCGCCGCGCACAGATGCCCCAGATCGCCCGATTCGTCCTGCCGGTTGGGGTTCACAACGGCCAGCGCCGGCGGCAGGGTCTCGCTGCCTAGGTGGTGATCCACGACGACCACATCCGCACCCTTGGCCGCCGCAATCGGCCCGTGCGAGAGCGTGCCGCAGTCGACGCAGATGATCAGCGTATGATCGCGCGCCAGTGCCTCCATTGCGGGCTCATTCGGCCCGTAGCCTTCATCAATCCGGTCCGGGATATAGAGCGTCGCGTCATGCCCCAACGCGCGCAGCCACGTCAGCAGCAGCGCCGCCGAGGTGCCGCCATCCACGTCATAATCGGCAAACACCGCGATCTTTTCGCGCGCTTTCAGCGCCGCCAGCAGCCGGTCCGCCGCCACATCCATATCGCGCATCAGCAGCGGATCGGGCAGCAGCGCGCGCAGGCTGGGGGCGAGGTAGTCGTCGACGCCTTCCGCCGCGACCTGGCGCCGCGCCAGCACCGCACACAGCGCCATCGGCAGCCGCGTTGCCTGCGTGAGGGCTTCGGCCTGCCGTTCCAGCTCGACGCCGGGACCAACCCAGCGCCGTCCGGTGAACGAGGCGGTGACGCCCAGATAGGCAGCGATGTCGGTTTGGGTGTCCATCGTCAGAAAGCCGTCCTTTTGCGCGCACGATAGGGCTGTGGGCGGCCAAGCACCAGCGGATAGCCCCTCACGCCGCGCCATCCAGATTGGCGACCAACCGTTGCAACAGGTCGCGCGTTGCCGCCAGCTGCGCCGGGTCCAGTCCGCCCGCCGCCTCCGCCAGCACGCCACCGACCACCGCCAGCACTGGCCCCTCCAGCGCCGCGCCCGCCTCGGTCGGGGCGATGCGCACGGCGCGGCGGTCACCCTCGGGCGTTTCGCGGCGCAGGAGATCCTTGGCGACCATCCGGTCCACCAGCCGCGTCACCGTGGTGCGGTCGCGCAGGGTGATCGCCGCCAGCTCATTCATCCCGCGCGGCCCGTCGCGCCACAGCACCATCATGAGCGACCATTCCTCGGGCGTCAGCGCGATACCCTGCGCCGCCAGCCGGTCGCGCAGATGGGCGCGCAGGGCGAAACCGGCGCGGTTGATCCAGTGGCCGAGGGACTGGGTGTAGTCGAACATGGGTTGACCTTTATATGTGTAGATAGCACATAGTGTAACAAGCACAGGAGAAGCTCGCATGACCCAATCCGTTTCGCAAGACCTTGTTCTGCTCGAAGGGGCAGGGCAGTTCCCACAAGTGACGCTGCAGCCGGTCACCGGCGCGGGCTATCTGGTGCTGGCGTTGGAGATCGACCACAGGCCGCCGTTCCTGTTCGGCCTCGCCTCAGCCGCCAAGCGTCAGGCGACCGAACGCCTACGCGCCTTCGCGGCCCGCCAGCCCGACGCCCATGTCTTCATCGCGCTGGTGATCCCGCCCGGGCGCGGTGCCTACCTGCGCCGGCGCCCGCAGATCCGCCCGGCGCGGTTTGATCTGGTGCTGTTGGTGGAAACTGCAACGCCCGAGGCGGCGCAAACCCTGCAAGCCAGCGATGACTGTCAGGCGCTGCTGGCGGCCACGGCCCCGCTCGCCCGGCGGCAGGCGGCGTTCAGCGCGACCAACATCCGCCATATCGGCCCGGTCGATCACGCGCGGCAAGGGGTGTTCCTGTTCAACTGGTTCACCGCCGAAGACCTCGACCAGAACCTCGCGGTGTGGAATTACACGGCCGGCTGGTTCACCGACCAGACCGGCCTCGACAATTCCACCGTCCTGCAACCGCAAGCGGGGCAGGCGCCGGACTGGCCCCTCGTCAATCACTGCCGATGGGAGGGGCTGTCCGACATCCTGCCCGCGCTGATCTTCAAGCGCAGCTTTCGCGCCTATGTGCTCGCGCATTTCGCCGCCAATCGCACAGCGGCCATGCCGGTGCTGTACCGGCTGGCGCGCTGAGGCTTACTTGACGGGCGTGCGGTAGCTCATGCGCCGCACCGACCCGGTTTTCGAGCGCATCAAGATCGTCTCGGTGGTCAGCCAGCCCGGCTCGCGCTTGATGCCATGCACGATATTGCCGGTGGTCACGCCGGTCGCCGAAAAGATCACATCCGCCGTCACCAGCTCGTCGCGGGTATAGATGCGGTCCAGATCGGTGATCCCGGCCTTGGCAGCGCGGCCCCGCTCGTCGTCGTTGCGGAACATGAGACGACCATACATCTGCCCGCCCATGCATTTCAGCGCCGCAGCGGCCAGAACCCCCTCAGGCGCACCGCCCGAACCCATATACATGTCGATGCCGGTGATCGCAGCCTCGGCGCAGTGCATGACACCGGCAACGTCGCCATCGGTGATCAGGCGGATCGACGCCCCGGTCGAGCGGACCTCGGCGATCAGATCCTCATGGCGCGGACGCTCAAGGATGCACACGGTGATATCGCCCGCCTCGCAGCCCTTGGCCTTGGCCAGCGCGTGCACGCGCTCGGCGGGCGACATGGCCAGCGTCACGGTATCAACGGCATAACCCGGCCCGATGGCCAGCTTGTCCATATAGACGTCCGGTGCGTGCAGCATCGTGCCGCGCGGGGCCATGGCGATCACGGTCAGCGCGTTGGGCATGTCCTTGGCGGTCAGCGTGGTGCCTTCCAGCGGGTCCAGCGCGATATCCACGGCGGGGCCGTTGCCGGTGCCGACCTCTTCACCGATGAACAGCATCGGCGCTTCGTCGCGCTCGCCCTCACCGATGACCACGACGCCCTTGATGTCCAGCATGTTCAACTGGTTGCGCATGGCGTTCACAGCGGCCTGGTCGGCGGCTTTCTCGTCGCCACGGCCGATCCACGCGGCCGATTCAAGCGCCGCCGCTTCGGAAACGCGGGCGAGACCCAGCGACAGCAGACGGTCGTGAAACAGGGGAGAGTCGGACATGGTCATTCCTTGAATAGGGGCAGGGCCGCGGTCGGGCCGGATTCGAAACAGGGTTGCGCGTCTTGCATACCCCTTGGCGTCGGAGCGAACAACTTTGGTGCCGCTAACGGGCTGAGTCTGAGGGAATTTTCCCGAAATGCCCGGTGCGGATCAACATTTGCAGCAGCAAGCCGATCATCAACCCGTTCAGCGCATGCCACGCGAAATGCGTGCCCAGCGGGAAGCTGGCGCAGATGTCGCGGTCCAGCGTGCGCAGGCTCAGCGAGATCAGGAAGGTGATGAACGCAGCCAGAATCCACGGCGCACCCGGATGGTTGCGCCAGAAGGCGATGACGGTGAACACCGCCAGTGCCAGCACCGCCGGCGCGTATTGCCCCGAGCCGTTGAGCGGGTCGGGGGCCGCCGTCGCCACCTCGGCACCCTCGCCACCGGCCAGCCAGATCGCGCCCACCGCCGCAACCACGATGATCACCGCCACCCGCAGCACGCGCTTGACCGGCATCCCGCCGATGAAATGCATTGCGGCCAGCACGAACGCTGCCACGAAGCTCCAGATTGGCAGGGTATCGGCCAGCTCGGACCAGCGCGTCGCAAAGGTGTGGAACGCGAAACTGCCCACGCCGATCAGCCCGGCCATACCAATCAACACCCAGACGATGGGCGAGTGCACGCCCCGCTTGCGCGCCTCGGCCGCGCCCCAAAGCGCCGCCAGAACAAAGGCGGCGTTGGTCAGCGCGTTCACCGGCTCGGCCCAGAAGGCCGCCGACACCCGCTCGCAATAAATGTCTACGGGGTCGATCCAGGCCATGTCTTAAACTTCCTCGATCCGCATCGCGACCGGCGCGCCGACCACCACCCCGGTGGCCGCAAAGCGGTCCAGCGCGTGACTGATATCATCCGAGGTTGCCTTGTGTGTGACAATCAGCACCGGCGCATCGGTGCCGTCATGCGAATATTGCCGCATCCGGTCGATGGAGATGCCGCTTTCGCCCAAAAGCGTGGCGATCTTGGCCAGTGCGCCCGGCTTGTCCAGCAAGGTCATGCGCAGATACCACGGCGCGCCCGTGCTCACCACGGCGGGCGGGGCGTCGACCAGACCCGCCGCCGGCTGGCCAAACACCGGCAGGCGGAAGCCGCGCGCGATGTCGATCACGTCGCCCATCACCGCGCTGGCCGTCGGGCCTTCGCCCGCGCCCGCGCCGCGCAGGACGATCTGGCCGACCATGTCGCCTTCGATCACCACCATGTTGGTGCCGCCCTGCAGCTGGCCCAGCGGGTGCGTTTCGGGGACCAGACAGGGGGTCATGCGCTGTTCCAGCCCGCGCCCGGTCATCTGCGCCACGCCCAAGAGCTTGATCGAATAGCCCATGTCGCGCGCCAGACGGATATCGTCGGTCGAGATCGAGCCGATGCCCTGCAGCACCACCGCGTCAAAGTCGACCTCGGTGCCAAAGGCAATCGCGCTGAGCAGGCTCAGCTTGTGACCCGCATCAATGCCGCCGACGTCCAGATTGGGATCGGCTTCCAGATAGCCCAGCTTGCGGGCCTCTTCGAACACCGTGTCATAGGGAAGCCCGGCGCTTTCCATCCGCGTCAGGATATAGTTGCAGGTGCCGTTCATCACGCCCATGACGCGCTTGATCTGGTTGCCCGCCAGACCCTCGGTCAGCGCCTTGATCACCGGGATGCCGCCCGCCACCGCCGCCTCGAACCGCAGCGCGCGGCCATTGCCCTCGGCCAGCCGGGCCAGCGCGGTGCCGTGATGCGCCAGCAGCGCCTTGTTGGCGGTGACCACATCCTTGCCGTTCTTCAGCGCGGTTTCGACCAGCGCCTTGGCCGCGCCGTTCTCACCGCCCATCAGTTCGAGCACCACATCCACATCGTCGCGGCGGCCCAGTGCGACGGGATCATCCTCCCACGCGTAGGCGGAAATATCAGCGCTGCGCTTTTTCGAGCGCGAATTGGCGCTGACCGCGACGATCTCGATGGCACGTCCCCCGCGCCGGGCGATCAGCGCGGCATGGGTCTGGACGATCTTGACCACACCGATGCCGACGGTGCCAAGACCGGCAATCGCCAAACGCAACGGGCCGGGATGTGAGGGGGTGGTCATAGGTAACTCCGCAAGATCAGGCCACGGGCCGTGCCGCGTGGCGTTGTCGCAGGATTAGCGGAGGCGCGTCTTGGGTGCAATGCGCGGATGCGCGCGATCAGGTTTGCTGTTCTTCCAGCAGCTGTGCGCGGCGCAGCAATTCGGCCCGTTCGGCGGCATCGCGGTCATTGTGGCGCAGCTGTGCCGCCCGGGCGCGCAGTTGCGCGGCGCGGTAACCCAGCTCATCCGCAGCCTGTGTCCCCCGCGCGGTATCCGCCGCGTTCATCGTCCGGTCGGCGATTTCGGCGCGTGTCAGCAGGGCGGGCGCATCCGCCGCCACCTCGGCACAGCCGGCAAGCGCAAGCAACAAAAGGGGCAGGGCGGGCAAACGGGGCATAGGGCGGCCTTTGGCTGGACGGCGCGAGAGTAGCAAGCGTGCTTCCCGCTGTGAAGCGGCAAAGGCCCGAGAGGGGTTGAACTGAACGAGCGTTCAGTGACAATGGCGCATGGCTCGCAAACCCGGTTCCCGCGCCGAGATCACCGGCCCGCGTCTGCGCGACGCGGCGCTGCGGCTGTTTGCGCGCGACGGCTATGCCGCGGTCTCGATGCGTCAGATCGCGGCCGAGGTCGGCGTGCAGGCCGGGGCGATCTATCTTTACACCGCCGACAAGCAGACCCTGCTGTTTCAGCTGATGCAGGATCACATGGACGCGCTGCTCGGCGCCTGGGCCGACAGCACACCGCCCTTGGGCGATGCCCGCGCCCGGCTCCAGCATTTCGCGCGCTTCCATATTCGTTTCCACGCCGCCCGCGCCGACGCCGTGTTCATCGCCTATATGGAGCTGCGCAACCTCACGCCCGCGAATTTCGCCACCGTTGAGGCCTTGCGCAAGCGCTATGAGACCGAGCTGGAAACCATCCTGCGCGCCGGTCAGGACGAGGGTACGCTGGCGGTGCCCGATACCAAACTGGCCGCGATGGCCCTGATCGCCATGCTGACCGGCGTGAACACGTGGTTTCGCGAGGGCGGGCGGCTCAGCCGCGACCGGGTCGAGGAGATCTATGTCGACATGGTGCTCAAGGCCGCAGGCGCGCGCGCTTGACGCATGCAGCCCGCCCCGGTCGGGGACGGGCTGGCGCTGGCATTCTTAGCGGGTGTAGCGGCTGATGCTCAGATCCGACGTGCAGCGGCTCGACCCATAGGTGCCCAGCCAGATCTCGTACTGGCCGGATGTCGCACCGGCGATCTGCAACCGTGAATTATAGTCTCTGCTATAGTTCGTGTTGGACACATCGTCGTTGAACCACCACTGCCCGTTGGGGTCGCGCACGAACAGCGTCGTGTCACAGGTGCCGCCGTTGTTGTAGTCATTGGTGCGGATCAGCAGGCCCGAACTGCCGTTGACCACGCCTTGCGCGTCATAGTTGAGAACCAGATGCGGCGACGCATGGACCCACCCGCGCCCGCCGCTGGCGGCGCAGCGGCTGGCATCGGTCGGACCGCCTGCCTCGCGGGGCATGGTGATGCCGGTGGTCAGGTCCGAGCGGGTCATCGTCAGCCAGGGGGCGGAAATCCGATATTCCGGGCAGCCCGAATAGCGCGCAAAGCGCGTGTGCGGGTCGCGGGTTTGCAGACTGCCTGCGTTGGCGGTGAACGCTGGCGGCGTTCCACTCCCTGACGAGGCAATGGTCAGGTTGTCGATGCCGAAGCTTTCGTTTGCCAGCGACTCCTGCACCGAGGCCGAGAAGCCCAGCGTGAAGTTTTGCGGCGCGTTCTGAAGCGTGACGACCACGCGCCAGGCCGAATCATGATCAGCCGACCCGGTGAAATTGGTGCCCGACGAGGTGCGGGTCATCGTGACACCATAGGTCACAGCGTCGATATACCCGGCGCTGGTGCGCGCGTTGTTGAAGGGCGCGCTTAACGCGGTGTCGAACAGATCCAGCGAAATCGGCTGACCGTTGTACATCAGCGTGAAGTTGTCGCCATAGCTGGGGGCCCAGCTGGCGTTATACGCGTCCCAGGTGTCGATGATGAACAGGTCGAAAGCGATGCTGGCATTCGTGTTGGCCGCCGGCAGCGCCACGCTCAGCGTCACCGGGTTGTTATAGGTCGAGGCCCCGAACGGCCCCAGATACCGGCCCGTCGGCCCGCCAGCGGTTACGGTGGTCGACGAGAAGCCCGTGGTCACAGAGTTTTCGAACGCATAGGTCGTCCCTGCGGGCGGCTCGACGTCCGGTTCGTCAGGATCGTTCGGATCAGGCAGCGAGGCATTGCCCGAGCCGGTCCACGCAACCTCGTAATCGGCCTCGGGATAGATCGTCTCGACGCCTTCGAAATTGATCCATGGCGCGAAGCGCGGGCGCACAACGACCACCGGGGCAAAGCGCAGATTGCCCACGCCGACGCTGGCGAAAGGCTCCCACAGCGCGAAGGTCTCGACCAGCAGAAGGGCCTCACCCGGCAGAACCGGCGGGATGCGGCTGGCGAGATCGCTGACAGGCATCTGCGCGGCAGCGCCGGTGAAGGAGAACGACGTATCCTCGCCGAACTCGGCCAGCAAGGTCGCGGTATCATCGTTCTGCAGCAGCTCGAACGTGTTTTCCGGCAGCGGTGCCATGTTGCGCGTGGCATAGGACCATTGCAGGCGGTTCCGCTCGGTTGTGCTGTCCCAGATCACCGACGACACGCGGATGCGCGTGGGATACTCGCTGTCCGCCAGAAAGTCGAAAACGTTGTTCAGGCCTTCGATATAGTTGCCGGTGAACAGGTCGGTTTCACGCGACATGATATCGGCCACGGTCTGCGCGGCCATCTGGGCGTTGTAGCGGGCCTTGTAGCCTTCAAAGAACACCACCGTCGCCACCAGCCCCCACAAGAGCAGGGGCAGGGTGATCACAAACTCGACCGCGACCGATCCGCGCTCGTCTTTCAGACGGCTCAGGCGGTGGCGGGCGAAGAGGAGCGTAAAGAGATGTCTCATGATGGTCCTCACGCGGGTTCGTTGGCAAAGGCGGCGTTCGACACCAGATAAAAGCCGCCCGACTCGTCGACGGGCATGCCCAGAACGATGCCGGTCAGGTCGATGAACGGATCGGCGACGACGCAGACGCGGATCAGCATCAGGACCTGCGATCCGCTTGACGGCACAAAGGACAGCACCGGGCTGATGTTCTGCGCGCGGTTCACGCATTGGGCAGGCTGATCCAGCCCGGCCCAGGTCGTGGTATTCACCGGGCGCAATTCGATGGCGATGTTGCTTTCACAATCGGCCAGCAAGAAGGTGTTTTCGCAGACCTGCGCGCGAAACCCGGCGTAGCTGGTGGCCGACACATTGCCCAGCCGCACCTGCCGCACGGCGATATCCACCGCGCGATCCAGAAACACCTGCCGGATCATCACCACGCCATAGTCGATGGCCGAGAACAGGAACGCCAGCGCCAGCGGCACCATGATCACGAACTCGATCGTCGCGGTGCCGCTTTGCGAGCGCGCGAAGTGGCGCCACAGGGAACGGGGACCGGTCACAGCGTCAACCTCAGCGCTTGCGTCTGCACGCTGTTGGCGATGCCCTGGAACACGTCGACGATGCCGTCAGCGGTGGTGTTGAAATAATGGCTGGCCGACGAGGCACAGCTTTGCATCAGCGCGGCACCGGCGGGCGGGGCCTGATAGGCGATGGAATAGATCAGGATGCCCTGATCCTTGAGCGCGTCGCAGGTCGCCGTTGAATTGGTGTCCTGAATCCCGTCGGCATACCGCTCGCCGCAGCAATTCTCGCCATCCGTCAGCAGGATCAGCGCGCGCACCACGTTCGGCTCGTTCCAGTCATAAGGCCGACCCTCGAACACCGGGTCGATGTCGCCATTGGCAATCAGCGCGCTGATTGCCGGACGCAGCGAGGGGTCGAAGAACAGCGCCCCGTAACGGATCCCCAGATCGATCGAGGTCGTGCCCGACGCGCGCAGTTCGGTGATATAGGTCCCGGCGGTGGCCGCGTTGCTCAGATAGGGACGCACCGTGCGCCAGCTTGCCGTGTTACAATTGCGGCGTTGCGAGGATTGGGTCAGGCCGTTGACCACCGAATTCCACAACGTCCAGTCATTGCACGCGCCGCTGCCCTGCAAGTTGGTGAACTGATTGAGAAACCCTGCGGGTGGCAGCACCCATGTGTCATAGGGCACCATGGTGATCGCCACATCGCCGGGTTGGATATCATCGGTCAGCAGCGAATTGACCAGCTGGGTTGCCGCCGTCTGCATCATGCCGATCTTCTGCTGTCCGTTCATCGAGCCTGACACGTCAAGCACCATGACGATTTCCAGCTTCAGCCCGGCCCCCAGCGTTTCATGCGCCCGCGCCGGGGTCGCCACAGCAAAGTCATTGACCCCCACCAGGCGCATGAACAGCGACGGAACCGTTGCCGCAGGCGCGACCGTGACCGTGCGCCCGCCGTCTTCGCCGTCGACCACGCTGAAATTGTTGCCCAACTGCTCATCAAGCCCTTCAGCAGCGAAATAGGCGTGCAAGATCTGCTCGGGCGTCGCGCCCGAGGTATTGTCGCGCAGCATCGTCGCGGCCAGCACCGCGCGGTCGGCAACCCCTTGCATGCGCAACCGCTCGTTCTCGTGGCGCATCAGGTCAACCGCCAGCCCGCCAAACAGGATCATTGCCACAAAGATGAACACGCTGAGCACGGCCATCGAGCCAGAGTCGGCGCGGCGAAACGCTGCCAGTTGCACCGCCAGACGGCGTGTGCGTACCGGATGTTTTGCCATCAGAGCATTGCGCATAAGGGTCACCTGTCACCTGAGAAACGCGGAAGAGCGCTTCGACTTCCTGTCTTTTTAGGGTGACGCGGTGGCCGAAATGCGGCGCTCTCTTGCCGAAATGTGGCAAGAAAGCGGCATGATCCACGGCATGCCCCGGAAAACGGGAAAAGGATTGTTTCCGAATCGGGTTAACGCCCGATGAACCCGACCTGCCTGCGAAGTTGGGCGAAACTGCGGCTGCAACCGCGCCGCGCCGGTCAGGGCTTAACCAAAGTCCCGAGCAAGGGCGCAGAATTGCTCGAGCCCGATCTCTTCGGCCCGCGCCGTCGGGGCGATTCCCAGCCGGGTCAGACGCGCCTCGATCTGCGGGTCCAGCCCCTTGAGCGCCGAGCGCAGCATCTTGCGGCGCTGGTTGAAGCCCGCCGCAACCACCCGCTCCAGCGTCTTCGCCGGGGCCGGAAAGCGCGGCTCGGGCAGGGCGGTCAGATGCACCACGGCGCTGTCGATCTTGGGCGGCGGCGTGAAGGCGCTGGGGGGCAATGTCAGCACGATCCGCGCCTCGCAGCGCCATTGCGCCAGCAGCGCCAGCCGGCCGTAGGCCTTCGAGCCGGGTTTCGCCACGATCCGCTCGGCAACTTCCTTCTGGAACATCAGCGTCAGCGACGACCACACCGGCGGCCATTGCGCGGGCGTCAGCCAGCGCACCAGCAGCTCGGTGCCGACGTTATAGGGCAGGTTGGCGCAGATCTTGATCGGCGGCGTCAGATGCGCCAGCGGGTCGATCTGCAGCGCGTCGCCCTCGATCACTTCCAGCCGTCCGGGATAGGCCGCCGCGATCTCGGCCAGCGCGGGCAGGCAGCGCGGGTCTTTCTCGATCGCCAGCACCCGGCGCGCGCCTTCGGCCAACAGGCCGCGCGTCAGGCCACCGGGGCCGGGGCCGACCTCAAGGATATCCGAGCCTTTCAGATCCCCCGCTGCCCGCGCAATCCGCGCGGTCAGGTTGAGGTCCAGCAGGAAATTCTGCCCCAACGCCTTTTTCGCCTGCAAATCATGCTGGGCGATCACGTCACGCAGGGGGAAGTCCGTCAATCTGGCTCATGCTGTCTCAATCCGCCAAAACCGCGCCCAAGGCAAGGGCGCTGGACGCGGTGCGTCACGCGCGCCCGCGCGACAAAACTTGACCGCCGCTGATTTCAAGCGCCCGTAGGGTGGGGTTCAACCCCACCTTACGCCGCACCGCCCCTAACCCCGCGCCTGCGCCATGTCCCAGGCCATGACCATCGCCGCCCGCATCGAGGTCGGATCGGCCACCCCTTGCCCGGCAATGTCATAGGCCGTGCCGTGATCCGGCGAGGTGCGCACAAACGGCAGCCCCAGCGTCACATTCACCCCACCCGAGAAATCAATCGTCTTGATCGGGATCAGCGCCTGATCGTGGTACATGCACACCGCCGCGTCATAGCGCGCGCGGGCGGCGGCGTGGAACATCGTGTCGGCGGGCAGGGGGCCTTGCAGATCGAGCCCCTCGGCCCGCATCTCGGCCAGCAGGGGCGCGATCATCGCCAGCTCTTCACGCCCCATCGCGCCGCCTTCGCCCGCATGCGGGTTCAGCCCGGCGACGGCGATGCGCGGCGCGGTCAGGCCGAAATCGCGGATCAGTGCCGCGCGGGTGATTGTGATGGTGCGGCGCAGCAGATCGGCGGTCAGCGCCTGCGGGACATCGGCCAGCGCGATATGGATTGTCGCCGGCACCACCCGCAACTCGGGGCAAGCGAGCATCATCACCACATCCGCACCGCCGGCAAGATGGGCCAGAAACTCGGTATGACCGGGAAAGGCAAAGCCCGCGCCGTCTTTCAGCGCCTTCTTGTTGATCGGCGCCGTAACCACCGCCGAACAGGCCCCGTCCTGCACCAGCGCCACCGCCCGTTCGATGGCGGCGATGGTTCCGGCGGCATTGGCGGGATCGGGGCGGCCGGGGCTGGCCGGGCCTGCAAAGGTCAGCGGCAACACGGCCAGCGCACCGGGCGCCACCGGTTGCGAGGGATGCTCGACCGCTTCCCAGCGCGTGCCCTCGGGCAGATGGCGGGGATCGCCGATCCACACCATCGGCGCGGGCGCACCCTGCGCGGCAATCCGGGCCGCCAGTTCAGGCCCGACGCCCGAGGGATCGCCACAGGTGACGGCCAGCGGTGCACTCAGCGAAGCGCGCGACATCACGGATACCGGATGTCGGCCTCGGCGCGCAGGCGCTGCAGGTAGATCGCCGCCTGACCTTCAAGCGCCTGATTCAACAGCCCGGCGCGGACCGCGCTGCGGGCCGGGGCGGCATCGGTGGCCACCCGGCGCGCGCAGAGCATCATCACCGCCAGCTGGCCGTTCTCGACCATGCTGGCGCTCAGTTCACCGGCGTTCAGCCGCTCCAGCTCGCCGCGCACGCCCGAGGACAGGGCGCTTTGACGCTCGGTCAGAGTCTGAACCGCCGTCAGCGGCAGTTCCGGGAAGGTGCGCAACACGACGGCGTCGAAATCGACGCAGCTGTCCACGTTGTCGCGGATGCGGGCCACCGCGGCGCGGTTGGTGTCGCTCAGCCCGCCGGGGATATCGGCGCGGCGGTAGTCAAGCTCGATCGCCTCGGACGGCACCGCGCGCAGATCGCGGCGCGCGCGCAGCTGGAAGAACGCATAGGCACCCGGCATGTCCAGCGGGCCGAACACGGTGCCCACGGCGGCCGTGGCCATGGCCGGGCCGACGGGTTCGGGGACGGCCTGCACGTTGATCCAGCGTTCCACGCGCCCGCCCGACGGGCCGGATGGCGCGGCCGAAACCTGACGCGCGGCATTGGCAAACTCGGCTTCGGTGGTGATCCGTTCGATCTGCGGGATGATGCGCTGCACAGCCTCGGCGAATTGCGGATCCGAGGGCAGGAAAATCTCCGAGATCAACACCTCGGTCGACGGCTGTATGCCCTCAACCGACAGCGCCTGATCGATCTGCGCGTTGGTGATCGACACCTGCGCACCATAGAGCTGCTGGATCAGCTCGCGCCACAACACGCCCGAGCGGATGAACGTCTCGAACGTCTCGCGGTCGATCCCGGCCTGACCCATGCGGGTGACCATTTCCTCGGTCGTCAGTTCGGCGCGGGCGGCGAATTCGCTCATCCCGGCTGCCATGATGTCGGGCGTCACCCGGCCACCGAGCCGCGAGGCTTCCTGCAACTGCAGCCGGTCCTCGATCAGCCGTTCAATGGCCAGCTGGCGCATGTCGGCGTTGGTAACCCCGATGAATTCGAGAAAGCGCATCTTCTGCGTGATCTCGTAATTCGTGACCGCGTCGTCATTGACATAAAGCGCCGCGGCAAAGGGCGATTGTGCTTGCGCCGCAGGCGCGGCCAGCGCGACCGCCGCGGCCATGAACAGGCCCAGCAGCACACGCGGTGCGGTTTTGAAAAGGGTGGGGCGGAAAAGCATAGCGTGCATTGCAGCAATCCGTTCTGTTCGTCGTGCCGTTCGCCCCGGCCTAGCCGGTCGCGCACGGGATGAAAAGGGTCCGCTCAGGCGCGGCAGGTGCGCCCGCTGCTGTTGGGCGCGCGTCCGCCGATTCCCAACAGCTCGACCCGCATGTTGAACCGGGTCGAGGCCGAGGGATTCGTCGCCGTCACAAAGTGCCGCGCCAGCGTCAGATTGACCGCCAGACACTCGTTGCTATAGGCCAGTCCGGTCCGTGCCGCCGCGAAGATGCTTTGCGCCACGTCATAGTCCCAGCCCACCGTGGTTCGCCAGCCGTTGTTCAACTCGTGCTTCACGTCCAGTGACCATTCGCTCAGCGTGACCGTGCGCGCCTCGAAGCTGCTGGCGGGCAGGTACAGATAGCTCGTTGATACCTCGGTCCGGTCCCCGGCCCAGGCGAAATTGGTCTCGGCCCGGGTCACATTGGCGTCATCGTCCAGCAGCATCCGCAGGGTCAGCGCATAGCCGTCCGAATGGCTCAGCCGTCCGGCCAGCAACCAGTCCGACCGCGCCCCGCCCAGGGGCTGCACATGCGCCGGATCAAAGCCTGCCAGCGTATCGCGGCGCCAGATGCGCCCGACCAGCGCCTCGGTCGACCAGCTGCTTGCATCCTGCCGGGCCCACCGCAAACCGGCGTTGATCCGCGCGCCGTCATCCGGCGCACCTTCGGCGGACGAGCGGGTCAGGGCGAACAGATTGCCCGCGTCCAGTTCTGGCATGGTGTTGTCGTCATTGGGCAGCGTCACGCCGTTGCGGCGGCTGTCGATCACCTGCATCACCGGCTCGATCACATGGCGTGCACCGCTGTCGGTGGTGGTGGCCCAGGGCCAGCGCAGTTCGACCATCGCCTGCGCCGCCTGTCGGTTCAGCGGGTCGGGATAGGCGCTGTCGTCGTCGACGCGGACATGATCGAACCGACCGGCCAACGCGCCGGTGGCGACAATGCCGCCCGGCAGGATCGCGCTGCGCCGCCAGCTCAGACGCACATGCGCCCGCGCCACGTCACGCCCCTGAACCCCGTCAAGCGAGGAATGGCGCACAAAGGCCGTCGCCCCCATGCCAAGCGTCAGGTCGCCCCCGGCAAGGCTGTGGTGATGCTCGGCATCGACCTGCGTGGCGGCGTTGGGCAGCGTGTCGTTGTCATCCGCCAGACGCATCGAATAAAAGCCAAGAAAGCGCGCCCGGACCGCCTGATCGCGGCGGATACGTTCCAGCGTTACATGACCACGCAGCCGGGCTTCACTGGTGATGTCATAGGTCTCAAGATAGCTGCGCTCGGATGCTGCCAGCACATCGGCCGACAAAACCCAGTCATTGGCCAGATGGAACAGCGCGCGCACATAGCCATAGCCGCGCGTTCGCCCCGGCAGCAGCTCATCGCGCGAGATCTGTCCGCCCATCTCGATCCCGCCGTTCTGCCGCGCCAACCGATAGCGAAAGCCCAGTGACACCATACCCCGCGACGACGCCCGGGGCGTCAGCGTCAGGTCGCTGGTGTCCCCGAAGGGGATGAAATAGGGGATGCCCGCCTGCAGACCCAGATCGCTGTCCAGACTGACCTCGGGCCGCAGCATGCCGCGCAGCCGGGTCGTGCCCGGGGCGGGCAGGTTCAGGCGTGGCGCGTACAGGATCGGCACCCCGGCAAAGCGGAACTGCGCGCGCTGAAACTGGATCCGCCCGGTATTGTCGTCATGAATCACCCGGTCGGCGCGGATTTCCCACAGCGGCGTCGGGTCCGAGGCACAGACCGGGCAGCTCGACGCAACGACGGCTTCCATCTGGCTGACACCGTTCACGCCGGCTTCGATCCGCGCGGCGGCAATCTGCAACTGCTGATTCAGCACCACCCGGGCCGAGGTCACCAGTCCGGCGCGCAAATTGGGGCTGAGCTGCGCCGCATCGGCCATCACCACCTGATCGGGGCCATCGCTGATGGTGATCGGCCCCTGAATATCCAGCGCATCACTGACCCGGTCGAACATCACCCGCTCGGCCGTGACGCGCACCGACCCCTGCCAGATCTCCACCGCGCCCGAGGCCACCAGCCGGCCCGATCCGTCAACATAGACCTGATCGGCCATCACCGTCGCTGTCGTTTGCGCACGGGCGGGGGCGGGGGCAAGCAGCGGCGCGGCCAGACCGGCCACCAACACGCAGGCATGAACCTTCACCAGAGTCGCGATCGCGATCCTGCCCAAGGTCCCGGTCTTGTGCGTGGTGCGTGGCACTGTCTATCCGTCCTCCAGATGCAGCAATACCCCAAGCGCCAGCAGCATGGAAGCTATCGGTGGTGTCCATACGGCCAGCGACAACGGGATCTGCCCATTCTCACCCAGAACTTGCGCGAAATTGCGCAAAAAGAACAGGGCAAAACCGGCCAGAACCGTCAGCAAAATGCGGGTGCCCACACCGCCGGCGCGCGTGTGTTTGAAACACAACACCGCCCCCACCATCAACATCGCCGCCATCAGCAGCGGCAGCGCCAGTTCGGCCTGAAACTGCGCCCGGTGCGGGCGTGACGACAGGCCCGCCCGGTCCAGCGCGCGGATGAAATCGGGCAGATCCCAGATCGACAGCGTGCCCGCCCGGTTGAAGCTCTCGCGGATGCGCTCGCCGGTCAGGTCGCTGGGTACATCCAGCGAGATCTGGCTTCGCGCATCGCGTTCGGGGTTGTCGGCGGCCAGATCCCAGATCTTCGCGTCGGTCAGCAGCCAGCGCCCCGGCTCCAGCCGGGCGCTGCGCGCCTCGATGCGTTGCAGGGGCAGGCCGGTATCGCGCTCGAACAGCTGAAACGACACATCGCCAAAGCCCAGACCGTCAGGGTCCACCGATTGCGCGCGGATCACCGTCTGCCCCAGCGCATCGCCCTGCCGCAGCCACAGCGCCGATCCCTCAAGCGAGATCTGCGCCTGTTGGTCGGGGCTGTGCATCGCCTGCAGGCGCTGCTGATACGCGCGCGACGCACCCGCCACCAACGGGTTGAGCAGCGCCACCAGCACGGCGCCGAACAGGATCGTCGCCAGAAACGGCTCGCGCAGCATGCGCATCGCGCTGCGCCCGGCCGAGCGGATCACCACCAGTTCGGACGAGCGCGCCAGACCCAGCGTCATCGCCATTGACGACAGGATCGTGAGCAGCGGCAGGATCTGGTAGAAGGTCGCGGGCACGCGCAGCAGCGACAACCAGACGATTTCGGTCATCGAGGTGCTGCCGCCGCCAAAGCGCCGGACCATCTCGACAATCTCGAACAGCAACAGCATGCCGAAGAACACCGAGCCGATCAGCGCAAAACTCGCGGCCAGACGGCGCACCAGATACAGGCCCAGCGTCATGTCCTGACCCGCCGTTTGCGCGTCGCCCAGGCGATCAGCCCCAGCGACACCGCCACCGCCAGCCCCAGCGGAACGATGCCCAGCCACGCCAGCGCGGTCGAGCGCATCGCCGGTCCGGCAAGCGCGTTCGTCAGCGTCTGCACCAGCGCCATCAGCACCACCGCCACGACCACCTCGCGCCAGAACCCCAGCCGGCTGAACCCGCCCGCGATCAGCGACGAAAAGCCGATCAGCGCGGCGGCAACGGCGGCAAAGCCATCGACAAAGCGCGACACCAGCTCAAACCGGAACTGCGCGACGCTGGCGCGGGTTTCCTCCAGCAGCGCGGGCGTGGCGGCAAGCAGTTCCGACGATCCCAACTCCTGCACCGAGCGTCCCCGGCCAGCAGGACCGGTCATCGTGCTGAGATCATAGGTGAAATCGCCAAATCCCGTCACCGACAAGCGCCCGGTCCGCCGGTCAAAAATCTGTGCCTGCCCGTCAATCATCACCAGCTTCGGCCCGCTGGCCTCGGGCACGATCAGCGCCGTGCGGGCGGTGTAGTCGATCCGCTGCAACTGGCTGCGCGCGTCCGACAGATAGATGCCGCGCATCGTGCCCTCGGCGGTGATCTCGGTGATGAAGAACGTCACCCCGTTCGCCGGATGCTGAAAGACCCCGTCCTGCAGCAACGAGGCCGTCAGGTTCTGCGCAACCTCCATCTGGCGGCGCGACAGCTCGGCGCGCGCTTCGGGGATCAGGAAATGCATCAGCACGATCAGGAAGGCGGTGACGATCAGCCCAAAGGCCACCACCGGCCGCGCCAGCCGGAACGGCGAGATCCCGGCGGCCTGCAACACGGTGATTTCGCTGCTTCTGAGCAGGCTGAGCGTCACATAGGTCGCCGCGACAAAGGCCGAAATCGGCAGCACCGTGCGGATCAGCATCGGCAGGCTCAGCGCGGTGAACTCCAGAAATACCGACATCGGCTGACCATTGCTGATCAACTGATCAAACAGGCGAACCGCCCGGTTCACCCAATAGACCGACACCAGCACCAGCGAGAAAAAACCAAATACCCACAAGAGCTGCGCCAGAATGTAACGATCCAGCCGCGCCACGCGACACCCTTCACCAAAGTCCCCAAGTGCGGGCAATCTAATCGGTTTGTCAGCGCTGTGAAACCGTCAATCGGTGGATCCCGGGACCGTCGGCGGCGGTCGCCGCGACGGGCTGACACCGCGGCCAAGCGCTCGGGTCTGGCTGACCAAAACGCGGGTCGGGAGGATCAAGGCCGCGGTATTCCATGCCGACACGCGTGCGAAAGGCCATGCCTGCCGCGCGGACACAGGCGCAGCGGGCCGGTTGTCATTTTTGCCGCGGCCGAGCGGATCACGGCGTGTTTCGACAGCGCGCCCACAGCGCGCAGAGTCGCGACTGAAACGCAGACAGCCCAGGCAGACCCGCCGACAGTCAGGCAGTTCGCGCAGCGTCACGATGCCCACCAGCATCGCGGCTCTGACCAAGCAGTATCCCGGTCCGACGGTCGGTTCGGCACCTGGCTTGTTTCGTTCGCCTTTGTCCCGCTGTGAAACACGACCCAGACCCGATCGACACGGGCGCTGCGTTGATCATCCTCACCGCCGATCACTGGCCCCGCAACAACACCCGTCGCGCGTCAGGCGATGTGACGCGACCAGCCTCGCCTCTGGCCATCCGGACGGGCAGGGGCTACGTTCTGCCCGCAATGACCGGAGACACATGCATGGCCCTTCCCGACATTCAGTTCACCGCGCCCGATCCCGCCGCGCTTGCCGCGCATACCGGCCGTGTCGTGGTCTTCGCCGATCTCACCCTCGATGCCGAGGCAAAGCGGGTTGATCGGTTGATGCGCGGCGCGCTGACCCGCGCGGTTGCCGCTGACAGCTGGTCCAGCGTGAAGCCGGGCGACGGGCTGATGCTGGCCTTTCCGACGGGGCTTTCGGCCAGCGCCGTGCAACTGGTCCGTTTGCCGCGCAAGGCTGAAGCCGAGGTTCTGCTCAAGGCCGGGGCTACCATCGCCAAGGGGCTCAAACCCGAGGGTGCGCTGGTGCTCGCCCGTCTGGTCAAGCCGCTGCCCGCGCTGATCGAAGGCCTTGCCCTGCGCAGCTATCTTTATTCGCGCAAGGCCGAAGCGCCCAAACTGCCGGGCACCATCCAGATTGCGCATCCCGAACCCGAGGCGAGTGCCACGCTCTGCGCTGAGGTGCTGGGCCGGGCCGAGGCCGTGCATTTCACCCGCGATCTGGTCAATGATCCGGCCAATATCCTGACCACGACCGAATTTGCCGACCGGCTGCTCGCGATGACAGCGATGGGGCTGAGCGTCGAGGTGCTCGACGAGCCCGAGCTGGAAAAACTGGGCATGCGCGCGCTTCTGGGCGTCGGGCAGGGGTCGGAAAGTCCGACCAAGGTTGTCGTCATGCAGTGGAAAGGCGCCGAAGGCGCGCCGCTGGCACTGGTTGGCAAGGGCGTCGTGTTTGATACCGGCGGCATCTCGATCAAGCCGGCGGGCGGCATGGAAGAGATGATCATGGACATGGGCGGCGCGGCGGTGGTCGCCGGCACCATGCGCGCGCTGGCGGCGCGCAAGGCCAAGGCGCATGTCGTCGGGCTGGTCGGGCTGGTCGAAAACATGCCCGATGGCAAGGCGCAGCGCCCCGGCGATGTCGTCACCTCGATGAAGGGCGATACCATTGAGATCATCAACACCGACGCCGAAGGCCGTCTGGTGCTGGCCGATGTGCTTTGGTACGCGCAGGAACGCTTCGCCCCCCGGGCCATCGTCGATCTGGCGACGTTGACGGGGGCCTGTCTTGTTGCGCTTGGCTTTGAAAACGCTGCGGTTTTCTCGAACGATGACCCGTTCTGCGCGGATCTGCTGAAAGCCGCGCAAACGCAAGGCGAAGGCGCGTGGCGCATGCCGCTGAGTCCGGCGTATGACGCGCTGATCAAGAGCCGCATGGCCGATATGAAGAACACCGGCGGACGCTATGGCGGCGCGATCACCGCAGCGCAGTTCCTGCAACGCTTTATCAAGGACGGGCAGCCCTGGGCGCATATCGACATCGCGGGCGTCGCCTATCCGTCGACCGACACCACATTGGCGCCCAAAGGGGCCTCGGGCTGGGGCGTGCGCACGCTGGACGCTCTGGTTCGGGCCAAGTTTGAAAGCTGACGCATGGCGGTTGCCAAATTCTACCACCTGACGCGCGACCCGGTTGAAGCCTTGCTGCCGGTGCTGGTCGGCAAGGCCATCGAGATCGGGTTGCGCGTTGCGGTGCGGGGCACCGATCAGGCGCGGATGGAGACGCTGGACCGCACGCTCTGGCAGGGCGACGGATTTCTGCCGCATGGCATGGCAGGCGGTCCGCATGACGCGGACCAGCCGTGCCTGTTGGTCTGGGATACGCGCCCGGCCGAAGCGTTGCCCAATACGCCGGGATGTCTGGTGACCCTTGACGGGGCCGAGGTGGCGGCACGCGAGGCGGCGGCCGTCGAGCGGCTTTGCGTGGTCTTTGACGGCACGGACGAAGACGCCGTTGTCCGCGCACGGGCGCAGTGGCGCAGCCTGACCGGCGCGGGGGTCGAGGCGGAGTACTGGAGCCGCGAGTCCGGGCGGTGGGAGTGCAAGGCGAAGCACCCGAAGTGAAGAACCCTGCGCAAGCCGATGGTTAGAAAGGGAATTCTGATCTTTGAGGCGAGCGCTGGCTGTGATCAGAATCCGCGCAATACGGTGCAGGAACCCGTACAGAAAAGCCCGGCATGTGTTCTTCTTCAGGGGATTCATGGCGCGATTCTGCTGACTTTACCTCTGCTGCGCTCCAGCCTGCCGCCAAAACATTTACCGAAGGTGAATCGCTGTTCCCGCGTGATGCGATGCCGGGCGACCGTTGGTTCGCAGCCGGAAAACTGTTGTGAAGGGATTAACGTCCGCGCGTAAGTCCTTGAAAAATATCAACCCGGTCAGCGGTCCCATCGTGGGACACCGCTTAACCCGCATTTAGATCCTCAAACCGCCAGCCGCGTCGGATCATCTCGTCCAGCATCGGTTCTGGCGTCCAGAGCTCGGCATCCAGCGCCGCCGCCGCGCGCAATTCGTGCCGCAAGACCATCGGCCCCAGCGCGTCGGCTTCGGCCAGCGGACCGCCGCGCCAGTTCGGCCAGCCCGCCCCCAGGACCAGCGCCAGATCCACATCCGAAGGGCGCGCGGCATGCCCGTCTTCCAGCAGTCTGGCTGCCGCGTTGACCACGGCCAGCAGGATCAGCCGCTCGACGGGCAGCGGCAGGGGTTCGCGTTCGGCTGCGACTGCGCCCTGATCCAGACCCGGCGGGACAATCCCTGTCGCCGTCAACTCGCCCACACTGACCCCGGCGGCCCGCAGACGCGCGGCAGCCTGCGCCGTTGCCCGGATCAACGGGGCCAGAAGCGGCCCGCCGCGCGCGCGCAACGGGGTGAGCCGCATCTGCAACGCCAGCCCGGCCACTACGTCGACGGCAGCCGCCTTGCTGCTGACGATCTCGCACAGCCGGGTCGGGCGGGTCGGCGCGGGCACGACAGTGACCGCGCGGGGGTGCCGCTCGCCCGCCGGTGACCACAAGGCGAGCGGCACCGTGTCGGGCAGTTGCGCCGCCAGCCAGTCGATATGCGCCGCATCGGCCAGCGCCACGCCGATGGGCTGATCCGGCTCCAGCGCCAGACGGCCTGAGACGCGGGTCCAGTCGGCTTCGGCCTCGGCCTCGGTCAGGCGCCCCGCTTCGACCAGATCCAGCTGTGCCTCGGCGACGGTTTCCAGCGCATCGGCCAGGGTAGCGCGGTCGCGTCCCATCAGGATCACCGGCGCGCCTTCGTGCAGCATCACCGGCACCCACCGCGCGGCCTGTTCCTTGTCCAGCGCAACGATGACCGCGCCGCTGGCCGGGCGCGGGACCGGGTGCAGGGCACGGCGCGCGGCCCGTGCGAGATGGGCCAAGGCCCGGGCCTCGGGGCGGCGGGCGGCGTCGGCGGCGCGGATGACGGCAAAGTCGAGCGCCTGTTCGGGGGGCAGCAATTGCGCCGCTTCGATACAGTCGACCAGCCAGTGATCGGCCATCGAGGCGCTGAGAAACGGCGCGGGCAGGGCGGCCCGGGCCTCGGCCACGGCGGTGCGGAAGCGGGTCGCATCGGCCAGACCGGGGCGCGGATCTGCAACGCTGGTGCCATCGGCCAGCGCCAGCGCGCGGGTGATCGCGGCGGCCAACAGCCCTTCCTTGTGCACGGCGTCGATCAGACCGGCTTTGTGTGCCTTCTCCGCCGACCACACCGCGCCGTTCATCAGGCGCAGCGCCGGGCCGGCACCGACGCGCCACGCCAGCCGTACCGGTCCGCCCGCAGGCGGCACGCGCCCGGCGCGCAGTTCGGGGCAGGTGAACACCGCCCGGGGACCGCACACGCGCCCCGCCGCCGCCAGCGCGACAATCAGCCCGCCCCCCGAGACACGCCCGCGCAGGGCACAGACCACGGGTTTGGGCGCGCGTTCGATCAGGGTGCACAGCGCGGCGAGCGCGGCAAGGCTGGCCGGGGTCTTGTGGCGGCCCGGTCCCGGCGGGGGCAGGTCGTCATGGGGGCCCAGACAGAAATCATCCGAGGAGGTCAGAACGATGGCGCGAACGGCGGTATCCGCCAGCGCCTCGGCCACCGCGGTGTCCAGCGCTGCGATCAGGCCGGGGCCCATGCGATTGCCGTCTGGTCCGCTCAGGACCAGCACCGCGACGCTGTTTCTATTGCGACGCGCGACAACAGGGCCTTGTTCCGCCTTCGGATCACTGTCGGTCGCGGGTTGACGGTTCACGACGCCTCCTGGCTACTGTTTCGTCATTAGACGAAAGAGCACGCAGGCTGACAAGACTTGCTGGTCAAATTGAGGCATAGTGTGGTGGCTCTGCCACCAAAATCATCAGCACTGGTTGAGGCTTAGGGCGCGCAGTCCCGGCAGAACGGGGTTGCAGGCAACAGGTCCAGCCGCTCGGCGGCGATGGGGGCGGCACAGGTCACGCAAACGCCGTAGCTGCCTGCGTCCAGCCTTGCGAGCGCCGCGAAGATCATGCGCAGCTCGGCGCGTCCGTCATCCCCGATCGAGGTGAGAACCTCATCGTTTTCGCGTTCGGTGGCCAGTTCTTCCCAGTCACGCGACTGGTGCGAGAGCAGTTCATCCTCGATCCCATGCAGACGCTGATCAAGTTCGGCCAGTCGGGCGATCAGTTGGGCTTTGCGGCGCGGCAGGTCATCGGCGGGCAACTGGGTCACGGGGGCCTCCTTTTGCTGGGTTACGCCAGTGTAAGAGGGGAGGGCAGCGGCGAGCATGATCCATATCAACCCCGCCCGTGGAAAAATGGCCCCGGACGGGGTGCCCTGCGTCGGTTCGCCACGCCGGGAAAAATAAACATTCAAATCTTGCAATGTGATTTTTGTTTGCTATATTACCCCCAACAGTCAGAGCAGGGAGACCGCGATGCAACCGGAAGTTTACGGCTTTTTCGACGAAGCGACCTTCACCATCACCTATGTCGTCCGCGACCCGTCCAGCACCAAATGCGCCATCGTCGATTCCGTGCTTGATTTCGACTATGCCTCGGGGCGGACCGATACCCGCTCGGCCGATACGGTGATCGCCTTTGTCAAAGAGAAGGGGTTCGAGGTCGAATGGCTGCTCGAAAGCCATGTCCATGCTGATCATCTCTCGGCAGCGCCCTATCTGCAGCAGGCGCTGGGGGGCAAGATCGGTATCGGTGAGAACATCAGGGTCGTGCAGGACACCTTCGGCAAGGTGTTCAATGAGGGGACCGAGTTCCAGCGCGACGGCTCGCAGTTCGACCGGTTGTTCAAGAATGGCGACAGTTTCCACATTGGCCAGATGCGCGGCGATGTGCTGCACACACCGGGCCATACGCCGGCCTGCCTGACCTATGTGGTGGGCGATGCGGCCTTTGTCGGTGACACGCTGTTCATGCCCGATTTCGGCACGGCACGCTGTGACTTCCCCGGTGGCTCGGCCGAGACGCTTTATGAGTCGATCCAGACGATCCTGGCGCTGCCCGAGGCGACGCGGATCTTTGTCGGTCATGATTACAAGGCACCGGGACGCGACGAATACGCCTGGGAAACCACCGTTGCCGAACAGAAGGCGTTCAACATTCACGTCGGCGCGGGCAAACCCGCCGAGGCGTTTGTGTCCATGCGTACGGAACGCGATTCCACGCTGGCGATGCCACGGCTGATCATTCCGTCGCTGCAGGTGAACATGCGCGCCGGGCAGATGCCGCCGCCGGAAGACAATGGTGTGAGCTATATCAAGGTGCCTATGAACCGGCTTTGAGCGTCACGATCAGCCCGGTCGGCACAAGAACCGGGCACTGAAACGGGAAGATAACCATGGATATCGATTGGATCTGGGGCCTCGTCGGGGGCCTCATGATCGGCGCTGCGGCGTCGTTCTATCTGCTGGGCAGCGGCCGGATCATGGGCGCGTCGGGCATCATCGGCGGTCTGGTCGACCGCTCGGGCTGGAGCACCTGGGCCGAACGGCTGAGCTTTATCGCGGGTCTGGCACTGGTGCCGATGCTGGTGCGCGGCTTCGCAGCCGAGCCTGTGCAGACCAACATCACCACCAACCTGTCGGCCATCGTCGCGGCAGGCCTGCTGGTCGGCGTCGGCACGCGGCTGGCCAATGGCTGTACCTCAGGACACGGGGTCTGCGGTATCTCGCGCCTGTCGATGCGCGGGATCATCGCGACGGTATTCTATCTCATCGCGGGCGGGTTGTCCGTGATCGTCTTCCGCCATTGGCTTTCGGTGATCTGACATGATGCGCAATCTCTTTTCTCTCTTCGCAGGCGGGCTGTTCGGCACGGGCCTACTGATTTCGGGCATGACCAACACCGACAAGGTGCAGGGCTGGCTGGACATTTTCGGTGACTGGGACCCGACGCTGGCCTTTGTGCTGGGCGGGGCGATCCTGCCGATGGCTGTCGCGTGGAATATCGCGTCACGGCGGGCGAAATCGCTGCTGGGCAGCCCGATCCCGGGCAAACCGGGCACCGAGATCGACGGCACTCTGGTGATCGGCTCGCTGATGTTCGGCGCGGGCTGGGGGCTGGTGGGGCTGTGCCCGGGGCCGGCCATTGCCTCGATCAGCTGGGGCGGGATCGGCGGTTTGGTCTTCCTTGCCGCGATGCTCGCCGGTATGTTGCTTGCACCCGCCGTGCGCACGCGTGTCACCGCCGTCGCCGCAGCGATCCGCTAACAAGCCAGGAGCCGCCCTTATGGACATCCGTCCGCTGACCGACAGCTACAGCGTCACCCCGCAAATCCTGCCTGAGGATATCCCGGTCATTGCCGCCGCCGGCTACACCACGGTGATCTGCAACCGCCCCGATGGCGAGAACCCGCCCGATCTGCACGCCGAGGCCCTGCGCCGCGCGGTCGAAACGGCGGGGATGGCGTTCGTGGTCAACCCGGTGGTGGGCGGCGCGCTGACCATGGAGAATGTCGAGGCGCAACGCGAGGCGATCGATGCCGGTGGCAAGGTGCTGGCCTATTGCGCGTCGGGCAACCGGTCGTCGGTTGTCTGGGCGTTGGCCAACGCCGGGCGGCAACCGACGAATGACCTGATCGCGACGCCTGCGCAATACGGCTACCAGCTTGGGCAATTCCGCGAACTGATCGACCGGCTGGCGAACGGGTAGGCGCGGCGCTCAGGGGCATCGAGCCCCTTCGCGCCGATCGGGGGCGCTGCCCCCGCCGGGCCGTGCCGGCCCGCCCCCGGGATATTTCAGGCATAAAGTTGGTTAAGGTTAACGCTCCGTTAAGCCGCAACTTTATGCTCTAAATATCCTCGGGGGGTGAATTCGCGACACGCGAAGAGGGGGCTGAAAGCCCCCCTTTTTTACGTCGCCACCAGCGCGCCGCTCACTCGCGGAAGCTGCGGCTTTCCTTGATCTGGTCCCAGGCCCAGACGACCTCTTGCAGGCGTTCCTCATCCGCGCGGTTGCCGCCGTTGAGGTCGGGGTGCAGGTCCTTGACCAAGCTCTTGTACTGCTTGCGGATTTCGGCGCGGCTCCAGGTGTCGCGCGCATCCAGCACTTCCAGCGCCTTGCGTTCTGTAGCTGGCAGTTTGCGCGTCGCCCCGTGCGGTCGGTTGCTGCCTTCGGGCCGGCGCTGGGTCGCCTTGTCACCCAGCACCTGAAACGGATCGTCGATGCCATGACGCGACCAGTCGCGCGCGTCGCCGTTGTCAAACGGCTTGGAGGCACGGCCCCAGACGCGGTCGCGTTCCATGGTGTCTTGCATTTCGCTCTCGGTCTGGCCCGAGAAGAAGTTCCACTTCAGGTTATACTCGCGCACGTGGTCCTTGCAGAACCACAGGTAGTCATCCAGCGCGTCGGGCGAGCGTGGTGCGCGGTACTTGCCCGGCAGACCGCAGCCCGGGTGCTGACACAGCCGGGCCGAGGTTTCGACCGCGCCGGACATCCCGCGCCGACCCTTGGTGCGCTTGGCCTTGTCTGTCGAAGCGCGGATATCAAAGTTGAAAGGATCGCGAGTCATAAGCCTGCCGATGGTATGTCTGGTGCCGCCGCAGGGGTCAGAATGACCGGCCTGCGAGTCGGAGGCGTTAGTGTACCTGTTTGCAACTGCAAAAGGAAAGGGCTGCGGGCAAACCGATCGCATGCAATCGCATCGGCACGCCTGATCGCCAGCGCCGCGTTTCAGTCAGCGGTGCCGGTCTCGTCTGCCGTGTTGAGCGGGCGCAGCACAGGTTCGGGGCGTTGCGCCGCGTCAGCGCGCAGCATCGCGCCTGAGCGGAACAGCGGTTCCTGACGGCGGGCGGCGGGTTCCGGCACCGGTTCGCGGCGCGGTTCCAGTTTGAGGCGTGCGGGCGCCTCACGCGGCTCGTCGCTTTGCACGGCCTCTTGCGCCGCAGCCAGCGCGGCACCGGCATCGGGCCGGGCAGCGCCCAGTTCGCGGGCAAACACCATCACCACCTGTTGCGAGACCCGCGCCGCGCCAAAGCGCGAGCGTTCTTCGCAGGGCAGCGATTCCGTGCGCAGAAACTGCCAGCCACCGGCGGCCTCGGCATTGATCCGCTCGGCCAGCGTGTTGGCAAAGCGGTCTGCGGTGGTCTTGAGACCTTTGGATTTCACCGCGCGCACTGGCGCGGGGACGACCTTGTATTCGAGCATTGGGTGTTCCGAAAGGTTTTGGGCGTTGTGCGGCAAACAGGTCGGATTTGCAAGCTGCGCCTGACCGGACCGGCTGACCGCCGCTTGCCCGGCCTGCGTGGTGATACCAGCGATGCGCGGGCTCTGCGCAGATTATTTCACCGTGGCCACAGCCATGTGATTGTCAGCTCAACCGGGCCGATGCTAGCGTGACCCGGCGATTTTACGCGGAGGGATTATCACTATGTCTGTTCGAGCTTTGACGGCTTCGGCGGTTTTCGCCGTTCTTCTGACCGCGCCTGCGTTGGCGCAGCAGCCGCTGACCGGTGTCGTGACCGGCTCTGATGTTGCCCGGATTACCCAGATCGCTGCCGTCTACGGCACGATTGACCGGCGCGAAGACGACGCAGGTGTCTGGCTGCGCGGCGAGATGGATGACACGGTTTATTCGATCTCGTTTCTGAACTGCAACGATCAGAACCAGAACTGCAACTCGGTCCAGTTTCGCGCCTGGTGGGAGTCCAACGGCGCGCATACCGTGGACGCGATGAACCGGTGGAACCAGGACAGGCGCTTTTCATCGGCCTATCTGGACAGTCGCGGCAATGCGACGATCGAATGGGACGTGAACCTTGCGCATGGTGTCCCGGCGGCCAATTTCGACGATTCCGTCCAATGGTGGCGTACCGTGATGCGGCAGTTCCGCGAGGAAGTCGTCGAGCCCGGCTTCGCCACCCAGGGCGGCGGTCAGTCGCCCAACTCCCCGTCACGCGACAAGTAAGCCGCTCAGCTTTCTTGCGATGCGCATTGGGGCAGGGCGCGGGTGAACTCGGCGATCTCGCGGCGTTTCGCGGGATCGCGCAGCGGCGGCCAGTCGGCAGCGACCCCGCCGCGATCCGTTACCAGCACACCGTCGCGCGACACCGCCGACGTGGCAATGCGCACAGCACAGCTCAGATTGGCCGCGCCATCATACAGGCCGTCTTCCGGCAACGCGCAGCCATGATAACGCGCCGTGGCCGGTGAGATCTGCAGCAAGCCGTGATACGCGCCGCCGCCGCCCGAGGCACGCGGGTTCCACGTGCTTTCAAACCGCGCCAGTCCCGAGAAGAACGCGACATAAAAGCCCGCGCGCTGGCTGGGGGTGGCATCGGCATACCCGGGGCAAAAGCTGTCGATGTCGTCGGGCACCGACACGACCATGGCGCTGCCATCGGTCAACAGGGCCTCGATCATGGCGGCGTTCCATACGGCCGCCTCAGGGCGGTGGTTCCAGCGGGCGGCGACTTCGGGCGTGGTCTGGTCGGCCGGCAGTGCAGCGCACGCGGCGACAAAAGGCAGGGCGAGAAGGGCGAGGCGCATCAAAGGATCCAGTGTTTGCTGGCGTCTCTCATGCGCCGCCACCCGATTCTGCGCAATCCATGGCAGGGATTGACGCCCGCGCCTGCGCGGAAACGCGCCGGGCGGATATCCGCCGCATGCTGATTTGGCAGCCTTCGGGGCGCAGGGCGGGGTCGACCACCTTACCGGCCGACAGCCAATTTGCAGACCGTTGGGTCTGACCCGCTGTTCGACGCGGGGCCGGTGGCGAACGGTCCGCGCTGATTGATCCGGCCTTGGTCAAGCGCGCGCACCGACACAACCCGCGCCAGCGCCGTTGGTGATCTGGGCCCGCGTTTCGGCCCAAAGCCGGGCAGCCCGTGCCGAAAACCGCTTTTCACTGCGGGCAAGGCGCACTAGAACCGGGACCGTGATTGCCAAGGACGGACCCCATGCTCGATCTCAGCTACGAAGCCCCCAAGCCCAAAGTGATTTCCGGTGCCACCGGCGACTGGGAACTGGTCATCGGCATGGAGATCCACGCGCAGATTTCGACGCAGGCCAAGCTGTTCTCGGGCGCCTCGACCACCTTCGGCGCCGAGCCGAACTCGAACGTGTCTTTCGTGGATGCGGCGATGCCGGGCATGCTGCCGGTGGTCAATGAATTCTGCCTTGAGCAGGCGGTCCGTACCGGGCTGGGCCTGAAGGCGCAGATCAACCTGCGCTCGGCCTTTGACCGCAAGAACTATTTCTACCCCGACAACCCGCAGGGCTATCAGATCAGCCAGCTCTATCACCCCATCGTCGGTGAGGGCGAAGTGCTGGTCGAGCTGGGCGCGGGTGTCGCGCGGCTGGTGCGCATCGAGCGTATCCATGTCGAGCAGGACGCGGGCAAGTCGATCCATGACATGGACCCGAACATGTCCTTCATCGACATCAACCGTACCGGCGTGCCGCTGATGGAGATCGTCTCGCGCCCCGATATCCGCGGACCGGAAGAGGCCGCCGCCTATGTGCTCAAACTGCGCCAGATCCTGCGGTACTTGGGCACCTGCGACGGCAACATGCAGAACGGCAACCTGCGGGCTGATGTGAACGTGTCGGTCTGCCGTCCGGGCCAGTATGAGAAATATCAGGCGACGCAGGACTTCGGCCATCTGGGCACGCGCTGCGAGATCAAGAACATGAACTCGATGCGTTTCATCCAGCAAGCCATTGATTATGAAGCCCGTCGCCAGATCGCCATCCTTGAGGATGGCGGCAAAGTCGATCAGGAAACCCGGCTCTACGATCCCGACAAGGGCGAGACGCGCTCGATGCGTTCCAAGGAAGAGGCGCAGGATTATCGCTACTTCCCCGATCCCGACCTGCTGCCTTTGGAGATCGAACAGGGCTGGGTCGATGATATCGAAGCCACCATGCCCGAGCTGCCGGACGCCAAGAAAACCCGTTTCATGGCTGACTTCGGCCTGACCGACTATGACGCCAATGTCCTGACCGCCGAGCTGGAGCACGCCGGTTTCTTCGAGGCCGTGGCCAAGGGCCGTGACGGCAAGATTGCCGCCAACTGGGTGATCAACGAGCTGTTCGGGCGGCTCAACAAAGAGGGCCTGAGCATCGACGCCAGCCCCGTTTCGGCGCAGCAGCTGGGCGGCGTGGTCGATCTGATCAGCAGCCAGGTCATTTCGGGCAAACTGGCCAAGGATCTGTTCGAGATCCTGTGGACGGAAGGCGGCGACCCGGCGCAGATCGTTGAAGACCGCGGCATGAAGCAGGTCACCGACACCGGCGCGATTGAAGCCGCGGTCGACGAGATCATCGCCGCCAACCCGGCGCAGGTCGAAAAGGCCAAGCAGAACCCGAAACTGGCGGGCTGGTTCGTCGGTCAGGTGATGAAATCGACCGGCGGCAAGGCCAACCCGGCGGCGGTCAACGCGCTGGTGATGGCGAAGCTGGGGCTGTAAGGCCCCGGTTTTGGGGCGCGCCGCTGTCTGTATCTGCCTGCGCGGCGGGCCTCATGCCGGTTCAGTGTCACCCCCGGCATTGTGCGCAGTGCCGGGCGCAAGGTGATCACGCCCGACCAAGCTCTCTTACGAGGGAATGCGGGCTATAACCTTGATCTCAAAGTCAAATCCCGCAAGCCAGTTGACGCCTATGGCGGTCCAGTTCGGATAGGGTGCCGTCGGAAATACACGCTGCTTTTCCGCCATGAACGCTGCGAACTGTGCGTCGGGGTCGGTGTGAAAGCTGGTGACGTCGATGATATCCGCAAAGCCGCACCCGGCCGCCGACAGCACGGCTTCGAGATTGGCGAAGGCCCGCGACACCTGCGCGGCATAGCTCGGCTCGGGGGTGCCGTCCTCGCGGCTGCCGACCTGCCCGGATATGAACAACAGATCACCAGAGCGGATTGCTGCGGAATACCCGTGGGCCTCATAAAGTGCGTGGCGGTTTTTCGGAAAGATGGGTTCGCTCTGTGCCATGACAGGCCTTTCTGCCCGATTGTTTCGGGCATGCGTGGATCGAGAGAAGCGCCAATGCAGGGCGCATTGGGCTTACCGTGAGGGGTGAGATCTGACATACAAGTCGTATGTTATTTCTGCTGGCATACGGTGCGTATGTCAACACACATACGCTCCGTATGCCAAAGGGAGGCGCGAATGGCCGCAAGAACACGGGCCGCGATGATGGAAGAAACCCGGACAAAGCTGATGGAATCGGCGCGTAAAGCCTTCGCTGAAAAGGGATTTTCCGCGACGTCGATGGACGACCTGACCGCTGCTGCCGGGCTGACGCGCGGCGCGCTGTATCACAATTTTGGCGATAAACGGGGGCTTCTGGCGGCCGTCGTGGATCAGATCGACGCGGAAATGGCAGCGCATGCGCGACGTCAGGCCGACTCGTCTGCAACATTGTGGGACGGATTGCTGGCCGAAGGTGCGGCCTATATCGAGATGGCGCTCGATCCCGAGGTTCAGCGCATCGTGTTGCTTGATGGACCCGCTTTCCTTGGCGACCCATCCCAATGGCCCAGCCAGAACCGCTGCCTTGAGGCCACCCGCGAGGCCGTCACGCAACTGCTGGCCGACGGTATCATCCGACCCGTCGATATCGAGGCCGCATCGCGGCTGCTCAACGGTGCCGCCCTCAACGCGGCACTTTGGGTCGCGGCCAGTGAAAATCCGTCGCAAACGCTGCCAAAGGCGAAGCTCGCGTTCTGCGTGCTCGCCGAAGGATTGCTGGTTGCTCGGCGATGAAAAGGCAAACTCTGGCGCAAATGGCAGCTTTCGGCGTTCATCAGCCGTCCTGATCAACACGATACACATGCGAATGGCGCTGTCGAACCGACACGTCACGGCTTGAGCATGCGTCAGGTCATTCACCGGCGGTGAAACGTAACCCGGCTTTGACGGCGGGTGATTGGTCGCCAACCCTGACCGTCTCGACCCAATGAGGGCTGTCTCGATAGAGCTGTAGACGCTGCGCCGCCACGTTCGACGCTGCCTTGTTATCCCACCGCATCCGCTCTAGCGTTTCCGTGTCGCGCGGTATGGATCGCGCAGGCAGGCTCCGTCGCAGTCCAAGGCTCCGGGCCATTCCCCCAGTCACAGGTGTCTCATGAAACTCAGCGCGCCGACCCAAGTCATTTTTCTGATTTCCCTCGCCCTCACACTCATCGGCGTGCTTGTCGCGCTGGCGGTCATCCCGGCCTTGCCGGTTTCCGCGTTCTGGATCGTTGTTGCGGGCTATGTCGTGCTGGCGGGCGGCTGCTTGCTCAAGCGGGTCTGATCGCGCCAAGCCACGCGTCAGGTGCTGTATTGGTAAAGGGCGGGTTAATCCCCGCCCTTTATCCGTTGATTTTGCTTAGTTTTCAAAATGTCCCATCAAGGGACACCCGGCGTTACGCAGGCAGATAGGCCGCCAGAGCGACCTCCAGCATCGCCACATCCGGCACCACGGTGATCAGATCGCGCAGAAAATCCGGCGCGAAGCCCTGCGCGATCACATGCTCGACCAGCGCCATCAGTGGCTGCCAGAACCCGTTCTGATCCACCAGCACCACCGGTTTCTTGTGCAGCCCGATCTGCGCCCAGGTGACGACCTCGAAGAACTCGTCCAGCGTGCCCGCACCGCCCGGCAGCACGACAATCGCGTGCGAGTTGGCGAACATCACCTTCTTGCGCTCGTGCATCGTCTCGGTGATCACCAGCGTATCCAGATCGGCCCGCGCCACCTCGCCCTGCATCAGATGCGTCGGGATTACCCCGAAGGTCTTGCCGCCCGCCGCTTGCGTCGTGCGCGCCGTCTCGCCCATCAGCCCGATATCGCCCGCGCCATAGACCAGCCGCCACCCGCGCCGCGCCAGCATCGTGCCGGTATCATGGGCGGCCTGCATCATGGCGGGATCGTTGCCGGGCCGCGAGCCGCAGAACACGCAGACCGAGGGAGGGAAGGCTGGCATGGGTGTCCTTTCGCAAGACCTTGGGGCAAGAATAAGTGTTCACCCATAGATACGGGCGTTGTATGAAGGGAACAAGAGCGGTCCCGACACGGGGAGACAAGGTTGATGTCGCGTTACCTGGTATGGATCCTGGGCAGTGGTACACTGGTCGCAGGCAGCGCGGTTGCCGTGTGGCTGGCCATGGGCATGCAGGACGATCGGGTCGCTGTTGCGCCGGACGCGACGCCGGCCACCCCCTCGGTTGCGCCCGAGCCAAGCACGCCGCCGGTGGCCGAAGAGCCGCCCGTTGTCGCCCCCGTTCCCCCCGGTTTTGGCGTCGTGCGCGTCGCACGCGACGGCGCGGCGCTGGTGGCCGGATCGGCAGCGCCGGGTGCGGCGGTGGTCCTGCGGGTCGATGGTGTCGAACGGGCGCAGACCTCGGCGGATTCAGCCGGGCAGTTCGTGGCGATCTTTTCGCTGGAGCCGTCGGACGTGCCGCAGGTCATGACGCTTGAGATGCTCGATGCTGCGGGGCAGGTGATTGTCGGCGAGGATACGGTGATCCTGACCCCGCGTCCGGCAGACATGCCGGTGCAGATCGCGGCAGTCGATCAGCCGGCAGCGGATGCGGTGGGACAGCAAACTGCGGTTGACGGTCTGCCCACGACCGAATCCCAAGCCGAGCCTTTGACCGCCCTGTCAGACGTCGCGACCTCCGGTGAGGCTGCGGACCCGGCCAGCGCCGGTGCCGCGGCAGTGCAGGCGCAGGGCGTTTCCGAAGAGGCGGCGACAGAGCCCGCACCGGTCGAGGTGGCCTCCGCGCTTGAAGCGGAACCGTCGGCACCCCCGGCCCGCGATGAACCGGCGGCCGAGGTCGCGACTGACACTCCTGCGCCCGAGAGTTTGCAGAGCAGCCCCGTCGCAGGGACCGAGAGTGCAAGCGCCACGCCAGACGACAGCGCGCCGGGCATCGACGGTCAGCGCATCGCGTCCGACGCGGATCAATCCACTAACGACCAACCGGCAGCGCAGGCACCCGTTCCGGGCGTGCCTGCCGCTGACCCGGCCGAGGCCGCGCCGCAAGAGGTCGCCTCGGCAGAAGCCGCGACGCGCCCGACCGGCGCTGCGCCGTCTGAAGCGGGTGCTGACACGCCGCAGGCCGCTCAAACGGCCGTGGCCAGCGCCGAGCCTGCGCAAGCGGATCCTGTGCCGGTGCCGGACCGTACCGCGCCCGAGGCTGCCTCTGAGCCGACCATGGTCGCCAGTGCCGAGAGTGCGCCCGAGTCCAGCCGCATGCCCTCGGCCTTCTTGCTGCGCGGCGACGGGCAGGTCACGGTTCTGGACCGCGCCCCCAGTGTGATGGACAATGTGATCATCGACTCGATCAGCTATTCTTCGGCGGGGGATGTGCAGATCGCAGGCCGCGCGGCGCGGGCCAATCCTGACGCCAATCTGCGCATCTATCTGGACAACCGGCCCATCGCCGTGGCGCAGGCCGAGAGTGGCGATTGGGCTTCGGACCTGCCGTCGATTGATCCGGGCGTCTACACGTTGCGGGTCGATCAGGTCGGCACTGACGGGCGGGTGGTTTCGCGCTTTGAGACCCCGTTCCAGCGCGAAGCCCCTGAGATCGTCGCCGCCGCGCAAGCCCGCGCGCAACAGGCGGCGCCCGTTGAGCAACCCGTGACAAGGACGGCGGCGGTTGAGCCTGAGGCGTCCGTCGCGACCCCCGGAGCCGCGCGCCCGGTTGAGAGCGCCGCGACGACTGCGCCGGAGGCCAGCACGTCCAGCACCGCTGCCGCGAGTGTGCAGGAATCCGACGCGCCTGCCGCCGATGTGACGCCCCCCGTGGCGACGCCGCTCGTGCAGGAAACCCCTGAGGCGGCACCTGCCGAGCCATCCCTCGCCGTCGTGGCAACCCAGACGCCGGGCGTCACCGCCACGGCACCGGCCAGCGCGCCGCCGACCGTTGCCGCGCCGCAGGTGTCACTGATCACCGTGCAGCCGGGCAACACGCTGTGGCATATCTCGCGTGAGCGTTACGGCGAGGGGGAGCGCTATGTCATCATCTACAACGCCAACCGCAGCCAGATCCGTGATCCCGATCTGATCTACCCGGGGCAGATCTTTACCTTGCCGACGGAATAAGCCCCCGGTGCACAAGGCGCTTGTGTCAGGCTGGTAAAGCCTGCGTGAAGGGATTACGTCTCTCTCCCACGCCAGCCCAGACAGCGAGCCCAATGTCCCGTATGCGAAACCGTCCCAGCTCGACCGCGCTGCCCTCCGACCCTTTGGAAACCGAGGCTTCGGGCCGTTCGACCATCGCCAAAGTCGCGCCGTATCTGTGGCCCGAGGGCGAGAACGGGCTGAAAATCCGCGTCGTGCTGGCAATGGTGGCGCTGATGGCGTCCAAGCTGATCGCGGTGGGAACGCCGATGATCTACAAGGCCGCCGTCGATGCGCTGGCGCCAAACCCGCTCGATGCAGGGTGGCTGGTGGGCGTCGGCGCGGTGGGGCTGACCATCGCCTACGGCATGGCGCGGCTGATGACCAACGGCTTCCAGCAATTGCGCGACGCGTTCTTTGCTGCCGTGGGTCAACGTGCGCTGCGGCAACTGGCGCTGGAGACGTTCACGCATATCCACCGCCTGAGCCTGCGCTATCACCTGACGCGCAAGACCGGGGGCCTCAGCCGGGTGATCGAGCGCGGGGTGAAGGGCGTCGATTTCCTGCTGCGCTTCCTGCTGTTCTCCATCGGACCGCTGGTGCTGGAACTGCTGATGATCGGCATCGTCATGCTGGTGCTGTTCGACGCCTGGTATCTGACGGTGATCATGGTCACCATCGCGCTCTATGTCTGGTTCACCTTCACGGTGACCGAATGGCGGGTGAAGATCCGGCGCGAGATGAACGAGCAGGATACCGACGCCAACCAGAAGGCCATCGACAGCCTGCTCAACTTTGAAACCGTCAAGTATTTCAACGCCGAGAACCGCGAGGCGCAACGCTATGACAGGGCGATGGAAGGGTACGAGAGCGCCGCTTTGCGTACCGCCTATTCGCTGACGCTGCTCAACTTCGGGCAGGCCGCGCTGATCACCACCGGGTTGGTGGTGGTCATGGTGATGGCGGCCATCGGGGTGCAGAACAACACGCTGACCGTGGGCGATTTCGTCATGGTCAACGCCTACATGATCCAGATCACCATGCCGCTGAACTTTCTGGGCACGGTGTACCGCGAGATCCGGCAGGCGCTGGTCGATATGGGGCAGATGTTCGGGCTGCTCAATCAGGCGCCCGATGTGGTCGAGAAACCCGGTGCTGTACCGCTGCGGCTGGCCGGTGGGCATGTGCGGCTGGACGATGTGACATTTTCCTATGAGACCGAGCGCGCGATCCTGAAAGGCGTGAGCATCGACGTGCCCGCCGGGCAGACCGTCGCGCTGGTCGGGCATTCGGGCAGCGGCAAATCGACCATCGGGCGGCTGTTGTTCCGCTTTTATGACGTGAGCGGCGGGGCGCTGACCATCGACGGGCAGGATGTGCGCGACGTGACGCTGGACAGCTTGCACGCGGCGATTGGCGTGGTGCCGCAGGATACCGTGCTGTTCAACGATACGATCTATTACAACATCGCCTATGGCAAGGACCACGCGACGCGCGACGAGGTCGAGGCGGCGGCGCGCTCGGCCAGGATCCATGACTTCATCATCAGCTTGCCGCAGGGTTATGAAACGCAGGTCGGCGAGCGCGGGTTGAAGCTGTCGGGCGGCGAAAAGCAGCGGGTGGGGATTGCCCGGACGCTGCTGAAGAACCCGGCGATCCTGCTGCTGGATGAGGCGACCTCGGCGCTGGATACGCAGACCGAGCATGACATTCAGGACGCGCTGGCCGCGATGGGCAAGGGGCGCACGGTGATCACCATCGCGCACCGGTTGTCCACGGTGGTCGATGCCGACCGGATCGTGGTGCTGGAGGCGGGCGAGGTGATCGAAGAGGGCACCCATGCGCAGCTTCTGGCGCTGGGGCAGCGCTATGCGGCGATGTGGGCGCGCCAGTCGCATGAGGGCAGCTCGCATGTCAGCGTGAGCACCCCGCTCTGAGCGGGCGCGAAAACGCCGCGCTCAGGCCCCCGCAAGGGGAGCCTTCGCGCGGCGTGTCGGGGCTTTGCCCCTCCGGCGCTTTGTGGGTCAGCTGCGCGAAATCGGGCAGGTCGAGACGCCGAATATCCGGTAGAGCGGGCAGGTGCCCATCAACCCGGTGACCAGCGGGATGATCCCCACCAGATACAGCCAGCGCAGGCTGGCGTCGGGGTTCAGGAAGAACCCGGCCAGCAGGGCCAGACCCAGGACGATGCGAAGACCGCGGTCGATTGTGCCGACATTGCGCGAGAACATGGGGAAACCCTTTCCAGATTTGTGCCACATCGAAAATAGCACCGCTGACCGCAGCGGGTCTGTGACCTGATCACCGCGCTGAGCGCTTAAAGCGCCACAGCAAGACGGCGCAGCGCAGCGGGATCGAGCAGCGCGACGCGTCCGCGATCCGTGCTGACCATCCCGCGTCTGGCCATCGCTTCCAGCCTGCGCGAGACCACCTCGCGCGCCGAGCCGATGCGCGCGGCGAGCTCGGCATGGGTGGCCTCGACGATACCGCCATGCCCGCCCAGATCCAGCAAGGCCCCGGCCAGCCGCGCCTCGACTCGGGTGAAAGCGACGCGCTCGAGCAGCTGGGTCATGTCGTTCATCCGCGTCGCCAGCGCGTGGAAGACGAAGCCGCGAAACGCCTCGGACCGGGCCATGAGCGCGTGGAACAGCGCAGCGGGGATCACCGAGACGCGCACCGGGCCGACACAGACCGCTTCGCCGGAATAGGCGTCATCGCCCAGAAGCCCCAGCGTGGTCTGGATGCAGCTCTGGCCCGGCTCGACGGCGTAGAGCAGGATCTCGCGCCCGTTGGGGCCGGTGAGGCTGACCTCGATCCGGCCCGAGAGCACCATGGCAAAGCCCTGCGGACGGTCGCCGGGGGAAAACAGATGCGCACCGTTTGGCAGCACCTGAACGGGTAGGGCGTCAAGCCGCGCGCGGTCCTCGGCATCCAGTCCGGGGAGCGCGGTGCCTGCCCATCCCATCAGGCGCGCCCGCGCTTCTCAAAGCGGGGGAGCATGGCCGAGAAGTCCATGCCTTTGCCGTCCTCGGCTTCCACGAACTGCTGATAGAGCGCGGCGGCCAGCTGACCCATAGGCGTGTCGGCATCGGCGCTTTCCGCCGCTTGCTGGCTCAGGCGCAGGTCCTTGAGCATCAGCTCGGCGGCGAAACCGGGTTTGTAGCCGTTGTCGGCGGGCGATTGCGGGCCAACGCCCGGCGCGGGGCAATAGGCGTTCATCGACCAGCTGTAGCCCGACGAGGTCGAGACCACATCGAACATCTTCTGCCGGTCCAGCCCCAGCTTGTCGGCCAGCGCGAAGGCCTCGCAGGTGGCGATCATGGTGACGCCAAGGATCATGTTGTTGCAGATCTTGGCCGACTGGCCCGCGCCCGCCGCGCCGCAATGCACGGCCTTCTGGCCCATGATCTCGAACAACGGCTGCACAGTGGCGAAGGCCGCATCGCTGCCGCCGACCATGAAGGTCAGCGTGCCGTTGGTCGCCCCGCCCGTGCCGCCCGAGACCGGCGCATCCAGCGCGCCCAGACCGGCGGCCTCGGCCTGCGCGGCGACGGCTTTGGCGCTGTCGACATCGACGGTCGAGCAGTCGCAGAGCACCGCACCCGGTTTCATCGCCGCGATGATCTGGTCGGCCACGGCGCGCAGGATCGCGCCATTGGGCAGCATGGTGATGACCACATCGGCGCCCGTGGCCGCCTCGGCGGCCGACGCGGCCATCGTCACGCCCGCGGGCGTGGCCTGAGTGTCAAAGCCGGTGACGCTGTGCCCGGCCTTGATCAGATTGGCGGCCATGGGCGCGCCCATATTGCCCAGACCGATAAAGGCGATGTTCATGATGCTCCTCCTCAAAAGCGGGGGGCCGAGCGTGGGCTCAGCCGGATCTCAGCCAAAACTCAGCTCGTCGCGGCCCAGCGTGGCCAGCAGGGCGGCGACCTCGGCGATGGTGACATCGGCGGGGGCGGCGTGCTTCCAGTGCGGGGTGCGGTCCTTGTCGATGATCTGCGCGCGCACGCCCTCGATGAAGTCGGATTTTTCCATGGCGCGCCAGGTCCAGCGGTATTCCTGCTTGAGCGCCTCTTCCAGCGAACGGGGCGAGGGGCGCAGCAAAGCCAGCGTACTGGCCATCGACAGTGGCGAGTTGCGGCCGATCGCCTTGAGCGCCGCTTGCGCGATGGCGCTGGGGTCGCTGCGCAGATTGTCGATGATCTCGGTCACGGTCGAGGGCGCAAACAGCCGGTTGATCCGCGATTGCTCAACCGCCATCGGGCTGGCCGGATCGGCGTGCCGGGGCAGGGTGCCGACATCGCCGGTCTCGATCAGCGCGGCCTTGGCGCTGTCCCAGGCGGCCTCAGGCACGAAGCGGTCGGCGAAACCGGCATGGATCGCGTCGCCCGGTCCCATGCGCGCGGCGGTCAGCGCAAGATACACCCCCAGCTCGCCGGGGGCCTGACCCAGCAGCCAGGTGCCGCCGACATCGGGGATCATGCCGATGCCGCATTCGGGCATCGCCATCTGCGTGCTCTCGCCGACGATCCGGTTGCGCGTGTGGCAGCCATAGCCGACACCGCCGCCCATGACGAAGCCGTGCATGAAGCTGACCACGGGCTTGGCATAGGCGGCCATCAGGCAGTTCATGCGGTATTCATCACGCCAGAAATCGCGCCCGGCGGCGTAGTCGCCGCGCTTGCCCGCCGCCGTCACCTGCGCGATATCGCCGCCCGAGCAAAACGCCCGCTCGCCGGCGCCGTCGAGAAGGATCACCGACACCTCGGGGTCATCGGCCCAGTCGCGCAGCGCCTGCGTGGTCTGCAGGCAGATGCCATGCGTCAGCGCGTTCAGCGCCTGCGGGCGGTTCAGCGTCAGACGACCGGCACGGCCCTCTTTGCGCACGATCACTTCGGGTTCAGACATGGATTTCCCTTAGCCGCGTTCGGCCAGCAGCGCCCGGACGGTGATCAGGCGCATGATTTCATTGGTGCCTTCGAGGATCTGATGCACACGCAGATCCCGCACAAGCTTTTCGATGCCATAATCGGCCAGATAGCCATAGCCGCCATGCAATTGCAGGCACTGATCGGCGATGCGGCTGCCGGCTTCGGTGACGAATTTCTTCGCCATGGCGCAGAACTTGGTCGCGTCGGGGGCTTTGGTGTCCAGCTTCCACGCCGCCTGCCGCAGGAAGACCCGCGCCGCCTGCAGTTCGATCTCCATATCGGCAAGGCGGAATTGCAGCGCCTGAAACTGGTCGATGCTTTTGCCAAACGCCTTGCGCTCACCCATATAGGCCAGCGTCTGGTTCAGCGCCGCCTGCGCGCCGCCAAGGCTGCAGGCCGAGATGTTCAGCCGCCCGCCATCCAATCCGATCATCGCGTATTTGAACCCGTCGCCCTCGCCCCCGACGAGGTTGTCGAGCGAAGTCACGCAATCATCAAACTGCACCTGTCGGGTCGGCTGGCTGCGCCAGCCCATCTTGTCCTCAAGCCCGCCAAAGCTGAGCCCGGGTGTGCCCTGCTCGACCACCACGGTCGAGATGCCCTTGGCCCCCGCATCGCCGGTGCGGCACATGACGACATAGGCGTCGGAATACCCGCCGCCCGAGATGAAGGCCTTGGTGCCGTTGAGCCGGTAGCCCGCGTTGGTCTTTTCGGCCCGCGTGCTCAGCGCCGCCGCGTCCGAGCCCGCGCCGGGTTCGGTCAGGCAATACGACAGCAGTTTTTCCATTGTCACGGCGGGGGCCAGGATGCGGGCCTTCACATCTTCCGAGCCGAACTTGTCCAGCATCGCCGCGCACATGTTGTGGATCGACAGGAAGGACGCGACCGAGGGGCAGGCCATGCTCAGCGCTTCAAACACCAGCGTCGCATCCAGCCGGGTCAGCCCGGTTCCGCCATTCTCTTCGCTGACATAAAGCCCGCCCAGACCCAGTTCGGCCAGCTTCGGCCACAGATCGCGCGGGATTACGCCCTCGGCTTCCCATTGTCGGGCAAAGGGCGCGATGTGTTCCTGCCCAAAGGCATGGGCCATATCAAAAATGGCGGTTTGCTCGTCGCTTAGTGCAAAATCCATGCGCGGTCCTCTCTCCCCCAAGAATTGAACGCATGTTTAATTCTTGAATGTTGCACGAGTTTTGCAGCGCACCGGGACAAGCGCAAGGGGAGGCAGGTTTTGGCGCAGCGTCACGTTGAGAAGTGCCGCCGGCAGTGGCCCGTCAGCCCGCCGCCGAGAGCAACTCGTCCATCCGCCGCTCGGGCTGGCCCAGAATATCCAGCGCGTCGGATTCGTGGCGCTGGATGGTGGCCATGACCGAAGGGACGCCCTGCCACGAACGCAGCACCAGCTTGGCCATCTCATAGCCTTCATCATGGGGGGCATAGTAGACCAGCAAGGTCTGGATACCGTCGGCGGGCCGAAAGATCGCCGCTTTTTGCGCCTGCAGGGCCATCAGACGGACAAAGTCAAATTCGAACCCCGTCACCGCCGAAAGGTCCACCAGCTGCATCTGTCCGGGACGTCGCTGCGGATCGTGGATGTACTCGCCGATCACCGCGACGCTTTCGTCAAGCGTCACGAAGCCCTCATAGCGCACATAGACCAGCGCGCGGTCGGGCAGGATACGATACGTCGCGGACAAGTTGCACTCCGGCAGCCGGTGGCTTTCGCTCAGCGTATCGCGAAAATCCCCCGGCGCGAGCGCCAACTTGACCGCGACGTCAGGTTTTTAACCGGCAACGATGACCCGGGCGCGCATCGACGGGTGAACGGCGCAGAAATAGTCAAACGTACCGGCATTCGCGAAGGTCAAAGACGCGGTCTGGCCCTGCGACAGACGCCCGGTGTCCATGCCGGCGGAACGGAACGTGGCGGTGTGCGGCATCGAGTCATTGTTGGTAAAGGTGATGCTGTCACCGCGCGCGATGGTGATTTCGGCCGGTGAAAACGCCATGCCTTCGATGGCGATGGCATGGGTGGCCGCTTGCGCGCGTCCGGCAAGGGCAAGAGCCAGCGGCGTGGCAGCGAAAAGGGCCAGCGTCGAGCGGCGGGTCATCGTGGTCATAGAAAGCCTCCATGGAAGAAACGGCACTGCCTTGTACAGGCCGTCGATGCATCTTGCGCCAGCACGGGCGTCGTTACAGTTCCCCGGGGAACAGCCCTGAGATTCTTTGCCCTACCGGGTCGGCTCACGTGGCTCCATCATCAAGTACTCCTCATATAAACGCAACGGGCGCGATTTCCGCTGCCATCACGGCACTTTGATGCGGGTTGCGCGGTTGTGATGCCAGCGCCGCGCCTCGTTCTGAGCGGCTTAGACCGTTTGGGTGATGCGGCTGTCTGAACACTGTGGCGACGTGTCGCGACTTGCCCTGTTCCTGGAGGATTTATGGACCGTCGCAGTTTCACCACCCACGCACTTGCTGCCGCTTTGGGCGTCACCGGCCTGAGCGTGACCACGCTCAGCCCGCGCCCCGCCCGCGCGGAGCGGGCCGCGCTCACACCGCTCGCTACCGCCTCGCTGACGCGCGGGGGCGCGTGCAGGCCGAGGTTTACGCCGGACCCAGTGCCAATGAGCTCTATGTGATGACCCGTCGCGGCCGCGACGAGGTCTGGCAGCTCATCGAGATCCCATCGGGCGCTGATAGCGCGGCGCGGGCGATGGTCGAGGAAGGCAGAATTGGTGTGACGTTCGAGCAGGGCAGAACACGCGTCGAAGCCGAGGTGGCGTTGCGGCAATCGGGGCAGACCGTCAGCTTCAGCCTGAGAAATGGCGATCAGACGATTGAGGGCTCGGCCTCTGCGCCATCGACGGGTGAGCCGTCGCCGCAGTTCATCAACCTCGTACCTATTATCATCAACGTCATCGTGCTTTGCCTGTTGGCCATTGCGGCCGAGATCTACAACGCCACTTACGATATGCGCGTTCGATGCCGGCGGGGGGACTGCGGCTTTTTCGTTCGAAGCCGAGGTCAGGTGCCCAGCCCGATTGTGGAAGTTCCCGGTCGCTGAGCGCAGGGATCTTTCACTTGGGTATCCGGGCCGCCGATTGAGCGGCCCGGATAAAAGCAATGTCAGTCCATCGCTTTGAAGTTGAAGGCAGCGCCTTCCTTGATCCCGCTCGGCCAGCGCGCGGTGATCGTCTTGGTGCGCGTGTAAAAGCGGAACCCGTCCGGCCCGTGCTGGTTCAGATCGCCGAAGCCCGATTTCTTCCAGCCGCCAAAGGTGTGGTAGGCCAGCGGCACCGGGATCGGCACGTTGATGCCGACCATGCCGATGTTGATCCGGTTGGCGAAATCGCGCGCGGTGTCGCCGTCGCGGGTGAAGATCGCCGTGCCGTTGCCATACTCGTGGTCGATCGCCATCTGGATCGCCTCTTCATAGGTCTGCGCGCGCACCATCGACAGGACCGGGCCGAAGATCTCGGTCTTGTAGATGTCCATGTCGGTGGTCACGTGGTCGAACAGATGCGCGCCGACGAAGAAGCCGTCCTCATAGCCCTGCAGCTTGAAGTCGCGCCCGTCGACAACCAGATCGGCACCCTGTGCCACGCCGGTTTCCACCAGCCGCAGGATGTTGGCCTTGGCAGCCGCGGTGACGACCGGGCCATAGTCCACATCATTGCCCGCGGTCCAGGGTCCGACTTTCAGCGCCTCGATCTTGGGCACCAGCCGTTCGCGCAGGGCTTCCGCCGTGCCTTCACCCACCGGCACCGCGACCGAGATCGCCATGCAGCGTTCGCCCGCAGCGCCAAAGCCCGCACCGACCAGCGCGTCGGCGGCCTGATCCATGTCGGCGTCCGGCATGATGATCATGTGGTTCTTGGCACCGCCGAAGCACTGCGCGCGCTTGCCGGTCGCGGCCGCGCGGGAATAGATGTATTGCGCAATCGGGGTCGAGCCAACGAAGCCTACGGCCTGAACGATCTCGCTGTCCAGAATGCCGTCGACGGCTTCCTTGTCGCCGTTGACCACCTGCAGGATGCCATCGGGCAGACCGGCTTCCTTGCACAGCGCCGCGATCATCAAGGGGACCGAGGGGTCGCGCTCGGACGGTTTCAGGATCATCGCGTTGCCCGAGGACAGCGCCGGACCCATTTTCCACAGCGGGATCATCGCGGGGAAGTTGAACGGCGTGATGCCGGCAACCACGCCCAGCGGCTGGCGCATGGAATACATGTCGATGCCGGGGCCGGCGTTGTCGGTGTAGTCACCTTTGAGCATCTGCGGCGCGCCGATGCAGTATTCGATCACTTCCAGCCCGCGCTGCACGTCGCCCTTGGCATCGGGGAAGGTCTTGCCGTGCTCGGACGACAGCGCCTCGGCCAGCTTGTCCATGTCACGGTTCAGAAGGCCAACCAGCGCCATCATCACGCGGGCGCGGCGCTGCGGGTTGGTGGCGCCCCAGGCGACCTGCGCCTTGGCGGCGGATGCAATGGCGGCGTCGAGTTCAGCCTTCGAGGCCAGCGCGACCTTGGCCTGAACCTCGCCCGTCGCCGGGTTGTAGACATCGGCGAAGCGGCCCGACGTGCCCGCGACCATTTTGCCGTCGATCCAGTGTCCGAGTTCTTTCATAGCGTCCTCCTGTGGCTTTGCGCGCACAATAGGCTTGCAAAAATCAACTGAACAGAGGCAGTTTCCCAAAAGCCGTTTTGCAAGGATGCAAAGCCCTCTGAAAGTACGCCTGTGGCCGACTGGGACGATCTGAAGGTGTTTCTGGCCGTGGCGCGCGGCGAAAGCCTGTCGCGGGCGGGCCGGGTACTCAAGCTTGACGCCGCCACCGTGGGCCGCCGCGTCGCACGGCTTGAGCAGGCGCTGGACGCGCGGCTCTTTACCCGCTCACCGCAGGGCTATGTGCTGACGGATGAGGGCGGGCGACTGGTTGCGCATGCCGAAGCGATCGAAACCGCCATGGAACGCGCGGCCGAGGCGCTGGCGGGTCCGTCCGAGGGGATCAGCGGCCAGATCCGCATCGGCGCGCCGGATGGCTGCGCCAATTACCTGTTGCCGCAGGTGGTCGCCGGGATTGTCGCGCAAAATCCGGGGCTTGAGGTGCAGATCGTCGCCCTGCCGCGCGTGTTCAACCTGTCCCGGCGCGAGGCGGATATGGTCATCGCGGTGTCGAAGCCGGAACAGGGCCGGGTCATCGCCACCAAGATCACCGACTATCACCTGCATCTGGCGGCCTCGGACCGCTATCTGCGCGAGGCACCGCCGCTAAAGACGCTGGCGGATCTGCGCGCGCATCGGGTGATCGGCTATATTCCCGATATGATCTTTGACCGCGAACTGGATTATCTGGCCGATCTGGGGGTCGAGCAACCGCCGATGGCGTCGAATTCCGTCTCGGTGCAGCTGAACCTGATCCGGCAGGGTGCTGGCGTCGGCGTGGCGCATGATTTCGCGCTGCCTGCGGCGGCAGGGGTGCGGCGGGTTTTGACCTCAGACTTCAGCCTGACCCGCGCTTTCTGGCTGATCCGTCACGCTGATGACCGCAAACTGCCGCGTATCGAGCGGTTCGCCGCTGCGCTGGTCGCCGGAATGCGGGCCGAGATGCGGGCTTTGGAAGGTCAGTTGCAGGACGGGTAGGGCGGCTCTTCGCCGTCGGGGACGGTGCACAGATGGGCTAGCGTCAGCGCCTCGATCCGGGGCCGCCAGCGCGAGAAAGCCTCGCGGTCGAAGGCAGCGCGCGCGGGCGAGCGTTCGGCCCATTGCAGCGTGTAGCTGTCGGACGCGCCGACCATCACAAGGATCACCATTTCCTCGGCATGGTCGGTCCCGCGCACCTGCGAACAGCCCATATAGGCGGCGAAGGCCGCGCGGGCGCCCTGCGCGCCGGTGATCGGCAAGGGCAGGGCGTCCACCTCGGTCGCGCAATTGTCGCGGTAGCCGGTCAGGAAATTCACCGCGATGTTTTCACCCAGTGCGGCGGCCTGATCATCCCCATGGTTGGAGCCGACGGCCCGGTGCGCGGTGATCGTCTGCATTTGCTGCCAGTCTTCAACGCTTTGCCCCTCGGGCACCCATTCCATCAGGTAGAACCCGTCAGCGCGCTCGGCGTGAAAGGCGGGTTCGACGCCAAAGACAAGGGGATGTTCCAGCACCTGACCATAAAGCTGTTCGCGCGCCAGCATGACGTCTTGCGCCTGAGCGGGCACAGAGGAAGCGACAAGCACCGCGATGCTCAGAAATTTGGCGCGCATGACGTCCTCTAAATCCTGACCGGTCCAAAAGATTCTGCTGGAAAACAAGTCTTGACAGAATCCCGTGCAAAGTGCCGACTGTAAAGGACAAACAGGGACAAGGAGGTGCCCCATGCTTGTCAGTCAAATCCTGAAATCCAAGGCTGAGGGGGTCGTGACCGTCGCCCCCAATGCCACGCTGCGCGAGGTTGTCGAGCTGCTCTCGACCCGGCGGATCGGCGCGGTGGTGGTGTCCAGTGATGGCAAAAAGGTCAAGGGAATCGTGTCCGAGCGCGATATCGTGCGCGAACTGGGCCGCTCTGGCCCCGCCTGTCTGGACGAGAAAGTCGACAAGGTGATGACCCGGGCGATCTATGGTTGCGCGCCCGCAGATCTCGACGGATTCCGTGCTGGAAACCATGACCACCCGCCGCTTTCGCCATATGCCCGTCATGCAGGACAACCTGATGGTCGGCTTCATCTCGATCGGGGATGTGGTCGCGGCCCGATTGAGCGAGTTGCAAATGGAAAAAGACGCGCTGACCGGGATGATCATGGGCAATTGAGCCCTAGCCGACGCGCCCGTGGCAGGGTGACGCCGGGCGCGTCGGTGGTTTTTCTGCGCTTGCATCTTTTCACGCAATATTGTTGCGTGGCGTCGCACACACATCCGCAAGGGGGACGCGATGCGTATTGGGCTTTATCCGGGGACATTTGACCCACTCACCTTGGGACATATGGACATCATTACGCGTGCTTGCCCTATGGTGGACAGGTTGGTGATCGGCGTGGCGATCAACCGCGACAAGAGCCCGCTGTTCTCACTGGATGAGCGGGTGGCAATGGTCGAGGGTGAGACGGCGGCGCTGATCAAGAGCACCGGCGTCGAGATCGTCGTGCATCCGTTCGAGAACCTGCTGATCGATTGCGCCCGCGATGTGGGCGCGGGAATCATCATCCGCGGACTGCGTGCCGTGGCGGATTTTGAGTACGAGTTCCAGATGGTTGGCATGAACCGCGCGCTCGACGACAAGGTCGAGACCGTGTTCCTGATGGCCGACGCCCGCCGTCAGGCGATTGCCTCGAAGCTGGTCAAGGAAATCGCCCGACTGGGCGGCGAGGTCAGCAAATTCGTGCCCGCGCCGGTCAATACCGCCCTGCGTGAGCGGTTTGGCCCGGCCATCGAACGCGCCCCTGCACCCTAGGCATCACTCTGTCGTCAGCGCGTCGGGGTCGAGGGCCACGCCGCGTTTGGCGGCACTGTCGATGACGGCCTGACGCAGGCCTTTGTCAGCTTTCATCATCTTGATAAACTGCGCCTCGTCCAGCGTCAGCAGGGTGCAGCGGGTGATTGCCGTGGTCTGACCGCGCCGCAAGCCGCGTTTGAGCATGGCCAGATGCCCGAACATCTCGCCCGGTCCCAGCCGCAGCACCTGACCGGCGCGCACCTGCTCGACCGCACCCGATGAGATGAACCAGACCTTGCGCGGGATCTCGTCGCGTTTGAGCAGCACGGTGCCCGGCGCGGCATAGATCGTGCGCATCTCGCGCATCAACATCTTGCGGCGGTCCACCGGCATTTCGGCGAACAGCGGGAAGGTTGCGACCAGCGCCATGCGCTGAATGGCAAGGTCCAGCGTGGGCCGCTGCGATTGCGCACTGCGGCGTTTGGCGATGCCATTGGCCAGCGAATGGCGCAGCTCGGGCCCGACCAGCCCGTCATCGACCAGTGCGGCGTATTCGCGTTCCTCTTGCGCCAGAACCATCTGACGGATCAGGCGGCGTTCCAGTTCCTCGGCGTAGCCGGGGAACTGCAGGCGCAACCCGTCCAGCGCGCGATCCGCTTCGTCCATCCGGCGTTCGAGCAGATCGTGCAGCAGGTCGCCCACGCGCTTGCCGTGAATGCGGCGGATGCGGGTATCGATGAAGCCGTGCAGTTCGCGCAGGGTCGGGGCAAGGGCGACGAGATGCTCAAAGCGATCAGCCGTCTGGCGGGCCAGCGGGCCGGTGATGCGCAGCCGGTTGTGCAGGAAGGTCGCCAGCGCCTGCGCGCGCCCCGAGCGTTGGGTCAGACGCGCCGTGGTCAGATAGCCCAGACGGCCCCCGGTGCGCGTGCCTTCGATCAGGCGGTCCGCGTCGGCCACCATTTGCGTCGCCAGCCGCGCGGGCAGCATCCCGTCGCGGAAGCCTTCCAGCACCAGATCACGCTCGCGCCCGGCCAGCGCCACCAGCCCCAGCGTGATGCGGTCACGGTCGGCGATCTCGGCCCCGGCATCGGCGGCCTTGACCGCTTCGTCCACGCGTTCGGCAAAGCGTTTGGCCTCATCACGCACCGTTTGCGGTGCCAGTCCGAAATCGCGCGCCGTGTCGCTGACCGTCTCGCGCACCGATTGCAGCGCAACCGCGACGACCTGCGCCGAGAGCGCGACATCGATGGCCGACAGTTTGTCCAGCCCCAGCCGGTTGATCACCCAGCGCAGCGTCGTACCCTGCACCATCAGGGTATAAAGCGTGAAGCCGGTGGCGATGATGCCGACCTGCCGCTTGATATCGACGGGAATGCGGAAACTCTCGGTCACCGCCAGGGCCAGCGCCAGCGTCACCGCACCGCGCAGACCGCCCCACAGGATCGCTGCGCGTTGTCGGCGCTCGACCTTGGGTGACAGTTTCAACTTGCCCAGCAGCGGCAGCAGGCCGAACAATATCAGCGCCCGCGCGGCCAGCGAGGCCAGCACGGTGACGGCGACCAGCACCAGATCGAAGGGCCGCACATCCGACAACAGGCGCGGGATCAGGATGGCGGCCAGCACGAAGATCAGGCCTCCGGACCAGTAGCCGAGCAGATCCCATGTATCCTCGAGCTTGGCGCGGCTGGGAGGCGACAGCGAGCCGGGCGCGTGGAAGTTCAGCGCCAGCCCGGCAGCCACCACGGCGATCACGCCGGACACACCCAGCAGCGTTTCGGCAATGATATACGTCAGATACGGCAGCGCGACCGACAGCGAGACTTGCCCCAGCGGGTGATCATCAAGCGGTGCGAGCCCGGCCAGTGCCAGCCGCCCCGCGACCCAGCCGGTCACCGCACCGCCGACCACCAGCCACGGGAATTGCACGGCGACATCGCTGAGGCGCGGGTTGGGAATGCCGTAGGCGACAAAGGCAAAGAACAGGGAGAACAACGCAATGGCGGCGGCGTCGTTGAGCAGGCTTTCGCCCTCGACGATCCGCGCCAGTCGCTGGGGCGCAGGTGTTGCGCGGAAGATGCCGACAACGGCCGACGGGTCCGTGGTCGACACGATCGCGCCGATCATCAGGCAGGCCATGATCGGCAAGCCCGACAGCGGGAACAGCGCCCAGCCCACGGCCATGGTGCTGACCACCACGGCGACGACGGCCAGCAGCAGGATCGGCACCCAGTCATCCAACATCCGGCGCAGATCAATGGTCAGCGAGACCTGAAAGATCAGCGTCGGCAGGAAGACATAAAGGAACAGGTTCGAGCGGATCGGCAGGTTCTGGATCATCTCGCCCGCGGCCTCGAGCATCGGCGAATCCGGCAGGGCCAGCACCGAGGCGGAAACCGCGCCGATGGCAATGCCCATCAGCGCCAGAACCACCGTGGCGGGCAGGCGCAGACGGTTGGCGACCGGCTCGGACAGGCCGATGATCGCAAAAAGAATGGCGGTGAGGGCTACAACGGCAACGAGGTCCATGTCCTTAAGATAAAAGCAAAACCCCCGGCGCACAGTGGCCGGGGGGTCAAATTTAGGACAAGTTCTGCAACAATTGCGGATCAGGCAAGTTTCCCGATCGCTGCCGCCGTATCGAGCATCCGGTTAGAGAAGCCCCACTCGTTATCGTACCACGCCAGAATGCGCACCATGGTGCCGCCCATCACCTTGGTCTGGTCCAGCGCGACGATGGACGAGCGGCGGTCATGGTTGAAGTCGATCGAGACATTCTTGAAATCTGTGACGCCCAGAATGCCCTTCAGCGGGCCGTCGGCGGCCGCGGCGCTGATGGCTGCGTTGATTTCCTCGACCGTCGTCTCGCGCGCGGCTTCAAAGGTCAGATCCACCGCCGAGACGTTGGGCGTCGGCACGCGGATCGCCACGCCGTCCAGCTTGCCGTTCAGCTCGGGCAGGACCAGCCCGACGGCTTTGGCCGCACCGGTCGAGGTGGGGATCATCGACAGCGCGGCGGCGCGGGCGCGGTAGAGATCCTTGTGCATCGTGTCCAGCGTCGGCTGATCGCCGGTGTAGCTGTGGATCGTCGTCATGAAGCCCTTGGTGATGCCGACGGTGTCATTGAGCACCTTGGCCACGGGTGCCAGACAGTTGGTGGTGCAGGACGCGTTCGAGATGATCTTGTGCTCAGCCGTCAGCGTAAGGTGGTTGACGCCGTAAACGATGGTGGCGTCAGCGCCTTTCGACGGGGCCGAGACCAGCACGCGGGTTGCGCCGTTCTCAAGGTGCACCTTGGCCTTGTCGGCGTCCGAGAAAATGCCGGTGCATTCAAGCACGACATCCACATGCTTCCACGGCAGTTCGGCCGGGTTGCGGATCGCGGTGACCTTGATCGGGCCGGCGCCCAGATCCATCCAGTCGTCGCCGGTGGTGATCTCGCCGTCATAGCGGCCATGGACGCTGTCAAAGCGGATCAGATGGGCGTTGGTTTCGACCGGGCCCAGATCGTTGATGGCAACGACCTCAAGATCGGTGCGCTTCTGGTCCATCAGGGCGCGCAGGACGAGGCGGCCGATGCGGCCGAAACCGTTGATGGCGAGGGTGGTGGTCATGGTGCAACTCCTCGGTCCCCGGGGTTGAGCAAGCCAGGGCCTTTGTTTGCGCTAACAACACAGAACGCCGCAAAAGTCAAGGTCATGATGGCCGCAGCCGGGGTCCTCAGGTCAGGGTGCCCGCAAAATCAGCGCGGTTGCGTGACGATGATCGCGCCGCGATCCGTTGCCACCACGGTGTGTTCATACTGCACCACCGGCGCGCGCGGATCGCTGTAGAGCGTCCAGGCGTCATCGCCCTGCTCGGCCCAGAGCCCGCCCTTGGACAAGAACGGCTCGACCGTCAGCACCAGCCCCTTGGTGATCCGCCGCTTGTCGCGCGTGGGCCAGGTGGCGATCTCTTCGGGGTATTCGTGCAGGCTGCGCCCGACGCCGTGGCTGGCAAGGTTGCGGATCAGCGTATAGCCGCGCTGTTCGGCAAACTTGCCGATGGCATTGCCGATCCCGGCCAGCGGCTTGCCACTGCCGACCTGCGCGATGCCGATCTGCATGGCGCGCTTGCCATCGCGGCACAACTGGTCGAGCGAGGGTTTGACGGGCAGCAGGCGAAAGGTCGCGCCGGTATCGGCAAAGAACCCGTTCTTCGAGGCCGAGACGTCAATGTTCACCAGATCGCCCGCCACCAGAACCCGCTCGCCCGGGATGCCATGCGCGATCTCTTCATTGACGCTGATGCAGGTCGCGCCGGGGAAATCATAGGTGCTCTCAGGGGCCGACACCGCGCCGTCCCGCTCCAGCAGCCCGCGCCCGATGGCGTCCAGCTCGGCCGTGGTCATGCCCGGCTCCATCGCTTTGGCCATGGCGTGCATGGTGTTGGCCACGATACGGCCGATTTCCTTCAGGCCGTCGAGTTCGTCTTCTTGGGTGATGGTCATGATCGCGGTCTCACAGGCAAGGCGGGTCGGCCCCACACCTAGTGCCCTGCACCCGAAAAGGCAAAGGCCCGTCCGGTGAGGGACGGGCCTGTCTGGTCTGCAAGCGGTATCGGGTCAGATCAGGCGACCCATCGCGCCGGCGACATCGGCCATGCGGCACGAGAAGCCCCACTCGTTGTCATACCACGCCAGCACGCGCACCGTGCGGCCACCGATAACCTTGGTCTGGTCGGGGGCGAAGATCGACGAATAGGGCGTGTGGTTGAAGTCGATGGAGACTTTCGGCTCGGGATCATAGGACAGCACCGCACCCATCGGGCCGGCAGCCGCTTCGCGCATGATCTCGTTGATGTCTGCAACCGTCACATCCTTGCCTGCGACAAAGGTCAGGTCCACCGCCGAGACGTTCGGCGTGGGGACGCGGATCGACGAGCCGTCCAGCTTGCCCTTGAGCTCCGGCAGCACCTCGCCGATTGCCTTGGCAGCCCCGGTCGAGGTGGGGATCATCGCCATGGCAGCGGCGCGGGCGCGGTAGAGATCCTTGTGGCGGCGGTCCAGCGTCGGCTGATCGCCGGTGTAGCTGTGGATCGTGGTCATGATGCCCGATTCGATGCCAACGGCGTCGTTGAGCACCTTGGCCAGCGGGGCCAGACAGTTCGTCGTGCACGACCCGTTCGAGATCACCAGATGCTCATTGGTCAGGGTGCGGTGGTTGACGCCGTAGACGATGGTCTTGTCGGCGTTCTTGGCCGGGGCCGAGATCAGCACGCGCTTGGCGCCCCGGGTCATGTGCACGGCGGCCTGATCGCGGTCGTTGAAATTGCCGGTGCATTCCAGAACGATGTCAACGCCTTCCCAGTCCAGCTCTTGCGGATTGTAGGTCGACATGACGCGGATCGGACCCCGACCCAGATCCAGCGTGTTGCCCTCAACCCGGACGGTGCCGGGGAAGCGGCCATGCACACTGTCATACTTCAGCAGATGCGCATTGGTCTCGATCGGGCCGGTCGCGTTGATGGCGACGACCTCCACATCGTTGCGCGCACTTTCGGCAATATGGGCCAGCGTGCAACGGCCAATGCGACCGAAACCGTTGATGCCGATGGTGATGGTCATGGATCTGTCTCCGTCTGGTGTCGAACCGGGTGCGAAGGCGCGAGCAGAAAGGCAACCCGGGTACGAGTCCGCATATGGTGCTGCGCCATGTATACCTGCCCAAAGATGTCATAGAAAGGGCGAAAAGCGATACTTCGCAAGGCGTTAGCGCAAACCATCGCAAATCTGCGGGTGTTTGCGATAACGATTTTCCGGGCGCGGCCGCAACACCCGTACCGCGACCGCATTGCATTGTGCGCGGGCGTCTCCTAAGACGGCGCACGAAGTGAAAATCAAAGAAGCGACGGACGCGCTGTGTTTGAAATCCTCGTCGGATTGTATTTATGCGTGGTCAACATCGCCGCCTATGTCGCCTTCGCGCGCGACAAGGCCGCGGCGATTGCCGGGGCACGCCGTATTTCCGAGGACAGGCTGCTGGCGCTGGCGTTTCTGGGCGGCTCTATCGGGGCAAAGATCGCCCAGATGGCCCTGCGTCACAAGATCCGCAAAGAGCCGTTTCGCCAGCAGCTTAACGGCATCCTTGCGGTCCAGATCGTCGCCATGGCCGCGATCTACTCGATCTCGTATCTGGCGGGCTGAGTGACGGCCAGAGTGACGGCGCGCCTGCCGGTGTTACAGCGCGGCTGTCAGCACTTCGATGAAGCGGGCAATATCCGCCTCGGTCGTTGACCAGGACGCCACCAGACGACACTGATGCGGATGATCGCCACCCGCGCCCTGCGGCGGCGGGGCGGGCCAGTCGTAATAGACGGCTCCGGCAGCGCGCAGCGCGTCGTGCGCCTTGAGCGGGAATTCGGCGAACAGCATGTTGCCGCCGCGCGGGTGCAGCAGTCGCACACCGGCTTTCGTTAGACCGGCTTCCAGCGCCTCGGCCCGCGCGTTGGCGGTGCGGGCCAGATCCAGCCACAGATCGTCGGTCAGATAGGCGTCCATCTGCGCCGACAGGAAGCGGTGTTTCGAGAACAGATGCCCGCCGCGCTTGCGCCGCAGTTCGAATTCCCAGGCCTTGGCGGGGTCGAAAAAGATCACCGCCTCGACGCCCAGCAACCCGTTCTTGGTGCCGCCGAAGCTGAGCACGTCGACGCCCGCTTTCCACGTCATCTCGGCAGGCGTGCAGCCCTCGGCCACCAGCGCATTGGCAAAGCGCGCGCCGTCCATGTGGACGGGCAGGCCTTTGGCCTTGGCGATAGCGGCCAGCCGCGTCACCTCGGCCACCGTATAGCGCGCGCCGCGTTCGGTCAGGTTGGTCAGGCTGAGCAGGCCGGGCTGCACATGATGCACCCCTTCGGCGGCGTTCGTCAGTGTAGTTTCAAGGGCTTGTGCGTCGATCTTGGCGTGATCGCCGTCCAGCAGCGACAGCTTGGCGTTGCTGTAGAACTCGGGCGCGTTGCACTCGTCTTCCTCGATATGCGCGTGGCGGTGGCAGTAGACCGCGCTCCACGGCTGCACATAGGTGGCGATGGCCAGCGAATTGGCGCTGGTGCCGGTGGCAACCAGAAACACCGCCGCATCGGGCGCTTCAAACAGCGTGCGGATCTTGGCCTGCACCTGCTGCATCAGATCATCGGCGCCATAGCCCAATGAGAACCCGTCATTAACGCGACCCAGAGCGGCCAGAACCTGCTCGGGCACGCCCGAAGTGTTGTCGGATGCCAGAAACATCAGATCTCCTCGTCGATGATGTAATCTTCCCAATCGTCGTCGGCGACGTCGTATTCGCTGACCGTCTCTTCGCGCACCGAAATCCCCGCCCGGTGAACCGATTCCGGATCGCCACTGATCAGCGGATGCCAGGCTTCCAGCGGGCGGCCCTCATTCAGGCGGCGGTAGGCGCAGCTCCGCGGCATCCAGTAGCTGATGTCTTTCAGCGTGTCGGGGGTCAGCATGACGCATTCCGGCACGATGGATTTGCGATTCGCGTAATTGCCGCATTGGCAGCTTTTGTCGTCGAACAGGCGGCAGGCGATGCGGGTGAAGAACACCTCGCCGGTGTCGGCGTCCTCGAGCTTGTTCAGACAGCATTTGCCACAGCCATCACACAGCGCTTCCCATTCGGGCAGCGTCATCTTGGACAGGGGCTCGGTTTCCCAGAATTTGGGGCGCAGGGCAGAGGGCGTGTTCATGCCGCGACCCTAACGTTTCACGCGCGAAAGGAAAGGGGGCCTCAGAGGGTGAAGCGCATCAGCGGGCGGTTGGGTTTTTGCCGCGCGACGGTCTCGAACCCGGCTTTCTCGAACACCGAGGTCGAGCCGACAAACAGCCCGATGCTTTTGGACCGCTTCGCCTGATCCATCGGGCTGGCCTCAAGCACCCGCGCGCCGTTGTCGCGGGCATGGTCGATCCCGGCGGCGACAAGCGCGTGCGACAGACCCTGGCCGCGGTGCCTGGTGTGCAGGAAGAAGCAGGTGATCGCCCAGACGCCCGGATCATCGGCGGGCGCGTCGGGCAGCGGGGTAGAACTGCGGCGCGGGTTGTTCCATTCGGGCACCAGCGCGCGCGGGCCGATCTGCATCCAGCCGACCGGTGCGCCGTCACGGTAGAGGATCAGGCCGGGCGGCGGGCCTTCAGCGACAATGTTCAGGAACAGATCGCGCCGTTCATCCGGCGTGCTGGCCTGCCGCACCTTCGGGCGCATCATGAACGCGGTGCACCAGCAGCCGTAACAGGCCCCCGAGGGGCCCATGACCGTCTTGAAATCGTCAGACAGATTGGGCGTCAACGGGCGGATGACAAGGGCATTGGACATAGGGGCACCTCTTGCGCAATGTTCCGCAAGTGTTCCCTTGTGCGCTGTTTCTGTCAACCGTTGATCAGGATCGCGCGCGCTTGTTCGCTGTCAGCGTCCATCTGGGCGATCAGCGCGTCCAGCCCGTCGAATTTGGCCTCGGACCGCAGGTATTCGACCAGCGCGACGCTCAGGTGCTGACCGTAGAGATCCCCGGCGAAATCAAAGAGATGGACCTCGAAGTTCGGCGTGTTTTCGCCGAACATCGGGCGCACGCCCAGACTGGCCACGCCGTCATAGAACCCGCGATGGTCGCCGCTCAGCACCTCGACCTTGACGGCGTAAACCCCCAGCTTGGGCAGGTGCAGGCCCTCGACGGCCATATTCGCGGTCGGATAGCCCAGCGCGCGGCCGCGCTTCTCGCCGTGCAGAACCTCGCCGTCGATGCGGTGGTAATGGCCCAGCATGTCGGCGGCGTCGCGCACCCGGCCGTCGCCCAGGGCCGCGCGGATCGCGGTCGAGGAAATCGCGCCCTCATCCCCGCCGACCAGCGGTTGAATCGTCACCTCGAAGCCAAAGCGTTCGCCATCCTCGCGCAGCGTTTGGGCAGTACCGGCGCGGCCTTTGCCGAAGCAGAAATCGGCACCGACAACGACATGCCTGATGCCCAGCCCTTCGGCCAGCACGTACCGCGCGAAGTCCTCGGGCGTGAGCGAAGCGAGAGCGCGGGTAAAAGGCAGCTCGTACAGGAAGGCGACCCCCAGCTTGGCCAGCCGGTTGGAGCGCGCCTCGGCGTTCATCAGCCGGAAGGGGGGCGCATCGGGGGCAAAGACCTGACGCGGGTGCGGCTCGAACGTCACGATGCCCAGCGGCATGTCAGGGCGGCGGGCGGCGTCGATCACGGCCTGATGGCCCCGGTGAACCCCGTCGAAATTGCCCATCGCGACCGAGGCGCCTTTCAGCGCCGCGTCCAATCCGCTCCAGGTGGTGATGTGTTTCATGCTGCCCCGCGGCGCTTGCCGCGCGGTCGCGGCGTCAGTCGAATTTGCGGCTTGGCGCCAGAACCAGCGCGTCGCCTTTCAGAACGGTGGTATTGCCCACCGAGCACCGACAATCAAGGGTAACCCGGCGCTTGGCGTAGTCGATCTCGCGCACCGTGACTTCGGCCAGCACCACATCGCCGGGGCGCACAGGGGCAAGGAACTTTAGGTTCTGGCCCATGTAGATGGTGCCATGTCCCGGCAATTGTTCGCCAATCACCGCTGAAATCAGGCCCGCCGTCAGCATGCCATGCGCGATGCGTCCCTCGAAAATCGTGTCGCGGGCGTAGGCGTCATCCAGATGCACCGGATTGTGGTCGGTCGAGACCTCGGCAAACAGCGCGATGTCGCGGTCGGTGATTTCCTTGCGCAAATAGCGCATCAGGCCGACCTCAAGATCCTCGATGCAGATCGTGCCGCGGGGCAGGTTATCCTTGGGACGACTGTCGAGCATGGCGCGGGTTCCGTTGTTGTGTCCCATTTCCGGGTCTCAAAAGGGGATGTTGCAGTGCAGCATAGCCGGTTTGGCGGGTTGGCGCAAGTCTTAAGGTAATTATAGTGCGCATGGAAAGAAAGAAGGGCAATTTAATTGCGCGACGATTCTGGCCGCTTTACTTAATAGGTGAAGCAAGCCCGCGCCCTGTGGCCTTTGCCGGTCATTCCCGCTAGCCATCCGGCAGACCGAGCAGGGAGGGGCCCGTGACCAGCCGAGACAAGACAGCCTGGGGCGCCGTGGCGATCATCACGCTGGCCGGGGCCATGGCCTCGGCGCAGGTGGGCAAGCTGCCGCCGGCACTGCCACTGATGCGGTCTGACATGGGTTTCGGGCTGATCGCTGGCGGGTTCGTGCTGTCGCTGTTCAACGTGCTGGGCATGACCATTGCCGTGCTTCTTGGCGGCTTGGCCGAGCAGGCAGGCAGGCAGCGTCTGGTGGCCCTGGGGTTTGGCTGCATCGTCGCGGGCGGCATTCTGGGCGCGCTATCGCCCAATCTGGTCTGGCTGATGGTCAGCCGTCTGGTCGAGGGCGTCGGATTTGTCGCCGTGACCGTATCACTGCCCTATGCGATGGTTTCTGCGGCAGCCCCGCGCGATCAGGGCATGGTGCTGGGGATCTGGAGCATTTACCACCCCTTCGGCATGGCGCTGACCATGCTCGCCTCACCGGTCCTGCTGCATCTCTTCGGCTGGCGCGGCGTCTGGTGGCTGATCGCGGCGCTGTGCCCGTTCGTTGCCTGGGCCGCGCTGCGTCAGATGAAGCGGCTGGACCTGCCCGCGCCCAACCGCGCGCCGTTCCTGCCGCTGGCGCTTGAGGCGCTGCGCACGCGCGGCTTTCAGCTGATTGCGCTGGTATTCTTTGCTTATGCGTTCCAGTGGGTCACGCTGATGGCCTGGCTGCCGACCTTCCTGACCGAGAGCTTCAACGCCGATCTTGGTTTCGCCGCGCTGATGACCGCGCTGGTGGTGCTGATCAACGTGCCCGGTTGCCTGTTCGGCGGTGCGTTGATCCGCCGGGGCTGGAAACCCGGTCCGATGATCCTGATCGCCACCGGGGTCATGGCGGTGAGTACGTTGGGGATCTTCCTGCCCGGCCCGTCGGTGGGCCTGCGGGTGGCGCTGTGTCTGGCGTTCTCGTTCGCAGGCGGGCTGATCCCGCCCGCCCTGTTCACCTGCGTGCCGCGCTATACGCCCAGCCTGCGCCATATCAGTGCGGGCAATGGCATGCTGATGCAGGGCTCGTCGATGGGGCAGTTCATCGGCGCACCGCTGGTTGCCGCCGCGGTGTCGTTCGGCGGCGGCAACTGGGTCTTTGCGCTGGGGCCGATGATGGGCTTTTGCGCGCTGACGGCGGTGGGCGGCATCCTGCTGGGCCGCTTGCGCCCGCCGTCAGACGTTCCGGGTTAACCGCGCAGGGTTTTGAGCGCGCCGGTCCATTTGGCCAGTTCGTCCAGCATCAGATTTGCGCCTTCGACCATCTTTTCGTTGGCGTCAAAGCGGCCATCATCGGTGATGTGGTTGGTGAACAAGGGAAGCGGAACGCTTTGGGCCAGCGGCATGACGCTCTTGTTGACCAGCAGGCCGCGCAGCACCTCCATCGAGCGCAGGCCGCCCGAGATGCCGCCATAGCTGACGACGCCAGCGGCCTTGTACTTCCATTCGCGGCTCAGGCACTGGATCGCGTTGACCAGCGAGGCAGGGGCAAAGAAATCGTATTCCGGCGTCACGAAGACAAAGGCGTCGGCCTCACCGATCACCGCGCTCCAGCGTTTGGTGTGGTCGTGCTGGTAGTCCTGCATCGCCGGATGCTTGGGCTCATCGAGCAGCGGCAGGTCCATGTCGGCAAGATCGACAAGGCTGACGTCAAACGCGCCATGCGCACGCGCGACGGTTTCGAACCATTGCGCCACGACGGGGCCTTTGCGGCCGGGGCGGGTCGATCCGAGGATGATCTTGAGGGTAGGGGTCATGGGGGCTCCAGAGTCAGAAAAGGTCAGAGGCACTGAAAAAGCAGCGCCTGCACAGGACGAGATAGGCCGTTTACGTATGGTCTCAAGCGCTGCAGGCGGTGCTTAGCGCAAACGCCCGATGGTGTAGCGCGGGTGCAGGTCTTCGGCCTTGAGCCAGGCGGTCAGCAGTGCGGGATCGGGGTACTCGACATCAGGGCCAAAGCGATCGGCCTCCAGCCCGCCGGTGACGAAGAGCGCGTCGATGCCTTCGCCCTGTGCGCCGCGCAGATCGGTGCGGATCCCGTCGCCGATGGCAAGGATCGCGTCGTTCTCATAGGTGATACCCTTGGCCGCCAGCGCGTTGCGCGCGACGTCATAGACCGGGGGATGCGGCTTGCCGAAGGACAGAACCTCGCCGCCCATCTCTTCATAGAGCTGCGCAAGGGCCCCGGCGCAAATGATGCGCTGCTCGCCCAGATCCACCACCAGATCGGGGTTGGCGCACAGCATCTTCAGGCCGCGCGTCTTGGCGGCAAGGAAGCGACCGCGGTAATCCTCGGGCGTGTCGTTGAATTCGTCGAACGGTCCGGTGCAGATGATGCCCTCGGCTTCCTCGAACGGGACGCGCTCGATGGCAGGCTGGTCCTGCAGCCAGTCGGGGATGATGGAAAACAGATCCTCATCCTTGCCCGGCCCCAGATGCCACAGCTTGCGCCCGGCAGCGCCTTGCAGCATCGCGATCTGCGTCGCATCGCCGGACGCCGCGATGGCGTCATAGGCATCCTCGGGCAGGCCCATCTGGTCAAGCCGACGCTTGACGGCGTGCTTGGTGCGTGGCGCGTTGGTCAGCAAAACCACGGCGCCGCCTTTGGCCCGGAACGTCTGCAGGGCGGAAACCGCCTGCGGGAACAAGGCCTTGCCATTGTGCAGGCACCCCCAGAGATCGCAGTAAAGCACATCATACGGTGCCGAAATCTCAGAAAGCGAGGCGATCACATCAGTCACGGGCAGTCCTTTCACGGTTTCGGCGCAGAGCACCGGGCGCTGGCATTGACGGCAGGCAGGGTGGGTTTATCCTCAGCGACACATCGGGGCAACGGCTCAGCTTTGCCCCATCAAGGAACAAGGTAACGCAATGCAAGACCCGATAGATCCCGTCAAACTCGACAGGCTGGCCGAAGTGGCCGTGCGCGTCGGGCTCAACCTTCAACCGGGGCAGGATTTGGTCCTGACGGCGCCGGTCGGCGCGCTGCCGCTGGTGCGGCGCATCGCCGAGCACGCCTACAAGGCGGGCGCGGGGCTGGTCACGCCGATCCTGTCGGACGATCAGGTGACTCTGGCGCGCTATGCCCAGGCGCGTGACGACTCGTTTGATGCGGCGGCGGGCTGGCTGTTTGACGGCATGGCTGCGGCCTATGACAAGGGCGCGGCACGGCTGGCAATTGCCGGGGGCGACCCGATGCTGCTGTCCGAACAAGACCCCGACAAGGTCGCCCGCGCCAACCGGGCGATGGCGATGGCCTATTCGGGGGCGCGCGACCGGATCACCCGCTTTGCGACGAACTGGACGATTGTCGCCTGGCCGGACGCAGCCTGGGCGCGGCTGGTCTCGCCCGAGCTGAGCGCGCATGACGCGCAGCGGCGTCTGGCCGAGGCGATCTTTGCTGCGTCGCGCGTCGAGGACGACGGCGCTGTGGAGAACTGGCTGAGCCATAACGCGGAACTGGGGCGCCGGTCGGCGTGGCTGGATGGCCAGAACTTTTCCGCACTGCAGTATTCCGGGCCGGGGACCGATCTGACAATCGGTCTGGCCGATGGGCACAAATGGGTGGCTGGCGCGACGCAGACCACCAGCGGCATCCTGTGCAACCCCAATATCCCTACCGAAGAAGTCTTCACCACGCCGCACCGGCTGCGGGTGAGCGGCACGGTTTGCGCGACGAAACCGCTGTCGCATCAGGGCACGCTGATCGAGAATATCGCCGTGCGGTTCGAAGAGGGCCGCATCGTCGAGGCCAAGGCAACCAAGGGCGAGGCGGTGCTGCAGAAAGTGCTCGATACCGACGAGGGTGCACGGCGTCTGGGCGAGGTGGCGCTGGTGCCGCATGGCTCGCCGATCTCGCAATCGGGCATGCTGTTCTACAACACGCTCTTCGACGAAAACGCCGCCTCGCATATCGCGCTGGGGCAGTGCTATTCCACCTGTTTCCACGGCGGCGACAAGATGGACACCGACGAGGTCGCGCGCCGCGGCGGCAATGCCTCGGCGATCCATATCGACTGGATGATCGGCTCGGGTCAGATCGACATCGACGGCATCAGCCAAAGCGGCGAGCGCGTGCCGGTGATGCGCAAGGGCGAATGGGCGTGACGCAGGGCCGGGGGCTGCCGCCCCCGGACTCCCCGCCCAGAGGAGGGGGCACGCCCCCTCCTCTGGACTCCTCCCGTGGATATTTGACAGAGCAAAGAAAAAGGGCCGGTTCGCGCCCGCCCCCTGTTTCTTTGCTCTCTCAATATCCCGGGGGAGCGCGTCAGCGCGTGGGGGGCAGCGCCCCCGGCGGCGCGAAGGGGCTCGATGCCCCTGAGCGCCGCACCTGCCTGCGCTTACAGCGACAGCGAGGGGATGATCTGTTTCTTGCGGCTCATGATGCCTGGCAGCACGACGGTATCGCCGGTAACGGTCGCACCGAAGCTTTTCTCGGCCATGTCCTTGACCAGCGCATTGGGCACCAGCAGCGTGGCTTCTTCGTTCAGGATGTCGATCACGAACAGCAGCACCTGATCCGCGCCGTCTTCCTTGGCGACGTCGATCATCGAGGCCATCAGGCTGGCTTTGCGATCAAGGATCAATTTGGGCGCCGTGGTTTCCAGCACCGAGATGCGCAGCTCCTTGCCCGCGACGGTGTATTCCTTGCTGTCCATGCGCAGCAGGGCGGCGTCGGAGAAGGCCGAGACATCCGATTTCGCTTCGAACATCTCCGTCGCCAGCTCATTCAGGTTAACGCCCAGATCCGCGCCCAGCTTCTCTGCCACCGCGCGGTCATGCGCCGTCGTGGTGGGCGAGCGGAATTCCAGCGTGTCGGACAGGATGCACGACAGCATCGCGCCCTTGATGCCGCGCGGGGCGCGGGCGAGGTCGTCGCCCATCAGGTCATGCAGGATCGTCGCCGTGCAGGCCAACGGGCGCACGGTGATCTCGATCGGCCCGTTGGTTTCCAGACCGCCGACCAGTTTATGGTGGTCGATGATGGCAAGGATATCGGCCTTGTTGATCCCCTCGGGCAGCTCTGCCGGGTTGTTGGTGTCGACGATCACTACCGGTGCACCGGCCTCGATACCGGCGATGATCTCGGGTTTGGGCAGGTCCCAATGCTTGAGGACAAAGGCCGCTTCGGTGTTCGGCTCGCCCAGCAGCACGGGCTTGGCGGGGGTGCCCTTGATCTCGCTCAGATACCAGGCCCAGGCGATGGGCGAACCGGTCGAGTCGGTGTCGGGGGATTTGTGGCCAAAAACCTGAATCGTCATGTGAAGTGTCCCGTGCGCTGCGGCGAATTTTCGCGCGGGTTATAGGCAAAGCCCTGAGGGATGTCACTAGTCACCAAGGTCGCAGCGCCTATCCCCCCAGCGGCCCCAGCCCTTGCGCCGCGACCCGTCCCAGCGCGATGGCAAAGCCGGTGGCGAGGCTGTCTTGGTTGTAGGCCTTGGAAAAGACCTCGGTCGCCAGCGAGGCCGCGACGACCCCGGCGGCAAAGACGCGGATGATGGCAAGGGCTGTGCCGCTGAGCTCGGCAAGCGTCAGCGTGCCGATCGGCGCGGCCAGCGAGAGCAGCAGGGCGGTGCCGGACCCGGCCCCCTCCGGCGTTTGACCAGCCGGTCGAGGCGCATGAAGGCGCCAGCACCCGCCAGCAGGGACAGGGCCAGTACCAGTTAGGGGAGAGGGGTGCGGCGCGGTCGACCGGGTCGGACATGATCGACACGATCAGCGCACCGCCCGCCAGCGCGATCAGGAAGCCCTCAAGCCGGTCGGGAAGCGGGGCAAGCAGGCTCCAGGCAGCCGCGATCAACAGGGCGGCGGCGACACGCGCGAGGACGAGCGGGATCATCAGCACGCAGCCTTGACGCTGCCGGTTCCCCCGGGTTCCGGGGCGCGCTAGAAGCGATCATGACCGTCACCCGCGAAGCTGATCTGTACCCGCCGCTGAAGGCGCATTTCGAGGCCCGCGGTCTGACCGTGAAGGGCGAGATCGGGGCTGCGGATCTGGTGGCGATGGGGGGTGCGGACCCGGTCATCGTCGAGATGAAGCTGAAGTTCTCGCTGGCGCTCTATCATCAGGGCATCGCGCGGCTGGCGCTGAGCCCGCAGGTCTATCTGGCGGTGTTGCGGCCTGAGGGGGCGGCGGCGCGGCGGATGATCAAGGAGAACACGGCGCTGTGCCGCAGGCTGGGGCTGGGGTTGATCACGGTGCGGGGGCGCGACGGGTTTGTCGAGGTGCTGGCCGAGCCGGGGCCGTATGCGCCGCGCGGGTCGAAGGTAAAGCGGGGCAAGCTGGAGGCCGAGTTTGCCCGCCGTCAGGGCGATCCGAACGCGGGCGGGGCGACGCGGCACGGGTTGGTGACGGGGTATCGGCAGGATGCGCTCAGATGTGCGGCGTATCTGGCGGAATACGGGGCGGCCAAGGGGGCGGCGGTGGCGCGCGATACCGGTGTGCCGGTGGCGACGCGGATCATGGCGGATAATCACTATGGGTGGTTCGAGCGGGTCTCGACAGGCGTTTACGGGCTGACGACAGCGGGCCGCAAGGGGCTGGCGGACTGGGACGGGGCGCTGCCGGAGTAGGGTGTCCCACGATGGGACATTTCGCAGATTTATATAAATCAACCACTTAGGTGGTACTATTCAGGAAATCTTAACACTGTCCCGCGGTCGCCCAGTGTTCTTGCGCCTCGGTCTCGACCGCGCCAGGGCGCGCGAGGCGCAGCCGTTTCAGGGCCGCGTCGGGTTCTTCGCCCGCCTCGATCATCAGGCGCAGGGCGATCATGCCGGACCGGCCGAGGCCGCCACGACAGTGCAGCAAGACGCGGCCTTTGGCGTCGAGGATCCGGGCGGCGTCGCGGGCAAGCGCAGCCCAGTCAGCCCCCGGCGGTGGCGTGCCGAAATCGGGGATGGGGAAGCCGCGCCAGAGGATGCCTTGGGCGGTGAGCCAGTCGGGGAGGTCGCCTGCGCCTAAATTTTCCATCTCGTCCGGCTCGGTCATCGAGACGACCAGCGAAGGCGCAAACGCGGCGAGGGCCGCGCGCGCGTCAGTTCCGGCGGGCACGGCGCAGAGGGCCAGCGTGCCGTGGCGCAGGGGCAGGGGGAGATGGTGAAACGCATGGCATTGGCGTAGCCGCGCGCCGGGTTTCGCGCAAGTGATCCAAGTCATGGCGAAGGCCTGCGCTTTGCGCGATGATATCCCAAACGCAAGGGAGTCGGATCATGGATGACGTCGCAAAACTGCTGCAGAGCACGGTGGACGAGCTGGATAAACTGCTGAACGCCAAGAATGTACTGGGCACGCCGATAGACCGTGACGGGGCGACGGTGATCCCGATTGTCAGCTACGGCTTCGGCTTTGGTGCGGGCAGCGGCACCGGCCCGGCTGCTGCGCAGGGCAGCGGCATGGGTACGGCTGCGGGCGGTGGGATTCGGCCGGTCGGCGCGATCATCATCGACGACGGCGGCGCGCGGGTCGAGGCGATCCGTGGCGATGCGGCGACGATGGCCGAGGCGATCGGCTCGACCGTGGCCAAGGTGATCAAAGCGCGCGGCGGCAAGGCGGCCGAAAAGGCTGCCGACGCGGAGTAAGCGCTTGGCCGTTGTGGCGTGGATGCTCTTGGGGCTGGGCGCGGTGCTGGCGGTGATCGTGGTCGCGCCGGTCCGTCTGCGGGCCGAGGTAAACAGCACCCCGGCGCGGGTCCGGGTGGAGCTGGGGCTGTTGTGGGGGCTGGTACGGTTTGCGCTGCTGGACAGCGCGCGACCGCGCAAGCCCCGGCGCGAAGCCCCGAAGGCCAAGGCAAAGGCGGGGAGCTGGCGACCGCCGAAACAGTTCCTGCGGCTGTTGCCGGGCGCGGCGCTGGAGGCCTTGGGCAAGATCAGGGTTGAGACCTGCCGGGGGGCGCTGTGGTTCGGGCTGGAAGACCCGGCGATGACGGGCGAGCTTTACGGTCGGCTCGCGGCACCTCTGGCCGCGCTGGGGGGCGGGCGCTGGCTGCGGCTGGTGCCGGTTTTTGACCGCGAGACGCTGGAGGGTGAGGCCGAGCTAGCGGTGTCGCTGGTGCCCGCGCGGTTGCTGCCCTTGGCGGCGCGGCTGGTCTGGGCGCTGCGATGAGCGAAGTTTCGCTGGGTAAGGTCATGATGGCAAAAGGATTTCGGGTCGCCGCCCTTGCACGCAGCGGGGCGGGTGCCCAGATGATGGGCGAGCGGATCGTCGGTTGGGGCCGCAAGGACCCTGTCGCGATCCTGATCGCCGGGCCGGACGGCATCGCGGCTTTTGCGCCTGACGGCGGGGTTCTGAGCCGCGCCGAGATCGAGGCGCTGGCGCCCGATGTCTGGGGGCAGTTCGCGCAATCGGCCCGCGGGCAGGACGCGTAAAATTTCCCGCCAAGCGGCTGTTGACAGGCTGGGTCAGGTTGCCTATCTCGGGGTCGTTAGCACTCACCAACGGCGAGTGCTAAGAGAATAGAACCTGGAACCTAGGGAGTGTTCACAGATGGCTTTCAAACCCCTCCACGACCGTGTGCTGGTGCGCCGCGTCCAAGGCGAAGAAAAGACCAAAGGCGGACTGATCATCCCCGATTCGGCGAAAGAAAAACCCGCTGAAGGCGAGATCGTTTCCTGCGGCGAAGGCGCGCGCAAGGATCTCGGGCGAGCTGATCGCCATGGCTGTCAAAACCGGCGACCGCGTCCTGTTCGGCAAATGGTCGGGCACCGAAGTGACGGTCGACGGCGAAGAGCTGCTGATCATGAAAGAAAGCGACATCCTGGGCGTTATCGCCTGATTTCGACTTTCCGGTAACGGTGCGCCGATCCGCGCACCCTACACCCACCTTCAGACATTGGAGCACCACACATGGCTGCTAAAGAAGTCAAATTCGGCACCGACGCCCGCGACCGCATGCTGCGCGGCGTGAACATCCTGGCCGACGCTGTGAAAACCACGCTGGGTCCCAAAGGCCGCAACGTGGTCATCGACAAGTCCTTCGGCGCCCCGCGCATCACCAAAGACGGTGTGACGGTCGCCAAAGAGATCGAGCTGAGCGACAAGTTCGAGAACATGGGCGCGCAGATGGTGAAGGAAGTCGCTTCCCGCACCAATGACGAAGCCGGTGACGGCACGACGACCGCGACGGTTCTGGCTCAGGCCATCGTGCGCGAGGGCATGAAAGCCGTCGCCGCCGGCATGAACCCGATGGATCTGAAGCGCGGCATCGACATGGCGACCCTGAAAGTCGTCGAGTCGATCAAGGCTGCTGCCCGTCCGGTCGCTGACTCGGATGAAGTGGCGCAGGTCGGCACGATCTCGGCCAACGGCGAAGCCAACATCGGCCGCTTCATCGCTGACGCGATGCAGAAAGTCGGCAACGAGGGTGTGATCACCGTCGAAGAAAACAAAGGCATGGAGACCGAGGTCGAAGTTGTCGAGGGCATGCAGTTCGATCGCGGCTTCCTGTCGCCGTACTTCGTGACCAACCCCGACAAGATGATCGCGGATCTGGAAGATTGCTACATCCTGCTGCACGAGAAAAAACTCTCGTCGCTGCAGCCGATGGTGCCGCTGCTCGAGCAAGTGATCCAGTCGCAAAAGCCGCTCTTGATCATCGCCGAAGACGTCGAGGGCGAAGCCCTGGCGACGCTGGTGGTCAACAAGCTGCGCGGCGGTCTGAAAATCGCTGCGGTCAAAGCCCCGGGCTTTGGCGATCGCCGCAAGGCCATGCTGCAGGACATCGCGATCCTGACCGGTGGTCAGGTGATCTCGGAAGATCTGGGCATGAAGCTGGAAAGCGTCGGCATGGACATGCTGGGCGTGGCCAAGAAGATCACCATCAACAAAGACACCACCACCATCGTTGATGGCGCTGGCGACAAGGCCGAGATCGAAGCCCGGGTCACCCAGATCCGTCAGCAGATCGAAGAGACCTCGTCGGATTACGACAAAGAGAAACTGCAAGAGCGTCTGGCCAAACTGGCCGGTGGTGTTGCCGTTATCCGCGTCGGCGGCATGACCGAGATCGAAGTCAAAGAGCGCAAGGACCGCGTCGATGACGCGCTGAACGCGACCCGCGCTGCCGTGCAAGAAGGCATCGTTGTCGGTGGTGGCGTGGCGCTGGTTCAGGGTGCGAAGATCCTGGCCGATCTGGTGGGTGCGAACAGCGACCAGCAAGCCGGTATCGCCATCGTGCGCCGCGCTCTGGAAGCGCCGATGCGTCAGATCGCTGAAAACGCCGGCGTCGACGGCGCTGTCGTGGCGGGCAAGATCCGCGAATCGAACGACAAGACCTTTGGCTTCAACGCGCAGACCGAAGAATATGGCGACATGTTCAAGTTCGGCGTCATTGACCCGGCCAAAGTGGTTCGCACCGCGCTGGAAGATGCAGCCTCGATCGCGGGCCTCTTGATCACCACCGAAGCCATGATCGCTGACAAGCCGGAGCCGAAAGGCGCTGGCGGCGGCATGCCCGACATGGGTGGCATGGGCGGCATGGGCGGCATGATGTAATCTGCCGCGGAAACGCACAGACGGGAAAGGGCGGCCTTCGGGTCGCCCTTTTTCTTTGGTGAACGGGAATGGCGGGGGGCGCCGGAGGGCCAGGGCCCCCCGGCGCCCCCCGCCCGGACCTGCCCGCGTGCCGCGGGCGGCCCGGCTGTTGCGCGCGGTTCAGGCCGGGGTGCTGCGGGAGCGGCGCGTGCGTATTTGGGGCAAGATGAAAGGGCAGGTGCAGCCGGTGAGCCGCGGGGATGCGGCACTGGTGGGTGCGGATGTGGGGCAAGGTGAGGGGCCGGGCGGTGCTGGCGCGTGGTGCTTTGCGGACCTATGCGGTAGACGTTCCGCTGTCCGAGGGGGCGGGAGCGGTGGGCGATGGACGGCTTTTGCGGCGCGGCTGTGCGGGGGCCTTAGCCGTGTTCTGGCGGCGTGCCGCTGCTGATCTTTGTTGTTGGGCGCGGTGCTGCGTGGGGATTGGCCGAGCAGGGGCGCATGTCACACCTGCCGGTGGGATGTTCGCACCAGATCAAGGCACTTCCCGGCGCGCGCGCTGCTTCGCCGGTTATCGACGGTACAGGGGCGAGCAGGTGTCGCAATGATCGCTGGCGCCGAGACGTTGGTTGCGCCGACGCGTAGGCGGTTCAGTAATGCGGTGGCCGTTGGTCGGTCAGAGGGATCTGCACGCCATCGGCGGCGTCGCGTTCAGCCTCGCGCTCGGTCAGCATGCGGACGCGGTGGGTCATGCGGTCCAGTTGCAGCCCCTGCGCGCGGACGATATCCGACAGATCCTCGACCGCGCGGGTCAGGTGGGCGATGCGTTCTTCAAGAGCGTCGGTGTTGGTCATGGCCCACAATGCGCCGGGAGCCATGGCGGCGTCAATCGGGTGTTCGGGTGCGGGCGCGGGCAGGTGCCCGCCTTCTTGTCGTGCCGCGCCCCTTGGGGTAGACCTCGCGCGAGCAGAACGGGTGATCCATGAGCAAGACCAAGCAACGCCGCCCCCAGGCCGAAACGCCCAAGGGATTTCGCGATTATTTCGGCGCCGAGGTAACCGCGCGCAAAGAGATGCTGGACCGGATTGCCCGGGTGTATCATCGCTATGGCTTTGATCCTTTGGAGACCAGTGCGGTCGAGACGGTCGAAGCCCTGGGCAAGTTCCTGCCGGATGTGGACCGCCCGAATGAGGGGGTTTTCGCCTGGCAGGAGGACGAGAAGGACTGGGTGGCGCTGCGCTATGATCTGACCGCGCCGCTGGCGCGGGTTGCGGCGCAGTATCGCAATGATCTGCCGTCGCCGTACCGGCGTTATGCCATGGGCCCGGTCTGGCGCAATGAAAAGCCCGGTCCGGGGCGGTTCCGGCAGTTCTATCAATGCGATGCGGATACGGTGGGGGCCTCGACGGTGGCCGCCGATGCCGAGATCTGCGCCATGCTGGCCGATGTGTTCGAGGATTTGGGGCTGGGCGGCGATTTCATCGTGCGCATCAACAACCGCAAGGTTTTGAACGGCGTGATGGAGGCGGCGGGGGTGCTGGACCCGACGGACCCGGAGCGCTTTGCCGAGGAGCGCGGGATTGTGCTGCGGGCCATCGACAAGCTGGACCGGCTGGGCGAGGCCGGGGTGCGCGCGCTGATTGGCGAAGGCCGCAAGGATGACAGCGGCGATTTCACCAAGGGGGCGGGGCTGCCGGACGCCTCGGCGGATATCGTGCTGGCCTTCACCGCTGCCCGCCGCGACAGCGGTGCCGAGACCTGCGCCGAGTTGCGGCGGCTGGTCGGGGACTCGGTGACGGGTGCGGAAGGCGTGGCCGAACTGGAAGAGATGGCCGCGCTGCTCGCCGCGCAGGGCTATGGCGCGGACCGGGTGGTGATTGACCCCTCGGTTGTGCGCGGGCTTGGCTACTACACCGGGCCGGTCTATGAGGCCGAGCTGACCTTCGAGATCCTCGACGAGAAGGGCCGCAAGCGGCAGTTCGGCTCGGTGGCCGGGGGCGGGCGCTATGACGATCTGGTCAAGCGCTTCACGGGTCAAGCCGTGCCGGCAACCGGCGTCAGCATCGGCGTGGACCGTCTGCTGGCCGCACTGACCGCCAAGGGGCGCGTCGTGGCAGATACGGCGGGGCCGGTGGTGGTGACGGTGATGGACCGCACGCGGATGGCCGATTATCAGGCGATGGTGCGCGATCTGCGCCGCGCGGGCATTCGGGCCGAGGTCTATCTCGGGAACCCCAAGAACTTTGGCAACCAGTTGAAATACGCCGATAAACGCAACTCTCCGGTGGCAATCATCCAGGGCTCGGATGAGGCGGCGCGCGGGGTGGTGCAGATCAAGGATCTGGTGCTGGGCGCCAAGATCGCCGAGAGTGCGACGCTGGAGGAATGGAAAGAGCGGCCCGCGCAGGTCGAGGTGCCGCTCAGTGAGCTGGTGGCCACCGTCAAGGCCATGCTGGAGGCATCGTGAGCACGCCGTCACCCGTCGCCCGCGCCGAAGCGCAGCGTCTGTTCAGCGCGTTCCAGAGCTGGGGCGCGGTGCCGGTCGAGGCGGCGGTGCTGCAACCGGCGGAAACGCTGCTGGACCTGTATGGCGAGGATATCCGCGCGCGCGCCTATGTGACCACCGATCCGGTGCAGGGCGAGATGATGCTGCGCCCGGATTTTACCGTGCCGGTGGTGCAGGCGCATATGGCGCTGGGGGCGGAACCGGCGCGCTATTGCTACAGCGGCGAGGTGTTTCGCAAGCAGGAGGGCGGCAGGAGCCGGGCCTCGGAGTATCTGCAGGTAGGGTACGAGGTCTTTGACCGCGACCAGCCTCTGCGCGCCGATGCCGAGGTTTTCGCGTTGTTTTCCCGCATGTTGGCGGGCAAGGGGTTGCGCGCAGCTACGGGCGACATTGGCGTGCTGATCGCGGCGGTGCGGGGGTTGCCGACAAGCGCCACGCGCAAGGCGGCGCTGATGCGGCACCTGTGGCGGCCTTCACGGTTCCGCGCGTTGCTGGAGCGGTTTGCGGACCGTGCGCCGCTGCCCAAGGGGCGCGCGGCGCTGCTGGAACGGTTGGCGGCGGGCGATCCGGTGGAGAGTTTGGCGCCGCAGATCGGTCTGCGCTCGCGCGCCGAGATCGAGACACGGATGGCGCGACTGGCCGAGGATGCGGCGACGCCGGCGATCCCCGGCGCGGTGGTCGATGCGCTGGAGGCGCTGGTGGCGGTGGCCGACAAGGCGCCCAAGGCGCTGGTGGCGATGCGCGGGCTGGCCGGGCAGATGCCGTGGATCGCCCCGGCGCTCGACCTGTTCGAGCAACGGCTGGTGGTGCTGTCGGCGCATGGTGTCGCGGTCGAGGATCTGGATTTCGAAGCCGCCTATGGGCGCACCACGCTGGAATATTACGACGGTTTCGTCTTTGGCTTCTATGCCGAGGCGCGGCCCGACCTGGCCCCTGTGGCCACGGGCGGGCGCTATGACGCGCTGACGGCGGTGCTGGGGCAGGGGCGCTCGATCCCGGCGGTGGGTGGGGTGATCCGGCCCGCGCTGCTGGTCGAACTGGGAGACCCGGCATGAGCGTGAAGATTGGCGTGCCCTCGAAGGGCCGGTTGATGGAGAAGACGTTCGAGTGGTTCGCCGAGCGCGGCATCACCATGAAGCGCACCGGCGCTGAACGCGAGTATTCGGGCGCTGTCGAAGGGGTCGAGGGCGTCTCGCTGGTGCTGCTTTCGGCCAGCGAGATCCCGCGCGAACTGGCGGCGGGGCGCATCCATCTGGGCGTCACCGGCACCGATCTGGTGCGCGAGAAGCTGGCGGACTGGCAGGCGGTGGTCGAGGAAATCGCACCGATGGGATTTGGCCATGCCGACCTGATCATTGCGGTGCCCGAGTGCTGGGTCGATGTCGAAACGCTGGATGATCTGGACGCGGCGGCCTCGGCGTTCCGCGCCGATCACGGGTTCCGGCTGCGGATCGCGACGAAGTATCATCGGCTGGTGCGCGACTTCCTGCGCGCGCATGGGGTGGCGGATTATCAGCTGGTCGACAGCCAGGGCGCGACCGAGGGCACGATTCTGCAATCTGACGGCCGAGGCGGTGGCGGATATCACCTCGACCGGGGAGACCTTGCGCGCCAACCATTTGAAAATCCTTGATACCGAGCCGATCCTGCTGTCACAGGCGACGCTGTATGCAACGCGTGCTGCGGCGCTGGATGCGGGCGAAACCGCCGCGATGCAGGCACTGCGGGAGCGTCTGGCATGAGCGAGGTGATCGAGGGACTCGAGGCCGTGCGTGCCGTGGTCTGGGATTTCGACGGCGTGCTCAACCGCGCCGGGCGGCCCGATGCGCAGGGGATATTCCCGTGGCAGGCGCTGGTTGGTCGTGAGCTTGGCATCGACGCGGCGGCGATGGGCAAGGCGGTGTTCGGGCGCGACAAGGCGGCGCTGTTCACCGGCAAGGACGACGTGATGGACCGGTTGGCGGACTGGGCAGAAAGCACGGGTGTGGAGCTTGCGCCCGAGGATGTGCTGGAGCTGTGGTTCGAGACCGATCACGACCCGGATCCTGAACTGGAACGCATCGTCGAGATGCTGGCGCAGGGCGGGATCGTGCAGGCGATCTTTACCAACAATGAAACCCGCCGCGCCCGCTGGATCGCGCAGGATGCCGGCTGGGCCGAACGCGTGGATGCGTTCTTCGCGTCGGGCGAGACGGGGCTGATGAAGCCGAACCCGGCGGCGTTCGAGGCGGTGGAGAAAGCGCTGGACATGGCGCCCTTCGAGATCCTGTTCATCGACGACACCGCCGCCAACATCGCCGCCGCCGAAAAGCGCGGCTGGCTGGGGTGGGATTACGAGCCCAATGGCGCGCGGGCGCTGGTGGCAGCGATGATGCCCTTGCTGTTGCGTGCGCAAGGCTGAGAGCGGGTAAGGGGGCTAGCCCCCCTCTTTGGCTAAAGCCAAATTCACCCCCCAGGATATTTAGGGCATAAAGTTGGGGCGGCGTTCAGCCTTTGTTAACGCTTTGCGGCGAGTGTCATCGCACGGTACAGGCAGGGATGCCGATGACCGTGCATGAAGTTGGCGGCGCGTGTCCCCGGGATGCGTGCCGCTTTTTGTTCAACTTTATGCTCCAAATATCCACGGGGATTTTCAAGGGGCGCGTGCGTCCCTTGAAGCGGGTGCGGGTGGCAACCCGCCGCGGCGAGGACCCCTCGATGGGGTCCGAGCCGCGCCTACCTCAGGCCGAATTCCGCCAGCGCTTCGGCCAGCTCGGGCGGTAGTTCATCATCGCCGGCGCGGTATTGGGGCAGGTCGCGCGGGGCGTCTTCCGGTGACAGGTAGCGCCAGCCCTGGAAGGGGCGGCGGGGCGCGGGTTGGAGGCGCACCAGTTCGGGGTCGAGCACCAGCGCACAGCGGCGGATGCCGTCATCGCCGACCACCTCGTCCAGCCGGACAATGCGTTGGCGCACGCACACCTGGCCTTTGATGATCCAGTAGATCGAGCCGCCATCGGTGATCTCATCCGCGCGTTTTGGCCACATGCGGGTAACATGGCGCGGCAGCCCGTCGGGCCGCTCGCTGGCGCGCTGGATCTGCCAGTCGGCGAGATCCTCAATCGATCTGCAGCCGACGCAGAGTTTGAGGATATGAACGGTCATGACCCCATATGTGCCCCGAAGCCCCGCAAGTTCAAGGCGCGATCCCGCCGTTCCGTCGCGGTTCAATGCGTTGACCCCGGCGTGGCGGCAGACTATCTTCCGTCGCTCTCCCTACAGCCAAACACTTGCCGTCAGGACGCCCGATGAGCCGTTTCTCCGCCCCCATTGCCGAGCAGATCTGGGACATGAAGTACCGGCTCAAGGATGCCGGTGGTGCCCCCCTCGATGCCACGCTGGAAGACAGCTGGCGGCGCGTGGCGCGTGATCTGGCCTCGGTCGAGAGCGATTCGGCGCTGTGGGAGGATCGCTTCTACGCTGCGCTTGAAGATTTCCGTTTTCTGCCCGCCGGGCGTATTCTGGCCGGGGCCGGGACGGGCCGCGCTGTCACCCTGTTCAACTGCTTCGTCATGGGCACGATCCCCGACAGCATGGGCGGCATTTTCGAGATGCTGAAAGAGGCCGCGCTGACCATGCAGCAGGGCGGCGGCATCGGGTATGATTTCAGCACCATTCGCCCCAAGGGCGCTGTGGTGCATGGGGTGGCGGCCGATGCCTCGGGGCCGCTGAGCTTCATGGATGTCTGGGATGCGATGTGCCGGACGATCATGTCGGCGGGCAGCCGCCGGGGTGCGATGATGGCGACGATGCGCTGCGATCACCCCGATATCGAGGATTTCATCGCCGCCAAGCAGGATTCCGCCCGGCTGCGGATGTTCAACCTGTCGGTTCTGGTGACCGATCCGTTCATGGAGGCGGTCAAGGCCGACGGTCCGTGGGATCTGCAGTTCAATGGCCGCGTCTACCGCACCGTGCAGGCGCTGGATCTGTGGAACCGCATCATGCGCGGGACCTATGACTATGCCGAGCCGGGTGTGATCTTCATCGACCGGATCAACACCGCCAACAACCTTGCTTACGTCGAGACGATTGCCGCCACCAACCCCTGCGGAGAGCAGCCCCTGCCGCCTTACGGCGCGTGTCTGCTGGGGTCGATCAATCTGGCCCGGCTGGTCAAGGCACCGTTCGAGCGCGATGCCGGCATTGATGCGGCAGAGCTGGACGCGCTGGTGCGCACGGCTGTGCGGATGATGGATAACGTGGTCGACGCGTCGAAATTCCCGCTGCCGCAGCAGGCGGCTGAGGCTGAGGCCAAACGTCGCATCGGTCTGGGCGTCACCGGTCTGGCCGATGCGCTGCTGATGATGGGGTTGCGCTATGGCTCGGATGACGCCGTTGTGCAGACCGACGCGTGGATGCGGGCGATTGCGCGGGCGGCCTATCTCGCCTCGGTCGATCTGGCGCGCGAGAAGGGGGCCTTCCCGCTGTTTGACGCCGAGAAATACCTCGCCTCCGGCACGATGCAGGCGATGGATGACGATGTGCGCGAAGCCGTGCGCGCGCATGGCATCCGCAACGCGCTGCTGACCTCGATCGCGCCGACGGGGACGATCAGTCTCTATGCCGGGAATGTCAGTTCGGGGATCGAGCCGGTGTTTGCCTATGCCTATAACCGCAAGGTCTTGCAGAAAGACGGCTCGCGGACCGAGGAAGAGGTCGTCGATTACGCCGTCGCCCTGTGGCGTGAAAAGAACGGCGATGCGCCTTTGCCCGAGTATTTCGTCAGCGCCCAGACCCTTGCCCCGATGGACCATGTGCGCATGCAGGCCGCAGCGCAGAAATGGGTGGATTCGAGTATCTCGAAGACCATCAACTGCCCGGAAGACATTGATTTTCAATCCTTCAAGGATGTCTACATGGCGGCCTGGGATATGGGCTGCAAGGGCTGCACGACCTACCGGCCCAATGCCGTGACCGGTTCGGTGCTGACCGTTTCCGAGACCAGCGATAAGGCGCCCCAGACCGATACCGGGGCCGAGGTGATCTATCTCAGCGAGCCGCTGGACCGCCCCGAGGCGCTGGAGGGCCAGACCTACAAGCTGAAATGGCCGGTGAGCGAGCACGCGATCTATATCACCGTCAATGACATCATCGTCGGCGGGCGCAGGCAGCCGTTCGAGGTGTTCATCAACTCCAAGAACATGGAGCATTATGCCTGGACCGTCGCCCTGACGCGGATGATCAGTGCGGTGTTCCGGCGTGGGGGCGATGTGTCCTTTGTGGTTGAAGAGCTGAAGGCCGTTTTCGATCCGCGTGGCGGGGCGTGGATGCAGGGCAAATACATCCCCTCGATTCTGGCCGCGATTGGCGGCGTGATCGAAGAACACCTGATCGCCATCGGCTTTATCGAAGGGCAGGGCTTGGGGCTGAAGTCCGACCCCAAGGCCGGACCGGTGACCAGCACCGTACGTCCGGCCTCGTGCCCGTCTTGCGGGGCCTATGAGCTGGTGATGATCGAAGGCTGCATGACCTGCCGCGCCTGCGGGCATTCGAAATGCGGGTGAAGGTGGGGACTGGCGAATGCTGGACCCACAGTAAATTGGCCATTTCCGGGGTGATGTAACCCTTCGGCACGGACCGAATGACCACCGGCTGCGGCGCAGCCGGTGGTTTTTTCTTATATCAATGTAAGAGGCATAAAGCGGGTTTTGGTGGTTTGATCCGTCGTCCGGGCGCTCTGCCCCGGTGGCGGCGGTTAGGTCAGGCTGACGCTGTCGCGGCCTCGGCTTGGACCTCGATCCAGGGTTATGGTCCGGCAGGTCGGTGACGGGTTTGAAACGGCTCACGAGCCGGTGGAAGCCGCCGATGGACATTCGCGCAAGGCTTGCACACACTGGCAGCCGCCGTGAGCTGGCAGGCTCGCCCCAATCAGCAGGAGACCCCCATGCGTATCATGCGCGCCGGAACCGCCCCGTCGAAAGCGGGGCCAGAGGGTTATTTCACCGGCGCCGTGCGCCTTGATCCCCTGAACACCGCCGACGCTCCGGGTACGGTGATCAGCGTCCGGGTGACGTTCGAGCCGGGCGCGCGCACGGCGTGGCACACCCATCCGGCGGGCCAAACCCTGATCGTCACCGAAGGCTGTGGCCGTGTCCAGCGCGAGGGGGGCCCGATCGAAGAGATCCGCCCGGGCGATGTTGTGTGGTTTGCGGCGGGCGAACGGCATTGGCACGGGGCAGGGCCGGACACGGCGATGACCCATATCGCGTTTCAGGAGGCCATCGACGGGATCAGCGTCGACTGGCAAGAGCACGTGTCCGACGCGGACTACGCCGGGTAAACCCCGCGCTGCGTTTCAGATTTGGTTAACCTTTCGGCACGTCTGTCTCATTGTGCGGCGTTGCCGGGGCAACGCCCGTCTCGCGCTTGACCGCTCGATGTGCCGCAGTGCAGCATCGAGCGGTAGCACAAGGCGGGAGTGACACGGCATGGCGCACAGTCTTTCGGCTCTGGTTGCGCGCGGACCCGGCGATGCCGTGGCCGCCGCTAAACTGGGTCTCACCTTGCTCGAGGCGGGTGATTTCGTGATCGTGGCGCTGGACCCCGATCTGGCACGCGCCAGCGCGCGCAGGCTGGGGGTCGAGGATCGTCAGCTGTCTGACATGGCCCCTGACAAACCCGTCACGCTGCGCTTTGCGTCGGAACTGGGGCTGGAGCCGGTCGCCTTGATCCATACCGAGGATCTGGACGACGACAGCGCCCAATGGGCAACGGTGTATCACGGTTGCGAGCGTACCATGCCGGTGAGCGCAGGGCTCGCCAGCATCAATGCTGCGCTCGAGCGGGTGGGGGTGCGCCCGGATGCCGGGTGGGACGCCTTCGACACCATCGGCGTGGCAAGGCTGTTGCCACAAGCCCTGCGCGTCGCAGTCTGAACGAGGCGGTTGTGCACCCGGTTGGGCACGAAAATACCGGGCCGCTTTGGGGCGGCCCGGTGATACTCGGTACGGGACATTCACTCGTGATCAATCACTCGTTACGCAAGCAAACCGCCGCTGACCTGGCGGTCATAATCTTTATTCGGCGGTGATCACCGTCATCACCAGATTGCCGTCAATGCGCAGAGGGCCATCCTCGGACGCGCCGAGGGTGTATTCAAAGATGCCGGTCGACATGCCGCCCGCTTCGCCATGGACCATGAGCATCAGCATATCGCCGGGGGCGACAGCTTCGGTCAGGATCGCGGCGACATCCGTGGTCTCGCCTTCGCGGATCGGGGCATAGGCAACGACCGGGCCGGGGCGCATTTCGGCATCGGTGCGGTGCACGACCATCCAGCCATTCGCGGGTGCGACGATCTTGGTCGCGCTCACCACGCCATTGGCAACGCTCTGGTTCGAGGCTTCAACCATCGGCGCCATGTGATCATCGGCCAGCAGGGGGGTCGCAGCAAGGGTCGTGGCGAGGGTGGCAAGGGTGAAGAGTTTCATCGGTGCTTCCTTTGTTTGGACCATTTTGCGATCGTGTGAGGAAGGTACGTAAGGATTTCCGCACAAGTTTCAGGGACGGGAATTTTTTCACCATTTTTTCTGCGGCGGCCTTCTGGCGCGGGGTTCTGGCTTGTCCGGGGCCTTCGACGCTCTACCCTTTGACCGCGGGCGACGTGTGCGGCCCGGGTTTGCAATGGTTCTCGTCATGCGTTTGCTTGTGGGTTTCTTTCTGCTGTTGCTGGGGTTTCCGGCGCAGGCCTTCACCTTCACCGCCATTGATGGTGCCACCTATGATCTGGACGACTGGCGCGGCCAGCCGGTGCTGGTGGTCAACACGGCCTCGCTGTGCGGCTTCACGCCGCAATTTGCCGACCTTCAGGCGCTGCACGAGAGGTATGCCCCGCGCGGGTTGGTGGTGCTGGCGGTGCCCTCGGATGATTTTCGTCAGGAACTGGACGATGACCACGCGGTCGAGCAATACTGCCGGGTCGAGCTGGGAGTGGACGTGCCGCTGACGCGCATCACCCCGGTGACCGGGCCGGAGGCGCATCCGTTTTACCGCTGGCTGGCACAGGAACACGGGGTTGAACCGACGTGGAATTTCAACAAGGCGCTGATTGGGCCGGACGGCTCACTGTTGGGCTTCTGGGGCGCGACGACGCGGCCGACCAGCGGTCGGATGACGCAGGTGATCGAGGCCGCTCTGCCGGAGTGACCGCTCCGCGCTTCATCGGGTCCGAGATCTACCGCGCCGCGCCCTTTGGCGGGCATCATCCGCTGGCGATACCGCGGGTCTCGACGGTGATGGATCTGGCGCGGGTGGTGGGGTGGCTGCCGGGGTCGGTCTATGTCAACAGCCCGCGCGCGCGCCCAGCGGCGCTGATGGGGTTTCACACGCCGGACTATGTGCAGGCGCTGCTGAGGGCCGAGGCCGAGGGCGTGGTGGATGAGCCGACGCGCGTGACTTACGGGCTGGGCACGCTGTCGAACCCCGTGCATGCGCTGATGTACCGCCGCCCGGCGACCAGCGCGGGTGGCGCGATGCTGGCGGCCGAGATGGTGCGGGGCGGCGGTGTGGTGCATGTGCCGGGCGCCGGGACGCATCATGCGATGGCTGCGCGGGCGAACGGGTTTTGCTACCTCAATGACGTGGTGCTGGCGCTGCTTCACCTGCGGCGGCTGGGGCTGCGGCGGCTGGCCTATGTCGATATCGACGCGCATCATTGCGACGGGGTGCAGGCCGGACTGGGCGGGGATCGCGACATGCTGCTGATCTCGGTGCACGAGGCCGGGCGCTGGCCGTTCACCGGCGCGCTTGAGGATGACGGCGGCGGCAATGCGCTGAACCTGCCGGTGCCACGTGGGTTCAATGACAGCGAGATGGCGCATGTGCGCGACCGGCTGATCCTGCCAGCGCTTGAAGCGTTCCGGCCCGAGGCCATCGTGCTGCAATGCGGCGCGGATGCCGTGCTGGAAGATCCGCTGTCTCGGCTGGCGCTGTCAAATGGCGCGCATCTGGCGGTGGTGAAGGCGGTCCAGGGAATGACGGACCGGCTGATCGTGACCGGGGGCGGGGGTTATAACCCGTGGTCGGTGGCGCGCTGCTGGACCGGGGTCTGGGCCACGCTCAACGGGTTCGACGTGCCGGATCGCCTGCCGCCGGACGCCGTGGCGCTGATGGACGCGCTGGTCTGGCCGCGCCGCGCAGCCGGGCGCAACCCGCCACGGGCGTGGTTCGAGACGCTGCTGGACGCCCCGCGCGCGGGCGTGGTGCGTCCAGAGGTTGAGACGGGGGTTGCGGTGCTGCGCGACCGGATCGCCGGGATGGTGTGAGCGAGGGTGCGCTGAAGCGCACCCTACACCGGTTGCAACGCCACGCCCGAGGTGCCGGTAGGGTGCGCTTCAGCGCACCGTCGCGGGGTGGTTCACGCCGGGTGAATGATCAGGGACGTGACGGCGTAGATCATGAAAAGCGCGATACACGCCAGGAAGATGGTGAGTCCGGGGTATTTGAACATGCTGTCCTCGCAAGAGAATGAGTGGGGGTCTGGCGAAGGACAGGCAGCGGTGGCGCACGGGCAAAGGCGCGCGCGTAGGGGATGTCGAGAACGGGTTCTGCGGGGTGCGGCGGCAGGCTCGGGCGTGCGCCAGGGGCCGGGATCGGCGCGGTTATCGCGGCCGGCGCAAGCGCGGGCGGCGTGGGGGTTGAGGGTGTCGGGTGTTTGTCGGACGCATCGGCAACCGTGATTGCCGTCAGCGGTGCGATCAGCGCCTGTGCCTCGGACCCCGGCGCGAAGCGTCCGGGCGCTGCCATCAGCAGCACCAGCAGAGCCAGCGGGACAAGACGCAGCAGTTGCGTCATCATGGGGGACACCGGTTGAGTCGAACAGTCAGAAACCCAGCGCCTTTTTCGCGCGCTTCGCAAGAGCCCGTCGCTGGTTTCACGAGGGCGTGAAAGATGCCGTATCAGAACCGCGTCGATCCATTGGGCCAGATTCATGCCGTGCCCCAGCGGGGGCTGTGGTTCGGCAACCGGGGCTGTCTGCATGACGCGGGCGGCAAGATCCGGCGCGCGCATCAGGTCAGGCGCTGGATCACCTGCGTGACCGACTTCAAAGGGCGCAGGCGGACTCTGGTGCAGCCGGGGCGGTATACCGAGTTGTTTTTCTTTGACGAGGCTACGGCCTATGCGGCGGGGCACCGGCCCTGTGCCGAGTGTCGCCATGCCGATTGGCTGCGTTTTCGGGCGCTGTGGGAGGCTGAGTATGGCGAGCGCCGGGCAGATGAGATCGACGCGCGGCTGGATGTCGCGCGGCGGCACGGGCGCGCGCGGCGTCTGGTCGCGGTGGCAAGCGAGACTGTGCCCAAAGGCGCGATGGTCCTGCACGAAGGGGTGCCGGTGTTGCGCGCCGGGTCCGGTTGGTGGCGCTGGTCTTTCGACGGGTACACCCCCGCACCAGCCCCCGATGCGCGCGTTTCGCTGTTGACGCCTGCGCCGCTTGCACGGCTCATGGCGCTGGGATTGCCGGTGCAGATCTCCCTGTCTGAATGATTGCTTTGTTCAGTATTTTGTGGTTGTGTCCCGGCAACACGGGGACAGGAGGAACCGACGGATGAGCGATCAGAAGCCACGGCTCGATTGGGACGAATTCACCCGGCTGGGGGCCGAGATTGCGCACTGGGGGGCCAAGTATCACCGCGGTCTGGCCGAGCGCCCGGTGCGCGCGCCGCTGACCCCCGGCGCGGTGGCGGCACGTTTCCCCAATCCCCGCCCGAGCAGGGCGAGGGGCTGGACGGCATACTGGCCGAGCTTGATGAGAAGATCGTCCCCGGCCTGACCCATTGGCAGCACCCGCGCTTTTTCGCCTATTTCCCCTCCAACGCCACGCCGCCGTCGATGCTGGCCGATTTCGTCGCCTCGATTGTCGCACAGCAATGCATGCTCTGGCAGACCTCGCCCGCCGGGACCGAGGTTGAAACCCTGATGCTGGACTGGTTGCGGCAGGGCCTGGGGCTGCCCCAGGGGTTTCACGGGGTCATTCAGGATTCGGCCTCGTCGGCCACGCTGGCAGCGGTGCTGACCATGCGCGAGCGGGCGCTGAACTGGGCGGGCAACCGCGAGGGGCTGCCGGGGCAGGCGCGGGTGCGGGTCTATGCCTCGAATGAGGTGCATACCTCGGTCGACCGGGCGATCTGGGTCGCCGGGATCGGGGCCGAGAATCTGGTTCGCATTCCGACGCAGGGGCCGTTGCGGGCGATGGACCCCGTTGCGCTGAAAGCGGCCATCGCGGCGGACCGCGCGGCGGGCTATCTGACTGCGGGCGTGGTGGCCTGTACCGGGGGCACCGGGACCGGGGCCTGCGACGATCTGCGCGCGGTCTTGGCCGTGGCGCGTGACGAGGGGCTGTATAGCCATGTCGACGCAGCCTGGGCGGGCGCGGCGATGATCTGCCCCGAGTTCCGCACGCTGTGGGAAGGCGTGGAACTGGCGGATTCGGTGGTGCTGAACCCGCATAAATGGATGGGGGTGCAGTTCGACTTCTCGGCCCATTACCTGCGCGACCCCGAACCCTTGGTGAAAACGCTGGCGATCCAGCCCGAGTATCTGAAGACCCATGGCAAGGACGGGTTCGTCAATTACTCGGAATGGTCGGTGCCCTTGGGGCGGCGGTTCCGGGCGCTCAAACTGTGGTTCGTGCTTAAAGCCTATGGGCTGGAGGGGCTGCGCGCGGTGCTGCGCGGTCATGTGGCCTGGTCGCAGGCGCTGGCCGAGGTGCTGCGCGGCGATGCGCGGTTCGAGATCGTAACCGAGCCGGTGCTGTCGCTGTTCACCTTCGCGCTGAAGGGGGCGGATGATGCGGCGATGATCGATTTCGTCAACCGGATCAATGACGACGGGCGGATCTATGTGACGCAGGGAAAGACCGCGGGGCGGATCGTGGTGCGCTTCACGGTAGGGAGTTTTGCCTGCACCGAGGCGGATGTGGTGCTGGCCGGGGATGTGCTCAAAGAGCTGGCCGGGTAGGGCGGCGCTCGGGGGCATCGAGCCCCTCGCGCCGCGCAGGGGGCGCTGCCCCCTACGGCCTTGCGGCCTACCCCCGGGATATTTTTGGACAGATGAGGAAGGGACACGCGATGGAGACGAACAGGTTCAAGGCGGCGCTGGCGGCGGGGCAGACGCAGATCGGCTGCTGGGTCGGTCTGGCGGATGCCTATGCGGCGGAGATTGCCGGGGAGGCGGGGTTTGACTGGCTGCTGATCGACGGGGAGCATGCGCCCAATGACATCCGCTCGATCTCGGCGCAGATCGCGGCGCTGGGGCGGTCGGACTCGCACCCGGTGGTGCGCTTGCCGATGGGCGAGACCTGGCTGATCAAGCAGGCGATGGATATCGGCGCGCAGACGCTGCTGATCCCGATGGTCGAGAGTGGCGCGCAGGCGGCCGAGCTGGCGCGGGCGATGCGCTATCCGCCCGAGGGGATGCGCGGCATGGGGGCGGCGCTGGCGCGGGCCTCGCGGTTTGGGGGCATTGCCGGCTACGCGACCAAGGCGAATGCCGAGGCCTGTCTGCTGGTGCAGGTCGAGACGGTCGCCGGGCTGGAGGCGCTGGACGCTATTCTGGCGGTCGAGGGGGTGGACGGGGTGTTCATCGGTCCGGCGGATCTGTCGGCGGATATGGGTTTTCCGGGGCAGCTGGATGCGCCCGAGGTTCTGGCGGCGATCAAGGACGCCTTGGCGCGTATCCGCGCGGCGGGCAAGGCGGCGGGCATCCTGTCGGGCAATGAGGCGCAGGTGCGCGACTGGATGGCGCAGGGGGCGAATTTTGCCGCTGTCGGCATCGATGTGGTGCTGTTGGCGCAGGGGCTGCGCAACCTTGCGGCCAAGTTCCGCTGAACGCTCATGCGGGTTCTGAGCTTCAACGTGCAGAACCTGCGCCTGCGCACGCCCGGCGGGGCCGAGCGCCTTGACGGGGCGCGCGACGGGGGCGATCCGCAAGACCCGTTGGACTATGCCGACCGTCGCCTGACGGCGGCTGTCCTGGCGCAGGCGGATGCGGATTTCTGCCTGTTGCAAGAGGTGTTCGACAGCGCCTCGCTGGCGTATTTCCACGATCATCTGTTACGCAGGGCAGGGGCAGCGCCCTGGCCCTGGCGTGCCTGTCTGCCCGGCAATGACGGCGCCGGGCGCGATCTGGCGGTGCTGGCGCGGCGGCCGTTTGCCGCGCAGAGCCATGCGCAGTTGTTGCCCGCCGATCTGGGGTTGCAGGGTGAAGCAGGGACGCGGGCGGATCTGCCGGTGTTCAGCCGCGATTGTCTGGCACTCGCGTTGGGCAGGGTGGCGCTGTACGGCGTGCATTTCAAGGCGCCGGTGGCCGATCTCGACACCGCCTGGGCGCGGCGACGGGCCGAGGCGCTGGGTGTGCGGCGGCTGATCGAGCGGCGGTTCGATGACCCGGCCACGGCCTTGTGGCTGGTGCTGGGCGATCTGAACGATCCGCGCACCGACCCCGAGCGGGCGGTTGCGCCGCTGCTGGCACCGTTTGGCGTTGACCTGACAGAGCGGATGCCCAAGGCCGAGCGCTGGACATGGTGGCAAGCGCCGGGGGGCGTGGCTGCCCGGATGCGATGATCGCGTCCCCGGCCCTGGCCGCGCGCTGGCCGGATGCCGTGCCGCAGGCGCTCCGCATCGGGATGAGCCGGGACGCGGGGGGCACGCAGCCGCGACTGGCGGATGTCGGCGCGGCGCGGCCGCATGCCAGCGACCATGCAGCGCTGGTGCTGGATCTGCCCGGATTGTGATCCCGCCCTGTGACGGGGCGTCATGGTTCTGTTACAACCCGCTGCGACAACCCAGCAACACCCGCCGATGACCTTGACCCCCAGCCCTGACAGCAGATCGACGCGCACCGCCATGACCGCAGACCTTGCCCCTTGCAGCGCGCTGCTTGACGCGATGCCCGACCCCGCGCTGCTGGTCGGGCCGGACCGCCGCATCGTGATGGCCAACCCGGCGGCGCGCGAGCTGTTTGCGGCGCCGTTGGTCGGGGCCTCGGCGCTTAGCTATATCCGCCAGCCCGAGCCTGCCGCCGCGCTGGAGCGCGGCTGGGCGCAGATGGGTGCAGGGCAACCACCCGCCGGCCGTCCCGCCGCCCCGATCGAGGCGCGGATGATCCAGACCACCCCCACCGGCGAGACGATCCTGCGCGTGAGTGTCGCGCCCTTGCTTGCCGCCGGGATCCTGCCGGCGATTCTGGTGACCTTGCGCGATATCAGTCAGGTCGAAGAGGCCGAGCAGCAGCGCCGCGATTTCGTGGCCAATGTCAGCCATGAGATGCGCTCGCCGCTGACCGTGCTGGCCGGGTTCATCGAGACGCTGAAAGGCCCGGCCAAGGGCGATCTGGCGGCGACCGAGACGTTTCTGGACATCATGGAGCGCGAGGCGCAGCGGATGACGCGGCTGGTGAGCGACCTGTTGTCGCTCTCGCGTGTCGAATCGGAAGAGCGCGTGCGCCCCCGGACGCAGGTTTCGCTGTCCGAAGTGCTGCGGGCGACGCTGGCCGCGCTGCGCCCGCAGGTCGAGGATGCCGGGCTTTCCGTCGACTTTCAGGATCTTCCCGACGCGCCCACCATCCCCGGAGACCGCGATCAGCTTGTGCAGGTGTTCCACAACCTGATCGAGAACGCGTTGAAATACGGTGCCTCGGGCGACAAGATCGAGATCAGCCTGAACCGGGTCGAGTCGCTGCCCGGACTGCCCGGCCCGGTGCTCAAGGTCTGTATCCGCGATTTCGGCGACGGCATCGACGCGATCCACCTGCCGCGCCTGACCGAGCGGTTCTACCGTGTCGATGGCCATCGCAGCCGCGCGATGGGGGGGACCGGTCTGGGCCTCGCCATCTGCAAGCATATCGTCAACCGTCACCGCGGACGCCTGTCGATCCGCTCGACCCGCGGCGAGGGCAGCACCTTTGTTGTCTCGCTGCCGATCAGCTGAGGCCCGCCCCGCTGGACCTCGTCACCGAACCGTCACAGAATGCCGTTAGGCTTCGCGCAAACAACCGAGAATGCCCATGACCCGCCTTCATATCGACTCAGCCTTTGATGATGACCTCGAACGCATCCGCGACCTGATGCTCGCCATGGGCGGACGGGTCGAGGAAGCGATTACGCTCTCGGCCCGTGCTCTGGATGAGCGCGACGAGGATCTGGCCCAGCAAGTGGTCGCCGGCGACCGCGCCATCGACAAGCTGGAAGAAGAAATCGACAGCCAGGTTGTGCGCCTGCTGGCGCTGCGTCAGCCGCAGGCGGGCGATCTGCGCGCGGTGATCGCGGTGATGAAGATGGCCGCCGATATCGAGCGGCTGGGCGATTATGCCAAGAACATGGCCAAGCGTGTGCCGGTGCTGTCGGCGGATCCCCGCATTGAGGGTGCTGGCTCGGCGATCCGTCGTCAGGCGCGTCAGGTCGGGCAGATGCTAAAGGACATGCTCGACGCCTTTGCCCGTCTCGACGTGGCGCTGGCCGAGGATGTGATCCACCGCGACGTGGAAGTCGATCACATGACCAACGCGCTGTTTCGCGAATTCATCACCCACATGATGGAAGACCCGCGCAACATCTCGGCCTGCCTGCATTATACTTTCATTGCCAAGAACGTGGAACGCATGGGCGATCTGGTGACCGGGGCCGCCGAACAGGTGATCTTCCTGGCGACCGGTGAGCGTCCGGGCGACCGTCCCAAGGGCGATTCGACCGCCACCATTCACGTTCAACCCGACTAAGGAAATCTCATGAGCCGCAGCGATACCCCGCTGGTGTTGGTCGTCGATGACGAACCCGCACAGCGCGCGCTTCTGTCGTACAACCTCGAAGCCGCAGGGTTCCGCGTTGCCACAGCCTCGGATGGCGAGGAGGCCTTGCTGGTCGTCTCGGAAGAGGCGCCCGATGTGATCCTGCTCGACTGGATGCTGCCCCGTGTCTCGGGGATCGAGGTCTGCCGCCAGCTCAAGGCGCAGCGCGGCGGCGCGGATGCGGCGATCATCATGGTCTCGGCCCGTTCGGATGAAAGCGACCGGGTGCGGGGGCTGGAGACGGGCGCGGATGACTATATCACCAAGCCCTATTCGGTGAACGAGCTGCTGGCCCGCGTGCGCGCCAACCTGCGCCGTGTGCGTCCCGCCCGGGCGGGGCAGGTGCTGGCGGTCGGCGATCTGACGCTGGACCCCGAGGCGCACCGCGTCCACCGCTCGGAAGCCGAGCTGCATCTGGGCCCGACCGAGTTCCGCCTGCTGTCGGCGCTGATGGAAAAGCCGGGGCGTGTGTGGACGCGTGAGGCGCTGCTCGACCGGGTCTGGGGGCGTGACATCTATGTCGACACCCGCACGGTGGACGTGCATATCGGGCGTCTGCGCAAGGCGCTGATGGCGCAGGGCGGCGACGATCCGATCCGCACGGTGCGCGGCGCGGGCTATTCGCTGGATTGACATTCCTTCGCCGCCCGGCTCGGATCGGGCAGCTTTGAGGAATGCCATGACCGATACAACCACCACTGCCGCCCAAGGGTATATCCCCGATCCCCGCAATGAAGCCGTGCTCGTCTGGGTCAACGGTAACCTTGTGCCCAAGGCGCAGGCCATGGTCAGCGTGTTCGACGCGGGCTTCGGCTTTGGCGATGGGGTGTGGGAGGGGCTGCGACTGGTGCGCGGACGCATCCTGCAACGCGAGGCGCATCTCGACCGGCTGTTCGAGGGCGCGCGCGCGATTGCGCTGGAGATCCCGCAGGGGCGGGAAGGCATCAACGCCGCCATCGACGGTGTGCTCGCGGCGAACGGGATGAGTGACGGCGCCCATCTGCGGCTGATGGTGACACGGGGGATCAAGGCGACGGCCAATCAGGACCCGCGCTTTATCCTGAGCGGACCAACGGTGGTGATCACGGCCGAATACAAGACCCCCCGGCCCGAGAGCAAAGCCAAAGGCCTGACGCTCTTTACCTCGACCTTCCGCACCTCGCAGCCCGATGTGTTCGACCTGCATCTCAACTCGCACTCGCGCCTGAACCTGATCCAGGCGTTGATCCAGGCGATCAATGCGGGCGCGGACGAGGCGCTGATGCTCGACCCGCGCGGGTTCGTGGCATCGTGCAACTCGACCAACTTCTTTATTGTGCGCAAGGGCGCGCTGTGGACCTCGACCGGCAGCTACTCGTTCAAGGGCATCACCCAGCAAGCCGTTATCGACGCCGCCCGCGCCGCGGGCATCACCGTGCGCGAAGGCGACTACACGCTGGCGCAGGTCTATGCGGCGGAGGAGGCGTTCGTCACCGGCACGCTGGGCGGCGTCACGCCGGTGACGCGGATCGATGGCCGGGTGATCGGCACGGGCGTGCCGGGCGCCATGACCGACCGCATCCGCGCGCTCTACGAGGCGGCGGTGTACCCGGCCTGAGACCGGGCAGGGGGGCCAGCCCCCCGTCGCCACGGCGACTCCCCCGGCGTATTTCGGGCAAGATGAAGCTCAAGGTTAACGGATCGTAAACGCCGCCTCTTCTTTGCTCTGAAAATATCCTCGGGGGTGAATTTGCGCAGCAAAGAGGGGGCAGAAGGCCCCCTTGCCCGGCTCCCCCGCGCGCCGGTGTCGCAGGTGCCGCACGCCTTCGTGCTTTGCGAGACCTTCCGGGCAGGCTATAGCTGAGCCATGATCGTAGAACTCGGACACTTCGCCCTCCTCCTGGCCTTTGGCCTGTCACTGTTGCAAACCGTGGTGCCGCTGGTCGGCGCGCAGCGGGGCTGGGCCGATTGGATGGCGGCTGCCAGTCCCATCGCCAGCACGCAATTCGTGCTGATCGCGCTCAGTTTCGGGGCGCTGACCTATGCCTTTGTCACCTCGGATTTCTCCGTTGTGCTGGTGGTCGACAATTCGCACACGCTCAAACCCCTGATCTACAAGATCTCGGGCGTTTGGGGCAATCACGAGGGCTCGTTGCTGCTCTGGGTGCTGATTCTGGCGCTGTTTGGCGCCTGTGCGGCGTGGTTCGGCGGCAATCTTCCCGCGACCCTGCAAGCGCGGGTGCTGGCGGTTCAGGGCTCGATCGGCGCGGCCTTCATGGCCTTCATGATCTTCACCTCGAACCCGTTCCTGCGCACGCCGTTCCCGCCCTTTGACGGCCACGATCTGAACCCGCTGCTGCAGGACCCCGGCCTCGCCTTTCACCCGCCGTTCCTCTACCTCGGCTATGTCGGCCTGAGCATGGCGTTCTCCTTCGCCGTTGCCGCGCTGATCGAGGGCAAGGTTGACGCCGCCTGGGGCCGCTGGGTGCGGCCATGGACGCTGGCCGCATGGATCTGCCTGACCATCGGCATCGCGCTGGGATCGTGGTGGGCGTATTACGAACTTGGCTGGGGCGGTTTCTGGTTCTGGGACCCGGTCGAGAACGCCAGCTTCATGCCGTGGCTTTTCGCCACCGCGCTGCTGCATTCGGCCATCGTGGTTGAAAAGCGTGAAACGCTCAAGGCCTGGACGGTATTGCTGGCGATCCTCGGCTTTGGCTTCTCGCTGATGGGCACGTTCATCGTCCGCTCGGGCCTGATCACCTCGGTCCACGCTTTCGCCAGCGACCCCGAGCGCGGCATTGTCATCCTGCTGATCTTCGCCGTCTTCGTCGGCGGCTCGCTGACGCTCTTTGCGATCCGCAGCTCGGCGCTTGAGGCCAAGGGCGTCTTCGGGCTGGTCAGCCGCGAATCCGCGCTGGTGCTCAACAATGTGCTGCTGGCGGTGGCGTCTTTCGTCGTCTTCGTCGGCACCATGTGGCCGCTGATCTCGGAGATGGCCTTTGACCGCGTGCTCTCGGTCGGCGCGCCGTTCTTCGATGCCGCCTTCACGCCCTTCATGGTGGCGCTGGCCATAGCACTGCCCATCGGGGCGGTCCTGCCGTGGAAACGCGGCAAGCTGGCCCGGGCGGCGCGCAGCATGGTCGGCCCTGCGGTCCTGGCTATTGCGCTGGGTGCGCTCGCCTTCACCCTGCAGACCGGGCGCAGCGTTCTGGCACCCATCGGCCTGACGCTGGGTGTCTGGCTGGTCACCGGCTCGCTGGTCGATCTGTGGATGCGCAGCGGGCGACAGGGTTTTGGCGACCGGGTGCGCCGCATGCTGCGCCTGCCGCGCGCCGATTGGGGCAAGGCGATTTCGCATTCCGGGCTGGGGATCACCTTCTTCGCGGTGTCTGCAGTGCTGGGCTGGTCGAGCGAGGATATCCGCGTGGCCCATGTCGGCGAGAGCTTCGAGCATGGCGGCTACACCATCACGCTGACCGGCGTCGAACGGGTGGCAGGCCCGAACTACATCTCGACCACCGGCCATGTCGAAGTCCGCGACGGCGACCGGCTGGTGACACTGCTGGACCCCGAAAAGCGCGTCTATCCGGCAGCGGGCATGCCCACGACCGAGGCGGCGATCGACGTGTCGCTGACCCGTGATCTGTATATCGCGCTGGGGGATCCGCAGGAAAACGGCGGCTGGGCACTGCGGACGTATGTGAAGCCGTTCGCGTTCTGGCTCTGGGCCGGGGCGATCATCATGGGGCTGGGCGGGCTGGTGTCGCTGTCAGACCGCCGGTTCCGCATCGCGGCAGGGGCGCGCAAGGCGCCGCTGGCCGCGACACCGGCGGAGTGACGGGGATGCGCGCGTTTGTCCTGACGGTGATGCTGGCACTGGCGGCTCCGCTGATCGCGGGGCCGGCGCTGGCGGTGCAACCCGATGAGGTTCTCTCGGACCCGGTGCTTGAAGCGCGGGCGCGGGAGATCACCTCGGAACTGCGCTGCGTGGTGTGCCGCAACGAGAGCGTCGACGATTCCACCGCCGACATCGCGCGCGACGTCCGGCTGATGGTGCGTGAGCGGTTGGTGGCGGGCGATACCAACCCCGAGGCCATCCAATACATGGTCGACCGGTTCGGCGAGTATATCCTGCTGAACCCGCGCGCCAGCGGGACGAATCTGATCCTGTGGATCTCGGGGCCGGTGCTGCTGCTGGCCGGGCTGGGCATCGCCTTTGTCGCGATCTCGGCGGCGCAAACCGGCGACCGAGGTGCTCAGCGCCGAAGAAGAAGCCCGGCTGAAAGACCTGCTGCGCGACTGACGCAAGGTTGTGGCTAGGCGCGCAGGGCGTGCTGCGGCTAGTCTGCGCGCAACATGCCCAAGGGAGGCCGGCTATGATCTACAAAACCCTGAGTGTCAGCGACGAGGGCGGTATCGGCATCATCACGATGAACCGCCCGACGTTGATGAACGCCCTCAACGCGCAGATGCGCGCCGAAATTACCCATGCGGTGCGCGATCTGGGCGCGCGGATGCGGGTGCTGGTGCTGACCGGCGAAGGGCGGGCTTTCTGCTCGGGGCAGGATCTGGGGGACGGGGCTTCGGTCGATGATCTCGATCTGGGGCGTATCCTGCGCGAGGAATACGAGCCGATGCTGCGCGCCATTCAGGACTGCCCGGTGCCGGTGATCTCGGCGGTCAATGGTGCAGCGGCAGGAGCGGGGGCCAATCTGGCGCTGGCCGCGGATGTGGTGATCGCAACGCAATCGGCGGTGTTCCTGCAGGCGTTTACGCGGATCGGCCTTATCCCTGACGCGGGCGGCACCTATTGGCTGCCCCGGCTGGTGGGCTTTGCGCGGGCGATGGGGCAGGCGCTGTTCGCCGAGCCGGTGAGCGCGGACAAGGCAGCCGAGATGGGGCTGATCTGGGCGTCGATCCCCGATGATCAGTTCGCCGACGAATGGAAGAAGCGCGCGACCCAGCTCGCCAAAGGGCCGACGCTGGCTTACGGCGCGGTGAAACGCGCGCTGCGCGAAAGCCTGGTGAATGATCTGGACGCCCAGCTCGATACCGAGGCGCGGCTGCAGGGCGAAATGGGCGCGACGCGGGACTTCCGCGAAGGCGTCATGGCGTTTCTGGAAAAGCGCCCGGCCAAGTTCGAGGGGCGTTGAACGCGGACGGGGGCGCTGCCCCCGCCGGGCCGTTCCGGCCCGCCCCCGGGATATTTGACAGAGCAAAGAGGGCGCGTTAACCTTTTGTTAACTATGCCTTCTTTGCTCTTGAAATATCCTCGGGGGGTGAATGCGCGTCAGCGCAGAGGGGGGTCCGAGGACCCCCCTTGCGTCATACCCACTCAGCTCAACGCTGGCCGTAGTAGAGCCCAACGGTATGCTCGGCTTCGGCGAAGAACAGCCAGCGGGCGGTGAGCATGCCGGCGCCATGGCAGAGCAGCGCCGCGATCAGGGCGGGCCAGCCCGGCAGCGTCCAGAGCAGCAGCGCGGGCAGAATGCAGGCCAGCACCAGCGCGATCCCCCGCAGTTTCAGCGCGTGGCGACGGGCCACGACATAGACCATTTCCCTGAGCAGATAGTTGCTGCCGGTATGCGGCGGCTCCAGCAGGCGGGGGCTGCCGAGCGCGCCCAGTCCGGTTGCCGTGCCCAGGGTCGATCCGCGCCGGGCAAACTGGCGGTCGCCGAGCATCCAGTGCAGCGCCAGTGCCACCGCCAGCCACGGGAGCAGCAGTTGCGCCACCAGCACCTGCACGCTGAGCAGCGCGCCGCCGGTCAGCGCCGCAGTCAGGAAGACCAGCGGCGTCGTCCAGTGGTTCCAGCGCGGCACGGTGCGCAGCTGGGCGTAGATCATCGCGGTGGCCAGCACCGTCAGCAGGCACAGCACCGCCGCCACGCTGCCGACGACCGGCAGCGCGTGGCCCCAGAACACCAGCCCCGCCGCATAGGGTGCCATGACCAGCAAGGCGGCCGCCGAAAGCACCGCCTCGCGCGACAGCCAGCTGGTCTGCCACTGGGTGAAGGCCCTGAGCGCGCGTTCGGGGTGGCCGAGGTGAAGGGCCGAGGCGGCGAGCCCGGCCAAGGTCAGCCCGTACCCCAGACCGAACCAGAGAAAGGCCACCAGCCCGCGCGGCACGACAGCGCCGAAGCCGAGGAACGCCAGCAGCCCAAGGCCGAGGCCGGACAGCGTGGTAAAGGCGATGATCGAGGGGGCGGGATGCATCAGAACCTCGACAAGGTGCGGTCGACCCAACCCAGAAAGCCGGTCAGGGCGACAGGTGTCGGCTCGCAGAGCGCGGCCAGAGTGGCGGGCGGTTCCTGCAACGTGTCGCGGGGCCGGGGCGGCAGGTATTTATTGACCGGGCGCGTGCCCAGTTCCGGCATCAGGTCCATGCCGCCGCGCGCCAGCACCAGTTGCGACACATCGCTGTCCGGATCGCCCAGATCGCCAAAGTGGCGCGCGCCGGCGGGGCAGGTCCGCACGCAGGCGGGTTCACGGTCTTCCTCGGGCAGGTTGTCATTATAGATCCGGTCGACGCAAAGCGTGCATTTTTTCATCACCCCGGCCATCGCATCCAGTTCGCGCGCGCCGTAGGGGCAGGCCCAGGCGCAGAGACCACAGCCGATGCAGGCGTCTTCGTTCACCAGCACGATGCCATCCTCGGCGCGTTTGTAGCTGGCACCGGTGGGGCAGACGGGCACGCAGGGCGCATCCTCGCAATGCAGGCAGGATTTGGGGAAATGCACGGTGACCGGCGCGCCCAGATCCGGCGTCACTTCATAAGAATGCACGCGGTTCAGGAAGGTGCCCGAGGGGTCCGCGCCATACGCGTCGGTATCCGACAATGGCGCGCCGTAATTCTCGGTGTTCCAGCCTTTGCACGACACCACGCAGGCATGGCAGCCCACGCAGGTGTCGAGGTCGATGACCAGACCCAGCTTGACGGCTGAGGGTGGGGGCAGGGCTGTCATGCTTTGGCTCCGGTCTGACGGCTGACAGTGGCGGGGCCGCGCCCCACGGGCGAGGCCTGCGGCGGCAGGGCGGGTTCCGCGGGGCCGTGCGCCGGGGCTTTTTCGATCCGCACGCGCAGGTCGAACCATGCCGCCTGACCGGTGACCGGGTCCGAGTTGCTCCAGCGTTGGCCGTCGCCTTTTTCAGGCAGCAGCTCGCTGATCAGGTGGTTGAGCAGGAAGCCCTTTTCTGCCTCGGGTGCCTTGGGGTCCAGCGCCCAGGCGCCGCGCCGCTTGCCGATGGCGTTCCAGGTCCAGACGGTGTGCGGGTTGAGCGCATCCATCCGCGCCACGGGCAGCTTGATGCGCCCATGCGGTGAGGTAAGCCATGCCCAGTCGCCCTCGGCAAACCCGTGTTCCTCCCACAGCTTGCGCGGCACAAACAGCGGGTTCATGCCGTGGATCTGCCTCAGCCACGCGTTCTGCGAGCCCCACGAGTGGTACATCGCCGCCGGGCGCTGGGTGAGCGCGTGCAGCGGGTACTCGGCGGGGTCGCTGAGCGTGTCCTCGAAGGGCGGATACCACAGGGGCAGCGGGTCGAGGGTCTGTCTGATGCGCGCGCGCAGAGGCTCGGGCGGTTGCCGGTCGCCGTGGCCTTCGGCGGCCAGTTGGAAGCGGCGCAGGGGTTCGACGTAGAGGTTGAACAGATAGGGCATCGGCGCATCGACCAGCCCGCGTGCGACGATCCATTCCTGATAGGCGGCGTTCCACGGTTTGAAAAATTGCGCGTTCTGCGGGACATGCGCGGTAAAGAAGCCGCCATTGTCGATGTAGCGCTGGATCTGGTCCGGGTTGGGCGCGCCGCGACCCTTGCCGGTGCCATCGCCCCGCCAGCCGGCCAGCGGGCCGACGCCGGGGCGGCGCTCGTGGTTGGTCATGTAATCAGCGTAGTCGCGGTAGCGTGCGCTGCCATCCTCGCGCACCATCCCCGGCAGGCCCAGCCGCACGCCCAGATCCAGCAGCACCGACTGGAAGCCGCGCACGTCGCGGTCAGGCTCGACCACCGGCCAGCGGATCGCGTCGGCCATGGCGTCGGGTTCGCTGATCGGGCGGTCGAGCAGGCTGATGCAGTCATGGCGCTCAAGATAGGTCGTGTCGGGCAACACCAGATCGGCATAGGCGACCATCTCGGACGAATAGCTGTCGGAATAGATGATCCGCGGGATCACGTAAGCACCGCTGTCGTCGGTATCGGTGAGCATCTGCATCACCTGCGCCGTGTTCATCGACGAGTTCCACGCCATGTTCGCCATATAGAGAAACAGCGTGTCGATCTTGTAGGGGTCACCGGCGTGGGCATTCGAGATGACCATGTGCATCAGCCCATGCGCAGACAGCGGGTTTTCCCAGGTGAAGGCCTTGTCGATGCGTTTGGCGCTGCCATCGTCATTGATCAGCAAGTGTTCCGGCCCCAGCGGGTAGCCCAGATGCGGGCCGTCGAGCGGCTGGCCGGGGGTGACGCCAGCGTGCGGGCGGGGGTGAGCCTCGGGCGGTTTGGGGTAGGGCGGCTTGAAGCGGTAGCCGCCGGGGGTCTCGACGCTGCCCAGCAGGATTTGCAGCATATGCAGGGCGCGGCAGGTCTGGAAACCGTTGGAATGCGCGCTGATACCGCGCATGGCGTGGAAACTGACCGGGCGGCCGACCATGGTTTCATGCCGCTGGCCGCGAAAATCGGTCCAGGGCTGGTTGAGGGTGATTTCCTCATCAAACGCCACGCGGGCGATCTCGGCCGCGACGGCGCGGATGCGCCCGGCGGGGATGCCGCAGCGCTCGGCCACGGCCTCGGGCGCGTGGGCGGGGTCGAGGTAGCGCGCGGCCATCAAGCGCAGGACGGTTTTGTGGCCCTGCCATTCGGCGGCGGGGTCGGGTTGCACGCCGGGGGCGTTCCACGCGGCCGGTTTGCCGGTGCGGCGGTCCAGCACCAGCGGCGCGCCGGTGCCGTCGCGCAGGAACAGGCCCTTTTCCGCCCCCTCGGCGGCGTTCACCAGAAACGGCGCGTTGGTGTAGCGGATGAGATAGTCGAGGTCGATCTTGCCCAATCGGAACAGCTCGTGCACCAGCGCCAGAATGAGCAGCCCGTCGGTGCCCGGCGTCACCGCCAGCCAGTCATCGGCAATGGCGTTGTAACCCGTGCGCACCGGATTGACCGCGATCACCCGTGCGCCGCGCGCCTTGAGTTTGCCCAGACCCATCTTGATCGGGTTGGAATCGTGATCCTCGGCCACGCCGAAAATCATGAACAGCTTGGTGCGGTCCCAGTCAGGCTGGCCGAACTCCCAGAACGCGCCGCCCATGGTGTAGATGCCCGCCGCCGCCATGTTGACGCTGCAAAACCCGCCATGCGCGGCGTAGTTGGGCGTGCCATAGCTTTGTGCCCACCATGAGGTGAAGCTTTGCGACTGATCGCGTCCCGTGAAGAAGGCGAGCTTCTCAGGGGCGGTATCGCGCAGCGGCTTGAGCCACGATGTCGCCAGCGACAGCGCTTCCTCCCACTCGATTTCCTTGAATTCACCCGATCCGCGCGGCCCGACGCGCTTGAGCGGCTTGCGCAGCCGGGCGGGGCTGAGGTGTTGCATGATCCCCGCCGAGCCCTTGGCGCAGAGCACACCCTTGTTAACCGGATGGTCACGGTTTCCTTCGATATACGCGACCTGACCCTGCTTGAGATGCACGTTGATGCCGCAACGGCAGGCGCACATGTAGCAGGTGGTTTTGCGGATCTCGTCCGAGACGGGAGGCGACAGATCGACGATGGGCTGGCGATTCATGGCGGGCTTTCTCGGGGGGCTGGCCAAAGCGGTGTTTGGCCAAAAACCTGTCTCGCCAACGTTGTGGCATGGAATTCCATGCCGTTCTAGCCCGCTGAACCGGCGGCCCGGTAGTGCCAGTTTGGCCTGGCGGGTCAGTCCAAGGCGCGGGCAAAGCCCGTGACGGCTTGCCCGGGGCGCGGCGGTGAAAACGCAGGTGACGAAAAAGCGCCGGAGCCTGCCCTTGCGGGGGTCTGTTCGGAAGGCTAAGTCTTGGGCAAGATTTGACCCCTAATGTGGCACCAGACGCCAGCAGCGAGGCCCGAGCGATGCGCGATCCGATTGAAACCTACATGAACCTCGTTCCCATGGTCGTGGAACAGACCAGCCGGGGCGAGCGGGCCTATGACATCTTCTCGCGCCTTCTCAAAGAGCGGGTGATCTTTGTCACCGGACCCGTCCACGACTCGATGGCGACCCTGATCGTGGCGCAGCTGCTCCACCTTGAGGCGGAAAACCCGTCGAAAGAAATCTCGATGTACATCAACTCGCCCGGTGGCGTGGTGACCTCGGGTCTGTCGATCTATGATACGATGCAATACATCAAGCCCAAGGTTTCGACGCTGGTGATCGGTCAGGCGGCCTCGATGGGGTCGCTGCTGCTGGCGGCGGGCCAGAAGGACATGCGCTTCTCGCTGCCCAACAGCCGGATCATGGTGCACCAGCCCTCGGGCGGGTTCCAGGGCCAGGCTTCGGACATCTCGATCCACGCGCGTGAGATCCTCGAACTGCGCGAGCGTCTGAATCAGATTTATGTGAAACACTGCGGCCAGACCCTGAAAAAGGTCGAAGCGGCGCTCGAGCGTGACAACTTCATGACGCCCGAAGCCGCCAAGGACTGGGGTCTGATCGACAATATTCTCGAAAGCCGCGACGCAACTGCCGCTGCTTCCTAAGCCTGAAGGGCGGGCGGGGCAGTGCACTTTGGCATTGTTCCCGCCCGCTGGCTGGCCTAACCTTGCAATAAAGGCCCGTCAGAAGGTCAGAACCGATTACGAGCACGAGGTGTCGAATGGCTCATTCCTCCGGCAATGACAGCAAAAATACGCTGTATTGTTCCTTTTGCGGCAAAAGCCAGCACGAGGTACGCAAGCTGATCGCGGGCCCGACCGTTTTCATCTGTGATGAATGCGTCGAGCTGTGCATGGACATCATCCGCGAGGAGACCAAGGGCAGCGGGTTCAAGACCACCGACGGCGTTCCGACGCCGCGCGAGATCTGCCAGGTTCTGGATGACTATGTTATCGGGCAGGAGCGCGCCAAGCGTGTCCTCTCGGTCGCGGTTCATAACCATTACAAACGTCTTGGGTATTCGGGCAAAGCCGGCAAGGGCGGCGAGATCGAATTGTCCAAATCCAACATCCTGCTGATCGGCCCGACGGGCTGCGGCAAGACGCTGCTGGCGCAGACGCTGGCGCGCATTCTGGATGTGCCCTTCACGATGGCGGATGCGACCACGCTGACCGAAGCCGGCTACGTGGGTGAGGATGTGGAAAACATCATCCTCAAGCTGCTGCAGTCGTCGGAATACAACGTCGAGCGGGCGCAGCGCGGCATCGTCTATATCGACGAAGTCGACAAGATCACCCGCAAGTCGGACAATCCCTCGATCACCCGCGACGTGTCGGGTGAGGGTGTTCAGCAGGCGCTGCTGAAGCTGATGGAAGGCACCGTTGCCTCGGTGCCGCCGCAGGGTGGCCGCAAGCATCCGCAGCAGGAATTCCTGCAAGTGGATACGACCAACATCCTGTTCATCTGCGGCGGCGCGTTCGCCGGGCTGGAGCGGATCATCGCGCAGCGCAGCAAGGGCACGGGCATCGGCTTTGGCGCAGACGTCAAGGACGAAAGCCAGACCACCGTCGGCGAGGCGCTGGTCAAGCTGGAGCCAGAAGATCTGCTCAAGTTCGGTCTGATCCCGGAATTCGTCGGCCGTCTGCCGGTGATCGCCACGCTGACCGATCTGGACGAAGACGCGCTGGTCACCATCCTGACCGAGCCCAAGAACGCGCTGGTCAAGCAATACCAGCGTCTGTTCGAGATCGAAGGCGCGGATCTGACCTTTACCGACGATGCTCTGCGCTCGATCTCGCGCCGTGCCATCGCGCGCAAAACCGGCGCGCGCGGGCTTCGCTCGATCATGGAAGACATCCTGCTCGACACCATGTTCGAACTGCCGGGCATGGAGAATGTCGAAGAGGTTGTGGTCAACGATGAGGCTGTCACCGCCGGTGCCCGCCCTCTGCTGATCTATACCGATGCCAAGGCCCAAGCCGCGACGTCATCGGCGGGCTAATCGTTTCCCGTATGCAATAGAAAGCGCCCCGAGAGATGTCTCGGGGCGCTTTTCTTTGGGTGGCGTGGTTGTTCTGGGGTAGGGATGCGATGTCTGACATTCAAACGTCAGTCATTTGACGGATCTCGCAACCCTCATAAATCTTTGACATTCTTGCGCGTAATTTCGATCAGCCGCGGACCTTTTCCACTGGCCACCAGCGCGGGCAGATCGGCGTCCGTGCCGCGCGCAAACGGCAGACCCATCGCCGTGGCCAATGCCTCCATGTCCGGGGCAGTCGGCGTGCAGCCGATCACCTCGGCCCCCGCTTCTTTCATTGCCAGCGCGATCTCTCCATAGCCTTCGTTGTTGAAAACGACAAAGGTCACATCCAGCCCTTCATCGCGCGCTGTGCGCAACTCGCCGGGGTGGAACATCAGCCCGCCGTCGCCGGTCAGGCAGATCACCCGCGTGCCGGGCGCGGCCAGTGCAGCGCCGACGGCAGCGCCGATACCGTAGCCCAAAGCGCCATAGCCAGTGGCGGCGTTGAACCAGCCGCCGACACGGTCGTGGCTGTAGTAGAGGTTGCCAGCATAGGCGATCTGTGTGGAATCGCCGACAAAGATCGCCTCCGGCACCGCGTCGCGGAGGGCCTGAAGCAGACGGGTTTCGTCCTGATAGTCGGGCTCGAGCGCGGCGAAGGCGGCCTGCCGGGCGGCGGCGGCGCGCTCGGCACCGTCAGGCGCGGCGGCAAGTGGGTGCAGCCGGGGCAGGATTGTGGCCGCATCGCCCTGCAGGGTCAGCGCGGCGAAATGGCGGGCCAGTTGCGCGCCGTCGATGTCGATGCGGATCATGCCAGACAGGTCAGGCATCTGGCCGGTGGCGTACATGTCGTAATCGGTGGGCCCCAGTTCCGAGCCGACGACCAAAAGCTGATCGGCACCCCGGATCAGCTCGCGGATGGGGCCCAGGCTGGGCGAAGCCGGGACAGCCAGCGGATGCGCGTGCATCAAACCGCGCGCGTTGGCGGTCAGCACGACGGGCGCGCCAAGAGCTTCGGCCAGCGCCTGCAACTGCGGTCCTGCCTTGGCGCAGCCGCCACCGGCAAGGATCAGCGGGCGCTTGGACTGGCGCAGGCGCGCGCGGGCCTTGGCGGGGTCGGACGGCGTCACGACGGGCATCGCCAGCGCGGTCGCGGGGGGTGATTTCGCCGCCATCAGATCCAGCGGGATCTCCAGATGCACCGGTCCGCCGCGCCCGGTGGTCAGGGCACGCCCGGCATGGGCCAGCAGACCGGGCAGGGCGTGCGGGTCTTCAAGATGCAGCGCAGGCCCCAGCACACGGGTCACGGCGCGCTGGTCGGGCAGCTCGTGCAGGTAGCCCAGCCCCTTGCCCAGCGTGTCACGCCGGTTGACGCCCGAGATGACAAGGATCGGCACACTGTCCGCGCGCGCCTGCGCCATGGGCGTCAGGATGTTGGTCACGCCCGGCCCGGTGATCACCAGCGCCACGCCAAAGCGGCCCGAAACGCGCGCATAGCCGTCGGCCATGAAGCCCGCGCTGGCCTCGTGCCGGGGGGTCACATGGCGGATGCCGGACCCGGCGAGGGCGCGATACAGCTCGATGGTGTGGACGCCGGGGATACCAAAGATCACCTCGACGCCTTCGAGTTTCAGCCAGTCTACAAGGGTTTGCGCGACGCTCTTCATGCGGCCTTCAGTTGGGCATACCCGGCCAGACGCTTGCAGGCCTCGCGCGTGTCGGCGTCCGAGGCGTTCAGCGCAACGCGCAGCCAGCCTTCAAGCGCCACGCCGAACGAGGCGCCGGGCATCATCGCCACACCGGTGTTGTCCAGCAGGTCCAGCGCAAAAGCAAGCGAGTCGCGCGACAGGGTGCGAATGTCTATCAGCGCGAACATCCCGGCCTCGGGCCGGTGGACGTGCAGACCGGCGGTGCCATCGAGTTCATCAAAGATGATCTGCGCCCGGTTGGCCATGCGCGCAGCCATGCCCTGCGCCAGCACCGAGGGCGCGCTGACCGCCTGCGCGGTCATGTCGGCGATGAAGGGCTGCGAGCCAAACAGCATCGTCTCGGACAGCGGCAGGGCGCGGGCGGTGAAAGCGGCGGGACCAACGGCCCAGCCAGAGCGGAAACCCGGCGAAGCGTGGCTTTTCGAGATCGAGGCGGTAATCACCGTGCGCTCTTCAAACGCGGGATCGGTGAGCGCCGAGGTAAAGGGGCGGCCGTTATGGGTGAGTTCGCCGTAAACCTCATCCGAGATGATCCACAGGTCGTGCTTTTGTGCCAACTCACCGAGGGCGCGAAGGTCGCCTGGCTGCAAGATCGCGCCGGTCGGGTTGTGGGGCGTGTTGAGGAAGATCGCGCGCGTGGCGGGCGTTATTTTCCCGGCAACATCAGCTGCTTGCAGGCGGAAGTTATCTTCCGGCCGCAAGAGAACGGGCACAGGAACGGCACCCGCGGCGCGGATCAGTCCTTCGTACGTGGCATACATCGGATCACCGATGATCACTTCGCTGCCTGCATCGCACAGGCTGCGCAGCACCAGATAGAGCGAGGTCTGCGTTCCGGGCAGGCACAGGAAGCGTTCCTTGCCAAAGGGCCGCTTGAGGTCTTCGCTGTAACGCTTTGAAAGGGCAGTTAAAAGAACGTCCTCGCCACGCCCGTTGGAATAGCCGGTCCGCCCCGCGCGCATCGAGGCGCAGGCGGTTTCGATCAGGGCCTCGGGCGTCGGCACATCCGGCTCGCCGATGGTCAGGTTGATGACCTTGTGTCCGGCCTTCGCGCGCGCATGGGCGGCGGCGACAAGGGCCCATTTGTCCGAGCCGAGCCCGGCAAGATCTTGGGTGACGGTGGCGTATTTCATCTCAACCCTCAGGCAGTTCAAGTTCAAGAAGGCGCGAGAAGGCATTGATCGCAATGGATTTCAGCTCTCCTGGCGCGAAGTGGTCGGGCAGGGCGCCGGCCTCGATCCACAGACCGTCAAGCAACGCGTTTCCCGCGATGGCCAGCGCACGGCTGCTTTGCGTCGGGCGACCCGCCGCGCGCAGCGCCTCGCAGATCATGTCTTCAAGCCGTCCGCGAAAGCCCAGATAGGTCGCCTCGTGAACCGCGCGCATCGCCGGGTCACGCGGCACCAGCTGCATCGACGCCGCCCAGAGCGCCACGCCGCGCGGGTCGGTGACAGGGGTGAGACCGCGTTGCCGACAAAGCCAGCCAGCCGGGCCAGCGGGTCGTCGGGAAGTTCGTCGAGCTGCGCTGCACTGGCCTCGGTCAGGCCGTTCATCAGGGTTTCATGCGCGGCGGCGACGAGGTCTTCTTTGGTGTCGAAGTAATGCCGGATCAGTCCCGGGGTGACACCGGCCCGCAGCGCAATGGCGCGGACGGTGGCGGCTTGCGGCCCCCCTCGGCGATCAGGTCGAGCGTGGCGTCGATCAGCGCGGCGCGGCGGGTCTCTTCGCCCGCACGAACGAATGAGCGGCGCTCGGTCATTGCCGCAGGACCGGGCGGGTCAGGCAGGTCGGCCCGCCCTCGCAGGCGATACAGAGCGCATCGCCGTCGAAGGTTTGCACGCGGCAGCCCGCGTCCTCCATCAGTTTGCGGGTTTTGGGAAAGCCCGCGACCATCACCACATCTTGCGGGCTAAGCATCAGCACATTCAGGCTGAGCCCGTTCGAGGCCGCAAATTCATCGGCAGGCGCGTGCAGCAGCGTCCAGCCGCGCGCGGTCAGATCGGCCCAGAGCGCATAGGGCAGAAGCGGCGCATGGATCAGTGCCAGCTTGGGCCCGAGCGGCGAGATCAGCGACATCAGGTGCAGGCAGGCCTCGGGGCCGGTCCAATAGGGCAGGTCATAGGCGGCGACGGAGATCCCGTGCGGCGCAAGGATGGCGGCAACGGCGTCGATGCCGGCCTGGGTTGAGCGCGCACCCCGGCCGATCGCCAGCGTGTCGGGGTCGATCCAGACGCAATCGCCCGATTCGACCGTCGCGTCGCCGCTCAACTGGCCGATGACCGGCACGCCAAGGGCCTCATAGGTGGCCACGTGCAGAGCGGGTTCGCCACGGCGCAGGGCCTTGCCCATGTTGAGCACGACGGCGCCCGCGCGGGTGACGAAAGACGGATCCTGCACGAAGACCGCGTCTGACATCCCGTCATCCTCGGACGGAATCCAGTGGATTTCTGCGCCCGATGCGGCGACGATACGGGCAAGCTCGGCGTGCTGGGACTCGGCGCGCTGTGGATTGAAGCCAAGGCCATAGTGCCATTGTTCAGCCTTGGCGGCTGCCATGGCCGGACCGGGCGCACGCATCAGGACGCGGGCGAGGGGTTTCGTGCGGTCTTCGGCGCCATAGGTCATGCGAGAGCCCTTCGTGCAGTAATTATACACTTGCACAATTACCAAAGTTTTGGCCTTCTACAAGAACAAACACAGGCGCGACCAACAGTGCCGCAACAGAAGAGGTACCCATGAAATCCATTCTCCTGACCGCGTCCGCTCTGGCTTTGCTTGCCGGTGCCGCCGCCGCTGACCCCGTGCGCATTGGCATTGCCGCTGAACCCTATCCGCCCTTTGCTGCCCCCGATGCGGCGGGCAACTGGGTGGGCTGGGAAGTCGATATCATCAACGCCGTCTGCGAAGCCGCCGCGATGGAATGCGAGATCACCCCGACCGCGTGGGACGGGATCATCCCCGCGCTGGTCTCGAACCGGATCGACGCGATCATGGCCTCGATGTCGATCACCGAAGACCGGCTGCAGACCATTGATTTTTCGGACCCTTACTACAACACGCCGACCGTGATCGTCGGTCAGCGCGACATGGAAATGGACGCGTCGCCCGAAGGCATGGCTGGCATGGTGCTGGGTGTTCAGGTCTCGACCGTGCACCAGACCTATGCGCAGCAGTATTTCGAAGGCGAGACCGAGATCCGCACCTATCAGACGCAGGATGAGGCCAATCAGGATCTCGCCTCGGGCCGGATCGACGCGACGCAGGCCGACAGTCTGGCGCTGGACGAATTCCTCAGCTCGGACGCCGGGGCGTGCTGCGAGCTGAAAGGGGCCGTGGCGCATGACGAGGCGATCCTGGGCTCGGGCGTTGGCGTGGGGCTGCGCAAAGGGGACGATGCGCTGCGCGAGCAGTTCAACGCCGGGATCGCCGCCATCGTGGCGAATGGCGTTTATGACGAGATCACCGCGCGGTACTTCGCAACGTCGATCTACGGCCAGTAAGCGTTGCTTGACTGGCTTTATTCGGTGTGGCCGGGGCTTGAAGCCTCGGTCACGCTCTTGTCGCTCGAGCCTCCGGGCTGGGGGGCAACCTTTTGCGTGGGGCCGCAAATTCGCTGATCATCGCGCTGGGGGCCTTTGCCGTCGGGTGCTTCATCGGCACGCTGGGGGCCTTGGGCAAGCTGGGTGGCGGGCCGGTGACGCGCGATCTGCTGGCGGTCTATACGACCGTGGTGCGCGCGGTGCCCGAGCTCATCCTGATCTTGCTGCTTTATTATGCAGGCACGGATCTGCTGAACCAGCTCCTGCAACTTCTGGGCCAGCGGCCGATCGAGATTTCCGGCCTTGCTGCCGGGATCGGCGTGCTGGGCATCGTGCAGGGCGCCTATGCGACCGAGGTGCTGCGCGGGGCGATCCAGTCGGTGCCGCGCGGTCAGCTGGAGGCGGCGCGCGCCTATGGCATGGGGCCGGTGCAGACGTTCCGGCGGGTGACCTTTCCGGCGATGTTGCCGCTGGCGCTGCCGGGGCTGTCGAACCTGTGGCTGATTGCGACCAAGGACACGGCGTTGCTGGCCATCGTCGGCTTCAGCGAGCTGACGCTGGAGACGCGGCAGGCTGCCGGCTCAACCCGCGCGTATTTCACGTTTTTCCTTGCCGCCGGGGCTTTGTACCTGTTGATGACGCTGCTGTCTGGCCGCCTGTTCGGGTGGCTTGAGACGCGGTTCCGGCGTGGACAGGCGGGGGCGCGGGCATGAGGCGTGACTGGCTGCAACCGCATCGCGTGGGGCTGATCGCCGTTGCGCTGGGGGTGATGGTCTGGGCCGGGCTGGCGATGCGCTGGGACTGGATCCCGCGCTATGCCGAGCTGGGCGCGCAGGGCCTGTGGCGCACGCTCTGGCTGCTGGCCCTGTCGCTGCTCATCGGCTTCAGCATGGCCCTGCCGCTGGGACTGGCGCAGGCGGCGGGGCCGTTCTGGCTGGCCGCGCCCGCGCGCTGGTTCTGCACGCTGATCCGGGGCACGCCGCTCTTGTTGCAGATCTGGCTGATTTACTACGGGCTGGGCAGCCTGTTCCCGCAATACCCGTGGATCCGCCAGTCCGAGCTGTGGCCCTACCTGCGGCAGGCCTGGCCCTATGCGCTGCTGGCGCTGTCGCTCAGCTATGCGGGATACGAGGGCGAGGTGATGCGCGGCGCGTTCAAATCGGTGCCGCATGGCCAGCTAGAGGCCGCGCGGGCCTATGGCCTGTCGCGCTTTGCTGTTTTCCGGCGCATCTGGTTGCCGCAGGCGCTGGCGCGCGCGCTGCCGACCTTGGGCGGCGAGACGGTGTTGCAGCTGAAAGCGACGCCGCTGGTGGCGACGATCACGGTGATCGACATTTACGCGGTCGCCAGCCGGGTGCGGCAGGACACATTCGTGATCTACGAGCCGCTGTTGTTGCTGGCGCTGATCTACCTGATCATCGCCGGGCTGATCGCGCTGGGGTTCCGCTGGCTTGAGCGGCGGTTCACGCGCGGGCTGGCCTGACGCACTGCCCGCAAATGAGGCACTTCACGAACGGCTGAGGGGTGGGAGGCGCTGCTGCATGGCCAAGCCCGGGCAGCGGTCCTAGGTTGATCCTGTAAAGACAGGAGCAATCATGCGGCTGATGATCGTGAGTGATCTCGACGGGACGTTGCTCGATCACGCGACCTATTCTTTCGCCCCGGCGCAACCGATGCTGGACTGGCTGGCGGCGCATAATGTGCCGGTGGTGTTGGCGTCCTCCAAGACCGGGGCCGAGATTGCCATGTGGCAAGAGCGGCTGGGCCTGCAGCGCTGGCCGGCGATTGTCGAGAATGGCGCGGCGGTGTTTGACGGGCGGTTCGACGACACGCCCTACCGGCGGCTGCGCGCGGCACTGGCCGGGATTGACGCGCCGTTTCAGGGCTTTGGCGATATGAGCGTGGCCGAGGTGTCCGCTGTCACCAGCCTGCCACCCGCCGAGGCCGCGCTGGCGCAGACCCGCGCTTATTCCGAGCCGGGGTTGTGGCTGGGGGATGACGCCGGGTTGGCCGGGTTCCTGACGGCGCTCGAAACACGCGGCATCAGCGCCCGGCGCGGCGGGCGGTTCCTGACGCTGTCCTTTGGCGGCACCAAGGCCGGGCGTCTGGCTGACCTCAAAGCGCAGGTGCGGCCTGACGTGACGATTGCGTTGGGCGATGCACCCAACGACGCCGAACTTCTCTGCGCCGCCGACCACGGCGTCGTGGTGCGCAACACCCACGGGCCGGGCCTGCCGCCGCTGCCCGGCGAAGACGCGGGGCGAATTCTGCGCACCCAAGCCGAGGGGCCTGCGGGCTGGCGCGAAGGGCTGGAGGCCGTGCTGCGCGGGCTCGGCGTGATGACACAAGGAGACCGGCTCGATGGCTGACTTTCACCAGAACGGCAATATCGCGCAGTTCCACAACCTGCGCACCCGCTCGCTGGAAGAGCTGGAATACCGGCTCGAAACCTTCGCCCAGACGCGCAAGATCAGCCTGATTCTGCCGTCGCTGTTCTCAGAACTGGAAGGCGATGCGCTGCAGAACATCCTGGGTGAGCTGTCAAAGGTGAAATACCTGCACCGCATCATCATCGGTCTGGACGCCGCCAGCCACGCGCAATACCTGCACGCCCGCCGTTTCTTTGCCCGGTTGCCGCAGAACCATGTGGTGATCTGGAACGACGGCCCGCGCATGAAGGCGCTGATGGAGCGGCTGGAGCCGCACGGGCTGGGGCCGATCGAGCCGGGCAAGGGGCGCAATGTCTGGGGCTGTCTGGGCTACCTGATCGCCTGCGCCGACAGCGCGGTGATGGCGATCCACGATTGCGACATCGTCACCTATCACCGCGAGATGCTGTCGCGGCTGGTGTATCCGGTGGCGCATCCGGCGTTTCCCTATCACCTGTCCAAAGGGTTTTATGCCCGCGTCGGCAATGACCGGCTGGGCGGGCGCGTGACGCGCAACCTCGTCAGCCCCTTGCTGATCTCATTGCGCAAGGTGCTGGGCCCCAGCGATTACATCGACTATTTGCGCGCCTTTCGCTACCCGTTGTCAGGCGAATTCGCCGTGCGCACCGCGACGCTGCCCGATCTGCGCATGCCCTCGGACTGGGGGCTGGAAATCGGCGTGCTGTCCGAGGCCTGGCGCAATCTGGGGCCGCGCGCGGTCTGTCAGGTCGAGATCGCCGATCTTTACGACCACAAGCATCAGGATCTGTCAGCCGAGGACGCGCTGGGGGGCCTGAACCGGATGTCGATGGACATCTGCAAGGCGATCTTCCGCAAGATGGCCGCCGATGGCGTGGTGCTGTCGCCCAACATCTTCCGCACGCTCAAGGCGACATACTATCGCCGGGCACTCGATATGCTGGAGGTCTACTCGCACGAGGCGCAGATGAACGGTCTGACCTTCGACCGCCCGGCCGAGGAACGCTCGATCACCCTTTTTGCCGAGAATATCATTCAGGCGGGCCAGATCTTTCTGGAAAACCCGCAAGAGCTGCCGTTCATTCCGAACTGGAACCTCGTCCACGCGGCGGACCCGAGTTTCCTGAGTGACTTCAAAGCGGCGGTGGCAGCGGACATGGCCGACAGCGCCCCCGCATAGAGCCTCAACCGGTGTTGGTTATCCAGCGGCACTGATAGGGCGCCATCGGGATCACCCCGTCGGCGATGATCGCCTCATCACTCAGCAGATCGCGCCAGTCTTCGTCGTCGATCAGGTTGAGGTCATAGGCGTCCAGCTCGATATTCTCGGCCGAGACATTGTGCAGCGCAAAGATCGACTGGCGGCGGTCCAGCGACTGACGCCAGACGCCCAGCAACCGGTCGTCGATCTGCAACGTCAACTGCGTGGCGTTGGGATGGAACGCCGCCTGCCGCGCGCGGATCTTGAGGCGGCGCCGCATTTCACCCAAGACCTGCGCCTGGTCGCTGGCCGGATCGGCCAGCGCCGCGCGCAGATCGGGATAGTGCCAGCGATGCCGGTTGATCGCCCGGTTCATGCCGCGCCTTGAGACGGCCTCATGGTCATTGGGCGTGGCGAGCAGGGAATGCAGGTAGAAAGCCGGGATGCCTTCAAGCGACATGGCGACGGTTTGCGAGCACAAAAAGCGCGGGATCTTGAGCGCTTCGTCACCCGCAAAGGTGCGGCTCATCGCGTCGAAGAAGGTGCAGTTGATCTCATAGGGGGCCTGTGCGCCGCCGGGCAACGAGCGCATCGATACCAAACCGCCTGCGTCCTGCACGGCGGTGATCATCTGGCCGATCTCGTCCTGCGGCAGAATGCCTTCGACCGGGCGCATGCCGATGCCATCATGGCTGGCGGAAAAGTTGAAATAGGCGCAGCCCAGCGGGGCGGGCGGCATGGTGCGCAGCCAGCGGCGCAGATAGCGCACATTGCTGGCCAGAACGGCGTGCAGCACCAAGGGCGGCAGCGGGAAATTATAGACCATATGCGCCTCGTCCCGGCGGCCGAAATAGCTGAGGTTCTCGGCCTTGGGGACGTTGGTTTCGGTCAGCAGGATGACCTTTTCCGTGGCGAAATCGGCCAGCACCCGCATCAGTTTGACGATGGCATGGGTCTGCGGCAGGTGGATCGAGGGCGAGCCGGGTATCTTCCACACAAAGGCCACGGCATCCAGCCGGATGATGCGCACGCCCTGATCGATGTGAAAGCGCAGGATGCGCAGGATCTCCATCAAGACGGCTGGGTTGCGGAAATCGAGGTCAACCTGATCATGGCTGAAGGTGCACCAGACATGACGGGGGCCCATGGTGGTGTCGACCTTCCGCAACAGCGGGGTGGTGCGGGGGCGGACGACGGCGCTCAGGTCATCCTCGGGCGAGGCTTCCATGAAGAACCGGTCGAAGGGGGCCTTGCCCTGCCGGTAGTCGTTGAACCATGTGCCCTGCGACGAGACATGGTTGAGCACCATATCCGACATCAACATGAACTCGGACCCGATCCGCGCGATGTCGGGCCAGTCGCCCAGCGTCGGATCGACCTTGTAGTAATCGGTGACGGCAAAGCCATCGTCCGAGGTATAGGGGAAGAACGGCAGGATATGCACGCCGTTCACCGCGCCCTTGAGATTGCCCTCGACGAAATCCAGCAGCAGATCCAGCGGCTTGTGCTGCCCGTCGATGATCGAGTTGCCATAGGTGATGACCAGCGCATCGCGCTCGGACCACAGGTTGTTGGACGGGCGGCGCGGACGCTGACGGCGTGGACGGGCATCGGGCCAGAAGGCGGTGATGACGTCGCGGGTCAGGGCCAGCGGATCCTGCCCGGGATAGAGCCCGCGCAACAGGGTTGAGAGACGGGTGCGAAGGCTGGGGGCGTCGGTGGGGGCGGCGATCGGTCTGCTCCTCGGGTTTTCCACAGGAGTCTATCGCCTATACCTCAGCCGTAAAGCGCTGCGGCCTGACTTGGTGCCGGTGCGTTCCGTGAGTGCCTGTGTGATGAGCGCCTAACCTCTGGTGTGGTGAAAAAACCGCAGGTCGAGGGGGCGCTGCCCCCCGCCGGGCCGTTCCGGCCCGCCCCCGGGATATTTGAAGAGCAAAGAGGCGCGGTTAACAAAACGTTAATGCCGCTCTTTGCTCTTCAAATATCCTCCGGGGTGAATTCGGCGTCAGCCGAAGAGGGGGCTGAAGGCCCCCTGAAACACACGCAAAGACCTGCGCGCGGGCGTGCCCGCGCGCGCCGCCTTGATCCTCAGATCCATTTTGCCAGCGGCGGCAGGCTCATCAGCACGGCGTTCGCGTCGTGGCCGGTTTCCAGACCGAACTTGGTGCCCCTGTCGTAGACGAGGTTATACTCGGCATAGAGCCCGCGGTGGATCAGTTGCGCTTCGCGGTCGGCATCGGTCCAGGGGCTGGTCCGGCGCTTTTCGCACAAGGGGGCGAAGGCGGGCAGGAAGGCGTCGCCCACCGCGCGGGTAAAGGCGAAATCGGCGTCCCAGCTGTCGTGATCGCTGCCGCCCGAATTCAGGTCGTCATAGAAGATCCCGCCGACCCCGCGCGCGCGGCCTCGGTGGGGGATGAAGAAATACTCATCCGCCCAGGATTTGAACCTTGGGTAATAGGCCGGGTCATGCGCGTCGCAGGCGCGGTGCATTTCGGCGTGGAAATGCGCGGTATCGTCGGGGTACTCAAGACAGGGGTTCAGGTCGGCCCCGCCGCCGAACCACCACGCCCCCGGCGTCCAGAACATCCGCGTGTTCATATGCACCGCCGGGCAATGCGGGTTGCGCATATGGGCGACAAGGCTGATCCCCGAGGCCCAGAAGCGCGGATCATCCGCCATCCCCGGCACGCCGCGCGCCGCCATGGCCTTTTGCGCGCGCTCGCCCAGCGTGCCGTGCACGGCGGACCAGTTCACCCCGACCTTCTCGAACAGCCGCCCGCCGCGCATCACTGACATGATGCCGCCCCCGCCGCGGCCTTCGTCGCGGGTGGTGGGCGTGACCTCGAACCGGCCCGGTGGCAGGTCGCTGTCGGTGCTGTCCTCAAGCGCCTCGAAACGCGCGGTGATCGTGTCACGCAGGCTGCGGAACCAGTCGGCGGCCTGAGTTTTGCGGGTGTCGAAATCGGTCATGCGGCTCTCCCTGTCGGGGATGGTTTGGGGTGCCCGGATGCCCGGCGGAAGCGCCGGGAGGTCGCGGGCGAAGGGCGTATTGAGGGCAAGATGAAGCTCAGGGCGCGCGCCAGTCGACCCACCGGCCGTGGAAGTCGGCGCGGCCGAGGTCGATGGTCTGATCGCCGGGCCAGAGGCGCAGGGTGAGGCCTGCGCCGAGGGATTGCCCGTCGGCCTCGTAGCTGAGCCAGGCGAGCGGGGCGTCGGGGGTGGCTGTGGCACCGGCGGCCGCGATCAGGGCCGTACCGCGCGCCTGCACGGCGGCGGGGAAGTATTGCCAGGCGATGGTGCTCCAGATCAGGTGCAACTGGCCGGGGCGCGGGGTCAGGCGGGGCTCAAGCCAGTCGATGGCGTCCGCTTTGGCCGGGCGCGGCGGGCTGGCGGCGATGGCCGCTTCGGTCAGCGCCTTGCGGTGGGGCTGGTCGGGCCAGAGATAAGCCAGCAGGCGGAGGCGCTGCGCCGGGTCGGTAAGGTCGATCGGGTTGAGATCGACGCCGGCGCGCTCGGTAACGCGCACCGTTGACGGGGCAGGGTGCGGGCCGCGCCAGTCGGGCGTCAGGGTGAGAGCCGGATCGGTGGGGCCGAGCGTCGTGGTGCCCAGGTCGAGCGCGAAACGGTCCCAGTTCAGGTTGAGCCCGGCGCTGGCCCCCAGCTCGCTGAACACAAGCGGCAACGGATAGCGCGCGGCGAGCCAGTGACCGGTGGCGATCAGCACGGCAGAGCGGCGGACCTCGTTGGTTTGCGGCGCGCTGTCGATAAAGCCGTCGATGAACGCCGCGTCGGACGCCAACGCGGCGTGCACGGCCTGCCAGAGCGTGTCATCGTCGCAGGCGTTGGGCGGATACACCGCCGCCAGCCCCGCATGCCCTTGCAGCACCAGCGCGTGCAGGGCACCGGCCAACCGCAGCGAGACCGAAGCCGCGTTCGACGTCAGATCACCGGGCCAGTCGAACAGGCGCCGGGTGAGGGCCGTGTCTGGTTCCAGACGCTCGGCCAGCAGCGTGCAAAGCTGCGCCATGAAAGGCGAGCCGAGGCCCGCGCAGGCGTCGGCCTGCTGCCGCAGGGCATGGCGCAGACGGTCACTCATTTGAAGCGATCCGCGAGGCGTTGCAGGGCCGAGCGGGTATCCTCAACCGGCGCTTCGGGTGCAGGCGGGGTTTTCGCCACCGGCGCAGGCCGCCCGGCGTTGCGCGGCGGCGCGGTGCGTTGCGCCACAGCGTTCTGGAACTTGGCCCCGTCGCCCGCTGCCAGGTGATCCGCCCCGTCCGAGATCCCCCGCATCAGATCGTCCAGCCAGTCCTCATCCGCCTTGGCGAAGTCGTGCAGCACATAGCCCGCCACGGCATCCTTGTTCCCCGGATGGCCAATGCCCAGCCGGACACGCGCGTAAGCTTCGCCGATATGCTGATGGATCGAGCGCAACCCGTTATGCCCGGCATGCCCGCCTCCCTGTTTCAGGCGCAGCTTGCCGGGTGCAAGGTCCAGCTCGTCATGCAGCACGATCACATCGTCGGGCGTCAGCTTGAGATAGCGCATCGCCTCGCCGACGGACTGGCCCGACAGGTTCATGAAAGTCTGCGGCTTGAGCAGCAGCGCCTTGTCGCCGCCCAGCCGCCCCTCGGCGATCTGGCCCTGAAAGCGCGCTTTCCACGAGGTAAAGCCGTGGTCCGCGGCGATACGGTCCAGCGCCATGAAGCCGATGTTGTGACGGTTGCGCGCGTATTGCGCGCCGGGATTGCCAAGGCCGATGATAAGTTTCATGCGCGCGGTTCTAGCGCGCCGCCGCAGGGCTGTCCATTCGGGCGCGCCGCGTCATCGCATTTGGTCGATCAGGTTGAGCCGCTCCAACGCGCCATGCACAATGGCGCAGGCCATCACGTCGTTGGTGGCACCCTGCTGGGGCATGTGAACGCGGGCCATGACGCGGCGCAGGTTCAGCTGTTGTTCGGGCTCGAGCCCAGGGAGGCGGCTTTGCACCAACGGCACCAGCGTCGCGCAATCGGCGGATACGCCGGCGACCGGCAACAGGGTCATGTCCCCGACGCTGAAACCCTCGCGGGCCATTCTGAGCATGACCTGATCACAATCGGCCGGCGGCGGGACGGCGTAGACGCCGGGGGTGGTGATGGTCGAAAGCATCTCGGCCAGCCGATTGGCTTGCTGCACGGTCAGCTCGGGGCCGCGCCGCTCGATCCAATTGAACAGCGCCGCACAGGTCAGCGCCTCGGGGCCGTCAACGCGCACATCCGGACGGGTTCCGGGGTTGGGAAAGACCAGCGGGCCGGGATCGGGCTTGCCTTGCGCCAGAGCGGGCAGGGCGAGGGCGAGCGCAGAGGCAAACGCCAGCACGGGTTTGAGGGCAGCGGCCAGACGGGCGTGGGATGCCATGCGCAAATCTCCGGTACTCAGGGGCGCGTCTGTCGCGCGGACGGGCGCGAACACGGGTAACGCAAGGGTTGCAAAGATGCAGGGCCGTGGCAAATCAAAACTGGGAAACAGTGGGCACGGCACTGTCAACTCTCTGACCAGCAACAAAAAACCCCGCCCGAAAGGGCGGGGTTTCAAGAACGTGCCACGGTCGAGGATCAGGCCTCGGCGGCGTCTTCTTCTGCGTCACCGTCTTCAGCATCGGCCGACCGCAGACCCGAGGGTGCCGCGATGTTGGCGATGACGAAGTTCCGCGCGATGGTCGCTTTCGCGCCTTCGGGCAGGGTGATGTCTTCGATGTGGATAACGTCACCGATGTTCTTGCCGGTCAGATCGACCACCAGCTTCTCGGGGATGTCACCGGCCAGAACGTTCAGTTCGACCTCGGGACGGACCACAACCATCGTGCCGCCACGCTTCAGGCCGGGGGCCGCCGCGTGGTTTTCGAATTCGACATGCACGAACAGGTTGATCCGCGAGGTGCGGCGAAGGCGCATCAGGTCGACGTGCGTCGGCAGATCCTTCACAACGTCCCGCTGAACGGCGCGCGCGATGACGCGCACGTCTTCCTGGCCCTCGACTTTGAGGTTCCAGAGCTTGGACAGGAAGCGGCCCTCTTTGAGGCGCTTGAGAAGGTAGTTATAGTTGAAGTCGATCGAGATCGGCTCTGCGCCGCCCCCATAGACCACACCCGGAACTTTGCCGTCACGACGAGATTGACGAGCGGCCCCCTTGCCTGTCCCCGTCCGGACCTCGGCGATCAGATCAGGGATCTCACCAGCCATATCGGTTCTCCTAAATATCTGTTTCACTCGCCACGCCCCTCCAAGGGTGGATGCGCAGCCGCGCCGCCATAGCCCATGCTCCGCTCAAAGGAAAGCGCATTCTTGCGCCGCGTCGCGCTGGACCTTGCCGCGCGGGCGTGATCGGGTGCGCGCAGATCCAACCACGAGACAGCCATGCCCTCCTTTGCCCAACTCTCTGCCTCGCGCGGTCCTGCCGCCTGCTTCGTCGCCATGGGGCTGGTCTGGGGCGCGTTCATGGCGGCGATGCCCGACATCAAGGCGGGGCTGGGCGTGGACGATGGCACGCTGGGTCTGCTGCTGATCTGGGGCTCGGTCGCGGCGATCACCATGATGACCCTCGCGCCGCGCATCGGCACCGCGCTGGGGCGCCTGGCGCTGCCCGGCTTTGCGGCGCTGATGGGGCTGTCGGTGGCGCTTATGGGGGCGATGAGCACGCCTTTGGGCTTTGTGTTGGCGCTGATGACCATGGGCATCGCCAGCGGCGCGCTGGATGTGTTCATGAACGCGCGGCTCTCGGCGATCGAGGCGGCGCGCGGCCAAAGCCTGATGAACCTCAACCACGCGCTCTATTCGCTGGCCTTCGCCGCTGCCGCCGCCCTGACCGGCGTGGCCCGCGCCGCCGGGGCGGGGGCGGTCACCACGCTGAGCGTCACGGCCGGGCTGGTGCTGCTGTTATCGCTCATCGCCATCGAGCGTGACGGGCGGATCGAGGGGCTTGGCGGCCGTTCCAGCCCCGGCGGACGCGCCGTGCTCGGGCTGGTGCCTTATCTGGGCGGCGCGTTGATCCTCGCAGGCCTGATGAGCGAAAACGCGGTCGAGGCGTGGTCGGCGCTCTATATCGAACGCGATCTCGGCGGCGCGGTCGGCTCGGGCTCGCTCGCGCCGGCGCTGATGGGGTTGACAATGGGGTTGGGGCGGCTGGCCGGGCAGGGGCTCTCGATGCGTCTGCCTGAGCGTCGCCTGCTGTCGGGCGGGCTGATCGTGTCGGTCTGCGGTGTGCTGATCGTGGTCGTCGCCATTGGTCCGCTGATGGCCTATGCGGGCTTTGTGGTCTTGGGTTTTGGGGCGTCGGTCGTGGTCCCCACCGCGCTGGCGATGACCGGGCGCCTGTCGGATCCGCAATCGCGCAGCCGGGCCATCGCCCGCGCGACGGTGATCGGCTACGGCGGCTATTTCCTCGGCCCGCCCGCCCTCGGCCTCGCCGCCGAACTTGCCGGGCTGCGCACCTCTTTCGCGCTGATCGCCGGCGTCCTGGCGCTCGCTCTCCTCGCCGCCCGCGCCCTGTCAATCCGCGCAGCCGCCCATCAGGGCTGAGACATTTTCTGTCTAGAAATATCCTCAGGGGGTGAATGCGGCGTCAGCCGCAGAGGGGGCCGAGGCCCCCTTCTTGCGCGCCGCGAAAGCGGCGCGCCGGGTCGCCCAAGGGCGCGGCGGCGTCAGCCGTCTCGGCCGAGGGCGAAACCCGCCACCCTTTTAGACCCAGCCCTCAAAACAGGATCGACGCGCCCTCGGTCGCATCGGTCGCCCCGCCGCGCAGCCGGGCGAACAGATCGCGCCCGCAACCCCAGTCATTGGCGCTCAGGTCGGCGCTGACCGTTTCGCGCGCCGCAAACCCGTCTTCCAGCACCTCCAGCGCCCCGGTTACCGCGTCCAGCCGGACCAGATCCCCGTCGCGCAGCTTGGCGATCGGGCCGCCCGCTGCCGCTTCGGGCGCGACATGGATCGCCGCCGGAACCTTGCCCGAAGCCCCCGACATCCGCCCATCCGTCACCAGAGCCATCTTCAGCCCGCGGTCCTGCAGCACCGCCAGCACCGGCGTCAGCGAGTGAAGCTCGGGCATGCCATTGGCGCGCGGCCCCTGAAAGCGCACGACGACAATCGTGTCCTCGGTGAATTCGCCGGCCTGAAACGCCGTCTTGACCTGCGCCTGATCGGAAAACACCCGCGCTTTCGCCTCGATCACATGGCGCGACGGGTCCACCGCCGAGATCTTGATCACGCCACGCCCCAGATTGCCGCTCAACTGCTTCAACCCGCCGGTCGCCTGAAACGGGTCGCGGGTCGAGCGCAGGATGCGGTCGTTCAGGCTTTCGCCCGGTCCGTCGACCCAGGTCAGCGCACCGTCGATCAGCTTGGGCTCTTGCGCATAGCGCGCCAGACCCGTGCCCGCGACCGTCTCGACATCCTCGTGCAACAGCCCGGCGTCCAGCAGATCGCCGACCATATAGCCCAAGCCGCCCGCCGCGTGGAAATGGTTCACGTCGGCCAGCCCATTGGGATAGACCTTGGCCATCAGCGGCACCGCCTGCGCGACGGCGTCGAAATCTTCCAGCTCCAGCCGGATCCCCGCCGCGCGCGCCATGGCGGGCAGGTGCAGGATCAGGTTGGTGGACCCGCCGGTCGCCATCAGCCCGACCATGCCGTTCACAAAGGCCTTCTCGTCCAGCACATGCCCGGCAGGCCGCCAGTCATTGCCCAGATGGGTGATCGCCGCCGCGCGGGCGACGGCCGCCTTGGTCAGCGCCTCGCGCATCTGGGTGCCCGGATTGACGAAGGCGGCACCCGGCAGCATCAGCCCCATGATCTCCATCAGCATCTGGTTGGTGTTGGCGGTGCCGTAGAAGGTGCAGGTGCCCGGCCCGTGATAGCTGGCCATCTCGGCCGCCATCAGCTCTTCGCGCGTGGCCTTTCCTTGTGCAAAGGCCTGACGAACCTTGGCTTTCTCGTCATTCGGCAGGCCCGAGACCATTGGCCCGGCGGGTACGAACACAGCCGGCACATGGCCAAAGCTGGCCGCCGCCATCACCAGACCCGGCACGATCTTGTCGCAGACCCCCAGCCAGAGCGCGGCGTCGAAACAGTCGTGGCTCATCGCCACGCCCGCCGCCAGCGCGATGGTGTCGCGCGACATCAGCGACAATTCCATGCCCGCGCGACCCTGCGTGACCCCGTCGCACATCGCCGGCACACCGCCCGCGACCTGCGCGGTGGCACCGGCGTCGCGCGCGGCGTCGCGGATCAGTTGCGGGTACATCTCGAACGGCTGGTGCGCGCTGAGCATGTCATTATACGCGGTGACGATGCCGAGATTGGGCTGACGCGCCGCTGCCAATGCGTCCTTGTCCTGTCCCATCGCTGCATAGGCATGGGCGGCGTTCGAGCAGCCCAGATGCGCGCGGGCCGGGCCTTGTTCGGCGGCTTTGGCGAGTCGCTCAAGATACAGGCTGCGGGTCGGACGCGAGCGCTCGATGATACGCTCGGTGACGGTGCGGATGCGGGGGTCGAGGGTCATTGTGAGAATGCCTCTGCCTTTGGATGCGGGGGAGGGATCTGCGCGTCTGATACCTCGTTATCGCTAACGCTGCAAGAGTGAGGGCCGCAAGGGGCGCGGTGAAACCATCGCTGCACAGGTTTCGGGCATACCCGCCCGCATTGCAGGCAGGGGTCCGGCCAGCCTTGCATCCAACGCAAGGCTGCTTTGTGTATACATCACTGGTGTTTTGCTGCGTTGCGGCATAGGTATGTCTCATGCAAAGCGGGATTGGACCCGCACTGGCAAGGAGCCAAGGCCGTGACCGAGAACACTCAAAACCTGTACGAAATCAAAGAATTCGATCTGCTGACGCTGGAGCGTGAAGCCCGCGCCATGCAAGCGCGCGCCGTTGCGGACATGTTCAAGTCGCTGCGTCGCGGCGTTGTTGCCCTGTTCGCTCGCGGTGGCCAGGCGCACACTGCCTGAGACCTTACAGGTCGCGATCATCCGGTCATCCGGCCCTGATCGCTCAGACGTCAGCATCTGATCGACAATCCCCGCCCTGTGCCGCTCCCTCCGGCACGGGGCGGTGTCAGTTTATGCACTGTCGGTTTTGGCTTTTGCCGCGCGCCCGGCAGAGGTATGGGAGGGGAACCGTTTCAGAAAGCCCGCCATGACCTCGCTCCCCCCAGCCGCCCTATTGTCCGCCTGCGCCCCAAGGCCGAAGCCCGCGCCGTGCGCCACGGATTTCCGTGGGTCTATGCCGACGAACTGGTGCTCGACCGCCGCACCGCAGGGCTTGAGCCCGGCGCTTTGGCCGTGCTCGAAGACGCCGAGCGCCGCGAGATGGGGCTGGTCACCGTCAATCCCAAATCCAAGATCGTCGCGCGGATGCTCGACCGCGACCACGAGGCGCAGCTTGACGCCGCGTGGTTCGAAGAGCGCATCCGGCACGCGCTGGCGCTGCGCGAGGCGCTCTATGATCAGCCGTTCTACCGTCTGATCCATGCCGAGGCCGACCGCTTCCCCGGTGTGGTCATCGACCGTTTCGGCGATGTCGCCGTGATCCAGCCGAACGCGGCCTGGGCCGAGACCCATCTCGATACGCTGGTTGCCGCGCTTCAGGCGGTGACGGGGGTGAAAACGGTGGTCAAGAACGCGACGGGCCGTGCGCGCTCGCTGGAAGGTCTGTCCGAGGAAACCGTCGCCATGACCGGCGCGCTGGATGGCCCGGTGCCGGTGCACATGAACAACGCCGTCTACATGGCGGATCTGCTGGGCGGCCAGAAAACCGGCATCTTCTACGATCAGCGCGACAACCATGCTTTCGCGGCGCGTCTCGCCAAGGGTGGCCGGGTGCTGGACGTGTTCAGCCATGTCGGCGGCTTCGGGCTGGCGGCGCTCGCTGGTGGCGCTGTCTCTGCGCTGGCGGTGGACGGGTCCGAGCCTGCGCTGACGCTGGCCGCCAAGGGTGCGGCGGCGATGGGCGCGTCGGATCGGTTCGAAACCCGCCAGTCCGATGCGTTCGAGGCGCTGGAGACGATGGCCACCGACGGCGCGCAATTCGAGCTGGTCGTCTGCGATCCGCCCGCCTTCGCGCCCAGCCGCAAATCGCTGGACGCAGGCCTGCGCGCCTATGAGCGGCTGGCGCGCATGGCGGCACCGCTGGTCGCACCCGGCGGGTATCTGGTGCTGTGCTCGTGCTCGCACGCCGCGGACCTCGCGAATTTCCGCGCCGCCTGCACGCGCGGGATCGGCAAGGGCCAGCGTCAGGGGCAGTTGATCCGCACCGGTTTTGCCGGGCCGGACCACCCGATGCTGCCGCAGCTGGCCGAAAGCGGTTACCTGAAGGCGCTGACGTTCCGGCTTGACTAAGGTCTTCCTCGACACCTGCGTTCTGTTTCCGCCGATCCTGCGTGATCTGCTGCTGGGGCTTGCCGATGCCGGGCTGTTCGTGCCGCTGTGGTCCGAAGGGGTCGCGGCGGAATGGCTGCACGTCACGGCGCGCAAGGGCGAGCCGGGCGCGGCCGAGGCGCTGGCGCGGATGCGCGCGCGCTGGCCAGAGGGGCAGGGTGCGGCGGGGGATCTGAGCCTGCTCGACCTGCCCGATGCCGCCGACCGGCATGTGCTGGCGGCGGCGATTGCGGCGGGGGCGGATGTGTTGCTGACGCTGAACTTGCGCGACTTTCCCCGCCGGGCGCTGGCGCATCACGGGATCCGGGCGGTGTCGCCGGATGATTGGGTGATGGAGCTGTGGCTGGCGGGGCGCGAGACGGTTGAGGCCGAGGTGGCGCGGGTCTGGCCGGGCCTGTCGGGGCGGGCGCTGCGCAACGCGATGAAGAAGGCGGATCTGCCCAGACTGGGCCGCGCTTTGGAAGTGGATTGAAAAAGGGGCCTCGCGGCCCCCTTTGTCGTTTCAGCGCCCCCGGATCCGGGGATCGAGCGCGTCGCGCAACCCGTCACCGATGTAGTTCACGCTCAGCACCACCAGCGAGATGAACACACCCGGCAGCATCGCCCGCGAAGGGTATTGCTGCAGATAGTCGATGCCGTCGCTCACCAGCCGGCCCCAGGTGGGAAAGTCCGGCGGAAAGCCCATGCCCAGAAAGCTGAGCGCGCTTTCGGTGATGATGGCGGTGGCGATCATCAGCGTGGCCGAGACCATCACCGGCGACAGCACGTTGGGCAGGATGTGCCGCGTGATCAGCCGCCGGTTCGGCGTGCCGATGGACCGCGCGGCCAGAACGTATTCGCGTTCTTTCAGCGCCAGCACGTCACCCCTCACGACCCGCGCGGTGCGCATCCAGGAGGTGATCGCAATCGCGGTGACGATCATCAGGAACATGCCCGTCTCAACCCCGAACATCGCTGACAGCTTCTGGCGAAACAGCATCGACATGACCAGCAAGAGCGGCAACAGGGGCAGGGCGAGGAACAGGTCGGTCAGGCGCATCAGCGGGCCATCGAGCCGGCGGAAATACCCTGCCAGCACACCGATCAGCGCGCCAAGGAAGACCGACAGCACCATCGCGGCGATGCCGACGGCCAGAGAGACCTGCCCGCCCTTCATCATCCGGGCAAAGATATCCCGGCCCAGCTGATCCGTGCCAAAGGGATGCGCCCATGAGGGGCCCTGATTGCGCGACCGGATGTCGATGTAGGTCGCGCTGTACTCCCACAGGAACGGCCCGATAAAGCAGAACGCGCAGATCAGCAGGAACACGATGCTGCCGATAACGGCGCCGCGGTGGGTCTTGAACTGATCCCAGACGTCCCACCATTGGTTGCGGGGCGGGCGGATTGTGCCGACGTCAGTCATAACGGATCCTCGGGTCAAGCACGGCATAGAGAATGTCGGCGATGAGGTTGAAGAGAACGATCAGGATGGCAAAGACGACCGAGAGCGTCAGCACCATCGGAAAGTCCGAGGCATAGATGGCAATGATCAACAGCTGACCCAGCCCGTTCACGCGGAACACCTGTTCGGTGATGATCGCGCCGGTGAATACCGTCGGGATCCCCAGAGCGATGACCGTGACCACCGGGATCATCGAGTTGCGCAGGACGTGGACAAGGATGGTGACCCGCTCGGTCATGCCCTTGGCGCGGGCTGTGCGGACATAGTCCTGCATCATGTTGTCGAGCATCGAAGCGCGCATGAAGCGGGTGATCTGGGCCGCGTTGTACAGCGTCAGCACAAACACCGGCATCGCCATCTGTCTGAGCTGCAAGGCGAAATCATACCAGCTATCGACGACGAGGGTGGTGTCATAGATGATCGGGAACCAGCCCAGCCAGATCGAGAAGATCAGGATCAGAAGCGGCCCGGTGAAGAAGGTGGGCAGCGAGAACCCGACCATCGAAATGAACGTCCCGGCCTGATCGAACCACGAATATTGCTTGTAGGCCGAATAGATCCCGATCGGCAGGGCCAGCAGGATACCGAAGATATAGCTTAGACCGACGACCCACAGCGTCTGCGGCAGGCGCTGCGCGATGATATCGGCGACGGGCGAGCGGCTCTGGAACGAGATGATCCGTTGCCCCTCGATCGCAAGGCTCTGGATGCCGGTCAGGTTGGCCAGCACATGGCTGGGTTCGACGACCGAGAACAGGTAGAGCCATTTGAAGAAGCGGATGTACCAGGCCTCGCCCAGACCGAGGGCGATACGCATCTGCTCGCGCACTTCGGGCGGGATGGTCAGCGGCATGTCGGACATCGGATCGCCCGGCGACAGCTCGAGCAGCAGGAAGATCGTCAGAGCGATGAACAAAAGCGTCGGGATTGCCAGCAGCAATCGTCGAAGGGTGTAGTTGAACATGGGGAGCGGCGCCTTGGTTCAGCGTTCCAGGAAGGAAGGGCCCGCCCGAGAGGCGGGCCCGACGTGTTCGGCCGTTACTGGATGCGGTACCAGTCTGCGATGTTCCACAGACCCGAATCCCAGACGTTCAGCTGCACGCCGCCAAGGCTGTTGGCGTGGGCATCGACGCGACCACGGTCAACCAGCGGCACAACGACGAAGTTCTGAACCAGGATGTCGTTCAGCTCACGCGCGATGCGACCGCGATCTTCGATGGCTGCGGTCTGCGCCAGTTCATGGTGCAGGGCATCATACTCGGGATCGCAGAAGCGGTTGATGTTCTCACCCTGCCATTGGGTCGACGGGCGCGGTTCCAGACCACAACGCCAGGCGCCCAGATAGCTTTCGGGGTCGGTGCCGGTGAAGTTGTTGGCGTACATTTCCACGTCGGCATAGAACTTCTGGAACGTGTCGGGCGAACCCGGATCACCGCCGAAGAACACCGAAGCGTTCACGTTGCGCAGGTTGGCTTCGACGCCAATCTCACGCCACCACTGCTGGATCAGCGCCTGGAAGTCCTGACGCACAGCGTTGGTCGAGGATTGGTAATCCATCACCAGCCGCACGCCATCTTTCACGCGGATGCCGTCGGGACCGGGAACCCAGCCCGCTTCATCCAGCAGCGCACGGGCGCGGTCCAGATCCTGCGGGATGCAGTTGTCGTTGGCTTCCGACGCAAAGACCGGCGGGTTCGGAACGATGTTGCAGGCCGGACGACCCGCCGTGCCATAGCCGATTTCCACCAGCAGCTCACGGTCGATGGCGCGGCTCAGCGCTTCACGAACGCGGATGTCCGACAGGATCGGGTGCGGTGCTTCGCGGGTCGAGCGAATTTCCGGCGCCAGGCTCGGCGACGGATCGGTGAGGTTCATTTCGATCCGCTCAACCAGCGTACCGAAAGCCGAGACCGGCACGCCCTGACCGCCTTGGGCCATCGTCGCGATGACATCGGGGGCCAGCTGCAGGTTCCAGGCGTAGTCCATCTCGCCGGTTTCCATGACGGCACGACCGGCCGAGGCTGCGTCGCCGCCGCCTTTCAGGGTCACCGTCGCGAAGTTCGGCAGCATCGGATCGCGGAAGTTCGGGTTGGCTTCCAGCTGGATCACGTCATTGGGACGGAAATCCGTCACGCGGAACGGGCCGGTGCCGATGGGCGAGAAGTTCGCTTCGGTGCATTCCGGCGCACGGGCGCCGAGGCAGTTCTCGAACTGGGCGCGCTGGATGATCGGCGAGGCTGCCGACACGAACGGACCATACGGAACCGGCTTGGGCACGGTAAAGTGCACAGTCACCGTCAGGTCGTCGACCACTTCAACCGACTCGATGTCGTTGAAGTTGCGCAGCTGGGCGCAGCCGCCTTCGGGGTGCATGCAGTATTCGGCGGTGAAGGCCACGTCCGCCGAGGTCAGCGGCGTGCCGTCGGACCACAGCAGGCCCGGGGTGATGCGCCAGGTGATCGACATCAGATCTTCGGACACGCCGCCGTTTTCAACGGTCGGGATCTCGTCAACCAGCCACGGCGTCAGGACGCCTTCTGCGTCATAGCGCGCCAGAGGCTCCAGCACGATGCTGGACGCTTCCTGTTCCTTGGTGCCGCCCGACAGGTACACGTTCATGATCGACGGCGCTTGCCAGTAGATCAGGTTCAGGTGCCCGCTGTCTCCGCGATCGGCCGATGCCGCCAGGGGCATCAGCGCAACTGCGGCAGCCGCCCCCATCAGGGCTATTCTGCGTTTCATACAACCTCTCCTTGTTGGATCTCGTGTTTGATTGTGCTCGACCTCGGTGCCACCGGTTTGTCCGGCGGTCTGGGGTATAAGATGGCACGCTGCGAAATGACCGGGTGCGACTTCTACGGTCACAGGCTCGGTCTCGCGGCAGATATCCATCACCTTTGGGCAGCGGGTGCAGAAGTTGCACCCTTTGGGCGGGTTGGCCGGTGAGGGCACGTCGCCTTGCAGAACGATGCGATCCTTGCGGCGTTCCAATGAGGGGTCCGGTTCGGGCACCGCCGACAGCAGCGCCTCGGTATAGGGATGCGCCGGGTGGTCATAGAGCCGCGACACCGGCGCCAGCTCGACAATCTTGCCCAGATACATCACCGCCACGCGGTCGGCGATGTGACGCACCATGCTCAGATCGTGGCTGATGAACATGTAGGTCAGGCCGAACTGTTCCTGCAGCTCTTCCAGCAGGTTGACGACCTGCGCCTGAATCGACACATCCAGCGCCGCGATAGGCTCGTCACAGACGATAAAGCGCGGGTTCAGCGCCAGAGCGCGCGCAATGCCGATGCGCTGGCGCTGGCCGCCCGAAAACGCATGCGGATAGCGGTTGGCGAAATCACGGTTCAGGCCCACGGCATCCATCAGCTCATAGATGCGCTCGAGCTTCTTGGCGCGCGGCCAGTTGGTGTGCTCGTCCAGCGGTTCACCAATGATGCCCGCCACCGTCATGCGCGGGTTGAGGCTGGCCTGCGGGTCCTGAAACACCATCTGCATGGCCGGGCGTTTCTTGCGCAGCTCTTCCTGCGACAGGGTGGCGATATCGACGCCGTCGATCAGGATCGAGCCCGCCGTGGTCTCATACAGCCGCAGAACGGCGCGCCCGGCGGTGGATTTGCCGCAGCCCGATTCGCCAACGATCCCCAGCGTTTCGCCCTCATAGATGTCGAACGTCACGCCATCGACCGCCTTGACCGCCCCGACCTGCCGCCGCAACAGCCCGCCATAGATCGGGAAATGCAGCTTCAGGTCGATGACTTGCAGCAGTTTCTTGCGCTCGCTCATACCGGTACCCCTTGGTGATCCCAGTGGCAGGCCACGTCATGGCCATGGCCGATGTCACGGCGCTGCGGGTTTTCGGTGCCGCAGCGCTCAAAGGCATGCGCGCAGCGCGCCATGAACGGGCAGGCGGTGGGGTGGCGGCCCAGAATGGGCGGCTGGCCTTCGATCACGCGCAGCTTGGCATCGCGCGTGCCGGTCAGCTTGGGCATCGTGCGCAGCAGGGCGCGCGTGTAGGGGTGCGCCGGGTCGGCGAAAATCTCGCGCACCGGGCCGTGTTCGGCAACCTGTCCGCCGTACATCACCATCACCCGGTCGGCGATGCCCGCAATGACGCCCAGATCATGGGTGATCCAGATGATCGCCATGCCCAGCTTCTCGCGCAGCTCTTTCACCAGTTCCAGAATTTGCGCCTGAATGGTGACGTCCAGTGCTGTCGTCGGCTCGTCGGCGATCAGCACCTTGGGATCACAGGCCAGCGCGATGGCGATCATCACGCGTTGGCGCATGCCGCCGGAAAACTGGTGCGGATAGTCGCTCAGACGGCGGCGGGCATCGGGGATGCCGACCAGTTCCAGCAGTTCCACCGCCCGGTCGCGCGCCTTGGCCTTGGACAGGCCCATATGCTTGCGCAGCGGCTCGCAGATCTGAAAACCCACGGTGAAAACCGGGTTGAGCGAGGTCATCGGGTCTTGAAACACAAACCCCACATCCCGCCCCCGGATCGCGCGCAGCTTGTCTTCACCGATGGCGAGGAGGTCGATGTCCCCCAGCATGACCGTGCCTTCACGCACTTCTGCCGGAGGGGAAGGGAGAAGCCCCAGCAGGGACATCATGGTCACGGATTTACCCGAGCCGGATCTCGCCGACAACACCCAGAAGTTCACCGGGGCGAAGATCGAAGCTGACGGAGTTGACGGCATGCACTTCGCCGGAGCGTGTGCTGAAAACGGTCTTGAGGTCCTTGACGTCAAGAACCGGCGTAGCCCCATCGGGCATGCGCATCTCCCTGTTTGTTATTATCCCGTTCAGTAGGTCTGAATCGGCTGTTGTTTCGATGAGCTTGGCAACATTCAAACGACCTAGCAAGCCTAAATCCGTGTAGCTATACAGGTGTCTAACCCCCGGTTTGCGCAAACATTGTGCACTATGCGGCCCAGAGAGGCCGAATTTGCTTGGACTTGCGCCATAGACTTGCTGCTATGCGCCGCATGACCTTTCTATTCAGGCACGGCGAGAAATGACTGTGCGACACCCCGGAGAAACAGATGCAGACCCCCCAACAGACGACCCTTACGGCACGCGAAATTCTGGAACGGCTGATCGCCTTTCCCACGGTGAGCCGGGATACCAACCTGCCTTTGGTTGACTGGGTTCAGGACTATCTGGCGTCGCAGGGAATCAGCTCTGAGCGGATCCTGTCGCCCTGTGGGACCAAGGCGCATCTCTATGCGCAGGTCGGCCCGGACGCGGCGGGCGGGGTGATTCTGTCGGGTCACACCGATGTGGTTCCGGTGGATGGGCAGGCCTGGACGACCGACCCCTGGGTGCTGACCGAAAAGGACGGCGCGCTGTTCGGGCGCGGCACCTGCGACATGAAGGGTTTCGATGCGCTGGCGATTGCCGCGATGGTTGCCGCGACGAAAGCACCGCTGAAAAAGCCGCTGCAACTGGCGCTCAGCTATGACGAAGAGGTCGGCTGCATGGCCGTGGCCGATCTGGTCGAGGCGATGGTCGGTTCCGACCTGCCGCGCGCCGAATCGGTGATCGTGGGCGAGCCGTCGATGATGAAGGTGGTCACCGGCCACAAGGGTGGCGTCGGCCTGAACGTGCATATCCACGGGTTTGAGGTCCATTCCTCGATGCAGCCCTACGGCGTCAGCGCGGTGATGGAGGCGGCGCGGCTGATCGACTGGGCCAACCAGCAGAACGCAGCCAATGCCTTGGCAGAACCCAGCACGCTGGCCGCCCCGTTCGATCCGCCGTTTTCCACCCTGCATGTCGGCATGATCAGCGGGGGCACGGCGCATAACATCACCGCCAAGGACTGCGAATTCCTGATCTCGGTGCGTCAGGTGCCGGGCGATACCGGCTGGGGTGACAAGATCATCGCCGCCGCGCGCGAGATCGAAGCCGGGATGAAAGCCATCCGACCCGAAACGTCGATCGAGCTGTCGAGCACCTTTGGCGTGCCCGCGCTGGCACCCGAGCATGGCGGCCCGGCTGAAACGCTTTCGCGTCGTCTGACCGGCGACAATGGCGAGCATGTGGTGAGCTATGGCACCGAAGGCGGGCAGTTTCAGGTGCGCGGCTATTCCGCCGTCGTCTGCGGTCCCGGCGACATCGCGCAGGCGCACCAGCCCGACGAATTCCTGACGCTGGAGCAATTCGCGGCGGGGCAAGAGTTCATGGACCGGCTGATCGACGACCTCTGCCAATGAGCCGGATTCTGCTGGTCGAGCATCTGGACGACACGCCGCCCCCTGACCGGGTGCGGCTGTTTCTGGACCGGACCGGGCGGCGCTATGAGGTGCTGCGCCCGTTTGCCGGGGATACGCTGCCGGACGATCTGGCGGACATCGGCGCCGTCGTGATCTACGGCGGCGCGCAAGAGGCGTATCAGACTGAACTGTACCCCTATCTGGCCGATGAACACACCTTTATCCGCCATGCTGTTGCGGCGGATGTGCCGCTGCTGGGGATCTGTCTGGGCGCTCAGAACATCGCCTTTGCGCATGGGGCCGAGGTCCGGACGCGCACGGATGAAGCCTATGAATTCGGCTACTACCCGGTTGCGCCGACCGAAGCCGGGCGCGCGCTGTTTGGCGATGCGCCTACGGTGATGCCGCAGTGGCACTGGCACAATGCGGTGCTGCCCGAGGGGGCCGAGCTGCTCGCCTCAAGCGAGCTATTCTCCAATCAGGCGTACCGGCTGGGCTCGGCCTGGGGGTTCCAGTTTCACCCCGAGGTCACGCCCGAGGTGATGCGCTTCTGGCAAGGGCTCGACATGGCCCCTTGGGGCGCCCCCGGCGCGCAGACGCTGGCCGAGCAACAGGCGCTTATGGCCGCGCATGACCCGGCGATTGATCGTTGGTTCAACGGGTTTCTGGCGGAGTTCTTTGCATGACTGGCTTCCCCTTCGCCGGGCCTCTGGCCGTCGAGCATCAGGCGGCTTTGCCCAAGGCTGCCGATGTCGTGGTGATCGGCGGCGGCATCGCCGGGATCAGCACGGCGTGGGAGCTGGCAGGCAAGGGGCTGTCGGTGGTGGTGTGCGAAAAGGGCAGGGTGGCGGCCGAGCAATCGGGCCGCAACTGGGGCTGGATCCGGGTGCAGGGCCGCGATCCGGCCGAGATCCCGCTGGCGATCGAGGCCCGCGCGCTGTGGCAGCGCTGGTCTGATCGGCTGGGGCCGGATCTGGGCTACCGCCGTGTCGGCGTGACCTACATGGCCAAGACCGAGGCCGAGATGGCCGGGTACGAGGCTTGGCTGACCAAGGCCCGTGCCCATGATCTCGACAGCCGGATGATCACCGCCGCCGAGACCGAGCGCCTGATCAAGGCGGCACCGGGGACGTGGATCGGCGGGATGCACACGGCGTCGGATTGCCGGGCCGAACCCTGGGTCGCAGTGCCGATGATCGCGCGCGCCGTGGCGCAGGCGGGCGGCGTGGTGATCCGCGAAAGCTGCGCGGTGCGTGCGCTGGATATTCAGGCGGGGCGGGTGACCGGGGTGATCACCGAGCACGGGCGCATCATGGCCGATGCGGTGGTGCTGGCCGGGGGCGTGTGGTCCTCGCTCCTGCTGCGCTCAGAAGGGGTGTCGCTGCCGCAGTTGGCGGTCCTGTCGTCGGTATCGGCCACGGTGCCGCTGCCCGATATCGCCTCGGGCGCGGCGGCGGATGAGGACTTCGCGATCCGGCGGCGGGCGGATGGCGGCTATACGCTGGCCCCCGGCACCCGGCCGGTGATGTTTGTCGGCCCCGACGCGTTCCGGCACTTCAGCGCGTATCTCACCCTTCTGAAAGCCGACTGGCGGCGCACCAAACTGCGCCCCGCCGCACCCCGCGGCTACCCCGACGGCTGGACAACCCCGCGCCGCTGGTCCGCCGATCAGCCCAGCCCGTTTGAAGCGATGCGCGTGCTCAACCCCGCGCCGGACAGGAAGGCGATCGAGGCGGCGCGGGAGTCGTTTGCGCAGGCGTTCCCTGCTTTGGGAAAACCCGAACTAGCCGCCAGCTGGGCCGGGATGATCGACACCATGCCCGATGTGGTGCCCGTGCTCGACCACGTCCCGGCGCTGCCCGGTCTGGTGCTGGGCACCGGCCTGTCCGGGCACGGCTTTGGCATCGGCCCGGCCGTGGGCCGGGTGCTGGCCGATCTGGTGACCGGCAATGATCCGGGCCATGACCTCAGCCGCTTCAGATTTGGGCGGTTTTCGGATGGTAGCAGGGTGACGCCGGGGCCGGCCCTGTGACAAGCCTTGCTACCCTCGATTTTCCGCGCCAAGTTCACAGGTGAAGAAACTCAAGGAGTCGCCGATGCCCGTCCGCAATCGTCTCGCTGAGATGCACCCCGAGATCACCGCCTGGCGGCATGATCTGCACGAAAACCCCGAATTGATGTACGACCTGCCGCGCACCTCGGGCATCGTCGCCGACAAACTCAAGGGCTTTGGCTGCGATGAGGTGGTCAGTGGCATCGGCATTTCCGGCGTGGTCGGGGTGATCCGGGGCAATCGCACCGACTCGGGCAAAGTGATCGGCTTTCGTGCCGACATGGACGCGCTGCCGATCAACGAGGCCACGGGGCTGGCGTTCGCCAGCAAGACACCCGGCAAGATGCACGCCTGCGGGCATGACGGGCACACCTCGATCCTGCTGGGCGCGGCGAAATACCTTGCCGAGACGCGCAATTTCAACGGCACCGTGGTGCTGGCCTTTCAGCCCGCCGAAGAGGGCGGCGCGGGGGGCAAGGCGATGGTCGATGACGGGCTGATGGACCGCTGGGGCGTGCAGGAGATCTATGGCCTGCACAACATGCCCGGCTTTCCGGTCGGGCAATTCGCCACGCGGACTGGCCCGCTGATGGCCTCGGCGGATGAATTCGAGATCACCGTGACCGGCAAGGGCGGCCATGCCGCGATGCCGCATCAGACCATCGACACCACGCTGGTCGCCAGCCATATCGTCATCGCGCTGCAGAGCATCGTCTCGCGCAACATCGACCCCTTGGGCAGCGTCGTGGTCAGCGTCGGCAGCTTCCGCACCGATTCCGTCGCGTCGAACGTGATCGCGCATGAGGTCACGCTGAAAGGCACCGTGCGTACGCTGGACCCGGCGCTGCGCATTCTGGCGCAGCAACGGATCGAGGCGCTGGTGCCCGCGACGGCGCAGGCTTATGGCGCGGTGGCGGCGGTGGATTACCGGCTGGGCTATCCGGTGACGGTGAACCACCCCGACCAGACCGATTTCGCTGCCGATTGTGCCGAAGAAGTCTCGGGCTCGGTGATCCGCGATATCGCGCCGGTGATGCCGGCCGAGGATTTCGCCTTCATGCTTGAAGCGCGGCCCGGCGCGTATCTGTTCCTCGGCAACGGCGACACGCCGATGTGCCATCACCCCGCCTATCAGTTCGACGACGCGATCATTCCGGTCGGTTGCAGCTGGTTCGTCACCCTCGCTGAACGTCGTATGCCGTTGGAGATCAACTGATGCCCGTCAAGAACCGTTTCGCCGAACTGCTGCCTGAGATCGCCGGTTGGCGTCAGGATCTGCATGCCCATCCCGAACTGCGTTTCGATCTTCCCCGCACAACGGCCAAGGTCGCGGCTCTGCTGCGCGACTTCGGCGTCGATGAGGTGACCGAGGGCGTCGGCCAGTCGGGCATCGTCGCGGTGATCAAGGGGCGGCAGAGCGGATCGGGCAAGGTGCTGGGGTTCCGCGCCGACATGGACGCGCTGCCGATCATCGAGCAAACGGGCCTCGCCCATGCCTCGACCGAGGCGGGCAAGATGCACGCCTGCGGGCATGACGGGCATACGTCGATCCTGCTGGGTGCGGCGAAATATCTGGCCGAGACGCGCAATTTCGACGGCACCGTTGTGCTGGCTTTCCAGCCCGCCGAAGAGGGCGGCGGCGGGGCGCGCGCGATGCTCAAGGACGGCTTGATGGACCGTTGGGGCATTCAGGAGGTTTACGGGCTGCACAACATGCCCGGCCTGCCCGCCGGTCAGTTCGCGATCAAATCGGGGCCGCTGCTGGCGGCGGCGGATTTCTTCGAGATCACCGTCAAGGGCAAGGGCGGCCATGGCGCGCAGCCGCATGTCAGCTACGATCTCGACGCTGGCGGCCTCGGCCATCGTGATGGCGATGCAGCAGGTGGTGGCGCGCAACGTCGACCCGCAGCAACCGGCGGTGGTTTCCGTTACCGGCTTTGCCACCGATACGATGGCGCATAACGTCATCCCGGCCTCGGTCAAGCTGACCGGCACCGTGCGCACCTTCGATGTGCCGACCAAGGAAATGATCCGCGACCGCATGAAGGTGATCGCGGAGTCGACGGCGGCGGCATATGGTGCGACGGTCGAATTCCTGTATGTCGACGGCGTCTTGCCGACGATCAACGCCGAGGACCAGACCGACCACGCGATGGCGGCGGCGCAGCTGGTGGCGGGGGCGGTGAAAACCGACGTCGTGCCCTCGATGGGCGGCGAGGATTTCTCGGAAATGCTGGCCGAGCGTCCGGGGGCATTCATCCTGCTGGGCAACGGGGCCTCGGCCGATCTGCACCACCCGGAGTATGAATTCAACGACGAGGCGATCCCTGCCGGCTGCAGTTGGTTCGCCACGCTGGCCGAACAGCGCATGCCGCTGAACGCCTGAGCGAGGAGAGACAGAATGCCGGTCAAGAACCGTTTTGCCGAATTGCTGCCCGAAATCACCGCGTGGCGGCGCGACTTTCATGAAAACCCGGAGCTGCTGTTCGATGTGAACCGCACCGCCGGGATCGTCGCCGAAAAGCTGCGCGGCTTTGGGTGCGACGAGGTGGTCGAGGGGATCGGGCGCACCGGCGTGGTGGCGGTGATCAAGGGGCGCGCCACGGCATCGGGCAAGGTGATCGGGCTGCGCGCCGACATGGACGCGCTGCCGATCTTTGAGGCGACGGGCGCGCCGCATGCGTCGAAGACGCCGGGCAAGATGCACGCCTGCGGCCATGACGGGCACACCGCCATGCTGCTGGGGGCGGCGCAATATCTGGCCGAGACGCGCAATTTCGACGGCACGGCGGTGATCATTTTCCAACCCGCTGAAGAGGGCGGCGCGGGCGGCAAGGTGATGTGCGACGACGGGCTGATGGATCGTTGGGGCATTCAGGAGGTCTACGGCATGCACAACATGCCCGGCCTGCCGCTGGGCAGCTTCGCGATCCGCGAGGGGGCGTTCTTTGCCGGGACCGATACGTTTACCATCCATGTCGAGGGCAAGGGCGGGCATGCCGCCAAGCCGCATGAGACGGTGGATACCACGGTGGTGGCGGCGCAACTGGTGACGGCGCTGCAGACCGTCGCCAGCCGCAACCATGATCCGGTGAAGAATCTGGTGGTGTCGGTGACGTCGTTCCGCACCGAATCCGAGGCCTTCAACGTGATCCCGCAGCATGTCGAGTTGCGCGGGACAGTGCGCACGATGGATGCCGATACCCGGTTGATGGCCGAGGTTCGCATCAAGGCGCTGGCCGAGGGGATCTGTTCGGGCTTCGGCGCCAAGGCGGATGTGACGTATAACAAGGGCTACCCGGTGATGGTGAACAGCCCCGAGCAGACCGAATTTGCGGCGCGGGTGGCCGAGAAGGTCGCCGGAGCCTGCGCGCCTGCGCCGCTGATCATGGGCGGCGAGGATTTCGCCTTCATGCTCGAGGAGCGGCCGGGCGCGTATATTCTGGTCGGCAATGGTGACACGGCGATGGTGCACCATCCGGCCTATGATTTCGATGATAATGCGATCCCTGCGGGATGTTCGTGGTGGGCGGAAGTCGTCGAGCAGCGGATGCCGGCATAAGGGGTGGCGCGCTTCGGGGGCATCGAGCCCCCTCAGCGCGCGCGGGGGGCGCTGCCCCCCACGGCCTGGCGGCCTCCCCCGGGATATTTTGGGACAGATGAGGGGCGCAGGGTTCACGTCTTGCGCTCTTTGTCGTTGTGCAGGTCGGTGTGAGCCTTTTGGCTGAGCTCCTCGAGCACGGCGGCGCGGCCGAAAGCGCGAGCGGCGGCGGGTTTCTGGCGCAGCCAGTCGGCGGAAACCAGCGCGAGTTGCTGGTTGAGGCGGCGTTGCTGGACCTCGCTCCAGCGGCGATGGGCGAGGCGGGCACCGATCATCGCGGGATCGGCGATGGCCTCGGCCGGGTCGAGCGGGGCCTCGGTCTGGCGCACAGTGTCGAGCGCGGCTTTCAGCCGGGCGCGCGACTGGGCGACGGCGGCGAGTTTGGCCAGTTCGGCTGCGCGCGTGAGCGCAGCGAGTTGGGCGAGCCGGGCGAGGGATTGGGCGCGGCGGCGGTCCATCAGCGCGACCCCTGGCGGGCGCGGACCTTGCTGCGCATGGCGTCGGCGAAGCGGATGGCGGCGGCAACGGGGCGGTAGTGATCAGGGCTGATCTCTCGTCCCAGCTCGACGGTGGCGTGCAGCGCGCGGGCGGTGGGCGGGTCGGAATGGATGGGCACGCCGGCCTCTTGCGCGGCCTCGCGGATGCGCGCAGCGATTTCGTCGACGCCTTTGGCGACGCAAACCGGCGCGCCGGTGCTGCCGGGGGTCCAGGCCAGCGCGACGGCGTAATGCGTCGGGTTCACGACGACCACGGCGGCGGTGGGAACGGCGGCGAGCATCTGGTTGGTGGCGATTTCATGCGCGCGCTGGCGGCGCTGTTGTTTGACATGGGGATCGCCTTCCGCCTGCTTGTGATCCTCGCGCAGTTCCTGATGCGACATGCGCTGTTTGCGGGAATGGTCGAAGACCTGCCACAGGTGATCCAGCGCGCCGATGGCCACCATGATCACCACCACAAGCGTCCAGAATTCCGCCATCAGGCTCAGCATCGCCACGGTGGCCTGTCCGGGGCTTTGGCCGATGGTCAGCATCAGTTCGGGCAGGCGGGCGGTCAGAAAGAGCCACAGGAGTGTGGCGTAGATAAGCAGCTTGAGGGCGGATTTGGCGAATTCCATCAGACCCGAAAGGCCGAACTTGTTCTTGGCATTCGACAGCGGCGAGATGCGCGACAGCTTGGGCGAGAGTTTCTCGGGGGCAAAAACGATGCCGCGCAGGGCGAAGAGCACGGCGAGCGCGCACAGGCCGGGGATCAGCATCGCCGGGGCCATCGCCGCGCCGATGCCGGAAAGCAGCGTGCCGCCGAGCGCGCTGCCGCCGCCCAAGAGCACGGGGGCGATGCTGTCGGCGCGGTCCAGCAGGTTCGCGCCGATCGTGCCGATCCGGGGCGGCACCCAGCCGCCCGGCAGCAGGACCAGCGCCAGAAACCCCGCCGCTGCCGCCGCAGCGGTGAGGTCGGTGGTGCGGGGCATATCGCCCTTGCGCCGCGCTTCGTCGAGCTTTCGCGGGGTGGCCTCGTGCGGGCGGTCGGCGCCGTCATCCTCGCTCATGGCGCGATGCTCAGCGGGTCCGTGAGCACTGTCAGGAAGGCGGGGAGCCAGAAGCGCAGCATGACGGGGGCGGCGAGGAGCAGCAGGATCAGGCCGCCCAGTGTGAGGGCGGGTGCGCCGACAAAAGCCACCATCAGCTGCGGCATGGCGCGGTTGATCACGCCGAGGGCGAGGTTGTAGAGGCCGGCACCGATCACGAAGGGGGCGGCCAGCGAGAAGGCCAGCGCGAACGCATGCGAGACCTGCGCCACGCCCCATTGCGCCAGCGCCGAGGGGCTGGGCCACTGACCGGGCGGGAAAAGGTCATAGGACAGGACCAGATACTGCACGAGACGCTCGGGCAGGCCCGCCATTGCCGCCGCGCAGAGCCCGGCCATGACAAGAACCTGCGAAATGGCGGGCTGCGGATCGACGCCCGCGCCGCCGAAGGCCTGCGCCAGCGAGGTGGCCTGCGCCGCCTTGGTGCCTGCCATCTGCAGCACCATGACCATCAGGCGCAGCGCCATGCCCAGGATCAGCCCGATCAGGGATTCCGAGCCGAGAAACAGCGCCACCGAGACCGGATTGGCGCGCGGGACCGGGAGCAGGTCGACGACAGCGGGGGCGATCACCACGGTGGTGGCGAGGGCGGCGATCAGCCGGATACGGGCGGGGACCACGCGTTCACCGAAGGCGGGAACCAGCGCAAAGAGCGGGCCGATACGGGCAAAGACCAGACCGCCCGCCGCCAGATAGGCCTGCACCTGCGTGACCAGCGCCATCAGGGCGCTGAACATCTCGGCGGTCATGCGGCGACCTGACCGACCAGAGCGGGGCGCGCTTCCATGCCGATTTCCTCAAACGCCAGCACCGGGGCGGCGACGTCGCGCGCCGCCATGACCGTTCGCAAAAAGCGGCGGCGGCGGGCGGGCGAGACGAGGGCGGCGTTGGTGCCGATCTCGGCCAGATTCGAGAAGGTCTCGGCCAGTGCATTGGCGAGGCGGCCAAAATCGGCCGGGGGCAGGGCGATGTCCAGGCTGCCACGCTCGCCGTCGATCTGGTAGCGGGTGAAGACCTCTTCCCAGGCCGGGTCCAGCTGCACCAGCGGCAGCGTGCCGTCGGCGCGCTTGAGCCCGGCAACCAGCTGAAAGCCCATGCGCTGGCGGACATGTTCGCAGACGGCCTCGGGGCCCAGATGCTGGACGCGCAGTTCGGCGATGCTTTCCAGAATCATCGGCAGGTTGCGGATCGAGACCCGCTCGTCCAGCAGAAGACGCAGCACGGCGAGCAGGGTGTCGATAGGCACCTTGTCGGGGATCAGCTCGTCGATCAGGCGGCGGTTCGAGTCGGCGCGGGCACGGTCGGTGAGGTTGGTCATCTCGTCGAGCATGCGGCGCAGGCCGCGCAGGGTCAGCAGGCGGGCAAAGTTGGTTTTCAGCACTTCGAGCAGGTGCGTCGCCAGCACTTCGGCCGGGCCAACGACGGTGAGGCCGCTCAGCGCCGCGGTCTCTTCATCCTCGGCACTGATCCAGCGGGCGGGAGCGGCATAGACGGGCTCCTTGACGTCGATCCCGTCCGGGGCGCGCGCGCCGCCGCCATCGGGCAACAGGGCAAGGCGGCGGTCGGGGCGCAACCGGTCGCGGCCCTGTTCGACGCCTTGAATGAGGATGGCATATTCGCCCGGCGCAAGGCCGTGGTCATCGGTCAGCCGGATCTCAGGTAACAGCAGGCCGAAATTGCGCGCGACATGGTTGCGCATGTTCATGATGCGCGCGTCGAGGCCGGTGGCCGGGTCCAGCACCATCGGCACCAGATCGGGGGCAAAGGTGACGTGGATCTCATCGAGGTCCAGCACATCGCCCAGCGACGTGCCCTGGTCTTCGCGCGCAGGGGGGCTTCGGCTGCCGTCTTTCTGGCGGCTGCGGCGTGGCGGGCAGCCCAGGCCGACACGCCGAGCAGGGCGGCCCCGCTGACGAAGGGGACAAAGGGCAGGCCGGGGATCAGCGCCAGAAGACCCATCAGAAAGGCGACGGTGAGCAGGGCCGAAGGGTAGCGGCCCAGTTGGGTCACCAGCGCGCTGTCGGTCGCGCCGCTGGCCCCGCCGCGGGCGAGCAGCAACGCGGCGGCGATGGAGATGATGACGGCGGGGATCTGGCTGACAAGACCGTCGCCGACGGTGAGGATCGCATAGGTTTCAAAGGCTTCCCCAAGGGGCATGCCGTGCATCAGCGTGCCCATCATCAGCCCGACGGCGATGTTGAGCAGAGTGATCAACAGCCCGGCGACGGCGTCTCCCTTGACGAATTTCGAGGCGCCGTCGAGCGAGCCGAAGAAGGTAGTCTCGGCCTGTTCCTGCTCGCGCCGCGCCTTGGCCTCGGCATGGGTGATGGCCCCGGCGGACATGTCGCTGTCGATGGCCAGCTGTTTGCCCGGCATCCCGTCGAGCGCGAAGCGTGCGCCGACTTCGGCCATGCGCCCCGCGCCTTTGGTGATGACGATGAAATTGACGATCAACAGCACGCAGAACACCACGACGCCGAGAAACACGCTGCCGCCCATGATGAAGCTGGAGAACCCCTGAATCACGCTGCCTGCCGCCTGGGGCCCGGTGTGACCCTCGCCGATAATCAGCCGGGTCGACGAGACGTTGAGCGAGAGCCGCAACATGAGGGACGCGAGCAGGACGGTGGGGAAGATCGAGAAATCCAGCGGGCGTTCGATGAACAGGGTGATGGTGAACATCAGGATCGCCAGCGCAAAGGACGCGGCGAGACCGATATCGAGCATCCACGCAGGCATCGGCAGGATCATCATCACGATCACCGCCATCAGGGCGAGGGCCAGCAGGACAGTGGGCTGGAAGAAGTTCTTGAGCGAAAGGTTCATGGAGCGGCCTCGAACAGCGGGCGGACGTTGGGCAGGGCCAAGGGCACCAGCGAGGCGCCTTGGGTCAGGGCACCCGCCAACAGGGGGAAGGTGTTCACACGGACCGCGGGCGGGTCGGGGATGGTCGGGGCGCTGACGCTCAAGCCCGCGCGCAGGGTGCTGAAGCGGGCGCGGTAGCGGTTGGCGAACTGCGGGTTGCGCGAGTGATAGGCGCCTGCCGCGCCTTCCCACGAGCCGAACTCGTCATGGAGCGTTGCCAGGAACCGGGCGGCATAGCGGGCGGCGGTCAGGGGATCGAGCAGGTCGTCAGGGCGGGTGAAATGCTCACCATGCCAGTACCAGTTGATCTGAAAGCAGCCCAGATCGAACAGCCGCTGGCCGCGCGCCAGCAAGCGGTGGGCGAAATCCACCGCCTCTTGCCGTGTGTCAAACCAGTAGCCGCGCCCCTCGGCATTGGCGGTCCAGGGCCAGGGTCGCATCCGCCCGTCAGCCTGCCGCCCTGATTCCGTCAACGCGATGGCGAGCAGCACATCGACGGGCACGTTTGCCTCTCTCGCCGCCGTGACGGCGGCGGATTCTGCATAATTCCGGCACCGCGCGGGCGGGCAGGGGTGCGGCATAGAGACACATGAGGGCAAGCAGCAGCTGAGGCGTTTTCATCGCAGGTTCCGGGTTCTCCCGTGAGCACCCTAGACCGCGTGTGGTTGATGAAAGATTGACGCCTGCCACGACCCCCCGGCAGCGGAACATGGCCCGCTCTTTGGCCTCTCACCGCGAATTTCCTTGAGTCAGGGGCGGTTTTAGGGCAAATCAGGCAAGCGACGTTATCTCTATCGACCTGTCTAGGCCCCGCAACGGGCACCCTGCGCTCGATCCCGATTTGACTGAGCCGGGCTGTCACATTCTGTGGGCAGCGCTAAACAGGAGTATCACGATGGCCACTGGCACCGTGAAATGGTTCAACGCCACCAAGGGTTTTGGTTTCATCCAGCCCGAAGGCGGTCAGAAAGACATCTTCGTGCACATCACCGCGCTGGAGCGTGCTGGTCTGCGTGGCCTGGACGACGGTCAGAAAGTGACCTTCGATCTGGAAACCAGCCGTGACGGCCGCCAGTCGGCGACCAACCTCGCGCTGGCCTAAGTCGGTTTCGCACCTTTGCGGTGCGGTTGGGCGGCCCCGAAACGGGCCGCCCGTTTAATTTTCAAGGGGGCCTCACGGCCCTGTGATCGCGTCGGTTTTGCTTGACTTCCTGTCTGTGATTTCAATGTTAAGGCCGCGGGTTGGAGTGAGCCCGTCCCACCCCAACGGCGCCCTGCAAGGCTGCCCTCGGACAAAGGAACCTGCATGTCCCTTGCCCTGATCGCGGCGCTGCCTTTTCTTGGCGCTCTTCTTCCCGGTCTGATGATCCGCGCGGGTCGCAACACCTGCGCCAGCGTCACCTTTTCCGTCACCGCCCTGGCGCTGATCGGCCTGCTGCTGAACGCCCCTGCGGTGATGCGCGGCGAGGTGATCACCCAAGGCTGGGACTGGTTGCCGGTCATCGGTCTGAACGTGACCTTCATGCTCGACGGGCTGGGTCTGTTGTTCGCGTCGATGATCCTGGGCATCGGTCTGCTGATCATCGTCTATGCGCGGTTCTACCTGTCCAAAGACGACCCGATGGGCAATTTCTTCACCTATCTGCTGCTCTTTCAGGGCGCGATGGTGGGGATCGTTCTATCCGATAACATCCTGCTTTTGCTGATCTTCTGGGAGCTGACCTCGCTTTCGTCTTTCCTGCTGATCGGCTTTTGGAAGCATCTGCCCGAAGGTCGCCAAGGCGCCCGGATGGCGCTGGCCGTGACCGGCCTCGGCGGGCTGGCGATGATTGGCGGGATGCTGATTCTGGGTCAGATCGCGGGCAGCTACAACATCCACGAAATCCTGCAGCAGGGCGACGCGATCCGGTCGTCGGAATACTACCTGCCCGCGCTGATCCTGATCCTGCTGGGCGCGTTCACCAAATCGGCGCAATTCCCGTTTCACTTCTGGCTGCCGCATGCCATGGCCGCGCCGACGCCGGTGTCGGCCTATCTGCATTCGGCCACGATGGTGAAAGCCGGGCTGTTCCTGATGGCGCGGCTCTGGCCGGTGCTGTCGGGCACGCCCGAGTGGTTCTGGCTGGTCGCCGGGGCAGGGCTGATCACCATGGTGCTGGGCGCGGTGATTGCGCTCTTCAAGGATGACCTCAAGGCGCTGCTGGCGTTCTCGACGGTCTCGCATCTGGGCCTGATCACGCTGCTTCTGGGGCTGGGCACCGAGTATGCGGCGACGGCGGCGGTGTTCCACATCATCAACCACGCGACCTTCAAGGCCGCGCTGTTCATGACTGCCGGGATCGTCGATCACGAGGCGCATACCCGCAACATCCGCCTGCTGGGCGGGTTGCGCAAACTGATGCCGGTGACGTTTACCATCGGCACGATTGCGGCGCTGTCGATGGCCGGGATTCCATTCTTCAACGGCTTTCTGTCCAAGGAAATGATGCTGGAGGCCGCGCATGACACCGGCACCTGGTTTGCGGTGATTGCCACGATCGGCGCGATCTTCTCGGTCGCCTATTCGCTGCGTTTCATCTTCCACACCTTCCTTGGCCCGGTGCGCAACGACTACCCGCACCACCCGCATGATCCGGGCTTCGGCATGTGGGTATCCCCGGCGATTCTGGCGGTGCTGGTGCTGGTGATCGGCATTTTCCCCGCGCAGACCGTCGGCAGCTTTGTTGATGTCGTCGCCAGTGCGGTGACCGGCGAGACGGTGCACGAGCATCTGGCGCTGTGGCATGGCGTGACGCCGGCGCTGATCATGTCGGGCATCGCGGTTGCCGTGGGCATCGTGCTGCTGGCCTTCCAGCGTGGCCTCGCACCCTTCTGGGACAACGCCCCGCGGCCCGAGGCCAAGTCGATCTTTGACGCCATCGTCGAGGCTGCCGCGCGCGGCACGGATGAGCTGACGCTGGCGCTGCATGACGGGGCGATCTCGCGCTATCTGGGGATCTTTACCGTGGTCGTCGTCGCCTATGGCGCCTGGGCGTTCTGGGGCGGGTCGTTCACGCCGGGGACGCGGGCGATGCTGCCGGTGGGTCCGGTCGAGCTGATCTTCTTCGTGCTGATCATGGTCGCGTCTATCGGTGTGGTCGCGGTCCACCGGATGCGCTTTGTGTCGCTGATCGTGATTTCGATCTGCGGGCTGGTGGTGTCGATGACCTTTGTGCGCTTCTCGGCCCCCGATCTGGCCCTGACGCAGCTTACGGTCGAGGTGGTGACGGTCATCCTGCTGCTGTTGGCGCTGAACTATCTGCCCAAGGAAACCCCGCGCGAGATCGTCACCCGCGCGCCGGATCCGTGACGGCGTTATCGCGCTGGTTGCGGGCGGCGGTGTGGGCGCGCTGGCGTTCGCCATCCTGACCCGCGACATGAGCCTGCCGACGATTGCCGACTACCATGTCGCCAACTCGTATATCGGCGGCGGCGGCAATAACGTGGTCAACGTGATCCTCGTCGACTTCCGGGGCTTTGATACCATGGGCGAGATCACCGTGCTCGGGATCGGCGCGCTGGTGATCTATGCGCTGGTCGAGGTGATCCTTGTCGGCCCCGCTTCGCGCCGGTTGATGAACTGGGTGCCCGATATGGCACAGGCGCGGGACCGCCACCCGCTGATGATGGTGGTGGCGACCCGCGTCGCGCTGCCGATTTCGCTGGTGGTGGGGATCTATATCTTCCTGCGCGGCCATAACGAGCCGGGCGGCGGGTTCATCGCCGGTCTGGTCGTCGCCATCGCCTTGCTGATGCAGTACATGGCGTCCGGTTTCGCCTGGACGCAGGAGCGTCAGAAGGTTGCCTATCACGGCGTGATCGCCACCGGCGTGCTGATCGCTGTGGTGACCGGGCTGGTCAGCATGGTGCTGGGCTGGAATTTCCTGACCTCGAGCAGCGTCTACGTCGAGATCTGGCCGCTGGACAAGATCCACCTTGCCAGTGCTGCGGCCTTCGATCTGGGCGTGTTCCTGACGGTCGTGGGCGCCGTGATGCTGGCGCTGGCCAGCCTCAGCCGGATCGGTGTGCGGGCCGGCGAGGGGGTGAACCTGACCCCCATGGACATTGACCCGCGCGCCAATCTGGTCGCCAAGATTGAAGAGGCCCGCTGACATGGAAGCACTGGTTGCCATTGCTATCGGCTCGATGACGGCGGCGGGCATCTATCTGATGCTGCGGCTGCGGACCTTTCCGGTCGTTCTTGGGCTGTCGATGCTCACCTATGCGGTGAACGTCTTCATCTTCACCTCGGGCCGCCTGGTGGCCGGAGCCCCGGCGATCCTGGGCGCGGCCGAGGTGATGACCGACCCGCTGCCGCAGGCGCTGGTGCTGACGGCCATCGTGATCTCGTTCGGGATGACCGCTCTGGTGGTGATCCTGGCGCTGGGGTCGTATCTGAACGCCGGAACCGATGCGATCGACATCGAGAAACCCGGCGAACAGCCAGAGACCGGGAACTAAGGGGCCGACATGGAACACTGGATTATCGCCCCCATTCTGCTGCCCACCTTCATCGGTGCGCTGATCATTCTCACGATGCGCCACGATGTCGTGCTGCAACGCGTGGCGGGACTCACCTCGTCTGTGCTGATGGTCGCCATGACGCTGGCGCTGCTGGTCGCGGCGCAAAGCGGGGCTGTGGAAAGCTACGAGTTGGGCTCATGGCCCGCGCCCTTTGGGATCGTGCTGGTGCTGGACCGGTTGAGCGCGCTGATGGTCACGCTGACCGCCGTGCTGGGGCTGGTGGTGCTGGCCTATGCGACGGGCACCGGCTGGGATCAGCGCGGCAAGAACTTCCATGCGCTGTATCAGTTCCAGCTGATGGGCCTGTTCGGCGCAATGCTGACCGGTGACATCTTCAACCTGTTCGTGTTCTTCGAGATCCTGCTGATCGCCTCGTACGGTCTGATGACCCATGGCGGCGGGCGGATGCGGCTGCGCGGCGGCGTTCAGTATGTGATGTACAACCTCGCCGGATCGACGCTGTTCCTGTTCGCGCTGGGGACGCTCTATGCCGTCTTCGGCTCGCTCAACATGGCCGATCTGGCTGAGCGCGCCACGCAGTTACCTGACGGCGACGCGGCACTGGTGCGGGTGACGGCGGCGCTGCTGCTCTTGGTCTTCGTGCTCAAGGGCGCGCTGCTGCCGATGCATTTCTGGCTGCCCAACACCTATGCGCTGGCGCCTGCGCCGGTGGCTGCGTTGTTTGCCGTGATGACCAAGGTCGGCGCCTATTCGGTGATCCGCGTGTTCACGCTGATCTTCCCGACGACACTGGCCTCGATGGGCGGGCTGGTCAGCGACGTGATTGCGCCTGCGGCGATGGTCACGCTGGCGATCGGCATGATCGGCGTGCTGGGTGGCGGGACGTTGGCACGGGTGGCATCGTTCTCGGCCATTGGTTCGATGGGCACGCTGTTTCTGGCGGTGGGCGCGTTTACCGAAGCCTCGACGGGCGCGGCGCTCTACTACCTCATTCACTCGACCCTCGCCGGGGCTGCGCTGTTTCTGGTCGTCGATCAGGTCCGCGCCCGGCGCGGGAATTCGGCGCTGCGTCTGCAGGCCCCGATTGTCGGGGGCGGGTTGATTTCGGCCCTGTTCTTCATGGCCGCGATTGCCTCGGCGGGTATGCCGCCGCTGTCGGGTTTTCTGGGCAAGCTGATGGTGCTGCAAGCCATTCGGGCCGAGGATTGGTGGGTCTGGGGCTGGGCGTTTGTGCTGGTCACCTCGCTGATCGCGGTGGTGGGTTTTTCCCGTGCTGGCTCGCAGCTGTTCTGGAAGCCCTACGACAATGTCGCCCCGGCATCCGACGGCTTCGAGGTTGCGCCGGGCAGCACCTCAGGCTGGGGCCTTGCCGCACTGGGCGCGTTGCTGGCGCTGGTTGTCGCCCTGACCGTCGCGGCGGGGCCGGTGTCGCGCTACACGACGGCGACGGCGGCGCAGCTCTATAACGCGTCCGAGTATATCTATGCCGTGCTGGGCACGCCCGAGGAGCGCATCGCGCGCGCCGAGCAGGAAGAAGAGCTTGCCGACGCGCTGCACGGTGCAGACCACGGTGCCCCGGCGCAAAGCCACGCACCGCAAGAAGAGGGACACTGACATGCTGTCGCGTTTGCTGCCCCATCCGGTTTTGTCGGTGGTTCTGGCGATTTGCTGGCTCTTGCTGGTCAATACCGTCGCGATCAACTCGATTGTTTTCGCCGTGCTGCTGGGGCTTCTCGTGCCGATGCTGATCCGGCCCTATTGGCCTGATATGCCCCGGCTCAGCCGGCCACTGGTTGTCATCGAATACGGCCTGATCGTGCTCTATGACATCGTCAAGGCCAACGCCGAGGTCGCGCTGATCGTGCTGTTCAAGCCCAGCAAGTCGCTGCAACCGGCGTGGATCTGTGTGCCGCTCGACATCACCTCGCCCGAAGCGATCACCGTGCTGGGGGTGACGATCACGCTGACGCCGGGCACGGTATCGTGCGATCTGGCCGCTGATGGTCACGCCATTCTGGTGCATTGCCTGCACGCGCCCGATCCGGCGGCTGTGCGGGATGACATCAAGGCCCGCTATGAACGCCGTCTGAAGGAGATCTTCGAATGATCGGTTATGCCCTGACCATCGCCATCGGTGCCTTCTCACTGGGGTTGCTGCTGAACCTGTGGCGCGTGGCCACCGGTCCCAACATCAGCGACCGGATTCTGGCGCTGGATACCATGGTGATCAACGCCATCGCCCTGCTGATCCTGCTCGGGATCGCGCTGGGATCGTCGATCTTCTTTGAAGTGTCGATGCTCTTTGCCCTGGTCGGCTTTATCTCGACCGTCAGCTACTGCCGCTTTCTTCTGCGCGGCGATATCATCGAGTAAGGGAGCAAGCGCATGGACTATGACCTTCCCCTGTGGGCCGATATCGCTGTCTCGGCTTTCCTGCTGATCGCGGCCTTCTTTGGGCTTGTCGGCTCGTATGGCCTGATCCGGCTGCCAGATGCCATGACCCGGCTGCACGCGCCGACCAAGGCCACGACGCTGGGCGTCGGCGGCGTGCTGATCGGTTCGATGATCTTTGTATTTGCCACCGAAGGGCGGTTTTCGGCGCATGAGCTGCTGATTTCGCTGTTCTTGTTCCTGACCTCGCCGATTACCGCGCTGTTCATCGCCAAGGTTCATATCCACCTGAACGAGCGGCCGGATACGCTGCCCGAGCCGCGCGACGGGGCGGGGTGGGCCAGCTTCACGGCGGATGGCCCGGCGCGCGGTGTGCGCGATCTTTCGCCGCTGCCGGACACCGAGCCCGACCAAAACACCTGACTAACCGAACCCCGGCGTTTGCGTATCCTTTCGATTGCGCTATGAAAACGTCGGGTGCGTGCCGTTTCGGCGCGGGGACGTGGGGACTGTTCCGGGTGTTAACCACGGACGTAATCGACGCCTTGACCGAAACCGTGGTGACGCGGCTTCTGGTCGAGCAGGCAGCGGCGCGAGTCGTTGTTGTGGATCTGGCGCACCAACTGGTCGCCGGATCGCCGACGATTCCGGCGCTGACGCTGGCGCTGCCCTTCACCCTTGCGGCGAATGCGATTGAAGAGATGCTCGGCGCGGGCCCCCCGGCTTTGGCAGCCGCGCAGGACGCATGGCGCGTCGCCGCGCTGATCGGAACCGATGCACTGGCCTTGCGGATGGCCGGTGATGGCCGCGACACCTTGACCGACCTGATTGCGCTGTGGAGCGCCGGCGATGAGGTGTTTGGTTCCTCCGCGTGACCGCAGGCCGTGCCACTGAAAAAGGGCGGGCCTCGACAGACCCGCCCCATCATGGCTAGCGCTGGCGTGTTGGTCAGGCCCGGGCGGCCAGCAGATCGCGGATCTCGGTCAGCAGCGCCTCGGGCGAGGGCGGCGGGGGCGCGGCGGGTTCGGCGGCGGCAGGTGCTGCCTCAGCCTCTTTGCGCAGGGCCGAGTCCTTGACCTTGTTGACGCCCTTGACCAGCATGAACACCACCCAGGCGATGATCAGGAAATTGATGATCGCCATGATGAAGGACCCATAGGCAAAGACCGATGCCCCGGAGTCGCGCGCGGCGGTCAGGCTGGCGTCGGCTGGAACCTCGCCCGACAGAACGAAATAATTGTTGGTGAAATCGACGCCACCGGTGAAAAGTCCGATGATCGGGTTGATCAGATCGGCCACCAGCGAACTGACGATCGCGGTAAACGCGGCGCCGACAATGATACCGACTGCCATGTCCATGACATTACCGCGGGCGATAAAGTCGCGAAATTCTTTAAGCATACCTTCTTGTCCCTTTGTTCACCTTTGCCCTGCATCTTGAAGCGGGTCGCTGCGGCGTTTACCTCGATTAGACGTATGAGTCATGCCTGCAAATGGCGGCTTATCAAGTTGTATTTTGACCAGCCCGTTGTCTGACCCTTTCACCCGGAGCGATCATGCCGACACTCGCCGACCACCCCGTCACCCGCCGCTGGCCCGCCCAACACCCCGATCGCCTGCAGCTGTATTCGCTGCCGACGCCGAATGGCGTCAAGGTCAGCGTGGCGCTGGAAGAGCTGGAGCTGCCCTATGAGGGCCATCGCATCAGTTTCGCCGACAACGACCAGATGACACCAGAGTTTCTGGCGCTGAACCCCAACAACAAGATCCCCGCAATCGTCGACCCGAACGGGCCGGGCGGTCAGCCGCTCGCCCTGTTCGAAAGTGGCGCGATCCTGATGTATCTGGCCGAGAAAACCGGCAAACTGTTGCCGCAAGACCCCGCGCTGCGCTGGCAGGCGGTGCAATGGCTGATGTGGCAGATGGGCGGGGCCGGCCCGATGTTCGGCCAGCTAGGGTTTTTCCACAAATTCGCCGGCAAGGATATCGAGGACAAGCGCCCTTTCGAGCGGTATCGCGCGGAAAGTGAACGGCTGCTCAAGGTGCTGGACCAGCAGCTTGACGGGCGTGACTGGATCGTCGGGGACTACTCGATCGCCGATATCGCCGTCGCCCCCTGGGTCAACACTGTTATCGGGTTTTATGACGCAAAACCGTTGGTGGGATGGGAGTCCTTGCGCAACGTTCCGGGCTGGCTGGAGCGTTTTCTGGCGCGCCCGGCGGTCCAGCGCGGCCTCACCGTTCCGCCCGAATCCTGAGCACGCACGCGGGCAGGGCGCAATGTTCAGTCGAAACTGAACATTGCGCTTGAACGCCCTCGGCCTGCGTGCCATCAAGCCACATAATGGCCCCCTAGTTCGCCTGTGACAGGGGGGCGGCATTGCCAAGCTCCCGGCCCCTGTGGCAAGAGGGGCGCAGAGATCCAGACGGAGCCTGATCCATGCCCGATTTTGCCACCCGCAGGACGATGATGGTCGACACTCAGGTGCGCCCGTCCGACGTCACCAAGCTGACCATCATTCAGGCCATGCTGGCCATTCCGCGCGAACGCTTCGTGCCCGGAACGCTGAGCGAAGCCGCCTATGTCGGCGAGAATATCCAACTGGGCGCGGGGCGCGTTCTGCTTGACCCGCGTACGCTGGCCAAAATGCTCGACGCGCTGGACATCAAGCAAGACGAGCTGGTGCTCGATGTGGCGGCAGGGACCGGCTATTCCTCAGCCGTGATCGCGCATCTGGCGCAGGCGGTTGTCGCGCTCGAAGCCGATTCGTCGCTGGCCGATGACGCCGAAGCATCGCTGCAATCCATCGGTGCCACCAATGTGGTTGTCGAGCGCGGCGTGGCGACGGCGGGTGCTGCGGCCCATGGGCCCTATGACGCGATTGTCGTGCAGGGCGGGGTTGAAGTGTTTCCGGCCGCCCTGGTCGATCAACTGAAAGACGGCGGCCGGGTTGCAGCCATTTTCATGGAAGCAGCCTTGGGCACGGTGCGTGTCGGGGTCAAGCATGGCGGCGTGATCCGCTGGCGCGACTCGTTCAACGCAACGGCGCCGATCCTGGAAGGCTTTGCCGCGACGCGCGCTTTCGCGCTCTGATGCGGTGCGCCGCCCCTGCGGGCGGCGCGCAGGGCCCACGCCCGGCGGGCGCGTGCCGAAACCAGATTTGGAGGGCGCGATGGGCGTACTGACACGGATTCGCTCGGCGGTGGCCGGGATTGCGCTGGTGGCCGGTTTGGCGACGCCGCTGATGGTCAACGCTGATACGCTGGCCGATGCCATGGTCGGGGCGTATCGGACCTCGAACCTGTTGGAACAGAACCGCGCCCTTCTGCGGGCCGCGGATGAAGACGTCCAACAAGCGATTGCCGCGCTCTATCCGGTGGTCAGTTTCGCGGTCAGCGCAACGGCCGGCACAACAGGTCTGACCGATTCCAGCATCAACGCGGGACTGACCGCGTCGATGACGCTGATCGACTTTGGCCGCAACCGCCGCAGTCTGGACATGACGCGCGAGAGTGTTCTGGCGACGCGCGCCGCGCTGGTCGGCATCGAGCAGAACGTCATTCTGGGGGCAGTGCAAGCCTATCTGGACCTGTATAACCAGCTGCAAACGGTGCAGTTGCAGCGCAACAACGTTTCGGTCATCAGCGAACAACTGCGCGCTGCACGCGAACGTTTTGAGCTGGGCGATTCCACGCGTACCGATGTGGCACTGGCCGAAGCCCGGCTCGCGGCCTCGCGCTCGGCATTGGCGTCGGCCGAAGGCGACGTTGCCATCGCGCGTGAACAGTACAATTTCGCCGTCGGGGCCTATCCGGCGTCGATCTCGGCCCCGCCGCGACTGCCTCAGCTGCCCGCCTCGCTGGAGGCGGCGCAGGATCTGGCGCGCCGCAATCACCCGGCGATCACTCAGGCGCAGCATCTTGTCGCGTCGTCGGAAATCGGTATGGAAGTCGCCCGTCGTCAGCGGCTGGGTGAGGTGTCGGGCTCACTGTCCGCCGGACTGACGGGAACGCAGGGTCCGTCGAGCAACTCTAATTCGGTCAGTGCATCGCTCAGCTATCAGGTGCCGCTGTTCACGGCCGGGCGGCTGAGTTCTGTTGAACGTCAGGCACTTGCCGGGACCGAGGCGCAGCGCGCCTCGCTGCATCAGACGGTTGCAACCGTGCAGCAGTCAGTCGCGTCGAACTGGGCACGGCTGAGCGTTGCGCGGGCCACCTTGCTGGCGGGCGATCAGCAGATCCGTGCTGCGCAATCGGCCTATGACGCCGTGAGCGCCGAGGCGGAACTGGGGTCGCGCACCACGCTGGATGTGCTGAACGCCGAACAGGAACTGCTCGACGCCCGTTCGTCGCGCATTCTGGCGGCGGCCAATGTGCAGCTGGCGGCCTATGCCTTGCTCAACTCGATGGGTCAGTTGACCGTCACCGCGCTGAACCTTGGCATCCCGACCTATGACGTCAGCGCCTATTCCAGCACCATGCGGCAAGGCCCGGCGCGGGTCACGCCCTCGACCCAAGGTCAGGCGCTGGATCGCATCATGGATCGCTATCGCTGAACGCCTGTTGACGGGCGATGTGATGCAAGGTTGTTAACGTAGCCATCCTTGGGTATCCTTGATCCCAAAATGAGCAGGGGTGCAGGCATGTCGGACGCTATGACCAATCGCGAGATTGAAGACGTTCTGACGTCGATCCGCCGTCTGGTTGCGCAAGAAGGTGCTCCGCGTGGCGACACCGGGCGTCTGGTGCTGACCGAGGCCCAGCGGATCACGGCACCGCCGCTGGTCCTGACGCTGGGCGCGAAAGCTGACGATCTGGACGGGGATGAGCCGACCTCGGAGCATGACCTGCCTGCCCCGGATTTCGGCAAGCTCGAAGCCACCATCGCCGAGCTTGAGGCGGCGGTATCGGCGACAGGCGGGAGTTGGGAGAGCGACTCGGTCGATGAAAATCCGAAAGCCTCGAATGTAACCGAACTGTATGGCCGGTTGAGTTTCGTCCACCGCGCCGATGAGGTTGCGCGGGCGGATGAACCCGTCCCGGCAGTCGGCTCCCTTGCGGCTGCACCGGCAGAGCCAGCCGAGCCCTTGGCCGAGCCTGCGACCGAGACCGAAACCGAGGCCGATCCGGTGGCGACAGAGGCGTTGAGCGTGCAGCCAGACCTTTCCGACAGGGAAGAGGCAGGTCTTGAAGAGGGTATCCTTGACGAGGACGCTCTGCGGGCGATGATTGCGCAGATCGTGCGCGAAGAGCTGCATGGGCAACTGGGCGAGCGGATCACCGCACAGGTGCGCAAGCTGGTGCGGGCCGAGATCGCCAAGGCCTTGGACGAGCGCAGCTTTCTGTAAGCCTCCGGTGCTGTCAGCCTCTTTGCGTATGTGAGGCACGGTGAATGACAAACGCCGCCCCGGGTCAGGGGCGGCGTTGTACATTTGCAGGGGGCGTGGGGGGTCAGAGCAGGGCTTTGACCTTGGCCACGATTGCCTCGGCGGTGATGCCGAATTCCTGATAGAGCCGCTCGGCCGGGGCCGAGGCACCGAAACCGGTCATGCCGACGAAATCGGACTTTCTGGCGCGCTCGCCCAGCAGCCAGCGATCCCAGCCCCCGGCGCGCACGCCTGCTTCGACGCCGATGCGCACGGGGCCAGCGGGCAGCACGCGCTTGCGGTAGGCTTCATCGGCCTGCGCGAACAGCTCCATGCAGGGCAGCGAGACGACGCGGGTGCCGATGCCCTCGGCCTGCAGCAGCTCGCGGGCCTTGAGGGCGATCTCGACCTCGGAGCCGGTGGCGATCAGGATCGCCTGACGCTTGCCTTCGGAGTCGGCCAGCACATAGCCGCCCTGAGCGACAAGGTTCTTGGCCGTGTGCGTGGTGCGCGCGGGCGACAGGTTCTGGCGGCTGAGCGAGATCACCGAGGGCGTGGTTTTCTGCTGTAGGGCGACTTCCCAGGCTTCGGCCGTTTCGACCAGATCGGCGGGGCGGAACACCAGCGTGTTGGGGGTGGCGCGGCTGATCGCAAGATGCTCGACCGGCTGGTGGGTCGGGCCGTCTTCGCCCAGACCGATGCTGTCATGGGTCATGACATAGGTCACCGGAATGCCCATCAGCGCGCTCAGCCGCATGGCGGGGCGGGCGTAGTCGGTGAAGGCCATGAAGGTGCCCGAGTAGGGGCGCACGCCGCCGTGCAGCGCCATGCCGTTCATCGCCGAGGACATGCCGTGCTCGCGGATGCCCCAGTACATGTAACGGCCCTTGCGGCTGTCGATGTCGAAGGCGCCCAGATCGGCGGTCTTGGTGTTGTTCGAGCCGGTCAGGTCGGCCGAGCCACCGAAGGTGTCGGTGACGATCGGATTGATCGCCTTGAGCGCCACTTCAGAGGCTGAGCGCGAGGCCATTTTCTTGGGCTCGTCGACGGCGGTTTTCTTGACCTTGCGGATCGCGGCGGCCAGACGGGCGGGCAGTTCGCGGGCAAAGATCCGCTCGAACTCGGCGCGTTTGGCCGGGGCGAGGGCAGCGATCTGCGCTTCCCACTCGGTGCGCGCGGCGCGGCCCTTGGCACCGATGGCTTCCCAGGCGGCCTTGATCTCGGCGGGGATGACGAAGGCGCCATGCTCCCAGCCATAGGCGGCGCGGGTGTCAGCGATCAGTTTGGCGTCGGTCAGCGCGCCGTGGCCCTTGGAGGTGTCCTGCGCCGACGAGCCGATGGCGATATGGGTCTTGCAGGCGACCATCGCCGGATGGGGCGAGGCTTTGGCGGCGGTGATCGCGCGGTCGATATCCGCCGGATCATGGCCGTCGCATTCGAACACATCCCAACCCGAGGCGGCGAAGCGGGCCTTCTGGTCAGTCACGTCCGACAGCGAGACCTTGCCGTCAATGGTGATGCCGTTGTCATCCCACAGCACGATCAGGCGGGACAGCTTCTGGCGACCGGCGATGCCGATGGCTTCCTGGCTCACACCTTCCATCAGGCAGCCGTCCCCGGCGATGACATAGGTGTAATGGCTCTGGATCTTGGCACCCCAGCGGGCGCGCAGATGCTCTTCGGCCATGGCGAAACCGACCGAGTTGGCGATGCCCTGACCGAGCGGGCCGGTGGTGGTCTCGACGCCCTTCACATGGCCGTATTCCGGGTGACCGGCGGTGATCGCGCCCCACTGGCGGAAGTTCTTGATCTGCTCGAGCGTCATGTCGGCATAGCCGGTCAGATGCAGCAGCGCGTAGATGAGCATCGATCCATGGCCCGCCGACAGGATGAACCGGTCGCGGTCCGCCCAGTCGGGTGCCGAGGCGTCGAACTTGAGGTGGTTCTGGAACAGCACCGTCGCGACATCAGCCATGCCCATCGGCATGCCGGAGTGGCCCGAATTGGCGGCGGCGACGGCATCCATTGCCAAAACGCGGATGGCGGTGGCGAGACGCCAGTGGTCGGGGTTCTGGGCGCGGAGCGTGGCGATATCCAAGACAGCGTTCCTCATAAAAAGGGGGTGTTATCGGGCGTCATAGCAGGGTTCGGTTCGAGTTCAAGCGTACTGGCGCGGCATCAACGGCGGATCGGTTGGAAAGGGCGGATTTTCAACGTATTCTTACAAACAAAATGACCCTCCGGGTATGCGCGCATGATTCGCGTCGCGAGGACGGGCACAGTCGAGGAGTGTATGATGAGCGATCTGGCCCCGGTGGAACGTAGGCTGTCGGCCGCGCTCGAGCGGATCTCGCAGCAGTTGGAGAGGGCACCGACGAAACCAGCCAAGCCTTCGGTCTTTGGTTTGGGCGCGCGGGCCGAAGCCGCCCCCGACCCCGAGCAGACGGCGACCATCGCCAGCCTGCGCGAGGCGCTTGAGAAAGAGCGCGCCGCGAATGCCCAACTGAGCGAGCGGGTGCATCAGGTCAAGCAGCGTCAGGAAACCACGATCGCGCAGCTTGAGCGCCGTCTGGCGCGGCTGACCGAGCAGCTCGATCTGCAAAGCCTTGAGATGCTGCGGCTGAAACGGGCCAATTCGAAGCTGATCGAGTCAAACACCAGCCTGCGCGATGCGCAGATCGAGGCGTTCCCGGATGCGACGCTGATCAACCGGTCGATCTCGGCCGAGCTGGAAGCGTTGCAGGCCGAGCGCCGGGCCGAAATGGCCGAAATGGAAGAAATCCTTGCCGAGTTGAAGCCGCTGATTGCGGCTGAATCGCGCTGAACAGGAGGCGACGATGCCCACGGAAACAGTTTCGATCGGTGGCAAGAATTTCGAGGTCGCCTGCTCTCCGGGTGAAGAGCATTACCTGCGCTCGGCAGCCGCGATGCTGGATGCCGAAGCCACCACGCTGATCGGCCAGATCGGCCGTCTGCCGGAATCCAAGATGCTGCTGATGTCCGGTCTGATGCTGGCCGACAAGACCGCAGGGGCCGAAGACCGGGTCAAGCAGCTTGAGGCTGAACTGGGTGCTGCGCGGGCCGAGGTCGAACGCCTGCGCGCGCTGCCGGCGCAAAGTGCAGCCCCGGCGATCCCGGCGGGCACGGTCGAGCGGATGTCGGATCTGGCGGCGCGTGCCGAGTATCTGGCCGAGCAGTTCGAAACCCGCGGCTGAGCCGCGTCAGCGGCGCAGCGCGGCCTGAAGGGTCTGGGCGATGTCGAGGAAGCGCTCGATCTCGGCCACCTCGCGGAAGTCGCGCCCGGCGCGGATTTGCAGACCGTTTTCGGTGATCAGCACCATGGTCTTGCGCTCCGCATTGCGGGCGGCGGGGATTTCCGACAGGGCATGCTCGATCAACCGGGCGTCGAACAGGGGGTTCGGGTTGACGGTTGCCATGATCGTCAGCGCCACGCCCTCAGGGGCTGGCTGGTCGTGCATCTCGCCCAGATAGGCGCCGATGTCGTCGCCCAGCAGTTTGCCCAGCAGCATCTTTGACAGCGAATTGTCGAAGATCCCCATCACCTTGCTGGCTGCATCCGCCACACCTGCCGCCATTTCGGGCGTATAGAGCGCGATGCCACCGGGAAGGCGCGGGTCGGCCATCTGGATCTTGGTATGGCCCGGCGACGACCGGCTCTTGCCGTTCGATGACTTGCTGTAGCTGCGGGTGACGGTCAGGGTCAGGCCGCGCGCACCATCAGCGAAGGTGAAGACGGTCGGGCCACCGCGCGCCTTGCTCTGCGTGTAAGTCAGGCCGCGCTGATCCGCAAAGACCTGATAGGCGGCCCGGCGGCGCTTTTCGATCTGCTGGCTGCGCCAGATCAGAACACCGACGCCGACCATGACCGCAGCGATGAACAACAAGACGGGGAGGGCGTCGGTCATGAAGGCACCTTGCGCAAAAGTTGAATCACCCTGTGCGACGCGTCAGGCCACGGTGCCGCGGACATAGCCTGCCAGACCGCGCCCTTCGGCGAAAGCCTCTAGCGCGGCAAGCCGGCGAGCGCTGACCGTGCGGTTTCGCTGAACAACAGCGCGCAGGGTGGCGGTGGCGATCACGAGAGCAAGGAATTGGACGGCGATGAGCAGGGACATGGCGATTACCTGTGGCGTTGATAGCCATAGGTCGGCTGAGCCGTCAAAAGGTTCACAGAAATCCGTCGGCGCATGAAAAAAGGCCGGTGCGCGTGGCACCGGCCTTTGTGACGAAGCAACCCTGCGATCAGGCGTTGGCTTCGCGGATTTTCTCGGCGGCGTCCTTGTCATAGGCGACGCCCTTGGCTTCGAACAACTGGTCCAGCTCACCCGACAGGGTCATCTCGGTGATGATGTCGCAGCCGCCGACGAACTCGCCCTTCACGTAGAGCTGCGGAATGGTCGGCCAGTCCGAGAAGTCCTTGATCCCTTGACGGATCTCGGCATCGGCCAGCACGTTCACATCGGCATACTCGATGCCCATGAAGTTCAGCACGCCGGCGACGCGGCTGGAAAATCCGCATTGCGGCATGGTCTTGGTGCCTTTCATGAAAAGCACCACATCATTGGCTTCGACGGTCTGGCGGATCGTGTCCTGAGCGCTCATCGCTGGTCCCTTTGTCATCGCCGCCCGGTCGGGCTGGCTGGTATTTGCTACGTCAGATAATCCCGAAATCGCGCGCGAGAAGGCCCAGGCACGACAGAATTCCAAGGGCCAGCGCCAGAAACGTCACGATTTTGCGCGCACCGCGCCCTTCAACCAGTGACGAGAACCGCAGCGCCATCATCACCAGCGCCCCCAGAATGACGGCGTGAAAGATGAAGGCCATGGCGGTGATCGCGGTTCCGGCGTCAGGCTCGGGCCCGCGCCGGTACGAGATGACGCCAAGCACAACAGCCGCCGCCGCGATGATCATCGCGCTGGCCCAGTTTGACAGTTCGATTCTGGGGCGCACGGCAGTGGTCCGGTTCAGTCGGGGGCTTTGGTGGTCAGCGCAAGCGCGTGCAGATCGCCCTGCGCGCCGTCCATCTTGCCTTTGAGGGCGGCATAGACGTCGCGCTGTTGCTGCACACGGTTCTTGCCCGCAAAGCTGGCATCGATCACCTCGGCCGCATAATGATTGCCGTCACCGGCAAGGTCGGTGATGGTGATCTTGGCCGCCGGGAAGGACTCGCGCAGCAGGGTTTCGAGTTCGGTCGCCGAGATGGCCATGGTTGGGGGTCTCCTTGATCCTGAGCTTGATGTAAATCGCAGGGCCGCGCGGTGCAAGGGGCGGCAGCTCAGACGTAGGGCCTGAGTGCCGCCATGAACGTTGAAAAGCGGCGCGGCAGGCCTTGTGCGTCAAAGCTTTGCAAGGTTGCGAGCGTCCAGCCGGTCGCGGGGTGATAGGAGTCCAGAAGGGCAGCGCGTTCCTGCGCCAGCGTGTCGGGAAGGTCGAGCTTTTGCGTGGCAAGCAAAAGCTCCAGCCCGGCGTGGATGCGGCGCAGGACGGCAAAGCCGTCGGCCATCGGGCGGCGCAGAGTCGCGTCTTGCCGCCAGTCCTGCCCCGGAAACACCTCGGCCATCAGGCGCTGCCCGGCACCGAGGCAATCATAGCCCCGGCAACCGGAAAAGCCCGAGGCTTCCAGCCGGTCGTGGATCTGGCAGGCGTGGCCCGCAAGATGGGGGCAGGGGTGCAGTGCCGGCTTGTCGAGCGCGAACTCGTCGCCCTTGTCGAAGGGCAGAGCCATGCAGCACAGCGCCGTGCAGGCGCTGCACCGGGCTTTAAGCTCGGGCAGCGGCCTCAGGCGATCGCCTCTTCAAAGGCCGAGCGATAGCGCGCGGACAGTTCGGCCAACGGGGCCGAGGACGCGCCCATCGACACCGTGTCACCGCCGAATTTGCCGACCGTGTTCATCGGCACACCGGCGGCGGACGCGGCGACCATCAGCGCCTCGGCCTGATCGAAGCTACAGGCGACCAGATAGCGCGCCTGATCCTCGCCAAACAGGAAGGCGCTGTCACCTTCATCGAGCGAGACGCCCATGCCCGCCGCTTCGGCCATCTCGAACGCCGCCAGCGCCAGACCGCCATCGGCCAGATCGGTCGCGGCCTTGATCAGCGCGCGGTTGGCACGCAGGAATTCGCCGTTGCGGCGTTCGGCCACCAGATCGACATGCGGCGCGTCGCCATCTTCGCGGTGGAAGACTTCGGCCAGCAGGGCGGATTGGCCCAGATGCCCAGCGGTCGCGCCGATGACGATGGCGAAGTCACCCGCCGAGGGTTGGCCCGCGATCAGCTCATCAAGCGAGTTGAGCAGGCCGACCGCGCCAATCGTCGGTGTCGGCAGGATGCCGGTGCCGTCGGTCTCGTTGTAGAGCGAGACGTTGCCCGACACGATGGGCATGTCCAGCGCCGCCACAGCCTCGCCGATCCCTTGAATCGCACCGACCAGCTGGCCCATGATCTCGGGCTTTTCGGGGTTGCCGAAGTTCAGGTTATCGGTGGTGGCAAGGGGCAGGGCCCCGCAGGCGGTGAGGTTGCGATAGGCTTCCGCCACGGCTTGCTTGCCGCCCTCAACCGGGTTGGCCTTGACGTAGCGCGGGGTCACATCGCTGGTAAAGGCGATGGCCTTGGGCGTGCCGTGGACGCGGATCACGCCCGCGCCCAGACCCGGCACGCGCACCGTGTCGCCCATGACCATGTGGTCGTATTGCTCCCATACCCATGATTTATGGGCATAATTCGGGCTGCCGATCAGCGCCTTGAGCGCGTCGATCGGATCAACCTGCGGCACCGGCTCCATGTCCGCTGCGGCGGGGGTCGGAACCCACGGGCGGTCGTATTCCGGCGCCTCCGAGGACAGCTTGGACAGCGGCAGGTCGGCTTTGATGTCATTGCCGTGCAGGATCAGGAAGCGATCCTCGGGGATGGTTTCACCGACGATGGCGAAATCGAGATCCCATTTTTCGAACACGGCGCGGGCGACGGCTTCTTTTTCGGGATGCAGGACCATGAGCATGCGCTCCTGGCTTTCCGACAGCATCATCTCATAGGCGGTCATGTTGGTTTCGCGCTGCGGCACATCGTCAAGCTGCAGCTTGATGCCCAAGCCGCCCTTGTCGCCCATTTCCACCGCCGAGCAGGTCAGACCCGCCGCCCCCATATCCTGAATGGAGATCACCGCACCGGTCTGCATCAGCTCCAGCGTCGCTTCCATCAGGCGCTTTTCGGTGAAGGGGTCACCGACCTGCACCGTGGGGCGCTTGTCCTCGATGGTGTCGTCGAACTCGGCCGAGGCCATGGTCGCGCCGCCAACCCCGTCGCGTCCGGTCTTGGCGCCCAGATACACCACCGGCATGCCGACGCCCGAGGCCGCCGAGTAGAAAATCTTGTCGGTATCCGCCAGCCCCGCCGCGAAGGCGTTGACCAGACAGTTGCCGTTATAGCTGGCGTGAAAGCGCACTTCGCCGCCGACATTGGGCACGCCAAAGCAGTTGCCATAGCTGCCGATGCCTTCAACCACGCCCTTGACGATATGCGCGGTCTTGGGATGCGAGGGCAGGCCGAAGCTGAGCGCGTTCATCGCCGCAACCGGGCGCGCGCCCATCGTGAAGACGTCGCGCAGGATGCCGCCAACGCCCGTCGCCGCACCTTGATGCGGCTCGATATAGGACGGGTGGTTGTGGCTCTCCATCTTGAAGATCAGCGCCTGACCGTCGCCGATATCGACCACACCGGCGTTTTCGCCGGGGCCGCAGATGACCTGCGGGCCACTGGTCGGCAGGGTACGCAGCCATTTCTTCGACGATTTGTACGAGCAATGCTCGTTCCACATCGCGCTGAAGATCCCCAGCTCGGTAAAGCTGGGCACGCGGCCGATGATCTCGAGGATGCGCTCGTACTCGTCTGGTTTCAGACCGTGCGCAGCGATCAGTTCAGCGGTGATTTCAGGTTCGAGCATTCCGTCCCCCGGGCTTGGCGGTTGCGGCGTCTTTTAGAAGCAAGGGGGGATGAGGGAAAGGCCACACGGGCTGCCTGCGAAAAATTTTCGCGGCCGTGTCGAAAACCTGCCCGCTCAAGCGTCCTTGGGGTGTCGGCAGCAGGCAGACGGCTTGCCCGGTTGATCTGTTGCAGCGACACTGACCCCAACCCAGGAGACCCCGATGAAATACATTGCCCTCATCTATTATGATCCCGCTCAGGTTCCGCAATCGGGCGCGTCGATGAACGACGCGTATTTTGACCTGAACCGCCGCGCCGTCGAGGCCGGTGTTCTGGTCGCCGGGGACGCGCTGCACCCGCCCGCCACGGCCACCACGCTGCGCGTGCGCGGCGGACGGACCGAGACAATGGACGGCCCCTTTGCCGACACCAAAGAGCAGCTCGGCGGTTATTACATCTTTGACTGTCCGGATCTGGATGCGGCGCTGGCCTGGGCGGCGCAGATCCCCTCGGCGCAGGTGGGTGCCATCGAGGTGCGGCCGCTGGTCGTGTTTGAATGACAATAGAGGCACTGGCACGCGTGCTGGCCGAAGACCGGGGGCGGCTGATGGCCGCCCTCGTCGCGCAGTTCCGCGACTTTGATCTTGCCGAAGAGGCGCTGTCCGAGGCAACGGAAGCGGCGCTCACGCATTGGGGCCGGTCGGGCGTACCCGACCAGCCCCGTGCATGGCTGCTCACCGTGGCGCGGCGCAAGGCGCTGGACCGCTTGCGGCGCGTTCAGCGTGCCGGGGCGGCGTCGCCGACAGTGGCGCTGCTGGCCGAAGAGTTCAGCAGCGCCGACACGCCCGAGATCCCCGACGAACGCCTGCGGCTTATCTTCACCTGCTGCCACCCGGCGCTGGACCCCAAAAGCCGTGTCGCACTGACCCTGCGCACGCTGGGCGGGCTGGCGACGGTCGAAATCGCCCGCGCGTTTCTGGACAGTGAGACGGCGATGGGCCAGCGTCTGAGCCGCACCAAAGCCAAGATCGCGCGGGCCGGGATTCCCTTCGTGGTGCCGGGGCCTGCGGATTGGGCGGCGCGGCTTGAGTCCGTGCTGACGGTTATCTATCTGATTTTCAACGAAGGTTACGCGGTCACCGCCGGTCATGCGCCGGTGCGGGTGGATCTGTGTGCCGAGGCGATCTTTCTGGCGAGGATGCTGAATGAGCAACGCCCCCGCGAGCCCGAGGTGCAGGGGCTTCTGGCGCTGATGCTGCTGACCGATGCGCGCCGCGCCGCGCGGCTTGATGCGGGCGCGCTGGTGCCGCTGGACGCGCAGGACCGCAGCGTGTGGGACCGAGGGCAGATCGGCGAAGGCGAGGCGCTGATCGAACAGGCGCTGACCCGGCGCGCGCCGGGGCCGTTCCAGATCAAGGCTGCCATCGCCGCGCTGCATCTGGGCGATCCGGTCGACCGGGCGCAGGTGCTGTTGCTCTATGAGTCCCTCTTGCGGTTCGAGCCGACGCCTGTGGTGCGTCTGAACCGCGCCGTGGCGCTGTCCGAGGTCGGCGCGCCCGAGGCGGCGCTCGCGCAGGTTGAGACTTTGGCGGTTGTTCTTGCCACGTATCAGCCGTTTCACGCCGCGCATGCTGCGCTGCTTTCGCGCACCGGACGCCTGAAAAAAGCGGCACAAGCGTATGTGCGTGCGATCAATCTGTCGGGGAATGAGGCGGAAACTGCCTTTTTGCGCGCACGGTTAGCGGATCTGGAAGGCGATTTGACAAAAAAAGAGGCCGAGCAAAGCTCGGCCCAAGTCCAACAGGGAGGTGAAGGTACATGACGAAACATGTATCTTCCCGTCCCAAATAGTCGAGATCGTTGCACGCGTTCAATATATTCTTCGCTGCACATGCGACATAACCGTGATGCGTTGCGCGCATGCCTCACCCTACGTCAACACAACCGCGGCGCGTTTTACTCGCTGTTAATGTTCGAACGGTTGCGCCGATAGGCGATCACGCCTTCAAGCACGAAGTCCCGAAAGGCCGAGACGCGCTTGGAGTGCCGCAGCTCTTCGGGATAGGCGAGGAACACCGGAACCTCAGCACTTTCGACATCGGGCAGGACGCGTACCAGTTGCGGGAAGTCTTCGGTCAGGTAGTCCGGCAGCACGCCGATGCCCAGATGATTGATCACCGCCTGCAGGACGCCAAAATAGTTATTGACGGTAAAGGTTGTCCTGATTGCATGGGTCATCAGCTCGCGCACCAATGCCGCGCCCGCGGCGACCTGATTGGCGTTCGCGTGCTGGCAGACGAGCCGGTGGTCGGACATCTCGGGCAGGCTTTGCGGCGTGCCGTTCTGGCGCAGGTATTCGGTCGATGCGTACAGCCGCATGCGCACCGACATCAGCCGCTTGCGGATCAGGTCGGCCTGACTGGGCTCTTTCATGCGGATCGCCACGTCGGCTTCGCGCATGGGCAGGTCGAGCACGCGCTCTTCCAGCATCAGGTCGATCTTCATCTCAGGGTACTTGGCATAGAGCGTCGGCAGGCGCGGGGCCAGCCAGAGCGTCCCAAAGGCCGTGGTGGTGGTCACCCGCAGCTCGCCATAGGCCTCTTCCTCGCTGTCGCGGATGCGCGCGGCGGCGGTATCCAGCCGTTTGGTCATCGCGCGGGTGGCGTCGAACAGCAGCTCGCCCTGTTCGGTCAGAATCAACCCCCGCGCGTGGCGGTGGAACAGGGTCGACCCCAAACCTTCTTCAAGGCCGCGGATCTGGCGGCTGACAGCCGACTGGCTCAGCCCCAGCGTATCGCCAGCATGGGTCAGGCTGCCGGCATCGGCCACCGCGTGGAAGATTCTGAGCTTGTCCCAGTCCATTGTGGTTATATCTGGTGTCTTGGGGAAGGTTGAGGGCGCTTTTTGTCTGTAAGGCAGAACCCTGACGCGGAAAAGGAAAGAATTGTTGAACGCCCCTATTAAGGTCAGTCTTTTTGACCTATAATCGGCGAAACGCCAGCGAAACGGCAAGCACTTGGGAGGGTGCCCGATGGGTAAGCAGACAGTATCTCTGAACGATAGGTTTGACCTCGAAAAGTCGCCGGTTCTGTTGAACGGCACCCAGGCGCTGGTCCGCCTCATGCTGCAGCAAGCCGCACGGGACAAAGCCGCTGGAATGAACACGGCTGGTTATGTGACGGGCTACCGTGGCTCGCCGCTGGGCGCCGTCGATCTGCAGATGGCCAAGGCAAAACCCTTCCTTGATGCTGCCCATGTCACGTTTCAGGAAGGCCTGAACGAAGACCTCGCCGCAACCGCCATCTGGGGCACCCAGCAGGCCGAGCTGCGCGGCGAGGGCAAATATGACGGTGTCTTCTGCCTGTGGTACGGCAAGGGCCCCGGTGTGGACCGCTCGGGCGACGTGATGAAGCACGGCAACATGGCCGGGAGCAGCGCCAAGGGCGGCGTGATCATGGCGATGGGCGATGACCACACCGGTGAATCCTCGACCGTCCTGCACCAGTCCGATTGGGCGATGGTTGATGCCTATATGCCGATCGTGTCGCCGGCGGGCGTGCAGGAGATCCTTGACTACGGTCACTATGCCTATGAACTCAGCCGGTTTTCCGGGCTATGGGTGGGCCTGAAAACGATGAAGGACACGGTTGAAGCCACGGCTGTTGTCGACGCCAACCCCCACCGGCTCAGCTTTGTGCGTCCCGACTTCAAGATGCCCGACGGCGGGCTGAACATCCGCCTGCAGGACACGCCCGTCGCCCAAGAGGCACGGATGATCGACTACAAGCGCTTTGCCGCCGAGGCCTTCTCGCGCGCGAACAAGATGGACAAGCGGGTCTGGGGCCGGGCCGGGGCCAAGATCGGTCTGGTCGCCTCGGGCAAGAACTGGCTGGATCTGGTGCACGCGCTGGGTCTGCTGGGGCTGGACGCCGAGGAATGCGAGCGGCTGGGCATCACCACCTACAAGGTCGGCCAACCGTGGCCGCTGGACATGGAGACGTTCCACGACTGGGCTGACGGGCTCGATCTGATCATCGTGGTCGAGGAAAAGCGCAAACTGATCGAGGTGCAGGTCAAGGAGACGCTGTTCGATGACCGCAACGGTCGGCGCGTCTATGGCTGGCACAAGGGCGATACGTGGGAGCATGGCCGTCAGGTCGAACTGTTCCCGACGCGCTATGCGCTTGATCCGGTGATGATCGCGGAAAAGCTGGGCGAGATCCTGATCGAAGAGGGCCGTGATACCGACGCGATCAAGACCGGCCTGACCCGTCTGGGCGAAGCCCGCCGCGCCGACAACGCCCGCGATATCGCGGCGCGGGTGCCGTATTTCTGTTCGGGCTGCCCGCATAACTCGTCGACCAAAGTGCCCGACGGCAGCCGTGCCTATGCCGGGATCGGCTGTCACTACATGGTGCAGTGGATGGACCGCTCGACGCTGGGTTTCACCCATATGGGCGGTGAAGGGGCGAACTGGATCGGTGAGAGCCAGTTCTCAACCCGCAAGCATGTGTTCCAGAACCTTGGCGACGGCACCTATAACCACTCGGGCCTGCAGGCGATCCGGGCGGCCATCGCCGCGAAGACGACAATCACCTACAAGATCCTGTTCAACGACGCCGTCGCCATGACCGGCGGGCAAAAGAACGAGGGCGGGCTGACCGCCGACCACATCGCGCATGAGATCCACGCGATGGGCGTAAAGCCGATCGTGCTGGTCTACGACGCCAAGGAAGACATTGATTTCGCCAAGTTTCCGGCCGGGATCGAGAAATTCGAGCGCGCCGAGCTGCCGACCGTGCAAAAGCGCATGGCGGAAACGCCGGGCGTTTCAGCGATCATCTACGTGCAGACCTGCGCCGCCGAAAAACGCCGCCGTCGCAAGCGCGGCGAGTTCCCGGATATCGACAAGCGCGTGTTCATCAACACCGATGTCTGCGAGGGCTGCGGCGATTGTGGCGTGCAGTCGAACTGTGTTTCCATCGTGCCGGTCGAGACCGAGCTAGGCCGCAAGCGCGGCATCGACCAGTCGTCGTGCAACAAGGATTTCAGCTGCGTCAAAGGCTTCTGCCCGTCCTTTGTCACGCTGCAAGGCGCGACGGTGAAGAAATCGCCGACCCGCGCGCTGGATCTGCCGGACCTGCCGCTGGCCGAGCTGCCAGTGATCAAGGGCACGCATAACGTCATCATCACCGGCGTCGGTGGTACGGGCGTGGTGACCGTCGGGGCCGTACTGGCGCAGGCGGCGCAGATCGACGGCATGGGTGCCGGCATGATGGAGATGGCGGGGCTGGCCCAGAAAGGCGGCGCGGTGCACATCCACCTGCGTCTGGCGAACAAGCCCGAGGATATCAGCGCCGTGCGCGTCGCCGTGGGCGAAGCCCACGCGGTGATTGGCGGCGATCTGGTGGTGACGGCGGGGGCCAAGACGATTGGCCTGATGGCGACGGGCCAGACGGGCGCTGTGGTCAACAGCCATGATATCGTCACCGGCGACTTCACCCGCAACACCGAATTCCGTATTCCGGTCAATGATCTGGAGGTCTCTCTTGAGGCGCGGCTGCGCGACCGGCTGGCGCTGTTCGATGCCTCGGAACTGGCGCGGGTGGCGCTGGGGGATTCCATCTATTCCAACATGATGGTGTTGGGCGGTGCCTGGCAGAAAGGCCTGATCCCGCTCAGCCTTGAGGCCATTCAAGAGGCGATCCGCCTGAACAAGGCCGCTGTGGACCGCAACCTGCGCGCCTTTGACATTGGCCGTTGGGCGGTGCTGCACCCCGACGAGGCGGCCAAGGTCATCCAGCCCGAGAGTTTTTCCACGGTTCCGGTTGATCCGATCGCATACCGTGAGGCCCGGCTGGTCGAGTATCAGGGCAAGCGGCTGGCCAAACGTTTCCGCAAGCAGGTCGATGCCATCGAGGATCGCGCGCTGCGCGAGGCGGTGGCCAAGGGCTATTTCAAGCTGCTGGCCTACAAGGACGAATACGAGGTCGCGCGCATGCACCTGTCCTCGGCCGCCAAGGCGCGCGAGACGTTTGACGGCGATTTCGCGATGACCTTCCATCTGGCCCCGCCGCTTTTGACCGGCAAGGATGCGCAGGGGCGTCCGAAGAAGCGCGAGTTCGGCGCGTGGATGCTGAATGGCTTTGCGCTGCTGGCCCGGATGAAAGGCCTGCGCGGCACGCCGCTCGATCCTTTCGGCTATTCGGTTGAGCGCAAGATGGAACGCAGCCTTATCAAGCAGTTCGAGGGCGATCTTGCGACGGTTCTGCCCAAGCTGACTGCGCAGACCCGCGATGCGGTGATGGAGCTTGCGCTGCTGCCGCTGTCGATCCGTGGTTACGGACCGGTCAAGGAGGCCGCCGCCAAGGCTGCCGCCAAACGCCGTGAGGAACTGCTGGCAACCATCGCTGCCGGCGGTACGCCGACGCGCATGGCCGCTGAATGATCGTCGCGGTTCTGTCACGCTGAGACGCTAGGACGGGGGACAAACCGATACAGGCTTGTCCCCATGTCCCTTGCGATTCTCGATGCTCCCGAACCCTTGCGCCGCCCGTCGCTGCCGCTGCGTGACGGCACCCGCGAGATCACCTACGCCCATTCGGCCAGCACCAAGCCGGGCCGACTTCTGATCCGCTCGATCGAGAACGCCACCGGGCGGCTGGCGCTGATGCGCCGCGCGGCGGGGTATCAGGACGACATCGCGCAGGGCCGGGATTTCTGGCGGGTGATGATGGAGCGTTTCGGGCTGCGGCTGGATGTCATCAAGGGCTCGCTGGGCGAGATACCGTCCAAAGGCCCGCTGGTGCTGGTCGCCAACCACCCGTTCGGCATCCTTGACGGGTTGGTCATGGGCCATATCCTGTCCGCCGTGCGGGGCGGCGATTTCCGCATCATCGCGCATCAGGTGTTTCAGCGCGCCGAGGATGTGAACCGGGTGATCCTGCCCATCGACTTCTCGGGCACCCGCGCGGCGCAGGCCGCCAACATCGCCTGCCGCGCCGAGGCCATCCGCTATCTGCAGGGCGGCGGGGCGGTGGGGATCTTTCCGGGCGGCACCGTGGCGACGGGGGCCAAGCCGTTTGAAAGCGCGATGGACCCGGTCTGGCGCGGCTTCACCGCCAAGATGATCGCCAAATCCGGGGCAACCGTCGTGCCGATCTGGTTCGAGGGGGAGAATTCGCGCCTGTTCCAGCTGACCAGCCACCTCAGCTATACCCTGCGCATGGGCCTGCTGGTGCGCGAATTTGCCACCCGGACGGACGGTCCGGTGCGGCTGGCCGTAGGGCGGCCGATCCCGTCAGAGGAACTGGTCACACAGGCGCGAGACTCCAAACAGGTGATGGATTTCCTGCGGCGCAAGACGTATGAATTGTCGCCGAAAGCCTTGGATCCTGCCCGCATGGGGTATGAGTTCGAGGAGCAATATCGGCGATAGAGGCAATGTATGGCAGTTGGCGTCTTCGATTCGGGTCTCGGTGGTCTGACCGTTCTCGATGCACTGGTGCGCAAGCTGCCCGACGTGCCCTTTGTTTATTTCGGTGACAACGCCAACACGCCCTACGGCGTGCGCGATGCCGATGACATCTACAATCTGACCACGCAGGGCGTGCAGCGCCTGTTTGATGAGGGCTGCGATCTGGTGATCCTTGCGTGCAACACCGCCTCGGCGGCGGCGCTGCGGCGCATGCAGGACGGCTGGATCCCTGAGGGCAAGCGCGTGCTGGGCGTGTTCGTTCCGCTGATCGAGGCGCTGACCGAGCGCCAGTGGGGCGACAACTCGCCGCCGCGCGAAGTCGCCGTGCAGCATGTGGCGCTGTTCGCCACCCCCGCGACCGTCGCCAGCCGCGCCTTCCAGCGCGAACTGGCCTTCCGCGCGATCGGCGTCGATGTCGAGGCACAGCCTTGCGGCGGCGTGGTCGATGCGATCGAGCAGGGCGACATGATCCTTGCCGAAGCGCTGGTGCACAGCCACGTCGAGGCGTTGCACCGCCGCATGCCCAAGCCCGAGGCCGCCGTGCTGGGCTGCACGCATTACCCGCTGATGGAAGACGCCTTCCGCGCCGCTTTGGGCCCCGATGTGCAGGTCTACTCGCAGCCCGAACTGGTCGCCGCCAGCCTCGCCGATTACCTCGCGCGCCACCCCGAGCTGATCGGGCCGGGCACCGAAAGCACGTTCCTCACCACCGGCGAACCCGTCGCCGTGGGCCACAAAGCCACGCTGTTCCTGCGCCGCCGCATTCCGTTCCGCGCCGCGTGATGCGGCAATTGCGCCGATTGCCAGACGGGTCCGCACTGCCTATGTCTGGCACGGACCACAGGAGGACCCGATGGCCGGCATGAAGAGCCTGAAAAAGCAACGCCGCGTGCAGATCATCACCGTCGCGGTGGTGGCACTGGCGCTGTCGACGGTGTTGATCGGCTATGCGATGCGCGACGGGATCAACTATTTCCGCTCGCCCAGTCAGGTCCGCGCCGATCCGCCGTCGCCAAGCGAGGTGTTCCGGCTGGGTGGCATGGTCGCCGAAGGCTCGCTCCAGCGCGGGCAGGGTGAGCTGATCAGCTTTACCGTTACCGATTTCTGCGCGACCGTCTCCGTGACCTATCGCGGCATCCTGCCCGACCTCTTTGGCGAAAACGAGGGCACCGTCGCGACGGGGCGTCTGGTCGGCGATGTGTTCGAGGCCAGCGAGATCCTCGCCAAGCATGACGAGACCTACATGCCACGCGAAGTTGCCGCTGCAATGGGGGCCGAGGGCAGTCCGAACGCGGCAGCGGCGGGCGAGAACCCGGAGTGCGAATACCATGGCGACTACGCAACGCCCGCTTCCAACACCTGATCTGAACCCCGTCTGAGCATCCTGCCGCCGTTTCCCAGTGAACGGAGGGCACCATGCGCGATGTGCGCGAGCTGGCCGAAGAGATCGTCGCCCGTGAGGGTGGCTTTGTGAATGATCCGTCCGATCCGGGCGGCGCGACCAATTTCGGTGTCACAATCCACACAATGCGGCGGATGGGGCTGGATCTGACCGGCGACGGGCAGGTGAGCGAGACCGATGTCCGCGCGCTGACCCGTGGGCAGGCGGTCGAGATCTTCCTTGAACACTACTACCAGCGCCCCGGCATTGCCGGCTTGCCCGAGGTGCTGCAACCTCCGGTCTTCGACATGTATGTCAATGCCGGGTCCAACGCGGTGCGCATTTTGCAACGGCTGCTGGTGGCGATGGGCTATGACGTGGCGGTGGACGGTGCCATCGGGCCGCAGACCCGCCGCGCGGCCGAGGCGGCGGCACAGATCGCGCCCGACCATATCGCCGATGCCTACGGGATTGCCCGGCGCGACTATTACTACGCGCTGGCCGACCGTCGCCCGGCCTCGCGCCGCTATGCGCGACGGCGCGACGGCGGCAAAGGCGGCTGGATCCTGCGGGCCGAAACGTTCCTCTCACCGCGCTACCGCCTGAGCGAGGCGCAACATCAGGCGAGGGTGGCAGCATGGGGGTGATCATGGGACTGGTGCGCGCGCTGTTTTCACGCGGTGGCGCGGCGGAACTGGGGCGTGTCGGCGTTGAGGTGGCCGAGGTTTTTCGCCCCAACGCGACACGCCAGCTTGAGCTGGGTCATAACGCTTATGCTGCCGCGCAAGCGTCCTATGCCAGCGAGTTTCGCCGCGCGCCGGGGGGATGGTTCGACGGGTTGGTCAACGGGCTGAACCGCCTGCCGCGCCCGATCCTGGCGCTGGCGACCCCGGCACTGTTTGGCTACGCGATGGTTGATCCGTCTGGGTTTTCTGTGCGGATGCAGGGTCTACAGGCGGTGCCGGAACCGTTGTGGTGGCTGCTCGGCGCGGTGGTGGCCTTTTACTTCGGCGCGCGCGAGACGCATTATATGCGCGGCGGTCGAACAGTGGCACCAGAGCCGGTCGCCGGACCATTACCGACAGAGACGCCGACCGCCGCTTCCGAAAATCCGGCGCTCGCAGATTGGCGGGCGGCGCGCGATGGCGACTAGAGACGGGGTAAGGCGCTCGGGGCGCTGCCCCCCGCCGGGCCACGGCCCGCCCCGGGATGTTTAAGGTGCAAAGAGGGGCGTTAACGAAGGGTTAACGCGCATTTTCTGTCTGAAAGTATCCTCGGGGGGTGAATTCGCTGAAAGCGAAGAGGGGGGCAGAAAGCCCCCTCTCTTTTACGTGGTCGCGATGGGATCAGCCCGGGATTTCGCCGGTGATGCCTTCTACGTAAAAGCTCATGCCCAGCAGCGTGCCGTCATCGGCGATCTCGCCCTCGGCCAGCCAGGCCGAGCCGTCCTGTTTGTTCAACGGGCCGGTGAACGGGTGATACGCGCCGCTGCCGATCGCTTCGATCATGGCATTGGCTTCGTCTTGTACCTCGGCCGGGATCCGGTCGTTGAAGGGCGCAAAGGCGACTTCGCCTGCCCCGATGCCCAGCCAGACGTTCTCGGCGGCCCAGGTGCCGTCAAGCTTGGCCTGAATGCGCTCGATGTAATACGGGGCCCAGTTGTCGATGATCGCGGTCAGGTGCACGTCGGGGGCGAATTGCGTCATGTCCGACGCCTGACCGAAGGCCAGCGCGCCGCGCTCTTGCGCCACGCTCAAGGGCGCGGTCGAGTCGGTGTGCTGCATGAGGATGTCGCAGCCCTGTTCGATCAGCGCCTGTGCCGCGGCGGCCTCTTGCGCCGGGTCGAACCACGAGAACACCCAGACGACGCTGAATTCGACATCGGGGTTGACCTTCTTGGCATGGATATACGCCGCGTTGATGCCGCGGATGACCTCGGGGATCGGGAACGAGGCGATATAGCCGATCTTGTTGCTGGTCGTCATGCGGCCGGCAATCGTGCCGATGACCGCGCGGCCCTCATAGAAGCGTGCGCCATACAGCGACACGTTCGGCGCTTCCTGCAGGTAACCGGTTGCATGCTCGAAGGCGATGTTGGGGAAGCGTTGCGCCACGGCGTTGATCGAGGGGCCGTAGCCGAACGAGGTGGCAACGATCATGTCGGCGCCCGACAGCGCCATCTGCGTCATGATACGCTCGGCATCCGGGCCTTCGGGGACGTTCTCGACATAGGACGTCTCGACCGCCGCGCCGAAATGCTCTTGCGCCGTCAGGCGGGCCTGATCATGGGCATAGGTCCAGCCAAAGTCACCCGGAGGGCCGATGTAGATATAGCCGACTTTCAGCGGGCTCTGCGCGCGTGCGCCGGTGCCGATCGCCGCCAGGCCGAGCGCGGCCGCCGACGTGGCAAGAAGTTCTCTGCGTTTCATAAATAGCCTCCGTGTTGGTGGGCCCAAGGCCCGGAATGAAAGCGCCGGTTTATCCGGCGGCGTGAAAAGACCGACCCAGCGAACCCGGCGCGGCCATGCTGCGGCGTGCCCGATTCGACGACATGATCACAAGCACAAGGATGGTGATGATGTACGGCGACATGGCAAGATATTCCACCGGGATACGGAAGCCCGCTGCCTGCAGATTCAACTGCAACACCATGATTCCGCCGAAAAGATAAGCACCTGCCAGGGCACGCCAGGGCCTCCATGATGCAAAAACGACCAAAGCGAGGGCGATCCAGCCTGCACCGGCTGTCATGCCTTCGGTCCATTGCGGCACGCGCACAAGGCTCAGATACGCACCGCCAAGGCCCGCGCAGGCCCCGCCGAACGCGATGGCCAGAATGCGCACGCGGGTGACCTTGTAGCCAAGCGCATGGGCTGAATCGTGGTTCTCGCCCACCGCGCGCAGCACCCGTCCGCCGCGCGAATAGTTCAGCCAGTACCAGACCGCCGCGACCAGCGCGATCGAGACGTAGACGAGGATGTCATGGTTGAACAGGATCGGACCGACCACCGGCAGATCAGTCAACGGGCCGAAATCCAGTTTGGGCGTCCGGGGCGGCACGATGCCGACATAGCTTTGTCCCAGCAGGGCCGAGAACCCCAGCCCGAACAGCGTCAGCGCAAGGCCCGAGGCGACCTGATTGGCCATCAGCAGCTGCGTCAGCACCGCAAAGAGCATCGACACCAGCGCTCCCGCAACAACCGCGCCGAGCATCCCCAGATAGGGGTTCTGCGTGGTTACGGCGATGGCAAAGCCAGCGACGGCCCCGGTGATCATCATGCCCTCAACCCCAAGGTTCAGGACACCGGCCTTTTCCACCACCAACTCGCCAATCGCGGCCAGCAGGATCGGGGTCGCCGCCACCATCAGCGAGGCGATTAGGATAACAGGGTTGATTGATCCGAAATCCATCACACGGCCTCCGAGCTGCGGCTGGGAAAGCTCAGCCGGACGCGATAATTGGACAAGACGTCAAGGGCGAGCAGGAAGAACAAGAGCATGCCCTGAAACACCTGAATGGCCGCGGCAGGCAGGTTCAGCATGAACTGCGCCAGCTCCCCGCCAATATACGTCAGTGCCAGAAGCAACCCGGCCAGCACGATGCCCACCGGATGCAACCGGCCCAGAAACGCGACGATGATCGCGGTGAAGCCATAGCCTGCGTTGAAATCGATGGTGATCAGGCGGGCAGGGCCCGCGACCTCGAACATGCCCGCCATTCCGGCGAAGGCTCCTGACAGCCCCAGACACATCAGCACCAGCCGCGCCGGTGCCACACCCGCAAAGCGCGCCGCGCGCGGGGCCTGACCGGCAAGCTGCACGTGAAAGCCCAGAATATGCCGTTGCAGCAGCACATAGGTAAAGATCACCGCGATCAGCGCCGCGACCACGCCCCAGTGCATCCCGGTATTGGCGATCAGCTCCTGGTTCGAGGCCGAGGCATAGTTGTGGATGTTGCGCGACCCGGGAAAGCCCGCGCCTTGCGGGTTGCGCATGAAGCCCGTCGCGGCCGCCGCCAGAAGCTTTTCGGCGATATAGACCATCAACAGTGAGACGAGGATCTCGTTGGTGTTGAACCGCGTCTTCAGGATCGCCGGGACCATCGCCCAGGCCCAGCCGCCCGCGGCACCCGCGATGATCATCAGCGGGAACACCAGCCAGCTTTCCGCCGGATAGAAGGCCAGCGCCACGGCAGCGGCGCAGAGCGCGCCGATGATGTATTGCCCCTCGGCCCCGATGTTCCAGATCCCGGCGCGGAAACCGACCGACAGGCCGACGGCGATCAGGATCAGCGGCCCGGCCTTGATCAAGAGTTGCGGGCGCGAATAGCTGGCGAATTGTTCGCTGAACAGCGGATCCCAGAAGATCAGCTTGATCGCCTCGAACGGGTTCTTGCCCAGCGCCATGAACAGGATGCCGCCCGCGATCATGGTTGCCAGGACGGCCACCACGGGCGTGGCGTAGTTCCACAGTTTCGACGGTGAGGGACGTTTTTCAAGCCGCAGCATGGGTTTCTCCTTCGGCGCCGCCCAGCATCAGGCCGATCTGGTCCATGGTCAGGCCTTGCACAGGTTTTGGCGCGCTGAGCCGTCCGCCATTGAGGGCAGCGAAATTGTCTGCGACTTCAAGCAATTCATCCAGATCCTGACTGATCACCACCACGGCGGCCCCGGCTTGGGCCAGATCGAGAATGGCCTGCCGGATCTGCGCGGCGGCCGAGGCATCGACGCCCCATGTCGGCTGGTTGACCACCAGCACCGAGGGGCGCTGCAGGATCTCGCGGCCGATGACGAATTTCTGCAGGTTGCCGCCGGACAGCGCGCGCGCGGCCACATGCGGGCCGGGGGTGCGCACGTCGAAACGCTTGATCACCGTTTCGGCAAAGGTCTTGGCCTTGCTCCAGCGGACAAAGCCCCGGCTCACCAGTTTCTCACGGTACGCCCCGGTCAGCAGGGCGTTCTCGGTCAGGCTCATATCAGGCGCGGCGGCGTGGCCCAGCCGTTCTTCGGGCGCGCACAGCAGCCCCATGGCGCGGCGGGCCGTCGGCCCGAAGTGCCCGACGGGGGTGCTGTCCATCTGCACCGCCGCGCTATCCGCGCGGATCTCGCCCGACAGCGCGCCCAAAAGCTCATCCTGTCCATTGCCCGCGACGCCACCGATCCCCAGCACCTCACCCGCGCGCACCGACAGGTTGACGCCTTTGAGCGAGGTGCCAAAGGCCGAAGGCGATGCGACCGACAGATCCGTCACCTTGAGCAGCATCTTCCCCGGCGTGCCCGCTTCGCGTGAGGGCGTGTGCAGCACTTGCCCGACCATCAGCTCGGCCAGCGAGCGGGCACTTTCCTTGCGCGGATCGGCGCGGCCCACCACCTTGCCCAGCCGCAGCACGGTGGCATTCTCGCACAGCGCCCGGATCTCTTCGAGTTTATGCGAAATATAAAGGATGGATTTCCCCTCGGACCTGAGCTGCCGCAGGGTGCGGAACAGGATGTCCACCTCTTGCGGGGTCAGCACCGATGTCGGCTCGTCCATGATCAGCAGTTGCGGGTTTTGCAGCAGGCAGCGGATGATCTCGACCCGCTGACGCTCACCGGCGGACAGATCACCCACCATGCGGTGCGGGTCCAGCGGCAGGCCGTAGTTGTTCGACACCTCGGTGATCCTGGCCGACAGCGCGCCGATGGGGGGCGGATTGTCCATGCCCAGCGCCACATTCTCGGCCACGTCCATCGCGTCGAACAGGCTGAAATGCTGGAACACCATCGCCACACCGGTGGCCCGCGCCTGCGCCGGGGCGGTCGGTGCATAGACCTCGCCGCGCCACAGCATCTGTCCCTCATTGGGCCGGATCAACCCGTAGATCGCCTTGACCAGCGTGGATTTGCCCGCGCCATTCTCGCCCAACAGGGCGTGGACCTCGCCCTCGCCAATATCAAAACTGACGTCACTGTTGGCGACGACGCCGGGGTAGACCTTGGTCAGGCCCTGTAGGGACAAGAGGGGTGTGCTCAACGGGCGATCTCTCTGGCTGGGGCAAGGGCGAGGGGCCGCGCGAGCATCTCGGCGGCGACGGAAATGGCGATGGCTTGGGGGTGTTTGCCGAAAGACGGATCGCCAATGGGGCAGCGGATGCGGTCGATTTGCACGGGCGCATGGCCCAGCGCCTGCAAGCGGGAACGGAACCGTGCCCATTTCGAGGCCGAGCCGATGAGGCCACAGGCGGCGAAGCCGTGGGTCAGCAGGCGGTGGCACAGGTCGAGGTCGAGCGCGTGGCTGAAGGTGAGGATCAGGTGTTCGGCGTCGGGCGGCGCTTGTGGGGTCAACGTGGCGGGGTTGGCGGCGGTCAGGGCGGTGACGCCTGCGGGGATGGTGTCGGGGAAACGGCCCGAGTCGGTGTCGATCCACGTCAGGCGCAGGCCGGGCAGGGGATGCAGCGTGTTCACCAGCGCCCGCCCGACATGGCCCGCGCCCCAGATCCACAGATCACGGGCGGGGGGTGAGACGGGTTCGGCCAGCCAGCCGTTGAGGTAGCGCAGGGCGGGGGTGTCCGTGCCTTGATTGCGCGTAGCTTTGAGCGCGCGCAGGATGGCCAGCGGGGGCTCTGCTGCCGCATCGCGGGCCACCGGGCGGGCAAAGAGACCCGTTTCCGGCACTTCCCTTAATACCGACGCATCGAAGCGCTCAAACCCCAGGGTCACCGCCCCGCCGCAACATTGCCCCAAGGCCGGGCCCAGTGCCGTTTTCTCGACCCGCGCCGCGCCGCCCGCCAGCATCGCCCGCGCCTTCGTTGTTGCGTCAAACTCCAGCGCGCCGCCGCCAATCGTGCCCGACTGCCCGTCCGCCCAGACCAGCATCGCCGCCCCGGCTTCGCGCGGGGACGAGCCCTGATGACCGCAGATCACCACCCGCGTCACCGCGCCGTGGCTGGCCACCGCCTGCGCAAGCCCGGCGCGGTCAAACATACCCGCCCCGCTGGCGAACCACCGCGGCCAGAATGCATTCCGCCGTCGCGGGCGCGTCGAGATTGACGTATTCGGACCCGTCGCCGCAGGCCGCCACCGCATCGCTGAGCGCCAGCAGCGTGGCGATGCCATGCATGAAGGGCGGCTCGCCGACGGCTTTGGATTTGTGGATCGTCTCTTCAGGGTTCGCGCCGATCCACAGATCGACGTTGAACACGCGCGGACGGTCGCCACAGGCGGGGATCTTGTAGGTGCTGGGTGCGTGGGTGCGCAACCGGCCCTTGTCGTCCCAGACCAGTTCCTCGGTGGTCAGCCAGCCCGCGCCCTGAATGAAGCCGCCCTCGACCTGACCCTTGTCCAGCGCCGGGTTCAGCGAGGCCCCCGCGTCATGCAGGATATCGGCGCGCAGCATGCGGTTCTCACCGGTCAGCGTGTCGATCACCACCTCGACGCAGGCTGCGCCATAGGCGAAGTAGAAAAACGGGCGTCCCTGACCCGCAACGCGGTCCCACGAAAGCTTGGGCGTGGCGTAAAACCCGGTCGAGGACAGGCTGACGCGGTTGGAATAGGCGGAAGTGGCGGCCTCGGCGAAGCTCATCTCGGCGCCACCGACCCTGACGATGCCGTCCTCGAACACCACCGCGTCGGGCGTGGTCTGGTGCAGGTGCGCCAGATGCTCGGCCATGCGGTCGCGGATCGTGTCGCAGGCGGCTTTCACCGCCATCCCGTTCAGATCCGACCCCGACGACGCGGCCGTGGCGGAGGTATTCGGCACCTTGGCGGTATCCGTCGCCGTGATCTTGATAGCCTCAAGCGGTACGCCAAAGGCGGCGGCGGCCACTTGGGCTACCTTCTGGAACAGGCCCTGACCCATTTCCGTGCCACCATGGTTCAGGTGGATCGAGCCGTCCTGATACACATGCACCAGCGCGCCCGCCTGATTGAGATGGGTCAGGGTGAAGCTGATGCCAAACTTGACCGGCGTCAGCGCGATGCCCTTTTTCAGCACGGGATTGGCGGCGTTCCACTCAGCAACCTTGGCCTTGCGCGCGGCGTAATTGCTCGATTTCTCCAGCTGCGCGACCAGTTCGTGCAGGATGAAATCCTCGACCGGCTGGCCGTAGGGCGTGGTCTGCGGGCCGGTATCCTCGGGCTGCATGGGGCTATGCGCGCCGCCAAACCGCTTGGCTGTGCCCGGGCCGGTCTTGGGCGGCGTCGCCGCGCGGTAGAAGTTGGCCTTGCGCACGCTGAGCGGTTCAAGCTTCAGCTCGGCGGCGATGTGGTCCATCACCCGCTCGATGCCCAGCATCCCCTGCGGGCCACCGAAACCGCGATACGCCGTTGCCGAGCACATGTTGGTGCGCAAACGGTGGCTCTCAATCCGCACATTCGGCAGCCAATAGGCGTTGTCGGCGTGCAGCATTGCCCGGTCGGCAACCGGCGGGGTCAGGTCCAGTGACCAGCCCGCGCGGGTGTAGTGGCGAAACTCGATCCCCAGAACCTTGCCCTCGCCGTCCACGCCGACGGTGTAATCAATGCGGAAATCATGGCGCTTGCCGGTGATGACCATGTCGTCATCGCGGTCATAGCGCATCTTGCAGGCCTTGCCCGTGTGCCGCGCAGCCAGTGCGCAGGCGACGGCCAAAGCGTTGCCCTGGCTCTCCTTGCCGCCAAACCCGCCGCCCATGCGCCGGGTTTCCACGCGCACCGCGTGCATCGGCAGATGCAGCGCATGGGCGACCTTGTGCTGGATCTCGGTCGGGTGCTGGGTCGAGGAGACCACATGCATGTCGCCGCCCTCTTGCGGGCTGGCCAGCGCGGCCTGACCTTCAAGGTAGAAATGCTCTTGCCCGCCCATCTCGATCCGTCCCTCGAGGGTGCGGGGGGCTTTGGCGATGGCGTCAGCGGGTTCGCCGCGCGCCCAGATGCGCGGTCCGCCCTCAAAGTACGACTCGGCAGCAAGGGCCTGATCGACCGTCAGGATCGCCGGTTCCTCGGCGTAGGCAATCGTCGCTTTGCGCGCCGCCTTGCGGGCGTTCAGATGCGTGTCGGCGATGACCAGAAACACCGGCTGGCCGACATAGTGAACCGTGCCCGTGGCCAACAGCGGTTCGTCATTGTTTGAGGGTGAACAATCGGCATCGCCGATGTCCTCGGCGCTGAGCACCGCCACAACGCCGGGTGCGGACCGCACCGCCGCAAGGTCCATCGCGGTGATCGCGCCGCGCGCGACGGTCGACAGGCCAAAGGCCAGATGCAGCGTGCCTGCGGGCGTGGGGATGTCATCGACATAGCGCGCTTCACCGGTGACGTGCAGAGGGGCCGCGTCATGCGGGACGGGTTTGTGGATCGCGCTCATGCTGAAACCTCCAGCACATCGGTGGCAAGGCCCTGATCTTCAAGGAAATAGCGCAAGAGAAGGTTCTGCGCGGCCTGCATCCGGTAGTCCGCCGAGGCACGCATGTCCGACATCGGCTGGAAATCGTGTTTGAACGCGGGCAGGGCAGCTTGCACCGTCGCCTCGGACCACGGCTGGCCGATCAGCGCGGCCTCGACCGCAGCGGCACGTTTGGGAATGCCCGCCATGCCGCCGTAGGCGATGCGCGCGGCGGTGACGGTGCCGCCCTCAATGGTGAGGTTGAAGCACCCAAGCAAAGCCGAGATGTCCTGATCAAACCGCTTGGAGATCTTGTAGCATTTCAGCCGGTCAGGGCCGCGCGGAATGCTGACCGCCTCGACGAATTCGCCCGGCGCGCGGTCCTGCTTGCCGTAGTCAAGGAAGAACGCCTCGATCGGCATCGACCGCCGTTCATCCCCCTTGCGCAGATAGAGCGTGGCCCCCAGCGCGATCAGCGCGGGCGGGCTGTCGCCGATGGGGGAACCGTTGGCGATATTGCCGCCCAGCGTGGCAGCGGCGCGGACCTGCGCCGAGCCATAGCGGCGGATCATCGCGGCGAAGCCGGGGTAGAAAGGGGCAATGGCGGGGAGAAGCTCGGCCAGCGTGGTGACCGCGCCGATGTGGATGGCGTCCTCGGTGATCTCGATGCCGCGCATGTCCTCGACACCGGCGAGAAACGCGACCGGGCCGAGGTCGCGCAACTGCTTGGTCACCCACAGACCGACATCCGTAGCCCCGGCGATCAAGCGGCCCTCGGGGTTGGCGCTGTACCACGCCGCCAGTTCGTCCGAGCTGCGGGGCAGGGCCACGCCCTCGGGCGCATCAACGTCCGGCAGTGCTGCCGCTTGCGCCGCCAACCACGCTGGCACCGGCTCTTTCGCCGCCGCCTCAGCCGCGCGCACGATGGGCGCATAGCCGGTGCAGCGGCACAGGTTGCCCGCCAGATGCGTGTCGTGGTCCGTCTCGCCGTTCAGATGGCCCGTCGCCATCGACATGATGAAACCGGGGGTGCAGAAACCGCATTGGCTGCCATGCTCGGCCACCATCGCCGTCTGCACCGGGTGCAGCGCGCCGTCAGGGCTGCGCAGTCCCTCAACCGTATGCACGACTTTGCCATGCAGTTGCGGGAGGAACAGGATGCAGGCATTCACCGCCCGGCTGCCGCGCTCATCCGACAGCATGACCGTGCAGGCCCCGCAATCGCCCTCGTTGCAGCCTTCCTTGGTGCCTTTCAGGCCGCGGTCTTCGCGCAGCCAGTCCACCAGCGTGCGCGTGGCCGGTTGCCCTGCAACCTCCACGTCCGTTCCGTTGAGAACAAACCTGATACTGGTCATGCGTCGATCCGCCGCTTTCTCCCCGAGAGGGCTTTTCCCTGCGCCCGATGCGGCGTAAAGCGCCGGGGGTGCCCCTTGTTCTTATCGTTCAGTGAACAGTGACCGGGCTTTTCAGGCAAGCACAGACTTGCTGCGGCCCTGAGAAGCATTTTCGCCCATCTGTTGAAAATAGCGCCGCCCTTGCGCGCGACTGCCTGCCGGATAAGCTGGAACCATGGCCAACCCTCGATTCATCCACCTGCGTGTGCATACCGAATACTCGTTGCTGGAAGGCGCGGTTCCGGTCAAGGCACTAATCAAGACCTGCACCAAGCGCGACATGCCCGCCGTGGCGATTACCGATACAAACGCGCTGTTCGCCGCGCTGGAATTTTCCGTGCTGGCCAAAGGGGCTGGCATTCAGCCGATTGTGGGATGTCAGATCGACGTCCAGCTGCCGGTGCAGCAAACGGGCGAAAAACCCCGGCCTGCCGCGCCGCTGGTGCTGCTGGCGCAGACCGAGCGTGGCTATGAGAACCTGATGAAGCTGAACTCGTGCCTCTATTTGCGCACGGATGGCTCGCTTCCCCATGTCACCCCTGACGATCTGGCCCAGCACGCCGAGGGGCTGATCTGCCTGTCGGGCGGCCCGGATGGCGTGGTCGGGCGGCTGATCCGTGAGGGGCAGGGCGCGCGGGCCCGTGAGTTGATGGCATTCTTTGCCGAGATCTATGCAGAGCGCTTCTACGTCGAACTCCAGCGCCACCCCGGCGAAGGGGGCGCGCTGACCGAGGCCGAGCAGCGCACCGAGCGCCCGTTTCTTGAGATGGCCTATGCGATGGATCTGCCGATCGTTGCCACCAACGATGTCTATTTCCCCGACGCCAAGATGTACGAGGCCCATGACGCGCTTTTGTGCATCAAGGAAGGCGCCTATGTTGACCAGCAGGAACCGCGCCGCCACCTGACGCCGCAGCATTATCTCAAAACCCCGGACGAGATGGCCGCGCTGTTCGCCGATCTGCCGGAGGCGCTGGAAAACACCGTCGAGATTGCCAGACGCTGCGCCTTTGCGACCTACAAACGCAACCCGATCCTGCCCAAGTTCGCGGATGACGAGGTGCAGGAATTGCGTCGTCAGGCCAATGAGGGGCTGCAAAACCGGCTCAAGGTGATCCCGCATGCGGTGACGCCTGAGGAATATCAGGCGCGGCTCGATTTCGAGCTGGGGATCATCGAGAAGATGGGGTTCCCGGGCTACTTCCTGATCGTTGCCGATTTTATCAAATGGGGCAAGGATCAGGGCATTCCGGTCGGACCGGGCCGGGGCTCGGGTGCAGGGTCGCTGGTGGCTTATGCGCTGACCATCACCGATCTTGACCCGCTGCGTTATGCGCTGCTGTTCGAGCGCTTCCTGAACCCTGAACGGGTGTCGATGCCCGACTTCGACATCGACTTTTGCATGGACCGCCGCGAAGAGGTGATCCGCTATGTGCAAGAGAAATACGGCCGCGAAAAAGTGGGACAGATCATCACCTTCGGTGCGCTTTTGTCCAAGGCGGCGGTGCGCGACGTGGGCCGCGTGTTGCAGATGTCCTATGGGCAGGTCGACAAGCTTTCCAAGATGATCCCGGTCGAGGGGGTCAAGCCGGTCTCGATCACCAAGGCGCTGGCCGATGAGCCGCGCCTGCGCGAAGCGGCCAAGGAAGAGGTTGTCGGGCGGCTGCTCGATTTTGCCGAAAAGGTTGAAGGTCTGCTGCGCAACGCCTCGACCCACGCCGCCGGGGTGGTGATCGGCGACCGGCCGCTGGATGCGCTGGTGCCGCTCTACCGCGATCCGCGCTCGGACATGCCGGCCACGCAGTTCAACATGAAATGGGTCGAGCAGGCCGGTCTGGTCAAGTTCGACTTTCTGGGTCTGAAAACCCTGACCGTGATCCAGAACGCCATCGACCTGATCCGCACCTCGGGCCGCGATCTGCACATCGCCCCGAACGGCGAGATGCTGTATGAGCCGCCCGCCGGAACCGAGAACGAGATCAACCTGATCCCGCTCGACGATCCGCGCACCTATCGCCTCTACGCTGAAGCCAAGACCGTCGCCGTGTTCCAGGTGGAATCCTCGGGCATGATGGACGCGCTGCGGCGGATGAAACCGACCTGTATCGAGGATATCGTGGCGCTGGTGGCGCTGTATCGTCCCGGCCCGATGGAGAACATCCCGACCTATTGCGAGGTCAAGCACGGCACCAAGAAACTGGAGTCCCTGCACCCGACGATTGACCCCATTCTGGCCGAAACCCAAGGCATCATCGTCTATCAGGAACAGGTGATGCAGATCGCTCAGGTGATGGGCGGCTACACGCTGGGCGGGGCGGATCTGCTGCGCCGGGCGATGGGTAAGAAGATCGCCGAGGAAATGGCGAAAGAGCGGCCCAAGTTCATTGACGGGGCCAAGGCGACGCATGGAATCGACGCGAAGAAAGCCGGGGAAGTCTTTGACCTTCTGGAAAAATTCGCCAACTACGGCTTCAACAAATCCCACGCCGCCGCCTATGCTGTGGTCAGCTATCAGACCGGCTGGCTGAAGGCCAATCACCCGGTCGAATTCATGGCCGCGGTGATGAACTGCGATATCCATCTGACCGACAAGCTGGCGGTCTATAAACGCGAAGTCGACCGCATGGGGATCGAGATTGTCCCTCCTTGCGTCAACCGTTCACTGGCGACGTTCAGCGTGGTTGAGGGGCGTCTGGTCTATGCCTTGGGCGCGTTGAAGAACGTCGGGATGGAGGTCATGCGCCTGCTGGTCGAGGCGCGCGGCGACACGCCGTTCCGCGATCTGACCGATTTCGCCCGGCGCGTGGACATGAAGAAAGTCGGCAAGCGGCCCTTGGAAATGCTGGCGCGTGCCGGGGCGTTCGACACGCTGGAAAAAAGCCGCAAGCGGGTGTTCGACAGCCTCGACGGGCTGGTCGCCTATTCGGCGGCGGTGTTCGAGGCGGCCAGTTCCGGCCAGAACTCGCTGTTCGCGGGCGGTGACGACCTGCCGCCGCCGCGTCTGGGCAAGGCCGGGGACTGGCTGCCGACCGACAAGCTGACGCATGAACACGCGGCGATCGGCTTCTACCTGTCGGGTCATCCGCTGGATGACTACGCAGGCGCGCTCAAACGCAAGGACGTGGTGACGCTGGCCGAGCTGACCCGCAAGGCGCAAGGCGGCGCGCTGGTGGCGCGGATCGCGGGTTCGGTCAGCTCGCGGCAAGAGCGTAAATCGGCGCGCGGCAACCGCTTTGCCTTCGTGCAACTCTCTGATCCGACCGGGCTTTTTGAGGTCACGGTGTTCTCCGAAACGCTGGAAGCATCGCGCCAGCATCTGGAAACCGGGATGAATGTCGTGCTGACGGTCGAGGCCACGCTCGAGGGCGATACGCTCAAACTGCTGGCGCGCGGGGCGGCGCCGATTGACGATGTGGTCGCCGATGCCGGGGCCGCCGGTTTGCGCGTGCGGCTGGAAGCCCCCGGTGCGCTGAGCGAATTGCTTGACGTCTTCGACAACCTGCCGCCCAACGCGCCGCGCAAGGCCTTCGGCCCGCTGCGGTTCTGCGTGCCCGACCCGCTGACCGGCGGCGAGATCGAGATCGACGCAGGCCGTCAGGTCCCGGTGACGCCGCTGCTCAAACAGCAGGTCCGGGCGATTGAGGGCGTGCTCGCAATCGAGGAGGTCTGATGTGCTGACACTCACAACGCAGGGGCGGATACGGGTCTGGACCCTTTCACGGCCCGAGGCCCGCAATGCGGTGAACCCTGCGCTGGCGCGTGCGCTTTACGACGCGGCGCTGGCGTTTGACGCAGATGAAACGGTCGATGTGGCCATCCTGACCGGCGCGGACGGGGCGTTCTGTGCGGGGTTTGATCTGAAGTCGGCCTCAACTGGGGACGGGGCGGACTGGATCGGCGGGCTGGATTTGCCCGCTGACTGGCGCGATCCGGTGAACGATCCGCGCCCCGGTCCGATGGGGCCTTCGCGGCTGATGCTGTCCAAGCCAGTGATCGCTGCCGTTGAAGGCCCCGCCGTCGCGGGTGGGATGGAACTGGCGCTGTGGTGCGATCTGCGCGTCATGGCGCAGGACGCGACGTTTGGCGTGTTCTGTCGCCGCTGGGGCGTGCCGTTGATTGACGGCGGTACGGTTCGACTGCCGCGCGTCGTGGGCCAAGGCCGGGCGAATGACCTGATCCTGACGGGCCGGCCGGTGGGGGCGGATGAAGCGTCGCGGATCGGATTGGCCGACCGCGTGACCGCGCCGGGCGCGGCGCTTGAGACCGCGTTGGCGCTGGCCGAAAGCCTCACGCGGTTTCCGCAGGGCTGCCTGCGCGCCGATTTTCTCTCGGCCCGCATGGCCCCGGCGGATCTGGCCGCAGCGCTCAAGCGCGAATGGGTGAGCGCCGGAATGGTGCTGGCCGAGGGTATCGCCGGGGCGACGCGCTTTGCCCAAGGGGCCGGGCGCGGCGGGTCGTTCGATTAACGGCTCAGGCTTGCCGCTTGCCGCGCCAGCGCCGTGATGCCGTCCCAATCGCCTGCCGCCATCATCTTCGCCGGAGCAACCCAGCTACCGCCGACGCAGGCGACGTTGGGCAGCGACAGATAGTCAGCGGCATTCTGCGGGCTGACGCCACCGGTCGGGCAGAAGGTCGCTTGCGGTAGCGGACCATAGAGTCCCTTGAGCAGAGCCGGACCACCGGCGGGACCGGCGGGGAAGAATTTCATTGTCCGATACCCGAGTTCCAAGAGCGCCATGACCTCGCTCGCCGTGGCCGCGCCCGGCAGCAAAGGCAGGCCCTGCGCGGCACAGGCGGCGATCAGCGCGGGCGTTGCACCGGGCGACACGGCAAAGGTTGCGCCCGCCGCCTTGGCCCGCTTCACGTCATGTGCGCTGAGCACCGTTCCCGCACCGACCCGAGCGCCCGGCACGGTCGCCATCGCCGCCATGGCTTCAAGCGCGCAGTCGGTGCGCAGCGTGACTTCGAGCACGGGCAAACCGCCCGCGACGAGCGCCCGCGCGAGCGGTTCGGCATGAGCGACATCCTCGATCACCAGAACCGGGATCACCGGCGCAAGATCGCACAGGCTGCGTGTGGCGTGACTTTGCAGGGCAGGATTCATCGGCGGCCTCATTCGACATGTGGTTTTTGCGATAGAGGCTTCAGGGCCGAAAAGCAAATGGTTCCGCTAACACGGGGTGTGCCGTGACTGCTGGCGGCATCACCTTATTTGCCAGACATTTACGGAGACAGACGGGTTTACCCTGTGCATATCGACGCTGATTGAGCGTGCTCGCGGCGAATTTCATACACGAATCTATCCACAGGTCTGTAAATGTAAGGCAATAAAACAGGGGCTCTCGATGCGGTGCACCGGACGCGTTTATGGCCGTGCCAAGCACGCCAAAACGCTTAAGAAATCGTCGTAACTTGTTGAAAAATAACATCGCGGAAAAAGGGCTGCGCCGCAAGTTTTCCAGGACGCTTCTCCGCGCCGCAGCCCGCGATTTTTCGACAATCCACAGCCGCGCCTGTCCACAAAAGTTATGCACAGGCGCGGCTGTGGGTTATTTCTGGGAAAGAAGCGAGTCGACCTCGGCCTTCACCTTGACTACCGCAGCCTCTTTCACCGGACCGTAGCCGCGAATCCCCATCGGGGCGGACAAAAGCGCGCGCGCGGTGCTTTCGTCGCGGGTTGCCGCTGTCTGGATCAGCCCCTCGAACCAGTCGATCAGCCCGCGCTCCATGCGCCGCTCTTCGGTCCGGCCAAACGGGTCCAGCGCCGTGCCGCGCAGGGGTTTCATGCGCACCAGCACCGCATAGGCCGGGCGCATCGCCCAGCCGGGGAAGCGGCGCTTCTTGGGGCGACCGCGCCCGTCGGTGCCGGGCAGCATCGGCGGGGCGAGGTGATAGCTCAGCTTGGCCCCGTCGCCAAAGTCCCGGGCGATCTGCTGGGCGAAGGCGGGATCGCGGTGCAGACGGGCGACCTCGTATTCGTCCTTGTAGGCCATCAGCTTGAACAGCGAGTTGGCGGCCAGACGCGCGCGCGCCTCATCGCCCATCACCGGCGCCAGCGCCTTGCGGAAGCGCGCGGCATAGGCGGCGTTCTGGTAGGTGGTCAGCGCGTCGGCGCGTCGGTTGATCAGGTGTTCGACCGGCTCGACCTCAGGGGTCTTTTCGCGGAACAGATCCGGGTTCACCGCCGCCAGCCGCCCCAGCGCAAAGGCGCGGGTGTTGGCGGCAATCGCCACGCCGTTCAGGGTGATCGCGCGCAGCAGCGCGTCCAGCCCCACCGGCACCAGCCCGCGTTGCCAGGCAAAGCCCAGCATCAGCATATTGGCGAAGACCATGTCGCCCAGAAGCTCTTCGGCCACCCGTCCGGCGTTCAGCGCGCCCAGATCGCCGACAGCGCCATCCAGAGCGCGCAGCCGGGCGGGCACCTTGAGCGAAGCGTCGCGGTTCAGCACGATGTCGCCGGTGGGCATCTCGGCGAGGTTCACCACGGCACGGGTTTGCGGGTTCAGGCAGGTCGAGGCTTTGGGCGACGAGGACACGACGATATCGCAGCCGATCAGCGCGTCGGCGCTGGCGCTGTCGATGCGCACCTGCGTCAGCAGGGCGGGCGTACGGGCCAGCCGCAGGTAGCTGAGCACCGGGCCGAATTTCTGCGCAAAGCCGGTGAAATCGAGCACCGACACGCCGCGCCCCTCCAGATGCGCCGCCATGGCGGTGATCTGGCCGACCGTGACCACGCCGGTGCCGCCAACACCGGTGACCAGCAGATCCCAGCTGTCCGCCTCGGGCAGCGCGGGCAGGGGCAGGGTGGCGAGGGCGGCTTCGACCTCGGGCCGGGCTTGCGGCGCGGGTTTGCGGCGGTCTGCGCCCTCAACGGTGACGAAGGAGGGGCAGAAACCGTCGAGGCAGGAGAAATCCTTGTTGCAGGTCGACAGGTTGACGCGGCGCTTGGGGCCCAGATCCGTTTCAATGGGCTCGACCGACAGGCAGTTCGAGGCGACCGAGCAATCGCCGCAGCCTTCGCAGACCGCCGGGTTGATCACGGCGAATTTCTGCGGATCGGGCAGGGTGCCACGCTTGCGGCGGCGGCGCTTTTCGGTGGCGCAGGTTTGTTCGTAGATCAGGACGGTAACGCCCTCGATCTCGCGCAGCTCGCGCTGCACGGCGTCCATCTCGTCGCGGTCGTGAAAGCTGGTGCCGGCGGGATAGTCGGATTTACTGAACTTGCTGATGTCATCCGAGACCAGCGCGATCCGCGTTACCCCCTCGGCGCGGCAGACGGCGGCGATGGCCTGCACGCTGACCGGGCCGTCGACGGGCTGGCCGCCGGTCATGGCGACGGCATCATTGTAGAGGATCTTGTAGGTGATATTCGCGCCCGCAGCGATGGATTGCCGGATCGCCATGCTGCCCGAATGATACCAAGTTCCCTCGCCAAGATTTTGGAAAACATGGTTTTTCCCGGTAAACCGGCTGGAGGCCGCGTGGTTCACCCCTTCGCCGCCCATCTGGATCAGGCTGGTCGTCTCGCGGCCCATCCAACTGGCCATGAAGTGACAGCCGATGCCCGCCAACGCCTTGGACCCCTCGGGCACGCGGGTCGAGGTATTGTGCGGGCAGCCCGAGCAGAAATAGGGCGTGCGGGTGGCGCCGGGGATCTGCAGCACCTGCGGCTTGTGGCCGAGGATGGCATCGGCGCGGGCTGGAAAGCCCTCGTCCGGGAACAGGCGGTGCAGGCGCCTGGCGATCAGCGGCAGCAGGAGGCGCGGGGTCAGCTCGCTGGTCCAGGGCACCAGCCGCTCGCCCAGCTCGTCATTCTTGCCGGTCATGTGGCGCGGTTTGCGGCCGTCCCAGTCGTAGAAATACTCTTTCAGCTGGCTTTCGATGATGCCGCGCTTTTCCTCGACGATCATCACCTCGTCCTTGCCCTCGACAAAGCGCAGGGCGTCGCGGCGGGCCAGCGGCCAGACCATGCCGACCTTGTACAAATCAATGCCGAGACGGCGGCAAGCAGCCTCGTCCAGACCCAGCAGGCGCAGCGCCTCGATCAGGTCCAGATGCGCCTTGCCGGTGGTGACAAAGCCAAAGCGCGCCTCGGGCAGGTCGTATTCGGCGCGGTCGATGGGGTTGGCCTCGGCAAAGGCGGCGACGGCGCGTTTCTTGGCTTCCATGCGTTCTTCGATCTGCATGCCGGGCAGGTCGGGCCAGCGGTAGTGCAGCCCGCCGGGATACGCGTCCAGTTCGGGCGCGCGGAACACGCGGTCGGCGGGCAGCTCGACCGACATGGCACTTTCCACCACGTCCGAGACCGCCTTGAAGCCAACCCACATGCCGGTGGCGCGCGACAGGGCATAGCCCCATTCGGCGAAGGGCAGGAATTCCGCGACCGAGGCCGGGTTCAGGCAGGGCATGAACCACGCCATGAAAGCCACATCCGACTGGTGCGACATCGACGAGCTGACGCAGCCGTGGTCATCACCCGCCACGACCAGTACGCCGCCGTGCTGGCTGGAGCCGTAAGCATTGCCGTGCTTGAGCGCATCACCGGCGCGGTCAACGCCCGGGCCCTTGCCGTACCACAGGCCAAAAACGCCCTGCACCTCTTTGAGCGGATCGCTTTCCACCTGCTGGCTGCCCAGAATGGCGGTGGCGGCGAGGTCTTCGTTGACGGCGGGCAGGAACTCGACCTGCGCCGCTTTCAGCCGCCTGGACTGCCGCCACATCTCAAGATCGACACCGCCCAGGGGTGAGCCGCGATAGCCGCTGACCAGCCCGGCGGTGTTCAGCCCCGCCGCCTTGTCGCGCCGCGCCTGATCCAGCACCGCGCGCACCAGCGCCTGTGTGCCGGTCAGAAAGACCCGGCCCGAGGGGCGGGTGTAGCGGTCATCGAGGGCGTAGTCGTCAAGCGGGCGGAGGGGGGCGTTCATGGCTATCCTCATGCTGTTTGGACAAGGATAACGTAGCGCGGACGAAAAGCGGTGCCAGAGTTACCCCTTTGACGGGGGTTTCTTTCACGGATGTTCCGCGCTAACCCTGAATTCTGGATAATCCTGTCAGGGTGCGCGCCGATGCTGGAAGAGATCGACTGGAAACTGCTGGATCTGCTGCAGGCCGACGCGCGCCTGTCCAATCAGGAACTGGCCGAGCGGGTGGGGCTGTCGGCGAGCTCGTGCTGGCGTCGGGTCAAGGCGTTGGAGGAGGCCGGGATCATTCGTGCCTACCGGGCCGAGGTAGACGCGGCCAAGGCCGGTTTGGGCTTTCACGCCATCATCCACATTACCCTGACCCGGCATTCGGGCGCGGTGGTCGAACGCTTCACCCAAGAGGTGATGCGCCACGATGAGGTGCTGGATTGCTACGCCACAACGGGGGCGATGGACTACCACCTGCGCGTGCAGTGCCGCGATCTGCAGGCGTTCAACGACTTCATGGAGCGCAGCCTCTTCCGGCAAGAGGGCATCGCGCAGGTGCAGACCCATCTGGTGCTGCGTCCGGTCAAGGTGCAGCGCAGCTTGCCCCGACCCTGAGACAGCAAAACGGCGGGCCTGAGGCCCGCCGTTTGTTGATCGCTGCGATACGCCTGAGGCTTAGCAGGCCATCTGGTAGTGGTGGCCGCCGTGACCATGGTCGTCGTCATCGTCGTTGTGATCATTGCGGTCGTCGTCGCGGTCGTGACGGCCGTGGATGACCTTCAGGAACTTGCCGATGCCACCGCAGTCCTTGTCGTCGTCATCATCGTTATTGTCGTCGTCGTCACTGTTGTCACCGTCGTCGCCCGCGTCATCGCTGTCGTTTTCCGCACGCGGGTCTTTGTCGGTGTAGTTGCCGTCGCCGTCCTTGTAGAGCACCTTGATGACCTTGCCATCGGCGTCCTCGACCACAACCTTGAGCACCTCATCGCACGAGTCCAGATCGTCGCCGCGGGCTGCGTATTCTTCTTCGGCGGCAGCGACATAGTCGTCCACATTGCTGGGATCTTCGAGATCGTCCGCGTAGACGCGGACGTAATCGTCGTAGTCGTCATCGTTGTCGTCGTTGTTCTCGATCACCAAGATGGCGGAATGGGCATTCGCCGGGATGGTGATGTCAACGCCGTCAGCAGCGCCGCCGCAATCGTCATCATTGTCGTCGTCGCAATCCTTGCCGCCGTGGTGGCCGCCATGGTTCCCGTGATGATCCTTGTCGTGGTCATCCTTGTCGCGGCCATGACCACGACCCCATCCGTGGTGATCGTCCTTGTCGTCGTGCCGTCCGAAATGACTTTTCATTACCACGTTGTTGATCACACCTTTGCAAGCGGACCCAAGATTGCCGAGCGTTCCACCGAATCTGAAAAACATGCTATCCCCTTTTGCGTCGAGACTGACCCGGATCGAAGGCGGGTTGTCGAACTCAATTATGACCAAATCTGCCTAAAACATGCCACAATCGCTGAAAGAAATCAAAGAAAAACAAAATGTTACCGTTTCAATAGCGTGCAAGGGTCGTTTCCTTATCGTGTTCAATAATGGCAGTTTCGTTGCCGGAATTGCGTTAGATTCTGGAAATGCGCGCGTGTTGTCGTGCTATCGGAAATAAAACTGAGGAATGAGGCGAGGAATGCAAAGACTTTGGGGGTTGGTGACCATTCAGGCAACGGTCGCCGCGGCAAGCCTGATTGTCGAAATTGTGGCGGGACGGATGCTGGCTCCCTATGTGGGGATGTCGCTTTATACGTGGACCTCGGTGATTGCCGTGGTGCTGGCCGGCTTTTCGGTGGGGCATTGGGCGGGCGGGCGCATGGCGGAATGGTCGCCCGAGGCTGCGCTCAAGGGGAACGGCTGGGCGATGCTGGGCGCGGCGGCCAGCACGGCGGCGGCGGTGTTCATCCTGCGCGGTGTCGCCGGGACGGTGATCCCCGCGCTGCAAAGCCCGGTGGCATCCATCGTGGTGCTGACTTCGCTGGTGTTCTTCCTGCCGTCCTTCTTTGCCGGTATCCCCGCACCCATTCTGTCGATGATCGCCGTGCTGCGTCATCCCGAGCGCAAGGGCCGGGCCCTGGGCGCGATGTTCGCGGCCGGGGCATGGGGCGCGATCCTGGGCACGCTGGCGGCGGGGTTCGTGTTCATCTCGTGGCTGGGCTCGGTGGGCACGCTGGCCGTGGTGGCGGCGGTTTATGCGGTGCTGGGGCTGATGTCGCTGGCCTCGGCCAGCGGGCTGCGCGGGATCGTGGCGGGCGCGGCGGCTGCGCTGGTGCCGTTCGGGCTGGTGCTGGGCGGGTTATCTCTGCCGAACCCCTGCACGGTCGAGAGTGACTATTTCTGCATCCGCGTGATTGACGAGGGCACCACGCAGGCGCCGGTTCGGCTGATGGTGCTGGACCATCTGGTGCATGGCGCGGCGGACGGGCTGGACCCCACCGCGATGCTGACGCCGCATGGCGTGATGCTGGAGGGCCTGCCGCGCCTGCGGATGGAAGGCCGCGAGGGCTGGTCGGCGTTCCTGATCGGCGGCGGCACCTATACCGTGCCGCGCGCGTGGCATGCGCGGGGCACACCGGTGGCGGTGACGGTGGCCGAGGTGGACCCGGCCGTGACCCGTGCCGCCATCGACTATTTCTGGTACGACCCGGGCGAGGACCGGATCATCCATGCCGACGCGCGCCGCACGCTGGCGTGGGAGCCTGCGGCCTATGACGTGATCATCGGCGACGCTTTCGGCGACATCGCCGTGCCGCAACACCTGATCACGCGGGAATTCTTCGCGCTGGTCGATGCGCGCCTGAACCCCGGCGGCGTCTACCTGATGAACGTCATCGACCACATGGACCGGTTGGACGTGCTGGCCTCGATCGTCACCACCGCGCGTGCGGTCTGGCCCTCGGTCGAGGTCTGGGCCGATCCCGCGCATGACGCATCCGAGAACCGCCGGGTGTTCGTGCTGGTCGCCGGGGACGCGCCGTCACCACGCTCGCAGATCGGCGGGCCGGACGGGGCGGCGGTGCGGATCGCCGCCAGCTCTCTGCAGGCGATCCTCGATGGGCGCACGCCCGTCACCTTCACCGACGATTTCGCGCCCATCGACCGGCTGCTCAGCGACCGGGGCGAGGGGTGACGCAGCAAAACGGGGCGCATCGCTGCGCCCCGTCCTATTTCCTTGTCACTGTCGCTTACTGCGACTGGCTTTGCAGATAGGCGATCATCGCCTGACGATCAGCCTCGTCGCGCAGCCCCCGGAACGACATCCGCGTGCCGCGCATGTAACCGCGCGGATCGGCAAGGAAGGCGTCCAGCGTCTCGGGCGTCCAGATCAGCCCCTCTTCGCCGGCCTGAGTCATCGGGTTGGAATAGCGGAAGCCTTCAACCCCACCGGCATGGCGACCCAGCACATCCGTCAGCAACGGACCCGTGCCATTGCGCGCGCCCTCGCCGATCTGGTGACAGCTGCGGCACTGACGCCACAGACCTTCACCGGCAGCGACCAATTCGGGGTCGAGCGCGGGCATTGCAGGCTCGGCTGCGGCTTCCTGTACCGGCGCCTCAGCCGGGGCGGCACCCTCGCCACCCTCAGGCGCACCGGCACCGTCCATGACGCCGCTGGGCCGATCCGGTGCGAAGACCGTCACCGCGCCCTCGGGCGTCGATTGTAGATCGGTGGCGCGGCGGGTGATGTGCACCGGCGCGGTGCAGTCGCTCATGCAGACGTCGTGCACGAAAATCGGGAACTCGGTTTCAACCCGGTCATCGACATAGAAGCCGTCGGCGTTGGGCATCACGACGTCGGCGAAATTCTCGTTCGACAGGGTGAAGTCATCCTCAACGATGGCGTTCGAGTACAGGATATAGGCGACGATGGCGTAGGTGTCGTCGGCCGACAGGATCTGCGCATTGCCAAAGGGCATCGAGCGGTGGACGTAGTCGAACACCGTCGACAGATACGGCCAGTAGCTGCCCACTGTCTTGACCGGGCGGCGGTTGGTCAGCGTGTCTTCGCCGCCTGCGATCACCGGATAGGCCCCGGCACCCTCGCCAAAGTCACCATGGCAGCTGGCGCAGTTTTCGACCCACAGGTCTTCACCGGTGAACACGTCGCCCGAGCCGACGGGCAGGCCGGTGCCGTCAGGCTCGACCGCGACATCCCAGGCGGCAATCTCCTCAGGCAGCGCCGCGCGGCCCAGACCAAGCGTCTGCGCCAGCGCCGGAGCGGCGATGAGACCGGCCAACGCGGTGGACGCGAGGATCTTAAGAACTGACTTCGACATTTTCCACCGCTCCATTCTCGTAGACGGCCCAGGTCTGGATACCGTTATTGTGGTAGACCGAATTCAGGCCCCGGATTTCGCGCAGCGCGTCCTTGGTCGGCTGAACATAGCCGTGCTCATCCACCGCGCGCGATTGCAGCAGCATCGGCGATCCGTCCCAGTCGATTTCCAGATAAAAGCGCGACAGGGCATAGCGCCCGCCCTGCGTGCCCAGACGCGCGGGCTGCCAGTTGACGCCGCCGTCCAGCGACACGTCCACGCGGTCAATCATGCCACGGCCCGACCACGCCAGCCCGGTGATCACCAAGGGGCCAGAGCCGTGGGTGATCGGCTTTTGCGGCGAGGGCGAGGTGATGACAGATTTCGTGTCCATCTCCCACGTCCATTTGCGCGCGCGCCCGTCAGGCATCAGGTCGGTGTATTTCGAGGTCTCCTCGCGCGCCTCGACCGCCGAGTGGTTCACGCCGATCCGGCGCACCCACTTGACCCACATGTTGCCTTCCCAGCCCGGCACCACCAGCCGCACCGGATAGCCGTGCTCCTTGCGCAGCGCCTCGCCATTGGCGCTGAAGGCGACCAGCACGTCATCCATCGCTTTTTCCAAGGGGATCGAGCGCCCGTTCGACGAGGCATCGGCCCCCTCGACAAACACCCAACGGCCCTCAGCCTGGACCCCGGCCTCTTCCAGCAGCAAGCGCAGTGGGATGCCGGAATATTCCATGTTGTGGATCATGCCATGGGTGAACTGCGCGCCATTGAGCTGCGCACCGGCCCATTCCATGCCTGAGTTGGCCGCGCATTCGCAGAAATACACGTGGTTTTCGCGCGGGAAGCGTTGGAGGTCTTCCCAGGTGAACACCAGCGGGCGGTCGACCAGCCCGGTGATCATCAGGCGGTAATCGTCTTTCGACAGCTCGATCGCGCCGGAATGGTGGCGCTCGAACGCGCAGCCCTGCGGGGTGATGGTGCCATCCAGCGCGTGAATCGGCGTGAAGTTGATCGAGCTGATCGGATCGGCGGTCAGCCACGACACCGTGCGGCGCACCACGTCATCCTCAAAGCGGATCGGCATGCCGTAGGGCGTGGCATCGACGCCTTCGCCGGTCATCGACGCCCAGTCCTGCACTTGCGTGATCAGCGGGTCGGCTTGTTGCGCGCTGGCAGCGCCGCCCAAAGCGGCCCCCCGGCAGCAAGGCTGGCGGTGCGCAGAAAGCCACGGCGGCTGACGCCGGCGGGCTTGTGCGTGTCGTCATCAGACAGATCGGTCATGATGCGTGCTCCCTCAATAGTCTCAAATGCCGGACACGATGACCGAGCCGTTCGGCTCGGCGCTCACGCGGCCCAGTTTGCGAATGTGTTCCTCGACGACATCCCAGATCATCGGCCCCTCGGTGCCCTCGTTGACCGAGGCCCAGCCGCCGACCGTATAGGTCTGCGCGGGGTCCAGCGCCTCGCCGGTGCGCAACAGCGTCAATCCGGTGATGCGCTCGCCGATGGGTTTGGTGATGTCGATGGCATAGCCAAGGCCGCCCAGACGCACCATGTCGCCGCCCTGCTGATAGTAGGGGTCGGTGTTGAACAGGTTGTCGGCGACATCCTCGAGAATGGCGTGGATCGTCTCGCCGGTCATTTCCGAGCGGTAGACCTGACCATAGGTCATCGTGGTGACGGCGTGGATATCCTCGCGGGTGATCGCGTCGCCGGGCATCAGGCTGGCCCCCCAGCGCACGCCGGGCGACAGGGCGATTTCAGTGTCCCGCTCGGACATCACGGCGTCGCAGATCAGGTTGTCCCACGTGCCCGCAAAGTTGCCCCGGCGGTAAAGCAGGCTGTCGGTGTGGCCGATCACCTCTTCCATCTGCGCGGCATAGGGCGCGCGCTCGGCGTCGATGACGGCGGCCATCTCGGCGTCCGGCGTGATGACGTCCGCAAAGATCGGGATCAGCTTGTGACGGAAACCCATCAGCTGACCGTCACGCACATCCAGATCCAGACGGGTGACGAACTTGCCATGGCTGCCCGAGGCGATCAGCAGCGTGGTGCCGACCAGCACAGGCTCGGGCAGGGCGTCATGGGTATGGCCGGTCAGGATCACGTCGATGCCCTGCACGCGGCTGGCCATCTTGCGGTCCACATCAAAGCCGTTGTGCGACAGTACGACCACCAGATCGGCCCCTTGGGCTTTCACCTCGTTGACCATCTCCTGCATGCGCTCGTCGCGGATGCCGAAGCTGAACTCGGGGAACATCCAGCCGGGGTTGGCGATGGGCGTATAGGGGAAGGCCTGACCGATCACCGCGACCTTGGCGCCGCCCCGCTCGAACCAGGTGTAGGAGGGGAAATCTTCGGACGGCTCGTTCCACTCGGCGTCAAAGATGTTCTGGCCAAGGAAGGGGAAATTCAACTGATCGACCAGTTCCAGCACCCGGTCGGTGCCCAGCGTCCATTCCCAGTGCGAGGTCATCGCCTCGACGCCCAGCGCGTTCATCACGTTGACCATGTCCTGACCGCGCGACAGATACGACGACATCGAACCGTGCCACGTATCGCCGCCGTCCAGAAGGATCGCCTCGGGCCGTTCGGCGCGGATCGCCTTGATCACGGTCGCCACACGGTCCATGCCGCCCATCTTGCCGTAAGCCTGACCCAGCGCGACAAAATCGGGATAGGTCAGCGCATAGGCATCGGCTGAGCCGGGCGTCAGGTTGAACATGTCGATGAACTCACGCCCTACGACGTGAGGAGGCACGCCGCGGACATCACCGACGCCAAAGTTGAATTCGGGCTCGCGGAACCAGATCGGCTTGAGCTGGGCGTGAATATCGGTGACGTGGATCAGCGACACGTTGCCGAAGCTCTCAAAGCGCAGCAGATCGTCTTGCGTCAGCACCTGTTGTGCCGCCAGCCTGGACCAGTTGCCAAAGCCGGACACACCGTAAAGGGCAGATGCAGCCACCGAAGCCTGCAGGAATTCGCGCCGGGAAATCATGATCAGTCTCCTTGGAGCCGAAACTCGGTCAGTTGAAGCGGGCACGACGGGGAGGCGTTACATGCCAATCTTCAAAGGAATGAATGTTGTTCGGACAAAAAATTTCGGCACAGCACCGAATGATCCGAACGGAGTAGGGGAAGGGGGCACGGACGACCGTGCCCCCAAAACGCTTACGGACGAACCGAGACGCCTTCGACGTCCAGACCCATGCCGCGCGAGGCGACATAGAGTTCCAGCGCGCGGAACTCTTCCGACCCTTCGGCGAAGGTTTCGGCGCGCGTGTCGCGGATACAGCCGCGGAAGCGGTTGTGGATCGACACGATGCCGGCATTCTTCAACCGGTAGGTCGGGAAGCCGCTGATCTGGCCCTGGCTGAGGTGGTCGGCGCGGATCATCATGCCCGTGCTTTCCTCATGGCAGCTGGAGCACGACAGCTCCAACTGGCCATAGCGCGTGTAGTACATATCGCGGCCCTGCTCCCAATAGGGGGCGGCGGGACCGTCGATCTGCACCGCCACCGGCATGCCGCGCGACTGCATCGACAGGAACGCGGTCATCGAGGTCATCTCGCCACCGCTCCAACGCCATTCTTCGGCGCCCATGCGTTCGGTGCGACAGTTGTTGACGTAGTTCTCCATCGACCACAGCTCACCGTCAGCGTTGACGTGTGGCATCCGGGCACGAACGCCGGCCATGCTTTCCTCGGCATCGCCGTGGCAATCCTGGCACGACTGGCCAGCGGTGCCCTCTGCGGTTTCCCACAGTTCGGCGCCCTGATCGACGGCCAGCATCGCCGGGTTCTCGAAGTCGTCGGCCTGCATGTCGCGGGTGGCAGGATCGCGGAACAGCCAGCCCGAATACCGCTCGGACAGGTTCGGAACGATGTCGTCCGCCGGGGCCCGGGTCACGATGTGCAATTCGCCATCGATCATCAGGTCAGCCGACAGATCAGGGTCGGCCAAGGCCGCGCCGGACCACAGCGCCGCGACGCAGGCCGAGGCCAGCGCCAGCGTTTTCGCAGGCTTCAGGTGCTGCATAGTGTCTCCTCCCAGACTTCTGTTGCGCCGTATGCTCAGCTGACTTCGAACGTTTCAGTGGCGGTATAAACTTCGCCATTGTCGTCGTACCAGGTGAAGACGAATTCGCCGGATTCGGGCACGACGGCCTCGAATTCCATATACGGGTTTGCCGAAATGGCGGGTTCAAGGGCGGCGTCCAGAACCATCACACCGTTGAATTCACAGGTGAAACGGTTGATGATCTGGCGCGGAATCGTCTCGCCGGCCGAATTGCGGCGCTGGCCTGATTCCATGTCGTGGTTGATCAGCGTCTTGACGACGATCGACTCGCCGGCCGAGGCGCTGCGGGGAAGGCGGATGCGGGGTCTGACTTCGGTCATGATGAAACTCCTGAAACTGGATGGAACGGCGAAACCCTGACGGGATCAGCCGCCACAGCCGCCGATGGTGACTTTCACTTCGACCGCGGTCGAGGCAAAGCTGCCGTCTTCCATCTTGGCAATCGCCAGCACATCCTGGGTCCGGCCCAGACGCATGCGGGTGGCGATCATCGGTGCGCCAGAACCGGGGCCAAAGGTGAACTTGCCCACGTTGGGCGTCGGGTTGCCGGTGGCGATCAGCATGATCTCGACCGCGCCGGGGGCTTCGATCGTGATCGGCACGGTGTTGCCGTTCTCAGCGATCTCGGGCGCGGTGATGGTCACACCGCCCTCGGCAATGGCAGCGCCGCCGGTATAGGCAGCAATCGCGTCGTCAACCGGGGTCGCGGCGGCGGCTACGGGCAGCATTGCCACGGCCGAGGCGCCCAGACCGATCGCGAGGGTGTCGCGTCTTGTCAGCATGGGGAAGCTCCTTATCAAGGGGACGGGGCGGACCGGATCAGTCGGTCAGCGTCATGAGATAGGCGATGGTGTCTTCGATCTGCACTGCGCTCAGCAGCGGACCGAAGGTGGCGGGGTCAGCGGCGCGCCCGGTATAGGCGTCACCCGGCCGGGTAAAGCCATCGACGCGGTAGAAAGACGGCATGCGCGTGTCGGGGAACATGTGCTTGGCATCCACCAGAATGCCGCGCAGCTCCGCTTCAGTCCAGCGGCTGCCGACACCGTCCAGCGACGGGCCGACATTGCCCTGAAACGCGGCGTCGGGCAGGGCCGAGATCCCGTGGCAGGCCACACAATTGCCCGCCGAACGGCTCGACACAACCGAGACACCTGCGTCGACGCTGCCCGGCATGCCGGTCAGCGAGGTCGGGATCATCACGTCGTCAACCCAGGTGATGTCGCCGGGCGCGACTTCGGCGATGGCGGTGCCAGCCAGCGCGATTCCGGCGGCGATAAGGCCGGTCACAGCTTTCAGCTTCATGGATGTCCTCCCTGACATTCAGCAGATGGGTTTGCGCTCTCCCAAACGCATCACAAAGGCATGATAGTCGATGCGGGGCCGGGTGAGCAATAGAAAATTCATTTATTTGCATATAGCTTGCGACCGCACGGGTCCCCGTTTCCTGGGGCTGTGAGCTTGTCGTCGCAAACCTTCGTAAAACAATGGCTTTTGCCACGTCCGAGGTCAAGGTCAACCTTCATTCAGCATCCGGGCGACGTAGTGCTGGAAATGCTCGTCGCCCTCATACCCACGCTCAAGAACCCAGCGCAGCATCAGCCCGGTCGTGCCGCGTTCGAACGCGCCCGGCATCATCATCACCGCATTCTGCGCCGCCGTGCCCGACTCGGGCACCTCTTCGGGCATGAACAGCATGGTCGGCGTGAACACCACGCCCCAGCGGCGCATCATGTCGCGTTCGCCCAGTTCCTCGCCGTCGAAATCGGTGACGGGAATATCGCCGAACAGGTTCATCTGCACGACCATGTAATCCTCACGCAGGGTGCGCGCGATGGCGTCATCGGTAAAGACATGCTCGTGCATCCGGGTGCAATAGATGCAGCCGCGCTGCTCGACCATGATCAGCAGCCGCTTGCCATTGGCGCGCGCTTCGTCAAGGTCGTCGCGCATGTCGCGGAAGGTTTCGACGATCCAGTCGGGCTTGTGCAGCCCGTCCTCGCCCAAAGGCGGCACCGCTTCGTCAGCGCGAGCGGGGCGGATCAGGGCAGGGGCGGCCAGCGTCAGGGCAAGGCCGGTCAGCAGCGTACGGCGGGTGGCAATCATCGGAACCTCCAGATCTCAACCGATCGTGGCCAGCCAGGGCATGGTCTCGATCATCCATTGGGCAATATAGTTCAGCGTATTGGTCGCGATCAGGACCGCAAAGACGATCAGCATCGCGCCCATGACTTTCTCGACGTATTGCAGCTTGTGGCGGTGCCGGGCGACCCAGTTCAGGAACGGCCGGGCAAAGAGCGCGGCGATCACGAAGGGCAGGGTCATCGCCAGCCCGTAGACCGCCAGCAGCGCCGTGCCGCGCGTCAGATCGCCCATGCCCGATGCGATCATCAGGATCGCCGCCAGCGCCGGGCCGACGCAGGGCGTCCAGCCAAAGCCAAAGGCCAGACCCATCACATAGCTGCCGAGGACCGATTTGGGTGACCCGGCGTTTTCGATCCGCGCCTGGCGGTAGAGCAAGGAGATCTTGATGACCCCCAGAAAATGCAGGCCGAACACCAGCAGGACGGCGGCCGCGATCCAGCGCAGCGTGTCCTGCCACTGGATGAACGCTTGCCCCAGCGCCGTGGCCCCAAGGCCCAGCAACATGAAGATCGTGGTCACGCCAAACGAGAACGCGATGGACGACAGCACCAGCCGCCGCTGTGCACCCGGTGCAAGCCCGTGATCCGAGCGCAGTTCGGCCATCGACAGACCGGCCATGTAGCACAGGTAAAACGGCACCATCGGCAGGATGCACGGCGACAGGAACGACAGGATGCCCGCCAACGCGGCCCCGCCGAACGTGATATCCAGCATAGATGACGCCCTCCCTGGCGTACCCGTCAAACCGACCCGAAGGCGGGTCTTGTTTGCGGGGATCGAAAACATTACAATCTTCATATGTATCTCAGTTGTCGTCAATCAGGTTTTCGTACCCTTGGGGTTGAATCCTGCGTAAGCTGACGACAGATCGGGCCTGACAGGCCGCAAGGGAAAACGACGATGGCACTTGGATTTCGCACGGCGGTTTTTGGCGGCATTGGCGCGCTGGCCCTGTCACTGCTGTCGATCAGCGCGGCTTCGGCGCAAGAGCTGCGCCTGCTGATGATCGAGCAGGTCGGCTGCTACATCTGCGCCGCCTTCAACCGCGATGTCGCCCCGGCCTATGAGGCGTCGCCCGAAGCGCAGTTCGCGCCCCTGATCCGCGCCGATCTGCGCGGTCCACTGCCTGAGGGGGTCACCCTGACCTCGCGTCCCTTCGTGACGCCCACTTTCATCCTGCTCGATGCCTCAGGGACCGAGGTTGACCGGCTGATCGGCTTTCCCGGGCAGGATTTCTTCTGGCCGTATCTCAATCAGATGATCGACAACGCGCTGGCAGACACCACCGGCTAAGCGCGCAGGACGTGGTGTCACACCCTTGAAGCAAAACCCGCACGGGTGCTCGATTCGGTCAGCGCCGCGTGGTAGGGTTCTGTGAAAGAAGCAGGGGCTGTTTCGTCGGAGCGCGAAGCAGGGTGGAGAGCGCATGGCGCCAGACGGGCAAAACGCCGACCGGTCAGTCGATCCGAACCCGGAGCGGCGGGCAGTGACGCGCGCGCCGGTGATGCGCGACCGCAGCTGCGATGCATCGTCAATCCCGCCCGAAGCGCTGGCAATCGAGGCCCGCGCCGCTGCCGATTTCCTCAAGGCTCTGGGCCATGATGGCCGCCTGATGATGCTCTATCATCTGTGCGAGCGTGACCACACGGTGACCGAACTTGAGCAGCTGATCATGTCGCGGCAGGCTGCGGTCAGCCAGCAGCTTGCCCGGCTGCGGCATGAAAAGCTGGTCACCACGCGGCGTGACGGTAACCAGATCATCTATTCGCTGGCCGATAACCGCGTGCGCGAGATGGTCGAAATGATCCACCGGCTGTTTCGCCGCTAAGGTGAAAGCGTGATCTGAATCAAGGTCCATATTCGATTTCTCGCATATTGCCCTGTGCAATAGGCTGAGGAGGGCTGTCGATGGACTGGCTGCTGGATCTGTTCACCGTATTCGTGGAAGCCATGGGCGAGCCCGTCGCCGGAGCGTTGCTCGGTCTTCTGACCGGCACGATCTTTGGCGTCGCCGCGCAACGCTCGTCCTTTTGCCTGCGCGCCGCGACGGTGGAATTCGCGCGCGGGATCATCGGCGGCAGGGTGGCGGTGTGGTTGCTGACCTTCTCGACCGCCGTGGTCTGGGTGCAACTGGCGCAACGGCTTGGCCTGTTCGATGCCAGCGACGCGCGGATGATGTCGGTGGCGGGCTCGTGGTCCGGCGCGATCATCGGCGGGCTGATGTTCGGTGTCGGCATGGTCATGGCGCGCGGCTGTTCGGGGCGGCTCTTGGTGCTGGCGGCGACGGGCAACCTGCGCAGCGTGGTGTCCGGGCTGATCTTTGCGGTGGTCGCGCAGATGAGCCTGCACGGCTGGCTGGCCCCACTGCGCAACGGGCTGGCGGCGCTGTGGGTCACGCCGAACGGGCGCAACCTGAACCTGCTGACGATGGTGGGATTGCCGGAGGTCACCGGGCTGCTGCTTGGGCTGGGACTGGCGGCGGTGGCGCTGATCGTGGCGCTGCGCGCGCAGATTGGCGCGCGGGTGCTGGTCTTTGCCTCGGGCGTCGGATTTGCCGTGGCGGTGGGCTGGGTGAGCACATGGACGCTGGCGCAAACGGCGTGGGAGCCGGTCAATGTGACCTCGGCCACCTTTACCGGACCCTCGGCCAACACGTTGATGTTCTTTCTCGACTCCGCGCCTGTGCTCAATTTCGACATCGGTCTGGTGCCCGGCGTGTTCCTTGGGGCGTTTCTGGCGTCGCTCTTTGCCAGAGAGTTCCGGTTTCAGGGGTTCGAGGGCGAACGCAGCATGCGCCGCTCGATGGCGGGCGCTGTCCTGATGGGGTTCGGCGGGATGCTGGCCGGGGGCTGCGCGATTGGCGCGGGCGTCACGGGCGGCTCGATCTTTGCGGCAACAGCGTGGCTGGCGCTGCTGTGCATGTGGGTGGGCGCGATGCTGACCGACCTGTTGGTCGATCAGCGCAGGGCCCCGCTACTCGCCTGAACCTCAGGCGGGAACGAAGCGATAACCGCTGTCGGCACGCTCGACCCGGCCCAGACCACCGGGCAAATGGAACCCGGCGATCAGCATCTGCGCGTGCGCCAGTTGATCCAGCAGCAGCACCCGCGTTGCCGCCGCCGCCGGCGCATCCTGATCCGAGCCCGACTCCCATTCCGGCCGCTCGAACGCCAGATGATGGTTACCCAGCGAGATCGCCGACGACCATCAGGCTGTCCGATCCGTCGCGCAGTTCGAACGCCATGTGACCCGGCGTGTGGCCATAGGTGGCGCGGGCGGCGATGCCCGGCAGGATCTCTTGCCCGTCCTCGAAGAAGGTCACCAGATCCGCCACCGTCGCCAAGCGCCGCTGCGCGCCCACAGCAAAGGTCTGGCGTCCGGAATCGATGGTCGAGACGGTATTGTCATCCATCCAGTAGTCAAACTCGCCCCGGCCCATCAGGATCTGCGCGTTGGGCAGGTAGGGCTCATCAAAATCATCCAGCAGACCCCAGATGTGATCGGGGTGACCGTGGGTGATGACCAGATGCGTGATCTCGTCCGGCGAGATCCCGGCAGCGTCGAGCGTATCGGGCAACATCCCGGCGCTCGGCTGGAAATCAGGGCCAGCGCCGATATCGAACAGGATAACCCGGTCTTCATGGCGCAGCAGCGTCACATTGCAGGGCGGGGTCAGCGGGCCGTCGCCAAGGCCATAGCGCGCAAGGATCGCGTCCGCGTCGGGCTGCGGCATGGTGCCCAGCGTGAAATCGCGCGGCAGGGACAGGTTGCCGTCGGACAACATCTCGACCCGCATCGCACCGAATTCGGCCGTAGTCTGCGCGCGGGCGCGGCGTGTCAGCAGGCCGCCCGCGGTCAAAGCGGTTGCGCCAAGGGTGAAGGCTCGTCTGGTGATGGTCATGATGGCTCCCATGGTCTGTCGCCCGCCGAGCGGCGGGTCTGTGTGGCAGGCCCGAGCGGTGGGAGAACACGCCGTGACCTTCCCCATATTTAGGCGGTCTTGCGAAGAAAGCAAAGACCCCACCGCCGCGACGCTTTGATCGCCGGCCAATCCGCGCTTGCAATTTGCAGGGCAAAACCGGAGTCTGGGCCGAGTTTACCCACCGCCTGAATTTTCAGCAAACCAGAGGCAAAGATGGATGGCATTTCCTATGGTGTGATGGCCGCGCTGGTTGGCCTGATCGCGGGCGTTGTGCTGGGGCTGTCGGCCCGGTTGGGCAATTTCTGCACGCTTGGGGCGCTGGAATCTGCCGCGTATGGCGGTGACCAGCGGCGGTTGCGGCTGTGGGGTATTGTGCTGGCGGTGGCGATTGTTGGCACCTTTGTTGGCGTCGCGCTGGGGCAGATCACCCTGAGCGAGACGTTTTACCATCAGATCGTCTGGAACCCGCTGGCCTCGGTCGCGGGCGGGTTGATCTTTGGCTATGGCATGGCGTTGGCCGGGAACTGCGGCTTTGGCGCGCTGGTGCGGTTTGGCGGCGGTGATCTGCGCTCGCTGGTGGTGGTCGTGGTGATGGGCGTTTTTGGCTTCATCACGCTGTCCGGCCCGTTGGCACCCCTGCGCGTGGCGCTTTTCGCGCAGGAACCAGCCCGCGAGCCGCAAGGCATCTCGGCCACGCTAGAGGCGCTGATCGGTCTGCCACCGCTGGTTACCGCGCTGATCATCGCGGCTGGGTTTCTGGTCTGGGCGCTGGCCTATGGGCCGCTGCGCCGCGCACCGGGAGAGATCGCGTGGGGCGTCGTGGCGGGGCTGGCGGTGGTGTTTGCGCTCTGGGGCACCAGTTGGGTCAACCATGAAAGCTTCGGCGAGATCGGGGTTGAGGGGCTGTCCTTTACCGCGCCCGTCGGCCGGACCATCGTGTTTCTGATGACCTCGACCGCCGGGGGCATCAACTTTTCTGTCGGTTCGGTGCTGGGCGTCATGGCCGGTGCCTTGGCCGGATCGCTCTGGCGCGGGATGTTCCGCTGGGAAGCCTGCGAAGACCCGCGCGAACTGGGCCGTCAGGTCGGCGGCGCGGCCCTGATGGGCATCGGCGGGGTGATCGCCATGGGCTGCTCGGTCGGGCAGGGCGTCAGCGCCTTTTCGACGCTGGCGTGGTCCGCCCCGGTAACGCTGGCCGCCATCGCGGTGGGCGCACTGGTGGGGCTGCGCCGGTTGATCGGTGTGGCAGCGGAATAAGTCAGCCGTCGCAGGCGCAACCGCGCGGCTGGTGGCAGCGATATGACCGGCTGATGCAGGAATTTCCGCAGGCGTAACCGGTGCGGCAGACCCGGCAGCATGACGCCGGTTGCACGACGGCCTCTGAGCCATGGGTAACCAGATAGCCCCACAGATTTGCCGTCGATGGCGTTTCGGCAGCCACGGCGCTGCCGCCCAAGGCAACAACGACCGCCACAGCGGTGATCAGCGATTTCATGGTACTTCCCCCGGGCCCCACAACCCTTGCGAAAGCTTGGGCCGTGGGCACACCGGAGGCAAGGTTAATCGTCTCAGCCGTTCAGGAAGGCGTTGACCTCAGACAGCGTCGGTGCCATCGCGTCGCGGATCAGGCTGCCGCTGCGCAGGTCGGTCAGGATGCCTTCGACCTTGTCCTGAATGAACCCTTCGGTGTCGTTCCACAGCAGCGGTTTTTCAGCATCCGGCGCGCCCAGAGCCGCCGTGCGCGCGGCGGCATAAACCGCCCGGTTGCGCGTCGACAGCATGTCCGAGGCGTCAAAGCCTGGCCGCACGGTATTGGCGCGCAGCTCGACCGCTTGCACGGCGAAGACCAAGGCGGCGGCAAGGAAATGCTCGCAGGCATCGACCGAGTCCCGCGCCAGATTGGCGGCGTTCATCGCCTGAGAGTTGATGTTCTGGTTGAACTGCTCGGCATGGCTTGGATACAGATCCACCATCGAGCGGCCATAGAACTGCACCAGGGGTGCAACCGAATTGCAGGTCAGCTGCAGCGATTTCAGGCCCATGTTCAGTCCGTGCGCGGTGTTGCCGACCAAGGACGCCGGCAGGCCGTTGTTGAACTCGGGCGTGACCAGCATGGCGATCTGCACATCCAGATGCTTGAGCAACATCGCCAGTTGCGCGCGCAGCGTGTCCATCGCCACGCCGGTGTATTGCGCCAGGAAGTTGCCGGTGTGATAGACCTCGCCCGTCTCGGGATCGACCAGCGGGTTGTCGTTGGCGCTGTTGGCCTCGACCGTGATCTGCTGCGCGGCGACTGCCATCATGTCGACGATGGGGCCGGTGTATTGCGGCAGGCAGCGCAGGGAATAGCGGTCCTGGATCAGCTTGCCGCTGCGGTGACCGCGTTCGCCTGCGGCTTCCGAGCGGATCAGCGACGAGCCCTCGAGCAGGTCGCGGAACAGCTTGCCGATGAACACCTGACCCGCGTGCGGCTTGATCGCCTGAATGGTGGCGTGGAAGGACTGGTTGGTGGCCAAGAGCGCCTCGGCCAGCAGCGCCTGCACGTTCAGCCCCAGCGCCAGAACGGTCGTGGCGCGGCCCATCGCATTGGCCGCCACCCCGGTCGAGGCGGTGGTGCCGTTGTTCATCGCCAGCCCTTCCTTGGGCCGCAGGGTCAGCGGCTCCAGCCCCAGCCGCTTCAGCGCGGTGACGCAATCGAGCACCTCATCGCCCCAATCGACCAGAAACGCCGGGTCCAGCCCGATCACCGACGCGCCGATATAGCTGAGCGGCACCAGATCGCCCGACGCCCCGATCGAGCCGCGCTGGAAGGCGTGCGGCGTGACACCGGCATTCAGGAAGGTGACATAGCGCTCGATCAGTTCCAGCCGGACGCCAGAATAGCCCTTCATCAGGCTGTTGATGCGCAACAGCATCGCGGCGCGCACATCCTCGGCGGGCAGGCGCGGGCCGGTGGCGGTCTTGTGATGCCACAGCGCGATATGCTGCAGCTCGACCATGCGCTCGACCGGGACATACTGGTCGGCCATGCCGCCATAGAGCGTGGTCACGCCGTAAACTTGTTCGCCCTTGTTGACGGCGGCTTCGATCCGGCCCTGTGACGCCTCGATCCGGCCCAGCACGGCGGCGTCTGTCGACAGCGCAATCTTCGCCCCCTTCGAGACGGCGACAATCTCGTCCAGCCCCAGCCCTTCGCCACTCACGATAATCATGCGGTTCCTCCCTCGCGTTTCCTTGCGGGCAGGCTAGCAGGCGGGCAGGGGTCGTCCATGGGCATTTTCCATGGAAACGATTTAATCTGCGGGCCCTTGCCGCGCGCATGTCGCGGATCGGAAAAGGGCGCACCTTGCGGTGCGCCCATCGGAAACTTTCCGGATTTCTGCGGCTCAGGGAATGATGCGCTGATAGCGCACGCCCGCCAGCGAGGCCCCGGCGATCAGCCCGGCCTGACCGAAGACAACCGCGATCACCGGCGAGAACATCGTCGTGGTCTGCACCCCGGCCGAGCCGCCCTGTTCGGGCGTGGCATAGCGCAGATCGGCTGAGGCGGCCCAGCCTTCACCAGCGCGGAAATCGCTGAGCGCTTGCGGCGTCATGAAGAACAGCACATGCGCATACTGCTGCGCGCCGATTTGCAGACCGGCGCTGACACGGGTGGCCGAGTAGTAATCGACCGTTGCATCGTTGATGCGCAGCGCACCCTGACCGAAGGATCCGCCCAGGAAGAACCCGGCCTCGGTCACCAGTGGCATGTAAAGCATGCCCTGCGCGTTCGCGAACAGTTCGTTCAGTTCGGGATGGTTCTGGCGCAGGAAGTCGCGCGTCGCATCAACGCGCGAGTCCAGCCGTTCGGCGTTGAAATTGCCAACCGGGTTGCCGCAGGCTGCCAAGAGCGAGGTGGCAGCGCCACCGACCAAAAGGCCCCGCCGCGAAATGCTGTGCGAAACGGGGCGCGTAAGGCGCGAAATCTGGGTCATGCTCATCCTCATATACGCGGTCCAGAGTCTTGTGCTCCGGTCACCGAAAAAGCCTGTGTTTGTTGAGTATAGGACAGCGACAGGCCGTTGTCACGCCCGCAGCCGCCGGTTGCGCGAAAGCTTGCCCTTGCGGTCATCAACCCCGCAACGCCTTGGCGGCGGCCGGGGCGAAATAGGTCAGAACCCCGTCGCAGCCGGCGCGTTTGAAGGCCAGAAGGCTTTCCAGCATCACCGCCTCGCCCAGCCAGCCCCGCTCGATTGCGCCCGCCAGCATCGCGTATTCGCCGCTGACCTGATAGGCGAAGGTTGGCACGCCGAATTCGTCCTTCACCGCGCGGCAGATGTCGAGATAGGGCATGCCCGGCTTGACCATGACCATATCCGCGCCCTCATCGAGATCGCGCGCAACGCAGCGCAGGGCCTCAAGCCGGTTGGCCGGGTTCACCTGATAGGTCTTCTTGTCGCCGACCAGACGACCCGAGGCTCCGACCGCATCGCGGAACGGGCCATAGAAGCCGCTGGCGAATTTCGCCGCGTAAGACAGGATCGCAACCTTCTGATATCCGGCACTTTCCACCGCGTGCCGGATCGCGCCGATGCGACCATCCATCATGTCCGACGGCCCCAGAATATCCGCCCCGGCCTCGCATTGTGCCAGCGCCATCTTGACCAGCGCCGCGACCGTCTCGTCGTTGACGATCTCTTGGCCCACGACAAACCCGTCATGGCCGTTGGCATTATACGGGTCGAGCGCGATATCCGTCATCACCGCCATGTCCGGCAGTTCGGCCTTGAGCAACCGGATCGCGCGGTTGGTCAGGTTCTCGGGGTTCCAGGCCTCGGCGCAATCCTCGGTGCGCAGGGATTGGTCTGTATAGGGAAACAGGCAGATCGCGCCCACGCCCGCGGCATGCGCCTCAGCCGCCTTGCGCAGCATCACGTCCAGTGACAACCGGCTGACACCGGGCATTGACGGGATCGGTTCCTCAACGCCGCGACCCTCACGGATAAACACCGGCCAGATCAGATCAGCGGCGGTGACGGCGGTTTCGGCGACCAGATCGCGCAGTGCAGAGGTACGGCGCAGGCGGCGCAAACGGGCGGCAGGAAAGGCGGCGGGGGTGTGGACGGGCATCGGCAATCTCCCAGATCTGGAGGCTTAGGTGCCATGCACTGCGGGCAAGCTCAAGGGCATGTGGCTTTTCGACGCTTGGCCCCGGCGCGAAACCCCAGTAGTCAGGGACGTCAAACAGGGGGCGCGCGGGTGAATCTGTCGGACTCGCTAATTTCTACGATCGATCTGGGGTCTTTTTCCAACCTCTGGTTCTGGATCATCCTTGCCGTCGCGTGGTCGAACGCGACCCATTTTGTCATGGGTGTGCCCTTTGATCTGGTCGTGCGCGCCAAGCGCAAGGGCGGTCAGGACATGGAAGATCTGAACACGCTGGCGATGATTCAGGCGCGGCGGCGGATGGCGATCCTGCGCAGCTCTGGGCCATGGCTGCTGGCGTTCTGGATCTCGATCATCACGTTTCTGGCCTCGCTCGGGTTCTATTATGGCTTCCAACTGGCGCAGGCGCTGGTTCTGTTGCTGGGTCCGTTGACGCTGGCTGCGTGGATGGGCTTGCGGCTGGCCGCCAAGCTGGAAACCGGCACCCTGAGCGATCTGCCCCTGGTCAAGAAAATCACCTGGTACCGCGTCGGGGTGCAGTCAATTGGCCTGCTGACCATTCTGGTCACCACGATGTGGGGCATGTGGCAAAACCTGTCGGTCCGGGTTCTGGGTGGCTGAGCACATGGCGGCAGAACGCATCTTGCTGGGCGGCGCGCCCGAAGGCTTTGACGCCGAACTGCTGCGCCGCGAGATCGCCAAGCGCGGCGCGCCGGTGATCCATGTCGCGCGCGATGACAAGCGGCTTGAGGCCATGCGCAATGCGCTGGCGTTCTTTGCGCCCGATCTGGCGGTTCTGACGCTGCCGGCATGGGATTGTCTGCCCTATGACCGCGTCTCGCCCAACCCCGATATTCTGGCGCGCCGCATGGCCACGCTGGCCGCGCTGGCGCAGGGCGTGCCGGGGCCGTTCGTCCTGCTGACCACGCTGAGCGCGGCGATGCAAAAGCTGCCCGCCCGCAGCACGATTGCCGGGTCCAGCTTTGTCGCCGATGTCGGGCGGCAGGTGAACGAGGAGGGGCTGCGCAGCTACCTGACCCGCATGGGCTATTCGCCCAGCCCGACAGTGACCGAGCCCGGCGATTTCGCCATTCGCGGCGGCATTATCGACATCTTCCCGCCCGGCGATACCGAGCCGGTGCGGCTGGATCTTTTCGGCGATGTGCTCGACGGGTTGCGCCGTTTCGATCCCGGCACCCAGCGCACCACCGGCAAACTGACCCGGCTGGAACTGGCCCCCGCGTCCGAAGTGATCCTCGACGACGCCGCGATCACCCGGTTCCGCCAGAGCTATCGCATCGAGTTCGGCGCGGCGGGCACTGATGATCCGCTCTATGAGGCGGTCAGCGCGGGGCGCAAGCATCAGGGGATGGAGCACTGGCTGGGGTTCTTCCAGCCCGATCTGGAAACCGTCTTCGACTATCTGCCCGGTGCGTCGGTGATGCTGGACGACCAGACCGACGCCGCCCGTGCCGCGCGCTGGGAAACCATCGCCGACCAATACGACAACCGGCGCGAGGCGCTGGCGGTCAAGGCGCGGGTCGATACGGTCTATAAACCCGCCGCACCGCAGCTCTTGTATCTGGATGACGCGGCGTGGGATGCGGCGCTGGCCCGCCTGCGGGTGGTCCAGCTCTCGCCCTTGCCGCAGCCGCCCGGACCGGGGGTGCTGGACGCCCAAGGTCGCGCCGGGCGCAGTTTCTCGCTGGAGCGCCAGCAGGAAAATGTAAACATCTTCAAATCACTGCGCGATCATGTTCAGACGGAACGTGAACAACGCAGCGTCGTCATCGCCTCGTGGTCCGAGGGCGCGCGCGAGCGGCTAGAGGGGCTTCTGGCCGAGCACGGCCTGACCGACGCCAAACCTGCCGCCGACGCCCGCGCGCTCAAGGGCAAGGGCACTGTCGCGCTGGTGGTCTGGCCGCTCGAGGCAGGGTTCGTCACCCCCGATCTGACGGTGATCTCGGAACAGGACGTGCTGGGCGAGCGACTGGTGCGCACCCAGCGCAAGCGCAAGGCCGAGAATTTCCTGTCCGAGGCGCAAAGCCTCTCGCCCGGCGATCTGGTGGTCCATGTCGATCACGGCGTCGGGCGCTACACGGGGCTGGAAACCATTACCGCGATGGGCGCGCCGCATGAATGTCTGGCGCTGGAATACGCCGGCGGTGACCGGCTGTTCCTGCCGGTGGAAAACATCGAACTTCTCAGCCGTTACGGGCATGAGGAAGGCTTGCTCGACAAGCTGGGCGGCGGGGCGTGGCAGGCCAAGAAGTCCAAGCTCAAGGCCCGCATCCGCGAGATGGCCGACAAGCTGATCCGCATCGCCGCCGAGCGCGAGCTGCGCAAGGCCCCGGTGCTGAACCCGCCCGAGGGGTTGTGGGACGCCTTCGCCGCGCGCTTCCCCTATGCCGAGACAGACGATCAGCTGCGCGCGATCGAGGACATCATCGACGATTTCGACCGCGGCCGCCCGATGGACCGGCTGGTCGTTGGCGACGTGGGTTTCGGCAAGACCGAAGTGGCGATGCGCGCTGCCTTCATCGCCGCGATGTCCGGCCTTCAGGTCGCCGTGGTCTGCCCGACCACGCTGCTGGCGCGCCAGCACTACCACAGCTTTGCCGAGCGGTTTCGGGGTTTCCCCTTGATCGTCAAACAGTTGTCGCGCTTTGTTCCAGCCAAGGAAGCCACCGCCACCCGCGCCGGGATCACCGATGGCACGGTCGATATTGTCGTCGGCACCCATGCGCTGCTGGCCAAATCGATCAAGTTCCGCAATCTGGGTCTGATGGTCATCGACGAAGAGCAACACTTCGGCGTGGGGCATAAGGAGCGTCTGAAAGAGATGCGCTCGGACGTCCACGTCCTGACCCTGACCGCCACGCCGATCCCGCGCACGCTGCAGTTGTCGCTGACCGGGGTGCGCGATCTGTCGCTGATCTCGACCCCGCCGATCGACCGTCTGGCGATCCGCACCTATGTGTCGGAATTCGACACCGTGACCATCCGCGAGGCCCTGCTGCGCGAGCGGTTCCGGGGCGGGCAGTCGTTCTTTGTCGTGCCGCGCGTCGCGGATCTGCCTGATATTGAAGCCTTCTTGCGCGATCAGGTGCCCGAGGTTTCCGTGCTGGTCGCCCATGGCCAGATGGCGGCGGGTGAGCTGGACGAGCGCATGAACGCCTTCTACGACGGCAAGCACGACGTGTTGCTGGCCACCACGATTGTCGAATCCGGTCTGGATATCCCGCGCGCCAATACGATGATCGTGCACCGCGCCGATATGTTCGGCCTGTCGCAGCTCTACCAGATCCGGGGCCGCGTCGGGCGCTCGAAAACCCGCGCCTATTGCTACCTGACCACCAAACCGCGCATGCCGCTGACCCCGCAAGCACAGCGACGGCTCAAGGTCTTGGGGTCCATTGACAGCCTCGGCGCCGGGTTCAACATCGCCAGTCAGGACATGGACCTGCGCGGCGCGGGCAATATCTTGGGTGAGGAACAATCGGGCCATATCAACGAGGTAGGCTACGAACTTTACCAATCCATGCTCGAAGACACCATCGCCAAGCTGCGCTCGGGCGAACTGGCCGACCTGACCGATGGCCAATGGGCGCCGCAAATCAACCTCGGCGTGCCGGTGCTCATCCCCGAGGCCTATGTCACCGATCTGGACGTCCGTCTCGGCCTTTACCGCCGCCTCGCCACGCTGGAGCGCAAGGTCGAGTTCGAAGGCTTCGCCGCCGAACTCATCGACCGCTTCGGCCCGTTGCCCAAAGAGGTCAACACGCTCTTGGTCGTTGTGCGCATCAAGGCGATGTGCAAGAAGGCTCATATCGCCCGGCTCGACGCCGGACCCAAGGGTGCGACTGTTCAGTTTCACCAGGATAAATTCCCCAACCCCAAAGGCTTGGTCGAGTTTCTTCACACGCAGGGCCCCGGCGCAAAGATCCGCGACAACAAGCTTGTGCTGCCGCGCGACTGGTCGAACGAGAAAGAAAAACTGCGCGGCGCGTTCTCTGTCGCCCGCGATCTGGCCGAAAAGGCCACGATCTGAGCTCTTGCGCCAACGGCGCGCTCACCCCACACTCGCCCGCGCCGTCACCCTGTCCGACACTCGGCGCTGACGGGTTGCAGGCACCAAGAGGGGCAAGGCCCCTCTGCCAACCGTACCACAAGGAGCCATCATGGCCCGCAACGGAACTCCCATCCTCGCCGTCCTCGTCGACGCCGACAATTCGTCCCCCAAATGGGCCGAAGCCATTTTCGAAGAGATCGCCAGCCTTGGCGAGGCCTCGGTCCGCCGCATCTACGGCGATTTTTCGCGCCAGCAGATGTCGGGCTGGCAAGAGCGTCTGCCGGGCCTCGCGTTGGTCCCGCACCACCAGCCGGCCAATACCGTCGGCAAGAACTCCTCGGATATCGCGCTGGTCATCGACGCGATGGACCTGCTGCATTCGGGTCGCTTTGACGGTTTTGTGCTGGTCTCCTCGGACAGTGATTTCACCCGTCTGGCCAGCCGCATCCGCGAGCAGGGTCTCGACGTCTATGGCATCGGCCAGCAAAAAACGCCCGAGGCGTTCCGCAAGGCCTGCAAGCGGTTCATCTTTGTCGAAAACCTGATCCGCGAGCCCGAGCCGCGTGAAGCCCCGCGCGCTGCGACCAACGCAACTGCCGCCGTGCCTATGATCAATGCCGCCATGCAAGCGCTTGATCCTGAAGGTGAATGGTTCCAGCTGGGTCTGATCGGCCAGACCATTCAGGCTACGCATCCCGATTTCGACAGCCGGTCATTCGGCTGCTCCAAACTCTCGGATCTGGTCGAGAAAGCTGGCCGCTATGAGTTGCGCCGCAACGGCGCGCAGGTCGAGGTGCGTCGCCGCGACTAACGCTCGGGCGGGATGGCGTAGGTCATGCTTGACCGCGCCAGCACGGCCTCGGCGCCATCGTTGGTGATCAGCACATCGCCCACCGCCAGCACCTTGCCCAGCTTGTGCAGCCGGGCGCGCCCGATCAGGTCGCGCCCCGCTTCCGGCTTGCGCATGAAGTCGATCGAGGCATTGGTCGTCACCGCCAGCGCCACCGGCCCGATCATTGCCAGCAGCACGGCATACATCGCCAGATCGGCCAGCGCGAACATGCTCGGGCCGCTGACCGTACCGCCGGGCCGCAGATGCGCGTCACCGACCAGCAGCCGCACATCGGCCTCCATCGAGGCGACACGCTCAACGCGGAAATCGGCCGCGACCTGCGGAAATATCTCGGCCATCAAGCTGTTGAGCGACGCGGCGTCCATCACTGGTGTCATGCTTTCCTCCCGGTTCGGCAGGGCCTAAGGTCAGGCAAAGCCAAGAGGAGGGCAAGAATGCGCGATGATCTGGTGCTGTGTGACGTAGCGGAACAGGTGGCGGTGGTGACGATGAACCGCCCTCAGGCGCTGAACGCGCTTTCGGACGGGCTGCTGGCGGCGCTGACCGGGACGCTCTCGGCGCTTGGCACCCGCGAGGACGTCAAGGCCGTGGTGATCCGCGGTGCGGGCAAGGCGTTCTGCGCCGGGCATGATCTGAAGGAAATGCAGGCGGGCCGCGGCGCACCCGACAAGGGTGCCGCCTATTTCGCCGATCTCTTCACCCGCTGCGGCACGCTGATGCAGCTGATCCCGACCTTGCCGCAGCCGGTCATCGCGCAGGTCCATGGCATCGCCACGGCAGCGGGCTGTCAGCTGGTCGCCAGTTGCGACATGGCCGTCGCGGCTGAGGATACCCGGTTTGGCGTGAACGGCGTGAACATCGGGCTTTTCTGCTCGACGCCCATGGTCGCGCTCACCCGCAACCTGCCACGCAAACAGGCCCTCGAGATGCTGACTACGGGCGAATTCATCACCGCCCCGCGCGCCCTCGATCTCGGCCTGATCAACCGCATCGCTCCGCCCGAGGACCTCGAGGCCGCAACCCTGACCCTTGCCCAAACCGTCGCCGCCAAGCTCGGCGCGGCTGTGCGCATCGGCAAACGCGCCTTCTACGACCAGATCACCCTGCCGCTCGATCAGGCCTATGCCCATACTGGTGCCGTGATGGTCGAGAACATGCTCTTGCGCGACACCGATGAAGGCATCACCGCCTTCATCGAAAAGCGCAAACCCGACTGGGCCTGAACAAGACTGGGCCCGAACCAAAAGGGCCCGCACACCGCGGACACCTTTCTTTGCTCGATAAATATCCCGGGGGTAGGCCGACAGGCCGTAGGGGGCAGCGCCCCCTGCGCGCGGCGAGGGGGCTCGATGCCCCCGAGCCGCGCCATCTGTTTACCCGAAGACGCGCTTGAAGATCGTGTCGACATGCTTGGTGTGATAGCCAAGGTCGAACTTTTCGTTGATCTCCTCGGGGCTCAGCGCTGCCGTGACCTCGGCATCCGCCAGCAGTTCCTCGCGGAAATCCTTGCCCTGTTCCCAGACCTTCATCGCGTTGCGCTGGACCAGACGGTAGCTGTCCTCACGCGATACACCGGCTTGCGTCAGCGCCAGCAGCACGCGCTGCGACATGACCAAGCCCTTGAACTTGTTCATATTGGCCAGCATGTTGTCGGGATAGATCACCAGCTTTTCAATCACGCCCGCCAGACGGTTCAGCGCGAAATCCAGCGTGATCGTGGTGTCGGGGCCAATCGCGCGCTCGACGGACGAGTGCGAGATGTCGCGCTCGTGCCACAGCGCCACGTTCTCCATCGCCGGGATGACCGCCATGCGCACCAGACGGGCCAGACCCGTCAGGTTCTCGGTCAGCACCGGGTTGCGCTTGTGCGGCATCGCGGACGAGCCTTTCTGGCCCGCGCTGAAGAATTCTTCGGCTTCCAGCACTTCAGTCCGCTGCATGTGGCGGATCTCGATGGCGACGTTTTCGATGCTCGACGCGATCACCCCCAGCGTGGCAAAGAACATCGCGTGACGGTCGCGCGGGATCACTTGGGTCGAGATCGGCTCGGGCGTCAGGCCCAGCATCTTGCAGACATGCTCTTCGACCGAGGGGTCAATGTTGGCAAACGTCCCCACAGCGCCGGAAATCGCGCCCGTGGCGATTTCCGCCCGCGCCGCTTCCAGCCGCGCCTTGCCGCGCGCCATCTCAGCGTAGAAGCGGGCGAAGGTCAGGCCCATCGTCGTCGGTTCGGCGTGAATGCCGTGGCTGCGGCCGATGCGAACCGTGTCCTTATGCTCGAACGCGCGGGTTTTCAGCGCGGCCAGCACGCGGTCCATACCGCTCAGCAGGATGTCCGCAGCGCGCACCAGCTGCACGTTCAGCGTGGTGTCCAGCACATCCGACGAGGTCATGCCCTGATGCACGAAGCGCGCGTCATCCGCGCCGATATGCTCGGCCAGATGGGTCAGGAAAGCGATGACGTCATGCTTGGTGACCGCTTCGATCTCGTCGATGCGTGCGACGTTGAATTCCACGTCCTTGGCTTTCCACACGGCCTCGGCATTGGCCTTGGGGATCACGCCGATGGCGGCTTGCGCGTCGCAGGCATGGGCCTCGATCTCGTACCAGATCTTGAACTTGGTCTCGGGTGACCAGATGGCGACCATCTCGGGGCGGGAATAGCGGGGGATCATGGGCAATCCTTATCGGTTTTGCGGGCTTGGCGGCCTGATAGACCCCACGCGCGAGGCGTGCAAGTCTTGGGGGCGGTAACGGACGGTTGTCATGCGAATCGCGGTGATCGGCGGCGGTATTCTGGGCGCGTCGGTGGGCTGGCATCTGGCGCAGGGGGGCGCGCGGGTGACGGTATTCCACGCGGCAGCGCCCGGTGCGACCGAGGGCTCGTTTGCTTGGATTAACGCCAGTCTGGGCAATGATCCGGCCTATCGCCGGTTGCGTGTGGCTTCGATGGCCGCGTGGCCGGGATTGGCCGCGGCCGCGCCAGGCACCGGTTTTCAGGCTTGCGGCGGTCTGATGTGGGACGCGCCCGAGGCCGAGTTGCGCGCCTATGTGGCTGAGGCCGAGAACTATCCGCTGCGTCTGGTCGGGGCCGCCGAGGCGCAGGGGCTGGAGCCAGCCTTGCGCCACCCGCCCGCGCTGGCGGTGCATGCGGCGGGCGAGGGGATGGCCGAGCCCGTCGCCGCTGCCGCTGCGTTGCGCCGGGGTTTGGAGGTTGTGCGGTCCGAGGTCACGTTGGTAGAGGCCAAGGGGCGTGCGGCGCTGCGGGTGGCCGGGGCCGTGCGGAGTTTCGACGCGGTGGTTCTGGCGGCGGGTGCGGCCAGCGCCGCGCTGCTGGCGCCGCTCGGGATGGCGCTGTCGATGCACGCACCTTTGGGGATGCTGGCATGGTCGCGCCCGGTCGCGCGCCGGCTCAACGGCTTGGTGATGATGCCCGACATGCACATCCGCCAGACCGATGAAGGCCGGATTGTGCTGGGCGAGGATTACGGCGGCACCGATCCCGGGATGGACCCCGAGGAGAAGGGGCGGGCGTTGCTGGCGCTGGCCTCGCAGCGTCTGCACGGGCCGACGCTGGTCTTCAACCACGTTACCCTTGCCGGACGCCCCACACCCGGAGACGGGCGGCCTGCGGTCGGGGCGTTGGCAATGCCGGGGTTGTGGCTGGCCCTCAGCCACTCAGGCGTGACGCTGGCCCCGGCGATTGGCGCGATGCTGGCGACGGAAATGCTGACCGGCGCGCGCGATCCGCTGTTGGATCCCTACGCGCCGGACCGGTTGGTTCAGTTGACGTAGACCCGCAGCGTCGCCAAAGTGCCGAGCGGCAGACCCAGACGTTGCATGGCCTGAAGCGAGATCTGGCTGCCCGACGAGGCGGCGGCCCCGCTGGGGCGCAGCTCGACCTCTGCCGTTGCGCCAGACGTGGCCACGACGCGACCGGCGCGCGCGCTGGCAACAAGCCCGGTCTGGACCCAAAGGCCCTGACCGCCGGCTACGCCGAGGCCGGCAAGGGTTTCACCCAGAAAGCCGTCGGCGGCAGGGGCCGGAGCCTCGACCACCGTGGCATCCGTCATGCCTGCGCCGGGGCGCATCTGAGGGCGCAAGACCTCATCGCCGGGGGCTTCGGTGACCATGACATCAGGCATGGCTGCGCTGTCTGGACGGGCCAGAGAGCAGGCGGAGAGTAACAGGATCAGGGGCAAGGTACGCATGGGGTAAAGAGTAGCGCTGACAGGGGCCTGCGGCAAGGCGCGTCCCTTGCCAGTCACGCAGACGCGCACTAGCTTTGCCGCATGGACAGCCAGCCCCCCTCATCGACCCCTTCGCCCGCGCCATCCAGTATTTGCGCGTCTCGGTCACCGACCGCTGCGATTTCCGCTGCACCTATTGCATGGCGGAACACATGACCTTTCTACCCAAGAAAGAGCTGCTGACGCTGGAAGAACTGGACCGGCTGTGCACCGCTTTTGTCGGCATGGGGGTCGAGAAACTGCGCATCACGGGCGGTGAGCCTTTGGTGCGCAAGGGGATCATGACCTTCTTCGAGGGCATGGCGCGGCATCTGGAAAGCGGTGCGCTGAAAGAACTGACGCTGACCACCAACGGCTCGCAACTGGCGAAATTTGCGCAGCCTTTGGCGGATGTCGGGGTGCGGCGGGTGAATGTGTCGCTCGATACGCTGGATGACGCGAAATTCGCGCAGATCACCCGCTGGGGCCGGTTGCCGCAAGTGCTGACCGGGATCGACGCGGCGCGCGCGGCGGGATTGCGGGTGAAGATCAACGTCGTGGCGCTGAAGGGCTTCAACGAGAGCGAGCTTTTCTCGATCGTCGACTGGTGCGCGACCGAAGGGCACGATCTGACCTTTATCGAGGTCATGCCGATGGGCGACATGAGCGAGGAAACCCGGCTCGATCAATACTGGCCGCTCAAGGATCTGCGCGCGCGGCTGGCCGAGCGCTTCACCCTGACCGATCTGGCCGAGCGCACCGGGGGACCGGCGCGCTATGTGCGGCTGGAAGAGACGGGGCAGAAGATCGGCTTCATCACGCCGCTGACGCATAATTTCTGCGAAAGCTGCAACCGGGTGCGGCTGACCTGCACGGGCGAGCTGTACATGTGCCTGGGGCAGGAAGACATGGCCGATCTGCGCGCGCCGTTGCGGGCCTCGGAGGATCCGGCGGTGATCGAGGGCGCGATCCGCGCCGCGATTGCGCGCAAGCCCAAAGGGCATGACTTTGACTACTCGCGTCAGGGCGTCGTTGGGCAGATGAGCCGCCACATGAGCCATACCGGCGGGTGAGGGGTTTCGCCCTTGGGCTTTAGCGCTTGCAGCGCCACGCCGTCGGGCGACCGGGAAGGGGGCGTTGCCCCCCTCTTTGCTGCGCAAATTCACCCCCCAGGATATTTTCAGACAGATGACAGGCGCGCGCTTTAGCCGCTTTCCTTCCGGCAAGCGCTTGACTAGCCTCGCGCCGAACCCGGAGCGCGCATGACCGATCTGCACGAACCCCATATTGCCTGCCATGTCGAGGATCTGACCGTCAGCTACCGCGAGCGGCCGGTGCTGTGGGATATCGATCTGGATATTCCGCCCGGCGTGATGGCGGCGATTGTCGGACCCAACGGGGCGGGCAAATCGACGCTGATCAAGGCGGTGCTGGGGCTGGTGCCGCCGGTGGCGGGGCATGTGCGGATCTTCGGGCTGCCGGTGGCCAAGGCGCGGCGGCGGATTGCCTATGTGCCGCAGCGCCAGTCGGTAGACTGGGATTTCCCCGCCACTGTGCGCGATGTGGTGCTGATGGGGCTGTACGGTCAGCTCGGTTGGCTGCGCCGACCGGGGCGGGCCGAGAAGGCCAAGGCGATGGCGGCGCTGGAACAGGTCGGCATGCAGGACTACGCCGCCCGGCCGATCAGCCAGTTGTCGGGCGGGCAGCAGCAGCGGGTTTTCATCGCGCGGGCCCTGATCCAGGAGGCAGATCTGCTGTTTCTGGACGAGCCGATGGCGGGGGTGGACGCGGTGACCGAGGCGGCGATTGTTGCGCTGCTCAAGGCGCAGCGCGATGCCGGGCACACGGTGGTGGTGGTGCATCACGACTTGCAGACCGTTGCGCGGTATTTCGACTGGCTGGTGATGCTGAACCAGCGGATCATCGCGCAAGGCCCGGTGGCCGAGGTCTATACCGAGGCCAATCTGCGCGCGGCCTATGGCGGGCAACTGGCGCTAATCGGCACCTTGCGCACCACGGAGAGCCCGGATGCTTAGCCCGACGCTGATCACCGTTGCGCTGGCAGCCGCGATGATCGGCGCTTTGGCCGGGGTGCTGGGCACCTTCCTTGTGCTGCGCGGGCAGAGCCTGCTGGGGGATGTGATCGCGCATGCGTCCCTGCCGGGCGTGGTTGCCGGGTTCCTGATCTCGGGCGAGCGGGGGTTCGTGCCGATTCTGGCCGGGGCGCTGGTGTCGGGCGCGCTGGCCGGGCTGTCGGTGCAATTGCTCAGGCGCGGGGCCGGGGTGAAGTCGGACGCCGCCTTGGGCAGCGTGCTGAGCCTGTTCTTTGCGCTGGGGGTGGTCCTGCTGACCGTGGCACAGTCGCAGGGCGGGTCGGCAGGGCTGACGATGTTCTTGTTCGGGCAGGCGGCGTCGGTCCTGCGGGCGGATCTGCTGCCGATGGCGGTGGTGGGCGGGACGGTTCTGCTGGTTCTGGTGCTGCTGTGGAAGGAATTTCAACTGGTTGCCTTTGACCGCGAGGCCGCGCGGGCACAGGGCCTGCCGGTGGAACGGCTGGAGGTGCTGCTGACCCTGCTGACCGCCGTGACCATCGTGCTGGGCCTGTCGCTGGCGGGCGTTGTGCTGATGGTGGCGTTGCTTATTGCGCCAGCCGTGGCGGCGCGCCAATGGGTGCGGGGGCTGGCACCGATGGTCTGGCTGGCGGCGCTGATCGGCGCGCTGGCCGGGAGCGGCGGGGCGGTGATCTCGGCCATGGGGCAGGGTGTGGCGACGGGGCCGGTGATGGTGCTGGCTGCCGTGGCGCTGACCGCGCTGTCGCTGCTGCTGGCGCCTGAGCGGGGCCTCGTGGCACGGTGGCGGCGGCAGGGCGCGGCGCGGCAGGCCTTGCGCGGGCGGCAGGTGCTGGCGGCGCTGCGCGGGTTGGAGGGCGATCACGCCACGCCCGATTATGCCAGCGACGAGGCGATGTTGCAGGCCTATCTGGGCACCGACGCCGGGCCTGCGCTGGCGCGGCTCTATCGCGACGGGTTGATCCGGCCGGCGGCGCGTCTGGCCCCCGAGGCTGCGGCGCGGCGCTGGGAGCTGACCGAGGCCGGGCGCCTGCGTGTCGAAGAAGGCGGCCAGCATGCTTGATTCCGTGGCGCTGATGATCCTCGGCACCGGGGCGCTGGTGGCGGTGTCGGGTGCGCTGCTGGGCACGTTTCTGGTGCTGCGGGGCGAGGCGATGGCGGGCGATGCGATCAGCCATGCCATCGTGCTGGGCATCGTGCTGGCCTGGATGCTGACCGGCGCACGCTCGGGCCCGCTGGCCGTGGGCGGCGCGGTTTTGGCCGGGGTGGCGGCGGTGTTTGGTGCGCAACTGTTGGCGCGCAGCCGGCTGCTGGGCCATGACGCCGCGACCGGGATCGTGTTTCCGGCCATGTTCGCCTTGGGCGTGCTGCTGATCAACCTGAACGCGCGCAACCTGCATCTGGACCCCGACACCGTGCTGTTGGGCGAGATCGGCTTTGTCTGGCTCGATACGGTGACGCTGCTGGGCGTGGACTGGCCGGTGGCCGGGGTGACGCTGGCAGCCGTGGGGCTGGTGAACCTGCTGTTCGTCGGGTTGTTCTGGAAAGAGCTGAAACTGGCGGCTTTCGATCCAGGGCTGGCGCAGGCCCTGGGGTTCAGGCCTGCACTGCTGGGGCTGGGGTTGCTGGCGCTGACGGCGGCGACGGCAGTGGCCTCGTTCGACGCGGTCGGCGTGGTGCTGTTTCTGGCCTTCCTGATCGTCCCCGCTGTGACCGGACGGCTGGTCGCGGCCTCAACCGGCGGGATGATGGGATTGGCGGTGCTCAGCGGGGTGGTCGCTGTGGGCATCGGCTATGTCGGGGCGGTGCATTGGGACGTGTCGCTGGGTGGCTCGATGGCGGTGGCGACGGGATTGGGGCTGGCGCTGGCGCTGGTGGCCTCGCCCCGGTCGGGCATGGTGGCAGCGCTGATCCGGCGACGGGCAATCCGTGAGGAATCGCTGGTCGCCGTGCTGCTCGCCCATCTGGCCGCGCATGAAGGCACCGCGCGCGCGGCCGAGGAATGCACGCCCGAAGCGCTGGTTGGGCACTTGCGCTGGTCGCCTGATCAGGCGCAAACGGTGCTGGTAACGGCGCTGGAGCGCGGGGTGATCCGCCGCGACGGCGCGCGCCTGTCGCTGACCGAGGCCGGTCGCGCCCTGGCCCGCGCCGAGGCGCAGCGCCACGATCGCCGGCGGGCCCTGACCGAGGAGCGCTGAGCGTGGCGGACTGGACGATTTTTGCAACGCCGACGATGCTGTGGGTAACCTTGCTGGCCGTGGGGTTGGTGGGCCTGTCCAAAGGCGGGCTGGGCGGGGCCTTCGCGCTGGCGGGTGTGCCGATCATGTCGCTGGTGATGCCGCCGGTTCTGGCGGCGGCGGTCTTGTTGCCGATCCTGATCATGATGGATGCGGTCAGCCTGTGGACATGGCGCGGCTGGCGTGACTGGAGCGTGCTCAAGGTGATGATCCCGGCCTCGCTGATCGGGGTGGGCGCGGCCTGGGCGTTGGCGGCGGTGACATCGGATGCGATGGTCCGGCTGCTGGTGGGCAGCGTGGCGCTGGCTTTTGTCGCGCGCGCGGTGTTTGGCCGGTTCATCGGCGGCGCGCCAAGCTACCGGGCAGCCACCGGCTGGCTGTGGGGAACGGTTGCCGGGTTTACCTCGTTCGTGGCCCATGCCGGGGGGCCGCCGTTTCAGGTGCAGGTGCTGCCCAAAAAGCTGGACCCCAAGGTGTACACCGGCACCTCGGTGATCTTTTTCGCCGTGCTTAACGCGGTCAAGGTGGTTCCCTATGCCGCTTTGGGCTTTTTTGAGACGCGCGTGCTGTGGTCGGCGCTGATCATGCTGCCGCTGGCGGTGGTCACCGTGCGCATCGGCGCGGCGATCATCAAACGGATGCGGCCGGAAGTGTTTTACCCCTTCACCTATGTGATGATCACGCTGGTCGGCATCAAGCTGGTTTATGAGGGGCTGGCGGGGTTGCTGGGCGGCTGAGCCTCAGCGCCCCGAGCGCCGCCGGACCCGGTTGATGGCGTCGATCACCGCCTGCGGGTGTGTGTGGTGCAGCATGTGGCCTGCGCCGGGGATGACGGTCAGGTTGGCGCTGGCGACCTCGCCGACAAAACGGCGGCTGTGGATGTCGAGGCCGACGATGGTGTCGGCATCGCCGTGCAGCATCTCGATCGGCAGGGTAAGCGAGGGGTAGTCGGGCTGCATCTGCACGATATAGTCGCGCAAGGCGTTGACCTGACGGTTGTTGTTTTCCTGCGATTCACGGCGCAGGGACAGGCCCACGCCGAATTCTTCACTGTACCCGGCAGGGACGGAGTCCGGCTCGAACACCTTGTCCAGCGCCGCGTTGATCGCGCTTTCGGTGGCGAATGCGGTGACAATGGCGCGGGCAGGGGTGCCAAGCGGTGTCTCGTTCAGCCCGTACCAAAAGCTCAGCCCGCCCTCCCACGGCTCACTCGCGGCGGCAACCAGCACCAGCCCGGCGGTGTCGCGCTGATTTTGCAGCGCCCAGGCCAGTGCGACAGCGCCGCCATAGGAATGGCCCAGCACTAGGGGGCGCCGCACGCCGATTTGCTCGACTGCTTCGTGCAGCACGCGGGCCTGAAGGCGCGGGTCGCTGTCCGCGTCCCCCCAACTGTCGGACCAGCCAAGGCCGGGACGGTCCACCGCGATGATGCGATAGTCATCTTCCAGCAGCGCGACCAGATCAAAGGTGAAATCGCGCAAATTGCCGTTCGCACCGTGGATCAGCACCAGATCCGGCGCCGTGCCCCGGGCACGCCCGGTGACGAGGATATGGATGCGGTGCCCCTCAACCTCGACAAACTGGCCCAGCGGCGGGAATTCCTGCATCCACTCGCTTTCACGCCGGTCGGCGCGGTTGTCGACCAGCGCGGCGCAGCCAGCAAGGGCTATGACGGCGACAAGCGTGGTGACGGTCGTAACGGAGGCAGGAAAGGGCATGCAGGAACTCGACATTGGCGGTGGGCTACGGGACTGATACGAGGATCGGCCCCGCGAGTTTCACTTAGCGCAGGGCCGCCCCGCTTCCAGTCTGAGAGCGGCACTGTCAGGAGGCAAGACGCCCCGCGCGCCCGCCGCGCCTGCCCGTGCCGCCCGCACCGGGCGTTGCCGCCGCAGCAAGCAGGATGCTCATCGGGTGGTCGACCGGGTAGCCAGGCCGCCCGCTCAGACGCGCCGCGACCGCAGGCTGGTCGGCCTCGGGCGGCAGGCTGAGCGCCCAGTCGACAAGAATCGACCGGCATTCACCGTCCGAGATCCCGTCGATCTTATAGGCTTCACGGATCAGGCCTTTGGGGTCGTCGGGATCCCGGTTTTCCATCAGTCCTCCAGAGCTTTGACGCCGGGCAGTTCTTTGCCTTCCATCCATTCAAGGAAGGCACCGCCAGCGGTTGAGATATAGGTGAAGTCGTCCGCCGCCCCGGCGCGGTTCAGCGCGGCCACTGTATCGCCGCCGCCGGCGACCGATACGAGCTTGCCCGCCTTGGTCAGATCCGCCGCCGTGCGCGCGGCGGCGTTGGTGGCGGCATCAAAGGGTTCCATCTCGAACGCACCGAGCGGGCCGTTCCAGATCAGCGTATGCGCGTCGGCAAAGATATCGGCCAAGGCCGCGACACTGGCGGGACCGGCGTCAAGGATCATCGCGTCATCGGGGCACTGGGTGACGACCTCATGCGGCGCATTCGCCCTGAATTCGCGCGCGACGACCAGATCGACGGGCAGCACGATGCGGCAACCGACCACGTCGGCTTTCTCAAGGATCTCGCGCGCGGTGTCGGCCAGATCATGTTCGCACAGCGATCTTCCGACCGGATGACCCTGCGCGGCAAGGAAGGTGTTTGCCATCCCGCCGCCGATCACCAGATAGTCGACCTTGCTGACCAGATTGCCCAGCAGTTCCAGCTTGGTCGAAACCTTGGCCCCACCAACGACCGCCACAACCGGACGTTGCGGATTGCCGAGCGCGGCATCGAGCGCTTTCAGTTCAGCCGCCATCAGCCGACCGGCGAAGGCGGGCAGCAGTTTGGCGATGCCTTCGGTCGAGGCATGCGCGCGGTGCGCGGCGGAAAAGGCGTCGTTGACATAGACGTCGCCCAGCGCGGCGAGCGAAGCGGCCATCATCGGGTCGTTCTTTTCCTCGCCTGCGTGGAAGCGGGTGTTCTCAAGCAGCAAAACATCGCCCGGCTGCAGCGCCAGAATGGCGTCCTTGGCCGGTTTTCCGATGCAATCGCTGGCAAAACTTACCGGCTTGCCCAGTCGCGCGCTCAAAGCGGGGCGGACGGCTTCCAGCGACATCTCAGGCACGACCTGTCCTTTCGGGCGGCCAAAATGCGCCATCAGCACCACTTTCGCGCCTGCCTCGCTCAGATCGCGGATGGTCGGCAGAACGGCGTCGATGCGGGTAAAGTCGCTGACCTCGCCGTTCTCGAACGGCACGTTGATGTCGACGCGCACCAGCGCGGTTTTTCCCGCGAAATTCAGTGAGTCGAGGGTTTTCCAGCCCATGATCTGCTCCTTTGCCTGTACGCCTGAGTGATGCCCGTGCCGCGCGGTATCGTCAACCGCAGGCAGAGGCACCGACAGGGTCATTCCCAGCCGACGATACCCTTCACCTCACAAAAGTCGCGGATACCCCAATCGGCGTATTCGCGGCCATTGCCCGACTGTTTGTATCCGCCAAAGGGGGCAAAAGTGTCCCAGTCAGGCCCGTTGAGGTTCACGGTGCCAGCCCTGAGCAAACGCGCCAGTCCACGCGCGGGTTCCTGCGGGCCCGAGATATAGGCAGCAAGGCCATAAGGCGTGTCATTGGCCATGGTCACGGCATGGTCAATGTCGTCATAGGGCAGGATCGACAGCACCGGGCCGAAGATTTCCTCTTGCGCGATGGTCATGTCATTGGTGACGCCCGCAAAGACCGTGGGGCGCACGAACCAGCCGCGGTTCAGGGTTTCCGGGCGGCCCGTTCCGCCCGCGGCGAGCTGCGCGCCCTCGTCGATGCCCGCCTGAATGAGCCGCTGCACCTTGTCCCAGTGCTGCTGCGAGACCAGCGGGCCCATGGTGGTGGCCTCGTCGCCCGGATTACCGGTGATGACCTCGGCAGCGGCCTCAGCCGCCATGGCGGCGGCGCGGTCGTGCAGCGCGCGCGGGACCAGCATTCGGGTCGGCGCGTCGCAGCTTTGGCCGGTGTTGGCAAAGACGGCCTCGGCCCCGGCTTTCACGGCGGCGTCGAAATTGTCATGCGGCAGAATGATGTTGGGGGATTTGCCGCCCAGCTCTTGCGCCACGCGTTTGACGGTGGGCGCGGCCGCTGCGGCAACGGCAGTTCCCGCGCGGGTCGAGCCGGTGAAGCTGACCATATCGACATCCGGGTGCGCTGACAGATGCGCGCCAACATCGGTGCCCAAGCCGTTGATCAGGTTGAAAACGCCAGTGGGAACGCCTGCCTCGTGGCATAGTTCGGCGAACAGCAGCGCGGACAGCGGCGCGATTTCCGAGGGTTTCAGCACCATCGTACACCCGGCGATCAGCGCGGGCGCGACCTTGCACACGATCTGGTTCATCGGCCAGTTCCACGGGGTGATCAGCGCGCAGACGCCAATCCCTTCGTGCACGATCCGCGTGCTGCCGCGCATTTCTTCCCACGGAAAACTTTCGGCGGCTTTGAGCGTGCTTTCCAGATGGACCTGACCTGCCCAGGCCTGCGCCTCGCGCGCCCAGGTGATCGGCGCGCCCATTTCCAGCGACATGGCCAGCGCGATCTCTTCGTAGCGCGCGTTATAGGTGGCAAGCAGGCGCGCAACGGTGGCGATCCGCTCGGCAACAGGGGTGACGGTCCAGGCGGGGAAGGCGGCGCGGGCGGCAGCGACGGCGGCGTCAGCATCGGCAGTCGAGCCAAGCGCCAACTGTCCAAGGATCTCTTCAGTGGCCGGGTTTTCGATCGGCAGGCGGCCCGTGCCCAAGGGGACCATCCACTCGCCGTTGATATAGAAACGCTCGGTCTGCATGGCGCCCTCGCTGATCGGTTTTCAGCATCCTAGGCGGGGCAGATGGGGCAGGGCAATGCCATCTCCGACACGGCAGAGGTCAGGAGCGCCCCCGCACACGGATTGAGCGTCTGGCAGGCTGGCCTCAGATCGTGATCTTGAGGAACCCGTCGCGCAGCGCGTTGGACCATGCCTGCGACATGGCGCGGAAATCCTCGTCATTCGGCTCGATCCGCTGCTGGTCGCTGATCCGGCACGCGTCCTTGGCGATCACGGCGAAGTCGAGCGGCATGCCAACCGACAGGTTCGAGCGCAGAGTCGAATCCATCGACAACAGCACCGCCTTGCGGGCGTCTTCCAGCGTGGTGTCGGGGGTCACGACGCGGTCCAGAATCGGCTTGCCGTATTTATGCTCGCCGATCTGCAGATAGGGCGTGTCTTCGGTCGCTTCGATGAAATTGCCCTCGGGATAGATCAGGAACATGCGCATCGCGCCGCCCTTGCGCTGCCCGGCCAGGATCATCGACGCGGCGGTCGAGACCTTGCTCATTTCCATCTTGGAATTGATGTCGTGCCGGACCGAGGCCAGCGTCGCGCCAACGATCTCGGCCACGTCCAGCATCGTATGCGCGGCCATGATCGAGGCATCCTCGGCGGTATCGGGATGCTCGATCGCTTCGCGCAGACGGGCGATGGTGGTTTGCGTGACCGACAGGCTTCCAGCGGTCAACACGGTGATGCAGCGCTCGCCCGGTTCTTCGAACACGAACATCTTGCGGTAGGTCGCGATATTGTCGAGCCCCGCGTTGGTGCGCGTGTCCGACAGCAGAACCATGCCAGCCTTGAGCAGCAATCCGACGCAATACGTCATGTGTCCGACGCGTTCCTTCTAGACGAGAGTCCGCCCCCAGCCGGGGGCGGTCAGCCGTGCTTACTGCTGCGCTTGCGCAATCGCAACGGCGATCTCCATTGTCTCGGTGCCCGGACCCCGGGCGATGCCCCGGATCGGGGCGGCCATAACCGCGTCACTGCCGCTGCCCAGCCGGATATACCGTTCATCAGGGCAGCATTCATTGGCCGGATCGAAGCCGACCCAGCCCAGACTGTCGACCCAGATCTCGGCCCAGGCATGCGCGGCCTCGTGGCTCTCGCCCTTGGCATCGGTGAACAGATACCCCGACACATAGCGCGCTGGCAGGTCACGCAGGCGGGCGCAGGTGATCAGCGCATGTGCCTGATCCTGACACACGCCCGTGCCCAGCGCCAACGCCTCTGCTGCTGTGGTCGCGGAGCTGGTCGAGCCGGGGGTATAGGCGATGGCCTCGGAGACCACGCGCGACAGATCATGCGCCAAGGCCAGCGGGCTGCTGCCGCTGGCTGTCCGGGCAAGATCGCGCAGGGCGGAGTCCGGGCTGGTGGCAAAGGTGTCGCCCAGCCACGCGACCGGCGGGATCATCTCGCGCTGCCCGCGCAGGATGCCGGACTGGTCGGTGGTGGTGATATCGCCGGTGACCGTGACTGTGATCTGATCGACCGGCCCCTGAACGGTCCAGGCCTGTATCTCATCGCCCGCACCGTCGCGGAAACACCCGCCGCGCAGGCCGTCGCTGACCTCGACCTTCCAGGCATTCTCGACCTGGTTCAGACAGACCGTAGGGCGCAGCCGGTGGCTTTGCACGACGGCGCGGACCGGCTGGTCATAGAGATAGGTGGTGACGTGGTTTACGAGCAATCTCATCGCGTGTCCCCGCTCAGATACGACTCATGGACCTTCAGTGCCAGATCGCCTGCCTCGCCGATAAAGCGGGTCAGGAATTCGTGCAGTCCCTCGTCAAAGATGATTTCGGTATTGGTCTCGGATATGCGCGCCAGCATGTTGCGCGCTGCCGTCTGCGCCGGGGTCGAGCGCCGGTAGGCGCGCGCGAGGCGGTCAAGATGCTTGTTCAATTCCTCGACACAGGTGATCAGGCCACGCGGCGTCTGCGGGTTCAGGATCAGGAAATGCGCGATCTTGGCGGCGGTCACTTCACCACCATACGCCCAGTGGAAGGCGCGGTTCAGCGACATCGCGCGCAACAGGGTGCGCCACTGGTAATTGTCCAGACCCGAGCCGATGAAACCCACACTGGGCAGCAGGACGTAATACTTCACGTCGAGCAGGCGCGCGGTGGAATCCGCCCGTTCCAGATAATAGCCGATGTTGAGGAAATCCCAGCCATCGTTGCGCAGCAGCGTCGTTTCGATCGCCCCGCGCACTTGGGCGCAATGGCGGCGTGTCCATTCGGTCAACCGGCTCAATGACTGTTCCGAGCGCGCCTCGCGTTCGATCTGGCGCAGCTCCTGAAACGCGGTGTTGAGCGCGTCCCAGACCTGCGTGGTCAGCGCGGTGCGCACGATGCGGCCGTTTTCGCGCGCGGCCACGATGCAGGACGCGACCGACGAAGGGTTCTCGTGGTCAAAGAACAGATGGCTCTCGATGTTGCGCTGCACCGGGTCGCCGTATTTCGTCTTGAAGGCGTCGGCGGTGCCGCCGGCGTGCAGCAACGCTTCCCATTCGTTGCGATACCCTTGTTCCGAGTTGGGCAGCATCGCGATGCGCGCGCCCACTTCCAGCAGACGGGCGGCGGTTTCGGCGCGCTCCATGTAGCGGGCCAGCCAGAAAAGATTGTCAGCGGTTCTGCTCAGCATGCGTTCACTCCCCCGCTCATTCCGCCAGCACCCAGGTGTCCTTGACCCCGCCGCCCTGCGACGAGTTGACCACCAGCGAGCCTTCGCGCAGCGCCACGCGGGTCAGCCCGCCCGGGACCAGCTCGATCCGTTCACCGACCAGACAATAGGGCCTCAGATCGACGTGCCTTGGTGCGACGCCTTCCTCAACGAAAGACGGGACGGTGGACAGCGCCAGCGTCGGTTGCGCGATATAGTTGTCGGGATCGTCGATGATCTTGTGGCGGAAGACCTCGATCTGTTCCTTGGTCGATTTCGGCCCGACCAGCATGCCATAGCCGCCCGACCCGTGGACCTCTTTGACCACCAGATCGCCAAGGTTCTCGAGCACGTATTTGCACTCGTCCTCTTTGGCGCATTGCCAGGTCGGTACGTTCTGCAAGATCGGCTCCTCGCCGAGGTAGAAGCGCACCATTTCCGGCACGTAGGTATAAACCGCCTTGTCATCCGCAACCCCGGCGCCCGGCGCCGAGCAGATCGCCACCCCGCCCGAGCGGTAGACATCCATCAGTCCGGGCACGCCCAGCATCGAGTCCGGCCTGAAGCACAGCGGGTCCAGATATGCGTCATCAAGGCGGCGATAGATCACATCCACCCGGCGCGGGCCTTCGGTCGTGCGCATCCAGACATAGTCGCCCTCGACGAACAGATCCTGCCCCTCGACCAGTTCGACTCCCATCATGTCAGCCAGAAAGCTGTGCTCGTAATAGGCCGAGTTGAAATGTCCCGGCGTCAGGATCACCACATTCGGCTCATCCGGGCAGCGCAGCGGCGCGACCGAGGCCAGCGTCCGGCGCAAGAGTTCGGGATAGGCCTCGACCGGCTGAATGCGGTTTTCCACGAACAGGTCAGGGAACATCCGCATCATGATCTCGCGGTTTTCCAGCATATAGCTGACGCCAGACGGCGTGCGGCAGTTGTCCTCCAGCACGAAGAAATCATCTGGCCCCGTGCGCACCAGATCAATGCCGACGATATGGCTGTAAACCCCCTTGGGCGGACGGATGCCGGCGACGGCCTTCTCATAGGCTTCGTTCAGATAGACCAGCTTCGCGGGGATGCGCCCGGCGCGCACGATTTCGCCCCGGTCATAGACGTCCGCCAGAAAGGCGTTCAGGGCACGGGCGCGCTGTTTGATGCCGCGTTCCAGCCGCGACCATTCCTGCCCGCTGAACACGCGCGGGAACATGTCGAAGGGGATCAACCGGTCGGGATCGCCGCCCTCGCCATAGACCGCGAAGGTGATGCCGATCCGTCGAAACAGCGCCTCGGCCTCGGCTTGTTTCAAATTGCGCAGGTCTGCCGGCATCTGGTCGACCCAGTTTTGCAGCTGCGCATAGGGCAAACGAACCGTTCCCTGGTTCACCATCTCATTGAAGTAGGCTGTCATGTTCGGTGTCCCCTTTGCCCATAACCTTAGACGATCCTTCGTCGGCGGCAATGGTTAGTCATTGCGGCGATTTCTGAAGCGAAATGGCCGGATAAGGCGTGAAAATTAGGCGAAGTCAGCTTGTTTTGATTGAATAATGACCAGTGTCCGCCTGTATTGTGGGCACTTGCGGCGCGTCTGACCAAGGGCAAAAGACCGGCGCAATTTCGCGATTGTCGCTGAACCGAAGGGCAATCGCGCCAGTGTCCGGGGGCGATTCCGCTGCGGTGCCGGTTCGTCCGTTAACCCCTTTGTTCTCGCGCTGATGCGCGGCGCTTGCCCTGAGGATCGTGCCGTGTCCCCAGAAGGATGGTGCGAATTAACGGCTCGGCAAGTGTTCGGTCCTAGGCTGCGAATCGCTCCGGATGGCGGGGCGTTGCGTGGAAGGAACTACCGGCATGAAACATATCGTACTCGCCCTTTGCGCCGCCACCTGGGCGCTGCCCGCAGCGGCACAGGATCTGAACCAAGCGATGCGCACGTATTATCAGGAGCATCTGCAACTCTGGACGCAAGACCCGGTGATCATCGCTGCGCTGCGCGCGCAGAACGCGCTGACCAGCACCTATTCGGCGGATCAGGTCGCGGCGCTTGACCGGAACTGGCAAAGTGAAGTGGGCCTTCCCTCCATGCCCACTGTCGAACCCGTGCTCAATAACGCTACCGCCGATTTCCTGCGACAGCAGGTCGAAGCGTCGCGTAATCGGATCACGGAAGTCATTCTGATGGACGCGATCGGGCTCAATGTCGCCGTCACGACGATCACCTCGGACTATTGGCAGGGTGATGAGGAAAAATATTCCGCCACCTTCCAGGTCGGCCCAGACGCCGTTCATTTCAGCAACATCGCGCTTGATGAATCGACGGGTCACTATCAGGGCCAGATATCTTTCAGCGTGGTCGATCCCGCAAACGGTGAGCTGGTCGGCGCGATGACCGTCGGCGTCGATGCTGAACTTCTGATGTGATCATCTCTGAACCTGGGGGTCGCCTAATGCGCTCATCTGTTAAAATCTCGCTTGCTGGAGTCCGCAACCTGCGTGTCTCGCTCTTCATCAAGATTACGGCGATGATCGCATTGGCGACCGTCACGGTCGTCGCCGCGAACCTTGCGTTCGGCTTTCGGACGACCAACCATCTGGGCATGCTCAATCTCCAACAGAATGCCGAAGCCAGTGTGAACAGCTTTGCCTTTGGTGTCGCCAACGCGATCCGCTTCGGCGACACGGCGAGTATTCAAGCGTTTGAAGAGGAAATGAGTGAGGCGCAAAACGGTGAACTGCTGGTCGTCGTGGTCACCGACACCGAAGGGAACGTTCTCTCGACCGAGGGCACTGTGTCCCAGGCACAACTTGATCAACTCGCCAGAACTGCCTTTGCCGCCGACGGGGTGCAGATGAACCTGCGCGATGACGGGACTTTGACAGTTGCCACGCCGATCTATTCCGGATCGAACCGTGACAATCACGTCGGCGCTGTCGTCACGGTCTGGTCCACGCAAGAAGCTTTGGCGCGCGCCCATAGCAACGACTGGCAGATCTATTCGACGGCGGCTGCAATTCTGGCCGTGATGATGGCGATCTCGGTGTTCGCCGTCCGCCAAACCATTGCTCGGCCGATGGAGCGTTTGGGGCTGTCGCTGGCTGACATCGCACGCGGCGACTACGATCAACCCCTCCCAGAGTTGGGCCGCGGCGACGAGATCGGCGACTTCGCCCGCCATATCGGGGATCTGCGCGAAGGATTGCGCATTGCGCATGAGGAAGAACGCGCGCGCGAACGCGACCGCGAGATGCAGATGCGTGTTGTCTCTGCGCTGCGTGACGGGCTTACGGCGCTCGCCAATCAGGATCTTACCAACAGTATCATGACGCCTTTCGACCCGCAGTACGAAGCGCTGCGCACGGATTACAACGCCACCGTCGCCGCGCTGCACGAGACGGTTGTCAACGTGATCAGTTCGGTCGGCGAAATGCGCCAAGGCGCAGATGAGATGGCCGGGTCGGCCGACAACCTGTCCCAGCGGACCGAAACACAGGCCGCTACCCTCGAACAGACCGCCGCCGCCATCCAGCAGATCAACACGCGCGTCACTGAAACTGCAACCAATGCGCGCAAAGCCGAAGAGATAGCCCGCGCAGCACAGCAAAAGGCGCAGGTCAGCGAACCGATTGTGCGCGAGGCCATCGAAGCCATGGCGTTGCTGGAAAAAACATCATCGCAGATCGCGCAGATCATCACCCTGATTGACGACATCTCGTTCCAGACGAACCTCTTGGCCCTGAACGCGGGGGTTGAGGCGGCGCGCGCCGGCGAGTCTGGTCGCGGGTTTGCCGTGGTTGCAACCGAAGTGCGCGCGCTTGCCCAGCGCTCGTCCGATGCCGCCCGCGAAATCAAGGAACTGGTTACGGGCAGCACCGAGCAGGTAAATCACGGGGTGGATCTGGTCCGCCGGTCGGGCGCCGTCCTGTCCGAGTTCGCCAGCGAGGTCGATGATATCGCCGGTCTGATGTCGGTTGTGGCACAAGCGGCCGACGATCAGGCACATAGCGTCACCGAGATCAATGTCGGTGTCAGTCAGCTCGACAGCGTTACCCAACAAAACGCCGCAATGGTGCAGGAAACGACGGCCGCCATTCACGTGCTGCGCCAGCAATCCCTTGATCTTGCGGATCTCCTGCGCAAGTTCCAGCTGGACAACGGATCACGGTCGCGCACCGGTGATCGCATGATCCCAGTTCCCCGCCGCGCCGTCGCATAAAGGGGCGCTGACACCTGAAAACCTGACCAGCTGAAACAGGGGCTTTGCGCAACGCTCAACTGGCTGGGAGCAACTTTGAGTACGAAGAGACACTCAAAGTGCCCGAAGGCACGGGATCGCTTTCTCCCGAAACGTAATCCTCCCCATGGTTAAGGGGCTGCAGCGCATGTGAGGGCTTGGGCATCAAGGTCGACTTCTCGCTCCGAGCCAAGCGCGTGGTCCGGTCGCTGAACCAGATCATCGAGTGGCGCGGGAAGCCTCTGGCGATTAGGGTGGACAATGGCCGGGAATAGATCAGTTCCACGCTGATGATCTGGGCCGAGAAGCCGGGCATTGCGCTGACCCACATCCATGCCGGGAAACCGCACCAGAATGTCTACGTTGAGCGATAGGAACCGCGCCTAGGTTGCCGGAGGCTCCAACTCCTGAGCAAGGTGGAGCCTCATGAGCGAGTCAGCGACCAGTTCTCCCCGGAAGTGCGTGAACGCGGGGTGCGTCTGGTCCTGGATAATGAGGGTCAACAGGGATCTCGGTGGCAGGCGGTCATGTCGATCTCGGCTATGATCGGCTGTGCGCCGCAGACCCTGAACGATTGGGCCAAGAAGGCCGAGGTTGAGAGCGGCAAACGTGCGGGCGTCTCCAGCGAGATGGTCGAGACGATGAAGGCGCTGGAAGGCGAGAACCGCGAGTTGCGCTTAGCGAACGGGATCCTTCGCGGCGTCAGCGTATTTCGCGATGGCGGAGCTCGACTGCCGGCCGAAGTGATGGTGGGTTTCATCGACGCTCACCGGGATGCGCATGGGGTCGAGCCGCTGTGCCCTCGCCATGGCCTCGCGGACCAGTGGCGTTCCCATGGCTCGATGCGGCCGATCGCCTCGTCCCCCTTTTGTGATCATCGTGCGAAGCGGGCCGATCCGTCCCGGCTGTCGGATCGGTCACGTCGGGACAAGGCGTTGCGCCCGTAGATTCTTCGGGTCTTCGAAGAGAACTGGCGAGTCCATGGCGTCCGGAAGGTTTGGCGGCAGCCTGGCCGCGAAGATTTCGATGGTGCCCGATGCCCTGTGGCACGGCGAATGAAGAGCATGGGTATTCAAGGCATTATCAGGGGCAAGCCGCATCGGACGACGATTCCGGACAAGAAGACGCCGTGTCCGCTGGACAAGGTGAACCGCCATTTCCGTGTTCCGACACCGAACATGCTGGGGGTGTCGGATTTCACGTATGTCGCCGCCTGGAAGGATTTCACCTATGTCTCCTTCGTCATCGATGCGTATGCCCGCAGGATCGTTGGCTGGCGCGTCAGCAGCTCCGCGCATGCGGGGTTCCTTCTCGATGCCGTGGAACAGGCGGTGCATGATCGCGCCCCGGAAAGGGCATCGGGCTGGTTCACCACAGCGACAGGGGCTCGCAATACCTGTCTATGCGCGACACCGAGCGCCTGGCGGAAACCGGTATCGAACCCTCGAAGGGCAGCGTCGGCGACAGGTGCGACAACGCCCTAGCCGAGACGATCAATGGCCTGTTCAAGGCAGAGGTCAACCACCGCCGCGGCCCAGGGCGCGGCTTAGAAGCCGTGGAATACGCGACGCTCAAAGAGGTGGACTGGTTCAACAATCGCCGTCTTCTTGAGCCGATCGGGAACATCCTGCCAGCCGAAACTGAGGTAAATTTCAAGGCAGTTCTAGAAACTGACCCGAAGGCCGCGCAACGAACCGCAATCAGTTTCGGGCACACCCGGCGCGGTGCAAGGCGCGCCTCAGTTCCCAGTCCTGAGGGACATCAAAGTGCCCGAAGAATGGGTGGTGCCGGTAAAGGGACTCGAACCCCCGACCTTCGCTTTACAAGAGCGTTGCTCTACCAACTGAGCTACACCGGCGTGGCGTCGTGATAGCGTCATTGCGCGCGCCGCTCAAGCGCGTTCCGACGCGCACGAGAAGGGTTTTGGTCACCGTCGCAGCACGAACCCCGGCAACAGGCCGCATGCTCAATGCCTTGTGCGTGCTACACATGCCGCCAGGGCTTGCCACCTGATCGCACCCCGCGCTAGATCGCTGGTATGGAAATTGCCCTGCATCTAGGCGTGCACGAGACAGACAACGACCATCTGGTCCGTTGCCTGATGCGCAACCGTGCCGTTCTGGGCAAACAGGGTATCGCGATTCCCGGTCCGGCGCGCTACCGCCAGCAACTGCGGCAGCTTTCCTTTGCGATGCGCGGACGCGACACGACGGCGGAAACGCAAGAAATGCTGCTGGACGGCATTCTGGACGACGACGATGTGCGCCGGGTGGTATTTTCCTCTGACAGCTTTCTGTCCCTGCCGAAATGGGCGGTCAGCCACGGTCGGCTCTATCATGCCGCAGCCGAGCGCGTCTCGCTGCTGCGCAACCTGTTTCCCGACGCCCGGATCGAGCTGTTTCTGGCGATCCGCAACCCGGCCAGCTTTCTGCCGGCGATGGTCAAGGCCGACAAGACGGGGTCGATCCTGACCCAGATCACGGACAGTGATCCGGGCGCGCTTCGCTGGTCATCGCTGCTGGCCCGTCTGTCCGAAGCCGTCCCCGACGCGCCGATCACGGTGTGGAGCTATGAGGATACGCCGCTCATCTGGCCCGAAGTCCTGCGCGTCGTCTCGGGTCATGCGCCAGAGAACGAGATGGCGGGGTGGCTCGCGTGGTATTGGGATCTGGTAACGCCGAAAGGCCACGCGGCCCTGCGCCGCTGGTTTGAAACCAACCCGCCGCCCGATGACCATGCGCGGCGCAAAATGCTCAGCGTGTTGCTGGAACGCTTTGCCAAGCCTGAAGAGCTGGAGCAGGACGCGCTGCTACCGGGCTGGACCGTCGAGACGGTCGACCGGCTGAGCGCGCTATACGATGATGACCTCGATCTGATCGGATCGATGCCGGGGGTCACGCTGCTCGAGCCGTGACCCACCGGCGGCTTAGCTCACTGCATGCCGAGCGCGGCTTTATACAGATCCAGAATCGCCTCTTCTTCCGCGATATCGTCAGGCTCGCGCTTGCGCAGGGCGATGATCTTGCGCAGCACCTTGGTGTCATAGCCACGGCCCTTGGCCTCGGCCATCACTTCCTTCTGCTGCTCGGTGATGTCTTTCTTTTCCGCCTCAAGATGTTCGTAGCGCTCGACGAACTGGCGCAGTTCGTCGGCGGTCACGTCATAGGCGGTATCGGAGCTGCTCATGTCTTGCCTCTTTGGATCGGTCTTTGGACCCGTTGTTCCTAGCCTTGCACCGGAGGCGGGGCAAGATGCTTGCCGGGCCGGGCCGGGCGCGGTAAGGGGCGGCGAGCGAAAAGGAGACGGCGATGGCAATGGGCGATCTGATGATCTGGGCAGGGGCGGTGGTGACACTGCTGGGCGTTGTCGGGCTGATCGCCTGCGTGGTCTACGTGCTGCGCGTGCGCCGCTCGGGACTGGACGACGCGACGCTGCGCAAGGCGCTGCAAAAGGGTGTCGTCTGGAACATGGCGTCGCTGTTCGTGTCGGTGCTGGGGCTGATGCTGGTGATCGTGGGGATCACGCTGGCCTGACCGCAACTGACAGCACCTAAAAAAGGGGGGCGATTGCCCCCCTTTTTCGGTTTGTCAGCCAGATCAGTCGATCATCGGCATCAGGCCATCCAATGACTTCTTCGCGTCGCCGTAGAACATGCGCGTGTTCTCTTTATAGAACAGCGGGTTCTCGATGCCCGAATAGCCCGTGCCCTGACCGCGCTTGGACACAAAGACCTGCTTGGCGCGCCAGACTTCGAGCACCGGCATCCCGGCGATCGGACTGTTGGGGTCTTCCTGCGCGGCGGGGTTCACGATGTCGTTCGAGCCGATCACGATCACCACGTCGGTGGTCGGGAAGTCCTCGTTGATCTCGTCCATTTCCAGAACGATGTCATAGGGAACCTTGGCTTCGGCCAGCAGCACGTTCATATGGCCGGGCAGGCGGCCCGCCACCGGGTGGATGGCGAAACGGACGTTCTTGCCCTTGGCGCGCAGCTTGCGGGTCAGTTCGCTGACCGCCTGCTGGGCCTGCGCCACCGCCATGCCATAGCCCGGCACGATGATGATGCTGTCCGCCTCATTCAGCGCCGCCGCCACACCGTCGGCGTCGATGGCGATCTGTTCGCCCTCGATCTCCATCGCCGGGCCCGTGGTGCCGCCAAAGCCGCCCAGGATCACCGAGATGAACGAACGGTTCATCGCCTTGCACATGATGTAGGACAGGATCGCGCCCGACGAGCCGACCAGCGCGCCGACCACGATCAGCAGATCGTTGGACAGCGAGAAGCCGATCGCCGCGGCGGCCCAGCCCGAGTAGCTGTTGAGCATCGACACGACCACCGGCATATCGGCGCCGCCGATGCCCATGATCAGGTGATAGCCGATGAAGAACGCCAAGAGCGTCATCAACAAGAGCGACCAGCTGCCCGCGCCCTGGAAGTAGAGCACCAGCAGGATGGCCGAGATCAGCGCCGCACCGGCGTTGAGCATGTGCCCGCCGGGCAGCTTGGCCGCCTTGCCGTCAACCTTGCCCGCCAGCTTGCCGTAAGCAATGACCGATCCGGTGAAGGTCACCGCGCCAATGAAGACCCCGAGGAACACCTCGATCTTCAGCACCGCGATCTCGGCTGCCGTCTTGTGGGCAACCGTCGCCGCAAACCCGGTCAGTGCTGCCAGCGCCGCCGGATCGTCGTGCAGACCAGCGACGCGGACCATCTCGATATGGCCGTTGAAGCCGATGAACACCGCCGCCAGACCGACGAGGCTGTGCATCGCGGCCACAAGCTGCGGCATCTCGGTCATCTGCACGCGCTGCGCAACGACCCAGCCGATCCCGCCCCCAACCGCGATCATGATGACCGAGATCAGCCAGTTTCCGGCACCGGGTCCATAAAGCGTGGCGAGTACCGCCAGCCCCATGCCCACAATCCCGTACCAGACCGCGCGCTTGGCGCTTTCCTGCCCGGACAGCCCGCCGAGGCTGAGAATGAACAGAACGGCGGCAACGACATAGGCTGCCGTGGTAAAACCGTATTCCATGGCTGCCTCTCCTTACGATTTCTGGAACATGGCAAGCATGCGCCGGGTGACCATGAAGCCACCAAAGATGTTGATCCCGGCCATGAACACCGCCAGCGCCGCAAGGATCACCACCAGCCAGCTGCCCGAACCGATCTGCATCAGGGCACCCAGAATGATGATCGACGAGATCGCATTGGTCACGGCCATCAGCGGCGTGTGCAGCGAATGACTGACATTCCAGATGACCTGAAAACCGACGAAGCAGGCCAGCACGAAGACGATGAAGTGCGACATGAAGCTGGCGGGGGCAAAGAACCCGGCAAGCAGCAGAAGGCCACCACCGACGCCAAGCAGCGTGAACTGGCTCTTGGTCTGCGCCTTGAACGCCGCAACCTCGGCAGCGCGCCGTTCTTCAACGGTCAGCTCCTTGGCCTTCTCCTTGGGCTTGGCCGCCGCGATGGCCTTCACCTTGGGCGGCGGCGGCGGGAAGGTGATCTCACCCCCATGCGCCACGGTCGCGCCGCGGATCACGTCATCTTCCATGTTATGAACGATGACGCCGTCTTTTCCGGGCGTAAGATCAGCCAGCATGTGACGGATATTGTTGGAATAAAGCGTCGAGGCCTGTGTGCCCATCCGGCTGGGGAAGTCGGTGTAGCCGATGATCGTCACGCCATTGGCGCTGACGATCTTCTCGTCCGGCACCGTCAGATCGCAGTTGCCGCCACGCTCGGCGGCAAGGTCAACCACGACCGAGCCGCGCTTCATCAGCGCCACCATGTCCTCGGTCCACAGCTTGGGGGCCGGGCGTCCGGGGATCAGGGCGGTGGTGATGACGATGTCGACGTCGGGAGCCAGTTCGCGAAATTTCGCCAACTGCTTTTCGCGGAACTCAGGGCTGGAGGGGGCGGCATACCCGCCGGTCGCAGCGCCGTCCTGAGCCTCTTCAAAGTCCAGATAGACGAAGGACGCACCCATCGATTCGATCTGCTCGGCCACTTCGGGGCGAACGTCGAACGCCATGGTGATCGCGCCCAGCGAGGTCGCAGTACCGATGGCCGCCAGACCGGCAACACCGGCGCCGACGATCAGCACCTTGGCGGGGGGGACCTTGCCCGCAGCGGTCACCTGACCGGTGAAGAAGCGGCCAAAGTTGTTGCCCGCCTCGATCACCGCGCGGTAGCCGGCGATATTGGCCATCGACGACAGCGCATCCATCTTCTGCGCGCGGCTGATCCGCGGGACCATGTCCATCGCAACGACGGTGGTGCCGCGCTGCTTGGCCAGGTCCAGCATTTCAGGGTTCTGGGCTGGCCAGAAGAACGCGATCAGCGTCTGGTCGGCGCGCAGACGGCCGAGCTCTTCGATCTTCGCCTCGCGGACCTTGACGACCACATCCGCGGTCTCGAAAAGGGCCTCGGCCGTGGGGACAATCTCAACCCCGGCGGCAGCATACGCGGCGTCTTCAAAGCCCGAAGCGGCACCCGCTCCGGCCTCGATGATGCAGCTATGCCCCAGCTTTTGCAGCAGTAACGCCGAATCCGGCGTCATGGCGACCCGGTTTTCACCCGGGTAAATTTCTCTCGGTGCCCCGATCTTCACGTTGGTCCTCCATTGCAAGGGCCGGGCGAGGCGCCGCCCGATGTTTTCGTGCCGTTGCTGCATACCCCGCGCAAGATTATTTCACAAGCGCGTGTGGGCGCTAACGCTCCCCAAGTCGGTGGCGTTGCATGGTTGCACTAGCGACAGTGAGGGACCGGAATGAGGCGTCGCCGTGGCGGAAAGCCTGCGTCGCCAGCACCGATGGAAACCGGGAAGGGGGGCCTTGCCCCCCTCTTGGCCTGACGGCCAATTCACCCCCCAGGATATTTAAGGACAGATGATAAGGGTTCGTTAACCACGCCTCATCATCTGTCTGCAAATATCCACGGGGGATTTTCAAGGGGGCGCGTGCGTCCCCCTTGAAGCGGGCGTGGGTGGCAACCCACGCGGCGCGAGGGGGCTCGATGCCCCCGAGCGCCGCACCTGCAGGGTGCGATACCCGCCGGTCAGTGCGCCGCCGACACTGCCCGGCGCGTCATGACGCCCACCAGATGCGCGCGGTAGGCAGGCGTGCCGTGCAGGTCGCCGATCATGCCGTCAGCCTCACCCGCCATGCCTTTGAGCGCATCGGCCGAGAAGTTGGACGACAGCGCCGCCTCACCCTCGGACCAGCGGAACACGCCGCCCTCGGAGGCACCCGTGATCGCGACGCGCACGCCATCGGCGTATTGCGCGACGAACGCCCCGGTCAGCGCGAAACGTGAGGCCGGTTGCAGGAACTTGGCATAGGCCGCCTTCTGCGGGATCGGGAAGCGGACAGCGGTGATGATCTCGCCGGGTTCCAGCGCCGTGGTGAACATGCCCTGAAAATAATCATCCGCCGCAATCTCGCGGTTCGACGTGACAATCGTTGCGCCCGAGGCCAGCACCGCCGCCGGATAGCAGGCCGAGGGGTCATTGTTGGCCAGCGAGCCGCCGATGGTGCCGCGGTTGCGCACGGCCGGGTCGCCGATCTGCCCCGCCAGTTCCGCCAGCGCCGGGTAATGCGCGGCGGCCTCTTTCGCCACGGTGGCGTGCAGCGTGGCCGCGCCGATCACCAGCGTGTCGCCCTCACGCTTGACGCCCTTCAGCTCGGCGATGCCGGTCAGCGAGACCAGCGTCCCGGGCGCGTTGAGGCGCTGTTTCATCGACGGCAGCAGGGTTTGCCCGCCCGAGAGCGGCTGCGCCTCGTCATCGCTGAGCGCCTTGACGGCTTCCGCAACACTGGATGGTTTCACAAAGTCAAAATTATACATGCCGTGGCTCCCTTATTTCGCCTGCATGGCGGCCCAGACGCGCGACGGCGTCACGGGCATGTCGATGTGTTTGACGTGACTGTAACCGCCCCGGTGCAGCGCGTCGATAACCGCGTTGACCACTGCGGGGGGCGATCCGATCGCCCCAGCCTCGCCGCAGCCCTTCACCCCTAGCGGGTTATGGGTGCAGGGCGTCTGGCAGCTGTGATCGACAGTGTAGAACGGCACATCATCGGCGCGCGGCATGGCGTAGTCCATATAGGACGCCGAGACGAGCTGACCGTTCTCGTCATAGGTCGTGTTCTCGCACAGCGCCTGGCCGATGCCCTGACCGACGCCGCCATGCACCTGACCTTCAACGATCATCGGGTTGACCACATTGCCGAAATCATCGGCGCAGATGAATTCGGCGACCTCGACGCGGCCGGTATCGGCGTCGACCTCGACCTCGCACAGATAGGCCCCGGCAGGATAGGTGAAGTTGCCCGGATCGTAGAAGGCGGTCTCTTCCAGCCCCGGTTCCAGCGTTTCCAGCGGGTAGTTGTGCGGGACATAGGCCGAGAAGGCGATTTCGCCAAAGCTTTTCGCCTTGTCGGTGCCCGCCACGGTGAAGTTGCCGTTGGCAAAGACGATGTCGTCCTCGGCGGCTTCGAGCATATGGGCGGCGATCTTCTTGCCCTTGGCGACGATCTTGTCGACCGCCCGGTCGATGGCCGAGCCGCCGACCGACAGCGAACGCGAGCCATACGAGCCCATGCCGAACGGGATCTTCGACGTATCGCCGTGGACAATCTCGATCGACGATTCGGGAATGCCCAGCCGCTCGGACACCAGCTGCGCGAAGACCGTCTCATGCCCTTGCCCGTGGCTATGGGCACCGGTCATCACGCTGATGTTGCCGGTGGCGTTGACGCGCACAGTGGCGGCCTCATAGAGGCCAACCCGCGATCCCAGCACACCCGCCAGATGAGACGGTGCCAGTCCGCAGGCCTCGACCCAGGTCGACAGCCCCATGCCGCGCAGCTTGCCGCGTTTGGCGCTGTCGGCGACGCGGGCCTCGAACCCGGCGACATTGGCCATCTGCATGGCCTTGTCGAGCGTCGCGCCGTGGTTGCCGGTGTCATAGTTCAGCCCGACCGGGGTGGCGTAGGGGAACATGTCCGGCGTGATGAAATTTTTGCGGCGGACCTCGAACGGATTGAGGTTCAGCTCGCGGCACATCTTGTCGATGACGCGCTCCAGCGAGTAGGTCGCCTCGGGCCGGCCCGCGCCGCGATAGGCGTCGACGGGGGCGGTGTTGGTGAACACGGCTTTCACGTTCACATAGACATTCGGCACCGTGTAGGGTCCGGCCATCAGCGTGCCATGCAGGAACGTCGGCGTGGCGGTCGAGAAGTTCGACAGATACGCGCCGACATTGGCCAGCGTTTCGGTGCGGATGGCAAGGAAATTGCCCTCGAGATCCGTCGCCAGTTCGATCTTGGTCAGGTGGTCGCGGCCATGCGCGTCGGACAGAAAGCTTTCCGAACGTTCCGCTGTCCAGCGCACCGGGCGGGCCAGTTTGCGCGCGGCGGCCAGAACCAGCGCTTCTTCGCCGTAGTGATAGATCTTGGACCCAAAACCACCGCCCACATCGGGGGCGATCACGGTCAGCTTGTTCTCGGGGATACCCATGACAAAGGCCGAGACCAGAAGCCGCGTCAGGTGCGGGTTCTGCGACGTGGTGGTCAGTTTGTAATCGCCGGTGCCGGGGAAATACTCGCCGATCGAGGCGCGCGGCTCCATCGCGTTGGGGACCAGACGGTTGTTGATCAGCTCCAGCGTGGTGACATGGGGGGCGGCCTTGATGGCAGCGTCCACGGCGGCGCGGTTATCCTCGATCCAGCCCCAGTCGAAGCACAGGTTGTCGGGGATTTCGTCATGCACCCGGTTGTCCGCATTGGCGACGGCGCGTGCCATGTCGACGATGGGCGAGAGTTCTTCGATCTCGGTATCGGCGGCCAGTTGCTCGGCGGCGTCCTTGGCCTGGGCGTAGGTCTCGGCGATCACGGCGGCATAGGCGTCACCGACGTGGCGGACCTTGCCATGGGCCAGAACCGGGCGCTTGGGCTCGCGCATCGGCGTGCCGTCGCGGCTGTTGATCAGCCAGCCCGCAGGGTTCCCGCCGACGTCCTTGAAATCCTCCCCCGTGAAGACTGCGAGCACGCCGGGCATCTCTGCCGTGGCTTTCGTGTCTATGGACACGATACGCCCATGCGCCACGGTCGAGCGGCAGAACACGGCATAGGTCTGGCCGTGCAGGCTGAGATCGTCGGTATAGTTGCCGCGACCGGTCAAAAAGCGAATATCCTCGCGCCGCTTGGAGCTGGCGCCAATGCCACCGTCTTTGGGCATAGTTTCCTCCCTGAAACTCTGCGTGCAGGCCTGCGGCCTACGGTTCACGTCTTGTCGGCTCCGGCCTTCCCGCGTGGGGCGCAGCCGGGGCCGGGATCATTTGCCCGGTGAACCCGGATCGCGCACGTCGCCTTGCTGACCGGGCGTATTCCAGCGCTGCACAATGGCCTCAACGGCTGCGATGCGGTCGGATTCCGGCCCGGTGCTGAACGCGGTTACCAGCGCAGCCGAGACATGCGAATCGCGGTAAGGGCAGGCGATCTGCACCGACACGTCGCCGGGTTGCAGATGGTAGGCATCCACCGACCACGAACCCGTGGCCATCGTCGCCCCGGCGTTCTGCGCTTCCCTGATATAGCCGCTCAACGAACGCTCGGCCCGCGCGATGCAGGCGTCCGGTGCACCGCCTTCGCCCATGTCGCTGGTGTAAAACCCATCGGCCTGTGCCAGCGCAGGCAGACAGGCAAGCGCTGCGGCAAGGGCGAGTTTGCGCAGGGCGGTCACTCGGCGGCCATGACGTTGGCATCCTGTCCTGACGCTGCTAGCACCGCCTTGACGATGTTGTGGTAGCCCGTGCAGCGACAGATGTTGCCTTCGAGGTAATGACGGATCTCGGATTCAGTCGGTTTGGGGTTCTCTGCCAGCAGGGCCGAGGCCGACATCACCATGCCCGGCGTGCAAAAGCCGCATTGCAGGCCGTGGTGGTCCTGAAACGCCTGCTGGATCGTGTTCAGCGAGCCATCGGCGTTGGCCATGCCCTCGATCGTAGTGACAGTGCCGCCATCGGCATCCATCGCCAGCAGGGTGCAGCTTTTCACCGCCTTGCCGTCCAGATGCACGACGCACGCGCCGCATTGGCTGGTGTCGCAGCCGATATGGGTACCGGTCAGGCCCAGCGTGTCGCGCAGAAACGAGGCGAGCAGCGTGCGGCCTTCGGCCTCGCCCGACATCGACTTGCCGTTCACGGTCAAAGTAACCTTGGTCATGAATCCCTCCCTTAGGATGGCAGCATGTAAGCACGCTGCAAAAAGTGGCGATATGCCACCTTAGGACTATCTGACGCGTTCGCAACGTGACAGTCACACTGATATGCCTGCCACACAGGGAAACTGCAGGGCAGGGTGTGCTGGTGCCTGAGCAAAGCCGGCCAAAGCCTCTTTCCCCCGGCGTCCCGGCGCAGTAAGGAAGGCCATCATCACACCAGCGGAGGCGCGCATGAAAGCTGCCGTCATCACCTTTCCGGGCTCCAACTGCGACCGCGACCTTGCCGTTGCCTTCGAGGCGGCAGGGGCCGAGGTCACGCGGGTCTGGCACAAGGATGCCGCGCTGCCCGAGGGCATCGATATCGTCGGCATCCCCGGCGGCTTCTCGTTTGGCGACTACCTGCGCTGCGGTGCGATTGCGGCGCATTCGCCCATCGCCAAGGCCGTGATCAAACACGCCGAGCGTGGCGGCTATGTTCTGGGCGTCTGCAACGGCTTTCAGGTGCTGGTGGAAACCGGCCTGCTGCCGGGTGTGCTGATGCGCAATGCCGGGCTCAAGTTCATCTGCAAGCCCGTAGAGCTGCGGGTGACCACCACCGACAGTGCCTTTACCCGGGGCTACAGCCTTGGCGACACGGCAGTGATCCCGGTTGCCCACCATGACGGCAACTATCAGGCTGACCCCGAAACGCTGCTGCGCCTGTCAGGCGAGGATCGCGTGGCGTTCCGGTATGCGCAGAACATCAACGGGTCCATGGACAGCATCGCCGGCATTCTGTCGGAAAACCGTCGCGTGCTGGGCCTGATGCCGCACCCTGAGCGCGCGATCAGCGCTGAGCACGGCGGCACGGATGGCATGGCGATGTTTGACGGCTTGATGGGCGCCTTGGCGCTTACCTGACGTGCGCGCGCCCCGGCGCGGCTTGAGGCCGCCCGTTTCGCCGCATAGATTGGCGCCATGACGGACGAGACCCGACTATCTGCCCCCTTGGCAGCATTGCGCAGCGGCATGCCAGCATGGGGCAAGGCTGTCGTTGGTGTATTGCTGGTGATCGCCGTCGCCGTTGTCTGGGTCATGGACGACTGGTTGAGCGAAAGCTTTACCGTCGACACGCGCAACCGGGCCGAATTGCGGCTGGTCTTGTACGCAGGCAACATCGAAGCCGAAATGCAGCGCACGCAGATCGTGCCGATCCTGCTGGCCCGCGACCCGGTCCTGCGCGAAGCCCTGCAGAATGGCAATTACGCCTCGATCTCGCAGCTGCTGATCGGCCTGCAATCCGAGGTTGGTGCCGCATCGATCGAACTTCTCGATATCTCGGGCCGGGTTGTTGCTGCGACGGACCGCAACCGGCTTGGCGTGACCCGCACCTCGGAATCGCTGTTCATCGAAGCACGCCGCGCCAATGACACGATCTTTGCCGTTCAGCCCCGCGATTCCGGTGGCTATGGCTTTGGCTACTCGCGGGCTTTGCGCGCGAACGGGCAGGTGCTGGGCGTGGTCACGGTCGAGGTCGATCTGGCCAAGTTCGAACGCTCGTGGGCCGGGTTCTCGGATGCCGTCGCACTTCTGGACAGCGAAGGCCGGATCATTCTGGCAACCGAGCCGCGCTGGCGCGGCCGGACCGAGGGCGAAGCCCTTGAGCTGCGCGACGCGCCTTCGGCCATCGAATGGGCGCTGCGCTACACGGCCGATCTGGCCGGGCGCGGGCCGGATGCGTTCTTGTCGAACGAAGCGGTTCTGCGGTCCGAGAGCCGCGTGCAGCATCGCGGCTGGCGGCTGATCAGCTTCACCACCTATGACGGCGTGCGCGAGAAGGTGAACGGCGTTCTGGCGCTGATCATCATGGGATCTCGCACTGCTGCTGGCGATGGTGTTCTATATCTTCTCGCGCCGCGCGTGGTCGCAATCCGCGCGGTTCGAGCAGGAATCGGTCGAGCTGCGCCAGCTGAACCTGCGCCTGCAACGCGAGATTGCGGCGCGCGAAAAGGTGCAGGAAGAACTGCATGTTGCGGAACAGACGCTGGTGCAATCCTCGAAACTGGCGGTGCTGGGCGAGATGTCGGCCGCGGTCAGCCATGAGCTCAATCAACCGCTTGCGGCAATGAAGACCTATCTGGCCGGGGCGCGGCTGTTGCTGACCCGGCGGCGCTCGGAAGAGGCGCTGGTCAGTTTCCAGCGCATCGATGACCTGATCGACCGCATGGGCGCGATCACCCGCCAGCTGAAAAGCTTTGCGCGCAAGGGGGGCGACGCCTTTGCGCCCCTGGACCTGCGGTCCTCGGTGACCGAGGCCCTGGCGATGATGGAACCGCGCCTGCGCGAACGCCGGGTGCTGGTGGTGCGCACGCTGCCCAAAGACCCGACCATGGTGATGGGCGACCGGCTGCGGCTGGAACAGGTGATCATCAACCTGATGCGCAACGCCGTCGATGCAACCCGTCAGGCCAATGCGCCGCAGATCGAGATCCTGCTGACGCAGGGCGACACCGTCACGCTGACCATCCGCGACAACGGGGCAGGGATCGCCGAGATCGAAAAGATCTTCGAGCCCTTCTACACGTCCAAGAAACCGGGCGAGGGGGTCGGCCTTGGGCTGGCCATTTCGTCGGGCATTATCGCCGACCATGGCGGTCGGCTGACCGCTCATAACCTGCCCGAAGGCGGCGCCGCGTTCGAGATTGCGTTACCCGTGCTGGTGAACGCCGGACAAACCGTTGCATGACGTGGTATACACGCAGCCTGTGCGCTGCACCCTGCACGCACTGACCGACAGAGAGACTATGAATTTGAGATCACACGGAGACCTTTCATGAGCGCCCCAGAGAGCGCCGTCGCGCCCGCCACGGCCCAGGCCCTGCGCAGCCCCACGCGGATTGTCATCATCGACGACGAACAGGACATGCGCGCCTCGATCAGCCAATGGCTGTCGTTGTCGGGATTCCAGCCCGAAACCTACGCCAGCGCCGAAGAGGCCCTGTCGGTTCTGGGGCCGGATTTCCCCGGCATCGTGGTCAGCGACATCCGCATGCCCGGCATGGACGGCATGGCGCTGCTCAAGAGGCTGATGGGGCTGGACGCGACGCTGCCGGTGATCCTGATCACCGGGCATGGCGACGTGCCGATGGCGGTCGAGGCGATGCGGCTGGGGGCGTGGGATTTTCTGGAGAAACCCTTTGATCCCGAACGCATGGCCGATCTGGCCCGCGCCGCCCTGAAGGCGCGCGCGCTGGCGCTGGAAAGCCGGGCGCTGCGCAACGAATTGGCCGATGGCAGCACGCTGATGCGCCGCCTCGTCGGCAACTCGTCGGAAATGGTGCGCCTGCGTGAAGATCTGCTGGATTACGGGCAGGCCGATGGTCACGTGCTGATCGACGGTGAAACCGGCACCGGCAAGACGCTGGTGGCGCATGCGCTGCACGCTGTCGGCCCGCGCGCCGGGCGCAAGTTCGTCAGCGTCTCCTGCGCCGGGGTCGAGGATGACGCGCTGGCCGCGCGGCTGTTCGGCCCGGTTGCGCTGGGAGGGTTGCCGCTGGTTGAAGAAGCCCGCGGCGGTACGCTCTGCCTTGAGGACGTCGAGGCGCTGAGCCCGGCGCTGCAAGGGCGGCTTCTGACCTTCATCAATGACCAGCCCGCACCGCCCGCGACGCGAATCGTGGCGATCTGTAACGACCACGGGCCGGGACGAACGCTGGAAGACGTGCTGCGCCCGGATCTGTACTACCGGCTGGCCGCGATGAAACTGACCCTGCCGCCCCTGCGCACCCGCGGTGAGGATATCCTGGCGCTGTTCAAAAGCTATGCCACGGATTATTCGGAAGAATACGGCTGTCCGTCGCCGGACCTGAGCGCACAGGACGCGGCTTATCTGCTGCAGGCACCCTGGCCGGGAAACATCCGCCAGCTGATCTCGATCGCCGAACAGGCGGTGTTGCAGAACCGGCGTGGGTCGGGCTCGGTGGTGTCTTTGGTGATGGCCGAGAACGAGGCATCCGGCGGCGCGCTGACCACCGAAGGCAAGCCGCTGAAGGACTATGTGGAAGCGTTCGAGCGTACGCTGATCGACAACACGATGCGGCGCCACAAGGGCTCGATCGTCGCGGTGATGGAAGAACTCTGCCTGCCGCGCCGGACGCTGAACGAGAAGATGGCGAAATACGGCCTCAGCCGGGCTGACTACGTCTGAGCACGTAAGGCGGGGGGCTTCCGGCCCCCGTCGCCATTGTCTCTCGGATCAATGGCGTTCCAATGGCGCCCCCTCTGGACACCCCCCCGTTGATATTTTCAGACAGACAATGTGCTTAACGTTTCGTTAACCATGCTCATTTTCTGTCTCCAAGTATCCCGGGGGTGAATGCGCCCTGGCGCAGAGGGGGCTGGCCCCCCTTCTTTTTCTTGGCTGGCGTGACGAGGGACGCGTGGCCTCATCAGGACCTGTCGCATTTTACCCATTGAACAGTAGTCCGCTTCCCCCCTATGCTAAGTTAGCAACCTGTCACGCGACTGTTGCGCGAAATTCATGGCTCAACTCTCCCGCAAGGTGAGATTTGGGCGGGATCGGCCCTCAAAGCCGTCGGATTGCCCGGTCAGACCCTCGTGTCGGCCCGGACTTTAAAGGGCGCTGCCTGCAACAGGCAGCGTCGGAGCCTGCAACCGCGATGCCAGACTGTGCATCAGCTTGGAACGTGAACGGGACGCGCGAAATCGCCGCCCTCCGTCCGCTGTCGCATGGCATTGCCCCCACCTTACCCCCCGATGCTCAGGCGCGCGGTCCCTCCGGACCGGGCGATGTGGCGCGCGGGGCAGCGAGACACCATGGGAAAGAAACTCCTCATCGACGCCACGCACGCGGAAGAAACCCGCGTCGTGGTTCTGGACGGCAACAAAGTCGAGGAATTTGATTTTGAAACCATCCACAAACGGCAACTTGCCGGTAACATCTATCTAGCCAAGGTCACGCGGGTCGAACCCTCGTTGCAGGCGGCGTTCGTCGATTACGGCGGCAACCGTCACGGCTTTCTGGCCTTTGCCGAGATCCACCCGGATTACTATCAGATCCCCGTCGCGGACCGCAAAGCGCTGCTTGAAGAAGAGCGCGCCATGGCCCGCGATCAAGACGATGAGGGCAACCGCCGCTCGTCGCGCCGCCGCCGTGGCGATGACAAGCCCGCCAAAGGCGAAGCCAACAGCGACGCCACCACCGAAGATCAGGCCGAGGATCAGCCCGCCGCGGATGCCCAACAGGAGGCTCTGTCCGGGTCTGCCATCGACAACACTGCGGACGCAGCGCAAGCGCCGGTGGTTGAAGAGGCCCCGGTCGCCGAGCCCGCTGCCGTTGACGCCCCGGCGGCTGAAACGCCTGCCACTGACGTAGAGCCCAGGGCACCGATGGCGGCTCAAGCCGAAGGCACCGAGCTGCGCACCTATGGCGCGATGGATATCGTCGAGCTGGAAGAAGAGGCCGACGGCGACGACGAAGACCACAGCGACGACGACGACGAGAAGCCGTTCCGCGCCGCGGACAACGCCAGCGACCGCGACGACCAGATCGAATCGGTCGCCGATGAGGATGTCTCGGACGAGGTGCGCCCGCAGCGCCGCTCGCGCGCGCGCCGCTACAAGATCCAGGAAGTCATCAAGGTCCGGCAGATCATGCTGGTCCAGGTGGTCAAGGAAGAGCGCGGCAACAAAGGCGCTGCCCTCACGACTTATCTGTCGCTGGCCGGTCGCTATTGCGTGCTCATGCCCAACACCGCGCGCGGCGGTGGCATCAGCCGCAAGATCACCAACGCAGCGGATCGCAAGAAGCTCAAGGAAATCGCCGGCGAGTTCGACGTGCCCGAGGGCGCGGGCCTGATCATCCGCACGGCCGGTGCCAACCGCACCAAGCCCGAGATCAAGCGCGACTATGAATACCTGTTCCGCGTCTGGGAGCAGATCCGCGATCTGACCCTGCGCTCGATCGCCCCGGCACCGATCTATGAAGAGGGCAACCTCATCAAGCGGTCGATCCGCGATCTCTATAACAAGGACATCGACGAGGTTCTGGTTGAAGGCGAGGCGGGCTACCGCACCGCGCAGGACTTCATGCAGATGATCATGCCGTCCCACGCGAAAAGCGTCGTTCACTATCAGGAAGCGATGCCGCTCTTTGCGCGTTTCCAGGTCGAAAGCTATCTGGCGGCGATGTTCAATCCGACGGTTCAGCTGAAATCGGGCGGTTACATCGTCATCGGCGTGACCGAGGCGCTGGTCGCCATCGACGTCAACTCGGGCAAGTCGACGCGTGAAGGGTCCATCGAGGATACCGCGCTGAAGACCAACCTCGAAGCCTCGGACGAAGTGGCGCGCCAGTTGCGTTTGCGTGACCTTGCCGGTCTGATCGTGATCGATTTCATCGACATGGAAGAGCGCAAGAACAACGCCGCCGTCGAGAAGCGTCTGAAAGACGCGCTGCGCAGTGACCGGGCGCGCATTCAGGTCGGCCGCATCTCGGGCTTCGGCCTGATGGAGATGAGCCGCCAGCGTCTGCGCCCCGGCATGATCGAAGCGACGACCCAGCCGTGCCCGCATTGCCACGGCACCGGCCTGATCCGTTCGGACAATTCTCTGGCGCTGCAGATCCTGCGCGCGCTGGAAGAAGAGGGCACGCGCAACCGCTCGAAGGAAGTGCTGGTCAAGGCGCCCTATGGCATCGTGAACTATCTGTTCAACGCCAAGCGCGAACATCTGGCGCAGATCGAGCTGCGCTATGGCATGGCGATCCGGATCGAGGGCGACGCGTCGCTGGTCAGCCCGGATTACGCGATCGAGAAGTTCAAGACCGCCACGCGGATCGTGAGTGTTCCCTCGACGCCGGTGGTATCGCTGGACGCGCAGACGATGTCCTCGGTTGATGACGCCATGGCGGATTACGTCGAAGACGAGATCGAGGCCGAGGGTGAAACCGAGGCGGTCGTGGAAACCCGCGAAGAGGCATCGGACGACTCGGGCGATACCCGGGGCGAGGGTGACGGCAGCAAGCGCAAGCGTCGCCGTCGGCGTCGTCGGCGCGGGGGTCAGAACGGCGAGTCGACTGGTGACGATGAGTCGAACGGTGACGACGAGTCGGGCAACGCCGAGAGCGCGGACGATACGGGCGATGAGCCGGTAGCGGCTGAGGAACCGGCAGAGGCCGTCGAGGCCGCTCCGGCTGAAGCTGAGGCACCGGCCGAGGCTGAAAAGCCCGTGCGCAAGCGCCGGTCGCGGGCCCGTAAACCCAAGGCGGACGAGGCGGAGGGTGAAGCCGCCGTCGAGAGCGCGGTCGAAGCACCGGCTGCCGACGCCGCCCCGGCTGACGTCACCGCAGAAGCCGAGGCCGCTGCGCCGCGCAAACGGACGCGCACGCGCCGCAAGCCCAAGGCAGAGACGGAAGCGGCAGAGGCCGTAGCCGCAGCGCCTGAAGCACCGGTCGAAACGCCCGTGGAAACCCCGGTTGAAGCGCCCAGCGAAACGCCCGTCGAGGCGCCCGTTGAAGCGCCGACGGAGGCCCCTGTGGAAACGCCGGTCGAGGTGCCAGCGGAAGCGCCCGTTGAGGCACCGGCAACGACCGTTGTCGAAGTGCCAGTTGTCGAGGCACCTGCAGTGGAAGTCGCCGTCGAGGCGCCGGTCGCCAAGGGAGCCGACGCCGAGCCGATACCGGCCGAGGCTGCCGAAGAGCCTGCGACCGACCCGTCGCGCCCGCGCCGTGCGGGCTGGTGGGCCCGCAAGAGCTGATCCGCGACGCGGTGACGCACTGATACGAACGTGAGCCGCGCCCCCCGTGACGAATGGGGGGCGCGTCTTTATTGGTGAAAGCCACAAGCGGAGTCTGGCCCATGTTCGGCATCGACCTTTTCGACGCGGCCCTGTTGCCCTCACTGATCGTCGCGCTGCTGGCCGGGCTGTTGTCGTTTCTCAGCCCCTGCGTGCTGCCCATCGTGCCGCCTTATCTGGCCTATATGTCGGGCATCTCGATGCGCGAGCTGACCGATGGCAAGAAGGGCCCCAGTGCCGCGACCGTGCCCGCGCTGTTCTTCGTCATGGGCCTGAGCACGGTGTTCCTGCTGCTGGGCTTCACGGCGTCCAGCCTTGGCCGGCTGTTTCTGGAATACCGCGAGACCTTCGCCCAGATCGCCGGGGTCGTGGTGATCGTCATGGGGCTGCATTTTCTCGGGCTGTTCAGGATCGGCTTCCTGATGCGCGAGGCTCGGCTCGAGGCCGGTAATCGCGGGGGATCGGCCTTTGGAGCCTATGTGCTGGGCCTGGCCTTCGCGTTTGGCTGGACGCCGTGCATCGGGCCGATTCTGGGCATGATCATCTCGCTGGCCGCGAGCGAAGGGTCGGTCACCCGTGGCACCGCGCTGCTCGCGGCGTATGCGGTGGGCCTCGGCCTGCCGTTCCTGCTGGCCGCGATCTTCATCACCCGCGCGATCGGGCTGATGAACCGGATCAAGCCGTGGATGGGGATGATCGAAAAGGTCATGGGCGTGTTGCTGGTGGTGGTCGGGATCGCATTGATTACCGGCGCGATGGCCTCGTTCTCGTTCTGGCTGCTGGATGTGTTCCCGTTCCTCGGCCAGATCGGGTAAGGCGGGGGGCTGCTCGCCCCCCGCGCCCCCGCGCCAGAGGAGGGGGCACGCCCCCACCTCTGGACTCCTCCCGTGGATATTTTCAGACAGAAAATGCTAATTAGCGACCTGTTAACCATGCGCCTCTTTGCTCTTGAAATATCCCGGGGGTGAATGCGCGTCAGCGCAGAGGGGGCTGGCCCCCTCGCTTCGCTTCCGGGTTCCCAGCGGCAGGCCTTTGGCGTAGCGTAGCTGTCAAAACGGTGGGGCGAGTATGAGCGGCACGGTGGGACAAGTGCGCAGACGGCGGGTGTTTTACGTGCCCGGGTACGACCCGTTCCCACCCCGGCGCTACCGCGAGCTGTATCGCCGCGAGGGGCCGGCGCAGGCGGCAATCTCGGGCTATACCTTGACCCTGCAGCCAGCCCCCAAGGCCGAGGGGCGCTATGCCTGGCAGGTCCACACCGCCATCGACGGTCTCGAAACCGAGGCGCAGATCGACGTCTTGGTCTGGGCCGATCTGGTCCGTGCCAGCATGGAGCGCGGAATCGTTGCGACCTACCTGCTGCTCGTTCGCACCTTGTGGACCTTCCTGCGCACCGGCGCGATCCCGGCGATGCTGCGGTTCCGGCCCTTGTCGATGCTCACGGCCGCCTGGCCCGTGGGGATGTTGCTGGGGCAGTTGCTGCTTGCGCTGTTTGTGGCGGGGATGGTGTGGTGGGGGCTTGCAGCGTTTGTCGGTGGCTGGGCTGCGCATCTTATGGGCGCGGTTCTGGGCGTGGGGATTGTCGGCGGCTTTCTGGCGGCGTTCCGTCGGTTGGATGCCAAATTCTACGCCTATTACCTGCTTTATGATTTTGCCGAGGTCGCGGCGCACAACGGCGCGTACAGCCCGGAACTGCAGGCCCGGCTCGACCATTTCGCCGATCTGGTCACCGAGGCGCTGACCGACGGCGCGGAGGAGGTGTTGATCATCGGCCATTCCTCGGGTGCCGCGCTGGCGGTGACGCTGGCGGCGGCGGTCGAGCGGCGGGGGGTTCCCGTCAGCGGCGCGAAACTGGCGCTGCTCACGCTGGGTCAGGCGATCCCGATGCAGGCTTTCCTGCCCGATGCGCAGCGGTTGCGGGCGGATGTGCAGCAGGTGGCCGGAAGTTCCGCGATCACCTGGGTCGATGTGAGTGCCAAAGGCGATGGCGTGTGTTTCTGGCTGACCGATCCGGCGGGGGTTTGCGGCGTGGCCAACGCCCAGACGCATCAGCCACTGGTCTTCTCGGCCGCGTTCTCGGAAGCGTTGAGCGCCGAGAAGTGGCACCGCATCCGGCGCAAGTTCTTTCAGGTGCATTTCCAGTACCTTGCCGCCTTCGACCGGCCCCGCGACTACGACTATTTCCAGATCACGGCAGGCCCCGTGCTGCTGGCCGACCGTTACCGGGACCGCGCACCCTCGCCACAGGTGGAGCGCCGCGCGTTCTCGCCGCATCGGAGCGTTGCGTGAGCCCGATCATCCCGCCCAAGCCGCCCGCGCGCGAAGGGCGGTTTGCCTTCTGGCGCTATCTGCGCTCGTTCCGGCGCGATATTCTGTCGGCGAACCCCGAGCGCCTGTACCGCGCCAAGATGGCCGAGTTTCGCATCCCGTTCCTGCACACGTTTCTGGTAAACGAGCCCTCCCTGTGGCGGCGGGTTCTGAGCGAAGAGCCGCTCAACTTCCCCAAGTCGCCGCGCATGGTGGCGGGGTTGGAGCCGTTGCTGGGGCAGGGTGTCTTTCTGACCAACGGAGCCGCGTGGCAGCGTCAGCGCCGCATCATCGACCCGGCGTTCGAAGGCGGTCGGCTGCGCGATACCTACCCGGCGATCCGGGCGGCGGGCGCGGCAACGGTGACGCGGTTGCACGCGCTGGCCGGGCAGGGGCCGCTCGATATCGAAGCGCAGATGAGCCATTCGACGGCGGATGTGGTCTTTCGCACGCTGTTTTCGGTGCCGATCGAGGACACCACGGCCACAGCCGTCTTTCAGGCGTTCCGTGCCTATCAGGGCACGCAGCCGCTGCTGAACCTTGCGGCCTTTCTGCCCCTGCCGCGCTGGATGCCGAAGTTTCACCGCCGTGCGACGGTGAAAGCAGCGCAGCGTATCCGCGCGCTGATCCGCGATCTGGTCTCGGCCCGCCGCGCCGCGATTGCGGCGGGGGTGGCACCCGATGATCTGGCGACCAAGATCATGACCACCGTAGACCCGGTCGACGGCAAGCCCTTCGATGATGCCGAGATGGTCGATCAGGTGGCAGTGTTCTTTCTGGCCGGGTACGAGACCTCGGCCTCGGCCCTTGGCTGGGCGCTGTATCTGCTGGCATTGGACCCAGGCTTGCAGGACCGTCTGGCCGAGGAAGCAGCGCGAGAGCTGGGCGGCCGCGAAGATTTCAGCGCGGTCAGCCGCCTGAAACTGGCGCGTGATGTGTTCCGCGAGGCGCTCCGCCTGTATCCGCCAGTCCCGATGATGGTGCGTGAGGCCGCGTGCCCGGTTGAATTTCGCGGGCGCAAGGTCGAGGCGGGGGCGCAGGTGGTCCTCAGCCCGTGGCATCTGGGGCGAAATCCGACGATCTGGAAGGATGCCGACGCGTTTTGCCCTCATCGCTGGCAAACGCCTGAAGGGCGGGCCGCGGCGCGGGACGGGTTCATCCCGTTTTCATCGGGTCCACGCGCCTGTCCGGGGGCAGGGTTCGCCATGGTCGAGGGACCGCTGTTGCTGGCAATGATCGTGCGGGCGCTGCGTGTGGCGACGGTCGAGGGCAAAACCCCCGCCCGGTGGCGCAGTTGACCGTCCGCTCGCAAGACGGGATCTGGCTGTCGCTGACGCCACGCGACCGTTGAGTCAGAAAGCCTGACCGCGGCCAATTTTTTCTTGGACAGATTGGTAAGAAAGTTTTACCTCTTTGAGTGTGGAGGACGGCTGTGACGCGGGCGCACCCTGAGGAGGGGCACGGCGGTGATCACACAAGGTTTGCCTTCACAGTCGTTAAAAAAGGCGGCCGCCGGGACGGAGAAGGGAACTCCGCCTGGACAATGACCGCTCTCAGGGAGAGAGACATGAAAAAAATTCTGACCACTTCTGCCTTGGTCGCCAGCCTGTTCGCCGGTGGCGCGCAGGCTCAGCAGACCTGGAACCTGCAATCCACCTATCCCGGCTCGCTGCCGCAACTGGGCACGTTGGGCATCCGCATTGCCGAGCAGATCACCGCGATCACCGGCGGCGACATCACCGTGACCTTCCAGAATCCGGGCGGCGTTGTGCCGGCGCTCGAAGTGTTTGACGCTGTGGGTTCGGGCGCGGTGGAAGCCGGTTGGTCCACCCCCGGTTACTGGGCGGGTCGTGTGCCTGCGCTGCAGCTCTTGGCGGCTGTGCCCTTTGGTCCGCGCGCCTCGGAATATCTGGCATGGCTGAAGTTCGGCGGCGGCGAGCAGTTCCTTGAAGAGCTGTACGAGCCCCACAACATCAAGTCGATCATCTGCGCCGTCATCGCGCCCGAAGCCTCGGGCTGGTTCCGCGAAGAGATCACCTCGCTTGAGGATCTGCGCGGTCTGAGCATGCGTTTCTTTGGCCTTGGCGCCAAGGTCATGGAGCGCATGGGCGTGTCGACGCAGCTCTTGGCCGGTGGCGACATCTTCCCGGCGCTGGAACTGGGCACCATTGATGCGACCGAGTTCTCGATGCCCGCCATCGACCTTAACCTCGGCTTCTATCAGGTTGCGTCGCACTACTACTTCCCGGGCTGGCACCAGCAGTCGACCTTCTTTGATCTGATGATCAACCTCGACCTGTGGGAAAGCCTGGACGAGCGCACGCAGCTGATGATCAACACCGTGTGCGACGCCAACATCGCCTATGGTCTGGCCGAGGGCGAAGCGATTCAGGTCGACGCGCTGCGCGAGCTGGAGGAAGAGCACGGCGTGCAGATCCACCGCTGGACGGATGAGGAACTGGCCGGGCTGCAAGCTGCCTGGGACGAGGTTGCCGCCGAGCTGGTCGCCGAGGACGAAGATTTCGCCCGCGTCTACGAGAGCTACACCACCTTCCGCCAGAACTATGTCCGCTGGCGCGATCTGGCCTATCTGGACTGATCGCCTGACGATCTGACACCAAGGGGCGTCCCGGTCACGGGACGCCCTGACTGTTCTGCAGACATCGAAGGGGCAGGCACGCCATGGGCACGCTACTGTCGATCATTACCCTGATGGCATCCGCCGTCATCGTCGTCCTCGATCCGACGCCGATGCTGGTGTTTTACGCGCTGGGTGTGATCATCGTTTCGCATATCGGAGCCTGGCTGCTCAAGTCGGGACCGGGCTGGTTTATGGCGGCATCGCTGCTGGGCTGGTCATCCATCATGTTTTCCACGCCGCTGGCCCTGACCACGACACAGCTGAACCAGCTGGCCCGACTGGTGCGCCGACAGCGCGATGGTTGGGAAGAGGCGCAGGTCACGCTCGATTTCTTCGAACCGCTGGTGCCCTATGCCAAACCGCTCTTGATCGCGGCGACGGTGTTCTTTCTGGTGCTTGCCGTGCTGGCCCTGCGCGGCGCAGCGGTGGGCGCGTTTCGCTACATGATGGACGCCTCGCGCGGGCTGGCAGCGGCCTGCACGACCGTCGGCAAGGCGGCGGCGTTTTTGTTCCTGCCGATGATGCTGATCATCCTCTATGACGTCATCCAGCGGAAATATCTGGGCTGGAGCCCGGATTTCACCAACACCGACTGGTACAAGACCTTCACCTCGACCCGTTTGCAGGAAATGGAGTGGCACTTGCACGCCACGCTGTTCCTGCTGGCGTTGGGTTATGGCTATGTCCATGACGCGCATGTGCGCATCGAGCTGGTGCGCGACACGCTGCGCCCGCGCACACGGGCGTGGATCGAGCTGTTCGGCGCGCTCTTGTTCATGGTGCCCTATTGCTATGTCGTCATCGAATACGGCAGCGAGAACGCCCTGCGCGCCTATAACATCGGCGAGGGGTCGGATGCGCTGACCGGCTTGCCGTATCGCTTCATCATCAAGGGGATGCTGCCGCTCGGCTTCGTCTTCGTGGCTCTCGCGGGCCTGTCGGCGGCGCTGAAATGCGTGGTCTATCTGTTCGGCCCGGCCAGTATGCGCGCCGAGTCGGGGCAATACGCGGGTGACACCCAACACGGCCAGGCGGCCGAGGCCTGATCGGGGAAACGCATGGACACTCTCATTTACCTCATGCCGCTGATCATGTTCGGCGTGCTGGCTCTGGTGCTTTTCAGCGGCTACCCGGTCGCCTTCATCCTTGGTGGCGTCGCCCTGCTCTTTGCGGTGCTGGGCGACTGGGCCGGGGTCTTCCGGCTGGACCAGATCCAGCTGATCCCGCTCAGGATCTACGGCGGGACGATGGCCAGTCTGGTGCTGGTGGCGATCCCGATGTTCACCTTCATGGGCACGATGCTGGAGAAATCCGGCGTCGCGGCGGACCTGCTGGAAGCGCTGCAAGTGCTTTTGCGCCGGGTGCCGGGTGGTCTGGCGCTGTCGGTCACGCTGATGGGCACGATCATGGCGGCCACCACGGGGATTATCGGGGCTTCGGTCGTGATGATGACGCTGATGGCGCTGCCGGTGATGATGAAGGCGAATTACTCGATCCCGCTGGCCACCGGCACCATTGCCGCCTCGGGCACGCTGGGCATCCTGATCCCGCCGTCGATCATGCTGGTCATCATGTCCGACCTGCTGTCGGTGCCGGTCGGCACGGTGTTCATTGCCGCCGTCCTGCCGGGGTTGATGCTGGCGGTGCTCTACACCGTCTATATCTTTCTGCTCTGCCGCTGGAAGCCGCATCTGGCCCCGCCGATGCCCGATGACATTGGCCCTTCGACGCGGGCCGAGCTGTGGAAGATGATCTTCCGCTCGTTCCTGCCGCCGATCCTGTTGATCACGGCGGTGCTGGGTTCGATCTTTGCCGGGCTCGCCACACCGACCGAAGCCTCGGGCGTGGGCGCGGCAGGGTCGGTGGTGCTGGCCGCGTTCAACCGCCGCCTGACCTGGGAGACGTTCAAGGATGTGTGCTACCGCTCGTCCCTGACCGGGGCGATGCTGTTCGGCATCTTCGTCGGCGCCACCGCGTTCAGCTTTGTGTTCAAGGCGACCGGCGGCGAGCATCTGATCGTCGAGTTCATCCAGAACTCGTCGGCGGGCCCGTGGTCGATCCTCTTCGTGCTGATGGCCATGGTGTTTGCACTGGGGTTCTTCTTTGACTGGATCGAGATCACGCTGATCGTGCTGCCGATCTTTGCGCCCATCGTGGCCTTGCTCGATTTCGGCGGGCATGTCGGTGCGTGGCCGGGGATTTCCGAGCCGATCGTGATCTGGTTCCTGATCCTTGTCGCGGTGAACCTGCAGACCAGCTTCCTGACACCACCGTTTGGCTTTGCGCTGTTCTACCTCAAAGGTGTCGCACCGCCCGAGGTCAAGATCCAGATGATCTACAAAGGCATCATCCCCTTCGTGATGCTTCAGGTCCTGGGGCTTATCCTGTGTGTGATCTTCCCGCATATCGTTCTGTGGTTGCCAAGTTTCGTCCTTGGCGAATAGAACCTAAGGCACTGAACGCAGTATCCGGGCGGCAGAGACCCTGCCGCCCGTTTTTCCATGGAGCCTGCCATGTTTTTCGATCCGCTGCTCTATGGCTTCGTCTTTCTTGGCCTGTTCACGCCGGGGCCGAATGTGATCATGCTCACCGCCTCGGGCGCGCGGTTTGGTTTCCTGCGCACGCTGCCGCATCTGTTCGGTGTCGTGGTCGGCGTCGGCATCACCGCCGGGGTCACGGCGATGGGCGTGGGCGCGGCGGTGCAGGCGTCATCGCTGCTCAACCTATTGCTGCGACTGGGGGCAGGCGGTTTCATCCTGTGGATGGCCTGGGGTCTCTGGCAAGCCTCGTCCAAGCCGCGCAAGGCCGCTGATCCGGACGACAAGCCGCTGTCATTCTTTGGGGCGGTGCTGTTCCAGTGGATCAACCCCAAGGTCTGGGCCGTCGCCTTCGCCGCTTCAGCCGGTTACGGCGCGGGGCAGGAAGCGTGGTTCGAGGCCGCGCGCCTTGCCACGGCGTTTTCGTCGCTCAACCTTATGGTCTGCCTGTTCTGGACCGCCGCCGGATCGCTGCTGACCGCGCTTCTGGCCGCACCCACGGCGTGGAAAGTGTTCTTGCGCATCATGGCGGTGTTGCTGGCGGTCACGACGCTGCTGATCTTCCGCTGACGCAATCGTTGGTTGCACCGTCACGCAGCGCGTGGCTTTTTGAGCGGCGAGGAGGCACAAGAATGCGTGACAAACCCCGCGATCCGGCCCGCGAAAAGGCCAAGACCAACGCCCGCCAGCGCAAGATCTGTTCCAATTCGTCCGACAAGGCCTCGCGCAAGAACGCACCTCGGATCAAGGCGGCGGGCAACCGCAGCCTCAGGCGGCTGGACAAGGCGGCGCTGGCACTCGCCCCGGAAGACGCGGCGCTGCAGCCCGAAGGTCTGAAAACCCGGCCCCGCCCATGGGGCACCGACAACGCCGCCGTGCGCCGGGCTGATCGCGCGGATGAGCGTGCGTGGCTTGATGCCACCCCGATTGGCGAGGGCGAACGCCCCGGACGCCGCCGCGCGTCGCTACGTCACGGCGTGCCATCCGCCGAGGGCGACGGGAATTAGTTTGACCGAATCCGGGCATCCCGGTATTTAATGAACAAGCGTTCAATTCCGGGGAGGGAAGCGACCATGTTCACCGCATCAATGAAATTCGACCTGGGCGAGGATGTGAACGCGCTGCGCGACGCCGTGCACCGTTTCGCGCAAGACCGCATCAAGCCGCTGGCGGCCGAGACCGACCGCACCAACGCCTTCCCCAACGCGCTGTGGACCGAACTGGGCGACATGGGTCTGCTGGGCATCACCGTGTCCGAGGAGTACGGCGGCGCGGGTATGGGCTATCTGGCCCACGCCGTCGCGGTCGAGGAAATCGCCCGTGCCTCGGCTTCGATCAGCTTGAGCTATGGCGCGCATTCCAATCTGTGTGTGAACCAGATCAAACTGAACGGCTCGGACGAGCAGAAGGCGAAATACCTGCCCGGTCTGGTCAGCGGCAAGCACGTCGGTGCCTTGGCGATGTCTGAAGCGGGGGCGGGGTCGGATGTGGTCTCGATGACCCTGCGGGCCGAGAAAAAGAACGACCGCTTCGTGCTGAACGGTACGAAATACTGGATCACCAACGGCCCCGATGCCGACACGCTGGTCGTCTATGCCAAGACCGATCCGGCGGCGGGATCCAAGGGGATCACGGCCTTCCTGATCGAGAAAACCATGAAGGGCTTCTCGACCAGCGCGCATTTCGACAAGCTGGGCATGCGCGGCTCGAACACCGCCGAGCTGGTGTTTGAAGACGTCGAGGTGCCGTTCGAGAACATCCTCGGCGAAGAAGGGCGCGGCGTGCGCGTGCTGATGTCGGGGCTGGACTATGAGCGCGTGGTGCTGGCCGCCATCGGGCCGGGGATCATGGCGGCCTGTCTCGATGAGGTCATGCCCTATGTGACCGAGCGCAAGCAATTCGGCCAGCCCATCGGGAATTTCCAGCTGATGCAGGGCAAGATCGCGGATATGTACACCGCGCTGAACTCGGCGCGCGCCTATGTGTACGAGGTCGCCAAGGCCTGCGATCGCGGCGAAGTCACCCGCGCCGATGCCGCCGCCTGCTGCCTTTACGCCAGCGAACAGGCGATGGTGCAGGCGCATCAGGCGGTGCAGGCGATGGGTGGGGCGGGGTTCATGAATGACAGCGCCGTCAGCCGCTTGTTCCGCGATGCCAAGCTGATGGAGATCGGTGCGGGCACGTCGGAAATCCGCCGCATGCTGGTGGGTCGTGAACTGATGGGATCAATGAGCTGAGCCATGGGCCAGGACACCTCATCACGGCGTCATGATCCTGTTGTGTCGTGCAGCGCGTGCCGTGGACCGGCGCTGCACGACACAACCTATTATTGCCCGATCAAGCCTGACGATGTTTCCTTGTTCGACCAGAAGCCATGGCTGACGGTCCAGCGGATTCCTGAAACCGAAGCTGACGTTCGGGTGCGGTATCAGCCGGGACGCGGCGCGCCGTCGATCCACGATCTGGACTTGCCGCTGACCTACAGGTGGAACCATGCTCCCTGGCGGGCAAACACGAGACAGACCGCAACCGGCGAAGCCACTGAAGCAGTGGTGACCTGCTTGCGCTGCGGGACGGTCGAGGCGCGTTTTGTTGATCTGCCTGCCGAGTATTTCTTTCAGATTGACTACAGGGGAAAGGCCTTGTGGGCACCGTCTCGCTCGACCGCTGAGGATTTGTTAGAGTTCATCGAGGGTGACGACCGGAGACGCCTGCCTGCGAAGGACTATCGCACCGGCGAGCGCGCAAGCTTTCTGTCGCGGATTCCGACCGAATTTCTAACCGCGAAAGCCCGCGACACTGTCGTCAAGCGGCTACGCAAGCGACTTGAAGAGGGAATGCCATGAAACTGTTTGCTCTGTTGATCCTGCTGGCTGCACCCGCCAGCGCGCAGGCCCCCTATGACAGCTACATGAACGGCGTCCCCGAGTGCCTTGCATCGGGTGACAACGCCTGCATCGGGAACGGCGCCGCTGCGTGTTTTGAAGGCGCACCCGATGGAGAGACCACGGTCGGCATGATGTCATGCCTTCTCGCCGAGCGAGACGCCTGGGACACGCTGCTGAACGCCGAATACCAGAGCGCCCGTGCCGCAGCCGCCACGATGGATGACGCCGAGCGCGATCAAAGCCCGGAATTCGCCGTGCGCGCGGATCGCTTGCGCGAGGCGCAGCGCGCGTGGATTGCCTTTCGCGATACCAATTGCGCGATGAGCTACGCGGTCTATGGTGCCGGGTCGATGCGCCAGATTTCCGGGGCGGATTGCCAGATGCAGATGACCGCCGAGCGCACGATTCAGTTGCGCAGCCTTCGCCAGATGCTGACCGAAGGGTGACAGGGCAATGCGCGCCGCGTGGCTGAGTGAGCAGGCAGGATGAGCCGGGGTCCGACGCTTCCGGCTGTCGGCGGCTATGACGCCCTTTGTGCCGGTTTCGACTGGGCCTTGCCCGCGCGCCTGAACATGGCGCGGCAGGCGTGCTTCGACTGGCTTGACCAGCCGAACCGGCTGGCGATCATTGACCTGTCACAGGGCGAGCGGCGCGATGTCAGCTATGGCGATCTGGCGTGGCGGGTGCGGGCGCTGGCGGGCTATCTGGCCGACCGGGGCGTCACGCGTGGCGACCGGGTTGGCGTGCTGCGCGCGCAAGACCCGTGGACCGCCGCCGCGCATCTGGCGATCTGGACGCTGGGCGCGATCAGCCTGCCGCTGTTCAAGCTCTTTGGCCCCGACGCGCTGCACTCAAGGCTGGGCGATTCGGGTGTGACCCATGTGATCACCGACGGCGAAGGGGCGGCGCTGCTGAGCGCGCTTGCTGTCACCGCGCATATCCCCGAACTGGTTTCGCTGCACGACACCGATCTTGAACCCGTCGACACCGGCCCCGAAGACCCTGCCGTGCTGATCTACACCTCGGGCACCACGGGCGCGCCCAAGGGCGCGCTGCACGGTCACCGCGTGCTGTCCGGCCATCTGCCCGGCGTCGAGATCAGCCACGACCGGCTGGGCCAGCCCGGCGACGTGCTCTGGACCCCTGCCGACTGGGCGTGGATCGGCGGGTTGTTCGATGTGCTGATGCCGGGGCTGGCGCTGGGGGTGCCGGTGGTCGCTGCGCGCTTGCCCAAATTCACCGCACAAGCCGCGCGCGAAGTGATCCGCGAGGGCGGTGTGCGCAACGTGTTCTTCCCGCCAACCGCGCTGAAACTGCTGCGCTCGGCGGATATGGCGTTGCCGGGGCTGCGCTCGGTTGCTTCGGGCGGCGAGCCGCTGGGGGCCGAGATGCTGGACTGGGGCCAGCGGGCGTTCGGCTTGCAGATCAACGAATTCTACGGCCAGACCGAGGGCAATATGATTGCCTCCTCCGCCGGGTCTTTGTTCCCACCGCGCCCCGGCTGCATCGGCAAACCGGTGCCGGGGCATGCGCTGGCCGTGCTGGGGCGGGACGGCCCGTTGGGCGACGGGGTTGAGGGCGATATCGCGGTGAAGCGCGGCTCGGCATCGATGTTTCTGGGCTACTGGAACCGGCCCGAAGCCACCGCCGAGAAATTCCGCGGCGACTGGATGCTGACCGGCGACCGGGGGCTTTGGGAGCAGGGCTATCTGCGCTTTGTCGGGCGCGAGGATGACGTGATCACCTCGGCCGGTTACCGCATCGGCCCGGCCGAGATCGAGGATTGCCTGCTGCGTCACCCCGCCGTTGCCATGGCCGCCGTGATCGGCGTGCCCGACCCCGAGCGCACCGAACGCATCCGTGCGCATGTTGTGCTCAACGAGGGGGCCGAGGTGACCGAAGTCGAGTTGCAAACCCATATCCGCACGCGCCTGTCCGCCCATCTGGTCCCGCGCGAGGTTAGGTTTGTGAATGAACTGCCAATGACGCTGACCGGAAAGATCATCCGCAGGAACTTGAAGTTGCAAGCGGAAAGGGAGATTAGAGAATGACGCCGGACCGAAATAACATGCAGGAATTATTCGAAAAAGCGGTTCGTGATGACCGAGAGATTTTCGAAAATCAGATTTCGTTATTTACTTCAGAAAGCATTGAATACGGAAAGATAATCTACCGGAATCTTTTCCTATTCAGCGGCGGAGGCTTGCTATTGGTTCCAACACTTTTTAGCAATATCACCGCCATTCCACCTTCACTTCTTCTTTCCTCTGCAAAGTGTTTTATTTTCGGCTTGGTATTCGCCAGTGCTTCGATATACTTAGCTCATATTAATTTTCAATACATCATAAGGAGTCTCGAGACGCAAAGAGGTGCTCGGCACCGATACTATCAAGCAGTTTTTATTAAAGGAGATGATACAGTTTTGCCGCCAAGCGACCATGGTGCTGCTTCAAAATTTATCTCACTCACGTTTGTATTTTCTCATGCTTTTGGTTTGCTTAGCCTCTTCGCTATAATATTCGGCGCATGGTCCATTGCTGGGGCAAACATATGAAGATCACATCCCACATCCTCACCGGCTCCGATGCCTTTAAATCCAACCGTGCCGCGCATCTCGACGCGCTGGCGCTGGTGCAACAGGCCGCCGAGGCCGCAGGGCAGGGCGGCGGCGACAAGGCCCGCGCCCGCCATGTCAGCCGGGGCAAGATGTTGCCGCGCGACCGGGTGGCCAACCTGCTTGACCCCGGCTCGCCCTTCCTTGAGATCGGCGCGACGGCAGCGCATGGGCTTTACGATGGGGCTGCCCCCGGTGCCGGGGTGATCGCCGGGATCGGCCGGGTGATGGGCCATGAGGTCATGGTGGTGTGCAACGATGCCACGGTGAAGGGCGGCACCTATTACCCGATGACCGTCAAGAAACACCTGCGTGCACAGGAGATCGCCGCCGAGAACAATCTGCCTTGCGTCTATCTGGTCGACAGCGGCGGCGCGAACCTGCCCAATCAGGACGAGGTGTTCCCCGACCGCGACCATTTTGGCCGCATCTTCTATAACCAAGCCAACATGTCGGCGCGCGGCATTCCGCAGATCGCGGTGGTGATGGGCTCGTGTACCGCGGGCGGGGCCTATGTGCCCGCGATGTCGGACGTGACGATCATCGTTAAAAATCAGGGCACGATCTTTCTGGCCGGGCCGCCGCTGGTCAAGGCGGCGACCGGTGAGGTGGTCACAGCCGAGGATCTGGGCGGTGGCGATGTGCACACCCGGCTGTCGGGCGTGGCGGATTATCTGGCCGAGGATGACGCGCATGCGCTGGCGCTGGCGCGCCGCGCCATCGGCCATCTGAACCGCCGCAAGCCCGAGACGGTGCAATGGGCGAGCGTTGAAGAGCCGGCCTATGATCCTGACGAGATCCTCGGCGCCGTGCCCGCCGACCTGCGCACGCCCTATGACATCCGCGAAATCATTGCCCGCACGGTCGACGGCTCGCGCTTTGACGAGTTCAAGCCGCGCTTTGGCGAGACGCTGGTCACCGGCTTTGCCCATGTGAAGGGCTGCCCGGTCGGCATCATCGCCAACAACGGCGTGCTGTTCTCGGAAGCCGCCGTGAAGGGTGCGCATTTCGTCGAACTGTGCTCGCAGCGCAAGATCCCCTTGGTGTTCTTGCAGAACATCACCGGCTTCATGGTCGGCCGGAAATACGAAAACGAGGGCATCGCGCGCCACGGGGCCAAACTGGTGACGGCAGTGGCGACAACCTCGGTGCCCAAGATCACGCTGATGGTCGGCGGCTCGTTCGGGGCGGGGAACTATGGCATGTCCGGGCGCGCCTATCAGCCGCGTTTCCTTTGGAGCTGGCCCAACAGCCGCATTTCGGTGATGGGCGGCGAGCAGGCGGCGGGGGTGTTGGCGACGGTGCGACGCGAAGGGATCGAGCGCGCGGGCAACAGTTGGAGCGCCGAGGAAGAGGCCGAGTTCAAGCGCCCCACCATCGAGATGTTCGAGCGCCAAAGCCACCCGCTCTATGCCTCGGCCCGGTTGTGGGACGACGGGATCATCGACCCGCGCCGCACGCGCGATGTGCTTTCGCTGTCGCTGAGCGCCGCGCTGAATGCACCGATCGAGGAGACGCGCTTTGGCGTGTTCCGCATGTAAGGGACGGGGCATGGCGCAGCCTCGCTTCCGATGGACCGATAGCTTTGCAAGCGCCTCTGCCGCGCCGCGCACCGGACAGTGGCGCGACCACGTTCCACGCGCAAACGTGGTTAATTCCTCGGAAGGGTCGCCCTCTGTCCTGGACTTATCGACAAAGAGTGACTCATTCGGAAATTCAGGCTCTTTGCGCCGTATTTTCGCCGAAGACTCACGGCAGCAAGGGGAACATGACCCTTGTGCCCCGCTTCTTTTGGAAACGCTCAAAACCCCGGCTTGTCGGGCGGGGCGATCCCTTCGATCCGCGCGGCGGTGCAGCAGGACAAGGCTACTCCCGTCAGGACCAAAGGCTGCGCTTTCATCGCTGGCGACCGTCGCGACGCTGGTTGCTGCTGGTCCCTGTGTTGCTGTTGGTGGCACCGCCCTTGCTGGACCTCATGGCCGGACTGCGCGGATCGACCGGGCGGGAGTGCCGTCTGCTGTCAGTGGTCAACGGCAATACGCTGCTGGTGCAATGCGGCGAACCCGAGCCTGCGACGCGGACCGATATCAGCCTTGCCTCCATCGTCGCACCGCCGCGCGAACAGCCGCAGGAGCTGACGAATGCCGTGATGACAGTCCAGCTTCTGGGTGTGCCTGCAGCGCCTATTCTGGGCGCACGCTGCCTGCCCGAGGCCTGGGCGGGGCTTCGCGCCCAAACGGCGCTGCGCTTGCGCGTCTGGTTCGCGGACGATCTGGATTTCACCATCCGGCCCAATGCCAATGTCGCGATCGCCTATGTCGACGGGCACTCGGTCAATCACGCTCTGCGCCGCACGTCCCGCGATCACTGCGCGGGTTAAGCCGCTGCACCGCGCCGTCGCGCGTCTTTTCCCCTGACACATCCCGCACGGACCACGGCGTCACAGCGCCGGGGGGCAATGCCCTTTTGTCCGGTATCCGCCAAGGAGCAACGCCATGTTCGACACGATCCTGATCGCCAACCGGGGTGAAATCGCCTGCCGCGTGATCCGCAGCGCCCGTGCCCTCGGCCTGCGCAGCGTCGCCGTGTATTCCGAGGCCGACGCCGGGGCCGCGCATGTGGCGATGGCCGATCAGGCCGTGCTCATCGGCGGGCCGCGCCCGGCTGACAGCTATCTGCGCGGCGAGCGGATCATTCAGGCCGCACTCGATACCGGTGCGCAGGCGATCCATCCCGGCTATGGGTTCTTGTCCGAGAACCCCGAGTTCGTCGACGCGGTCGAGGCGGCGGGGCTCGTCTTCATTGGCCCCTCGGCCAGTGCGATCCGGGCCATGGGGCTCAAGGATGCCGCCAAGGCGCTGATGGAAAAAGCGGGCGTGCCGATTGTGCCGGGCTATATGGGAGCCAATCAGGACCCCGCCCACCTGCAGGCGGCGGCGGATGAGATCGGCTATCCGGTGCTGATCAAGGCCGTCGCGGGCGGTGGTGGCAAGGGCATGCGGCTGGTCGAGCGGTCGAAGGACTTCGCCGACGCACTGGCCAGCGCGCAGGGTGAGGCTGCGACTGCGTTCGGCAATTCCGCCGTGCTGATCGAGAAATACATCCAGCAGCCGCGCCACATCGAGGTGCAGGTGTTTGGCGACGGCACAAGCGCGGTGCACCTGTTCGAGCGCGACTGCTCGCTGCAACGCCGCCACCAGAAGGTGATCGAGGAAGCGCCAGCCCCCAGCATGACCGCCGAGATGCGCTTGGCCATGGGCACCGCCGCCGTGCGCGCGGCCGAAGCGATTGGCTACAAGGGCGCGGGCACGGTCGAGTTCATCGTCGATGGCTCGAACGGCCTGCGGCCCGACGGGTTCTGGTTCATGGAGATGAACACCCGTCTGCAGGTTGAGCATCCGGTGACCGAGGCGATCACCGGCGTCGATCTGGTGGAATGGCAGCTGCGGGTGGCATCGGGCGAAAGCCTGCCTTGCGCCCAGGAAGATCTGACGATCACCGGCCACGCGTTCGAGGCGCGGCTCTATGCCGAAGACGTCCCAGCCGGTTTCCTGCCCGCCACCGGCACGCTCGCGCATCTGCGTTTCCCTGAGGGCGCGCGTATCGACAGCGGTGTGCGCGAGGGCGATACGATCAGCCCGTGGTACGATCCGATGATCGCCAAGGTGATTACCCATGGCGCGACGCGGGCCATCGCTTTGTCGAAACTGCGTGCGGCGCTGGAGGGTACGCAGGTGGCGGGGTCCGTGACGAACCTCGCGTTTCTGGGCGCGCTGACCCGGCACGAAGGGTTCTGCGCGGGTGAGGTGGATACCGGGCTGATCGGGCGCGATCTGGACGCCCTGACCGCCGAACCCGCGGTTGCCGATGCGACCGTGGCCTTGGCCGCGCTGGCGGCGATGGGCGCGGGGCAGGGCGATCTGCAGGGCTTTGCGCTGTGGACACCGCTCTGGCAGGCCGTCGTTCTGGAACGCGGCGAGGCGCGTTGGGACTGCGCTGTGGCGCGCGTCGGGAAGGAGTGGGCCGTGCGCGTCGGCGACGCCACGCTGACCGCAGAACGCCGCGCCGGGGCGTGGTGGATCAACGGCCAGCGCGCCGCCAGCGATGCGCAGGTGGTTGGCCCTGCTGTCTCGGTCTTTGGCGCTCATACCGTGCAGTTCACCCGGCCTGATCCGCTGGCCGTGGATGCCGACGCCGGGGCAGGGGCCGGCGTCGTGCTGGCGCCGATGCCGGGCATGGTGAAGGCGGTGTTTGTCAACGCGGGCGATGTGGTGGAAAAGGGCGCGCGACTGGCGATTCTGGAGGCGATGAAGATGGAACACACCCTGACCGCAGGCCGCGACGGCACAGTGGCCGAAGTGCTGGCCAAGGCCGGCCAGCAGGTCGAAGCCGGGGCTGCCCTGATCGCGCTGGCCGACGAAGAATGACCGACCTGCCGCAGACCCTCGCTGCCTGCGCCGATGCGGTGCTGAACACCGCCGAAGGGCGCGAGAAAACCGCGCTGTCAAAACGCTGCGCCGAGGCATGGTTCGCCGCGCGCGCGGCAGGCACGCCGATGCCCATTGGGCAGGGCAACCCGCCGCTCAACCCGGCGCGGCCCGCGCAGCCCGAACTGCTGGACCCGCGCGACATGCCGCGCCGCCGGACAGGCTCGCTTGCCGGGCGGATCGCGCTGCTGCATGCGGTTGCGCATATCGAGCTGAACGCGGTCGATCTGCACTGGGACATCATCGCACGCTTCACGGGCACCAAGATGCCGATGGGGTTCTATGATGACTGGGTGAAGTCGGCGGCGGAAGAGTCAAAGCATTACAACCTTGTCTGTGATGTTCTGGAAAGCCTTGGCAGCCATTATGGCGCGTTGCCTGCCCATGCTTCCATGTGGCGCGCGGCGGCGGATACCAAGGATGACTTTCTGGGGCGGCTTGCTGTGGTGCCGATGGTGCTGGAAGCGCGCGGTCTGGATGTGACCCCCGGCATGATCGAAATCTTCCGAAAGGCGGGTGTCGAGTCTGCCGTTGCCGCGCTGGAAACCATCTATGCCGAGGAGGTCAGCCACGTTGCCTATGGGTCAAAGTGGTTCCACTTTTTGTGCGGCCGTGCCGACATCGACCCCAAGGAAGCCTTCCATGATCTGGTCCGGCGCTATTTCCACGGCGCGCTGAAGCCGCCGTTCAACGAGGAAAAGCGCGCCGAGGCCGGGATCCCCCCGGACTTTTACTGGCCCCTTGCCGACGAGCACCCCGCCAACGCCGCGCGACTCACCCGTTAACCACCGTGCAGGTCTGACACCTGCGTGATCGCCCGTAAGGGACTCAAAGTCGGCGGTTTTTTGCCGATACGGCGATCATTCGCCGACGAGCAGGGAACCCGGGGGTTAAGTTGTTGCCTGCGGGTGGTGCGGTCGTTAACAAAAACGCGAAATAACCCGCGCCGTGACTGCGGGGGATTGTCAATGGCGAACAAGCTGTAGGGGGACCCGTGAGGGCCTTTATCGACCGTCTTAACCTCACGCTGGAGCGGTATCTGCCTGAAAAACGGCTGTTCCTGCGTTCGGAAACGAGCACGCGCTTTGTCCGATTGAAACCCGCCGCCCAGGCCGTGATCTTGACCGGGACGGCGGGCTATATGGCGTGGAGCCTGATCGCGACCTCGATCTTGTTCTATTCAGTGGTCGGATCGAACGATCTGCGCGAAAACGCACGGCGCGAACAAAGCTATTTCGAAACCCGGCTGAACGATATGGCCGCGCAGCGTGACCGGGCCCTGTCCGAAGCGCAGGCGGCCCATCAGCGTTTTGGCGAAGCGATGGACCGCGTCGGGCACATGCAGACCAGCTTGCTGGAAGGCGAGCAGCGCAATGCGGAACTGGCACGCGGTATCGACGCGTTGCAAGCGACCCTGCGCACGACGAATGAACAGCGCGATGCGGCGACGACCGAACTGGCCGAGCTGGAAGCCCGCGATGCGGATTCCGAACTGGAAGACACAACCGCGCATCTGGAAGAGGTCGAGCAGACGCTCGACTTCGTGCTGGCCGCACTGGACCGCACCGCGCTTGAACGCGAATCGATGGGCGCGGTTGCCGATGATGCTACGCGCGAAGCCCAGCATCTGGCGATGGAATACCGCCTGATCCAGGATCGTAATACGCGCATTTTTACGCAACTTGAGCAGGCCGTCGAGACATCCATGCAGCCGCTGGAACGCATGTTCAGCGCGGCGGGACTGTCCACCGAAACCCTGTTGCGGCAGGTGCGCGCGGGCTATCAGACGCGCTCGGCATCGCTGCGGCCGATCTCGATCTCGACATCGGGAACGCTGGATCCGCTGTCGGATGAGGTGCGCGCCAACTCGGTTCTGGCCGCGCTCGAAGAGATTGATACCTACCGCATCGCCTTGCGACGCACGCCTTTTGCGCTGCCGGTGGACCATGTTCGCGTCAACTCGCCCTATGGCTATCGGCGTGATCCGATCACCGGCGGTCGCCGGTTGCACGCGGGTCAGGATTTCGGGGGCTCGCGCGGGACGCCGATCCATAGCACCGCCGACGGCACGGTCAGTTTCGCCGGGCGTCAGAGCGGGTACGGCAATATCGTCATCGTCCAGCACGACTTTGGTTTTGAGACGCGCTATGCGCATATGAGTAGTATCGCCGTGAGCGTTGGCCAAAGGGTCTCGCGCGGGGAGCGGGTTGGTGCTATGGGAAACACGGGCCGATCCACGGGTGTGCACCTGCACTATGAGATCCGCGTTGCCGGCAACCCCATAAACCCCATGACTTACATAAGGGCAGCACAGAATGTTTTCTAAGAGCAGGATCAACGAATCCACGGGTCGCAGCGACAATGCCCGCGCGCCAGAGGCTGGCCCCGCGCCGACCTCGACGCCGGTTCCGCGTCCCTCGATGGAGATGGGCAGCAATGCCGGTAGCGCGTCTGCACCGAAACCCAAGCCCGCGGCGTCTGTCCTGTCGGCTGATTTGCAGATCTCGGGCAACATGCGCACCTCGGGTGACGTGGTTATCGAGGGTGTCGTTGATGGCGACATCCGCGCCCATCTGCTGACCGTGGGCGAAAGCGCCACGATCCGCGGTGAGATCGTCGCCGATGACATCGTGATCAACGGCCGCGTCATTGGCCGCGTGCGCGGCCTCAAGGTGCGTCTGACCTCGACTGCTCGGGTCGAGGGCGACATCATCCACAAGACCATCGCCATCGAATCGGGTGCCCATTTCGAGGGTTCCGTGCAGCGTCAGGACGATCCGCTGGCCGCAGGCTCGCAGTCGTCGGCCTCGTCCGCGCAATCGGCAGCGCCGCGCCCTGCAGCGCAGGCACCGCAGCCCGCTGCCGCACCGCAGTCGCGCCCGCAGGCCCCGGCTGAATCGTCGCGCCCGGCAGCCCCCAAGGCGCCGATGGATGCCAAACCGGGCCAGTAATTACCGGATGCAGAATTTGAAGCGGGGGGCCTTGTGGCCCCCCGTTTTGCATGGGTTCAGGCGTCTTGCGGCAGCAATCGCCGGTAGAGATGCCACGTCGCGTGGCCAAACACCGGCAGGGCGATGAACAGGCCCAGGAACAGCGGCACCATGCTGAGGAACAGCGATGCCGCTATGATTGCCGCCCACAGGGCCATCACCAGCGGATTGGTCGTTACGCAGGCAAAGCTGGCGATCATCGCGCTGATGAAATCCACCTCGCGGTCCAAGAGCAGCGGCAGGCTGACCACGGTCAGCGCAAAGAACAGCGAGGCCATCACCCCGCCGACGGCCGACCCGACCAGCAGCATCATCAACCCGTTGCCGCTGAACAGCATGCTCAACGTCGAGCCGGTGATCGGTGACAGACCAAAGAACAGCGCAAAGATCGTGTGCGCCATGAACACCCAGAACATGAACACCAACAGGATGAACATTGCCATCGACGGCACCTGCCGGTCCTTTTGCGCAAAGACGATCAACGCGACCGAGCTCAGGCCGAGTGCCTCGCCCGCGTCCAGCCTGCGACTGACCTCATAGAGCCCCGTTGCGGCGAAGGGGGCGAGGATGGGAAAGCCGACGGCGATAGGGATGAACCAGTATTCCGCCGCCGAGGCGTAAAAGATCGTGTACAGGATGATCCCGCCCAGCACATAGAACGCGCTGAACAGTAGGCCGTACAGCGGCGCACGGGCGAAATCGCGCCACCCCAGCGCCAGCACGTCGCGCAGGGTGGCCAGCGTGATGCGTTCGGGGTCGGGGATGGTGGACGCCTCGACAGGCCGCAGCTCGGGGTCGGGGTGTGGGGTGTCGGTCATGGAAGCCTCCCTCGGTCAGTCGCGCGCGGCAGAAGGCTACCACAGCGCCGAGACGGCGCAATCAGCTTTGCCGACGGGGCAGGGCGTGGCAAGCTGAGCAGCGTCACCGTTTCAGGGAGAGTGCCGATGGATCCCGTCACCGCCGTGTACTACGCGACGATCTGTGCAGCCTTGAGCTTTGCGGCGGGCAGGCTGCGCTCGGGGATGGTGCGGATCATTTTGGGGGTGGTGATCGGTGCTATCGCGGCGTCGTTACTGCCGGATATCCGGGGGATGTTGGGGGTCTGACGGGCAGGGCGCACAAGACCTTGACGCCGATGGGGCAGTTTTTTTGAACCTTTTGGCGTTCTCAAACGTTCTTACGGTACAAGCGCCAGATTGGTGGCGCCAAAATCGGAGACGCTGCCATGTTTCGCCAAGACACCGCCCGCCCCGCTTTGGACCTGTATGATGACCTGATGGCCATCACCCGCATTGAAGCCACGATCACGCTGGGCGACCGCCGCAAGGCTCCCAAAGTGCAAGACTACTCGCGCCTTGCCCGTCATCTGCCCGGCATCAAGCTGTAAGCGTGCCTTAGTCGGCGTCGCGCGCGTCGGCCCGGCTTTTGCCTGAGACCTGCTGCGCCAGCGTGGCGGCCATGAAGCCGTCCAGAGCGCCATCGAGAACGCCTTGGGTATCCGACGTCTCGTGATTGGTCCGCAGATCCTTGACCATCTGATAGGGCTGCAGGACATAACTGCGGATCTGGTTGCCCCAGCCCGCGCTGCCTTTGCTCTCATGCGCCTCGTTGATCGCCGCGTTCCGCTTGTCCAGCTCCATCTGATAAAGCCGCGACTTCAGCGCCTTCATGGCGATGTCCCGGTTCTGGTGCTGTGACTTTTCCGAACTGGTAACGACAATCCCGGTGGGATGGTGGGTGATCCGCACCGCCGAGTCGGTGGTGTTGACGTGCTGGCCGCCCGCACCGGATGAGCGATACGTGTCGATACGGATGTCGTTGGGGGCAACTTCGATCTCGATGTTGTCATCGACCACCGGATAGACCCAGACCGACGCAAAGGACGTCTCGCGCGTGCCTTTGCCAAAGGGCGAGATCCGCACCAGCCGGTGCACGCCGCTTTCGGATTTCAGCCAGCCATAGGCGTTATGCCCGGAAATCTTGTAGGCGCAGGATTTTGTCCCGGCCTCGGACCCGGCTTCCTCGGATTGCAGTTCGACCTTGTAGCCGCGTTTCTCAGCCCACCGCACATACATCCGTTGCAGCATCGAGGCCCAGTCGCAGGCTTCTGTCCCACCGGCACCGGCGTTGATTTCCAAGAAGGTGTCGTTGCTGTCGGCCTCGCCGTCGAGCAGGGCTTCCAGCTCTTTTGCCGCCGCTTTCTCACCCAGAACCTTGAGCGCCGCCTCGGCCTCGGCGACGACCGCGTCGTCGTCCTCCATCTCGCCCAGCTCGATCAGCTCCATGTTGTCGCTGAGATCACGGGCGATGCTCTCATAGGTGCCAAGCGCCTCCATCAGCTGCTGGCGGTCGCGCATCAGCTTTTGTGCCCGCTCCTGATCGTTCCACAGGTTCGGGTCTTCGATCATCGCGTCGAATTCTTCAAGCCGGTGCTTGGCCGTGTCCCAGTCCATACGCTGCGCCAGCAGGTTCAGAGACTTGCGGATCGCCTCGATGGTGGTCTGGGTTTCTGCGCGCATTCGGTCACCTGTATCTCAAAGCGGAGGGGGCCGATTTGGCCCCCACACGTTGCTCGGTCTGATATCGTGCCCTTGCTGTGCAGGCAAGGGTGGGCAGGGGGATCAGGCGGGGCTGACCATCTCCTTGACGGCGTCCAGCACCTCTTCGGCGTGGCCCGCAACCTTGACCTTGGGCCACTCACGCGCGAGGCGCCCTTCGCCGTCGATCAGGAAAGTGGCGCGGGTGATGCCCATATAGGTCTTGCCGTAGTTCTTCTTTTCGCCCCAGACGCCGTATTGCTCGCAGATCTCACCCTCGGCATCCGAGACCAGCGTGACGCCCAGATCGTATTTCAGCGCGAACTTCTCGTGCTTGGCGACGGTGTCCTTGCTGATGCCGATGACCTTGGCGCCGGCGGCCTCGAACTGGTGGCCCAGTTCGGTGAAATCCTTGGCTTCCTGGGTGCAGCCGGGGGTGTCGTCCTTGGGATAGAAGTAAAGCACCACAGGCTGGCCGCGCAGATCCGACAGGGTCAGATCCTCGCCATTCTGCGTGGGGGCGGTAAAGTCGGGGGCGGTTTCGCCGATAATCATGGGGGAACTCCTGTTGCCTTGGGCTTAATTTTAGTGCCTGCGGGTCAGGGTTAAAGGGGTAGCCGCGCACTTTAAGCGCAAAGCGTCGGGTTTCCGCCTAGCGCAGTGCATCGCGGAAGGCGGCGAAGCCCGGGTCTTTTGCGATACGGGCCATCATCGCCGCGCGCAGCGCGCCGACTGTCTTGTAGGGCCGCATGACCACCTCGAATTCCTGCATCAAACCGTCATCGTTCAGCGTGATCAGATCAACCCCGACGGCATCGAGCCCCTCAACCTTGCAGTGAAACTCCAGCATCCAGTCGCGCCCGTCACCCAGGACACGGCGATAGGTGAAATCGGTGAAGATCGCAGTCACATGGCCGAGCACGGCGGCCACGGCGCGGTTACCGGTCCATGTCTTCCAGTAGGTCGGCGGCAAGAAGCGGATATCCTGAGCAAAGAGCGGCAAGAGGCCCGTATCGTCCTTGGCCAGAACCGCGTCGTGGAAGGCTTGGATGGTGGGGTGCATGGTGCAGCCTGTGTCGCTTCGGGTTGAAACTGTAGCCTACATCTGGAAAGCAGCGGCACGGAAACGGTTTATGATCATCTGGTCAATCTTGGAGTGTGGCGCGCGTGAAACTCAGTGATTTCGACTTCGACCTGCCCGAAGAACTGATCGCAACGCGGCCGGTCAAACCCCGCCCGACGGCCCGGTTGCTGCATGTTGACGGCGACGCGATGCACGACCGGCAGGTGTCGGACCTGCTGGAGATCCTGCAACCCGGTGACCGGCTGATCCTGAACAACACGCGGGTGATCCCCGCGCGCCTGTTCGGCGAGCGGGTGCGCGACACAAAAGACGGCTCAGGCCGCGCGCGGATCGAGGCGACACTGCTCAACCCCGAGCCCGACGGCGGCTGGCGCGTGCTGGCCCGCCCGCTGCGCAAGCTGGCGGTGGGCGACCGGGTGTCGTTCGGGCAGGGGCTGGACGCAACGGTTTCGCGCAAGGAAGAGACCGAGGCGGTGCTGGCCTTCGATCTGACCGGCGCCGACTTTGACGCGGCGGTCGATCTGGCGGGGCGCATGCCGCTGCCGCCCTATATCGAGAGCCGCCGCCCCGCCGATGCGCAGGACGCCGAGGATTACCAGACGGTCTTTGCCCGCGAGCGGGGTGCTGTCGCGGCCCCCACGGCCAGCCTGCATTTCGATGGAGCGTTGCTGGCAGCGCTGCGCGCCAAGGGTGTGTCCTTCACCGAAGTGACGCTGCATGTCGGCGCGGGGACGTTCCTGCCGGTCAAGGTCGAGGATGTGACAACCCACCGGATGCATGCCGAATGGGGCGAGGTGACAGAACAGGCCGCCGCCGAGATCAACGCGACGAAAGCGGCAGGCGGGCGGGTGATCGCCGTGGGGACCACAGCGCTGCGGCTGATCGAAAGCGCCGCGCGGTCGGGCGTGGTCGAGCCGTGGCGGGGTGAGACGGATATTTTCATCTATCCGGGGTTCACCTTCCACGCGGTCGACGGGTTGATGACCAATTTCCATCTGCCAAAGTCGACGCTGCTGATGCTGGTCGCGGCCCTGATGGGGTTCGAGACGGTGAGGGCGATCTATGCGCATGCGATCGAAGCGCGCTACCGGTTCTTTTCCTATGGCGATGCGTCGTTGCTGATCCCGGGCAGGGCGGGCGCTCGGGGGGATTGACCCCCCTCGCGCCCGCGCGGGTTGCCACCCGCACCCGCCCGGAGGGGAAGCAGGCTCCCCCTCCGGACCTCCCCGTTCACCAGAAAAAGTTGCGTATTTGGGGCAAGGTGAGGATCAGGCGACGGTGTCGCGGTCGGTCTCGGTGAGCAGCCAGTCGCGGAGCTGCGCGACGGCAGGATTGGGTTTGTGGCCTAGGGTGGGTTCGGGTTCGGCGAAGTAATAGCCGAAACCTGACGGCGTTTCGGGGCCAAGCGCGATGAGCGCGCCGCTGTCGAGTTCGGGGCGGATGAGAAATGCGGGCATGAGGGCGACGCCCATACCCGAGGCTGCGGCCTGCGCCAGCGTCGCCACATGTTCCAGACGCATCGAGGGCGCGGGCAGGGGGCCGAGCATGGTTTCGTGCGCCCACCAGTCAGGCCAGGCTTGCGGGCGGCTGGTCAGGGCGAGCAGCGGCTGGCCGAGCACGGCAGGGGTGCCGGGGGCGGCGACGGGAAGCAGGTGCTCGGCCATCAGCAAGGTGAGGCGCGCACCGGGCCAGTCGCCGCGACCGGAGTGGATGGCGGCGTCGATGCCCTCGGCGCGCAGATCGAAGCGGCCGATGCGGGTGGTGAAATGCAGCGTGACCTCAGGGTGGCGGCGCACGAAGCGGGGGATGCGGGGCATCAGCCAGCGGGTGCCGAAGGTCGGCAGGATGGCAAGGCGCAGGCCTTGTTCCTGCGTGCGCCCCAGCGCTTCCATCGCGCCACGGCCCAGCACATCGAGGGCGGCGCGCGCAGCGCGGGCATAGGCGGTGCCGGCTTCGGTCAGGCCGGCGGCGCGGGAGCTGCGGTCGACGAGCGGCACGCCGAGCTGACCTTCGAGCTGCGCCACCTGCCGCGAGATGGCCCCCTGCGTCTGGCCGAGATCGCGCGCGGCGGCGGTGAAGCTGCCGGTTCGGGCCAGCGCATCGAAGGCCAGAAGTGCGGGGGTGTTGGGCAGAAGGCGGCGCTGTATCATTCCATTTCCGCATGATTTTATGCCGATATAGCGGTTTTTCGCCCCGCTGTCGCATGGTATTTCGGGTGCAACGACAGGAGAAGCCCATGACCGACCGCCCGACACTGAAAGCCAAGGACGCCCCCGATCTGGGCCGTTTCCAATGGGATGACGCGCTGCGTCTGGACAGCCAGCTGAGCGAAGACGAGCGCATGCTGCGCGACGCCGCGCGCGAATTTGCGCAGTCGGTGCTGCAGCCGCGCGTGATCAAGGCCTACCGCGAAGAACTGTCGGACCCGGGCGTGTTCAAGCTGATGGGCGATGCGGGCCTGTTGGGCACGACGATCCCTGAGGAATACGGTGGGCTGGGCGCGGGCTATGTGACCTATGGGCTGGTCGCGCGGGAGATCGAGCGGGTCGATTCCGGTTATCGCAGCATGATGTCGGTGCAAAGTTCGCTGGTGATGTATCCAATCTATGCCTACGGGTCGGAAGCGCAGCGGATGAAATATCTGCCGGGGCTGGCCTCGGGCGATCTGATCGGCTGCTTTGGCCTGACCGAACCCGATGCCGGTTCGGACCCCGCCGGGATGAAAACACGGGCCGCGAAGACCGAGACCGGCTACAGGCTGACCGGCTCGAAAATGTGGATCTCGAACGCGCCGTTCGCCGATGTCTTTGTCATCTGGGCGAAGTCCGAGGCTCATGGCGGGCGCATTCGCGGCTTTGTTCTGGATAAGGGCATGCCCGGGCTGAGCGCGCCGAAGATCGAGGGCAAGCTTTCGCTGCGCGCCTCGGCGACGGGTGAGATCGTCATGGACGGCGTCGAGGTCGGCGAGGACGCGCTGCTGCCTTATGTCGAGGGGCTGAAAGGGCCCTTCGGCTGCCTGAACCGCGCGCGCTATGGCATTGCCTGGGGCGTGATGGGGTCGGCTGAATTCTGCTGGCACGCGGCGCGGCAATACGGGCTGGACCGCAAGCAGTTCGACAAGCCGCTGGCCGGGACGCAACTGTACCAGAAGAAGCTGGCCGATATGCAGACTGAGATCACGCTGGGTCTGCAGGCGGCGTTGCAGGTCGGGCGGCTGATGGACGAGGCGCAGGCGGCGCCCGAGATGATCAGCCTGATCAAGCGCAACAACTGTGGCAAAGCGCTGGATATCGCGCGGGTGTCGCGGGATATGCATGGCGGCAACGGGATTTCCGAGGAATTTCAGGTCATTCGCCACATGGTGAACCTGGAGACGGTGAACACCTATGAAGGCACGCATGACGTGCACGCGCTGATCCTAGGTCGGGCGCAGACCGGGTTGCAGGCGTTTTTCTGACGGGTGGACAGGCGCCCCAAGATTACTGTTAGAACGGGGGCTGCCGCCCCCGGGCCCCCTGCTTCAAGGGGGAGCACGCTCCCCCTTGAAAATCCCCCCGTACGTATTTCGGGCAAGATGAAAAACGGCGCGTCCTGCTGGGCGCGCCATTTTGTTGCGTATTTGAGGCAAGGTGAGGGGACTATTCGGCCGCGGAGCGGCGGCGCTTGAGGAGGGGCGCAAGATAGTGGCCGGTGTGGGAGCCGGCGACCTTGGCGATGTCCTCGGGCGTGCCTTCGGCCACGACCTTGCCGCCGCCATCGCCACCCTCGGGCCCGATGTCGATCACCCAGTCGGCGGTTTTGACCACGTCGAGGTTATGCTCGATGACGATCACCGTGTTGCCCTGATCGACCAGTTCGTGCAGCACGTCGAGCAGTTTGCGCACATCCTCGAAATGCAGGCCGGTGGTTGGCTCATCAAGGATGTAGAGCGTGCGGCCGGTCGAGCGGCGGGCGAGTTCCTTGGAGAGTTTGACGCGCTGCGCCTCGCCGCCAGACAGCGTGGTCGCCTGTTGGCCGACCTTGATATAGCCGAGCCCGACATGCATCAGCGCGTCCATCTTTTCGCGGATCGAGGGGACGGCGGTGAAGAATCCCTGCGCTTCCTCGACCGTCATGTCGAGCACGTCGGAAATTGATTTACCCTTGAACAATACTTCGAGCGTTTCGCGGTTATAGCGTTTGCCCTTGCAGGTTTCGCAGGTGACATAGGCGTCGGGCAGGAAGTTCATCTCGATTTTCAGCACGCCGTCGCCCTGACAGGCCTCGCAACGCCCGCCCTTGACGTTGAAGCTGAAGCGACCCGGCTTATAGCCGCGCGCTTTGGATTCGGGCAGGCCGGCGAACCAGTCGCGGATCGGACCAAAGGCGCCGGTATAGGTGGCCGGGTTCGAACGCGGGGTTCGGCCGATGGCGCGCTGGTCGATGTCGATAACCTTGTCGAGGTGCTGCAGCCCCTGCACGGTTTCGCAAGGCGCCGGGGTCTGGCGCGCGCCATTCAGGCGCATCGAGGCGGTCTTGAACAGCGTCTCGATGGTCAGCGTGGATTTGCCGCCGCCCGACACGCCGGTCACGCAGACGAATTTGCCCAGCGGGAAATCCACGGTGACGTCTTGCAGGTTGTTGCCGGTGGCCTTGACGATGGTGATCGTCTTGCCATTGCCCGCACGCCGCTGGCCGGGAACCTCGATCCGGCGCGCGCCGGACAGGTATTGGCCGGTCAGGCTGCCGGGGTCGGCGGCGATCTGGTCGGGCGTGCCTTGAGACACGATGCGCCCGCCGTGGACGCCAGCACCCGGTCCGATGTCGAGCACGTAATCGGCGCTGCGGATGGCGTCCTCGTCATGCTCGACAACCAGCACACTGTTGCCTTGGTCGCGCAGGTTGCGCAGGGTCACCAGCAGGCGGTCATTGTCGCGCTGGTGCAGGCCGATGGACGGCTCGTCCAGCACATAGAGCACGCCGGTCAGGCCGGAACCGATCTGCGAGGCGAGCCTGATCCGCTGGCTTTCGCCGCCCGAAAGCGTGCCCGCTGCGCGGCTGAGGGTCAGGTAGTCGAGGCCGACATTGACCAGAAAACCAAGCCGTTCGCGGATTTCTTTCAGGATCGCGACGGCGATCTGGCCTTTCTGCACACTCAGATGGTCCGGTGCCGCCGTGATCCACGTAAGGGCATCGCGGATCGACAGTTCCGACACATGCGAGATGTGGTCGCCGCCGATCTTGACCGCCAGCGCCTCGGGCTTGAGCCGCGCGCCGCCGCAGGTCGAGCAGGGACGGTTGTTCTGATAGCGCTCGAATTCTTCGCGGATGAAGTTGCTGTCGGTTTCCTTGTAACGGCGCATCATGTTCGGGATGACGCCTTCAAAGGCGCGGGTCACCGAATAGACGCGGCCGGAATCGTCATAACGGAAGGGGATTTCTTCGCCGTCCGAACCGTGCAGCAAGACGTTCTTGACCGTATCCGGCAAGTCGCGCCACGGTTTCTTGGCGCTGAACTTATAGTGCTTGGCCAGCGCCTCGATCGTTTGCAGGAAATAAGGCGTCTTGCCTTTGCGCCAGGGCGCGATGGCCCCGTCTTCCAGCCGCAGCATGGCATCGGGGACGACGAGGCGTTCATCGAAGAACAGCTCAACCCCCAGACCGTCGCAGGCCGGGCAGGCACCGTTGGGCGCGTTGAAGGAGAACAGGCGCGGTTCAATCTCGGGGATGGTGAAGCCGCTGACCGGGCAGGCGAATTTCTCGGAAAACGTAATCCGTTCCGGTGCTTCGCCCTCAGGGGCCGAGGCCATTTCCAGCAGCGCAATTCCATCCGCCAGATCCAGTGCGGTGCGGAAACTGTCGGCAAGGCGCGTTTCAGTCCCCGGACGCACGACGATGCGGTCAACGACCACGTCGATGTCATGGCGAAATTTCTTGTCCAGATCGGGCGGCGTATCCAGATCGTGGAACACGCCGTCAACCTTGACGCGCTGGAAACCCTGCTTGCGCAGTTCCAGCATCTCTTTCTTGTACTCGCCCTTGCGGTCGCGGACGATGGGGGCGAGCAGGAAAGCACGCGTGCCTTCCTCAAGCGCGAGCACGCGGTCGACCATATCCTGCACCTGCTGCGCTTCAATCGGCAGGCCGGTTGCAGGGGAGTAGGGCGTGCCGGCGCGGGCGAAAAGCAGGCGCAGATAGTCGTGGATTTCGGTCGCCGTGCCGACGGTCGAGCGCGGGTTCTTGGAGGTGGTCTTTTGCTCGATGGAGATCGCCGGGCTGAGCCCCGCGATATGATCCACATCGGGTTTTTGCATCATATCAAGGAATTGCCGAGCATAGGCGCTCAGACTTTCGACGTAGCGTCGCTGCCCCTCGGCATAGATCGTGTCGAACGCCAGCGATGATTTGCCCGAGCCCGAAAGCCCGGTCAACACAACCAGCTGGTCGCGTGGAATATCGACGTCAATGCCCTTGAGGTTGTGCTCTCGCGCGCCTCTGATCTCGATGAACTTCTGCTCAGCCATATCTCTCACCCGGCGCGAAAGGCCCTTTGGCGCAGAACATAGTGCGTTTGTCTCGAGTCTCCAATGCGAAAGTAAGAACAAAACGTAAACCGCCGCTGCGGCACAGAATTCATGCTGCAATGCCGCAAGACCCTGGTCGTGACGCTGTGTGACAGGCCGGGCGGCGGCAGGCGTGACGATGGCCTGAGCCAAGCGCAGGGGCAGCCCCTTGCCGACAGGTTTTATCGAATGAGCGGCAAACGGCTTATTCCGACACGAACATGCCGCTTTCGCAACCTGCCCAAGCCGGGTACGTGTTAGGTCACGCCCAAATGGCCGACCTAAGCGGAATGACCCGATGATTAAAGTATTTTCCTCAACCTGGGCGCTGCTGCTGGGTCTCATGCTGCTCATGCTCGGCAACGGCATGCAGGGCACGCTGCTGGGTATCCGGGGCGCCATAGAGCATTTCACCACGACGCAGATGTCGATCGTGATGTCGGCTTATTTCCTTGGCTTTCTGTTCGGCTCGCGCCTTGCGCCTGAGATGATTCGGCGCGTCGGGCATGTGCGGGTGTTTGCGGCGCTGGGGTCGATGATCTCGGCCGTGCTGATCCTGTACGCCGCCGTTCCGGACTGGATGGCCTGGACGCTGATGCGTGTGGTGATCGGCTTTTCCTTTTCGGGCGTCTATATCACCGCTGAAAGCTGGCTGAACAACGCCTCGACCAACGAGACACGCGGGCAGGCGCTGTCGCTCTACCTGATCGTGCAGATGATCGGCATCATTGCCGCGCAGGTCTTGCTGAACTTCGCCGACCCGTCGGGCTATATCCTGTTCGTCATTCCCTCGGTGCTGGTGTCACTGGCGTTCACGCCGATCCTGCTGGCGATTTCGCCCGCGCCGGCGTTCGAGTCGACCAAGCCGCTGAACTTCAAGCAGCTTTACCGCGCCTCGCCGCTGGGCTGCGTGGGCATGTTCCTGCTGGGCGGGGTGTTTTCGGCGCAGTTCGGCATGGCGGCGGTCTGGGGCACGCAGGCCGAGCTGAACATCCGCGACCTGTCGGTTTTTGTTGCCTCGATCTATGTCGGCGGGCTGGTGCTGCAATTCCCCATCGGCTGGTTGAGCGACCGCATGGACCGCCGCAAGCTGATCCTGGGGCTGTCTGCCGCCGGGGCTGTTGTGCTGACGGTGCCGGTGGTGATCGACGTGCCGTACCTGTTCTTGCTGGTCGTCGGCGTGCTGATGGGCGGGATTTCCAACCCGCTCTATTCGCTGCTGCTGGCATACGTGAACGACTATCTGGATAAATCCGACATGGCCTCGGCATCGGCCGGGTTGATGTTCATCAACGGGTTGGGGGCGATCTCCGGGCCGATCATTACCGGCTGGATGATGGGCGCGATCGGGCCGTCGGGATTCTTCCTGTTCATGGCGATCATTTTTGCCGTGCTGGCAAGCTATGCCGCCTGGCGGATGACGCAGCGCCGGGTCACGCCGGATGCGAGCAGTACCTACACGGCCTTGTCGCCGACCGCGTCGGCGGTCACGGTTGAGGCAGCGCTTGAACGGCATGAAAACGACGCGGAATCCAGCTGAGCAGGGCGGGTGGGGGTTGACCCACCCGCAGCACCCGTCGCAGGCTTGAGCGAAAGGAGACCGCTATGACAACCAGCCCCCGCGCCGACGCCATTTTGCAATACTGGAACGATCTTGGCCCCGAAGGTTGGTATGCCGGCGGCGAGGCGCTGGATGCCGAAATCCGCGATCAGTTCGAGGGGGACTGGGACAAGGCTGACGCCGGGGCGCTGATCGAATGGATGTCGTGTCCTGAGGGTATCCTTGCCTATCTGCTGCTGACCGACCAGTTCCCGCGCAACATGTTCCGCGGCAAGGCCAAGGCCTTTGCCACCGACAAGCGCGCGCGCCGGGTCGCTCATTACGCCTGGCAGAACAAGGCTGACCTGCGCATCGACGAGCCGGTTCGGCAGTTTTTCTACCTGCCGCTGATGCATTCCGAAAGCTCGTTCGATCAGGACCGCGCGGTCGCGCTGATGATTTCGCGACTGCCTGAAACCGGCGCCAGCAACGTGCTTCATGCCTGCGCGCACCGCGACATCATCCGCAAGTTCCGCCGCTTTCCTTTCCGCAATGAAGCACTGAGCCGGGAAAGCTCGCCAGATGAAATCGCCTTCCTTGAGAACGGTGGCTATGGTGAGATCGTGCGCTCGCTGGGCGGATGAGCCTCTGAACCGGGATTCAAGGGCTGGGTGATTGCGTTTCGGCCAAAAGTAGTTTAGTGCTCAACTATATTTTCAGTGGGAGGTCTCCATGGCAGATCAGAGCTTTGACGTCGTCGTTATCGGCGCCGGTCCCGGTGGCTATGTGGCCGCAATCCGCGCCGCGCAGCTGGGCAAGAAAGTCGCCATTGTCGAGCGTGAGAATCTTGGCGGGATTTGCCTGAACTGGGGCTGCATTCCGACCAAGGCGCTGCTGCGCTCGGCCGAGGTCTTTCATCTGATGGAGCGGGCCAAAGACTATGGCCTGAGCGCCGACAAGATCGGCTATGATCTGGACGCGGTGGTGAAACGCTCGCGCGGGGTTGCCAAGCAGATGGAGGGCGGGGTCAAGCACCTGCTCAAGAAGAACAAGGTTGAGGTCGTCATGGGCACGGCCAGCATCCCGGCCAAGGGCAAGGTCTCGGTCAAGACGCAGGCCGGGACGCAAGAACTGAGCGCCAAGAACATCATTCTGGCCACCGGCGCGCGGGCCCGCGAATTGCCCGGGCTTGAGGGCGACGGCGATCTGGTCTGGACCTACCGCGATGCGCTGGTCCCCAAACGGATGCCCAAGAACCTGCTGGTCATCGGCTCGGGCGCGATCGGCATTGAATTTGCCAGCTTCTTCAACACACTGGGGGCCAAGACCACGGTGGTTGAGGTCATGGACCGCGTGCTGCCGGTCGAGGATGCCGAGGTATCGGCCTTCGCCAAGAAGCAATTCACCAAGCAAGGCATGGTGATCCGCGAGAAGACCACGGTCAAGAAACTCGACCGCGCCAAGGGGAAGGTCACCGCGCATCTGGAAGCCGGTGGCAAGACCACGACCGAAGATTTCGACACGGTGATTTCGGCCGTCGGCATCGTGGGCAATGTCGAAGGGCTGGGGCTGGAAGAGCTGGGCATCAAGATCGACCGCACCCATGTGGTGACCGACGAATACTGCCGCACCGGGGTTGAGGGGATCTTTGCCATCGGCGATATCGCCGGGGCACCCTGGCTTGCGCACAAGGCCAGCCATGAGGGCGTGATGGTTGCCGAGCTGATCGCGGGCGGGCATCCGCATGCGATCAAGCCGAACTCGATTGCCGGCTGCACCTATTGCCATCCGCAAGTCGCCTCGGTCGGACTGACCGAAGCCAAGGCGAAAGAAGCGGGTTATGAGCTGAAGGTCGGGCGCTTCCCGTTCATCGGCAACGGCAAGGCGGTTGCCTTGGGCGAGGCCGAGGGCTTTGTGAAAACCGTTTTCGACGCCAAGACCGGCGAGCTGTTGGGCGCACATATGATCGGGGCGGAAGTGACCGAGTTGATTCAGGGCTATGTGATTGGCCGGACGCTGGAAACGACCGAGGAAGACCTGATGAACACGGTCTTCCCGCATCCAACGCTGAGCGAAATGATGCACGAAAGCGTGCTGGAAGCCTACGGCCGCGCGATTCACATCTGACGCAGCAAACCCCTCTCAAGCGCGCTGGCCAACGGGTCCAGCGCGCTTGCCAGTTTTTCGTCGATGATGTGCAGGTAGCCAGTCCAGTCGTGCAACCCGGTCAGATCCGCCTTGCCGTCCGAAATTCCGCGCAGCGCAACCAGCGGCACATCCGCCAGCATGCAGGCGCGCAGCACGGCGTAGGTCTCCATATCCACCATATCCTGCGCGATGCGGTCATAGGCCGCGCCGCTGACGATATTGCCGCCGGTCGACAGTGTCGCGACGGGAATGCCGGGCAGGGTATGGGGCAGGGCGATGGTTTCGGGCAGATCAAGGAAGGGCACTGTGCCCTTCGCAAACCCCAACGGCGAGGCGTCAATGTCGCGCCAGGCGACGTGGCTGGCTTGATACAGCCCGCAATGATCGAGCCGGGCTGACCCGGCCGAGCCGAGCGACACCACCAGATCGGGCAGGCTACCGGCGATGGCCAGCCGGGTGAGCGCTGCGGCGGTGACAGCCGCCGCCTCAACCGGCCCGACGCCGGTGATCAGGGGCGTGATCCGCGCCTGCAGCGCCGGCCCATATTCGGCGCGGGCGGCCATGACGAAAAGCACGTCATGGCCTGCGATCCGCGTCAATGGGGCCAGAGTCGAGGCCAGCGTCGGGGCCATTCAGGCCCCGCGCGCCAGCGCCGCCACGCCGGTGCGGGCGATTTCGCTCAGGCCCAGCGGGCGCATCAATTCGGCGAAAGCGTCGATCTTGGACGGCGCGCCGGTCATCTCGAACACGAAGCTTTCCAGTGTGGAATCAACGACATTGGCGCGGAAAATCTCGGCCAGACGCAATGCTTCGATCCGCGCATCGCCCTTGCCCGACACTTTCAGCAGCGCCAGTTCCCGCTCGACCGCCGAGCCCTCGACCGTCAGGTCGTGGACCTCGTGCACCGGGACAATCCGGCCCAGCTGCGCCTTGATCTGGTCGATGACCTGCGGCGTGCCGGTCGTGACAATGGTGATGCGCGAGCGGTGGCCCTTGTGGTCGGTTTCCGCGACCGTGAGACTTTCGATGTTGTAACCGCGCCCGGAAAACAGCCCGATCACCCGCGCCAGAACGCCCGGCTCGTTATCGACGATGACGGCCAGCGTGTGGGATTCGATCACTTCGGCATAGGGATCGCGGAGTTCATAGGCGGAATGCTTGGACGAGCCTTGCGAGATGTGTAGCGGGGACATGGGGAACCCTTCACTCTGTGCGGCGGGCAGATCGGCCGCGCCTGATAGATGTTTGACGTCGAGCAGGTCAGCGCGGTGTCCCGCGCCGACCCCGTGGCCCAGCCTCAGACCAGCGCGCCGCCGGCACCCTGGATGGCATTGCCGACATCGCCGTCGGGCAGCAGCATCTCGTTATGCGCATTGCCCGAGGGGATCATCGGCAGGCAGTTCTCGTGCTTTTCAACCATGCAATCCATGATCACCGGCCCATTGTAGGCCAGCATTTCCTTGATTGCCTCGTCCAGATCGTCAGGGTGATCGACGCGGATACCCTTGCAGCCAAAGGCCTCGGCCAGCTTGACGAAGTCAGGCAGGCTTTCGGACCAAGACTGCGAATACCGCTCGCCGTGCAGCAGTTGCTGCCATTGGCGAACCATCCCCAGACGCTCGTTGTTCAGGATGAACTGCTTGACCGGCGCGCGGAACTGAACCGCCGTGCCCATTTCCTGCATGTTCATCAGCCAAGACGCCTCACCGGCGACGTTGATCACCAGCGCGTCGGGATGCGCGATCTGCACACCGATCGAGGCGGGCAACCCGTAGCCCATCGTCCCCAGACCGCCCGACGTCATCCAGCGGTTCGGGCCGTCGAAGTTCAGGTATTGCGCGGCCCACATCTGGTGTTGGCCCACCTCGGTGGTGATGTAGCGATCATAGTCGCGGGTCAGCGCTTCGAGCCGTTGCAGCGCGTATTGCGGTTTGATGATCGGGCCTTCCTGACGGTAGGACAGACACTTAACCGCGCGCCATTCCTCGATCTGTTTCCACCACGCGGCCAGCGCCGGGGAGTTGGTCTTGCGACCGCGCGATTTCCAGATCTTGAGCAGGTCTTCCAGCACATGGCCGACATCGCCGATGATCGGCAGATCGACGCGGATCACCTTGTTCACTGATGACGGGTCGATGTCGATATGCACCTTGCGCGAGCCGGGGCTGAAGGCGTTGACGCGGCCAGTGATCCGGTCGTCAAAGCGCGCACCGATGTTCACCATCAGGTCACAATCATGCATTGCCATGTTGGCTTCATAAAGACCGTGCATGCCCAGCATGCCGATCCACATCTTGCCCTTGGCGGGATAGGCCCCCAGACCCATCAGGGTCGAGGTGACGGGAATCCCCGTGGCCTCGGCCAGTTCGGTCAGCAACTGACCGGCAGCCGGGCCCGAGTTGATCACGCCGCCGCCGGTGTAGAACACCGGGCGCTCGGCCACTTCCAGCATTTCGACCAGCTGGGTGATCGCCTCGATATCGCCCTTCACCTTGGGCGCGTAATGCGACGTGCGGGCCTTTTGCGGCGGGGTATAGGTGCCGTCGGCGAACTGGACGTCCTTGGGGATATCGACCAGAACTGGGCCGGGGCGGCCCGTGGTGGCGACATGGAAGGCCTGATGGATGGTCTCGGCCAGCTTGTCGGGATCCTTGACCAGCCAGTTGTGCTTGGTGCAGGGGCGGGTGATGCCGACGGTATCGGCCTCCTGGAACGCATCATTGCCGATCAGGAAGGTCGGCACCTGACCCGACAGCACGACCAGCGGGATGGAATCCATCAGCGCGTCGGTCATGCCGGTGACGGCATTGGTCGCGCCGGGGCCCGAGGTCACCAGAACAACGCCGGGTTTGCCGGTCGAGCGCGCATAGCCTTCGGCCATATGCGTCGCGCCCTGTTCGTGCCGCACGAGGATATGGCGGATCTCGTTTTGCTGGAACAGCTCATCATAAATCGGCAGCACGGCGCCGCCGGGATAGCCGAAGACAACCTCGACACCCTGGTCCTTAAGCGCCTGAACGACCATTTTCGCACCGGTCATCTGCTGGGACATGATCTTCTCCACCTCTATCTCGCGCCAGCCTTTGCCCCAGGCCAGCCAATTGGGCAACAAAAAACCCCCGGTCAGGGGGGCCATGGGGGTTGTTCGGTGCCGGTCTCAGACCGATCCGTTACCAACCCCAGAACTGATAAGTACCGCGTTCATCGCTGATCCTTTCGCTTCCGAGCGGACATTACGTGCGCCGCAGAGCAGCGTCAACAGGGAACGGCAGAGATTCCGGTCGCAAAACGGCGATTTTCTTTGCGAATATTGCCGCAACAGTCGATCTATCGCAATTTTCGGAAATCAGAGCGGATTTCAGGGAGGGCACTCCGACGAGTCCAGTCACCCGCGCCCGTTTTTCGACTCGGTCGGGGGCAAGGTGATCGCGGCCACCTGCTCGGTGATCGGGCGCACGGACAGCGGGTGCGGCTGGCGGCCATATTCCGCCGGATCGCCCAGTTCGCGCCATTCGCCATCGCGGTAAACCTCAAGCGCACCAAAGCTGGCCTTGTAAGCCATCTTGACGCTGCCCGGCACCCAATAGCCCAGATAGACGTAAGGAAGGCCCACCTGGCGGGCCAGCGCGACATGGTCGAGGATCATATACGTGCCCAAACCATCCTTGATCCGGTCAGGGTCATAAAAGGAATAGACCAGGCTCAACCCGTCTTCGAGAACATCGGTCAGGCAGACAGCGGCCAGCGTGCGACCCGAACCTTTGGTGCCGGGCGCGGGCTTTTCCGGCTTCTCGGTATACTCGATCACGCGTGAGCGGACCGGCGTTTCCTCGATCATCGCGGCGAATTCGAAGATGTCCATGTCCGCCATGCCACCATCGGCGTGGCGGCTGTCCAGATAGCGCCGGAACAGGCTGAACTGTTCGTCGGTTGCCCAGGGGCTCGTCGCCTCGCGGTTCAGGTGGCCGTTGCGCTTGAGGTTTCGGCGCTGGCTGCGCGAGGGCTCGAAATCGGCAACGCGAATGCGCGCCGACAGGCAGGCGGCGCATTCCGAGCACGCCGGCCGATAGAGCACATTCTGCGAGCGCCGGAAGCCCTGTTTGGACAAGGTATCATTGAGCGCGCGCGCGGAATCCCCGGTCAGAGCCGTGAACAGCTTTCGCTCGCTTTGCCCGGCCAGATAAGGGCAGGGCTGCGGCGCCGTTACGTAGAACTGCGGCGCTATGGGCAGCGTATGGCGCATGATGGGCGCCCGTCCTTCTGGCTGGCATGCAAATCAACAAAATGGCGGCACTGTCAGTTGCCGCACGACGGTAAGGTAACAAGGCTAACGCCATCCGCCAAGAGCTTGTGCAAGGGTTCTGCAAAGCTTTGGCGGGCATCAGTCTTCCATATATTTGTTGATGATCGTGGTTCCCAAGATCCAGTCATTCAACCCCTGCCGGTAGGGCGTGAGCATCATCATCGCGACCGAGCCGATCTGCGGCAGCACGAAGACCATCGACAGCGCGTACAGGATCGAATGCGTCAGGGCGATTTCACGGCTTGGGGCGCGACCATTGAGCTGGCGCAACTGGACCGAGGCAACCATCATCCCCAGCGTCGCGCCGTAGCGCGTCAGCATCACGGTGCGATAGGCGATGGCAATCGCGCTCCAGACCAGCGGAAAGATGAAGATCGCCAGAAACGCTGTGCCGATCAGCACCACCAGCATCAGCCCCAAGGTGACAATGAGGTCAATGACCCATGCCAACAGGCGCTTGGCGACGAGGTGATCGTAGAAGTCAGGGTTCTCGACCGGATCGGGCAGTCTCATGCGGTGAAATCCGCTTCTTGTGCGCCGCAGGCCATGAACAGCGCGCCCGGAGCGACGGCGAACACATGGTCGGGCGTTCCGGCAGCGGCATAGACGGTCTGGAAATCCTTGAGGCGGGGGTCGGCAAAGATTACCGGCGCGGTCAGATGACCCAGCGGCGAAACACCGCCAATGGCGAAGCCGGTAACTTTGCGCACGGTGCCGGCATCGGCGCGGTGCAGGGTTTCACCGGCGACCACGGCGGCCTTGTCGCCGTCCAACCGATTGCCGCCAGCGGTGAGGAACAGATAGATCACGCCGCTTTCGCCTTGAAAGATCAAGGACTTGGCAATCTGATCCAGTTCACAGCCACAGGCCTTGGCAGCGTCCTCAGCCGTGCGGCTGGCGCCTGGGTTCAGGATTTCGGCGACAAGCCCAATGTCGTCGATGGCTTTGGCGACGCGCGCCAGGGATTTGCTCATATCGTCCTCCAGTCCCGGCCAAGATGGGCAGAGACGGCCGCGGACTCAAGCCCGCGCGGGATGTTTGTGCAGCCGCACGGCGCCTTACTTGCGGAACTGGTCCAGGCTGACAACCTCACCGGCCTTGCGCGGCTCGGGGTCTGTGTCGGTATGGATCATCGGCGCTTCTTCGTCGTCGTCGTCATCCTCGTCATCATCATCAGAATGCGTCTCGAACTTGAGACCGAATTCGACCGACGGATCGACAAAGGTCGAGATGGCATCGAACGGGATATACAGCGGCTCGGGCTGGTTGCCAAAGTTGAGCGTGATGGCAAAGCCGTTTTCGTCAACCTCAAGGTTTTCAAACCAGTGCTGCACCACGATGGTGATCTCATCGGGATAGCGCGCGCGCAGCCAGTCGGCCATTGTCACGCCCGGATGCTGGGTGGTCAGGGTGATGAAGAAATGGTGCTCGCCGGGCAACCCGTCGGCACCGACTCGGGTCAGCACCTCGCGGATCAGGCTGCGCATGGCCTGATGCATCAGATTGCCATAGTCGATTCCGCGGTCCATGCCAGCCCTCGCTACCCTTCGGTTCCTTACGCGCAGCATAGGGTTTTCGTCGGCGATGAAAAGCCTTCAGCGCGTTTGCATGTGCAGAAAACCCGGCAGCCCGGCGAGCTGCGTCTGCTCAGGCTCTGGGTGAACGCTGTCCTCAAAGGCCACGGGAGGGATCAGCTCGCGCAGCAGTTTGTCGCGCATGGCGCGTTCAAAATCATCGTGTTGCTGGGCCGTTATGACGAGATCCGCCGGGTGTGACGACGTGGCGGCGGTAGAAATTGGTGATGCTTTGGCCGGTTGCCGCGCCCTCGATCGCCAGCCCGTTGATGGTGATTCCCCGCGCAAACGCAGCGCTGCGCTCGCGCCCGACGGTGAACCCCTCGTTCTCATCGCCGTCGCCGGACATGTCGATGACCCAATGCGCACAATCGGGCACCTGCGCGAACAGATCGACCGAGACCTGCATCGCATCGCCCACCGCCGTGTTGCCGCCTGCATGGGCACGGGTCATCCCGCTGATCCGGCCTGCCAGTCGGCTGACCTCGGCCGGTTCGGACAGGCGGGTCCAGGGCACCGAGACGCTTTGCTCCAGCGCGCCTGACCATTGCACCACTGCCAAAGCCACACGCCCGCGCAACAGCGCGTCGGCAACATCGGGGTCGCGCAGGGCATTGGCGACGCCCTGCGCCTGTAGCTGGAATTCATAGGCATCCACCGAGCCCGAGACATCCATCGCCAGAACCAGCGCGATGTCGCAGCCCCGCGCCGGATGCGCGAGCAGGGCTGCCAGGGTCAAGCACAGGATCCCTTTCATCACGCCAGCGTGGCACAGCACACTGGCACCCGACATCACGAAGCCGTGATTATCCCTGCGGCTGGATGATCACCAAGCCGCCGGTCTGTCCTTCAAGCACGCCCTGATCCGCCGGAGCAGGGCGCAACATCGCCTGCAACAGCACCGGAACGGGCGTCCAGTAGGGCGTGTACCAGTCCTGATCGACCTCCAGAATCAACACCCGGTCGCGCGCCGCATCATAGGCTCCGATGGGCGAGACATGCGGGCCGTCCCAGTCGCCGGTGACAACGCCCTGGTTGAAATAGACCAGCACGGCATCATCGGCGCTGGCCTCATTCGCAGCCAGTGCCGCGCGCAGCGCATCGAGGGTGGCGGCATCGTCGGTTGACGGGTGCATCGTGGTGACGCTGTAAGGCATCTCGCGCGCGGTAAAGGCGGCGGCGGTAAAGTCGGCAAGCTGGTCAAAGGTCACCCCATCGCCGCCTTCGGCGGACAGCTCGGCCCAAAGCGGAACGCCCGTCGCTTCCAGCAAATCCGGCTGCGACAGGATGGTGTCGGTGGCCAGCGCAGGCAGACCGGCCAGCCCGTTCACGGCAGCGGTCACGGCAGCGATCGAGCAGGCCGAGCTGGTGAACTGCGCGCGCGCAAACGGCGACAAGGCCCAGTAATCGGGCGCCGGAGCCTCGCGCAGATAGGCGCTGTCTGTGCTGAGCGGCACCGCATTCGGGCCGAGTTTGGGCAGTGCGTCCTCGGCCACAGCCGGCGAAGACAGCGCAACGAAAAGACCACACAACGAGGCCGCGAGCCGGGCGCGCAAGACCATGGGAACCTCATGGGAAAATGTGAGAAAAGGGGTCAGTGAGGCTGACGTTAGCAGCGGCACGACGCCAGTCAAACGGATTCACGCCATACGTGTCCCGGTGGCCTTGCATGAGGGGGAGGAAGTGCAGGCTTCTGTTGCCAGGTGCCTGCGGACCCCGCCTTACGCTGCTAGGCGCAAGGGCTTAAGTTCGGCGACTCGAACTGCTTACGCAGCCAGAGCCATTGCCGGAGCACGGTTGTCATTGGCAACTGTACGTTTTGCACCGGTAACGGTGGTAGCTCACCGAGACAAAGCAAACCCCTTTAGACGTTCGTCGATCCTGTTTCGGCCCCATGACCCGCCAATACGGGTGTTTGGTGGAGCCGCCGGGTACCGCCCCCGGGTCCGATCCGATTATTACGAGCGCGTTTATGTCCATAGATCCCGTTGCCGGGAACACCTTCTATATAGGGCCGGGCGCCGGGCATCTCAAGGGGGCTTTGTCGGGGCGGGTCAGTCGCGGTTCCTGGTCGGCTGACGCTCATCGCGCGCGCGGCGGATCGCTTCGGAAAAGGCACCCGCCAGCACGCCGGTCGGCAAGGCGATGATGCCAATGCCACACAACGCCGTCAGCGCGGCCAGACACCTGCCCAGCGGCGTGATCGGCACAACATCGCCGTAGCCCACCGTTGTCAGCGTCTCGACTGCCCACCACATCGCGCGCGGGATCGAGCCGAAGGCTTCGGGCTGCGCGTCGGCTTCGACCACGTAAAGCAGCGTCGCGGCGGCGAGCATCAGCGCGAGGGCGAGCATGGCGCTAAGCATCAGTTCGGTCGCGCGCGAGCGAAAAGCATCGAAGAGCAGGTTCAGCGCCCGGCTATAGCGCCCCAGCCGCGTCAGCCGCAGGATGCGGGTGATCTGCAACAAGCGAAACACCAGTGCCTCAAATCCGAAAGACGGCAGAAGAAAGGTCACCAGCACCGCCAGATCCACAAGGGCCGAAACCGAGACAAGATACGACCAGACGCTGCGCACCTTCGGATTCAGCGTGGCCACCCACACCCGTAGCAGAAACTCGACGGCAAAGAAGACAAAGAGCACAGCCTTGAGCGTGCCCATCGCCCAATCGTAGCGCCGGATGACATGGACCTCGGTTTCAACCACAGCCGCAACGATCAGCAGCAGAATGCCGGCGACAACGAGACGGTTGAAGAGCGACAGGCCCGGGCCTTCGCGCATCTCGGGATCGATGGCGGCAGAGATGCGGTGGCGCAAGGGTCGGGTCATGTGATCCGGCTGTATCGGGGTTACTCGCTCAGCGGGGTCAGACGCTGAACCGGCGGCAGGCGCAGATCGCGCATCCGGGGGGCGTTCGACAGGTTGCGCGTCATCGGGTGTACCGTTGCTGCGCTCGGACTCAAAGGTCCACAGTTCCATCAAGGCCGCGCGGGTATCATCGGTCCGGCCCCCGGCGATGCCGTTGGCAACGCGCACATGGTAGGACAGGAACCGCGCGCGGATGCGGGTGGGATAGCCGGTGTCGGCGGTAATCGCGAATTCTGCGTCGATCAGCCCTTGGGTCAGCATCGCCAGTGCCGGATTGCCCGAGGCCAGCGCCAGCGCCAGATTCATCCGTCGCACCGAGGCGATGAAATCGGCATCCGAAATGGCGAAATCCGACTGCTGGTCAATCTCGGCGCGCAGATCGGTGATATCGGCCTTGCGCAGCGTTGCCAGTTCGGCACAGCCCAGTTGCAGCTGGATGCGCGCTTCGGTCAGCAGGGGACGATGCGCGTTATCCTCGGCCCGGGTGGACAGCGCGATCAGCGCGGCGATCTGCTCGCCCGCGATCTCGGGGCTGGGGCGGGTGACGAAAGCCCCGCCACCGGCACCCCGGCGCGACGTGATCAGCCCGCGCGCGGTCAAGCGACCCAAGGCTTCACGCAGCGTGGGCCGCGAGACCTTGAAATGGGCACACAGATCCGCCTCGGATGGCAGGCGGTCGCCGGGGGCGTAATGGCCCGACACGATGTTGTCTTGCAAAAGCGTCGCGATGGCGCTCGCGCGGTCTGGGGCACGCCCATCACGGGCCGGAACGCTGCTCATACCATCAACCCACTGCTTTTGGTGCTTTTTTATTGTCTGGCAATAGGATGCCAGAGGCGCTTGCCACTGTCAATCGCAAGGCGAGTGCAACGCTCTCTGGTGGGCGGTTTGCGACACAGTTAGGCTGTCTCAAACGGAAAGGATTCGTTATGCAGCTGGATATGGATTTCGTGCGGGCGCAGTTCCCGGCTTTTGCCGAGCCATCGCTGGCGGGGCAGGCGTTTTTCGAGAATGCGGGCGGCAGTTATACCTGCAAACCGGTGATCGACCGGCTGACGCGGTTTTACCATCAACGCAAGGTGCAGCCGTACTATCCGTTCGAGGCCAGCCGCCTTGGCGGTGAGGAAATGGACGAAGCGCGCGGGCGTCTGGCGCTGATGCTGGGCGTGGCCACGGACGAGGTCAGCTTTGGCCCCTCGACCAGCGCGAATACCTATGTTCTGGCGCAGGCATTTCGGCAGCATCTGGCGCCCGGCGATGCGATCATCGTGACCAATCAGGACCACGAGGCCAACACCGGCCCGTGGCGGCGGCTGGCTGACGCGGGGATCGAGGTGCGCGAGTGGCAGATCGATCCGGCGACCGGGCATTTGCCGCTGGACCGGCTGCCTGAGCTGCTCAAAGGGGCAAAGCTGCTCTGCTTCCCGCATTGTTCGAACGTGGTTGGTGAGATCAACCCGGTGGCCGAGATCTGCGCGATGGCGCAGGCAGAGGGCGCCGCAACCTGCGTTGATGGGGTCAGCTACGCGCCGCATGGCTTTGCCGATGTCGGGGCGCTGGGGGCCGATATCTATCTGTTCTCTGCCTATAAAACCTATGGTCCGCATCAGGGCATCATGGTGATCCGCCGCCCGCTGGGCATGGCGCTGCCCAATCAGGGGCATTATTTCAACGGCGAGGTGCTCTACAAACGCTTCACCCCCGCCGGGCCGGACCACGCGCAGATCGCCGCTTGCGCTGGCATGGCCGATTACGTCGATGCGCTGGCCGAACACCACGGGGCCGGTGATCTGATCCCCAAGGCCCGCGCGGCGATGGTGCATGACCTGATGCGCGCGCATGAGGCGACAATCCTGCAGCCGTTGCTCGATTACCTTGGCACCCGAAATGAACTGCGCTTGCTGGGGCCGAAATCGGCGGTGCGGCGCGCGCCGACGGTCTCAGTCCAGGCGGGCGAGACTGGGCACGAGTTGGCACGGGCCTTGGCCGAGCAGGACGTGATGGTGGGCGGCGGCACGTTTTACGCCGACCGCGCGCTGCACGCGCAGGGGGTCGATCTGGACCGGGGTGTGCTGCGCATGAGCTTTGTGCATTACACCACCGCAGCCGAGGTTGACCAATTGATCGGCGCGCTAGATCGGGTGCTATGAAGCCCCTGATCCTTTGGTTCCGCCGCGACCTGCGGCTTGATGACAACCCGATGCTCGCCGCCGCTGCCGCGACGGGCCGACCGCTGATCCCCGTGTTCATCGCCGACCGGTCGGTGACCGGGATCGGTGCCGCGGCGCGCTGGCGGATGGGCGAGGCGGTCGAGAGTTTCGGCAAGCGTCTGGCCGGGCAGGGCTCGCGCCTGATCCTGCGGCGCGGGTCGGCACTGCCGGTGCTGCTGGAGCTGATCAGCCAGAGCGGTGCGGGCGGCGTCTGGTGGACGCGGCTTTACGATCCGTTCGCGCGCGAGCGCGACACCGACATCAAGGATCACCTGAAATCCCAAGGGCTTGAGGCGCGCAGCTTTCACGGGCACACCTTGGCAGAACCCTGGGATGTGGCCACGCAGACCGGTGGACCCTACAGGGTCTATACCCCGTTCTGGAAATCGCTTGATGCACAGGGTGTGGCAGAAGCGGTGCCAGCGCCCGAACGCCTTGTCGCGCCGTCCGACTGGCCGGGCAGCGAAGACCTGGCAGGCTGGCGGCTGGGTGCGGCCATGAACCGGGGCGCGCCGGTACTGGCCTCTCATGCCGTCGCCGGTGAGGCGGCAGCACGGGATCGGCTGGACCATTTTCTGGCTGAAACCGTGCAAAGCTACCGGAGCGACCGCGACTTTCCAGCGTTGAAGGCGGTCTCGGGCCTGTCGGAGAACCTGACCTATGGCGAGATCGGCCCGCGCCGGATCTGGCACGCCGCCAAGGGATTTTCCGGCGAGGGTGCAACGCATTTTCGCAAGGAACTGGCATGGCGCGACTTTGCCCATCACCTGATGTTCCACACGCCGCATTTGCTGGACAGCAATTGGCGCGACGAATGGAACGGGTTCGCGTGGCAGGGCGACACGGCGAGCGCCGAGCGATGGCGCCGCGGCCTGACCGGCGAGCCCTTCGTGGATGCCGGACTGCGCGAGATGTTCGTCACAGGCACGATGCACAACCGCGTACGCATGATTGTCGCCAGTTATCTGACCAAACATCTGATGACGGACTGGAAAATCGGTCTGGACTGGTTCGCCGAGAGTCTGACCGACTGGGACCCTGCGTCAAACGCGATGGGGTGGCAATGGGTGGCGGGTTCCGGCCCCGATGCCGCACCGTATTTTCGCGTTTTCAACCCCGCCACTCAGGCCGAAAAATTCGATAAATCAGCGACGTATCGCAAAACGTACATCGCCGAACTCAGTGCAAAGCCCGGCAAGACTGCTCTGTCGTACTTCGATGCCGTGCCGCGCAGTTGGGGTCTGGACCCGGCAAAACCCTATCCCGATCCGCTGATCACCCTGTCCAAGGGCCGCGAACGTGCGCTCGCGGCTTACGAGTCGTTGCGGAAAGGTTAAAATTCTGGTTTGACCGCTCATCCATCTTGGCTAGTCTTTCGTAAAGAAAGGAAGAACTTAGCACAGGGGGGATCATGGACATCCTGACCACGACACAAGGGCAAAGCGGTTTGCCGCGGTATTTCAAACCGGTTTTCGCCCAACTTGGCCGGATGACCTATGGACGGCTGGATGTGATCCTGCCCGACGGTCGCCGCTTTCGCGCGCAGGGACCAAAGGCCGGACAGGCCGTCGAGGTCACGGTACACAATCCCGACGCCTTCGCGCGACTGATCCGCGAAGGCGATCTGGGCTTTGCCGATGCCTATCTGGAAGGCTGGTGGTCCACGCCGGACCTGCAGGCGCTGATGGACGTGATCTTCACCGACAATCCGGCCTTGCTGGACGAATTCACCGGCATGGCCTTGGTGCGTGCCTATGAGCGCGTGCGGCACTGGCTGCGCGGAAACTCGAAGACGCAGGCACGCAAGAACATCGCGCATCACTATGATTTGGGGAATGAATTTTATTCGCTGTGGCTGGATGACAGCATGACCTATTCCTCGGCCCTGTTCAAAACCGGGCAGGAAAGTCTGGAGCGCGCGCAGGAGCAGAAATACGCAGCCCTTGTGGACTCGCTCGAGCTGAAGCCCGGCGATCACGTGCTGGAAATCGGCTGCGGCTGGGGCGGGTTTGCCGAATACGCGGCGGGCAAGCGGGGGCTGAAGGTCACGGGTCTGACGATCAGCAAGGCGCAGCACGATTACGCCGTGGCCCGGATGGAGCGGGCGGGACTGTCCGACAAGGTCGAAATCAAGATGCAGGACTACCGCGACGAACAAGGCCTGTACGATGGCATCGCCTCGATCGAGATGTTCGAAGCGGTGGGCGAAGCCTATTGGCCGACGTATTTCGACGCGGTGCGCGGACGGCTCAAAGCGGGGGCAAAGGCGACGATTCAGGTCATCACGGTGCCGGATGAGCGCTTTAACCTCTACAAAAAGAATGTTGATTTCATTCAGAAATATATCTTCCCAGGCGGCATGCTGATCTCGCCTGCACGCTTCACACAAGAGGCGCAGCGCGCCGGGCTTGCGTTCCTGTCCTCCATCGAGTTTGGCGAAAGTTACAGCCAGACACTGCGTCGTTGGCACGAAACCTTTACCCAGACGTGGGACAAGATCCATGCCATGGGCTATGACGAACGCTTCCGGCGGATGTGGGACTATTACCTCACCTCTTGCGCTGGCGCGTTTCACACGGGTATCTGTGGCGTGACCCAGATCACCCTGCGCCGCCCGGCCTGATCCCAGCGCGCGCCGCACAGACGGAGGCGCGATGTTCACGCTTATCAGGCCCTTGGCCGGTCTTCTGCTGGCCGTTTTCGCGGGCTATTGCGCAACGGTCTATGAACCGCTCTACCGGCCAGACGCCAATCTGGGCAATTTTCCGATCTGGGCGGCGGCGATCGCATTCGTTGTCGGCTGGGTCTTTCTGGGTGGCCGGATAGGGCGGGCCTTGTGGTTTTCGATCTATGTCGGTGTGCAGTCGGTCGGCCTTGCTGCGCTGACCATCGGCGCCGTGATGGGCGTCCGTGAGGTGTTCATCCTAGGCTATCGCCGACGCTATCCTGAGGTCATGGATGCCATCAACGGGTATTTTGACATTCTGGCCGACTGGTTCGGCAAGGCGCTCGACCGGGATTTTCTGATCCTGTTGGGGGCCGGCGGTGTCGTTTTGGGCCTTGTCCTGCATGCACTGATGAGCGCGCTCGAAAGGCGACGGAATGACCGATAAGCCCTTGTTCCTGTTCGGAACACTTCAACATGAACCCCTCTACGCCGCCGTTGCCGGCTCGGCGCTGACTGCCCAAAGCGCCGATCTGGCCGACCATGCGGTGCGCCATGCCGTCGACGCCCATGGCGATGTGCAGGTGTTTCCGCTGTGCGTGGCCCAGCCGGGTCAGGTGACCAAAGGGCTGTTGATCCGCCCGGATGCTGCCGCCCGCGCGCGGCTGGATGCGTATGAGCAGCTGTTCGACTATGTGCCCTCGGCCATCCGCGTCGCGGCGAGCTCCGGCAGGGTCGAGGCGCTGATTTATCAGCCCCATCCCGGTCGCTTTACAGCCGGTGAAGGCTGGTCACTGGATCGCTGGGCCGCGAAGCACGGCGCGCTCACAACTGAGATTGCGGCCGATATGATGGCCCTGCTGTGCGAGGCGTCACCCGCTCAGGTGCGCCACCATATCAGCATGCTCGCCGCTCGTGTTGCCAGTCGCAGGCGTGCCAAGGCCGCCCCGCCCGAAGCGACCCTGCGTCGAGCCGCGCACCCAGACGACGTGAAGATCGTGCGCTATCACACGCCCTACACGTGGTTTTTCGGCGTCGAGGAAGCGGACATGCAGTACCGTCGGTTTGACGGCACGCTCAGCGACACGATCAACCGGGCAGGCTTTGTGATGGCAGACGCCGTGACCGTGATGCCGTATGATCCCGTTCGCGACACCGTCATGCTGGTCGAACAATTCCGCTTTGGCCCCTATGTTCGTGGTGATCAGAATCCCTGGCTGCTGGAACCCATCGCCGGGCGCATCGACGCGGGCGAAGCGCCTGAAGAGGCCGCACGCCGCGAATCCGTCGAAGAGGCGCATCTGGAGATGCGCGCCATGCACAAGGTCGGGCAATATTACGTCAGCCCGGGCGCGGTCAGCGAGTACCTGTTTTCGTATATCGGCATCGCAGACCTGCCTGACAGCGTGCAAGGCGTGCACGGGCTGGCCAGCGAGAACGAGAATATTCGCTCGCACGTCATCCCGTTCGACCGTCTCATGGCGCTGATTGACAGCGGTGAGGTGTCGAACGGGCCGTTGATCATCACAGCACAATGGCTCGCGCTGAACCGTGAGCGGCTGCGCGCCGGGGCTTAATCCGCGCGCAGCTGGCGGGCCCAGATCATGCAGGCCGAGGCCAGCACAAGGCAGAGCAGGGACGAGACCGCCAGTGGGACTGGTGTGCCGTTCATGAAGGTCGCCGCCGTCGCTGCCAGCAGCGCCGAGATCACCGTCGAGAACCCGCCAACGACCGACGCGGCCATGCCCGCAACATGGCCCATCGGCTCAAGCACCAGCGCGTTCAGGTTGCCGATCAGGAAACCGATCGAGAAGAACTGCATCAGCATGAACAGGATGAACAGCTCGAACCCCCAGTCCCCCAGCGGGTACTGAAAGCCGATCAGCGCGATCACGCTGATGGCAATCTGCCAGGTCAACGCAATCGCCACCATCCGCCGCATCCCGACCTTGACCACCAGCCGCGCGTTGATCAGGCTGGCCGGGGCCGACAGGATCGCAACAAAGGCGAACCACGCGGGGAATTGCGCGGTGCGGTCAAAGCTCTGCTCGAAGATCGCCGCGACGCCGCTGATCCAGCACAGCATCGTGGTGAACACAAAGGTCAGTGCCAACAGGTACAGCCGCACAAGCGAATGGCCCAGCACCGTCTTGAGCGCCAGCCATAGCGGGGCGATGGCCAGCGGGCGGCGGTTCTCGGCGCTCAGCGTTTCGGGTTGGCGCAGCAAAAGCCAGAGGCCGGACACCGTGCCAAAAGCCATGAAGCTCCAGAAAATCGCGCGCCAGCCGAACAGCGCGCCCAATTCGGCCCCCATGAACGGGGCGATGGCGGGAACCAGCGTGAAGACGGTCATCGAGAAAGACACGACCCGCGCCATCATCCGGCCCGAATAGAGATCGCGCACCAAGGCCTGACTGACCACACGCGGCGCCGCAGCGCCAAAGCCCTGCAGGAAGCGTGCGACCAGCAGCATGGTGATGTCTTGCGAAGTCGCGGCAATGGCGGCTGCGATCATGTAAAGGACGATCCCGCACAGGATGACGGTCTTGCGGCCCAGGCGGTCTGACAGCGGCCCCATGATAAAGGTGCCCGTGCCCAGACCGATCATGAAAACGGTAATGACCTGCTGCGCCTGCGCCATCGAGCCTTGGGCAAGCTCCTCGCTGATCGGGGTCAGCAGCGGGAGCATGGCGTCGACGGAATACGCGACGGTGGCCATCAGCAGCGCAAGAAGGCCGATAAACTCGGGGAACGGTAGCGTCTTTGTCGGAGGGGTCATGCAGCCGCCAATTGATCGAGGATGTTGAGCCAGGTGTCGACCGGCTGCGCGCCGTTCAGCACGTATTGGCGGCCCAGAATGAAGGCTGGTACACCTTGCAACCCACGCGCGCGGATGTCGGCGTCACGGGCGCGGATGTCATCGGCATCGGCGTCGCTGTCAAGCAAGCGCGCGGTGACGGCGCGGTCCATACCCGCGCGCTCGGCGATGTCGAGCAGGGTATCACGCTCGCCAATGTCGCGGCCTTCGGCGAAATTGGCGCGGAAGAGGGCGCTGACCACGGCGTTCTGGTGCCCCTCAAGCCCGGCCCAATGGATCAGCCGCTGCGCGTTCAGCGTCGACGGGTTGCGCTCCATCTTTTCCAGTTCCAGCGGCAGGCCCAGTTCTTCGCAGGCCTGCACGATGGGAAGATGCACGCGCACCACTTCATCGGGCGGGCCGAATTTGGCCTGCAGGTATTCGCGCCGGTCCATACCTTCGGGCGGCATGGTGGGGTTCAGCATGAACGGGTGCCATTCGATGATCAGCGGATGGTCAGGGCGCTGTTCCAGCGCGCGCTCAAGCCGGGCTTTGCCGATATAGCACCACGGGCAGACGGGATCAGAGAAAATGTCGAGTTTGGTGCTCATGGCGTGTATCCTTCGCGCAGCGCGCGGCGATTGATCTTGTTGTTGGCACCCTTGGGCAGGGCGTCGAGCGGGACGAACTGGTGCGGCTGCTTGTAGCGCGCAAGGTTGTGATGCGCATGACGGACGATGGACTGCACATCGGGATCGGGCGTGGTCGGCACGTAATACAGCACGATGATCGAGAGCGTGGGACTGACCTGTGCCTCGATCGCAGCCGTTTCGACGATCTCGGGATGGGCGTTCATCGCCTTTTCCACCTCGAGCGGCGAGACACGGAAACCGCCCGCGTTCATCATGTCATCGTCGCGGCCGAGATAGTGGATCCCGCCGTTACTATCCATGCTTACTGTATCCCCGGTTACAAACCACTCGCCGGTAAATTTGGCGGCGGTTTCATCGGGTTGTCCCCAGTAGCCCAGAAACAGCCCGGGGTCGTCGCGACCCACGGCCATGACGCCCCCCTGATCGCGCGCAACGGGCTGGCCGTCTTCACCCAGCACGGCCACCTTGCGACCCGGCTGCGGATAACCCGAGGCACCGTCAAGCGCCGGGCGGTCGGGCGAGGCCGAGATATAGGTCGAGACTTCGGACATCCCCAGTGCCTCGAAAATCGGCGTACCGGTGGCCTCGGTCCAGCTTTGGCGGGTCTGCTCGGGCAGTTTCTCGCCCGCTGACAACCCGTGGCGCAGCTTGGGCATCGTCAGGATCTTCTCGCGCAGCATCTGCCGGTAAACACCCGGAGCAGCCGCAAAGATCGTGGCATCGAAGCGCTTGAGCAGAAGCGGCAGTTGCGGGACGTGGACCAGTTTGTTGGGGATCAGCGCCGTCGCGCCCATTGCCCAAGGGTCCATCAACCCGGTGCCCAGCGTATAGGTCCAGTTGAACGCACCGGCGTGCATCAACCGGTCGTCCGCTTTCAGTCCGTACCACCCCGCCCACATCATCCGCCGCGCCCAGACGGCGCGATGCGCATGCATGACGGCGCGGGGGTTGCCCGAGGTGCCAGAGGTGAAGATCAGATAGGCCAGCCGGTCAGGGTCGCCCATCGCCCAGTCACAGGGCGCGTTGCGCCGCCAGTGGTGCAGCGTCTCGGAGGGGATCACCAGCGCGTCGCCCTCGGGCAGCGCGATTTCGGGCGCGGCAATCACGGCGGCGGGGGTGATCTGGCGGGCCATCACCGTAATCTCGGCGGCCGTCAGTTGCGACGAGGTCGGCACCGGCACCAGGCCAACGGCAATCGCGCCCAAGAAAGCCAGCGGGAAATCCACCGTGTTGCCCAGCCGCAAAAGCACCCGGTCGCCGGGCTGCAAGCCGCTTTCCAGCAGTCCCGTGCCAATCCCGCGCACGGCCTTGGTCAGCGCGTCATACGACCACCGTTCGGCCCCGGTCAGACCAACGATCTGCAACGCGATCTTGTCGGGCGTCAGTTGCCCTGCGGCCAACACATAGGCCGCCAGATTGAACGGAGCGGGGCAGGGGTCGAAAGGACCTGAATCAATTAACGCGTGCATGAAATCGAGCTAACCTCGCAAACCGCCGGGGGCAAGGGGCAGCGTACACAGATCACGATGGCTCGACAAATCCGTGATTTTGGCGCAGAAGGCGGCTCCGCAACGGTAAGGCCATCATGAGCGATCTGACCAACCCCTCGATCATCCGTATCGCCCGCGCCGATGGCGAAGAGGCGCTGGCGTCCCCCATCGATCTGGCCGAGCGCGTGCGCAATTTGCGCAAGGACCGTGGCTGGACGCTGGAGCAGGCCGCGCAGGCAGCCGGTCTGGCGCGCTCGACCCTGTCCAAGATCGAAAACGGCCAGATGTCGCCGACCTATGACGGGCTCAAGAAGCTGGCCGAAGGGCTGGGGATCACCGTCCCGCAGCTGTTCACCCCGCCGCGCCATGCCGCCCCCGGGGGCCGCATGACCATGACCCGTGCGGGTGAGGGCGAAGCGCATGTGACCACCACCTATGAGCACGAGCTGCTCTCGGGCGGGCTGACGCGCAAGGCGATGCTGCCCTACCGCGCGACGGTCCATGCCCGCGCGTTCGAGGATTTCAACGGCTGGGTGCGCCATGATGGCGAAGAGTTTCTCTATGTGCTGACCGGTCAGATCCGGCTGTTTACCGAATTCTACGCGCCCATCGACATGAAGCGCGGCGACAGCGCCTATTACGACGCGTCGATGGGGCACAATGTGGTCAGCCTGAGCCCTGAGGATGCAACAATCCTGTGGGTCACATCGCTGGATTGAACGGCGCAGATCAGGCGCTCAGCGCCCGATCCAGCCGCGCACGATATTGGCACCGCCAGAGATGTCTGCACCGACACCCTCAACCGTATTGCAGGCGGTGAGCGTGAGCAGCGCGAGCACCAGTGTTAGTGTCTTGGTCATTCCTGATACCACCATACCTCGGGCATGAAGCCGGTCCAGTCACCGTATATCGGCAAATGTTGCGGAAAGTGCAAGGTTCGTGACGCCGCCAATCGGCTGACCGGCGAAAACCAGAAGGGAATCGCATAGCGACCGGCCATCAGCACGCGGTCCAGCGCGCGCACGGCAGCAGTGAAGTCTTCAGTGGTCTGCGAGGACAACATGGTCTCGATCAGGGCATCGACAGCGGGCTGATCCACCCCCGCCCAATTGCGCGAGCCGGGCTGTGTCACCCCCTGCGAGCCCCAGTACAACACCTGTTCATTGCCCGGCGACAGCGACATCAGCCGCTGCGTATAGGTCATGTCGAAGTTGTATTCGTTGGTCCGCTGCACATATTGCGCGGAATCGATCAGCGACACGCGGGCATTGATCCCCAGATTGTGCAGCGCACCGATGAAACTGGCCGCTGCGGTCTGGATCTCGGTCTGACCCTGCAACAGCAGGATCTCGAGGTCGAACGCCTGCCCCTGTTCATTGCGTAACACGCCCTGCGCATCCGCGTGCCAACCGGCGTCGTTGAGAAGACGCGCTGCCGCCCGCAGATTGCGCCGGTTCGAGCGCCCGTCGCTGACCGGCAGGGTATAACCGTCGATCGCACCGGGGGGCAGGCTGTCGGCATAGGGGGCCAGCAGGGCGGCGACACGCCCCTCGGCCGGGCCGGGTTGCAAGCCCAGGACCGAGTTGCCGAAATACGATGTGATGCGGGGTTCGGCGCCGTCGTTGATGGTGGTGTTGATCTGCTCGAAATCGAAGGCAGAGATCAGCGCCTGACGGACGCGCCAGTCGGCAAAGATCGGGCGGCGGGTGTTGAAGTAAAAGCCAGACATTCCCGAGGGGCGTTCATGCGGGATCTCGATCTGCTGCATCCGGCCATCGGTCATGGCGGGAAAGTCATAGCTGTCGCGCCAACGCGCCGCGTTCGGCTCGCGCCAGACCGAGATCACCCCGGCCTTGAATCCCTCGAAGGCAACCGAGAGATCGCTGTAATACTCGTAGCGGATCTCTTGCAGATTATACTGCCCCCGAAACAGCGGCAGGTCATTGCCCCACCAGTCTGCCACGCGCTCAAAGGTAATCGAACGACCCGGATCGACCCGCGAGACAACATAGGGCCCCGAGCCGATCACCGGCTGAAGCGAGCTGTCGGCAAAGCTTCGCCCACCGGCGGTCACATCAAATTGAGCCCGCTGCACGATGGGTCGCAGACCCAGAATCAGCGGCATCTCGCGGTCCGGTTCGGTGAAGGTCAGGCGCAGGGTTCGGGGACCGGTGGCCTCCATCGTGGCGACCTTGGTCCAGGCGTTGCGATAGCGGGGGTGGCCCTCAAGCCCCATGGTCTCGAAGGACCACATCACATCATCGAGCGTGACGGGGCTGCCATCCGAGAATCGGATGCCGTCGCGCAGGGTAAAGTCGACGTAAGAGCGGGCCGAATCGGTCTCGACCGTTTCGGCCAGTGCGCCATAAAGCGCGAAGGGTTCATCATAGCTACGGCCCAGAAGACTCTGAACCGTCAGCAAGTTGACGCCCCAGGGGGCCGAGCCGCGCAAGATGAACGGATTGAGCGAATCGAAGCCGCCGACTTCGGCCAAAACGATCTCGTCCGCCCTGTGGCGCATCGGGGTTCACATAGGGGAGGGACGCGAAATCTTGTGGTAGGGCAGGCTCACCATACATAGCGATACCATGCGTGACCGGCGTCTGCGCCCCGGCGGTGGCCTGTAGGCAGATCACTGTTACAGTAGTGAGTATTGAGAAAAACGACCGGTACGAGCACTGAATCAGGGTCATGGCGGAAACAATCCTTTCGGCTGTTGGGCCCGCTTTCTGACTAAACCGCCCGCTAAGCCACTGCAAACTTTAAGCTTGGATAGATCTGAACAAAGGGCTATAAGTGTCTCACTGCTCGATAGGTTTCTTGCCTGTATGAAACCTGCCTCAACGACTGACGCCCGCCTTGCGCGGGCGTTTTTTTCGTTCTGGCCATCGCATCGTCGAAGTCTATGTTCCGCATGCAGCACACTGCCCTGGCCGACACTGGGGCTCATCAAGCGCCAAGCGGCGACCGGGTGATCCGCGCCCGCGTCGACTTGGCGGTTCTCTGAGACAGGATACCCCCCGCGTGACTCAAAAGACCCGGCGGATCAATCTGGCCCTACAGGGCGGCGGCGCGCATGGCGCGTTTACCTGGGGCGTTCTGGACCGCCTTCTGGATGAGGACTGGCTCGAGATCGCCGCGATTTCGGGCACGTCCGCCGGGGCGCTGAACGGCGCCGCGTTCAAGTCTGGCTATGGTGAGGGCGGCCGCGAAGGCGCCCGTGCCGCCCTGCGCAGCCTGTGGGAAGGCGTCAGTGGATTCGACAGTGTGCCGGGCAGCGATTGGCTCAAGCCGTTTCTGCCGGGCTTCGACTATGCCGCCAAGCTGACCGAGGCCTTCATGCCTGTCTCGCCAGCCGAGATCGCGTCGCAGATGGTCAGCCCCTATGACTGGGGCCCGTTCTGGCGCAACCCGCTGGAGCCGATGGTGATGGCTCTGGATATCGACCATGTGCAAGCCGCCGCAGGGCCGCGCCTGTTCGTGGCTGCGACCAATGTGCATGACGGCAAGGTACGGGTGTTCGGCGATGCCGAGGTAACGCGCGAGGCGATTCTGGCCTCCGCCTGCCTGCCCACGGTGGCGCAAGCGGTCGAGATTGACGGCCAATCCTATTGGGACGGCGGCTATTCGGCCAACCCGGCGCTGCATCCGCTTTATGCGCAGGATTTGCCCGACGACATCGTGATCGTGTCGCTGAACCCGCAGCATCGGCCCGAGGTGCCGGATTCAGCTCAGGAAATCATGAACCGGATCAACGAGATAAGCTTCAACGCCGCGCTGTTGCGCGACCTGCGGGCGATTGCTTTCGTCAAGCGTCTGCTCGCCGACGGTTCGATCAGGAAGGGCGCGATGAAGGATGTGCTGGTGCATATGATCGGGGACGAACCGCTCATGCAGAGCCTGTCGGCGCGCAGCAAGATGGCGCCGACGCCGACGCTGCTGGACACGCTGTTCGACGCGGGCCGGGTGGCTGCGGGCACGTTTCTGGATAAGCACGGCGACTGTATCGGCGAGCGCGGTTCGGTCGATCTGGTCGAGATGTTCAGTTAACCGACGACCGGCGGCTTGGGCAGATCCTTGCGCCGCCGGTTGCCATTCTGCACCGGGCGATCGGGGTCAGGGGCAACAAGGCCCGCCGAGATGATCAGCTTGGCGGCTTCCTCGATGGTCATGTCGAGGTATTTGACGTCGCTCTCGGGCACGAACAACAAGAAGCCCGAGGTCGGGTTCGGCGTGGTCGGCAAAAACACCGAGATCAGTTTCTCTCCGTCCAGCTTCTGCGCGATCTCTCCCTTGGTTTCGGTCGAGACAAAGGCGACGGCCCACAGACCGGGGCGCGGGTATTCAACCAGACAGGCGCGGTTGAACGACGTCGAGCTTTGCGAGAAGACGGTCTCGGCGATCTGCTTGAGCGCGTTGTAGACCGAGCGCACAACCGGCATGCGCGCGACGATATCCTCGCCCCAGCCGATCAGCGATTTCCCGATATACCCCTTGGCCAGCCAGCCGACGATCAGCGTGAACATCAGCGCGATGATCAGCCCAAGACCGGGAATATTGGGCAAATTCAGCTGTGTGAGCCGGTCGGGCAGGATGCCGTGCAACAGATCTGCCGGGATCAGCGGCATGACCTTGGAATCGACGAAATCGACCACCGCACGGATCATCCAGATCGTCAGCACAGCCGGGGCGACGATCACCAGCCCGGTCAGGAACGAGGCCCGCAGACCGGCAAAGAAACCGCGGCGATGCGGTCGGGGGTCGGCGACATGGGCGCACTGCCTGCTGGGATTAACTGTCGATTTACTTAGGGTGAGGCCTGAGCGCTTGCAAGGGGCGCTCAAGGGGCTCTGATCCCGGATCTAAAATGTCAGACAGAAATCGGGCGGAATCGCCGTCATAATGTCAGACTAATTCCGCCGCAATCTGTGCCGCCAGACGCGCATTGTTCAACACCAGCGCGATGTTGGCGTCCAGCGAACGGCCTTCGGTAGCGTCAAAGATCGCCGACAGCAGGAAGGGCGTGACCTCTTTTGCGCTGATCTTTTGTGCCTCGGCCTGCGCCAAAGCGGCCTCGACCACCGGCATCATAACGGCAAGGGGAATTTCCGCCTCGACCGGGATCGGGTTGGTGACCAACTGACCGCCCTTGATCCCCAGCGTGCCGCGCATCTTGTGCGCCGCGGCGATTTCCGCCGCGCTGTCCAGCCGCAAGGGCGCTTTCAGCCCCGAGGCGCGCGACCAGAAGGCGGGAAGGTCGTCTTGTCCCACCGCAATCACCGGCACACCCAGCGTTTCCAGCACTTCCAGCGTCTTGGGCAGATCAAGGATCGCCTTGGCCCCGGCCGCAACCACAGTCACCGGGGTCTGCGCCAGTTCCTGCAGATCAGCCGAGATATCAAAGCTCAGCTCGGCCCCGCGATGCACGCCGCCGATGCCGCCGGTGGCAAAGACACTGATCCCGGCCAGATGCGCGCAGATCATCGTCGCGGCGACGGTGGTCGCGCCGATACCGCCCGTTGCCACGCAAACCGCGAGGTCGGCGCGCGAGAGTTTCATCACATGCTCAGCCCGGCCCAGCCGGTCGAGCTGCGCGTCTTCCAGTCCGATCAGGATCTGGCCGTCCATCACCGCGATGGTGGCAGGAACAGCCCCGGCGGCGCGGATTTCCGCCTCGACCGCGCGGGCGGTTTCGACGTTCTGCGGGAAGGGCATGCCATGGGTGATGATCGTCGATTCCAGCGCGACGATGGGGCGGCCTTGGGCGCGCGCGTCGGCAACTTCAGCAGAATAGATCAGGGGCAGGGTCACGGTTGGAAATCCTCGAAGGCGACATAAGCGGCGGCGGCGGCCTGGGCGCGGGCAAGCGCCTCGTCGCGCGTGGCACCGCGGGTTTCAGCGAACAGATGCGCGGCCATGAACGTGTCCCCCGCACCGGTGATGCGGCGGGCCTGAACGGGGCGGGCCGCGTGGATAAGGACGGGTGCTGCGCGCGCAGCGTCGGCAGCAGGATGCGCGCCATCGGTGACCAGCGCGCGCGCAGCCCCGGCAGCGACCAGTGCCTCGGCAGCCTCGGCGGCGCTGGCGTGGGTATGGCCGGTGATCAGCCCGGCCTCTTGCCGGTTGACGTAGAGCGTGGCGCGCGGGTGGCGCATGACCGGGATCAGCCGCTCGGCCTTGCCGGGGCTGGCGGGCGCAATGCGCAGATCGGCGGCGGTGAACAGGGGCGAAGTGGCGATCTCGGTCAGCAGCTCGGCGGTCAGGTTGCCGTCCAGCGCGATGGGTCCGGCCCACGGGGCGGCAGGCGTGGCCAGCCGCCCGTCGGCCAGCGGCAGAAGGATCGCGTCACCGGCAGCTTCCAGCGAGTGAGCGTCGGCGATGGCGGCGATCAGCCCGGTCGCGTCCTCGATCGCCATGTAGCAATCGGTGGGCAGATCGGGGGTGCGCAGCGCGAACTCGGTCGCAACGCCCAGCGATTGCGCGGCGGCGATCAGCTCATCGCCTTCGCCATCCGTGCCCAGCGCGGTCAGCACCGCCGGGCGCAGGCCAAAGCGGGCCAGCGTCATGGCGATGTTCATGGCCACGCCGCCCGGAATGCGGGTGATGCGCCCGGCGACATCGCCGCGCGCGCGCAGGGAGGTGTCGGTGCGGCCGATGATGTCCCACAGGACCGAGCCGATGCAGAGGATGTCGGGTGAGGTCATGATTTCCGGAAGGTAACGATCAGGGCGGTATCGGTGGCATGCGCAGGGTCGCGTGCCTGCGCTGCCTGCCCGTAGATCGCAACCTCGGAGCGGTCAAGGTCGGTGATGGTGCCCAGCGCGCGAAACGCGGGGTCAAAGCCGAGATCATCCCAGACGGCAGCGTTGATCGAAAGGGCAAAAACGGCGCCCGGCAGGGCGGCGGCGATCAGGTTGGGCAGGGCCTCGGGGCCGACATGGCCGTGGGTGAAGGTGCCCGAGCTGACGATCCCGGTATAGCCGGACATGGGCAGGGGTTGGGTCACGTCGGCCTTGGTCAGCCTGCGGTAGAGGCCCTTGGATCCGGCCTGCGCCAACATGGCGTCGGACAGATCCAGCGCGTCGATCGCGCCCTCATGCCCCATTGCGCGCAGGGCGGCGGCCAGCAGCCCGGTGCCCGCGCCGACATCCAGCACCGGCCCGGCAAGCGGGCCTGCCCGCAAGAAGGCGGCGGCGGTTTCCGCGGGCAGGCGATAGTCCATGCCTGCCGCGAAGTCGGTGTCATAGCTCTGCGCCCAATCGGCATAGAGCCGCTGGCAATCCTCGGCACCGTTGAGGGCGTAGGCGTTGGAAAGGTCAGGGGGCTGCATGGGTCGATTGGGCCATGGCAAGGCCCGAGAGTCCACCCCTTAGCGCCAATGGCCCGGACCGCGCTTATGGGCAAAGGGCAGGTTGGTCGAGACACGGGCGTCGTACTCGGCTTGCGTCAGAAAGCGCAGGCCTGTGGTGGGCGTCTCGTGGGCGACATAGCTCAGTTGCGCAGGGCCGGTGTCCCACCACGCATAGGGCGTGTCGGTTTGGTGCAGCGTCTGCGCGATCCGCGTCTGCAGGCGGGTGAACAGCGCCAGTCCGGGGCGGGCGGCAAGGAAATTGTTGGCCAGCGTTCCATGACCCTCTTCAATGACCAGCACAGCGGCGGCCTGATCGAGCCAGGGCGCGACCGGTGCGCGCGGGTATTCGTCGAGATCGGTGAAAACCCCGCCCTCTTGCGCAATCAGCGCCACGCGGAACAGATCGGCACGGGTGGCGGGCTGGGTCAGCCGGTCGAACAGGGGGGCAAGGTCGGTGTGGTCAGCAAGCCACGCGCGGGCGGTTGCGGCGTCAAAAACGGTCTGCGCGAACTGCGTGCGCCACGCGCGCAGGCTGCGCTCCAGCGCCGGGCTGCGCGGCCCCTCCCAGTAATGCGCGATGGTCAGCGGGATCGGCGGGCCGGTGTCCGGTACGAACACGGGCGTGGCGCAGGCAAAAGCGCGCGCGGCCTGCGCGGGGCCGGGATGACCGGTGACGGCATCAGCAACGATGAGGTCGCGCAGATCGAACGAGGGCGTCTGGCCAAGCTGCGCTGTCTTCAGGGCGCGAAACCTGTCGAGATGCGCCTGCGCGGTAGCCGCATCACCCGACAGAAACGCGACACGGGCGGCGGTCAGACGCAGGCCCATGCGCGTGGGGCTTGTGGCCATCGCCGGGGCGAGCGCTGCCTGAGCCCGTGGGAAATCGCGGGCCGCGCTGGCGATTTCGGCGGCCCAATAGGCGTGATCGGCAGCGAGGGGCGCGGCGATTGGCACCGGGCCGAGCGCGGTGCGGGCGGCATCGAGCTGGCCCCGTCGCATCAGCGCCTCGGCCCGGCGCAGGCGCAGGCGGAACGCATCGTCTGGCAGCGCCGCAGGCGCGCGGTCCAGCGCGACCAAAGCCTGATCGGGCAAGCCCAACCGCAAGAACGCACCGGCGGCGGCACGAGGGTCGGGATGCGTGACAAGGTCATGGGCGAAGCTGTCCCAATCCTCGGTCAACTCACGGGCCATCAGGTGCAGGGTTTGCAGCATCGTGTTGCGCGGAAAGAGCCGCAGCGCAGCCTCGACCCCTGACCGCAAGGGTGCGTAGTCGGGCAAGGGATTGGCGGCGATTTCATCGGCAAGGCAGCGCAGATGCTGGACATGCCGCCGGGCAGGCCAGCGCCACGGGGCGTCAGGGTTGGGCAAACTGTCGAGCAGGGCGCGGGCCTGTGCCGTCGCCTCGGATTCCAGTGCCAGCCGGATGCGTTGCGCGGTCAGCTCGGGGTGATCGGGGCAACGCAAGGCAAAGCTGCCAAGCGCCGCGCGGGCTGCGTCGAAGTCGCGCTCTTGCGTCAGGGTTTCGATCAGCCACGCCCACAAGGGCGGATGCGCGGGAAGGGCGGCGTCTTCGAGCGTGGCGCGGCGGACAAGCGCCGCTGCCCCCTCACGCCGCCATGTTTGTAACAAGGACAGCTGCGTGCCGCGCGGGCCTGGGATCGGGTCGACAGTCGGATCGGCGGGCAGATCCGACAGGATGAGCAGCTCGGCGCGGCGGGTGCAGTCATCGGCATAACTGCCCGATGTCGGGTCCAGATCACTCAGCGTGTCGAGCGCCGCTTCGGGCTGCGCCTGTGTCCACAGCGTCCAGGCCAAGGTGCCAAACCGGCGGTTCTGGGCGCGAACAGCGGCAGCCAGCGGGCTGGTATCGCCTTCGATCTGGGCGATCAGCAGGCCGAGATCAATCGACCAAGGCCAGCGGGCCTGTGCGGCGCGCAAATCGACGGGCAGACCGAAACCCGCCAGCACGCGCAGCTCGGTCAGGGCCGGGCCGTAATCCAGCCCTGCAAGCCGCGCGCCAAACGCCTGTCCGGGCGCGGCAGGATCGTCAAGCGGCCCGGTCCAGAGCTGACGCGCAAGCGAGGCCATCCTCAGCCGTTCAACAGTTGCTCGCCCTCGGCGAAGCGCATGGTCAATTCGCTCTCACAGGCCTGCCGGACGCGCCATGTCAGGCCCTGCAGGAACATCAGCACGGAACGGTCCATCGGAAACTTCTCGGATTCCCAGACACGCCCGCCGTCAATCAGCCGGTCAACCCGGCGCTGCGACCCTTCATCCATCTCGTTGGTATCCAGACCCAGCGCGGCAAAGATCCGCGCCACGCTGGCGGCGCGGTCGTTATGGAAATCCTCGTAATTCAGCACCATCATATCGGGATAGTGCTTTTGCCACGCCCGCAGGTTTTGCAAGAAAGCGCCGTGCAGGGTGATCCGCGAATTGCGCACCAGCGTCAGGAACTCGTCATCGTGGTGCAGGGGTTCGGCATGGTCCTTGCCATAGCGCCAAAGCATATGCATCCGCAGCGCCGAAACGGCCCGCGCCATCGGATCGCGCAGGATATAGATCACCTTGGCCGTAGGGTTGAGCGCCTTGCACTCGGCGATGTGCTCGGCGGGCAGGAAAGCGTATTCCGGCGTGAAATCCATCGACAGCTTCGCCGGGTTCGGCGGCGTCACCAGCGTGCGATACCAGTCGACGCCGCGCTCGTGGTTCCAGTCCCAGAAATGCGCCTCTTTGTCGGTCGAGGTCAGCGGTCCGCTGCTGGGGAAGGAATGCGTCATCGGGTGCGAATTGAGCACCGAATGCAGCCAGCTGGTCGAGCCTTTCTGACAGCCGATGCACAGAATATCGGTGATGTTTTCACGCGTCATCGTGCGGCCTCCAGATAGGGGTTGGCCTCGGTGAAGGCAAAGCCGGTTTCGGCCTCGATCTCTGCGCGTGCGGTCCAGAGCGTCCCGCTAAGAAAGTTAACGCAATCGGCGTCGAGCGCATAGCGCGGGGTTGCCCAGACGTGACGCTGCGCGCGTTCGGAAAGGGCGGCGCGGGTTTCGTCGTCCAGCCCGTCCCAGTCCAGCCCGCAGTGGTCGTAGACCTGACGCAGACCGGCAAGCGGATCGGCCCCGAGCGCCTCGAAATTCAGCACCAGCATGTCAGGGTAGTACCGTCGCCACCGGGCGAGATTGGCGGCATAAGCGCCATGATCCCAGATCCGGGCCTTGCGACAGCGCTCGAGAAAGGTCTTGTCATAGGTCAGGCTGGCGGCGTCGGCTGCCGCGTGTTTGGTTGCCCAGACCGTGTGCATGCGCAGCGCCGAGATTGCCCGCGCGAGGGGATCGCGCAGGATGTAGATCACCTTTGCCTGGGGGTTCAGGTGCTTGCATTCGGTCAGCTGCGCCTCGTTGAGGAAGGCGTATTCCGGCGTGAAATCCAGACTGAGCAGCGCATCGTCCAAAGGGCGGGTGAGCACACGGTACCAGTCCCGCCCGCGCTTGTGGTTCCAGTCCCAGTAATGCGCTTCCTTGCTGGTCGAGGTGAGCGGGTCAAAGGCGGGAAAGGCCCAGGTTCCGGGATGGGCCGAGACGGCCTGATGCAGCCACGAGGTCATCGCGCGTTGTGCCCCGATGCATAGAATATCGACGGCATTGGTGCGGGTCATTCTGTATCCTTGTCTTCAGCGAGATCGGCGGGTAGCCGCCAGCGTTGCGCATACGCCGCGCGGTGTCTGGCCAGCGCCTCGGCATCTTTCGCGGCGCGGGCTGCTTCGATCGCCCTGCGGCGGCGAAACGGGTTGTCGCCCGATGCGACAGCGGTTTCATAGCATTGCAGCGCCAGAGCGGCATCCTTGCCGCGCAGGCACAGATCGCCCAGCATGCGCAAGGCATAGCCCGTGCCGCCGCCGTTCTTGGGTTTGCGAAACGCAGGATCTGCAAGCTGTGCATTCAGCAAGGGCAGCAGCGCGCGGGCCACTCGGCTGCCGCGGCTCAGCTGGTTGAAATCGAGGATCGGCAGGATCACCGTCGGCAAGCGGGCCGCCTCGGGGGGCAGGGTGCCAGCAGCGCGGCGCAAACCGGCTTCGAACCGGGCGGCAGCCATATCGGCAACCTGCCAGGCGCGCAGAAAGTCGAGATACAGAAACAACCGGATCGGATTGCCCAGATCCGAGGCTTTGGGCCAACTGGTCACGTCGGCCAGCACAAAGGGCGTCAACAGCGGATCCGCGGCCAACGCCTCGGCCGTTGCCCGCAACGCGGTCAGATCGCGCTTGGCATCGGGCATATGATCGACGAGCGTGCCGTCATCCCCCAGCGTGGCCACGCAGCGGAACCGCGCGCGACGATGGGCATCGTCGTCGCTGCGCGCGAACAGGTCGATGCCTGCCTCGCCGCGAAGGGCGAAGTCGGGCAAGGCGTCGTCAAACATGGGCACACCGATGCTTCACAGCAGACTGACCACCAGATCGTGCAGGATCAGCCGAAAATCACTGGCTTGGCGCGGCAACGCAACCGAGAATTTGCACCGCGCGTCGCGTTCGAACGCCTCGACGGGAAAATCGCGCACCACACGGACCGAGCCACCGGGCGGGCACGAGTGGACATGGCCGACCTCAAGCGCCTGCGACACGCGCCCGCGACGGTCGCGCTGGGTGACTGACAGCGCGGTTTCGAACAGATAGCCGGTCGGATGGCTGACGATCAGTTCGCAGCGCAGCCCGTGGCCGCGTTTGACAAGCCCGTCCAGCGACAGCTCCAGCGCGGCCCAGTCATGCGTGCAGGGGATCTGAACGACCATGCGGTTCTGTGCCTGCGAGGCATGCATCATCAGCCCCGGTTGCGCATCGGCCATCGACAGCGAGAGCCGCGACAGGAACGGCGTATCCACGCCCAGACCAAAGCCCGCGTCCTGCGCGCCCAGTTCGGTCCAAAGCGACCAGACCTGCGCCTCGGGTGGGGTCGCGGCCTCGGGCACCGCCGCCACGCCGCCGACCCGCGCATCGAGCGCTTCGAGGCGGGCCTTCAGCGTCGCGGTCTCGCCGTTGATCTTGTGCCACAGCCCGCTGGTCTCATCGTTCAGCTCTTTGATGATGGTGGCCGCCGTGGCCCGCAACAAGGCACCGGCGCGTTCGCTGGTCGATGCGCCGTCGCCTTCGTCATCAGGCAGGGAATTGAGCGGGATCTTGGCCAGATCCGAAAACAGCCGCCAGTCATAGGACGGGTTGTCCAGCGTGTTGAGCACGATGCTTTGCTGTGTGTCGCCTTTGCGCCGGGTGCGCCGGTGGTGAAAGGCCAGCTTCTGATCAAGGATCGCCACCCGCCAGCGTTGCAGGAAGAGCGTCATGAAGGCGCGGTCTTCCATCACGTTGAACGCCGACGGGAACCCGCCCGCCGCCAGTACAGCCTGACGGTTGAGCATCCATTGCACCGGGTAAAGGTCATGCCGATAGGTGGCATAGGCGATGGGGTTCAGAAAGAAATCCGTGCGCCGGAACGCGTGCGACAGCTCATCCTCGCCCAGGGTGATCAGGGTTTCCGTTCCGTCGAGCGTTACCAGATCCTCGCGCACCGCCGTGACCAGCGCCGCCACGCCGCCCAGATCAGGGGCCAGCGGCAGGGTGCGGTCATGCAGGTCGAGCAGAGCCTCCAGAAAGCCCGGTGCCCAGGTGTCGTCGTCGTCCAGGCAGCACACAAACTCGGTGTCCAGCGTTTGCGCCCCGAGGTTGAAGGCATCAGACCGCCCGATTGACGCCGGCAAGTGCAACGCCTGCATTGCGTCGCTGGCGAACAAGGGCGCCAGGCCGTCGGCTGCAATCGCGGCCTCCAGCGCGGGCTGATCGCCGCCGTCGTTGACCAGCATGACGCGCCAGCCGGGATAGGTCTGATCCATCACGCTGCGCAGGGCGCGCGTGACAAAGCCTGGTCGATCCTTGGTGCGGATCACCACACCAACGCGAGGAGAAAGTGAGGACATACTGTGTTGAAACCGTTTGTCTGTACGGCGCGCGGCTGCGCTGCGCGATCACCCTAGTCCAAGCCTGATAAGCGTTCCATCCCGAAATAGACGTGGCATACCGACAGTTGCCGCACGGATCGATTCGCCTTACTCTGCCGTGATTAGGGTCGCGCATCTGGGGTGCGGCTGTGTTGATTTTGGGTGCCTTCGGGTGCTTGGTTCAGGGAGATTTCAGTGACGTCTGCACATACATCCTATTCCTTTTTCACTCGGAGCACGCTGGCAGTTGCTGCTGTGTGTGCGCTGATGTCCCAGCCCGCACTGGCACAGGTTCTGTCGCCGCCGATGGGGCCCTCGACCATGGGTGATGTCGATCTTGCCCAGATCATGGCGACGGCGATCCCGATGGAACAGATCTATGAGGGCAGCGGCCCCATGGCGACGGCTCGGGCCGTGCCGCCGGCCGCTGACATGGGCTCGGGTGTGCCGCTTATCCGCCCGGGCACCGCCGGTCGCGCCGTGCGGGCCACGATCGACGAAAGCCTCTACCGCGAACTCAGCGAAAGCGCGCCGTCGGCGAACAGCAACGCGCCTGACACACAGGATTACGGGTCGGGCAATCGTGGCACGATCTACCATTATTCCGACGCGCTGCAGTATCCGGCACCGTATTTCGCCCCGCAGCGGTCGGTAGGAAAGCTGTATTTCATGAACGGCGGCTTGTGGTACACGTGCACGGCGACGCTGATTGACCGGGCAATCCTGCTGACGGCGGGGCACTGCGTCTACAACCCCGACCGGGGAGGCGAGGAGGGCTGGAACACCCAAGGTATCTTCTATCCGGGTTATTCGGGTGAAATGGGGGTCAGCCAGCGGTACGGATCGTGCGAGGTTCTGCGCTGGGGCACCACGACCCAATGGCGCAACGTCGCCAGCGAGTCAGAGGGACTGAACGGCGGCTACGACGTTGGCATGGCGTTATGCGGTCGCCTGACAGACGCACGGTGGACCTATGTCAACAACTCGCTGCCCGGCTTTCGGCTTGGGTATCTGCCGTTCTGCTATCTCAATTGCCGTCTGGACTATAACTTCCTGACGCAACTGGGGTATCCCGGCAACTATTATAACGGCGAGGAAATGACCGTTGGCCAACATCTCGAGGTCACCGGACAAACCATTCCGCTGTGGGGTCGGATCGGCCTTGATTACGTGTATGGATCGGGCATGGAAGGCGGGTCGAGCGGTGGGCCCCACATCCTGAACATGGGCGAAATCAGCGACTCGGCCCGGCAGGCCTCGCAAATGCCGTCGCGCAACGTGGTCATGGCTGTGACCTCGTGGGGCTATAGTGGCGGGGATATCAAGATCCAGGGTGCCTCGCCGCTGAGCGGCGTGAGCAATGCCAATAACTTCCTGGAACTGTTCAACCAGTTCTGCCGCCTGTCGCGGCGGACGCACGGCTCTTACACGTGCACGCCGCTTCCGACCTAAACCCGTCTTGCGCCACGGTCTGATGCGCTTTTCCGCGCGCGTCTGGGCCTCCGGCGCTTGACTTACTGCCCCTTAAGGCGGTAATGCCCACCCCGTGCCCCGTATCGGTCCAAAGGCCGACCGGGGCACGGTTCGTTTTCATACTCCCGAACGGGGGCGCAGTTCGAGGCGGCGAATGCCATCAACACCCGCAAGGGCGGCCACAGAACGCGGAAGCATAAGGAAAGACAGGACATGTTCGCAGTCCTCAAGACCGGCGGTAAACAGTATCGCGTCCAAGCGGGCGACGTGCTGCGCGTCGAACGTCTCGCGGCTGATGCCGGCGAGAAAATCCAGTTCAATGACATTCTGATGCTGGGCGGCGACTCGCCGGTCATCGGTGCGCCGCTCGTCGCGGGCGCTGCCGTGCAGGCCGAAGTCATCGACCAGATCAAGGGTGACAAGGTCATCCACTTCGTCAAGCGTCGCCGCAAGCACAGCTCGCAGCGTACCAAAGGCCACCGTCAGAAGCTGACGCTGGTCCGCGTGACGGACATCCTGGCCTCGGGCGCTGATGCGTCGGGCGTCAAGGCGGCTATCGGTTCGGGTTCGGTTTCGGGCGCATCGATGGCAGCAGCGGCTCCGGCTGTGGCAGGCGAGGTGTCGGGCACCCGTCCGGCAAACCTGCTGACCGAAGCCCGTGGCGGCAAAGCCGACGATCTGAAAAAGATCTCGGGCGTTGGCCCCAAGCTGGAAGGCCTGCTGCACCAGAACGGCGTGTTCCACTTCGACCAGATCGCTGCCTGGACCGAGTCGGAAATCGCGTACATGGATGACCAGCTGTCGTTCAAGGGCCGTATCGCCCGTGACAACTGGCTCGAACAGGCCGCCACGCTGGCCGCTGACAAGGAGTAACACCCATGGCACACAAAAAAGCAGGCGGTTCATCCCGCAACGGTCGCGACTCTGCTGGTCGCCGCCTTGGTGTGAAGATCTACGGCGGCCAAGTCTGCATCGCCGGCAACATCATCGTGCGCCAGCGCGGCACCAAGCACTTCGCTGGTACCGGCGTCGGCATGGGCCGTGATCACACTCTGTTCGCCACGACCGATGGTCGCGTCACCTTCACCAAAGGGTTCAAGGGGCGCAGCTTTGTGTCGATCGTTCCAGTGGTGAGTGAGGCTGCCGAGTAACGCAAAGGCTTTACATTTGCACGTTACACGGGGGCCGACAGAACGCTGTCGGCCCCCATTCTTTTGTCTGCCGTGCGTTTTTGTGGCAGAAGACCAGGACGATCCTTATGACGATCCGCTTCACCAAGACCCCCGCTGTCAGCCGGACTCAACCCAGCATCGAGGCAGATCATCTGATCCTGCGTCCGCTGGGCCGTCAGGATGCTGCCCTGTTGCACATCTATACCAGCGACCGACGGGTGGCCGAGGGAACGCGTTCGATTCCGCATCCGCTGACGGCGGCGGCCACGCAGGCGTATATCGACGCCGCAGTGGCCGAGGACCGGGACGAGGATGTCTGGGCGATTGACGGCAGACCGCAGGGTGCGCCGTCGTTTCTGGGGGTTGTGTCGCTCAAGTCGCTGGATCGCAACCAGAGCCAGATCGGCTATTGGGTCGCGCCTGATTTCTGGCATGCCGGTATTGCCTCGTCGGCAGTCAAGGCGCTGCTGGACACCAATCCGCACCGCAACAAAACGGTCTTCGCCGAGGTATTCCAGGACAATCCTGTGTCTGCCCGGGTGCTGACCAATGCCGGGTTTGACTATATCGGCGATGCCGAGGCGCACTCGCTGGCGCGCCACGCCACCGTGCCAACCTGGACCTATCTGCGCAAGCTGGCCTGACCGGCCCCTGTCGCGCCCTTCCTCCGGCCCGCGCCTCATGCGCGGGCCTTGATCCTCTGCGTGCGAACGGCTATCGCCTGACAGTGCGCCACCCCGGGACACTGCCATGAAATTCCTCGATCTCGCCAAAGTCACCATTCGCTCGGGTTCGGGCGGCGGCGGTTGCGTCAGCTTCCGTCGCGAGAAGTTCATCGAATACGGCGGGCCGGATGGCGGCGATGGCGGCACCGGTGGCGATGTGTGGGTCGAATGCGTGCCCGCGCTGAACACGCTGATCGATTTCCGCTATCAGCAGCATTTCTTTGCCGAGAATGGCCGCCCGGGCATGGGCAAACAGCGCACCGGCAAGGATGGCGATGACATCATCCTCAAAGTGCCCGCCGGGACCGAGATTCTGGAAGAGGACGGCGAAACCGTCGTTGCCGACCTGACCACCATCGGCCAGCGCATCATGCTGGCAAAGGGCGGCAATGGCGGTTGGGGCAACCTGCGCTTCAAATCCTCGACCAACCAGTCGCCGCGCAAGGGCAATCCGGGGCAGGACGGGGTCGAGCGTATCCTGTGGCTGCGCCTGAAGCTGATCGCCGACGCCGGTCTGGCCGGTCTGCCCAATGCCGGAAAGTCGACCTTCCTTGCCGCGACCTCGAACGCGCGGCCCAAGATTGCCGATTATCCCTTCACCACGCTGCACCCCAATCTGGGCGTCGTCGGCATCGACCAGCGCGAATTCGTGCTGGCCGATATCCCCGGCCTGATCGAGGGCGCCAGCGAGGGCAGGGGGCTGGGCGACCAGTTTCTGGGCCATATCGAGCGGTGCGCGGTGCTGTTGCAACTGGTTGATGGAACGGCGGAAGACGTTGCCGAGGATTTCCGCATCATCGACCACGAGCTGAAGAATTACAGCGAGATCGTCCACCAGAAAGCCCGCGTCGTCGGGCTGAACAAATCGGATGCGCTGACCGACGAAGAGATCGCCGAGAAGCGCGCGGCACTGGAAGTGGCCAGCGGCGGGCGGGTCTATGTGCTGTCGGCAGCGACCGGCAAGGGCACGACCGAAGTGTTGCGCGCGCTGTGGACCGAGATCACTGCGCAACGGGCGGAGGCCGCGCGCGAAGACGAGGATGACGCGCCGTGGCAACCCTGACCGACACGCGGCTCTCGCTGACACAGGCACGGCGGCTGGTCATCAAGATCGGCTCGGCGCTGCTGGTGGATGCGGCGTCGGGACAGCTGAAATCGGACTGGCTGGCCGCGCTGGCGTTGGACGTGGCTGCAGCCAAGGCGCGCGGGGCCGATGTTGTGCTGGTCTCGTCCGGCTCGATCGCGCTGGGGCGCCGGGTGCTGGGCCTGCCTGTGGGCGACTTGCCGCTGGAGCAGTCACAGGCCGCTGCGGCTGTCGGTCAGATCCGTCTGGCGCGCGCCTATGAAGAGGTCTTGCAGCCCCACGGCATTACCACCGCGCAGGTGCTGGTGACGCTGGAGGATACCGAAGACCGCCGCCGGTACCTGAACACCCGCGCGACGATGGAAACGCTGCTCGGCTTGGGCGTGGTGCCCATCGTCAACGAGAATGACACAGTCGCGACGGATGAAATCCGCTACGGCGACAACGACCGCCTTGCCGCGCAGATCGCCATCACCATCGGCGCGGATCAGCTGGCGCTGTTGTCGGACGTCGATGGACTCTACACTGGCAATCCGCATACCGATCCGACAGCGCGTCGGCTCGCGTTCGTCGATGACATCACGCCCGAGATCGAGGCGATGGCGGGCGATCCCGTGTCGGGCCTGTCCAAGGGCGGGATGAAAACCAAGGTCATGGCCGCGCGCACCGCGACGCATGGTGGCTGCGCGATGGTGATCGCGGCGGGCAGCCCGTTGCGGCCGCTCAGTGCCATCGAGGACGGCGCGAATTGCACGTGGTTCGCCGCGCTGGGTGATCCGCAAGCCGCCCGCAAACGCTGGATCGCAGCGATGAAACCGCGCGGTGTGCTGATGATCGACGCAGGCGCCGCTCAGGCGCTGGGACAGGGGAAATCCCTGCTGCCCGCAGGAGTCACGGAGGTGGTTGGCCAATTTGGCCGCGGCGAACCAGTGGCGATTCAGGGGCCTGCGGGTGCTCTGGGGCTGGGTCTGGTCCGCTATACGGCGGATGAGGCCCGCAAGATCAAAGGTAAGCGGTCGGATGCGATTGCGCAGGTGTTGGGCTATTCGGGCCGGGCTGCGCTGGTCCATCGCGATGATATGGTGTTGTGAGAGGAAAGCCGGGGGGCTGCTCGCCCCCGGACCCCCTCGCCGAGGGGGAGCACGCTCCCCCTCTGGACACCCCCGTGGATATTTGGGGACAGATGAGGGTGAGACGGATGAGCGATATCGCGGTGATGATGGAAGACATCGGCAGGCAGGCGCGCGACGCCTCGGCCGAGTTGGGCTTTGCCAGTGCCGAGGCCAAGACGGCCGCGCTGCTGGCGGCGGCAGACGCGGTGGCCGATAGCGTCCCGGCGATTCTGGCAGCGAATGCCAAGGACATGGCGTTTGGTCGCGACAAGGGCCTGAGCCCGGCGATGCTGGACCGGCTGGAACTGGACGACGCGCGGATCGCGTCGATCGTGGCGGGGTTGCGGGCGGTGGCGGCGCAGGATGACCCGGTCGGGGCGGTGCTGGCGGAATGGGACATGCCTTCGGGCCTGCATATCCGCCGGGTGCGCACGCCTTTGGGTGTCATCGGCGTGATCTATGAGAGCCGCCCGAACGTGACCGCCGACGCCGCCGCGCTGTGCCTGAAATCGGGCAATGCGGTGATCCTGCGCGGCGGCAGCGAGAGCTATCATTCCTCGATGACACTGCTGGGGTGCATGGTGGCGGGGCTGAAGGCTGCCGGTCTGCCCGAGGCCGCGATCCAGATGGTGCCGACCCGCGACCGCGAGGCCGTGGCCGAGATGCTGCGGATGGTGAAATACATCGACGTGATCGTGCCGCGCGGTGGCAAGGGGCTGGTCGGGCTGGTGCAGGCCGAGGCACGCGTGCCGGTTTTCGCGCATCTTGAAGGCATCTGCCACGTCTACGCCGACGGCGACGCCGATCTGGCCAAGGCGCGCCGCGTGGTGCTGAACGCCAAGACCCGGCGCACGGGGATCTGTGGCTCGGCCGAGACGCTGCTGATTGATCGCAGCTTCTACGCCCGGCACGGCGCGGTGCTGATCGAGGATCTGCTCAAGGCCGGGGTCGAAGTGCGGACAGAGGGTGAGTTGCTGACGGTCAAAGGCACGGTGAAAGCCACGCCCGAGGATTTTGGCCGCGAGTTTCTGGACATGATCATCGCCGCCAAGCTGGTCGATGGCGTGGACGGGGCCATTGCGCATATCCGCAAACACGGCAGCCAGCACACGGAATCGATCCTGACCGAGAACCAGACCACGGCGGATCGTTTTTTCGCCCGGCTGGACAGCGCGATCCTGATGCAGAATGCCTCAACCCAGTTTGCCGATGGCGGCGAATTCGGCATGGGGGCAGAGATCGGCATCGCGACCGGCAAGATGCACGCACGTGGGCCGGTCGGGGCCGAGCAATTGACCAGCTTCAAGTATCTGGTCACCGGCGACGGTACGATCCGGCCCTGACTACAGCCGAAGCGTCACCTGGGTCTCGTCCCGTTCGATCTCGACGGGACCCAGCGTGACCAGCAGTCCGAAATGCACCGATTTGGCAGAAAGCTCGGCCGGGATCTCCCCTTGACCGAGCGGATCCCACAACGCGGCATCGAGGGTCAGGCGCGGGGACGTGGCGACAACGCCGCCCGGCTCGACCACGATCTCACCACCGTAGGGCAGGGCGCTGTCAGCACACAGGGCAGCCAAGGTCAGGCGCTTGGCCAGCAGGCGGGGCACTGGCGCTGTGAAGGCGCTGCGCAGCGTGATGCGGCCCTGTATCGCAATGCCGTCCAGCGCCTGTGTCAGTTCGGCAGCGCGAACCTCTTGCCCGTCTTGCGCGACGCCAAAGGCGAGGCGAAACAGTTGCACCCGCGCCTGCGCCGCCTTGGCGGCCTGTTCGATCAGATCCAGCTCGGGCGAGTCGAGTTGCATCATCCGCATCAGCTCGACCCCGTTGCCGATCGCGCCGAGAGGGCTTACGAGATCATGGCAAAGCCGCGAGCTGACCAAGGCTGCAAGATCGCGCACCTCGGGCATCACTGTGCCCCCGGCAGAAAGGGAAGACCCGATGTCTCAGTTGCTTGAACCCGGTATGTTCGTCCGCCATCCCACCCAGCCGGACTGGGGACTGGGGCAGGTGCAGTCCGTCGTTGGCCCGCGCGTGACGGTAAACTTTGAGGAAGCGGGCAAGGTGGTGGTGGATACACGGGTAATTGACCTTGAATGGATGCCGGGCCAGTGATCCCGCATCGGGCAGGCAGACCCTGCCAAAAGGGTAGGGCGCAACTTGCGGCTGTGTCAATTGCCCGCCTCTTTGCTGAAGCGAGACAGCGATGAACGACGCACGCACCACCTCTGCGACGCACAAAGAACAGGCCTATGAAGTGCGGCTGGCCCGTGATGACGCTGATCTGCTGGGCGCTCAGCGTCTGCGCTATGATGTGTTCGTCGACGAGTTGGGCGCGGTCTGCGCAGGCGCTGATCACGCGCGGCGTCTGGAAAGGGATGCGCTGGACCCCTATTTCGACCATCTGCTTCTGGTGGACCGCTCGATCGATCCGACGACGCTGGCGCATGTGGTGGGCGTCTACCGGCTGATGCCGCAAGAACGCGCGCGGGAACTGGGGCGGTTCTATTCGGATGCCGAATATGACCTGGCGCCGTTGCGCGCCTCGGGCCGCAAACTGGTCGAACTGGGGCGCAGCTGCGTCCATCCCGCGCATCGGCGGGGGCCGGTCATGCTGCTGCTTTGGAACGGCGTGGCGGAATATGTGCTGGAACGCGGGATCGAAATCCTGTTCGGCGTGGCCTCTTTCCACGGGACAGACCCCGCCGGGCATGCCGAAGCGCTGAGCTATCTGCATGCACACCATCTGGCGCCAGATGCCTTGCGCGTCGCCGTGCGGCCCGGCGTGCACGCCCAGCGGATGGATCTGCTGGACCCGGACACGGTGGACCGCGCGCGCGCGACGGCGGCGATTCCGCCTTTGATCCGCGCCTATCTGCGGCTGGGTGGTTTCGTCGGCGAGGGTGCCTATATCGACACCGACTTCAACACCACCGACGTCTGTCTGATCATGGACACGTCCCGCATGTCCGAGAGAGCCGTTGACTTCTACGCCCGCAAAACGCCCCGCCGCTGAGCTGACCTGGGTCTCGCCAGAAGGCGAGCCGCCCGCGGTCCGCATCGGCCCGTTGGGCTGGCTGATGCTGGCGTGGCGGGTGCCGCTGTTGGTGGCGGTCGTGTTCGGCGGGTTGGCCGTGCATTTGCTGCTGCGGCTCATCGAGCGGCCGTTCTTTGGCCTGCGCCGCCCGGTGACGCCTTTTGTGACGCAGGGCGTCTGCAAAGCCGCGCTCTTGGTGCTGGGGATCGGGCTGAAGGTCGCGGGAAAGCGCATGCAAGAGCGTGGCGCTGTGGTCGCCAACCATGCAGGATGGTTGGATATTTTCACGCTGAACGCGCCGCAGCGTATCTACTTTGTCGCCAAGCATGAAGTCGCGCGCTGGCCGGCGATCGGCTGGCTTGCGCGGGCAACGGGGACGGTATTCATCCGCCGCGATGCGCGCGATGCCCGCTTGCAGAAGATGGTCTTCGAGGCACGGCTGCGTGCGGGGCATCATCTGTGCTTCTTCCCCGAAGGAACCAGCTCGGACGGCGCACGGGTTTTACCTTTCAAACCAACGCTCTTTGCGGCGTTCTTCACAGAAGAGCTGATCGACTTTCTATCGGTTCAGCCCGTTTCGCTGGTCTATATCGGTCCCAATAACCGCGATCCGCGGTTCTACGGTTGGTGGGGCGATCTGTCGTTCTTTGGGCATCTGCTGCGCGTGGCGGCCCAGCCCCGGCAAGGGCGGGTCGAGGTGGTGTTCCATCCGCCGGTCAAGGTCTCGGATTTTCCCAATCGCAAAGACCTGGCCCGCCATTGCGAGGCTGCTGTAAAATCTGCGCTGGTCCAGCGGTTGCCCGACGGGGTGATGCGCGATTAAACCTTTTCAGACAAGGACTTACGGCGCCCAGTGAACCGTGGCGTTGTGCAGCAGCGCGGCAATCGGCGCGTCCATCGGTGACAATTTCTGCGCCTGTTCCAGTGCCGCGCGCTTCTCGGCACCGGTAATCAGCACATGCAGGGCAAAGGCGTCTTTCAACACCCGCGCGCTGAGCGTGACACGCGGCTCGGGCGCGCCGGGTGCGGTGATCGGCAGCACCGAGGGCGCATGGGCCGCCAGCGCCGCCTCAAGGTTGTTGGCTCCCGGAAACAGCGAGGCCGTGTGCATGTCCGCGCCCATTCCGACCAAAGCCACATCGACCGGCAGCAGGGCGTCGAGTGTGTCGGCGATCTCGGCCGCGCCTTCCTCGGGGGTGGGCACATCGCGCCACAGCGAGATCAGCCGCGCCGCCGAGGCCTTGCCGCGCATCAGCCGCGCACGGATCTGGCCTGCGTTCGAGCGGGGGTGATCCTCGGGGAGCCAGCGCTCGTCGCCGGGCACAATATCGACACGGTCCCAGTCCAGATCGACGGCGGCCAGCATGTCAAACACCGGTCCCGGCGTGTTGCCCCCCGGCACCGCAAACAGTGCCCGGTCGCGCCGCACCAATGCCTCGCGCAGATCGCGCGATAATTGTCGGGCCAGCGACAACATCATCATGTCGCTGTCGGAATATTCGATAAAGTCCATCAACGGATCTCGCGCCAGCTTCTACCATCCAGATGGATCAACTTAAGCGCCTCATCGGGTCCCGACGACCCCGGATCGTAGGGTTTTGGCGTATCAGCCGTTTTTTGCCACGCGGCAATGATCGGATCGGTCCAGGCCCAGGCCGCCTCGACCTCGTCGCCACGCATGAACAGCGTCTGGTTGCCGCGAATGACATCCATGATCAGGCGCTCATAAGCATCGGGAATATGCATGTCTTCGCCCAATGCGTCGGCAAAGGACATGTCCAGCGCCACATCCTTCAGACGCATCCCACCGGGGCCGGGTTCCTTGATCATCACCTTCAGCGTCATGCCTTCATCGGGCTGCAGGCGGATGACCAGAATATTGGCCTTCCACGGCGCATCCTCGCCAAAGATCGAATGCGGCGGGTCGCGGAAGGTGACGGCGATCTCGGACGTGCGGGCGCGCAGGCGTTTGCCGGTGCGCAGGTAAAAGGGCGTGCCCTTCCAGCGCCAGTTGGAAATCCCGACCTTGAGCGCGATATAGCTTTCGGTGTTCGAATCCGGTGTCTCGACTTCCTCCGCATAGGAGGCCGTGTCGGCACCGCCGCCATATTGCCCACGCACCACCTGACGCGGCTCGACCGGATCCAAGGCATGGATAACCTTGAGCTTTTCGTCGCGCACGGCGTCAGGCTCGAAACTGTAGGGCGGTTCCATCGCGATGAGGCAAAGAAGTTGCATCATATGGTTTTGCACCATATCGCGCATCGCGCCGGATTTGTCGTAATAGGCCCCGCGACCGCCGACGCCGACGGTTTCGGCCACCGTGATCTGGACGTGGTCAACGAAGCGGGCGTTCCACAGCGGCTCGAACAGGATGTTGGCGAAGCGCACCGCCATCAGGTTCTGCACGGTCTCTTTGCCCAGATAGTGGTCGATCCGGTAGATCTGCGTTTCGTTGAAATGCGCCGCCAGCGTCTGGTTCAGCGCACGCGCGGTTTCCAGATCGTTGCCGAAGGGCTTTTCGACCACGATCCGGGTTTCCGGCGTCACCAGACCAAAGCGGCCAAGGCCGGTGGCCAGCGGACCAAACAGCGACGGGCCGACCGAGAAATAGAACGCCCGCACGACGTCATCGCGCAAACGGCCTGACAGATCGCTCCAGCCGTCATCCCCCAGCGCGTCGATGGTGATGTAATCGAGCCGCTCGAAGAATTCGGCGCGCAGGGCGGCATCGGGGGCCGAAGCGCCGAGGAACTCGTCAAAAGCCTCGGACACCATGGTGTGGAAGTCTTCGCGCGAAAGCTCGGTACGGGCGGCACCAATGATGCGGCCTTCGGGGGGCATTTGCCCCTCGGCATAGCGACGGCAGAGGGCAGGCAAAATCTTGCGCCGGGCAAGATCGCCGGTGGCACCGAAAATGACCAGATCGAAAGGCTCGACGGGTATGACGCGGGCGACCATGTCGGCTCCTGCGGATGTTAGCGTTAACTACGGGTGCAGATAGAGGTGTCTGGCGGCAAAGTCCAGCCTCTTGCCCGCGAGTCAAGCGCAGCGGGTCTCAGGCGTCAAGCTCGGTGTCCCAATAGAGATAATCCGCCCAGCTTTCATGCAAGTGGTTGGGCGGAAAGCGGCGGCCGCGCTCGATCAGCTCGGACGCCATGGGGCGACGCGGCGTGCGCTGCAGCTTGAGGCCCGAGTTGCGCAGGGTTTTGGAGCCTTTGCTCAGGTTGCAGGGCGCGCAGGCGGCGACGACATTTTCCCAGCTAGTGATGCCGCCATGGGCGCGGGGCACAACATGGTCAAAGGTCAGATCGTGACGCGAACCGCAATACTGGCAGACGAATTCATCGCGCAAGAAAAGATTAAAGCGCGTGAAGGCCACGCGCTTTCGGGGTTTGACGTAGTCTTTCAGCACCACGACCGAGGGTATTCGCATCTCCATGCGCTGCGAGTGCACGGTCTGCTCATACTCGGCGGCGATGGTCACGCGGTCCATCCAGACAGCCTTGACCGCCTCTTGCCACGGCCACAGCGACAGAGGGTAGTACGAAAGGGGTCTATAATCCGCATTCAGCACCAAAGCCGGGAACTGCTTGAGTGCCGCTGGCTCATGCACAAACGCTTGTCTGAAATCGCCGTCCATCTTTACGTCTCTCCCGTCCGGGACCCGTCGAGGCTGCCGATGCCCCGACTATATCCGGTGTTTTACCCCTGACAACCCCGCGAAATGCGGGACGGGGACAGGATGACGTGATTGCGTGACAGCTCTGCGACGCGAGGCCGCGCGCTGCCTATTGCGGCAGCTTTTCGCGCAGGAATCCCAGCGCCAGCGACAGGCCTTCATTGTCGATGGAATGGCCCAGCCCCTTGCAGACATGGGCAAAGGTTTCGAACCCGGCAGCGACCAGTGCGTCGGCAGCTTCGGGTAGGCTTTGCACCGGGACCATCGGGTCGGCATCGCCATGAATCAACAGGATCGGCAGCTTGCTGACGGTTTCAGCGGCCAGCGTTTCCGGTTGCAGCAACCGGCCCGAGAAACCGACCAGTGCGGCCAGCGGGGCAGGGCGGCGAGGGGCGATGTGAAGGCTCATCATCGTGCCTTGGGAAAAGCCGACAAGCGCCAGCGCCGAGGGCTCCAGCCCCTCATCGGCCAGAACCTTGTCGATGAAGGCGTTGAGATCATGCGCCGCCTGCTGTTGTCCCGCCAGCGCCTTGCTTTCCTCGGAGCCATCAAGCCACGGGATCGGAAACCACTGATAGCCGAACGGATTGCCCTGACAATTCTCAGGCGCGTCGGGGGCATAGAAGGCGGTCTTGCGCAGATGCGGTGCCAGCGGATCGGCCAGACCCAGCAGGTCGGCCCCATTGGCGCCGTAGCCATGCACGAAGATCACGACCGAGGTCGCCGTGCCCTTGGGCGCGCCCTTGCGGGCAGAGGTCAACGGACGAGGGGGCATGGCAGCTCCTTTCAGGTAACGCCTTCACGGCTTTTCGCGTGATGGTAGTAGTGCCACAGCATCCCCGCTGCAACCGTGCGCCAGGGCGTCCAGGCCTCGGACATCGCGCGCATCGGCTTCTCGCGCGGGCGCTCATTCAGATCGAACAGCAGGCGCGCAGCCTCTTGCAGCGCCAGATCGTTGGGCGCGAAGGTATCGGCGCGGCCTAGGCTGAACATCACGTAGATCTCGGCAGTCCAGCGACCAATGCCCGGCACGGCGGTCAGGGTCTCGACGATATGGACCTCAGGCGCATCGCGCAGCGCGTCGAAATCAATCCCCGCCTCGGCCAGTGCCTTGATATAGCGCGCCTTTTGCCGCGACAAGCCGTTGGCGCGCAGGGTCTCATCGCTGGCGGCGGCGAACTGTTCTGCGCTCACCAGCGCGGCGGCCTCCAGTTTGCCCATGATCGCGCGGGCCGAGGCGACCGAAACCTGCTGGCTGACAATGGCGCTGACCAGCGCCTCGAACCCGTCGCCGCGCCTGCGCAGCGGCGGCGGGCCGCACAGATCAAGCACCGCGGCAAAGCGCGGCTCTGCCGCGGCGAGCCAGTCGGCACCCTCGGCCATACAGGCGTCGCTGAACAGAATACGCGGTGTCATGCGGCGTATACTGCACGCCAGAACCGGCGCGGCAAGCCCCCGGCTGTTGCATGATCACGTCACACCCGAGTCGAAAACGGCGCCACGCTCAACCAGAACGCTTTTGCTCTGGGCAAGGCATTCCGTTCTTGGCATGAAAGGGCAAGGGAAACATCTCTGGAAGTGTATTGATGAACTATTGGGCCGCACTGAGCGATCGCCAGCGCGACGTTGCACAACGACCGATCACCGCGCTTTTTGACGCGGAATCCCGCGCCAAGGCGTTTTCCGTGACTTTGGAGACCCCTGCGACGGGTCCAGTTCTGTTCGATTATTCAAAGACCAATCTTGATACCGAAACCCGGGATCTGCTGCTGGATCTGGCCCGCAGCTGCGATGTCGAGGGCCGTCGCGATGCCATGTTCGCCGGCGAAAAGATCAACGAAACCGAAGATCGTGCTGTGCTGCACACCGCGCTGCGCAACCTTGAGGGCAGCGTTGCCGTCGACGGCGTGGATGTCATGCCTGAGGTGCGCGCGACGCTGGCCCGCATGGAAACCTTCGCGCGCGATCTGCGCGACGGGCGTATTCGCGGCGTCGGCGGGCGCATTACCGATGTGGTGAATATCGGCATCGGCGGCTCGGATCTGGGCCCGGCGATGGCGGCGCGGGCGCTGGCGACCTATGCCGACGGGCCGCGCTGTCATTACGTGTCCAACGTCGATGGCGCGCATATCCATGACACGCTGGAAGCGCTGAATCCTGAGACGACGCTGGTGATCGTCGCCTCGAAGACCTTTACCACCATCGAGACGATGACCAACGCGCAGACCGCCAAGGCCTGGATGTCGCGCGCCGTCGCCGAACCGACCCGGCAGTTTGTCGCGCTGTCGACGGCGCTGGACAAGACCTCGGCCTTTGGCATCGATCCCGCCCGCGTCTTTGGCTTCGCTGACTGGGTCGGCGGGCGCTATTCGATGTGGGGGCCGATCGGCCTGAGCCTGATGATCGCCATCGGCCCCGAGGATTTCCGCGCCTTTCTGGCCGGGGCCGCGGCGATGGATCAGCATTTCCGCGACGCGCCGCTGGTCGACAACATGCCGGTGATGCTGGCCATGGTCGGGGTCTGGCACCGCCAGATCTGCGGTTATGGCGCGCGCGCCGTGCTGCCCTATGATCAGCGTCTTGCGCGGCTGCCGGCCTATCTGCAACAGCTTGAGATGGAATCGAACGGCAAGAGCGTGGCGATGGATGGCAGCGCGCTGACCACAGCCGCCGGACCCATCGTCTTTGGCGAACCGGGCACCAATGGCCAGCACGCGTTTTACCAGTTGATCCACCAAGGCACCGATGTCGTGCCGTGCGAATTTCTGCTCGCGGGTCAGGGACAAGAACCCGCCATGGCCCACCAGCACCGCTTGCTGGCGGCCAATTGTCTGGCGCAGGCCGAGGCGCTGATGCGGGGCCGCTCGTTGGATGAGGCGCGGGCGCTAATGAAAGCCAAAGGGCTGAAGGGCAAAGAGCTGGAGCGTCAGGCGCTGCACCGGGTCTTCCCGGGTAACCGCCCGTCAACCCTGCTGCTGTACCCCCGGCTGACCCCGGCGATGCTGGGGGCGATCGTCGCCTTGTACGAGCACCGGGTGTTTGTCGAAGGGGTGGTGCTGGGCATCAACTCGTTTGACCAATGGGGTGTCGAGCTGGGCAAGGAGCTGGCAGTGCAGCTGTTGCCGATGATCGACGGGACCGCGTCTGCCGAAGGGCGCGATGGCTCGACCGCGGCGCTGGTTGCGACGCTGCGCGAGCTGGGTATCTGAGCGCATTGGTGGACCGGGCAGGGGGGCCAGCCCCCTCTGCGCGTGCCGCGCATTCACCCCCGGGATATTTCCAGACAGAAAATGGGGTGCGGTTAACAGGGTGTTAACCGCGCTTTGTCTTTTCAGCTGAGGAACGCGGGGTGTTTCATCGTCTCGGGGATGGCGGCCCCCAGACGGCTGAGGATGGTCGGCGCGAGCTGGCGCTGGTCAATCAGAGTGTCCGGTGCTGGTCCGTCGGCGGGGCCGAAGTAATACAGCGCCGCGTCCTGCTGGTCCGCGCCGGTGCCGCCATGGTGCCCGCGCTGTGACTGGCCGTGATCAGCGGTAACGATCACCTCATAGCCCATTGCCAGCCAGCCCGGCAGGAACTTGGCCAGCATTGCATCGAGCAACGCGCAGCCGTGGTCCATTTCGGTGCAGTCATGGCCAAACCGGTGCCCCATGCTGTCGAGCGTGCAGGTGTGCAGGATGCCGTAGTTCAGCGAAAAACGCTGACAGAGCGAGCTTAACGTGGCGAAGAGATCGACATCCGACGGCGTCGCCTGGTTGATGTGATCATACCCTGTCATCGTGTGAAAGCGCCCGTGGTTGATGGTCGGGCTTTCCGGTTCATCATACTCGATATCGCGAATATAATCAAAGGGGTGGCGGTTGAAGAACTCGCTCCACCAGCTGTGCGTCACGGCCCCGGTGACGCCACCTGCCTTGCGGGTTTCGCTGAACACATCGGGCATGTCGACGCGTTGGATATGCCCGTTGGACAAGACGCCATGCACCTGAGGCGCCACGCCGGAATGGATCGACGCATAACACGGCCCCGACATCGATGGCAGCATCGCGCGGATGCGCCAGACGCGCGCGTCGCCATTGGCGACCCAGCCCTCAAGGCAGCCAAAGTAGCGCCGCCAGTTGGCATAGGGCACGCCGTCGAGGATAATGAGCAGCAGTTTGCGGTCCATGGGGGCACCTTTTGTCTGAAACTGAGCGCAGACTATGTCAGGGCGTCCCGAGACGCCAGCCGTCGCAAAGCGGGTGGGGTATGGTCGCTATTGTGCTGGCAGGCGGGGCTGACATGGGTCAACATCACCGCGCAACCTCTTGAATAAAGGCCCGTGATGAGCACCCCCAACATCCTGATCCTGATGGTCGACCAGCTGACCGGTACGCTGATGGCGGATGGCCCTGCGGCGTTCTTGCACGCACCGAACCTCAGGCGGCTGGCCGCGCGATCGCAGCGCTTTACCCGGGCCTATTGCCCCAGCCCGCTGTGCTCGCCGGCGCGCGCCAGTGTCATGGCCGGGCAATTGCCCCGCCGGACCGGGGTTTATGACAACGCGGCCCCCTTTGCCTCAGACATCCCGTGCTTCACCCATCATCTGCGCAGCGCCGGGTATCAGACCACGCTGTCGGGAAAGATGCATTTCGTCGGGCCGGACCAGCTGCACGGGTTTGAGGAGCGTCTGACCACGGATATCTACCCCGCCGATTTTGGCTGGACCCCGGACTACCGCAAGCCCGGCGAGCGGATCGACTGGTGGTATCACAACCTCGGATCGGTGACCGGCGCGGGGGTTGCCGAGATCACCAACCAGATGGAATACGACGATGACGTGGCCCATCTGACCTGTCAGAAGCTGTTCGATCTGGCGCGCGGCCATGATGCGCGGCCATGGTGCCTGACGGCCAGTTTCACGCACCCGCATGACCCGTTTGTGGCACGGCGGAAATACTGGGATCTGTATGAGGGCTGCGCCGAACTGAACCCGCCCGAGGGGCTGGCATGGGAGGAGCAGGATGCCCATGGCAAGCGCCTGCTGGAGAGCTTCGATTACCAGAACTTCGAGGCGAGCGAAGAACAAGTTCGCCGCGCAAGACGCGGATATTTCGCAAATATTTCCTATATCGACGATAAAATCGGCGAGATCCTTGATGTGCTTGAACGCACGCAACAGGAGGCGGTGATCGTTTTCCTGTCCGACCATGGCGAGATGCTGGGCGACCGGGGGCTGTGGTTCAAGATGAACTTCTACGAGAACTCGGGCCGGGTACCGTTCTATATCGCGGCGCCGGGTCTGGGGGCAGGGCGCGTGGATCAGCCGGTCTCGACGCTGGATATGCTGCCGACCCTGTGTGATCTGGCGGGCATCGACATGGCGAAGATTGCACCCTGGACAGATGGTGAAAGCCTGTTGCCGCTGATGAATGGCACTGGCGGACGGGGGCCGGTGCCGATGGAATATGCCGCCGAGGGCACCGTGGCACCGATGGTCGGACTGGTGGACGGGCCGTGGAAATACATCGCCTGTGCAGCGGACCCGGAACTGCTGTTCAATCTGGACAGCGATCCGGGCGAACGCGACAATCTTGCCACGGATCCGGCCTATGCGCCGGTGCTGGAGAGATTGCGCGCCATGGCCAAAACGCGCTGGAATCTCAAGGACTTCGATGCTGAAGTTCGCGCCAGCCAGGCACGCCGTTGGGTGGTGTATGAGGCGTTGCGCCAAGGCACGTACACCGATTGGGACTATCAGCCTTACCGCAATGCTGCCGAACGCTACATGCGCAACCACATGGACCTGAATGTGCTGGAGGATGGCCAGCGCTTTCCGCGCGGCGCTTAAGTCAGGGCAGTTCCAGCAGTCGCACGCGCAGGTGCGTGCAGACTGCGCTGACCTCGCGCAGCACCAGTTCCGCACGGGGCAAGGGTTTGGTGACCGCAAAAAGGTCACCGCGATACCCGAGTGCCTCAAGCATCAACGCCAGATCGACGATGTCCCAATCCTGGGTCATCAGCGGTCCGATGATGACGTCCGGGCGGACCGAGGCAAGCATCTTGTGACCAAGCATCGATTTGCGCGTCAGAATGACGCTCTGCCGTCGCGGGTTTGGTGTGAGGACACTCATCGCTTGCTGCGCGTCGACCACAAGGATCGTCCGCGCATCGGCCAACTCACCGGAAAACGCCACCGGCGCGGACTTATCCGGCGCAGGGGCTTTGCTGTGTATCATGCCGACCAACTCCTGCCGGGGCATATCTTGCAAGCCATTATACAGCTTGGGGCAATTACAGTCCAAACAGATTACGATCGTATAAAGAATTCGAAACTAAATTAACCAACAAGATCGACCGAGTCCTTGTGTTGCCACGGTAGCGCCAGTCGCCGTATTTTCAGCGCGTCTCAGCATCTTCCGGCAAAGCTTTGTATTTATGGCAGTTTCCTTGCCACAACCTCGGCCTGCAAGTGTCCATATATTACATAATACAGATTATTGGACTAATGCATGCCCCGATCATTCCGGCCCCTCAGCAGCATCGCGCCCATCCATTCGAGCGCTGATCCAGGCGTTGAGCCACGCCAAACCGGCCAGTGACAAGCCCAGCCCCAGAAAGGCCCCTGCGCGCATCAATCCGCTCAGTCCCGCTGCATCAATCAAGAAGGCTTTGGCCGCGGCAAGAGCGATCAGCACAAGTCCCAGCCGGCGATACTGCACGCGGCCATGGTACAGCGCCATCGCCATGACGACAGCGCCGGCAACGAGCAGCGCGACGGTATAGGCATAAATCTCGCCCTGGGCAAAGCCGTGCCGCAGTTGCATGCCGCTGGCGCCTTGCCACAGATGGCGGATCATATGGCCGCACCAGACCGCGCCCAGAAGTACCGCAATGACACGCCCCGCCTTAGCCAGCCGTCCGGTTCCATGCCGTGCCGCGATCCACACCATCAGCGCCGGCAGACCATAGGCCAGCATCAGGTCATTCAGGATCGGCCAGCCGACCACAAAATCGTTGCCGAACAAGCCGCCGCCAAGCAATGGCGACACCAGCGTACAGAGCACGACACTCCACGCAGCCGCAGCCAAGGCCAGCAACAGCGCCAGGAGTTTGCGCACACGGGTCATCGCCACACTACCCTGCAAACGCTGTGCCCGCAAAAGCTGCACCCGGCTCAGCGCAATCAGGGTCGCGGTTTGAATGCCAAGCGTCGCGTGGTCGGTGATGTTGGAAAACATCCGTGCCAGCAGCACGGTCACGACGATCGGAATGATCCCCGACAGTGCCGTTTCGCAGATGATCCGGCCCCAATCGCGCGCGGCATGGGCTGGCATCGCGCGGATCAGCGCCACTGAAACCAGAGGCCCCGCCAGAACCGCCAGCAGTGTAAGGCCGGTGTCGACGGCGTCGTAGCTGCCCGTCATCAACGGTTGCAGCCCCGGATCGACGACCAACCGCCAGCCCATCGTCATCGCGCCCAGACCCAGCACCCAGCCCAGACTGGGGATCTTGAAGCGCCGGTCCATCGCGGCGCTGGCGACCATCAGAACAGCCAGAGCGACAGTCAGCGCCGCCGCACTCAGCACCAACATCAGCGCCAGTGCGATCATCGTGATGGCCGCTGCCCCGGCAACGCCCAGACGGCCGCCCTGCCCGTCATCACGGCGCGCAAACCACAGTGTCAGCGCCGTCAACCCGGCGGCCAGCGCCATGATTGTCGCGGGCCAGCCAAAGCCCAGCAAGGTTTGCGGCTGCCAGAACAGTTCGACCGCAATAGCCGTCGCGCCGGGTGTTGCGACGGCCAGCAGCGCCCACAATGTCCGGCGCGGCGCTTCGGCAGCGTCGCTGCGTGCGACCATCGCCAGCCCGGCCAGCGCGGCGAAGGCAACAGCTGTTTGCGGCAGCCATCCATAGGCGTTGAGCACGAAAGCCAGCAGCAGCGGCGTCGTTGTCAGACTGCTGGCCACGACCAACGGCAGCGTCAGAGCGGCGACCAGCGACAGGCTGTCGAGCGCCGGGGCGCGCCGGGTCCAGAGCGGCACCAGCAGCGCCAGTGCCCCTGCGGCGAGGATGCCTTCGGGGGCCTTGATCCGGGTCACGATGATCCCTGCCCCGACGACAACAGCCAGCGCGGCGACCAGAACCTCAGGTTTCGGGCGCGCTTTGCGCCACTGTTGTACCATCGGCCCCGTTGCGCGCGGGATCAGCGCGCCGCCGGGAAGCGCCAGTGCCAGAAACACCACAAAGAGCGTGAGCAGCGCCAACCCGTCCGCAGGGGCGTTTGCCGCATGAATAAGCACGCCTCCGGCCAGCGGCGCAACCACGGCCAGTGCCGAGATCCACCCCCAGCGCCGCAACCCGTCGATGGCCAGCCCCATGGTGGCGATGAGCGCGAAATAGCCATAAAGGATCGGGCGCGGCGCGCCCCTTCGCCCAGCAGGAACGGCGCCGCCGCCCCGGCCAGAACGCCCATCGCGGCCAGTATCGGACCATGCATCCAACCCAGCGCCATCGAGAGCGCCGAGATCAGGCACAGCGCGATCAGCGTAGCCTCGGGGCTCAGCAGATCATACAGGTGATGCGCGGCCAGCACGCCCGCCAGCAGCGCGGCGATACCGCCCCCTGCCAGCGTCGCGGGAACTTGATGCGCACGCGCGCCCCAGCGGCGGCGCAGGCCCTCAGCGGCAAGTATCAGCGCTGCCCCCGACGCCAGCGTCAAACCGATGCGGGCCTTGGGGGACAACAGACCTTTGTCAATGGAATATTGCACCAGATAGATCCCGGCCATCACCAGCGCGAGGCCGGCCACGGGATAGATCCAGTTGGCGCGCATCCACGCGGCAAACGAATTCAGTGGCGCGGCAAAATCCCGCTTCGGCACGGTTTCGACCGTCGGCGTCGGGGCCTTCGCGGCTGGAACAGGGCGCCACGGTGCTTTGGAGGCCGGTGGCGCCGTTGGCTGCTCGCCACCCTGCCCCAGGTGCGCCTCAAGCTGCGCAACCCGATCGCTCAGCCTGCGCAGGCGTTGCAGCGCCAGCCACACCAACCCGGCTGCGAACAGGGCAATGACAAAGGTGAGCGTCTCAAACACGCCGAGATCTCCAATATTGGTGGACGCAAGCCGAGCGATGGCTTAGGGCCAGAGGCGAAAACCCTGCCATAGACGGACCCCGCGCGACATGACTTTTTCTCATCAGATCAAGATCGCTCCTTCGATTCTCAGCGCCGACTTCGCGGATTTCGGCCGCGAGATTCAAGCCATCGAAGCGCAAGGCGCAGACTGGGTGCATGTTGACGTGATGGACGGGCATTTTGTGCCCAACCTGACCTTTGGCCCGCCCGCCGTCGCCGCCTTTCGCAAACATGTGAAGACCGTGATGGACGTGCATCTGATGATCGCGCCGGTTGATCCGTATATCGAGGCCTTTGCGACCGCGGGCGCGGATATCATCACCGCCCATGTCGAAGCCGGGCCGCATATTCACCGCACCCTGCAAGCCATTCGCGCGACAGGAAAAAAGGCTGGTGTTGCGCTCAACCCCGGCACACCGGCAGACGCGGTGGCGCATCTGCTGGATCTGACGGATCTGGTTTGCGTGATGACGGTCAATCCCGGTTTTGGCGGGCAGAGCTTTATCGACATGACGGCAAAAGTCCGCGCCCTGCGGGCGATGATCGGTGACCGCCCCATCCATATCGAGATCGACGGTGGCGTAACGCCGCAAACCGCGCCGCTGGTTGCCGCTGCCGGTGCCGATGTGCTGGTCGCTGGCTCGGCGGTGTTCAAAGGTGGATCGGTGGCGAACCCCGCCCCGTACGGTGCCAATATCCGCGCCATCCGCGAGGCCGCGGAACGGGCGACGGGCGCGCAGCTGGCCTGAGCCCCAGGGTCTTGGAGAGCATAGAAATCCGGTGCGGCAGCGACCGCACCGGAAATCCTTGCTGCATCGGGTTGGGTAGAGATACGGCAAGAAACACGCCCTTCGAACGCGCAGAGAAAGACCCCCAATCCCGGTTGGATGGATCAGGAGCTTGCTGTTCGATCACTCGTTAATAACATATTTATACGTTTGATTCAGAGTTTGTGGCAGTATGTTAAACCATACCTTGCAGCCACGCAATTTTACGAAATTTCATCAAGAAGTCACGTCTTGCCGCGCGTCAGCGGCGAAGCGGCGTAACGATCCCATTCCTTTCAGCGGGCAAACGGACTGGCAGGAAAACCTGATTCAGAAATGCAGCTTTTATCAACGCATGAGCTGTGGTTTCGACACCCAACGTCTCGCGCGCAAGCCGCAGGTGCTTTTCGACTGTCGGCGGCGTGATGCCCATGATCTGCGCGATATCGGCCGTTGTCTTCCCGTTGCCAACCCATTCCAGAACCTCACGTTGTCGCACCGTAAGGCGGCGGCCCGGGATGTGATACGGCAGGCTGACAAGGCACAGATGCGCCACCGAAGCCGCGGTGAAGATCACGTCACGATTAACCTCGAGCTGCGCGTCGACCTTGACCTGACTGATCCCCCGCCGCGCAGCCAAACCCATCACCGCCCGCCCGCGCGTGCGTTCTTGGGGAAAACCGATTGTGCAACCGACACTCAAATTGTTGCGCTCGAAAAAACCAAGCGCCTCATCGGTTACTTGACGTTCAAGCGCAATCCCCGATTCTTGTTCCGTCATGGACCAGCTGGCAATTCCCGCATTCTCCAGCGCCCAGCCAAAGCTGGCATTCATCCGGTAATACTGCTTTTCAATCAGCGTGGTGATAACGTCATCGGCCAGCGTTGATAAAACGACGTATTCGTCGGGTGCCGACATGACCGGGCCGCGCAGATCCGGTGAATAGCCGTAGATCACGTGATCAAAACCGAGGTCGGCAAAGAAGCGGCAGAGAAGCGACCAGAGGATCTCGCGGTCAGTTGCGGTCAGAATCGCCGTCAGGAACGTTGCAATTCCCGGCAAGGCGCGTGGTTTGGTTCCACTGTCCGAGAGAGGCGCCCTGCCCGACGTTTGACTGATCGCTTGGTGCTCCATGCCACTCGTCCGCTTCATTTTATTTCCATATGAGAATTGCTGTCTGAATTTTCAGGGAATGTCGAGCGGCACAGGAAAAATGCGCACAATTAAGCGCCTTTATGGCGCGGGTCGAGACGAGCGGAGAATCGCCGGATCGAGTATTATTATTTATTATCAGATAATTATGACCCATTGTTGAGACTATAACCTCTTACTCTCTCCCTTGATCAATGGCGGCTTTTCGCCGTTAGCGATACCGCCACACGCTGCGCTGTCGCGAGATCGCGAACAAAAGACGCCCGACCGCCGGGACCGGAGCAACGAAAAAGGGGCGGCGCTTGATGCGCCGCCCCTTTGGATGTGACAATGGATGTTGGCTCAGCCAGCGAGGGTCTTGGCAACCTCGGCGGCGAAATCCTCTTCCTTCTTCTCGACGCCTTCGCCAACGGCGACGCGCGCAAAGCCGGTGATCTCGACGCCAGCCTCTTTCGCGGCCTGCTCGACCGTCAGGTCGGGATTGATCACGAAGGCCTGGCCCAACAGCGTGTTTTCCGCCAGGAATCGCTTCATGCGGCCCGGGATGATGTTGTTATGGATCACCTGATCGGGCTTCGGCTTGTCGGCCGTTGCGTTTTCTTCCAGCGCCTTGGCGGTCTGCACCTGCAGCTCGCGTTCGGCGACGGTGGCGTCCATGGTGGCTTCGGACAGCGACAGCGGTGCGGTTGCAGCGATGTGCATCGCGAACTGCTTGCCGATTTCCTGTGCCTTGTCAGCCGGGCCGTTCAGCGCGACCAGCACACCGATTTTGCCCATGCCTTCGGCAGCTGCGTTGTGCACATAGGACACAACGGTCGTGCCTTCGAGCAGGTGCATGCGGCGGAAGGTCATGTTTTCGCCGATACGCGCGATGGTACCGTTGATGACGTTCTCGACGGTGTCGCCGTTCAGATCGGCAGCCTTGACCACCTCGACCGACTCGCCGGTTTGCAGGGCGATGCGGGCAACGTCGCGGACCAGTTGCTGGAAGTCTTCGTTCTTGGCAACGAAGTCGGTTTCCGAGTTGATCTCGATCGCCACGCCACGGCCACCGTCGACGGCAACGCCGATCAGGCCTTCAGCGGCAACACGGTCGGATTTCTTGGCGGCCTTGGCCAGGCCTTTGGTGCGCAGCCAGTCGATCGAGGCTTCCATGTTGCCGTCGTTCTCGACCAGAGCCTTCTTGGCGTCCATCATGCCAGCGCCAGTCGTCTCGCGCAGTTCCTTCACCATCGCAGCGGTAATCGCCATGGGTCAAACTCCTTGATTGGGATGCGGGCAGGGTTGCCCCTGCCCGATGTCAAACCTGTGTCAGTCGCGTCCCTAAATGGGCAGCGCTGGATCAGGCCTCGGCGTTCTCGGCGATCGTTTCCTCGGCAGGAGCTTCTTCCAGCTCGCCAAGGTCGACACCAGCGGCACCCAGTTGCGCCGACATGCCGTCGAGAGCCGCACGGGCGACCAGATCACAGTAGAGAGCGATGGCGCGCGCTGCGTCGTCGTTGCCGGGGATGACGTAATCAACGCCATCGGGCGAGCAGTTGGTGTCGACAACGGCGACAACCGGGATACCCAGTTTGCGGGCTTCCAGGATGGCCAGGTCTTCTTTGTTCACGTCGATCACGAACAGCAGGTCCGGCAGACCGCCCATTTCGCGGATCCCACCGAGCGAGGCTTGCAGTTTGGTCTGCTCGCGCTCCATCTGCAGGCGCTCTTTTTTGGTCAGGCCGGCAGCGCCGCGCTCCATGACTTCATCGATCTGCTTGAGGCGCTGGATCGACTGGGAAACGGTTTTCCAGTTGGTCAGCGTGCCACCCAGCCAGCGGTGGTTCATGTAGTACTGAGCGCATTTTTCAGCGGCTTCAGCGACCTGCTTGGAAGCCTGACGCTTGGTGCCGACGAACAGCACGCGGCCGCCCTTGGCGACGGTCTCGCGGATGACCTTGAGCGCCTGGTCCAGCATCGGGACGGTTTGCGTCAGATCGACGATGTGAATGCCGTTGCGGTCGCCATAGATATACGGCCCCATGCGCGGGTTCCAGCGCTGGGTTTGGTGACCATAGTGAACGCCAGCTTCAAGCAGCTGACGCATGGAGAAATCGGGAAGCGCCATATCGTTTTCCTTTTCCGGTTTGCGCCTAGGGTGGGACATTCAGGGCATGCGCCCAACCGGTGGACCGTCACGGGATGTCTCCCCGCAAAGGCCCTGCCCCACCTGTGAAGTGCGCGCCCATTACCGCGTCCCGGCGCATGGCGCAAGAGGAATGAGACGTCAGGGTAACGCGGTTCCTGCCATCTGGGCCAGCGCCCGCTTGCGGCCTTCGGGCAGGCGGTCGATCTCGACGCAGGTAAAGACATGACAGGTTCCCAGATCACGGTCGATGACCGCGTGATCCGACACCCAGCCGCCCAACGCCAGATATGCGCGCAGCAACGGCGGCAACAGGGCCGCCGCACCCGGCTCGGCCGGGGTGGTTGCCGCTTCAAAGCCGCGCAGTTCCGGTGCGATTCGCCCCGGGCGCGTGTCCGCAGGCCCAAGATTGCGCGACGCCAGCAACGCCCATGCCGGATCCAGCGTCGCTGCCTCGGTGGTATGAAATGACGTGCAACCGACCAGCCGCGCCGCCCCCGTCTGCAACGCCAGCCGCGCCACCCCGGCCCAGAGCAGGCGCAGCAGATCGGCGTCCCCTGCCCCCGGCTCGGTGCACAGCCGCCCCAGTTCCAGCGATTCGCCGCCCTTTGCCGCCAGCGCGTGTAGGTCATAGTGTTGTGCGACATACCCGCTCAGAAGCGCGCCTGCGTCGCCATGCCGACGCAGGCGCAACGTTGCGCGCGGCGCGCCACCGGGCGCACCTACCCACAGATGCAGGCTGTCCGCGTCATAGCTGTCGACGTCCTGCGCCCCGCGCCGGAACGCCCGCGCGCGCAGGTCCAGCAGCGCGGGCATGTCCTGTGCGTCCGCCAGCCGGACCTGCAAAGCGCCCGCCGAGATCGGTGCACCGAACACCATCGAGTGTTCAGGGCGGTGCTGGGGGCTGGACATGGGGCGGCAAGCTCCTAACTTTGGGACGATCAGCAGAGGTACACGATGACCGACAAGGTAACCAAATCAGACGCCGAATGGCAGGCCCAGCTTTCGCCCCTGGCCTACAAGGTCACGCGCAAGCACGGGACCGAGCGCGCCTTCACCCACGAAGACTTTCCCAAGGAACCGGGTCTGTTCACCTGTGTGTGCTGCGGGGCGCCGTTGTTCGACACCGCGAAGAAATTTGATTCGGGTTCGGGTTGGCCCAGTTTCTGGGCCCCGGCCGACGATGCCGAGGTCGAAACGCACGAGGATCGCAGCTTCTTCATGCGCCGCACCGAGGTGCATTGCGCGCGCTGCGAGGCGCATCTGGGGCATGTGTTCCCCGATGGCCCGCAACCCACGGGTCTGCGCTACTGCATCAACGGCGTGGCGCTCGACTTCAAACCGGAAGAATGATCTCAGCCGCCGAGCGAGGCGGCCGAGAACTGACCCAGCACGCGGAACACCTGGCTGAGAACGCCGGGCCGCGGGCCGGAATCGGTGACGCGACGCGACAGGCTGATGACTTCGCCGTCTTCCAGACCGAAACGCTCGATATTGCTGACCCGATCACGCAGATCGAAGCTGATCGCCACGACCTGGCGGTCAGTTTCCTCGGGCGCACGCCAGCCGCGACGACGCCAGTCGGACTGCACGTAGAACCAGCCAGACCCTTCCATCACGCCGCCCATGCCGGGCTGACCGACCTTTTGCGCAACGGTTTCGCGGGTATCCTGACCAATGGTGACTTCGGCCAGATCGGTGTCGGTCGGTGCGTAGCCATGATATTCCATCATCGGCGAGCACGCCGCGACGAACACAGCCATCACCGGCACCAAAGCCCAACGTCCAAGGCTCTTGCCCGTCTGGTTCGCGCGATCCATCATGCCCGTCTCCTGGCTTGCATTGTGGCTGATTTGCCTGTTCGCGCCGCCAATCGGCTGGGCGGCATCACGACAAGGTCTGGAACCCTGCACCGCCTTTGGATTACTAAAAGCACGGGCGGTGTTCAAGGAAGGAACATCCGACCCCGCCATGCTCGCACGATTGTGCGGCGCGCGCGGCCAGACAGGCAGCCAGACAGGCAGGAGGCCACAGTATGACACAGAGCACACCCGAGACCGCATCCGGGCAAGGCCCGGTCCGCGAAACCGACGCGGCGGCAATGCCGTTGCGGGTAAGCGATCTTTCGGCCCGCGGCGGTCTGAGCTTTCGCCTGACCCCCACACCCGAGGTCCGCGCAGCCCTGGCGCAGGAACTGGGCATCCTCAAGATCCGCAAGCTGAGCTTTCAGGGCAGTTTGCGCGCAGATGGCCGCAATGACTGGCTGCTTGAGGGCACGCTGGGCGCCACGGTCGTGCAGGCCTGCGTCGTCTCGGCCGAGCCGGTCTCGACGCGGATCGACACCCCGGTCTCACGCCACTTCGTGCGCGACATGCCCGAACCGACCGGCGCGGAATACGAGATCCCCGAGGACGACTCGCTCGAACCGCTGGGTCCGGTGATCGACCCGGGTGCCATCATGGTTGAGGCGCTGGCCCTGGCTCTGCCCGACTATCCGCGCGCAGACGGTGCCGAAGTCCCCGACTCGGCTGTCGCTGAAATGGAAGACATCCGTCCCAATCCCTTTGCCGCACTGGCTGCGCTAAAACGGGATCCCGAATAAGCCAAATCCCCCCTTGCGCGCTGGCAAAAACCTTCTATGTTCCGCGCTTCATGCAGGGTGGGTCTTTCCCCTGCCGCTCAGGCGGTGTAAAGGCGCATCGCACAGAAGTTTCCACCTAAACGGGCCGCTTTGTCGTTCCCGCCGAAATATCAGAGGTTGACATGGCCGTTCAACAGAACCGCGTGACCCGTTCCCGTCGTAACATGCGTCGTTCGCACGATGCTCTGGTTGCCGGGAACCCGAATGAATGCCCGAGCTGCGGTGAGCTGAAGCGCCCGCACCATGTGTGCCCGTCCTGCGGCCACTACGACAGCCGCGAGGTTATCGCGCGCGCCGAGGTCGACCTGGACGACGACGCGGCCTGATTGATAAGTCCGGCGGCGCAATGATGGCTTCCGAGCAGGAACATCTGCACGCCGGGCAAAGCTCGGCAACGTCCTCTACGGACCGTCTGGTCATATCGGTTGACGCCATGGGCGGGGATCGTGGACCGGCGGCCGTGGTTGCGGGATGCGCCCTTTCGGTGCAATCCGACCCGCGTGTCGATATCATTCTGCATGGCGACAAGGCGGCTCTTGAGCCGCTCGTAGCCCGCGAGCCCGCGCTCGCGGGCCGCTTGTCCGTAGTTCATGCCGACCGCGCCGTGACCATGGATGACAAGCCCAGCCATGTCATGCGTCATGGCAAGGACACGTCGATGTGGTCCGCCATCACCGCGCTGAAATCCGGCGAGGCCTCGGCAGCTGTCAGCTGCGGCAATACCGGGGCGCTGATGGCCGTGTCGATGTTGCAGCTGCGCCGGATGGACGGGGTAAACCGCCCTGCCATCGCCTGTCTGTGGCCGGCGCGGGGTCGGCATGGGTTCAACACCATGCTCGATGTCGGCGCGGACATTAAGGCCGAGGCGGTGGACCTTCTTGCCTATGCGATCATGGGCGTGACCTATTTCCGCAATGGTTTTGGCGAACCGCGCCCGCGTGTCGGCCTGCTCAATGTGGGCACCGAAGAACACAAGGGCCGGGCCGAGATCAAAGCCGCGCATGAACTCATCGCGCGGCATCAGGAAACCGGCCGCTATGAATACGTTGGCTTCGTCGAAGGGTCCGACATTCCCTCGGACCGCGTCGACGTGATCGTCACCGACGGCTTTACCGGCAATATCGCGCTGAAAACCGGTGAAGGCACGGCCAAGCTGGTCGGCGATTTCCTGCGCGAATCGTTCAAATCCGGCCCGCTGGCCATGCTGGGTGCCCTGCTCGCCCGCGGTGCTCTCAAACGGTTGAGCACCCGCATTGATCCGCGCCGGGTCAATGGTGGTGTGTTTCTGGGGCTGAACGGCACCGTGGTCAAATCGCACGGCTCGGCGGATGCCACCGGCATCGCTGCCGCGATCGGACTGGCTGCCAAGCTGGCACAGTCCGGTTATCGGGGTCGGATGGCCGAACGGCTTGTGATTGCGGCGCAATCGTCCCAAGCTGCAGAGCCCAACGGAGACACGGCATGACACAGAAGACCGTCACGCGCGCCGTGGTGATCGGCTATGGTCACTACCTGCCCGAACGCGTGGTGCCGAATGCAGAATTTGCGGCGACGCTGGATACATCGGATGACTGGATCGTCAGCCGGTCGGGAATCGAGCGGCGTCATTTCGCGGCTGAGGGCGAGTTCACCTCGCATCTGGCGATCAACGCCGCCCGGTCCGCCCTGGCCAATGCCGGGATCGAGGCTGACGATCTGGACGCGATTCTGGTTGCGACCTCGACGCCCGATCTGACCTTCCCCTCTGTCGCCACGATGGTTCAGGCCGAAATCGGCGCGAACCGGGCGTTCGGCTTTGACGTGCAGGCCGTTTGCGCCGGTTTCGTCTTTGCGCTGGCCAATGCCAACGCGCTGATCGTCGCCGGTCAGGCCAAACGGATCATGGTGATCGGCGCAGAAACGTTCAGCCGGATCATGGACTGGACCGACCGCTCGACCTGCGTGCTGTTCGGTGACGGCGCCGGTGCGCTGATCCTTGAGGGGCAGCCGGGCACCGGCGAGACCTCGGATCGCGGTATCCTGTCGGCGGATCTGAACTCGGACGGTCGCTTCCGCGAGATGCTCTACGTCGACGGTGGCGTGTCCTCGACCGGCACCTCGGGCAAGCTGCGCATGCAGGGCAACCCGCTGTTTCGTCAAGCGGTTGAGAAACTGACGTCGACGGCGGAAACCGCGCTGGAACGCGCCGGTCTCACCTCGGCTCAGGTTGACTGGATCGTGCCGCATCAGGCCAATATCCGCATCATTCAGGGCACGGCCAAGAAAATGGGCCTGTCGATGGACAATGTCATCGTCACCGTTCAGGACCACGGCAATACCTCGGCGGCCTCGATCCCGCTGGCGCTGTCAGTCGGCGCGGATCAGGGCAAGCTCAAACAGGGTGACCTGATCGTGACCGAAGCGATTGGCGGCGGGCTGGCGTGGGGCTCGGTTGTTTTGCGCTGGTAAGCGCCTACGGGGCGACCTTCGCAGCCCATGCAAACAACGCAGCGCAAACCCCGGTGTTGACAGCAGAATTTCCTTGCCGCATCTTCTGACACACGGCGTGTGAACAGTGGGAGTTTGACATGAGCGAGAAGACTCTGACGCGGATGGATCTGAGCGAAGCCGTTTTCCGGGAGGTTGGCCTCTCGCGGAACGAATCTGCGGCGCTTGTCGAATCCGTGATTCAATACATGTCCGACGCCCTGGTTGAGGGCGAACAGGTCAAGATTTCCTCTTTCGGAACCTTCAGCGTGCGCGCCAAGTCCGAGCGACTGGGCCGCAATCCCAAGACCGGCGAAGAGGTGCCCATCAGCCCCCGTCGTGTTCTGTCGTTCCGTCCGTCGCATCTGATGAAGGAACGCGTGTCGCGCGGGAATCTGCGCAACAAGGCGTAACGCATGAAAAAGGCGCCCGAGGCCTTTCGCACCATTAGCGAAGTGGCTGAAATCCTTGAAACCCCGGCCCATGTGCTGCGGTTCTGGGAAAGCAAATTCTATCAGATCAGACCGGTCAAACGCGCCGGGGGGCGCCGGTATTACCGGCCCGATGATGTTGCGCTGATCAACGGTATCAAGGTGCTGTTGCAAGATCAGGGCATGACCATTCGCGGCGTGCAGCGTGTGCTGCAAGAGCAAGGCGTCAAGCATGTCGCCGGGCTGGGCATGCCCCTGCCGAGTCTTGCCTCGGCCCCGGAAGACGACGCCTATGACGAGTCGCTCGAGGACAGCGCGAGCGAGACGGACGACGCCGCTGTCGGCGCTCTGCCGGATGAGGAAGCCGAAGAAAATGCCGAGTCGGCGGGCAGCTGGACCGCGCCCGAACCGGCGCTCGCCCCCCGCTGACCTTGACTCAGAGCCGTCTGTGGTCTTGCCTTTTGTCGCCGCCTCACCCCCGGCTGAGCCCGCTCAGGTCGAGGAACCGGAAGTCGCGCTCCCCGAGGCACCGTGGGATGAGCCGGAAACTGCCCAAACGGCTGCCCCCGCAGCCGCCCAGCCTGAGGATGACGCGCCCGGCGTGGCTGATCCTCACCCCGAGCCCGTAGCAGCGCGTGCGCAGCAGCCTGACGTGCCTGAGGACACCGGCTCGACCGCCGAGCTTGCCGAGATCATGGAACCGTCCGAGCGCGCGCTTATCGCGCGTCGTCTGCGGTCGCTGGCGCGCAATGGTCTGGGCCCGAACCGCGACCATGCCGAGCTGCTGGCGCGTCGGATCGACGGCCTGCTGGAGCGTATGTCCGAAGCCTCGGGCGCCGGTCGCTGGTGAGTCGGAACGCCTTGGCCGACTTTCGCACCGGATGGCGCATTTTGGCGCTTGCCCCCGGCGTGAAAAGCGGTAGAAGGCACCTCGTCGGGCTGTGGCGCAGCTTGGTTAGCGCGTCCGTCTGGGGGACGGAAGGTCGTGAGTTCGAATCTCGCCAGCCCGACCACTTCATGCACGGCCCGCAGTCTTTTTGGCTGCGGGCCGTTTGCTTAACTCAGGAGGCGAGATGACCGATCTGCCCGGCGTGATCCCCTCACAGACACTGCGTTCCCTGATCGAGCAAGGCGTCATTCACGCCACGCCCGCCGTGCTGCCCGAACAGGTGCAGCCTGCCAGTCTGGACCTCAGGCTTGGTGCGACTGCCGTGCGCCTGCGCGCCTCGTTCCTGCCCGGCAAGGGCCGCAAGGTCGCGGAACGGCTGGCAGAATTCGAGATGCACCGGTTCGATCTGGGCACCGGCATGGTGCTGGAAAAGGGCTGCGTCTATGTCGTCGAACTGAGGGAGCAGCTGGCCCTGCCTGCGGGCCTGAGCGCCGTCACCAACGCCAAAAGCTCGACCGGACGGCTGGACCTGCTGGTGCGCGTGATCACCGATGAGGGCGTGGAATTCGACCGTGTGCCGCAAGGCTATACCGGCAAGCTCTATGCCGAGATCTGCCCGCGCTCGTTCTCGGTGCTGGTGCGGCCCGGCATGCGGCTGAACCAGCTGCGCCTGCGGCAAGGTCAGGCGGTGCTGTCGGACGCCGAACTGATCGCGCTGAATGCCGAGGTGCCGCTGGTTTCAGGCACGGCGGTGATTTCGCAAGGTCTGGGCTTTTCGGTCGATCTGAAGCCTGCGTCGGGCGATCTGCTGGGCTACCGCGCCAAGCCCCATGCGGGCGTGATCGATCTGGACAAGATCGGCGCCTATGATCCGGCGGATTTCTGGGAAGAGCTGCACGCCAGCAATGGCCAGCTGATCCTCGATCCGGGTGCCTTCTATATTCTGGTGAGCCGCGAGGCCGTGTGCATCCCCCGGCTATGCCGCTGAAATGGCGCCCTATCTGGCGATGGTTGGCGAGTTCCGCGTGCATTACGCCGGGTTCTTCGACCCCGGTTTCGGCCATGCGGCGGCGGGTGGTGTCGGCGCGCGCGGGGTGCTGGAGGTGCGCTGCCATGAAGCGCCTTTCGTGCTGGAGCACGGGCAGATCGTCGGGCGGCTGGTCTACGAGCGGATGGCCGAGGTGCCGGACCTGCTCTATGGCGCGGGGATTGCGTCGAACTATCAAGGCCAGGGGCTGAAGCTGGCCAAGCACTTTCGGTGAGCGGGGTGCGAGGGGCTGCTCGCCCCTCGCGCTCCCCCGCCAGAGGAGGGGGCACGCCCCCTCCTCTGGACTCCTCCCGTGGATATTTCCCGACAGAAAATGATCAGGCGGTTGCGGCGTTGGTTTTCGCGGCGAGGTCGCCTTTGGCCCAGCTCTTGAAGATGCGGAAGGCGACCCAGGGGTTGAGGGCGGTGGCGGCGAGAAGGAGCACTGCGCCGATCCACAGGCCGGGGGTGCCCAGAGCGAGGATCGCCGCGGTCGAGGTGGCGGCCAGCGGAAAGGTCAATGCACCCCACATCGGCGAGAAGCCCGAGGCCAGCAGCCAGCGGACAGAGGCGGCGAGGCTGGCCAGCAGCGCCAGAGCCAGAAGCGCGAAAGCGGCGCCGAGCAGCGGGTAGCCGAGCAGGACACTGACCGATGCAAGCAGTGCGGCGGGCGATACATGGATCGCCATCAGCGGGCGTAGCGGCGCGGGCGGAATGCGGGTGAGGAGCTGACGCAGGCTGGCAAGCCAGATCACCAGCGCAATCGGCATCGTGACCCAGAGTATCGCGTTGGAAAGCCCGGTGTAGCCCAGCGGGATCAGCGTTTGCGGCGCAAGGATGTAGCCGACATAGGTGAGGTGGAAGACAGGGTTCACGGAGCGGCCCTCTTGCGGCCCGGTGAGCAGCCTGTAGCCGATCAGCGCGCCCAAGGCTGCGAGGGCGACAAGCCCGCCCAGAGCCAACCCCAGCGCCGGTCCGGGGGCATAGGGCCGCAGCGCCGAGGCTGCCAGAACCACCGACAGCACCAGAGCGACGAGCCCGGCGCGGCCCGGCAGGACGGCGATCTCGTCGATCACAACGCCCGGGCGGCGCAGCGGTTTGGAGAGCCACGCCACCAGCGAAAACAGCGTCAGCAGCAGCACCGCGCCCAAGACAGCCTCGCCTACCGGCTGCAGCGGCATCAGCCCCGGCTGCAGCGCAATCACCCGCCAGGCCAGACCCAGCCCGAGAAGCCCCATCAGGGGGGAAAGATCGCAGGCGGCGTGCGACGCCAAAGCCCGGGGGTCTTTTGCACCAACGGCGGTGGCGGCGGAAAGTGGCGCGGTTTGTCGGACATCATCGGCCTCCTGCGGCGGTAATGCACTGAACGCCCGCAGCCATCCCGGCGCAAGAGGACAGGGAGTCGCGCTGGGGTGTTGAAAGGGCGTGGAGCCGCGCCGCACTTGTCGCTATGAAGGTGAGGTAAGCACGAGAGCCCTATGCCCGACAGACCGCTCAAATCCTGGCCCTATACCCCTGCCCCCGATCTGGTGGCCGATATCGGCGGCACCAACACCCGCGTCGCGCTGGCCGATGGCGGCGTGCCACGGCAGGGTTCGATCCGCAAGTTTCCCAACAAGGGACGCGGCTCGCTGACCGAAATCTTGCAGCAATACCTGCGTGAGACGGCGACCACCGACTGCGCGGGTGTCTGCGTCGCCGTCGCCGGGCCGGTCCGTGACGGCGTGGCGCAGATGACCAATCTGGACTGGACGATCACCGCCGAGGATCTGGCCGACGTGGGCGGCACCCACCGGGTGGCGATCCTGAACGATCTTCAGGCGCAGGGCTATGCGCTCAGATCGCTGGACCCGCGCCATGTGCGTCAGCTCTTGCCGACCGGCCCGGCCATTGACGGTGGCACGCAACTGGTTGTGGGGGCCGGAACCGGGTTCAACGCGGCACCGGTCTACCATTTCAGCAGCGGGACGCAGGTGGCGGCCTCGGAATGCGGGCATATCCACCTGCCCCGCCACGGCGAGCGCGAAGAGGCGCTGGCGCGGCATCTGGCCGCGCTGCACGGTATCGCCACGGTCGAGGAAGTGCTCTGCGGGCGCGGGCTGGAAGCGCTGCACCGCTGGGTGAGCGGGCAGGACCTGTCCGGCGCGCACCTGACTGCCGCGATCGCCGCCGGCGATCCGCGGGCGCGCGAAACCGGCGCGCTCTACGCGTCGATCATGGGCCGGACGCTGGCAACGCTGGCGCTGGTGCATCTGCCGTTCGGCGGCATCTTCCTGATCGGCAGCGTGGCGCGCGCCATGTCGCCGCATCTGGCCGATCTGGGCATGGGCGCGGCCTATTCCGAGATGGGGCGCTTTTCATCGCTGGTGCAATCCTTCCCGGTCGCAATGGTCGAGGATGACTATGCCGCCCTGCTCGGCTGTGCCTCGCATCTGGCGGGACTGACCGCCTGACCTTGTCACGCGCGGCGCGGACGTCCATATCTCAGGGATGCTGCGCCTCGCCCCCCTTCTGCTCGCCCTCGCTTACGGTCTGGTCTACTGGCATTTCTCTGCCTGGCGGACGGCGCGTGAGCTGGACAGCAACTCGACCCCGCTGGCCGACGCGGGGTTGAAAACGCTGACGGACCGCATGGCGCGGGCCTTGGGGCTGCAAAAGATCAGCGTGTATGTCTATGAAATTCCTACGATCAACGGCCTTGCCGCCCCCGATGGCCGGATCTTTCTGACCCGCGGGTTTCTGGACCGCTACCGCGCCGGAGAGGTCAGCGCCGAAGAACTGGCCTCGGTCATCGCCCATGAGTTGGGCCATGTGGCGCTGGGGCATACACGGCGGCGGATGATCGACTTTTCCGGCCAGAACGCGGTGCGCGTGGCGCTGGCGGCTGTTCTGGGTCGGCTCTTGCCGGGGGTCGGCATCTGGATCGCCAACGCGCTGGTGTCGATGCTCGCCGCAGGGCTCAGCCGCAAGGACGAATACGAGGCCGACGAATACGCCGCCGCCCTGCTGACCAAGGCCGGGATCGGCACCGAACCGCAAAAGGCGCTGCTGTCGCGGCTCGAGGGGCTGGCCGGCATGCGCGGTGCGCCGCCGGTCTGGCTTGCCTCGCACCCCAAGACGGTCGATCGGGTACGGGCGATCGAGGTGCTGGAAGAGCGGTGGCGTGTGGCTGACTAAGGGTCAGTCAGGCTGTTCCAACTCGATCACATTGCCCTCGGGGTCGCGCACATAGACGATCAGGAACGGGGCCGCAGCGCTGCCGAAATTGGTAATCTCGCCCTGCGTCTGCCCGCCCGCCGCAAGAATCGCGGCCATCGTCGCCTCAAGATCCTCGACCACAAAGGACAGATGGCCATAGCCGGGCGAGTTGACTGCAGGGGCAACACCATGCTGAGTCTCGCTGTATTCCAGGATCTCCAGAAATACCCCTGCTGCCCCCGGCAGGCCCAGCCAGAGCGAGTCGATTGCGGTTCCCGGCAACCCGTTCCCGCGCCAGACCACCGCGCCTCTCAGACGCCGCCGCGCCCGCAGTTCGGTGCAGCCGAAAACCCGGCGATAGAATGCGGCGAGGGCGTCAGCATCGCGCGCCGTCAGGCTGATGTGAGAAAGTCTCATGCCTGCCCCTTTGCGCTGACTCTGCTACGGCCGCTGCGCGCTTAAAAGAAGGGGAGCAAGCGCATGGCTTACTCCCCTTTTGAGCCGAGACAATTAGGTGCTGAAATCACCGGAAGACTGCACGCCCTGTGCGACAGGCGCGTGACGTCAGACTGATTCTTTGCCCAATTCCTTGGCGTGCATCCAGGCCGCGTGCTGCGGCGCGCGTTTGGTGCGCGACCATTCTTCCAGCATCTCCCATTTCACCGCATCCAGCCGCGCCAGCATCGCCTCTTCCTCAGGATCGGGGCAAGCCAGTTCGACCCGGTGGCCGTTGGGATCGAAGAAATAGATCGAATGGAAAATGGCGTGGTCGGTCACGCCCAGCACCGCGACGCCCTGCGCTTCGAGATGCGCCTTGAACGCCACCAACGTATCACGGTCTTTCACCTTGAACGCGATGTGCTGCACCCAGGCGGGTGTGTTGGGATCGCGGCCCATCTCGGGCTTGGTCGGCAGCTCGAAGAACGCCAGAATATTGCCCATCCCGGCATCGAGGAAGATATGCATGTAGGGATCGGGTTCGTGGGTTGAGGGCACCTGATCCTCGGCAATCGCCAGCACGAAATCCATGTTCAGCATTTGGGTGTACCAGGTCACTGTCTCTTTCGCATCGCGGCAACGATAGGCGACGTGGTGCATCTGGTCGATCTTCAGGACGGGTGCGGTCATCGGGGCTCCTCCATTTCATTGCACTTGCAACGTTATGGCCATCAACCACGAATCAGGCCCGCCTGTCAATATCATTGCTATTGCAATGAAAACGAGGCCCCGAGGGGCCCCGCTTTCAACTCAGTCTGCGGTCAGCGCGACAGACGCCGCGTGAGCGTACTCATCAAGCTGTTGGCGCGGTCGTCGTGCGTATCCGCTTGCATCAAGGCCGAACCACGATGCGCCACAAGGGGTTCAACATCGGCATGATGCGTCGGCGCGTCGCGGTGATAGCCCCCGAACAACGGGCTGAGGAAGGCAAAGAAGCCCGAGAACAGACCTTCGCGTCGCGTCACGATGACGGGCTCGGTGCTGCTGATGATCGTCACGTTGCCACCAGTGGCCGAGCGATGGCGCAGGGTATGACGCATCGTGGCGCGGGCGCTGCCCAGCCCGTCACTTTCCATCGCGGTCATGGCAAGCGGGGTGGTGTTTGAGGTGGTGATGATCGTGGTGGCGCTGGCCATCGAGCCGGTCAGGGCCACGGCAATCAGGGCGAGGGTCGAGAGGGAAGCAATGCGGGGCATGGGATAAGTCCTTTCATGGGGTGAAAAATTGATCGTCTGACGTTTGGCCTTCACCAGCCGAATTGCAGGGTGAGGCCGGTTTGTCCGCCGTTCTGGGCGACGGCGGCGTTGGTGTTCTGGCCGAACTGGAAGAGGCCATAGGCGTTGTTGCCGCCCTGTTGCGCGATCGTGCCGGTGTGGCCCGCGCCTTCCTGATGGATGATCGCCTGATCGGTGGAGCCCTGGGCGATACCGGCGGCGTTGTTGACGCCGTGCTGGGTGACATGGCCGTTGGCGCGGACGTCGCGGTGCAAGGCATAGGCGGCGAGGCCGAGGCGCAAGAGGTTGGCTTCCTGCTGGTTCGAGGGGGCGACGTTGATCGAGAGCGAGCCTGCGGCCTCGGCCGGGGTGGCGAGCGGCAGCGCGGTGGCGAGGGCGGCGGCGAGGGCGAGTTTGGGGAGGAAAGCGGTCATGGCGGGGTTCCTTGGCAGAGGAGGGGTGAAAAAGGGGGGCGAGGAAAGTCTGAGGCGTGAAAAGCGGTCGATGAAACGTCAGGGGTCGTCAAAATCCGGTGGCCGGGCGCGAACCAAAGGGTCCGGGGGTCGCCCGGCCACCGGGGTCGTGTCAGAGGTGGGGCCGCGTCAGAGACTGGGATCGGCGCAGGTGAGCCGGCGGCCGTTGACGCGGATTTCGAGATCGACGCTGTGGCTGGCGGGGGAGCCGGTCAACTCGGTCTCGCCCAGCGGGGTGCGAACATGGGCCGGGGCGGTGAAATCGCCCGACTGGCGGATGGTGGCGCGGCCGCCGGATGAGCGGCTGGTGATCGCCATCTCGTAGGTGCCGCTGATCGGGGTCGGCGAGAGCACGGTGCCGCCGATCTGGGTGCCGCCGGGCAAGGCGCTGAGCGCGATCTCGCAGCGCAGCGGGCCATTGGCGGTGTCAGCGGTGGCCGAAGCCGAGGAACAGGCGGCGGCAAAGCCGGCGAGGCTCAGGCCCAGGAAAATGGCGGGGCCACGGTGGTTGGTGCTGAAAGGGCGCATGGGAAACTCCTGTGGCGAAAAGGCGGGATGCGGGGGCGCGTTGCCCCCCGCGAGAGAGGTCAGTACTGAACGATGGCGGCGACGTTGTTCGAGCCGTGCTGCTGCACCGAGGTCGAATGGCCGTTGCCGATCTGCACGACGGCGGCGACGTTGCGGTTGCCGTACTGGCCGACGGTGGCGTCGTTGTTGTTGCCCATCTGGCTGACGCCGGCGACGTTGCGGCGGCCATACTGGTCGGTGTCGACCGAGTTGTAATAGCCGGTCTGGCCGACAGCGGCCTCGTTGCGGCGACCGTCCTGGGTGTTGATCGACAGGTTGGCGCCGCCGTTCTGGATCACGGTCAGGCGCTGGCCACGGCCACCCTGGCCGCCACCGATCTGGTTGTTCCAGCCGTATTGCTCGACATGGACGCGGCTGCCGGTGGCAAGGGCGGGGGCTGCGGTGGCGGCGATGACGGCGATCAGGGCGACGGTTTTAAAGGTCTTGGCGAACATGATGGGGGTCTCCGGTAATGGGTGGCGCTGCGGCCGGTTGAATGGGTGTGGTGTGGTCGTTCGTCTGAGTGGTCCCGGGGGGCGCTGGCCGCTGTGGGCCGGTGGTGCGCTTCCGATGAACCCAACATGGGGCGGATCGGGGCGGTCAGACAAAATCACCGGGCTGAGGGGCGATAACCGGGGGGTGTTATCGGATAACAGCGGGGGTCTTTGCGGTTAGCGCACTGGAAACGTGTGATTCTTCAGGCGGAGGCTTTGAGCGCGCTTTGACGCCCGTCGCGCAAGAATCGGTTGCCCCCGGCCGCCGAGCGCCGGAAATCTCGCCAGATCACCCGCCAGAAACGGCGGTGGTTATCGGATGTCAGGGCGACATGGCGACGGCCACCGCCCGCATCCCAGCTCTGCGCAGAGGTGAGTCGGCGCACCCGCCGCCGGTGCGCTGAAGCGCACCCTACCCCAGCGCAGAACCCGCGCGCAGGTCGCAGGCGATTGACTTCTCCTCGCCCCTTCGCTCAGTCTGCCCTCACCCAACGCTCAGGAGCCGCGCCATGTCCCACCCGCTTGTCACCGACGCCGATGTCGAGGCCTACCAGCGCGACGGCGCGGTCGTTATTCGTGGGCTCTGGGCCGACTGGGTCGAACCCCTGCGCGCCGGGATCGCGCGCAACATGGACGAGCCGGGCCCCTATGCCGCCGAGAACCTCAAGCCCGGCGAAGGCGGGCGGTTTTTTGACGACTACTGCAACTGGGAACGTATCCCGGAATTCGCCGACGCGATCCGCCACTCGCCGGTCGCCGCGGTCGCCGCGCAGCTGATGCGCTCGCAATCGGTGCAGATGTTTCATGACCATGTGCTGGTCAAGGAACCGGGCACCTCGAAACCGACGCCGTGGCATCAGGATGGGCCTTACTACTTTGTTGAGGGTCAGCAGACCGTCAGCTTCTGGTCGCCGCTCGACCCGGTGACCGATGCCACGCTGCGCTGCGTTGCCGGCTCGCATCTGTGGCCGAAGCCTGTGCTGCCGACGCGCTGGCTGGCCGAGACCAGCTTCTACCCGGACGAAGACGCCTATATGCCGGTTCCCGACCCCGATGCCGAGGGCATGACGGTGCTGGAATGGGCGCTGGAGCCGGGGGATGCCGTGGCGTTCAACTTTCTGACCCTTCACGGCTCACGCGGGAACACCACCCAGAACCGCCGCCGGGCGTTTTCGCTGCGGCTGGTGGGCGACGATGCGCGCTATGTCGAGCGCCCGGGCCGAACCTCGCCGCCCTACCCCGGCCATGACATGCAGCCGGGCCAGCGGCTGCGCGAGGACTGGTTCCCGATGCTGCGCGGCGCATGAGCCGCCCGCAAAAGCACTCGCTGACCTTGCACGGACACCGGACCTCGGTCTCGCTGGAGCCCGAGTTCTGGGACGCGTTCCGCGCGCTGGCCCGCAGGCGGGACAAGGGCTTCAACGAACTCGCCGCCGAGATCGACGACGCGCGCGGCGATACCGGTCTGGCCACGGCGATCCGGCTGGCGGTGCTGCGCGATCTGCAGGCGCGAAACGGCTGAGCGGATCGGCCCGTTTGAACGCTGCAGGCAAGTGGCACGACCCATGGGCATCATTCCAAAAGGAGCTGCCCCATGTCTCTGTTCTCGACCCTGCCCCGATGCGTTGCCCTTGCGCTGTTCATGCTGCCGGGCCTGACGCCCGCCGCCTTGGCCCAAAACCGCAGTGGCGGCAGCGGCCCGGGAGAAGCCGCCGCGCTCGACAATTGCGGCACCGGCGCGATCACCTGCTACGCCACACAGGATGCCAATTGTCGCTCATCGGGCGGGTTTATCCGCCTGCGCATGACCTCGGCCGATGCGGTGACGCTGGAATGCACCAGTGATCGGAACGATCTGAACCGGGTCTTTGCCCAGGAGCGCGCGCAGACCACGACCTGCACCTCGGGTCATCTGTGCATCCGCCGCGGCACCCGCACGGGGGACGCAACCAACATCTACCGCCAGATGGTCGGCGCCATGAACAGCTGCTTGCAGTCGCAGGGCTATCTCGAGGTGCACGCCATCCTGTCCGACGGGCCGAACACCTCGACGCTCTATGCAGGCTGCGTGCGCCGCGCCTGAGGCGGTTACAGGGCCTTGAGCCCGTCGCGATACCGGCGTGCGTTCTCTTGATAATGCACGCCGGACATCTGCAACCGCTGGATCGCCGCGGCATCCAGTTCGCGCACGACCTTGCCCGGCGAGCCCATCACCAGACTGCCATCGGGGATCACTTTGCCCTCGGTGATCAGCGCGCCCGCGCCGATCAGACAGTTCTTGCCGATCTTCGCGCCGTTCAGGATCGTCGCGCCCATGCCGATCAGGGAATAATCGCCAATCGTGCAGCCGTGCAGGATCACGTTATGCCCGATGGTGCAGCCGCGCCCGATGCTCAGCGGATAGCCCATGTCGGTGTGCAGCGTGCAGCCCTCCTGCACGTTCGAGCCCTCACCAATCTCGATACACTCGTTATCCCCGCGCAGCGTGGCGGTGAACCAGACCGACGCGCCTGCAAGCAACCGGACCTTGCCGATGACATTGGCATCCGGGGCCACCCAGGCCTGTGCATCAATCTCAGGGGTCAGGTCGCCCAGGGCATAGATCATTGGCGGTCTCCAAAGCTGCGGGTTTCGAATTCGCGGTTCAGGCCCCGCACGAAGTCGCTCAGACCGGGCTGTCGGTCGCGGCGCATGCGCTCGGCCTGCAGGATGGTTTGCACCTCGGCCTCGGCCTGTTCGACATCGTGGTTCACCACGACGTAATCGTATTCCGCCCAATGGCTGATCTCGTCACGACTTTTCGCCATACGGCCCGCGATCACATCGTCGCTGTCCTGCGCCCGGCTGCGCAACCGCGATTCCAGATCGGCGATCGAGGGCGGCAGGATGAAAATCGACACCACATCCTTGCCCAGCGACGAGTTGCGCACCTGCTGGCCGCCCTGCCAGTCGATGTCAAACAGCGTATCACGCCCGTCTTTCATCGCCGCCTCGACCGGGCCTTTGGGGGTGCCGTAATAGTTGCCGAAGACCTCGGCATGTTCCAGCATTTCGCCGCCATCGACCATGGCGGTGAATTCAGGTTTTGAGCGGAAATAGTACTCGACCCCGTCGGTCTCGCCGGGGCGCGGCGCGCGGGTGGTGGCGCTGACCGAGAAGCTCAGCGTCGGATCCCACTGCATCAGCCGCCGTGCCAGCGTCGATTTGCCCGCACCCGAGGGTGAGGACAGGATAATCAAGAGACCACGCCGCGCCATGCGCCTACTCCACGTTCTGAACCTGCTCGCGCATCTGGTCGATGACGGTCTTGAGGTCAAGCCCGATCCGGGTCAGCTCGGCGCTTTGTGCCTTGGAACACAAGGTGTTGGCCTCGCGGTTGAATTCCTGCATCAGGAAATCCAGCTTGCGGCCCACCGGCTGATCCGAGGCCAGCAGCGTCTTTGCGGCCTCGACATGGGCGGCCAGCCGGTCCAGTTCTTCGGTGACGTCGGTCTTGACAGCGATCAGCGCCAGTTCCTGCTCCAGACGGCCCGGCTCCAGCGTGGGGGCTGCTTCGGTCAGGCGGGCGAGCGCCGCTTTCAGCCCGCATACCTGATCGGGGCGGCGCGCCTCGACGGCTGCGCGGGCTTGATCGGTGAGATCGGCGATCGCCGCAACCTGTCCGCCAAGGATCGCCGCCAGCGCCGCGCCCTCTGCGGCGCGCGCCGCCTCAAACGCGTCGATCAACGGCCCGGCGCGTTCCACCAGCGCCGCGACCAACGGCGCGGCGTCAACCTGTTCGGGCCCGCTATCCATCACGCCTTTGATCGCCAGCAGATCCGCCGCCGTCATCGGCGCCAGCCCCAGCCCTTGCCGCTCGGCCTGTGTTTCGGCCGCGATCACCAGCGCGACAGCCGCATCCAGCGCGGCGGCATTGACGCGCATCGACGCGCCTGAGTCGCTCCGGGTCAGCTTCAATGTGACACTCACATTGCCCCTGTTCAGCCGGTCCCCCAGCCGTTTTCGCAGCGCAGCCTCCAGCCCATCCAGCCAGTCGGGTACCCGAAACCGTAGATCCAGCCCGCGCCCGTTGACGCTGCGCAGATCCCATTGGCAGGCGTAAACACCCGTTTCGGTTGCGATATCGCCCGTTTGGGCGGCAAAGCCCGTCATCGACTTAACCATTTTCCTAAAATTCGTCCTGTTTTGAAGAGAATGAGGCTACATTAAGGCATCAGTAAGACTTCTCAATCAAAGGTTAACACCTGCGGTTCCCGAAACAACGGCGCACTGCCCCTGCCCGTCCGGCCCCGTGTTGCCTGCAGCCCCGGAGACACCATGTCTGACGCCGTGTCCGATACCACCCCCGCAGCGCGGCAGGATCCTGCGCCTGCCCTTTGCCACCCGCGAAACCGCGCCGGACTTTCCCACCGTTCGTGCCGTGCAAACCCATTGGGAATCGCTGCGCGATGGCCGCATCGCCCCCCCGGTCCGAGATCGACCCCCGCCCGCTGGCGCATTGCCTCGATGTGATGTTCATAGCCGAGCTGGTCGCGCCGCGTGTTGCCCGGCTGCGTCTTGCCGGCCAGCAGCTCAACGACCTTCTGGGCATGGAACCCCGCGGGATGCCGCTCAGCGTCTTCTTCGCGGCGACCGCCCGCGATGAGCTGGCCGAAGCGCTCTTGCAGGTCGGCCAGGGCGCCCGCGCGCTGTTGCCCCTGCGCGCCGATGCCAGACTGGCGCAGCCAGCACTCGACGGGATGCTGGCGCTGCTGCCCTTGACCGACACCGAAAACCGCATCACCCGGATCCTCGGCGTGCTCGAAACCCGCGGCCCCACCGGGCGCGCCCCGCGCCGCTTCCGCCTGATCGCGCCGATGCGCACCCAGCGCGACATCCCACCCGCCCGTTTGCCCGTCGGTCAGAAACCCAGCCTGATGGTCATCAACGGCGGCAAGGCCTGACGGAAAAGGGCGGCGCGCCCAACCGCCCGCCGCCCCAACTTTATGCCTGAAATATCCCGGGGGAGCGCGGCACGCGCGTGGGGGCAGCGCCCCCGATGCGCGCCGAGGGGCTCGATGCCCCCTCGGCGCGCGCCCTGTTCACACCGCTTTGCGCGCCAGATCCTTGCGGCGCTGCGACAGCTCTTCGGCCACCAGAAACGCCAGCTCCAGCGATTGCGACGCGTTCAGACGCGGATCGCAGGCCGTGTGATAGCGGCTCGACAGATCCTCGTCCGATACCGCCCGCAGGCCGCCGGTGCATTCGGTCACGTCCTTGCCGGTCATCTCGAAATGCACACCGCCCGGGATCGTCCCTTCGGCGCTGTGCACCGCGAAGAACTCGCGCACTTCCTGCAACACGCTGTCGAAAGGCCGGGTCTTGTAGCCCGACGGCGACTTGATCGTGTTGCCGTGCATCGGATCGCAGGTCCAGAGCACATTCGCGCCCTCGTCCTTGACCGCCTTGATCAGGCGCGGCAGATGCTCGCCCGCCTTGCCCGCGCCAAAGCGCGCGATCAGCGTCAACCGGCCCGGCTCGTTCTCCGGGTTCAGCTTGGCCATCAGCACTTTAAGGTCGTCAGCCGACAGCGAGGGCCCACATTTCAGCCCGACCGGGTTCTGCACACCGCGCGCGAAATCGACATGCGCACCGTCCGGCTGCCGCGTGCGGTCGCCGATCCAGATCATGTGCCCCGAGCCCGCCACCGGCAGCCCGGTGGTCGAATCGATGCGGCACAGCGCCTCTTCGTATTCCAGCAGCAAGGCCTCGTGCGAGGTGTAGAAATCCACCGTGCTCATCGCCGCCGTGGTGTCCGAGGTAATCCCCGCCGCCGTCATGAAGTCCAGCGAATCCGAAATCCGGTCCCCCAGCGCCTTGTAGCGCTCGGCATCCTCACCGCGGGTGAAGCCCAGCGTCCAGGCGTGGACGCGGTGGATATCGGCGAAACCACCTTTGGAAAACGCGCGCAGCAGGTTGAGCGAGGCCGCGGCCTGCGTATAGGCCTGCAGCATCCGCGAGGGATCGGGCAGACGCGCTTCGGGCGTGAAATCGAAGCCGTTGATGATGTCGCCCCGGTAGCTGGGCAGCTCGATGCCGCCGACACTCTCCATCGGGGCCGAGCGCGGCTTGGCGAACTGACCGGCCATGCGGCCAACCTTGATCACCGGCACCTTGGCGCCGTACGTCAGCACCATCGCCATTTGCAGCATCACCTTGAAGGTGTCGCGGATCGCATCGGCGCTGAATTCGGCAAAGCTCTCGGCGCAATCGCCCCCCTGCAGCAAAAAGGCCCGCCCCTGCGCGGCTTCACCAAGCTGGCGCTTCAAAGCGCGCGCTTCCCCGGCAAAGACCAGCGGCGGAAAATTGGCCAGTTGCGCCTCGGCCGCGTTCAGGGCGGTCGTGTCGGGATAATCGGGCATCTGGATGCGCTCTTTGGCGCGCCAGGCCGACTTGCTCCAGGCTTCTGTCATCGTATCCTCCGTCGATGCACCGCTGGTAACGATCACAGGGGAAAAGACCCCCTGTCAGCGGTATCAGCGCTCTTACACTGCGTCTAAACGCGATGCAAATACGCAGAAGGCCGCGCGTGCTGTTTCGTGGGTTCTTGCGGTGGTTTCGCTTTCCTGATTGGATTGCGACGGCCATGTGTCGCATCCCGACCGTGGCGCCTCTTCACCGGAAAGCCTGAATGAGCGACTTTTCCCCTTCGCGCCCCCCGTCTGCACCGGCCGTAAAGCCGGGCCTTCGCACCGGGCGCTCCCCTGCCACCGTCACCGCCCCCGCCGCCGCCCGCGCGCAACCCGCGCCACTGCGCCAGCGCCAGTTCGTCTTCGTGCTGCTCAACCAGTTCACGTTGCTGTCGTTTTCGGCCGCAATCGAGCCGTTGCGCATTGCCAACCGGATGAGCGGCCAAACCCTCTATCGCTGGACAATTGTCAGCGAGACGGGCCGCGATATTGCCTGCTCCAACGGCACCGTCCTGCGGGTTGAAGGGCCTTTACCCGACATGGGCCGCGACGATGTGGTGATCGTCTGCGGCGGCGTCGATATCCGCGCCAACACCACACAGCCGCTGGTCAACTGGCTGCGCAAGGTGGCGCGCAAAGGCTCGGTGATTGGCGGGCTGTGTACCGGCGCGCACACACTGGCCGAGGCCGGGCTGCTGGAAAACCGCCGCGCAACGATCCATTGGGAGAACCGCGATGGTTTTCTTGAAGAATTCACCGACACCGACCTGACCAAATCGGTCTTTGTCATCGACGGCAATCGCCTGACGGCGGCGGGCGGCACGGCATCCATCGACCTTGTGCTGACGATGATTGCCGATGATCACGGCAAGGATCTGGCCAATGCCGTCGCCGATCAGCTGATCTACACCTCGATCCGCACCGACCGCGATATTCAGCGCCTGTCGATCCCCACACGGATCGGCGTGCGCCACCCGCGCCTGAGCCGGGTGATCGAACGGATGGAACAGTCGATCGAGGAACCGGTGTCGCCCGCCGATCTGGCCGAAGAAGTGGGCATGTCCACCCGCCAGCTCGAACGGCTGTTCCGGCGCTATCTCAACCGCTCGCCCAAGCGCTACTATATGGAACTGCGTCTCGCCCGCGCGCGCAACCTGTTGATGCAGACCGAGTTGAGCGTGATCAACGTGGCGCTGGCCTGCGGTTTCGCCTCACCCTCGCATTTTTCCAAATGCTACCGTGCGCAATATGGCACCACACCTTACCGCGAGCGCGGCACGCATGGCCTCGACGACGAGGCCGATGGCGAACCGGGGCTCGAGGATGACCTGGATCTCGACGATCTGGAATGACTGACTGACCTGACCGGCCCCTCGGCAGACGATCGCGGGGGCCGGTTACCGGGCAAGACCCCCGTATACGATTTCTTTGCTGTTTGCGATCATCCTCACCCCGTCCGAAGCCCGTGGCAACCGCGTGTTGCCCGGCCAAGGCTGTTGTCACAGGAGAGATCCATGCACCGCACCGCCGCCCTTCTCGCCGCCCTTCTCGTCTGTGCCGCCCCCGCCTCGGCGATTGACGGGCCCGTGCATTTCACCTGCGACCTTTCCCAATCGTGCCGGGTTGGTGAGGCGTGCCTTTACGCCGACACCAGCTTCACCATGGTGCTTGAGGAAGAGGATCGGCTGTCGATCATCCTCGACGGCGCTCCATCGCAGGCCCGCTACGACACCGGCCTGCGGACCGCTGCCTTTCGCGCCAATGACACGGTGTATCAACTGCGCTTTACCGGCGCGGACACGGGTGTTGTCTTTGCCACCCAAGACGGTCAGAGTTTCGAGCAGAGCCAGGTGTTCTGGTTAACCTGCGAGTCCACATGAAATTCCTGCTTGCCGCTGCCCTTTTGCCCTTTGCCCTGCCCGCTCTCGCGGACGCAGGCCCGCTGACCTATGACTGCGCCTTCACCACGGAATGCAGCACCTCGGACGCAGCCTGCACCCAGACGCCGCTCAACTTCGCCCTGGTCGTCGACGGCGACAGCGCCCGCTATGAGGGCGACACCTACAGCGCGCCGATGGCGGTTCATCAGACCGATGACGGCGTGCTCGTCGCCTATGATCGCGCGCAATCGACACTGACCACCATCGGGACGGATGGCACGACGGTGCATTCCTCCAACCTGATTCTGGTTGGACACGTCAACCGCGCCGCGCAATGGTCCGGCACCTGCACGGTGCGATGAAACTGGTCCTGCTGGCGGCAGGTGCGTCCCGCCGAATGCGCGGCGTGGACAAGCTGCTGCAAGAGGTCGACGGCCTGCCCCTGCTGCGCCGTCAGGCACTGGCGCTGCTGGCAACCGGGGCGGGACCGGTCGGTGTAACGCTGCCGTGTGAGGGCACAGCCCGGCAGACGGCGCTTGACGGTCTCTCCGTCACGCTCATCCCGGTGCCCGACGCGGCGCAAGGCATGAGCGCCAGCTTGCGCGCCGCTGCTGACTGGGCACAGGATCAACCGCTGCTGGTCTGCCCCGCCGACATGCCCGAGCTCACAGCGATGGATTTCGCGCATCTCATCGCAGCTTTTGAAGGCACGCGACCGGCCCGGGCCACCGCACAAGACGGCACGCCCGGCCACCCGGTGCTCTTTCCCGCCAGCCTGCTCGCGCTGCTGACCAACCTCACCGGCGACGAAGGCGCGCGATCCGTCCTGCAGGCTCATCCGCCGCAGATGGTCGCGCTTGCCGCGCAACACGCCACAACGGATCTTGACACCCCTGAGGACTGGAGCGACTGGCGCGCAAAACGCCCCTGAGCCTTCACGTTGCGCCAAATACGCACACCCGACGGCTTGGGGTAAAACCCGGCTGCAGACTGGGGCATGCCAAGGGGGTCCGGGGGACGCAGGCTGCGTCCCCCGGGCGGGTGCGGGTGGCAACCCGCGCGCGCGGCGGGGGCTCGATGCCCCCGCCGCGCGCCCCTACCTCTCGACCAGCAAGCGGGTCAGCCCGTGGAAATGATAGGTGCCCGCATACGCTGGCTTACCCACCAGCCGCAGCTTGGGGCAAACCTCGAACAAGACCGGCAGCGCCCGCGCCATCTCCAGCCGCGCCAATGGGGCGCCCACGCAGAAATGCAGCCCGACACCGAACGCCAGATGCGGCTTGGCCGGCCGTGCCGGATCAAAGCGCCCGGGCGCGTCCCACATGCCCGGATCGCGATTGGCCGCCGCCAGCATCACCCCGACCTCATCGCCCGGCTCGAACACATGACCCATGACCTCGATGCGCTCATAGGCCCAGCGGGTGAACATGTGCAGCGGCGGATCGAAGCGCAGCATTTCGTCAACCGTGCCGTCGATCTTGGCGGCAGACAACCAGTCACGCGGGCCGCCCTGCTCCAGCAGCGCCTTCACGCCATTGCCGATGCCATGCACCGTGGCCTCATGCCCCGCGTTCAGCAGCAGGATACAGGTCGAGATCAGCTCATCGGTTGACAGCTTCTCGCCCTGTTCCTCGGCAGCGATCAGCGAGGTGATCAGATCCTCGCGCGGGGCGCGTCGCCGCGTCTCGACATAATCGCGCAGGAATTGCGAGAACTCGGCGCTGGCTGTCGCCGCGGCCTCTTCCATCGCGCGGGTGCGCCCGGCCTGATACATGCCCACCATGGCATGGGACCAGCCCAGCAACTGGTCTTTCATCTCTTCGGGCACGCCCAGCATCCGGGCGATGATCACGACAGGAATCACTTCGGCAAAGTGGCTCAGCAGATCGAACGGCCCCTCGGGCAGCTTTTCCGCCAGCGACCGCGCCAGTGCCTCGACCTCATCACCCATCCCCTCGATCCGGCGCGAGGTGAAGGCGCGCAGCACCAGCGAGCGCAAGCGGCTGTGCCGCGGTGGCTCCAGTTCCAGCATCGAATGCGCCTCGACCGCGTAGAACGGTGCCGTGTGGTCGGCGATCGGCCGTTGTTTGTCAGCCGGAATTTCGCGCCCGAAGCGACGGTCGCGCAGAATGGCATTGGCTGCCGCATGGCCAAACACGCACGCAAGTCCGTATTCTTCCCAGAACACCACTGGCCCGGCGGCGCGGGCGCGGTCATAGAACGGATAGGGATTCTGGACGAACTCAGGGTCAGTGGGGGATTGGTGGACGCGCTGCATGAAAGGGCCGTTCAGGTCAGGATCAAGGAACGCCGGACCCTGCCGCGCGCCCGCGCAAGGGTCAAGGCGCGACGCAGCGGCCTTATCTTTGAACGCCGCCGCTCTGTGCGACGACCCATGGCCATGGAAAATCCCCTGACCCCCTCGCGCGCGCACTCAACGCCGCTGTCACCCGCCGCCGCCGGCCTTGGCGCGGCGGCCCTGCTGGTTCTGGCGGTGCTCGCCGGAATCGTCTCGCTGCTGCCCGCTCAGGGTCAGCCGCTGGGCATGCTTCTCGGTATCCTCGGCTCCCTCGCCGTGGCGCTGGTGCTGCCTGCAGCCCGGTGTCATCCGTTGCTGGCGATGGTGTGGAGCGCGCTGGCGTTCAGCTTGCCAGTCGCGCTGGTCCTGATGCATCCCGGCCTGCCACTTGGCGTGGCGCTGGCCTTTGGGGCGGCAGGCGTCTGGGTGATCCTCACCACCGCCGCCTGCCGCCACACGCGGCGCTGATCAGAGCCGCGACAGCGCGTCCAGAACCCGGACCCAGCTGCGGATCCCCTTATGGAACGCGGTCAGGTCGTATTTCTCGTTCGGCGAATGGATCTGGTCGTCGTCATTGCCAAAGCCGATCAGCATCGAATCCATCCCCAGAATGTTCTGGAAATGCCCGGCAACCGGGATCGAGCCGCCGCAGCCGATAAACGCCGCCGGGCGCGGCCATTCATCGGACAGTGCCTGACGCGCCGCCTCGAAGGCCGGGTTCTCGATCGGCATTGTGGTCGCTGAACTGCCCTCGGTGTCGAGCAGTTCAAAGCTGCAATCGGCGGGCATCCGGGCCGCGACATGGGCCTTGAACGCGGCCAGCACGGCCTGCGGATCCTGCGTGCCGACCAGACGGAAGCTGACCTTGGCCGAGGCTTTCGACGGCAGCACCGTCTTGAACCCGGCGCCGGTGTAGCCCGACGTCATGCCGTTCACTTCGCAGGTTGGCCGCGACCAGATCATTTCCAGCGCCGAGCGGCCTTTCTCACCCGCCGGGACCGACAGACCGACGCTGCCAAGGAAAGCTTCGGCGTCAAAGCCCAGATTGTCCCACTGCGCGCGCTGGGCGTTGCTCAGTTCGGGCACGCCGTCATAGAATCCCTCCAGCGTGCAGGCCCCGTCTTCGTCGTGCAGATCGGCCAGCACCCGCGACAGCACATGCGCCGGATTGCGCGCCGCCCCGCCGAACATGCCCGAATGCAGGTCTTTGTTCGGGCCGGTGATCACCAGCTCCAGCTTGGCCAGGCCCCGCAGCGCGGTGGTGATCGCCGGGGTTTCGGGGTCGAACATGCCGGTGTCACAGATCAGCGCGATGTCGGCCTTCAGATCCTCGGCATGGGCCTTGAGGTATGGCACCAGCGACGGCGAGCCGCTTTCCTCTTCGCCCTCAAAGAACATCGACACTTTGATCGGCAGGTCGTCATGCACCGCGCGCCACGCGCGGCAGGCTTCGACGAAGGTCATCAGCTGGCCCTTGTCGTCGGCGGCGCCACGACCGCGGATCACCTTGCCCTTGGGCGTATCCTCGATGGCCGGATCGAACGGTTCCCGGTTCCAAAGGTTAAGCGGATCAACGGGTTGCACGTCATAGTGACCATAGAACAACACATGGATACCCTCGCCCTCGTCATCATGGGCGACGACCATCGGATGGCCGGGCGTGGTGTGTTTGGCGGCGTCAAAGCCCAGTTCGGCCAGTTCTTCGACCAGCCAGTCGGCGGCCTTGTCGCAGTCCGCCTTGAAGGCCGGGTCGGTCGAGATCGAGGGCACACGCAGCAGCCCCATCAGGCGCTCGACCGAGGCGTCCAGTTGAGCATCGACATGGGCAAGGACAGGAGTCACGGCGTCAGAAGTCATCACATTTTCCCAATGGTTATGCGTCAACCTAGTCCCGGCAACGCCGATGAGTCCAGCAGGCGCGCGGGGACGCCGTGTTCAACCGAACGTGTGTTGGCAAAGCCCCGCGTAAGGGGCTGCACCGGCGCAACAAATCCGCTAGACAGGGGTGTTCTCAGACGCGCTGTGGAGTTGACCATGCCTTTCCGTCCCGCCCTTGCCCTGCTTGCAACCAGCGCGCTGTGTGCCGCCATTGCCCTGCCGGCCGCCGCCGATCCGCTGGATGCCGCCTCGGCCCGCGGCCAGTTGTTCCCCGCAGACCGGGTCGAGGTGCTGCGCTATGACGTGACGGGGTTGAGCGAGCAGGAAGTCACTGTGCTGACCACGGTTGCGCAAACCCAGAAATACTATGCTGCCATTGCTTTTGCGCCCGATGCTGGCATCATGGCTGAACCGACGGTGCTGGCTGCCAATTACCACTCGCCCGACGCCGCCCGCGAGGCCGCGTTCAGCGGCTGCAACGCCCGGCGCGACGGGGGACGTCCCTGCCAGTTGGCCATGGAGGTCCGGCCTGAGGGATGGCAAGCACGCGATCTGATGCTGTCGGCGGATGCGACAACGGCATTCGACGAAGACTATCGCCGGGCACGCGGATCGCGGGCCTTTGCAGTGTCGCTGGCCTCGGGTCAGTGGGGAATCGGTCGCGGGAACGGTGCGCCCGCTGAGGCCGTCGCGGCCTGTCAGGCCGACACCGAAGTTTCCGATTGCGCCGTCGTTATTGCCGATTGACTAAAAAAGTAGCCTGCGCAGCGGCCTGCGACACTTTTTAGAATTGATCCAGGTCATGTTTTTAGCGCATTCAAACATGCAAAGAACGTCCAGCTTTACATCTGGGCCCTGAAAATCGTGCCCAGCAGGACGCCAGGAGAAGACCCTTGACCTACGACGCAGCCCTCGATTCCGCCCTTCAACGTCTTCATGATGAAGGCCGTTACCGGACCTTTATCGATATCGAGCGCAAAAAGGGTCATTTTCCGCACGCCGTGTGGACGAAGCGCGATGGCACGGAGAAGGACATAACCGTCTGGTGCGGCAACGATTATCTGGGCATGGGTCAACACCCTGTCGTGCTGGAAGCGATGCATGAGGCAATTGATGCGACCGGCGCCGGGTCGGGCGGCACGCGCAATATCTCGGGCACCACGGTGTACCACAACCGCCTTGAGGCCGAGATTTCCGACCTGCACCAGAAAGAGGCAGCGCTGGTCTTCACCTCGGCCTATATCGCCAATGACGCGACGCTGAGCACCCTGCACAAGCTCTTCCCCGGCCTGATCATCTATTCCGATGCGCTCAACCATGCGTCGATGATCGAAGGCGTGCGTCGCAACGGCGGGGAAAAGCGCATCTTCCGTCACAACGACACCGCGCATCTGCGCGCCCTGCTGGAAGCCGACGATCCCAAGGCCCCCAAGCTGATCGCCTTCGAGTCGATCTATTCGATGGATGGCGACTTTGGTCCGATCGAAGCGATCTGCGATCTGGCGGACGAGTTCAACGCGCTGACCTATCTTGATGAGGTTCACGCCGTCGGCATGTACGGCCCCCGCGGTGGCGGCGTGGCCGAGCGTGACGGGCTGATGCACCGGATCGACATCATCAACGGCACGATGGCGAAAGCCTTTGGCGTGATGGGCGGCTACATCGCTGCATCGGCAAAAATGGTAGACGCTGTACGCTCTTATGCGCCGGGCTTCATCTTCACCACCTCGCTGCCGCCCGCGATTGCGGCCGGTTGCGCGGCGTCGATTGCCCTGCTCAAGACCGCAGAAGGCCAGCATCTGCGCGACGCACAGCAACTGCACGCCCGCATCCTGAAAAACCGGCTCAAGGGCATGGGTCTGCCGATCATCGATCACGGCAGCCACATCGTCCCCGTCCATGTCGGCAACCCGGTGCACTGCAAGATGCTGTCGGACATGCTGCTGGAAGATTTCGGCGTCTACGTTCAGCCCATCAACTTCCCAACCGTGCCCCGCGGGACCGAGCGTTTGCGCTTCACCCCGTCGCCGGTGCACGATCCCAAGGAAATTGACGCGCTTGTGAAGGCGATGGATCGGCTCTGGTCGCACTGTGCGCTGAATCGCGCTGAGTTGTCGGCGTAACAACGCCTTATGCTTCAAATGCTTCTCGCGATCTGCTAAGACTGTGATCAAGAGGTCGTTACGGTGCGACTCGCGTGCGTTCATCCCGACGCCACGCAGGCTGCACCCAAAACGACCCGAGGCGAGCAGGCGGTAAGCAGGGACAGGGCAGATGATTTGGCGTAAGGAACAGCCTCCGGCTCAGCCTGAGGTCAGCCAACGCGGGTTCGACGATTTCGAACTGCGATTGGGGGATATCCTGCGAGGCGAGCGCGCCACGCTGGGAAAATCGCTGCTCGACGTTCAGCGAGAGCTGCACATCCGCGCGACCTATATCGCGGCCATCGAGAACGGCGATCTCCAAGCCTTTGAAACCCCAAGTTTTATTGCCGGGTTCGTGCGGTCTTACGCGCGGTATCTCGGCATGGAACCCGAATGGGTCTATGAGCGGTTCTGCGTCGAGCACGGCTTTCAGGTCGCGCACGGCATGTCCGGCTTCGCCAATGCCACACCCAAGGTCGCCAAGATCGAACGGCCCGAGTATCGCTCGGGCGCGCTGAAAGGCGTTGGCATTCTCCCGGATCCCGAGCCCTTCTGGCGCCGGATCGAACCCGGTGCGCTGGGATCGGTCAGCGTGTTGCTGGCGCTGATTCTGGGTCTGGGCTATGCGGGCTGGACCGTGCTGAAAGAAGTGCAGCGCGTGCAGGTTGCTCCGGCAGACATGGTTCCCAACGTTGCCAGCGATATCAACCCCTTGGGCGCCGAGATGCGCAGCCCGGGCGGCGCTTTGGCAGCCAATGAAACCGACCCGCTTCTGGGTGCCGGCACCGCGCCGCGCACGCAAGCGCCCGAAAGCCCCACCACCGGGGCCGAAGGTCTGGTCCGTATCGCCCGCGCTCCGGCGCTGGACGTTCCGGTTCTGGTGCCGCGTGATGGACCGATTGCGTCGATCGTGCCTGAAGCTGCCCAGCCGCAGCAAAGCAACGCCTCGACCGATGCGGCCGTGATGCTGGCGCTGTCGGACGATCCCGCCGCGCCGCAGGTTGTGGGTGCCGGGCCGGATACCGTTGAACTGTTGGCCGTGCGCCCATCGTGGCTGCGCGTCCGCGGGGCTGACGGCTCGGTGATCTTCGAGCGGATTCTGGATGCCGGTGAACGCTACACCATCCCGCAGACCGAACAGCCGCCGACCTTGCATGCGGGCAACTCGGGCTCGGTCTATTTCCTGATCAACGGTCAGGCGTATGGCCCCTCGGCCCCCGGTGCGCAGGTGGTGCGCAACGTGCCGCTCGATGTCGCCGCGCTGCGCGACGACTATCAGGTCGCCGATATTGGACGCGATCAGGACCTTGCGGTCTTTGTCGCCCAACTGACCGACCAATAGCCCGACTGGCCCGCCCCGCGCGGGCCTTTTGCTGTCCGCCGCATTGCCCTTAGCCTGCCCCGGGCTTATGTCTGGGGCGAACTGATCAAGGCCCGGAAATCCCCATGTCGCTGAACCCGATCCGTCCCTGGCGCAACATCGAACGGCGCGTGTCGCGCAAGATCATGGTGGGCAACGTCCCCGTGGGGGGCGACTCGCCGATCTCGGTGCAGACGATGACCAACACCGACAGCTCGGACGTCAAGGCGACGCTGGCGCAGATCATCGCTGCCGCCGAAGCTGGCGCCGACATCGTGCGCGTCTCCACCCCCGACGAATCCAGCACCCGTGCCCTGCGTGAAATCACCCGCGAAAGCCCGGTGCCGATCGTTGCGGACATCCACTTCCACTATAAACGCGCCATCGAAGCCGCGCAGGCCGGTGCCGCCTGTCTGCGGATCAACCCCGGCAACATCGGCTCGTCCGAGCGGGTGCGGGAGGTGATCAAGGCGGCGCGCGATCACGGCTGTTCCATCCGCATCGGCGTAAACGCCGGGTCGCTGGAAAAGCACCTGCTCGACAAATACGGCGAGCCCTGCCCCGACGCCATGGTCGAAAGTGGCATGGACCACATCAAGCTGTTGCAGGATAACGATTTTCACGAATTCAAGATCAGCGTGAAGGCCTCGGATGTGTTCCTTGCTGCCGCTGCCTATCAGCAGCTGGCCGACGCAACGGATGCACCGATCCATCTGGGCATCACCGAAGCGGGCGGTTTCGTTTCAGGCGCGGTGAAATCGGCTGTGGGTATGGGCAACCTGCTCTGGGCCGGGATCGGTGACACGATCCGCGTCTCGCTCTCGGCGGACCCGGTCGAAGAGGTCAAGGTCGGCTACGAGATCCTCAAATCGCTGGGTCTGCGCACGCGCGGTGTGCAAATCATCTCGTGCCCCAGCTGCGCGCGGCAGGGTTTTGACGTGATCAAGACGGTCGAGGCGCTGGAAGACCGGCTGTCTCACATCAAGACACCGATGAGCCTGTCGATCATCGGCTGCGTGGTGAACGGCCCCGGTGAGGCGCTGATGACCGACATCGGGTTCACGGGCGGCGGTGCCGGGTCCGGCATGATCTATATGGCGGGCAAACAGGACCACAAACTGTCCAACGACCGCATGATCGAGCATATCGTCGAACTGGTCGAAGCCCGCGCAGCCCAGCTTGAGGCGGCGGCAAAGGAAGCCGCGGAATAAGTGATCGCATAAAAGAACGCCGCGAGAGGGAGGTCTCGCGGCGATTAGTGTTCCGGGTACAGGGAGGTGCGCCCAGGAAACGGGAGATGAAGGTCAGGCCCGGGGCCAGCCCTTCGCCTGCTGTTTAAACCCTTGCAGGTGCAGCGATCCTTGATCTGGATCAACCGACCGATTTTTCCCGGTACGGCCTGCGACATTATCCGTCGATTAACCGAGTCAGGGCAGTGTGAGCGTATCCAGAAACGGAATCGCGTATGCCCATGGACTTGCCCGCCCTCTCGCCCCTCGCGCTTGCCGCAGCCGCGCTTGATGATGATGTGCCCGCCATGCGTGCAGCGCGGGGCACCGCGCCCACGGGGCGCAGCATCCGGGCGCTGACTGGCAAGCAAAAGGCCGCCATCCTGGTGCGGTTGCTGCTGGCTGAGGGTGCGGATGTCAAACTCTCGACCCTGCCTGAAGAGATGCAAACCAAGCTGACCGAAACGCTGGGCGAAATGCGTCTGGTCGACCGCGATACGCTCAGCGCCGTGATCAGTGAGTTCATCGAAACGATCGAGCAGGTCGGACTCAGTTTTCCGGGCGGGCTGGGCGGCGCGCTCAAGGCGCTGGATGGCAAGCTGAGCCAAGGCGCCAGCGCGCGCCTGCGCCAGATGGCCCGCGATGGGACGGACCCGTGGGAGCGGGTGTTGCAGGCCGATACCAACACGCTGATCGCCGTCCTGGAGCCCGAAAGCGCCGAGGTGGCGGCGGTCGTGCTGTCCAAACTGCCGGTCAAGCGCGCGGCCGAAGTGCTGGGCAGGCTGCCCGGCGAACGGGCGCGGCGGGTGGCCTATGCCGTGTCCCTGACCGAAGGGATCGCCCCGCCCATGGTCGCCCGCATCGGCTATGCCATCGCCGGAGAGTTGGACAACCGCCCCACCCGCGCCTTCCCGGCGGCGCCGGCCTCGCGCGTTGGGGCAATGCTGAACAACACCAGCGCACAGGTCCGCGACACCTTGCTGGACGGGTTGACCGAGGAAGACGTGGATTTCGCCGAGGGTGTCAGACGGGCAATCTTCACCTTTGCCAATCTGTCCGAGCGGCTCAATCCCCGCGATGTGCCCAAAGTGCTGCGCGAACTGCCGCAAAACGACCTTATCATCGCGCTGGCCGCCTCACTGGCGGCGCCCGACAGTCCGAATGGTCAGGCGGCGACGTTCATGCTGTCAAACATGTCGCAACGTATGGCCTCGACCCTGCGCGATGAGGTTGAAAACCGCGGCAAGATCAAACCGAAAGAGGCAGAGGCGGCGTTGTCTGCGGTGGTCAATGCTGTGCGAACGCTGGTCGAAGACGGGGAAATCACCCTGCGCGAGGATGACGATGAAGACGAGTGAGGCGCTGCTCAGCTCTCGTCATCCGGCGGGGCAACCACCGCCGTGAGCATCGACTCGAATCGCCGCTTTTGCTTGGCCGACCACGACACTGTCAGGACGGGTCCGTCATCGGTGCCCTCTTCGCTCTGCACGATGCCTTCGGCATAGGCCCAGGCGCGCGCTTTGCCCTCGCTATGGCTGATCGCGACGGTCTCGACCCGGCGTTCGTCACCCAGCGCCTGACCCATCGCCGCGACCAGATCATCCAGTCCCTGCCCGGTCAGCGCAGACACCGCGATCACGTTATCCGTCCGCGCAGCCACGGTTTGCAGCGGGTCTTCGGCGGGAAGCAGGTCGATCTTGTTCCACACGTCGATGCGCGGCACGTCCTTGCCGACGCCAAGGTCGGACAGGATCGACTCGACATCCGCTGCCTGCGCTTCGGTGTCGGGATGCGAAATGTCGCGGACGTGCAGGATCAGATCGGCCTCAAGCACCTCTTCCAGCGTGGCGCGGAAGGCCGCGACCAGCTGCGTCGGCAGTTCCGAGATGAAGCCCACGGTATCCGACAGGATCACCGACAACCCGCCGGGTAGCGTGACCGCGCGCATCGTCGGGTCCAGCGTGGCGAAAAGCATGTCTTTCGCCATCACATCTGCACCGGTCAAGTGGTTGAACAGCGTCGATTTTCCGGCGTTGGTATAGCCCACCAGCGCAACCACCGGATACGGCACCCGCCGCCGAGCGGCGCGGTGCAGCTCGCGCGTGCGCACGACCTTGTCCAGCTGCCGGCGCAGGCGCACCATCTGTACGTCGATCGCGCGGCGGTCCGCCTCGATCTGCGTCTCGCCGGGGCCCCCGACAAAACCCAGGCCGCCGCGCTGACGCTCAAGGTGGGTCCAGGCGCGCACCAGCCGCGTGCGCTGATAGCTCAGCGCCGCCAGTTCGACCTGCAGCACGCCCTCGCGGGTCCGCGCGCGGTCGGCGAAAATCTCCAAAATCAACCCGGTGCGGTCCAGAAGCTTGACGCCCCAGTCCTTTTCCAGATTGCGCTGCTGCACAGGCGTGACCCGGCCATCGACGAGCACCAGCTCGATCTCGTCAGCCTCGATCTGCGCTTTCAGCTCTTCGACCTTGCCCGACCCGAACAACCGCCCCGGCAGTGCCTTGGGCAGCCGCACGATCTGGCCGCGCACAACGTCGATCCCCGGCAGGGCCATCGCCAGCGCCAGCCCCTCGGCCAGCAAGGCCTCGGCACTGCGCGAGGCGTCATTGCCCCGGATATCAGGGTGCAGCACCAGCGCCTTTTGGCGCCGGGTTCCACCGTCTCCGTCCAGTTCGCTTACGTCAATGGTCACGATAGGCGGCCCAGACGGACCTCAATCCTCACCGTTATACAGGGAAATCGGTTGGCCCGGCATGATGGTCGAAATGGCATGTTTATAGACCAGTTGGCTCTGCCCTTCACGGCGCAGAAGCACGCAGAAGTTGTCAAACCACGTGATCACGCCCAACAGCTTGACCCCGTTGATCAGGAAAATCGTTACTGGAACCTTGTTCTTGCGAACATGGTTGAGAAAAGCGTCCTGCAAATTCTGTTTGTCTACGGCCATTTTCTTTGCCTTTTGTTATCGGCCCACGCAGCCATATGCTGGCGTAGTCTCCCCCTGCGCGCTGCAGTATGAAGGGAGGCTCCGCAAGTTTCCAGCCCGAAAGAGCGCCTTTTCAGCGGATTACACGGCGAATCGCATCACTGACGTGAGTCGTCAGGCGTGCTTTGATCAATTGCGCCGCGATCGGTCAAGGATCGCAGCCAGCAAAACAAGAATTTCGAGCCTGCCAAGAATCATGGCAAGTGCCAAGACAACACGGGCGGGATCGCTTAGCAGAACCCAATAAAGTGGCAGATCGCCCGCCACCTGGACCAGCTGCCCTGTGTTGGTCAGCGCGGCGACACCGAAGATCATCGCGGTTTCCAGACTCATGCCGCTAAACAGCAGCAAGGCCACCACCACGACCGAGGTCAGTGCGAAAACCATCGAGAACAGCCAGGCCGAGCGTGCGGCGGTGGTGGCGAGAAAGCGGTCGTACTCATTCCCCCCACCACCATAGACGGGTAGATCATCCGCATCAGCTCGAACCGGCTGAGGCGGCCCAGCGAATAGAGCCGCAGCAGCTTGATCCCACCCGCTGTTGTCGCCACCCCCGCCGAGCAGGGCCATGCTCATCAGGATCAGGCCCGGAGGGGTCAGCCCGGACCAGACCCGGCTGGCGATCCAGTCCTGATTGACGAACCCGGTTGTGGTCAGGAAGGACAGCGAGGTGAACGCCGCCCCCCAGGCTGCGCGACCCATGGCGGGCAGGTTCTCGCCCTCACGCGTCTCAAACGCACCGGCCCAGTGTCGGGCCACGACAAACAGCGTCATCAGCGAGATCAGCACAACGGCGGTCAGGATTTCCGGGTCGCGGTGCAGGGGGCGGGTTCGTGCGCCGTGGCCGGGCAGGAACCGGCGGCTGAGCGCCAGACACAGGAAGGCGAAGATCGCCACTTCGGCGCCAAGGCCGATGTTGCCCAGCGTCTCGCGCGGGAGCACGCCCGAGGTCGACAGCGTCGCCATCGCCTGCATCAACGCGTCAAAGCCCGGCACGCCCATCATCGTCAGCAGCATCCACAGCGCCAGTGTCAGCCCGGCGAAGGCGGGCAGCAGGATCATCGTATGCGCCCGCAGACGCATCCCGCTGCCCGCCGCAGCACCGCTGCGGGGGATCGTCATCGGGTTGCGGCGGATCATCTCGTAGCCACCCAGCCGCAACGGGGCCAGCAGCGCCGTGGCGGCAGACAGAATGAACAGCCCGCCCAGCCAGCCCGCCATACCGCGCCACAGATGCACCGCATTGGGCACCCGCCGGGGCAGATCGAGCATCGAGGCCCCGGTGGTGGTAAAGCTTGAGATCATCTCGAACCACGCATCGACATAGCGCAATTGCGGCAAAGCATCCGCCAGCGGCAGCGCCATGACGGCGGGGAGCAGGATATAGATCGCGGCCAGCAGCGGAAACGGGCCGCCGGGGACGCTGCTGCGGCGGGTCTGACCCGCCATGGCGATGGCCACGAACCCGGCCAGCAGCAGACACAACAGCCCCCAGTAGAAGAAGATCCGCGCCAGACTGGCGTTGCCGTCGACCACCGCCTTGCCCGCCGGGACCATCATCAGCGCCCCGGCGATGGCGATCAGCGCGACCAGCGGCGGCACCCGTGTCAGGCGCTCGGGCATCTCAGAAATACTCCACCGCCACCTGCAGCAGGCGTTCGATCACCGGCACATCGTTGCGCAGGGCGAAGATGACCAGCTGGTCGCCTTCCTGCAACTCGGTCGTGCCGGTCGGTTTGACGAACTCGCCGTTCTTCTTGACCGCACCGACCAGTGCCCCCTCAGGGAAACCGATCGCGCCGATGGTCCGCCCGGCCAGTGGCGAGGTGGACAGCACTTGCGCCTCGATGACCTCGGCCTCGCCATCGCCGATGGTATAGATCGAACTGACGCGCCCCAGACGCACGTGACGCAGGATCGACGAGACGGTGGTGGCGCGCGGGTTGATATGCGCGTCGATCCCGAGGTGGTCCATCAACGGTACCAGCGACGGGTCGTTCACCAGCGCAATGGTCATCTTCGAGCCCATCGCCTTGGCCCGCACGCAGGCCAGCAGGTTGGTCTTGTCGTCATCCGTCACGGCCAGCACCGCATCGGCGCTTTCAATCGCGGCTTCGGTCAGCAACTCGCTGTCCATCCCGTCACCGTGCAGCACGATGGTACGCTCCAGCGCATCGGCGGCCACCTCGGCGCGGGCGCGGTCCCGTTCGATCACCTTGACGCGGACGCGGTCACGCTGGGTTTCCAGCGCCCGCGCAACGCCCAGACCGACATTGCCAGCCCCGACGATGACGATGCGTTCCTGCTTGGCCAGCGGTTTGCCGAAGATCGCCAGCGTCCGGGCCAAATCGCTGCTTTCGGAAACCACATAAATCTGGTCGCCGTCAAACAACTGATCCCCCGGCTCGGGCGCGAACAGCTTGCCACCGCGCCGCACGCCGACAACGATGGCGCGCAAGCTGGAGAAAAGCTCGGTCAGCTGGCGCAGCGGTGTGTTCAGCACCGGGCAATCGGCGTCCAGCGAGATGCCCGCCATGCGCACGCTGCCGTCCAGAAAGTCCTGAATGTCAAAGGTCGACGGCGCCGCCAGCCGCCGCAAAGCGGCACGCGAAACCTCGCGTTCCGGGTTGATGACCACGTCGATGGGCATGTGATCACGGCGAAACAGTTCGGTATAGCGCGGCTCAAGATAGCTTTGCGCGCGCAGCCGCGCGATCTTGCGCGTCACATTGAACACCGAATGCGCGACCTGACAGGTGACCATGTTCACCTCGTCGGAATGCGTGGCGGCGATGATCATATCGGCCTCACGCGCGCCGGCCTGTTCCAGCACATCGGGGTGCGAGGCAAAGCCGACAACCCCTTGAACCTCAAGCGTATCCGTCGCGCGGCGCACGAGGGCTGCGTTGTTGTCGACAATCGAGACATCGTTCGCCTCGCCCGCAAGATGACGGGCGATCTGCCAGCCAACCTGCCCCGCGCCGCAGATGATGATTTTCATCGCCCGTTAATCCCTATGTCGTCAGTCGTCGCGCCCGCCGCGTCCGCCTGAAAGCGCTGCGGTGTTCACCCCCAGCGATTTCAGTTTACGATGCAACGCAGAGCGTTCCATACCGACAAACGCAGCGGTACGCGAGATGTTGCCGCCGAAGCGGTTGATTTGCGTCAAAAGATATTCGCGCTCGAACAACTCGCGCGCCTCGCGCAGCGGCAAGGCCGCCAGACCGCCGCCCAGCACGACACGACCTTCTTCCTCGGGATCGGCGGATTCCGCGATCAGATCGCGCGCTTCAATCGCCTCTTGCCCGTCCCCCAGAATCAGCGCCCGCTCAATGACGTTGCGCAGCTGGCGGATGTTGCCGGGCCAGTTCATCGATTGCAGCTGAGTCTCGGCGTCCTCGGACAGCTCGCGCTTGGGCAGGCCTTGCGTCTGGTGCAACAGCTCGACGAAATGGCGGGCCAGCACCGGGATATCCTCGCGCCGGTCGGTCAGCGCGGGAACCTGGATCGGCACGACATTGAGCCGGTCATACAGCTCCTGACGGAACGTCCCCGCCGCAATCTCGGCGCGCAGGTCGCGCGTGGTCGACGAGATCACCCGCAGATCGACGCGCACCCGGTCTGCACCATCGACGCGGGTGAAGGTCTGCTCGACCAGCACACGCAGGATTTTGGACTGCGTGCCAAGGGGCATATCGGCCACCTCGTCAAGGTACAGCACCCCGCCATTTGCCTGTTCCAGCAGACCCGGAATGATCCCCCGCGCGCCGCTTTCCTGACCAAAGAGCACCGTTTCCATCTTGTCCGGCTCGATCGACGCACAAGAGACCGTGACGAAAGGCGCATCGGCGCGGTTGGATTGCGCGTGGATATACCGCGCCGCGACCTCTTTGCCGCTGCCCGACGGCCCGGTCAGCATCACCCGCCCGTTCGACCGCGTGACCTTGCCCAGTTGCGCGCGCAGGAACTTCATCGCCGCCGACTGTCCGATCATCTCGGTCGGGCCGGTGTCGCGCTTGCGCAGTTTGGTGTTTTCGCGCCGCAGCCGCGAGGTTTCCATCGCGCGGCCGATCACCACCAGCAGCTGATCGGTGTTGAAGGGCTTTTCGACAAAGTCATAGGCCCCCTTCTTGATCGCCTCGACCGCGATCTCGATGTTGCCGTGACCTGAGATGATGACCACCGGAATTGACGGATACTCGCGCTTGACCGACATCAGAATACCGATGCCGTCCAGCTTGGAATCCCGCAACCACAGGTCGAGGATCATCAGCATCGGCGGGTCACTGACCACCGCTGCCATCGCATCATCGGAATTGGCGGCGACGCGGGTCGAATACCCTTCGTCACGCAGGATCTCGGCAACCAGCTCGCGAATATCGCGTTCGTCGTCCACGATAAGGATGTCGCTCATGTTTCGGCTCCTGTGTCAGCATGGCCGCCGCGCGCAGAGCGCAAGACCGGCAACCGGATTTCAGCCAGCGCACCGCTGTGCGTGCAGCCCGCCATGGCGGGTGCATCGCGCAGCACCAGTGTACCGCCGTGTTCTTCGATGATCTTCTTGACGATCGGCAGGCCCAGCCCGGTGCCCCGCTCGCGCGTCGTCACGTAGGGTTCAAACAACCGCGCGCGGTCTTCCGGCAAGCCCACACCATTGTCGGCAATCTCGATGGTCGCGCGCTCGGGGCTGACCGCCATCGACACGCGGATCTGAGGTTGAAAGCCATCAGGAGCGCGACCGGCTTCGATAAGCCCTTCAATGGCTTCGCCCGCGTTCTTGAGCAAATTGGTCATCGCCTGCGTGATCATCGTGGGGTCAATTTCGACGATCAGCGGCTCGGTCGGCAGTTGGACCTCGAACGCCACACTTTCCTGCCCGGCCTCTTGCAACATCGTCGCATCGCGCAGCAGTTGCACCAGATCGGTCGGACGGCGGTCCGGTTCCGGCATACGCGCAAAGCGCGAGAATTCATCAACAATACGCCGCAAGTCATTGGTTTGACGGACAATAACGTCACTCAGCTGGCCAAGCGATGCCGCATCCTCGTCTTGCAACATCTTGCCGAATTTGCGCTTGATGCGCTCGGCCGACAGCTGGATCGGCGTCAGCGGGTTCTTGATCTCATGCGCGATGCGGCGCGCGACGTCGCCCCATGCAGCCATCCGCTGGGCCGAGACCAGCTCGGTCACATCGTCAAAGGCAACCACATAGCCCTCAAGCTCGCCGCTGGCGTTGCGCCGTTCCGCCAGCCGGACCAGCAGGCTTTCCAGCCGTCCGTTGCGGCTGATGCGGACCTCGTCCTGTACCCGCCCGCCGACCATGCGCCCCTCGCCGCCTTGCAGCCGTGAGAGCAGCGGGCCGAACTCGGGCACGACCTCGACCAGCGACTGATGCGCGACGCCGTCAGCGGAAATCTTGGTCAGCGTCTCGGCGGCACGGTTGACGAAATCAACGCGCCCGTCGGCGGTCAGGCCGATCACCCCGGCGGTGACCGAGCCCAGCACGGAATCAAACAACCGGCGGCGCTCTTCGATCTGGCGGGTGTTGGTCAGCAGCGTTTCGCGCTGCCCCTTCAGCTGGCGGATCATCTGGTTGAACACCCGGCCCATGGTGGCGATCTCATCTTCGCCGCGCTGTTCGGGCACCTGCACGTCCAGATCGCCGTCCCCGACTCTCTCGGCTGCCCCCGCCAGCCGCCCGATGGGCCGCGACAGCCCTTCGGCGAACCACATCCCCAGCCAGACAGCGGCCAGAATCAGGATCAGCGCAAAGCCGATATAGAGCAGCGCGAAATTGAACAGCACCGTGCCGCGCTCGGCCTCGAGCTGGTTGTAAAGCTGGATGGTCTGCTGGGTTTCGTCCAGCAGGCTGAGGATTTCACCATCCACCGCCCGCGCGACATAGAGCAACCGGTTCGGATACCCCGTCAGCGGCACCAGCGCGCGGAATTCGCTGTTGGGCCAGTCCTTGATCAGCGTCAGCTGCCCCCCGGCGGCCTGCGCCAGGTCCGCGCGATCGGGTTGAATGAAATCAAAGAGATACGATCGCTCGCCGCGCAGCCGGAGCGTGCCCTGAAAATCGATGATGAACGCCACGCGCAGCCCGCGCTGAATGGCGGCCTGCGCCTGACTGAGCAACTGGCGCGTATCGCCTTCGGACAGCGCAGGGCTGGCGCGGCGGGCGCTTTCGAGCAGGTTTGCAACGGCCTGCGCGTCTTCGGTCAGGTTGCGCTCCTGCTCGGCCTGATAGGCCTCGGCGGCGGCCAGCGAGTTGCCGACCACATTGCGCACCCGGTCGGAAAACCAGCCCTCGAGCCCCAGATTGATCGTCACCACGGCAAAGACTGCGACGGTGATGGCTGGCAGCAACGCAATCAGCGCAAAAAAGGCGGACAAGCGCAGGTGCAACCGTGACCCTGCAGACCGCGAACGCCGCGCGCCGATCATCCAGCTGATGCGCAACAGCACCAGTCCCGCCACGACCAGAATGTAGAACAGGTCCGCAACCAGCACGAGACGCAGCGACGGCAGGTTCTGCACGAAGGAGAACGGACCCAGCACCAGAGTCGTCGCCACGACGAGCACGGGTGCCAGCACAACCAGAACAAGCGTACCGCCAGCCTGAAGCCGCCGCTGAAACAGACTGCGGCGCGGCAAGACATGCTCTGCCGCGGGCGCAGTCACGCCAACAGGGCTGTCAGACGGGCTCATGGACGAGATTCAGGCAACACGGGCGGCAACAACGCGGTATAAGGTCAGCAGGTGCGGCACTTAGGCCACGCCCTGTTGCCTGACTACATCAATTTGCGCCGCCGTGTCACGCGAATATCCAGCTCGTTTGTCTTCTTTCGCAGCGTGTTTCGGTTGATACCCAGCAAATCAGCACAGCGTGCCTGATTTCCGCCCGTGTATTCCAGGGCGATATCAATCAGCGGCGCTTCGACTTCGCGCAGGATGCGCTGGTAGACCCCCGGTGGCGGCAGGTCGGCACCGTGCAACTCGAAGTAGCGACGCACATGACGGGCCACGGACTCGGCCAAGGTCCCCGCTTCGGTCGATTCGCCAGCTGGCGAGGTGGCGGGGTGGGCGTTGAGCGCCGATTCCATCTCGGCCCGGGTGATATCAGGCTCTTGCCCGGTGATCACCAGCCGCCGGATCACGTTTTCGAGCTGACGCACGTTGCCGGGCCAGCGGTACTGACGCACCAGTTCCAGCGCCGAGGCCGACAGACGGCGCGGGTTGCCGCCTTCGCGGGCGGCGCGGGCGAGGAAATGCTCGGCCAGCAGCGGAATATCCTCGATCCGTTCGCGCAGGGGCGGCACATGCAGCGTCACGCCGGACAGCCGGTAATAGAGGTCATGGCGGAACAGGCCCGACTCCAGCGCGCCGGTCAGGCTGCCATCGGCGATGGCGATGATACGCGGGCCGTCGGCAGGCAGCGCATCAAGCAGACGCACCAGACGCGCCTGCGCCGGGCCGTCCAGATCGCCCAACCCGTCGATGACCAGCGAGCCGCCGCGTGCGCGCGCCATCAGCGCCGCGCCCGAACTGCCCTGATCGGTGCCGAAATCCTGCGCCGAGGCCAGCACGAACGGCTGCGCCCGACGATCCGAGAAATCATGCAGCGCCCGCGCAATCAGCGACTTGCCGGTGCCGGATTCGCCGGTGATCAGTGCCGGAAGCTCGGCGTTCATCACCCGTGCGACCAGCCGGTACAGCGCCTGCATCGAGGGTGTCCGCCCGACCAGCGGCAGGTCTTCGGCGGCCGAAGGCTCGGGCAGGGAAATCGGTGCCGGGGTCTGTGACGGCGCCGGGGCGCGCACCCCGCGACGCGAACTTTCCATCGCCTTGCCCGCCCGCGACAGCAGGTCGGGCAGATCGAACGGTTTGGGCAGGTAATCCCAGGCCTCGGCCTCGGTTGCCTGAATGGCGGTCATGATGGTGTTCTGCGCCGAGATCACGATCACCGGCAGCCCCGGGCGCAGGGTCTTGATGCGCGGCAACATCTCGATGCCGTTGCCATCCGGCATCATCACATCGGTCACCACCAGATCGCCCTTGCCCTCTTCGACCCAACGCAACAGCGTGGTCAGGCTGGACGTGGCGTGAACCCGGCACCCGGCGCGCGTCAGCGCCTGGGTCAGCACGGTGCGGATCGTGCGGTCGTCATCAGCGACGAGGACGGTTCCATCCATCAGCGGGTCTCCTTGGTTGTGGTGGGGGCCATTGGCAGCGACACCCGAAAGATGGTCTGGCCGGGGCGTGACTTGACCTCGATCCAGCCCTCATGCGCGGCGATGATCTTCGAGACCAGCGCCAGCCCCAGCCCGGTGCCGTTTTCACGGCCCGATACGAAAGGCTCGAAGATATTCTCGGCGATGGCCGGAAGCAGGCCGGGGCCATCGTCGATGATTTCAACATGCAGCGGGAGGGCCACGCGCCGCTCGTCATGGCCTGCAACCTGCAGGCCGCGCTCGAAATAGGTGTGGATGCGGATCTTGCCGCCCTGAGGCTGGGCTTCGGACGCATTCTTGATCAGGTTCAGAAACACCTGCTGCAACTGGTCGGGGTCGGCCCAGACGTCGGGGAGCGACGGATCGTAGTCATCGCTCAGTTGCATATGCGCGCCAAAGCTGACCGTCGCCGACCGGCGCGCGCGCTCGAGCACGTCATGGATATTGATCGGCTTGCGATCCGGCGGGCGCTGATCGCCGAATTGTTCGACCTGATCGAGCAGCTTCACGATCCGCCGCGTCTCGGCGACGATCAGATCGGTCAGTTCGCGGTCCGCCGCGTTCAGCCCCATCGACAGCAGCTGTGCCGCGCCGGCGATACCGGCCAGCGGGTTCTTGATCTCATGCGCCAGCATCTCGGACATGCCGATGGCCGATTTCGCCGCCGCCTTGACCACCCGCGTGCGCCCCAGCCGCCCGGCGATGTCGCGCGGGGTGACCAGCAAGAGCAGCGTGTCAGCCGGATCATTCATCGGCGCGATCTGGATGGTGCACAGGACCGATGGTTTGTCGCTGGTGCTGACATCGCAATCATTGATGAAGATCGGCGCGCGGTTGTGGCGGGCGCGGGCCATCGCCTCTTCCATCGGGGCGTCGATATAAAGCCGGTCGGTGGCGACAGCCCCGCGCAGGATGGGGGCCGAGGCCGACAGAAACTGCTCGGCTGCCGGATTGCAGTCGAGGATAATCTCATCCCCGTCGCGCACACCGATCATGAAGGCGGGAATCGGCAAGGCCGAAAAGATCGCCCCCGGGACCGGTACTTGAGCGGGGTCTGTCGTCATGCTGCGGCCTTTGTTGGGGCAAGCGCATCGGGCAGCGCGGCGATCACCGCAGCCGGGTCGCTTTCGCGCATCAGCCGCGCCCGCAGCTCTGCCGGGCCCTGCGCCGCGTCGATGTACCAACCCAGATGCTTGCGCGCGATGCGGATGCCCAGATCGCGTCCGTAAAAGCTCAGCATCGCGTCGTAATGCGTCGCTACCAGCTCGACCAGCGCGGCTGCTTGCGGCACCAAGGGCGCAGGGGTGCCATACAGCGCCGCCCCGATCTGCGCCAAAAGCCACGGACGGCCTTGCGCGGCGCGCCCCACCATGATCCCGGCCGCCCCCGATTGGGCCAGCGCGCGGCGGGCGGCGGCGGGGCCGTCGATGTCGCCATTGACGATCACCGGCACGCTTGTCGCCTCGGTCACCGCGCGGATCGCCTGCCAGTCGGCCTGCCCGGTATAGAACTGTGCGCGGGTGCGGCCGTGGATGGTGATCATCTGCACGCCCGCCGCCTCGGCCCGCGCGGCGATGGACGCCGCGTTCAGGCAGTCACTGTCCCACCCCAGCCGCATCTTCAGCGTAACCGGAACCGAGACCGCGCCGACAACCGCGTCGATCAGCGACAGCGCCAGATCCGGCTCGCGCATCAGCGCCGAGCCTGCCGCCCCGCCGACAACCTTCTTGGCCGGGCACCCCATATTGATATCGATCAGCGGCGCGCCCTGCCCTTCGGCGATGCGCGCGGCTTCGGCCATGGCCTCGGGCGTGCGTCCGGCCAGCTGTACGGCAGTGGGAATTCGGTCATCCACCTCGGCCCGCGCCCGCGAGGCTGCACGGCGCGAGGGCCGTGCCGTGACCATTTCACCCGAGGCAATCATCTCGCTGACCAACAGACCTGCGCCGAATCCGGCAACCGCCTGCCGGAAAGGCAGGTCAGTAATTCCCGACATGGGCGCCAGAACAACGGGCGGATGCAGGTCAACAGGGAAAGCGGCAGATGTCATAGGCCCCTGTGCGGCAGAGATTTCGTGCTCATATAGCGCGCAGATTGGCTGGTCGGAAAGGCAAGTGCCTACAGTTTTGCCCAGTCTTTCATCTTTCGCGTCTTTAGTATGCATCTATCAACTCCAATCGCCCGATAATTAGGCGTTATTCGCGCAGCGGCACGGTGACTTGGCCTTGCAGCGCCATACACCTTCGCCTAATCCGGTGGCATGTCCTTTGTCAGCCCGATGTCCTTTGATACAGCCGTTATTCTGGTCGCCGCCGGTCGCGGCAGCCGGATGGGCGGTGATTTGCCCAAACAATGGCGCGATCTGGCCGGTCAGCCGGTGCTGGCGCATACCGTTGCCGCGTTTCGCGCGGCGGGGTTGGAGCGGATCCTTCTGGTCATTCACCCCGATGACCACGCGCGCGCCGAGCCTTTCGGCCTGCAACTGGTCCATGGCGGCGTCACACGAACCGAGTCGGTGCGCGCAGCGCTGGAGATGCTCGCTACCGATGCCCCGGCGCGCGTGCTGATCCATGACGGCGCGCGGCCTTTGATTGAGGTCGCGCAGATCGACGCGGTGCTTGAGGCCCTCAAAACCCATCCCGCCGCCGCCCCGGCCCTGCCCGTAACCGACGCCTTGTGGCGCGGCGCGGCGGGCAAGGTGGCGGGAACGCAGCCTCGGGACGGGTTGTACCGGGCGCAAACACCGCAAGGCTTCGACTTTCCCGCCTTGCTGGCCGCCTACCGCGCCCACCCCGAGGAAGCCGCTGACGACGTCGCCATCGCGCAGGCTGCCGGGATGGACGTGTGGATCACGCAGGGGAGTGAAGCGAATATCAAGCTCACCTATCCTGCCGATTTCCAGCGCGCCGAGCAGATCTTGATCGCCCACCGGAAAACTGAAAGTCAGACAATGGACATTCGCCTCGGCAACGGCTTCGATGTGCACGCGTTCACAGAAGGCGATCATTGCTGGATTTGCGGCATCAAGGTTCCCCATGACAAGGCCCTGCTTGGTCATTCGGATGCCGATGTCGGCATGCACGCCCTGACCGATGCGCTGTATGGGGCCATGGCCGAGGGGGATATTGGCCGCCACTTCCCGCCGTCCGACCCACAGTGGAAAGGCGCCGAGAGCCATATCTTCTTGCGCCACGCCGCCGATCTGGCCCGCGCCAAGGGCTTTGCGATCAGCAATTGCGATGTCACGCTGATCTGCGAACTGCCCAAGATCGGACCGCATGCCGAGTCGATGCGCGCGATGCTGGCCGAGATCATGCAGATCGAGGTCGAGCGCGTCTCGGTCAAGGCCACAACCTCGGAACGGCTGGGTTTTACCGGTCGCGAGGAAGGCATTGCCTCTATTGCCACCGCAACCCTGGTGAAATCATGACCCTTGCCCGCCTGACCTCCATCGGCTTCGGCCTTGGCCTTCTGCGCCCTGCACCCGGCACCTGGGGTTCGGCGGGGGCGCTGGCCATCGGGCTGGTCATTGACCGCTATCTCGGCGCGCCGGTGCTGGCCGCGGCGACCGTCGCGGCGATTCTCGCCGGGTTCTGGTCCTGCCATGCCGAGCTGCGCGACCGGCCCGGTGCAGACCCGTCCGAGATCGTGATTGATGAGGTCGCCGGTCAGTGGATCGCCCTTCTCTTCCCCGCTGTCGCCTTCTGGTGGCGTGGCTGGGACGACTGGATGCCCTACCCCGGCTGGGTCGCTGCTTTCGTGTTCTTCCGCCTGTTCGATATCTGGAAGCCGTGGATCATCGGTCGCGCCGACCGCCGCGCCGATTGGCAGGGTGTGATGCTTGATGACCTGCTGGCCGGGCTGTTTGCCGGTGTCGCCGTGATCGTCGCCGCGGGCGCGGCACATGGGCTCTTGATGTGACCGCGCTGGCCGAACAGGGACTGGCCGAGCAGGTACTGGCCGCCGCCCGCGCTGCCGGCCTGACCATCGCCACGGCGGAAAGCTGCACAGGCGGGCTGGTGGCCGGGGCGCTGACGGATATTGCCGGCTCCTCGGATGTGGTCGAGCGTGGCTTTGTCACCTACTCCAACACCGCCAAGCGCGAGATGCTGGGCGTGAAGGTCGAGACGCTTGAGGCCCACGGCGCGGTCAGCGAAGAGGTTGCGCGCGAAATGGCGTTGGGGGTGCTGGCCCATGCGCCTGTCGATCTGGCCGTGTCGATCACCGGAATTGCCGGGCCGGGCGGCTCTGAGCACAAGCCGGAGGGCCGTGTCTGTTTCGGGATTGCCCGGAAAAACGGCAGCTGCCGGGTTGAGACCGTCGAATTCGGCCCACGGGGCCGCGCAAATGTGCGGCAGGCGTCGGTCGCGCATGCCCTGCGGTTGCTCATGAGCGCCATCTAGCGTTTCAGTTTCGCTTATTATCCCGGCACGACAGGTCAATATTCGACCCATTGGCCCGCAGTTTGCGCTTTGAGTGCATAAATTGCGCTTATCAGCCGGAATGGCGCTTTTCCACCCAGTCTTTTGACGCTCTGACGAGCAGCAAGGACACGGAGGAACCCCATGAACGCTGCCGATACTGCCTTTCTGATCACTGCCACAGCCCTTGTGCTGTTCATGACCCTGCCCGCGCTGGCGCTGTTTTACGGCGGGCTGGTCCGGGCGCGTAACGTGCTCAGCGTGTTCATGCATGTCTTTTCGCTGGCTTGCCTGATGTCGGTGCTCTGGCTCGCCTTCGGTTACTCCATCGCCTTTGGCGAGGGGAACGCGCTGTGGGGCGGGCTGGGCAAGGTCTTCCTGACCGGCGTCGATGCCGACAGCCTCAGCGGCACCGTGCCCGAGGTGTTGTTCTTCACCTTCCAGATGACTTTCGCGATCATCACCCCGGCGCTGATCGTCGGTGCCTATGTCGAGCGCATCGGCTACGGCTTTGTGTTGGTCTTCTCGGCCCTGTGGATGCTGCTGGTCTATGCGCCGGTCGTGCACTGGATCTGGGGCGGCGGCTTTCTGTCGGATGGCGGGATCTTTGGCGCCATCGGCACGCGCGACTTTGCGGGCGGGATCGTGGTGCACGAAACCGCCGGTCTGGCCGCGCTGGTCATCGCACTGGCGCTGGGGCCGCGCCTGCACCGCACCACCCCGCCGCATCAGCCGGGCATGGTAATGATGGGCGCGGCAATGCTGTGGGTCGGCTGGTTCGGCTTCAACGGCGGCTCGGCGCTGGCGGCGAACGGGCAAGCGGCCATGGCGATCACGGTCACGCATCTGTCGGCGGCGGCAGCGTCGCTCACCTGGGGCCTGTGGGAGCGCATCAAGTTCGGTCGCACCTCGATGGTCGGTCTGGTCACCGGCACGATTGCGGGTCTGGCGTCGATCACCCCGGCCTCGGGCTATGTCGGGCCGGTGGCGGCGCTGGTGATTGGCGGCGTGGCGGGCATCCTGTGTCAGGAAGCGGTCAATCTGCTGCGCAACCGGCTGAAACTGGACGATACGCTGGACGTGTTCGCCGTCCACGGTGTCGGCGGGATCTTTGGCACGATCATGATCGCGGTGCTCGGTCACGGCGCATGGGCCGCGCAGCTGGGGGCACTGGCGATTGTCGGGGTCTGGACGGTGGTTGTGTCCTTCGCACTGGTCAAGCTGGTCGGGCTGGTCACGCCGCTGCGCGTCGATGCCGAGACCGAGACAAGCGGTCTGGACATCATGGTCCATGGCGAGCGGGCTTACGACATCACGTCCTGAGCGGCGCCTCGGCAGCCGGGTCGGGCACCCGCCCCATCAGGCTGTCGAGGATCAAGGCCAACAAATCCGGGCGCCCGCTGGTGCCCGATTTGCGGTAGATCGCGTTGAGGTGGCTTTTCACCGTCGCCTCGGTCGAGCCGCGCAGCGCCGCGATCTCGGCAATTGACTGGCCCTTGACCATGAACATGGCGACGTCCTGCTCGGCACCGGTCAACCGCCACAGCTCGAAATGCTCGAGCACCACTTCCTGCACGGCCGAGCTGGCAAGCCGCAGGTCGTGCTCCATCAGCGCCTGCCGCCGCAGCAGCCACAGCACAAGCCGGACCTCGAGCACGATGGCCACGACCAGCGCGAGGCTGGCGGCGGCTTCAACCCACAGGTGCAGGGTAATGGTCCCCAGCCCCAACCGGCCATAAACCGACAGATCGTCGATCACATCCAGCGCGAAGAACACCGCGCAGGCCGCCTGCAGGGCAATCAGCAGGACGATGGCGCGCACCAGACGCGGCGAGGCGGTCGGAAAAGCCTGCATTTTACTCATCAAGGAAGGTCTTGCGCCTTGGTTTCATGGCCCGGATCAGGGTGACGCGGGTTCGCAACGATAGAAACACGACCACAACGATATGAACAAGCACGCTGATCACTGCCCAGCCAGACAGCAGTTCGTGCAGCTCTTCCGCCCATTCGGGATCATGGCCCAGCGTGGCCTCGGGCAGGGTCACGATCCAGCCGGTCAGGCCCAACAGCAGCATCACCGCCAGCAGGTTACAGACCATCAGTGCCCGCAACGGCGCGTGGCCGACAGGCTGTCGCCGCCGCCCCAGCGCGAGGTCGCGAATTTGCGCGGCGACGGCGGTCAGATCGGGCGGAAAATCGGCAAAGCGGGCGTGGCGCGGGCCGATCATTCCCCACGCCAGCCGCGCAAGCACCAGCGCCACGATGCCGTAGCCGATCCAGCGGTGCAGCAGGCTGTGGCGGTCAATCAGCGCAGCATTGGCCAGAAAACTCAGCGCCAGCGCCCCGTGCAAGGCACGCACCACGGGATCCCAGCCCCGGTGCGTGACCGCCTCAGTCATCCAGTTCGCTGCGTGTCACGGTCAGATCGGCGTTCAGCCGCAGCTCCCACAACCGGCCTTCGCGCTCGGCCTTGACCTCGTAGCCGCCGCGTTCGCGTTCAACGGTAAAGACCTGATATCCTTGCGGTTCAAGACTTGCCACGATGCGGGCCTGTGTCTCGGTATCGACGCCAGAGTCCGGAAACGCCGGCCAGCTCCACGCTTGCGCGGGAAGCGGCAGGGCAAAGCTGGCGGTCAAGATCAGCGCGGCGGCTGCGGGTTTGAAACGGGTGATCATGGCATTTCCTTGCAACGAGCCGCTGAGGTACGGCTCGCCACAAGCCTGCGACCTGCCACGTCGGAAAACCATGCGTCCGGGGGCTGAGGACAGCGCGCTCAAACCACGGATGGAGACCAGTTCAGCCGTAGAGCTTGTGCGCGCGGGCCTCGAACGCGCCCACCACGCGGCGCATGGCCTCGTCAAACACCAGCCCGATGATGCCCTGCAGCATGGCGTTGCGGAACTCGAAATCGACCTCGAAGCGCACGCGGCATCCGTCACCCTCGGGTTCGACCACCCAGAAGGAATGCAGATATTTGAACGGCCCGTCGATATAATCGGTCTCGATGCGCCGTTCGGCGGGCAGCAGCACCACGCGCGAGCCGAACTTCTCGCGGAAGACCTTGAAGCTGATCACCAGATCCGCCTCCATCACCTCGGCACCCTCGCCGCGCTCAGGCAGCGGGTCGCGCGAACGAATGCGGGCGGCGGCGGTCCAGGGCAGGAACTCAGGATACCGCGCAACATCGGCGACCAGATCATAGATCTGAGCCGCCGAGTAAGGCAGAACACGGTTTTCACTGTGTTTGGGCATGCGGCACCTCTGGCATATGCGGGCGCCTTTTCCTAGAGTGGGTCCGAGTTTTCAACCCCCAAAACCCGAGAGACCAATGCCCCAGCAGCCTTACGTGATCGATCAGATGATCTCGGCCAAGCGGATCGCCGCCCGTGTCGAGCAGCTTGCCGAAGAGATCACCACCGCGTTCAAGGGCACCGACAAACTGATCGTCGTTGGTTTGCTGCGCGGCTCCTTCGTGTTCATCGCCGATCTTGTGCGCGAGATCGACCTGCCGGTCGAGGTCGATTTCCTTGAGGCCAGTTCCTACGGCAACTCGATGCAGTCGAGCCGCGAGGTGCGCATTCTCAAGGATCTGCGCGGCGAGATCGGCGGGCGCGACGTGCTGGTGGTCGAGGATATCGTCGACACCGGCTTTACCCTGCACCACGTTCAGAAACTGCTGCTCAGCCGGGAACCCCGGCGGCTGGAAATCTGCGCGCTGCTCGACAAGCCGTCGCGCCGTGAGGTGGACATGAAAGCCACCTGGACCGGGTTCGAGATCCCCGATGAATTCGTCGTCGGCTATGGCATCGACTACGCGCAGCGCAACCGCAACCTGCCCTATATCGGCAAGGTCCGCTTCACCTGAGCTGCGCGGCAGCTTTGCCGATGGTCATGCAATCATCGGCCCAGGCGGCGCGATCCATCGCGTCGCCGTGATCCATCGCCCAGATGCAGTACCCCGAGGCTTCGATCGTGCGAGCGTGGGTGTCAGCATTCTCGTAGAGCATCCACGCCAAATTGATCCCGGCGCGGGCATAATCGCCGTCGATGGCCTGACGGTAGAGCCGCTCGGCCTCGACCAGATCCGACGGCCCGCCCATCCCGCGTTCGATCATGTAGGCCAGATTGTTGGTCGATTGCGCCAGACCGCGCTCGGACGCCTCGGCAAACAGCGCGCGGGCGTGGACCGGATCCGCAGCGACGCCCTCGCCGCTGTAATACAGATGCCCCAGATACTCCGCCGCCCAGGGATCGCCTGCAGCGCGGCCCTCTTGGTAGAGCGCCTGCGCGCGCGCCAGATCGGCAGGGCCGCCCTCGCCGTTTTCCCACATCCTGCCCAAAGCGGACTGCGCCGGGCCATAGCCATGCCCCGCCGACGCCTCAAAGAAGCGCCGCGCCATGGCAAAGTCGATCGCCACACCCGGGCGTCCATCGCGCAGCATCTGGCCCAGATTCATCTGCGCGCGGGCGTTGCCCTGCGCTGCCGCCCGCTCGAACCAGCGCCGCGCGGCCAGCGGATCGACCGCGACCCCCAGCCCGTCATCATGGGCGACACCGATCAAGTTCTGCGCCCTTGCGTCACCGGATTCGGCCAGAGGGAGCAGCATCCGCAAGGCTTCAGCGTGGCGCCCACCGATGAACACCTCATATGCAGCAGCATAGTCCGGGGTCGCGGCGGTTGCGGCAAGGCTCGAGATCGGCTCGGCGCGTGACGAGGGGGCGGTCAGGCTGACTGCCGCCAGCGACAAGGCGAAGAACAACGCGCGCATCAAACACCCCTGGACGACATCGGCCCACAAGTGGCCCTGAAAGCCACAGGATGCGCCGAATCGGCGGGCGCCTCTACACCCAAACTGGTTAAGCCTCAGGCTTTACGGTGCAAATAAACCATTGGCATGTTGCGGATCGACACGCCCTGTTGTGTCGTGCACCAGCCTGATTCAGCGGCGCGGGCAATCAGGTCCGCCTGATACGGTGCCGGATCACCCCAGGTTGCGTAAAGCTTGAAATCCGTATGGGCGATCGGCTTGAGGCCGTCGTTCAGAATTGCCTCCCAGACCGCCGCTGCGGTGCCGATGGTCGCAGGCTTGCGGTAATCGCCGAACGCGACCACGCCGTCCTGTCGCAAAACCGTCCGGGCCGAGGCAATGTCTTGGCGCAACAGATCATAGGTCTGGCCCGCGTCGGCATGGAGAAAGCGCACGGTCTGCGGGGCGACATGGCGCGTCAGCACCGCCGTCGGCCCGCGTACCACGCGCGGCAGATTGCGGTGAAACGCCAGATAATTGCGCTCGAACGCTGCCTGTGTCTGGCCTTGGTTGGTGAAGAACTGCCTTTCGCCCGGGTCCGCCTGATCCGAGGTTGCGATGTCCTCGAACAGATCGACGCAGGTGAAAACCTCGGCGTCGCGGCGATGATTGCCGATCAACACGGCGCTCTTGCCCATGAACACGCCCAGTTCGACCAGACTGCCCTCTGATTGCACCTTGTTCTGATGCTGCAAGATCCAGCTGAAGGCGGCCTGATCAATCGGCATGAACCAGCCGGGAATTTCATCGAATTTCATGGGGATTCCTGTGAACGCGCAAACTCTGGTTTCAACGCTAGGATGCGCGTCGCCGTCCCGCAAGCCCGGCTATCACCGCCCCTTTGTTTCCCATTGGGCATCAATGCGCTTGGTTCGTTTCCGCCGAAGCCACCAAAAACCACACGGATGCCTTTGCCTGTCCGGTTTTCCGCCACGCGGCCTTGGTGTAACCGTTGTAAATCAGTGACGGTCATCCTGTAGTGTGACGAGGGTCCATGAGTAACGACACAATCGAGATGTTCGACGCCAGCGAGGCCGAGACCGACGCCGACTGGCTGTCGATCCTGGAGGAAATCGGCGAAGAGGCGGGATATTTCTCGCCTCTGGGTGACAAGCATTCGGCGTTTTTCTCGGATCTGGGCGGCGTTCTGCTGGTCAGCTTTGAAACCCTGTCGGGCGTGCGTCAGGCGGGCGGCGGACAGATGCCTTTGGGCTATCAGATCGCAGCCCCGCGCGGCTGGTCATCCCTGACGATCCTCGCGCATGATGAGACGTGGTTTCGCGACGCCAATCTTTACGGCTATGTCGACCGGCTGATTGACGACGCCTTCTTTGAAGATTTCGACCGGGTGGTGTTTTACGGCGCGGGCATGGGGGGCTATGGCGCAGCGGCGTTCTCGGTCGCCGCACCGGGCTGCACCGTTGTGGCGCTGGCGCCGCAGGCGACGCTGGACACCGACGTCGCCGAGTGGGACCGCCGGTTCCTGCGCGCGCGGCGCTATGATTTCAACACGCGCTTTGGCTATGCCCCGGATATGTCCGAAGGCTGTGAGCGCGTGTTCATTGTCTATGATCCGATCCAGCAGGTCGACGCGGTGCATGCGGCCTTGTTCAAGGGTGCGCATGTCTCACGGCTGCGGGCGCGCAATGTCGGGCGCGACCCGCAAGCCGAGCTGGCGCGCATCAATGTGTTGCGCCCGCTGCTTGACGCGGCCTGTGACGGCACGCTGACCCCGCAACGTTTCTATGCCCTGTGGCGCGCGCGGCGCGATAACCCGCATTACCTGGGTCGGCTGATCGGTCGGTTGCAGACGCTGAACCGCCCCGGCCTTTTGCTGCGCGCCTTGCGGGCGGCGAACAAAAGGGTTGATCACCCGCAGCTCAAACAGGCACTGGCCAAGGTCGAAGCAGCGCAACGCTAAACCTCTTCACAGCCCCGCGTCGGCGCGTTATGGGGGCGGTATGACCCGCCTTACCCTCACCCGCCCCGACGATTTTCACCTGCACCTGCGCGACGGCGCCATGTTGGCCGGGATCGCGCCCGAAACGGCGCGCGATTTCGCCCGTGCGATCATCATGCCCAATCTGGTGCCACCGGTCGTGACGGGTGCGCAAGCCGCTGCCTACCGCGAGCGGATTGCTGCGGCGCTGCCGGGGTCGGATTTCACGCCGCTGATGACGCTCTATCTGACCGAGACCACCGACCCGGCCGATGTCGTTGCCGCGCACAAGGCGGGCATCATCGCAGCGGTCAAGCTGTACCCGGCCGGGGCGACGACCAACTCGGCCTCGGGCGTGCGGGATTTTGACAAGGTGCGCCCGGTGTTCGACGCGATGGCCGAGGCGGGCGTGCCGCTGTGCCTGCACGGTGAAGTCACCGACGCCGAGATCGACATCTTTGACCGCGAGGCGGTGTTCATCGACCGCGTGCTCGATCCGATCCGCCGGGCCAATCCGGGCCTGCGGGTGATCATGGAGCATGTGACGACCAAGGACGCAGTGGAGTATGTGCGCGCCAACCCCAAGGGCTTGGGTGCGACGATTACCACGCATCACCTGATCATCAACCGCAACAACCTGCTGGTGGGCGGCATGCGCCCGCATTACTTCTGCCTGCCGGTCGCCAAGCGCGAACTGCACCGTCAGGCGCTGGTCGAGGCGGCAATCTCGGGCGATGCGCGGTTCTTTCTGGGCACAGACTCGGCCCCGCACAGCGACGACCGCAAGGAATGCGAGTGCTGCGCTGCCGGGTGTTTCACCGCGACCAACACCATGCCGCTGCTCGCGCAGGTGTTCGAGCGTGAGGGCGCGCTGGACAAGCTGGAAGGCTTCACCGCGCACCACGGTGCTGACTTCTATGGCCTGCCGCGCAACGCCACGACCATCACACTGGAAAAGCAGGCAGAGCCGGTGCGCTTTCCCGCCAAGATCCAGACCGGGGCCGGGCCGGTTACCGTGTTCGAACCGGGCTTTGACGTGCATTGGAAGGTGGTCGGCTGAGGCTATTGCGAATAGCCCAGCTCTTGCAACGGCGCGACTTCCATTGCGGTCAGCGAGGTTTCCATCGTGGCGGCGACGTCATCGGCTCCGCTGCCCAGCGTTGTAAACACCATGATACCAAACCCCGCCGAAATCGCAGCCAGCACCACCCAGTCCACCGTCACAGCGCCCGTCTCATCCGACAGGAAGCGATAGACGTGACGGACCATGATGACCTCCAGCAAGGGGTGTCGTTATGGCTTGGCAGCGGATTGGGTCAAAACTATGGCGGAATGCGCCAAAGCCACGCCCGGCGCCTGCGATAGTCATTTATTATTAATAGGTTAACGCCCGCTCTTGCGGCTTGGTTTGATGCCAGGCCTCGGCCAGTTGCAGCAGCGCCAGGTCATTGCCGTGCCGCCCGATCAGTTGCAGCCCCATCGGCAGCCCCGCCGCCCCGAATCCCGCCGGAACCGCCAGCGCAGGCAGCCCGATCAGCGAGGCGGGGATCACCACCTCCATCCAGCGGTGATAGGTGTCCATGGGGAGCCCGGCGATCTCGGTCGGGTATTCGACCTCAAGCGGGAAAGGCCAGACCTGCGCTGTCGGCAAGATCAGGGCGTCAAAGCTGTCGAACAGCTCTGCCGCCCGCGCATACCATTCCGAGCGCGCCAGACTGGCCGCCTGCACCGCGGCAAGGGTCAGGGAATGGCCCGTCTCGATCTCCCAGATCGCCGTCGCTTTCAGCTGCTTGCGCCAGACGGGATTGCCATAGAGCGGTCCCAGTCGGTTGGCATTGGCGAAAGCCCGCAGATCCAGCCACGACTGCCAGAGCTTGCGCGCGTCAAAGGGGGCCGGCAGGGCTTCGACCGTGACGCCCAAGGCGTCAAAGCGTTTGAGCGCGGCCTCGCAGGTTTCCAGCACCCCGGCCTCCATCGGATAGGCCCCGCCCCAGTCGCCCAGCCACGCCACCCGACGCCCGCGCATATCGGCGTCGATGCGCGACAGATAGGGTTCCTTCGGCAGGGTGAAGGGGCGACCCGCCACCGGACCCGACTGCACCTCGAGCAGTGCCGCCAGATCGCGCGGGTTGCGCGCCATCGGGCCGTTGGTGGCAAGCGGGTGCAGGAACGTGTCGCCTTGTGCCTCATCCGGCACCCGGCCCCAGCTGGGGCGGAAGCCGTAGACATTGTTCCAGCCCGCCGGGTTGCGCAGGCTGCCCATCATGTCCGAGCCATCGGCGACCGCGACCATCTTGCACGCCAGCGCCACCGCCGCGCCGCCTGACGACCCCCCGGCGCTGCGCGTCGGATCATAGGCGTTGCCCGTCGCGCCATGTACCGGGTTGAAGGTGTGCGAGCCCAGACCGAATTCGGGCGTGTTGGTCTTGCCGATAAACAGCGCGCCCGCAGCGCGCATCCGGGCGACGAGCAGATCATCCTTGCGTGCCATCTGGCCTGCCATGATCGGCGAGCCCATGCTGGTCGGCAGTCCGGCGACATTGGCCAGATCTTTGACCGCCATCGGCAGCCCGTGCAGCCAGCCCTTGCGCGGCGCGTTGTCGGCTGCGCGTGCCTCGGCCAGCAGCGCGTCTTCGTCGCGCAGGCTGACGATGGCGTTGACCGCCGGGTTGCGCGCAGCGATCCGCGCCAGCGTCGCCTGCATCAGCTCCTCGGCCGAGACCGCGCGCGACTCCAGCGCCGCCGCTTGCGCCAGCGCGCCCTTGTCCAACAGATCGTCCATCATCGCCCCCGCCTTGTTTCTTCGCAATAATCGACGCGAAATCGCGCTTGGCAAGGCCAAGCTGTCGTGTTCAGCCATCACCCGCGTCGCAATTTGCCAAGCATTGCCGCGCAGAGTAGCGTCGGCTCATCACACGCCAACCGAGAGAACTTCGTGGACCTGATCGACCAAGACGACCTTATGATCCCCCTGCCCGATGGCACGCGCCTGTCCGCGCGGCTCTGGCGACCGGCGAATGGACCTGCCGTTCCTGCCGTTCTGGAATACATCCCCTACCGCAAACGCGACAACACGCTGCCCCGCGACGAGACGATCCACCCGTGGATGGCGGCACAGGGCTACGCCTGCCTGCGGGTGGATATTCGCGGCAATGGCGACAGCGAGGGGGTGTTTGACGACGAATATTCGGCGCAAGAGCTGCAGGACGCCTGCGACGTGATCGCGTGGATCGCCGCGCAGGACTGGTGCAGCGGCGCGGTCGCGATGATGGGCAAAAGCTGGGGTGGGTTCAATTGCCTGCAGACCGCCTTCCTGAACCCGCCTGCGCTGAAGGCCGTGGTCAGCGTCTGCGCCACGGTGGACCGCTTTGCCGATGACATCCACTACAAGGGCGGCTGCCTGCTGGGGGAGAATTTCGGCTGGGGCTCTTTGATGCTGTCCTACGCCTCGCGCCCCGCTGACCCGCTGTTGCGGGCGGACTGGCGCGAGGATTTCCGCCAGCGTCTTGCTACGCTGCCGCACCTGACGGAACTGTGGTCCAGCCATCAGGCGCGTGATGGCTACTGGAAGCATGGGTCAGTGTGCGAGGATTACACCCGCATGAAAGCTGCCGTGCTGACGGTGGGCGGCTGGAACGACAATTACATGAACGCCCCCGCGCATCTTGTTGAAAACATTGCGATGGGCAAGGCGATCGTTGGCCCCTGGGTCCACCAGTATCCCCACACCGCCGTGCCCGCGCCGCGCATCGGGTTCCTGTCCGAGATGAAGACATGGTGGGATCGCTGGCTGAAAGGCGTTGAGAACGGGGCCGAGAGCTGGCCCAATTACCGCGCCTATATGCTGACCAGCGCGCCACCCGATGCCTCGGCGGCCGAACGGCCCGGCTATTGGATCGCGGCGAGCCTGCCCTCGCCTGACGTTGAGCCGCTGACGCTGCCCCTGGGGGCAGGCGGTGTGCTTGGCGGCGACGGGGCACCCGATGTGACGATTGCCACGCCGCAAACGCTGGGCATCACCTCGGGCGAGTTCTTCCCCATGGGTCTGAACGCCGAGATGCCCGGCGATCAGCGCGCCGATGACGCGCTGTCGGTGTGCTTTGAACACCCCTGCCCCGATGGCGTGCAGCTGCTGGGCGCACCGCGCCTGACGGTGACGCTCAGCGCCGATCAGCCCTTTGGCTTTCTGGTCGCACGGCTGTGCGATGTCGCGCCGGACGGGTCTTCGACCCGAATCGCGCATGGCATGCTGAACCTGCACCACCGCTGCGATCCCCCCGAACCGCTGGTTCCCGGCAAGGCGATCACGGTCACCGTGACGCTGGATCAATGCGCCTATGACCTCGCGCCCGGCCACCGGCTGCGACTGGCGCTGTCCAACAGCTACTGGCCGTTCGTCTGGCCCTCACCCGCAAAGGTTGCATTGCACCTTACCGGCGGCGCGCTGGATCTGCCGCGCTATACCGGCGCGGCACCGGGTTGGACCTTTGCCGAGCCCGAGGACGTGCCCGCCTCGAGGCTGATCGCGCTCACGCCCGGCCGCGACGCGCGGCGGCGCGAGATCGACCTGCTGAGCGGCGTTGAGCGGTTGATCGTCAGCGCTGACAGTGGCGAAGCCGAGAACCCCGACCACGGGCTGCGCACCCATGACACGATGGTCGAAACATGGGAGACTCACCCCGAAGATCCGCTCGCCGCACGGGCGGAAGTTGTCTGGACGCAGAGCTTCCAGCGCGACACGTGGAGCGTGCAAACCGAGGTGAAAGCGACTCAAACCTGCGACGCCGAGGCGCTGATCTTGCAGGCGACGGTCACCGCTTACATCAAGGACGGCTCGGAAGTACCGGAAATCATCGAAAGAAATTTTAGTACGCGTGTTGCGCGCACCCACGTATGATTGTTACAGTTACCGGCAACATAATCGTTGATTGCTGCGCAAATCCGCTGTTATTGATTTATCAGTCAACAAAAATCGGGCGCCACTAATGGTGTTCAACACGATGCGCTTCCTCAACGAAGCCTTCCCAGGGAGAAACCGATGAACGACGAATTCCGCTATCTGCTTGCGCGCGCTGCCCGCGGCAAACTGGACCGCCGCGCCTTTCTCGGGCGTGCCGCCGCGCTCGGCGTGGCCAGCACTGCGGCCACCGGGCTGCTGTCCAAGGCCGTTCTGGCCCAGGGACCGCGCAGCGGTGGCCGTCTGGTGATGGGCATGCAGGGGGGCGAAAGCACCAACTCGCTGGACCCGGCACAGGCCGCCAGCCAGGTGCCTTTCACCTATGGCTATTGCACCGGCGAGACGATGCTGATCATCGACCCGCAGGGTAATCTGGTGCCCAAGCTGGCCGAAGAATGGGATGCCTCGGCGGATGCGCAGACCTGGCGCTTCAAGATCCGCAGCGGGGTCGAGTTCCACAACGGCCAGACCCTGACCGCCGAGGACGTCGCGCAAACCCTGCGCCGCCACTCGAACGAGGATCCGCAGTCGGGCGCGCTGGGCATCATGCGGGGCGTGTCGTCCATCTCGGTCGAGGGCGACTGGGTCGTTTTGCAAACCACGACGCCGAACGCCGACCTTCCTTACCTGCTGGCCGATTATCACCTGGTCATTCAGCCAAATGGCGGTTTTGATGATCCGAACGCCGGTATCTTCACCGGCCCGTACAAATGGGCCGAGAACGAGCCGGGCGTGCGTCACGTCATGGAAAAATTCGCCAACCACTGGGATCCCAGCGTCGGCCACTTCGACAGCATCGAGATCCTGGTGATCAACGACGCGACAGCGCGCAACTCGGCGCTGCAATCGGGTCAGGTGCAGCTGATCAACCGCGTCGAGCCGCGGGTTGCCGGTCTGCTGGCGCGCGCGCCGAACGTGTCGGTGCAATCCACCGCCGGTCGCGGGCACTATGTGTTCATCATGCATTGCAACACCGCGCCCTTCGACAACCACGACCTGCGCATGGCGCTGAAACTGGCCATCGACCGCGAAGACATGGTCGAGCGGATCCTGCGCGGCTATGGCTCGGTCGGGAACGACATGCCGATCAACGCCGCCTATCCGCTGTTCGATGACACCATCCCGCAGCGCACCTATGACCCCGATCAGGCACGCTTCCACTACGAGCGTTCGGGCCATTCCGGTCCGATCCAGATGCGCACCTCGGAAGTGGCCTTCCCGGGCGCCATCGATGCCGCCCAGCTGTTTCAGGAAAGCGCCGCCGCCGCCGGGATCGAGCTGGAGATCATCCGCGAGCCGGGTGACGGCTATTGGTCGGAAACCTGGAACGTGCAGCCGTTCAGCGCCTCGTACTGGGGGGCCGTCCGGTGCAGGACCAGATGTATTCGACCGCCTATCTGTCGAACGCTGACTGGAACGACACGCGCTTCTTCAACGACCGGTTCGACAGCCTGCTGATCGAAGCGCGCGGCGAGCTGGACCAGACGCGCCGCAAGGCGATCTACAGCGAAATGGGCACGATGGTGCGCGACGACGGCGGCCTGATTGCGCCGATGTTCAACGATTTCATCGACGCGCATAACGACCAGATTGCTGGCTGGGAGGCGAACCCCTCGGCCGAGCTGATGGCCGGGCGCGCCCCCATCATGATGTGGTCGGCGACGTAAGCGCCGATGCATCCGATCCTCAAAGTGGTGATCCAGCGCCTTGCGCTGGGTCTCCTGCTTCTTCTGGCAGCGTCGGTGCTGATCTTTATCGGTACGCAGATCCTGCCGGGAGACGTGGCTCAAGCGATCCTTGGGCAAGGGGCGACCGAGCAAGCCCTGACCAATATGCGCGCAGAGATGGGCCTCGACCGGCCCGCCTATATCCGATATTTTGAATGGCTTTACAATGCGGTGCACGGCGACCTTGGTGTCGCTTTGTCGAACGGACGCGATATCGCGGACTCGATCGGTCAACGCATGGGCAATACCCTCTTTCTTGCGTCGGTCGCCGCTGTGATCTCGGTCCCTCTGGCGATCCTGCTCGGCCTTGTGGCCGTGCGCTACCGGGACCGCTGGCCTGACAAGCTAATCTCGGCGATCACGCTGACCACGATTTCGCTGCCCGAGTTCCTGCTGGGTTATGTGTTGATGTATATCTTCGCGGTCAAGCTGGGCTGGTTCCCCTCGGTGTCCAACATCAACAGCTCGATGTCGTTCTGGCAAAAGCTGAACGCCGTCGCCCTGCCTGCCATGGTGCTCACGCTGGTGGTTCTGGCGCATATGATGCGCATGACCCGCGCGGCGATCCTGAACGTCATGCAATCGGCCTATATCGAAACCGCCGAGTTGAAGGGCCTGCGCCGCCTGACCCTGATCGCCCGCCACGCCATGCCGAACGCCATCGCCCCGATCGTCAATGTGGTGATGATCAACCTTGCCTATCTGGTGGTCGGCGTCGTGGTGATCGAGGTGGTCTTTGTCTATCCCGGCATGGGGCAGTATCTGGTCGACCATGTGTCCAAACGTGATGTGCCGGTCGTGCAGGCCTGCGGGCTGATCTTTGCGACCATCTACATCGGCCTGAACCTGACCGCCGACATCGTGTCGATCCTGTCCAACCCAAGATTGAGGCATCCTAAATGAAGGGCATACCGATTTCCGCCCTTCTGGGGCTTTTCATCACCGGGCTGTATTTTCTGGCCGCGATCTTCGCGCCGTGGATCGCGCCTTATGGCATGTCGCAGATCGTCGGCGATGTCTGGGAACCGGCCTCGAGCCAGTTCTGGCTGGGCACCGACAATCTGGGGCGCGACCTGCTGACCCGCATGATCTATGGCGGCCAGACAACGATCTTCGTCGCCACCATGGCAACGGCGGTGTCGTTCACGCTGGGCTCGATTCTGGGCTTCACAGCAGCCGTGTATGGCGGCGTTACCGATCAGGTGATGTCGCGCCTGAACGATCTGGTCATGTCTATCCCGACGCTGATCTTTGCGCTGGTGGTGCTGTCGGTGATGCCCGTCACCCTGCCCGTGCTGATCCTGGTCATGGGTCTGCTGGACAGCACCCGCGTGTTCCGCCTGTCGCGGGCCGTGGCGGTGGACATCAACGTGATGGACTTCGTCGAGGCTGCGCGTCTGCGCGGTGAGGGCCAGCGCTGGGTGATCTTCCGCGAGATCCTGCCAAACGCCCTGTCGCCGCTGGTCGCCGAACTGGGCCTGCGCTTCATCTTCGCGATTCTCTTCATCTCGACCCTCTCGTTCCTGGGCCTGGGCATTCAGCCGCCGTCGGCGGATTGGGGTGGCATCGTCAAGGAAAACCGTGAAGGCATCGTCTATGGCATCCCGGCGGCCCTGATCCCGGCCATTGCCATCGTCACGTTGTCGATCTCGGTCAATCTGGTGGCTGACTGGGCGCTCAACCGCACCACCAGCCTGAAGGGAGGCCGTGGTGGCTGACACTCTCTTAGAGATCAAGAACCTGCGTATCGAAGCGACGATCTACGCACCGGGCGAAAAGCCCCGCAATGCGGTGATCGTCGATGACGTCTCACTGACGCTGGAACGCGGCAAGGTGATGGGGCTGATCGGCGAATCCGGGGCGGGGAAATCCACCATCGGGCTGGCCGCTCTGGCCTATGGGCGCGGTGGTATCCGGCTGTCGGGCGGGGAGATCGTGCTCAATGGTCGCCAGATCCGCGGTGCCGGGGCGGGAACTCTGCGCAGCTTGCGCGGGCGCGAGGTCACTTACGTCGCGCAATCCGCCGCCGCCGCGTTCAACCCGGCCAAGCGGTTGATGGAACAGGTCATCGAGGCCACGCTGCATCATGGCCTGATGTCACAATCCGAGGCCGAGGCCCGAGCCGTCGATCTGTTCCGCACCCTGTCGCTGCCTGACCCTGAAACCTTTGGCCGCCGCTATCCGCACCAGGTCTCGGGCGGACAGTTGCAGCGGGCAATGACGGCGATGGCGCTGTGCCCAAAGCCGGATCTGGTGATTTTTGATGAGCCGGCGACGGCGCTGGACGTGACCACGCAGATCGACGTGCTGGCCGCGATCAAGACGGCGATTGCCGAAACCGGCGTGGCCGCGCTCTATATCACCCACGATCTGGCGGTGGTGGCGCAGGTGTCCGATGAGATCATGGTGCTGCGTCAAGGCAAGATGGTCGAACATGGCACAGTCCAGCAGATCATCGAAGCGCCGCGCGAAGACTACACCAAGGCGCTGATCTCGGTCCGCTCGATTGACCACAAGGAAAAGCTGCCCAGCCCCGCGCCGCTGCTGACCGTGCAGAACGTCAGCGCCCGCTATGGTCTGATCGGCAAGGACGTGCTCAGCGATGTCTCGGTCGAGGTGCATCCGGGCCAGACGCTGGCATTGGTGGGCGAGTCAGGGTCCGGCAAGTCGACGATGGCGCGGGTGATCACCGGGCTGTTGCCACCCCGCAAGGGAGAGATCCTGTTCGACGGCAAGCCCCTGCCCCCGGCGCTGAAAAACCGCTCGCGCGAGGAACTGCGCGAGTTGCAGATGATCTACCAGATGGCCGATGTGGCGATGAATCCGCGCCAGACGGTCGCGGCAATCATCGGACGGCCGCTGGAATTCTACTTCGGCCTGCGCGGCAAGGCGCGCGACACCCGCGTGCAGGAACTGCTCGACGCGATCGAGCTGGGCAAGGGGTTTGGCGACCGCTACCCGGCCGAGCTGTCGGGCGGTCAGAAGCAACGCGTGTGCATAGCCCGCGCCTTGGCAGCCAAGCCCAAGCTGATCATCTGCGACGAGGTCACCTCGGCGCTGGACCCACTGGTGGCGGATGGCATCCTCAAGCTGCTGCTCGATCTGCAAAAGCGCGAGGGGGTGGCGTATCTGTTCATCACCCATGACATCGCCACCGTCCGTGCCATCGCCGACAGCATCGCGGTGATGTACCGGGGCCGCGTGCAGCGTTACGGTCCCAAAAGCGACGTGCTGGCACCGCCCTTCGATGACTACACCGATCTGCTCTTGTCCTCGGTGCCCGAAATGAAACTGGGCTGGCTGGAGCATGTCATCGAGACCCGCAAGATGACCAGCGCCGGCAACTGAGAGCCGCCGAAACGGAACCGCCCGGCCGAGGAGCATTGCGCGCCTCGCCGGGCGCGTCTATTGAGGGCCGAATTGCCCGAGGTTTCCCCGATGTCCGACACCACCCCCGAACGCCCGCAGCTCTATCTGATCACGCCCGCCGCGTTTGATCCCGACGTCTTTGCACCGCGCCTTGCGCGGGTGCTCGACGGGGTCGAGGTCGCCTGCCTGCGTCTGGCGATGGCCGGGCAGGACGAGGACGCAATCTCGCGCGCCGCGGATGCATTGCGCGAAGTGGCGCATGCCCGTGACATCGCGCTGGTCATCGAGCGTCACGTGGTGCTGGCCGAACGGCTGGGTCTGGACGGTGTGCACCTGCCGCAAGGCGCGCGCGACCTGCGCAAGCTGCGCAAGACGCTGGGCGATGACGCGATCATCGGCACCGCTTGCGGCACCTCGCGCCATGACGGGCTGACGGCGGCCGAGGCCGGGGCGGATTACGTCGCCTTCGGGCCAATGGGCGAGACCGGGCTGGGGACCGGCGGCGTGGCGGATATCGAGCTGTTCTCGTGGTGGTCGGAAGTGATCGAAGTGCCGGTCGTCGCCGAAGGCGCGCTGACGCAGGCGCTGGTCGAGACCCTGACCCCGATCACCGATTTCTTCGCCATCGGCGATGAGATCTGGGGGCAGGACGATCCTTTGGCCGCGCTCAAAACCCTCGTCGCGCCTGCGGGCTACTGAGGCAGGGGGGCCAGCCCCCTCTTCGCTTTCAGCGAATTCACCCCCGGGATATTTGAAGAGCAAAGAGGCGCGTTAACCTTTCGTTAAGTCCGCTCTTTGCTCTGTTAAATATCCACGGGGATCCTTAAGGGGGCGTGCCCCCCTTAAGCGGGGTGCGGGGCTGGCCCCGCTGCGTTACACGCCGTAAATGGCGCCGAATTTTGCTTCCAGGTAGTCCAGCAGCGGCCCCTCGTCCGGCTCGAAACCGCAGGCCTGCGTGATCGTGTCGCGCGGTTCACGCAAGCCCCCGTGTTGTTGCAGCTTCTCGCGCAGCCAGGCGGTGGCGACGGTGGGTTGACCGGCGGCCAGTGCTGCGTCGATGTCGGGCAGATCGGCGCGCAGGGCTTTCATCAGGCAGCCAGCATAGACATTCCCCAGCGAATAGGTGGGGAAATAGCCAAACAGCCCCACCGACCAGTGCACATCCTGCAGCATGCCGTTCGAGGGCCGGTCCACCGCCACGCCGAAATCGGCAAGGAAGCGGTCGTTCCACGCCGTTTCAAGATCGCCGGGCGACAGATCGCCCGCGATCAGCGCGCGTTCCAGATCGAAGCGCATCATGATGTGCAGATTGTACTGCACCTCATCGGATTCGGTACGGATATAGCCCGGCTGCACCCGATTCACCGCGCCGTAGAAGGCAGTCGGGTCCATGCCCAGATCGCCGAATTCGGCGCTCATCTGGTCGTGCAGCCAGCCGGTCAGCGCCTTGGAGCGGCCAAGCTGGTTCTCATAGATGCGGCTCTGGCTTTCGTGCACGCCCATCGAGACCCCCTCGCCCAGCGGCGAATAGCGGTAGTCGGGGTCGATGCTCTGCTCGTAACAGGCGTGGCCGACCTCGTGGATGGTCGAGTAGAGGCAGTTGAACGGGTCAGTCTCGGCCACCCGCGTGGTGATGCGCACATCGCCGCCCGAGCCCGACGAGAACGGGTGCACGGCCATGTCGATACGACCATGCGCGAAGTCATAGCCGTAGATCTGCGCCAGCCTGGTGCTTAGCCGCAGCTGACCCTCGCGGCCAAAGCTGCCGGTCAGCGGCTTGGGTTGGTACGCCGCCCCCAGCACCTTTTCGCGCAGCGCCACCAACCGCGGGCGCATCCGGGCGAACATGGCGCCGATTTCGTCGCCGGTAATCCCCGGCTCGTAATCAGCGAGCAGCGCGTCGTAAAGATCGCCGTTCTGCGCCAGCGCGGCGGCTTCCTCGCGCTTCAACGCGATCACCCGCGCAAGCGTTGGCAGGAAATGGGCGACGTCATCCTTGGCGCGCGCCTCGGCCCAGGTGCTCTGCGCAACCGAGGTCACGCGGGCCAGTTCCGAGGCGAGCCGGGCCGGTACGCGGGTGTTGCGCCCGTAAGAGCGGCGGACGTGGCGCAGCAGAGCCTCGCCCTTGGCGTCCGGTGCGACGGCCTCGGCCAGCCATTCCCCCAGTTGCGGATCGGTGCGGCGGGCGTGCAGCACTTCCTCCAGCGCGGCCATTTCCTCGCCGCGCTGCTCGGCAGCGCCGCGCGGCATGACGGTTTCCTGATCCCAGCCCAGACGGCCCATGACCTGCGCCAGCGACCAGCTTGTACGCTCATGCGCGGCGATGTTGTCGAAAGCGCTCATGCGGCCCCCGGATGGTGCGGCCCAGCGGATACTGGGCCAGATAACGGGCACGGATGATCAGCACCCACAAAAGCACGGCCATCAACTGATGCGCGATGCCCAGTTCCAGCGGCGCGCCGTACATCACGGTGACGATGCCCAGCACGATCTGCAAGGACAGCGCGCCCAGGACCATGTGAAAGGCTTTGCGCGTGTCGCCATAGGCGCTGCGACGCCCACGCGCCCAGACCACGACGCCGAAAATCGCCACCAGATAGCCCGAGACACGGTGGATGAACTGCACTGTGCCGTCATTTTCAAAGAGGTTGCGCCAGACCGGCGTCAGGTCCCACATGCCCGGCGGAAAGACCCCGCCCGCCATCAGCGGCCAGTCGGTATAGCCCCGGCCCGCGTCGATGCCCGCAACCAGCGCGCCCAGCAGGATCTGCAGGAAGGCAAAGTGCATCAGGCCGGTGGACATCGAGAACAGCTTGGCCTCGCGCGCCCGGCGCGCCTGCAACAGTTGCGCCTCGGGTCGGCCCAGCAGCAGCGTGTACCACGCGATCACGCCGAGGATGACAAAGGCCAGCCCCAGATGCAGCGCCAGTCGGTAAGAGGCGACCGAGGTCACGCCGTCGCCCTGCGTGATGCCCGAGGACACCATCCACCAGCCAATCGCGCCCTGCACGCCCCCCAGCGCACCGGGCAGGATCAGCCGCCCGGTCCAGCCGCTGGGAATGCGCCTGGTTGCCCAGAAGAACAGGAAACCCACCGCCCAGACCAGCCCGACCGCGCGACCCAGCTGCCGGTGCGACCATTCCCACCAGTAGATGCGCTTGAACTCGCCCAGCGTCATGTCGGCGTTAAGCAGGTGGAACTGGTCGATCTGCTGATAGAGGTCGAATTCCGACTGCCAGTCTGCCTGCGACATCGGCGGCAGCGCGCCGGACAAAGGCCGCCATTCGGTGATCGACAGGCCAGAGTCCGTCAGCCGGGTCATGCCGCCGACGGTGATCATCGCCAGCACCATGACAAACAGCAGGCCCAGCCAGATCTGGATTGCCCGGCGCGCGCCCTTGGGGGCTTCGATCCCGGCGCGGGGCGCAGGGGCGGTGGCCGGTGCGGCGGTTTCCTCGAATATCGGGCGTTTCGCCATGCGCAGGCTCCTTGGTTCGCGCCAAATTAGGACCGGGGCCTCAGGGCTTCAAGAGCGCCCGCGCACCAGTTGCCGCAAGATCCCGTGCAGGGTCTGGGCCTCGGACCGGGTCATGCCCCAGCGCCCCAGCATGTTGCGCAGGTTCATCTTCATGAAAGGCGCTTTTTCCGGCGGGTGAAAGAAGTTGGCCGCTTCGAGCTTTTCCTCGAAATGGTCGCCCAGCTTTTCCAGCTCGATCGCGCTGGCCAGATCGGTGCCGGCCAGATCCAGCCGCATGCCGGGCACATCGGTGCCCTGACGCATCCACTCATAGGCCGTCAGCAGCACGCATTGCGCCAGATTGAGCGAATAGAAACCGGGGTTCACCGGCACGGTGATGATAGCGTTGGCATGGGCGACGTCGTCATTCTCAAGCCCCGCGCGTTCCGGCCCGAACAAGACCGCCACCCGCTTGCCCGCCGCGATCATCGCGCGGGCCTCGGCCATCGCGGTTTCGGGCGTCAGCACCGGCTTGACCAGCCCACGGCTGCGCGCGGTCGTGGCATAGACATAATCGCAATCTGCCACGGCCGCGCCGACATCGGGGAAGACCCCGGCATGATCCAGCACCACACTGGCGCCCGAGGCCATCGCCGTGGCGGCAGGATTCGGCCAGCCATCGCGCGGCGCGACAAGGCGCATGTGTTCCAGACCAAAGTTCAGCATCGCCCGCGCCGCCGCGCCGATGTTCTCGCCCATTTGCGGGCGGGTGAGGACCACCAGAGGCACCTGCCCCAGCTCGGTCGACAGCTCTTTCATCGTGTTCACCTTCATCCTGCCCGCTTACAGCCGCCCGCGCCGCCGCGCAAGCAAGCGCGCCGCGGCAAAGCGCGCCTCAGACCGCCTGCCCCGCCGCCCAGCCCGAGGACCACGCCCACTGGAAATTATACCCGCCCAGCCAGCCGGTCACATCGACCACCTCGCCGATGAAATAGAGGCCCGGCACGGCGCGCGCCTGCATCGTCCTGGCGTCCAGCGCGGTGGTATCCACGCCGCCCAGCGTGACCTCGGCGGTGCGCCATCCCTCGGTGCCCGCCGGGGTCAGGTGCCAGCGGTGGGTCGCGTCGCTCAGGCTGTGCAGCGCGGCCTTGGACTGGGTGGCCAGCTTGCCCGAGAGCCCGGCGCGCTCGGTGATCGCGCGCGCCAGCTTGTCGGGCAGATCCAGCGCATTCGCCAGTTCACGCGCGCCGCGCTCAGCGCGTGCCGCCTGCGCCTCTGCCCCCAGATCGCGGCCCATGGCCAGATCGACGGTGATCTCCTGCCCCTCGCGCCAGTAGCTGGAGATCTGCAGGATCGACGGGCCGGACAAGCCCCGGTGGGTGAACAACATCCCCTCCTCGAAAGCGATCTTCGCCCCCTTGACCCCGACGCGCGCCTGCACACTGACGCCCGCCAGCGCCTTCATCCCGTCAAGCTGCGCATCGGTGAAGGTCAGCGGCACCAGACCGGGGCGCGGCTCGATGATCGGCAGGTCGAAAGCCTCGGCGATCTGGTAACCCATACCGGTCGCGCCCATCTTGGGGATCGACTTGCCGCCCGTCGCCACGACGACAGACGCAGCCTTGAGCACGCCCTGATCCGTCTCGACCTCATACCCCGGCCGCACAGCCTTGACCGAAACACCCAGCCGCAGCTCGCCCCCGGCTTCGGCCAGATCGCGCAGCAGCATGTCCACCACTTGCCGCGCCGAGCCGTCGCAGAACAGCTGGCCCAGCGTCTTTTCATGCCACGCGATTCCCGCCCGATCCATGCGCGCGATAAAATCGCGCTGGGTGTAGCGGCGCAGGGCGGACAGGGCGAAGCGCGGGTTTTGTGACAAGAAACGCTCGGGCGCGATCTGCAGGTTGGTGAAATTGCACCGCCCGCCGCCCGAGATGCGGATTTTCTCGCCCGGTGCCTTGGCGTGATCCAGCACCAGCACGCGCCGCCCACGACGCCCTGCCTCGATGGCGCACATCAGCCCCGCGGCCCCTGCGCCCAGTACGATCACATCCCACATTGCTACTGCCTCCAACAATCGCGCCCTCGTACACTGCGCAGGCGTGACTGAACAGTCACGCGACGGCGGGTTGTGGGCAAAGCGAAGTCCAGCCGCAGGTGATGGAAGAGATTCGCGTGGGTCGCGGGTCTGTGTCGGCGCTTTTCAGCGGGTTGACCGGGGTGACAGACCCCCAGTTTGTCGCCCCCTGGCAAAAAATTTGCGCCCCCAGGCCGCGTTCTTTTCCAAGTTTCTCAGGGCCGCGCAGCGCGACGCCCGTGCCGTCGCACAAACTGTCACATTTTTTTCCCAAGCCCCTCTTGCGGCCCCCATGCCTGTTGGGTAAATACCGCCGCAGTTGGGGCGTGGCCAAGTGGTAAGGCATCGGTTTTTGGTACCGTGTACCGTAGGTTCGAATCCTACCGCCCCAGCCAACTCATTCCTTGTGTGAAATGAACGCCTTGGCGACACCAGTAGTGGTGGAGCCCTGCGTGTCGCGCCTGTGGGGCCGTCGCACGATCCGCGACGATCTGCCGATGCTCTCGGCTACTGGCGATGTCAGCCACACCCTTGGTCTTGAACATTTTTTCGGCACCCCCTTTAGTTGACCGTCAAGCGTCCTGCCCGCTGCGCATTGCAGGCTGAACGTTGTAAGGGCGCGACAGCGCGCACGTATCCAAGCTGGTCGGAAGAACAAGACGCGCGGCGGCGCGGTTCTTCACCGCCAGGGTCGAGCGATGTGTGACGGCTTAATGTCCTGCACCGACGCACTATCCGGCGCGGGAAACACCAAACTCCTTTGACAAGCTTCGCGCCGACATGGGGTTGGTGATTTTGGTGCAGCCCATGCACGCCCTTCTCAATCTCATTTATCAAGATTTTTGACGCTACCTCCCTCGGCAAAATCCCCACCAGACCTTGCGCGTCGGGTCCGATTGTGGCCCCTTCGGTGTGAAATTCGACCCCAAAATCGCACCATACCATAACCTCGCCCGCAGCGTTCCCTGCGTGAGACGGATTCAAGCTTGCCTAAAAGGCCAACACCGGTAGTCTTCCAGTCTCACCGGGGGAGATTCTTGCCGAATTCTCGGTCAACGAAAACACTAGGGAGGAAGACATGCTCAGAACACTCATCGCGGCGGGCTTGGGACTTGGACTGGCTGCAACGGTGGCGTCCGGTCAAACCGTCGGTATCGCCACCTCGAACCCGGGGTCGCTGTTTTACAACATTGGCACCGCCGTCGCGAACGCGGCCAACAATGCCGGGCTCAACACCACCATCCAACCCGCGACCAGCCCCAACCAGTTCATTCCCTACCTGAATTCGGGCGGGATCGAATTCGGCGTCGCCAACCTGCAAGAGGTCAACTACGCCTTCTCTGGCGAGGCGTGGTGGAGCGGTGTGCAGAACCCCAACCTCAGGATCGTCGGCATGCTGATGCCGCTCAATGAAGCGATCTTTGTGCGGGCCGACAGCGATATCATGACGCTGGAAGACCTGCGCGGGCAGCCGATGACGGATGGCTACACTGCCCAGAACACCATCCTGCCGCAGCTCGATGCGATCTATGCAACTGCCGGGATGACGCGGGACGAGATGACCGGCGTCAACGTCGCATCGGTGGTTGCCGGTGCCGATGCCTTCATCTCGGGTGACGCCGTTGGCTTCATCTTTGCCCATGGCGCTGGCAAGGTTCGCGAGGCGGATGCGGCCGTTGGCGGCTTGCGCGCTCTGACCGTAACGGATCTCGTCCGAGGCCGGGCTCGCGGCAGCGCGGGCTTTCTGGCCCACCGCGTCCTTTGTGACGATGGCGGCCGGATCCGCGCCCGGTGTGCTTGAGGACGGCGTCTATATCTCGTTCCCGCAAGTGCTCTTCACCAATGCCAGCGTGTCCGATGACGTGGTCTACGCCATGGCCCGGGCGATGTACGAAGGGCGCGACGACATGATCGCCGTGTTCCCGCCGTTTGGCGCCTTCGACCCCGAAAGCATGCACGGTGATCCCGGCGTGGTTCCGTTCCACCCGGGTGCGCTTCGGTTCTTCACCGAAGCCGGCCTGAACTGAGGGCGGCAGATGTCCGAAACCAGTACCGGAGGGGCCGTTCGCGGCCTCTCTCCCCAGCTCTGGCGTCCTGTGGCCAACGGGCTGGCCGCTCTGCTGATCCTCATCGCCTGCGCGTGGGCGCTGAACGTGCCGCGCTATCTGGGTGTCAGCTATTACCCGCAGCAATTCTTTGCGCTGATCCTGTCGATGGCACTGCCGCTGGCCTTCCTGAGCTATCCTGCACGGCGCACGTCACAACGCATCACCCTGCCCTGGCATGATCTGGCGCTGGCGGTTCTGGCCATGGCCACGATGCTCTATATCACCGTCAACTACCCGCAACTGGTGCTTCAGATCTTCAGCCGCCCCATGGCCGTCTGGCTGCCGGGTCTGATCGTGACGCTTCTGGTGCTGGAAGCCTTGCGCCGGGCCACGGGCTGGGCGCTGGTGATCATCATCGCCGCCTTTCTGATCTATGCCATGTTCGGCAATTACATCCCCGGACGCCTGCAGGGCCGTGCCCAGCCCTGGGATTTGCTGGCCGGGTATATGGCGTTTGATTCCAATGGCATCCTTGGCTTGCCCATTTCGGTCGCCGCGACTGTGGTGATCACGTTTATCCTGTTCGGCTCGTTGCTGGCCACGACTGGCGGCACCCGCTTTTTCACCGACGCAGCGATGCTGGGTATGGGCCGGTTTCGCGGCGGCTCGATGAAGATCGCCGTTCTGGCCTCGGGGCTTTTCGGCTCGATCTCGGGCTCGGCGGTGGCCAATGTGGTCGGAACCGGCGTGATCACCATCCCGATGATCAAGAAAGACGGCTACCCCGCGCACAAGGCCGCCGCGATCGAGGCCGTCGCCTCAACCGGCGGGCAGCTGATGCCGCCGGTGATGGGCGCGTCGGCCTTTCTGATGGCCGAGTTCCTGTCGGTGCCCTATTCGACCATCGTCGTCGCCGCCCTTGTCCCGGCGATCCTGTATTACGTCGCCCTGTTCATTCAGGCCGATCTTGAGGCCGCGCGGCTGAACATCGCCCCGGTCCCCAAGGACTCCCTGCCCTCGGGCAAGGGCGTGATCTTTGGCCTGCATTTCGTCTTTGCTTTTGCCGTGCTGATCTATGCGCTGTTCGTGATGCGCTGGCAGCCAGAGAAAGCGGCGCTGCTGGGCGCGTTGTCGCTGATGCTGACGGCGCTGGTCTTTGGCTATCAGGGCGAGCGGCCAAAGATCGGCGCGCTGATCGGCACGCTGGCCTCGACCGGGCACGCAGTGGTCGAGATCATCCTGATCTCCGCCGCCTCGGGCCTTGTGATCGGGGCGCTGAACGTGACCGGCCTGTCGTTCAACCTGACCTATCTGCTGGTGCAGGTCGGTGGCGGGTCGGTGATCGCGTTGCTGGCACTCTCGGCCATCGTGTGCATCATTCTGGGCATGGGCCTGCCGACGTTGGGCGTCTATGTGCTGCTTGCCGCTCTGGTTGCGCCTGCGCTGGTGCAGGTTGGCATCGAACCGATCGCCGCGCATCTGTACGTGCTTTACTTCGGCATGATGTCGATGATCACCCCGCCCATCGCGCTTGCCGCTTTTGCGGCAGCCTCGATTGCGCGCGCGCCGGCGATGGCGACGGGCTGGGCGGCGATGCGGTTTGGCTGGTCGGCCTATGTGATCCCGGTGTTGTTCGTGTTCTCGCCGACGCTGATCATGATCGGCGCCCCTGTCGATATCGCCATCGCGATCATCACTGCCGTGATGGGCGTCTGGCTGATCTCGGCTGCGTTCGCCGGGTACTTTGCCCGGCGGCTGTCGGGGACGATGCGCGGGTTGTTTGCCGCCTTCGGCCTGCTCGCGCTGATCCCTGCAGGGGCGTTCCCGGGGGCCGAGGTGTCCGATCTGTTCGGCGTCGCTGGCGGGATCGCGGTGATGGCCTTCGAGATCATCAAACGCAAACGGCTCGCCACCGGGGGCAGCATGAGCGGCACCAACAGCGCTGACCGCATTCTTGCGATCCTCGATCTGTTCACCGAGGATCGTCTGGAATGGACGCCTGAGGATCTGATGGCCGCCTTGGGCTATTCGCGCCCGACGCTCTATCGCTATCTCAAGTCCCTGCGCGAATCTGGGCTGCTGATCTCGCAGCCCGGAGCGGGCTTTACCTTGGGCCCGCGCATGGTCGAGCTGGACTATCTGATGCGCAAATCCGATCCACTGGTCGCGTCCGGGCAGTCCATCCTGCGATCCCTGACGCAAGCCTACCCCTGTTCGGCCCTTCTGGTGCGCTGGTATGGCAGCAAACTGCTGTGCGTCGCGTCCGAGTGTTCGACCCCGCATCCGCTGTCCTCGTATCCGCGCGGACGGCCGATGCCCTTGGCCCGGGGTGCGATCAGCCGGGCGATCATGGCATGGCTGCCAAGCCGCCAGCTGCAGACGATGGTCGAGGACAATCTGGCCGAAATGTCGAGCGTCGGTCTGGGTCGCACCACCGACGAGGTGCTGGCCACGCTGCGCCGGGTACGCCGCGCGGGGTTTGCCACCGCCCATGGCGAGGTCACACCCGGCGTGATCGGTGTGTCGGCCCCGGTCTTTGACGCGGGGCAAGCACCGATTGCAGCGCTGACGGTCACCATCGCCGGGCATGAAGTGACGCCTGAGCGGCTGGATGCGATCGCCTCGGACATCATGCGCCATGCTGCGGCTTTGTCCGCCGATCTGGGCCAGCGGCGCACGGATCAGGATCCCCCGCGCCGGGCGGCCAATGCCTGAGACCAATGTCCGAAACGGAGCGACCATGAAAAAGATCGATGTCTTCAACCATATCTGGCCCACGCCCTTCTACGAGGCGCTGATCGATCACATCGGCACGATGAGCGATATCACCAACCGTTCGGGTCAGGTTCCGATGATGACCAATCTCGACCGCCGCTTCGCGGTGATGGATCTGTTCGGGCCTGAGTACGTGCAGATCCTGTCGCTGGCGTCGCCGCCGCTGGAACTGCTGGCGGGTCCGCAAAAGGCGCTCGAACTGAGCCGGATCGGTTCGGATGCGATGGCCGAGCTGTGCCAGAAATACCCCGACCGCTTTCCCGGCTTTATCGGCACCGCACCGATGAACAACATGGACGCCTGCATCGACGAATGCCGCCGCGCCATCGAAGATCTGGGCGCTGTCGGCATGCAGATCTTTACCAACATCGCCGGTGACCCGGTGGATCTGGCGCAATACGCCCCGTTCTTTGACTACATGGCCAAGGCAGGCAAGCCGGTCTGGCTGCATCCCGCGCGCGGGATGGGGTTTTCGGATTACAAGAACGAGACCCGCTCGGAATACGAGATCTGGTGGACCTTTGGCTGGCCCTATGAAACCTCGGCCGCGATGGCGCGCATGGTGTTTTCGGGGTTCTTCGACCGCTTTCCCGGCCTGAAAGTCATCACCCATCACGCAGGCGGCATGGTGCCCTATTTCGAAGGGCGCGTCGGGCCGGGCTGGGATCAGATGGGCGCACGCACCACGGACCGCGATCTCAAGCCGGTGCTGACATCCCTCAAGCGACCGCATCTGGACTATTTCAAAGAGTTCCACGCCGACACCGCCACCTTTGGCTCCCGTCAGGCGATCGAGCACGCGATTTCCTTCTTTGGCGAGGACCGGGTGCTGTTTGCCTCGGATGCGCCGTTCGATCCCGAAGGCGGGCCAATGTATATCCGCGAGACCATCCGCATCATCGAAGACATGGAGATCAGCGATGCGCTGCGCCGCAAACTGTTTCAGGACAATGCCGTGGCGCTTCTGGGTCTGAAACTCTGAAACAGGACCAAGCCATGATTGATTTCTCAAAAACCTATGACGTGGTGATTGTCGGTGGCGGCCCGGTCGGCACCGGGCTGGCCATCGAGCTGGGACAACGCGGCCACTCGGTCGCCCTGATCGAACACCACGCCACACTCCATCAGGTGCCCCGGGGCCAGAACCTGACACAGCGGACGATGGAGCATTTTCAGTCCTGGGGATGCGAGGCCGAGATCCGCGCGGCCCGCACCGTGCCTCAGGGCTATGCGATTGGCGGCATGACCGCGTATCGCACACTGTTGTCGGGGTATCACTACGACTGGCTGCAACGCGATCTGGTCGCGCCCTATTACAACGCCGCCAATGAACGCCTGCCGCAGTACCAGACCGAAGCCGTCCTGCGCGCGCGTGCCGCTGAACTGCCGGGCGTCGACATGGCGCTTGGCTGGACCGCCCGGGATGTCGCGCAGACCGCCGAGAGTGCGACGATCACGCTCGCCGATGCCCAAGGCAACCCCGCCACAGTGACAGGCCGCTACGTCGTCGGGTGCGACGGCGCACGCTCAGCGATCCGCGAGGCCGTCGGCATCGTGCAAACCAGCTCGGAACATGACAAGCTGATGGTCCTGCTGGTGTTCAAATCGACCGATCTGCATGATCACCTCAAACGCTATCCCGGCAAGCAGTTCTATTGCGTGCTGGACCGCGCGCTTGAAGGCTATTGGCTGTTCTTTGGCCGGGTCGATCTGGGCACGACGTGGTTTTTCCACGCGCCGGTCCCGGTCGGCACGACGCGAGAGAACTTCGACTTCAAGGCCTATCTGGAACAGGCGGTCGGCGCGCCGATTGGTGTCGAGTTCGAACATATCGGCTTTTGGGATCTGCGCATCGCGCTGGCAGACACCTACCGCGCAGGGCGCGTTTTCATCGCGGGCGACGCCTGCCATTCGCACCCGCCTTATGGCGGCTACGGGGTCAATACCGGGCTGGAAGACGCGCGCAACCTGGGCTGGAAACTGGCCGCCGCGCTTGAAGGCTGGGCCGGGGACGCCTTGCTCGACAGCTACAGCGCGGAACGCCAGCCGGTTTTCAAGGGCACAGCCGAGCATTTCATCGAGCGTTTCATCCGCGAAGACCGCGATTTCCTCAACGCCCACAGCCCCGAAGAGCAGGGCGAGGCGGCCTTCCGCAAGGCGTGGGACAGCCGGAACGAGGGATCGAGCGAAGTGATGTCTTTCGCGCCCAATTATCAGGGCTCGCCCCTCGTGACCGGCGCGCCGGGACACCCGGACGCGCGCGGGACGCATCAGTTTGCCACCCGGGGCGGGCATCACCTTGCACCGGCAACGCTGGACGATGGGCGCGCGGTTTTCGACACATTGGGCCGCGGGTTCACCCTGTTGGCCTTCGGTGCCCCACCCGAGGCGACGCAGGCCTTTCGCCGTGCCGCCGACGCGGCAGGCATCCCGCTGACCCTTGTCCAACAGCCGCACGGCGGCGCGGCTGGCGCGCGCTATGAAGCGCCGCTGGTGCTCGTGCGCCCGGATCACTATGTGGCCTGGTCGGGCAGCGATGCCACGGATGCCACCCGGATTCTCACCCGTGCCGCAGGGCATAGCAGCGAGCCTTCATGACACTGGAACTGATTGAAACCATTACCGTCATCGCCATCGGCTTCGCGCTAGGCGGTATTCTCAAAGGCGCGACCGGCGTCGGCGCTCCGATCATCGCGGTGCCGTTGCTGGCGATCTATTTCGACGTGCGCTTTGCCATCGTGATCTTCTCGATCCCGAATATCCTGCCCAACATCTGGCAGGCATGGGCCTATCGCAAGACGCTGTTGCCATTGCGCTTTGTCGTGCCCTTCACGCTGGCTGGCATGCTGGGCGCGGCCTGTGGCACCTGGGTTCTGGCCAATGCCCCCACGGATCTGCTACCGCTCGGCGTCGCGGGTGCTGTCCTTCTCTACATCGGTTTTCGCCTTCTGCGCCCGCATTGGATTCTGCCCTACCCCAAGGCCGTGAAACTGGCCCCGCCGGTCGGGTTTATCGCCGGGATGCTGCAAACCGCGTCCGGCTTGTCCGCCCCGGCATCGGTCACGTTTCTGAGCGCGATGAAACTGGATCGCGCGGCCTTCATTCCCACCGTTTCGACGTTTTTCATCGGTCTGGGGGTGGTACAGATCCCGATGCTGATCGGCTACGGGTTCCTGACGCCCGAGCGCGCGCTGCTGTCGGCGGCCGCACTGATCCCGCTGACCGCGGCGATGCCTCTGGGCGCGCGTCTGGTGCGGCATCTGCCCAAGGAAGTCTTTGATCGCGTGATCCTGGGCCTGCTTGCGATCCTTGCGATCAAGCTTTTGGTCACCGCCTTCTGAGAGTGGCGCGACGGGAAGCGGCGGAACGCTGACCCTCAGACTGACCGCCGCGCCTGCGCCACGGCCTGCGCGAGCGTCCGCGCCGCCGCCTCAGGATCAGGCTGCCCGCAAAGGGCCGAGACCACGGCCAGCCCTTGCGCACCCGCCGCAATCACCTGCGCGACATGCGCCGCTTTCAGCCCGCCGATGGCCACGGCGGGCAGGCGGCTTGCGGCCACTTGCGCGGCCAGCCCGTCAAAGCCGATGGGCTGCTTGTGGTCGGTCTTGGTCGGCGTGGCAAAGACCGGCCCCGCGCCGATGTAATCCACGAGCGCGGGGTCAGCCGCCGCCGCCAGCGCCGGCGTCTCGACCGACAGGCCAAGGATCGCCCCGGCCCCGAGGCGCGCCCGCGCCTCGGCCACCGACATATCGCCCTGCCCGATGTGCAGCCCGTCCGCCCCCAGCGCCACCGCCGCGGCGACATCATCGTTGATGATCAGCCGCGCGCCACTGCCCGCCAGCGCCGCCTGCAAGGCCCGACCGGTCGCGATCATCGCCGCCGTATCGGCCCGCTTGTCGCGCAGCTGCACCATCGTCACCCCGCCCGCCACAGCACGGCGGGCGGTTTCGACCATGCCGACCCCGGCGCAAAGGCCGGGATCGAGCACGAGATAGACGGATAGATCGAACGCTTTCACGCCGCGACATCCTCGGCGCTGTGGATCACCGCCTCGGCGTCCAGCGCCTCGGGCGTCACCGCGTGCAGCGCATCGAGGAACCGAGGCGCAAAGCTGCCCGGCCCCTGCGCACCCGGATGCGCCCGCTGCCCGGCGACGGCGAAATGCGCCAGCGCCGCGACGGTCGCGTCAAACGGATCGGCTGCCCGCGCCGCATAGGCCCCGCACAGGCCGGTCAGCGAACACCCCAGCGCCGTGTTCATTGGCATCCACAGCGAGCCGCCTTTGATCCGAACAGCGCGGGTGCCGTCCGTCACAAAGTCCACCGCGCCCGTGACGGCCACCACGCCGCCGGTCTGCTGTGCCAGCCTGCGCGCGCCGTCCTCGGCGGCAGCGACGGCATCGCGGCCATCGACGCCCTGCCCCCGGCTGGCCTCACCCACCAGCGACAGGATTTCCGAGGCATTGCCGCGGATGATCGTCGGCCGCAGCGCCACCAGCTCGGCGGCAACCCGGCGGCGCAGGGCGGTGGCCTGACAGGCGACCGGGTCCAGCACCCAAGGCCGCTTGGCCTGCTGTGCGCCACCAATCGCGGCGCGCATCCCGTCGACAAAGGGCATCGACAGCGTGCCGATGTTCACCGTCAACGCCCCCGCGATCTGCGCGAACTCGCCCGCTTCCTCGGCGTCCGAGACCATCGCCGGCGACGCCCCCGCCGCCAGCAGTACATTGGCGGCGATGTTCATCGCGACATAATTGGTGATGCATTGCACCAGCGGCGGTTCGGCACGCAGGGCGGCCAGCAGGGTTCCGGGTGATTGGCTCATTTCGTGTCCTCCAGCGGCATATACAGATCCCCGCCTGCGCGGAATTTCTCGGCCATTCTGGCCATGCCTTCTTTTTGCGCCTCGGCGCGGATGTCGTGAGAAATGCGCATCGAGCAGAACTTCGGCCCGCACATCGAGCAGAAATGCGCGGTCTTGTGCGCCTCTTTCGGCAGGGTCTCGTCATGCATCGAGCGCGCGGTATCGGGGTCGAGCGACAGGTTGAACTGATCCTCCCAGCGGAACTCGAACCGCGCGCGGCTCAGCGCGTCGTCGCGGATCTGCGCGGCGGGGTGGCCTTTGGCCAGATCGGCTGCGTGGGCGGCGATCTTGTAGGTGATCACGCCGGTTTTCACGTCGTCGCGGTCGGGCAGGCCCAGATGTTCCTTGGGCGTGACGTAGCACAGCATGGCACAGCCGAACCAGCCGATCATCGCAGCACCAATACCGCTGGTGATGTGGTCATAGCCCGGCGCGATATCGGTGGTCAGCGGCCCGAGGGTGTAGAACGGCGCCTCGCCGCAGACCGCAAGCTGCTTGTCCATATTGGCCTTGATCTTGTGCATCGGCACATGGCCGGGGCCTTCGATCATCACCTGACAGTCTTTGGCCCAGGCAATCTGCGTCAACTCGCCCAGCGTCTCCAGCTCGGCGAATTGCGCCTGATCATTGGCATCGGCGATGGAACCGGGGCGCAGCCCGTCGCCAAGGCTGAACGACACGTCATAGGCCCGCGCGATGTCGCAGATCTCGTCGAAATGCTCGTACAGAAAGCTCTCGCGGTGGTGGTGCAGGCACCATTTGGCCATGATCGAGCCGCCGCGGCTGACGATCCCGGTCACCCGGTTCACCGTCATCGGGATCATGTGCAGGCGCACACCGGCGTGGATGGTGAAATAATCCACCCCCTGCTCGGCCTGCTCGATCAGCGTGTCGCGGTACACCTCCCACGTCAGATCCTCGGCAATGCCGTTCACCTTTTCCAGCGCCTGATAGAGCGGCACGGTGCCGATAGGCACGGGGCTGTTGCGCAGGATCCAGTCGCGGATGTTGTGGATGTTGCGGCCCGTCGACAGGTCCATGACGGTATCGGCCCCCCAGCGGGTGGCCCAGACCATCTTTTCGACCTCCTCCTCCATCGACGAGGTGACGGCAGAGTTGCCGATATTGGCGTTGATCTTGACCAGAAAATTGCGCCCGATGGCCATCGGCTCGGCCTCGGGGTGGTTGATGTTGGCCGGGATGATCGCCCGGCCCCGCGCCACTTCGTCCCGCACGAATTCAGGCGTGATGTAATCGGGGATGTCAGCGCCGAAGCTCTCGCCATCGCGCAGCAGCGCCTGTTTGGCCGCCTTGCGGCCCATATTCTCGCGGATCGCGACGAACTCCATCTCAGGCGTGACGATCCCGGCGCGGGCATAGGCGATCTGGGTGACAGACCGGCCCCCGGTCGCCCGGCGCGGGGCGTGGCGGACGGGGAATTCGGGCACCAGCCGCGCGCCCTCAGCCAAGCCGTTATCCTCAGGCCGGACATGGCGGCCCTCATAGCTTTCGGTATCGCCGCGCGCGGCGACCCAAGCCTCCCGGATGCGCGCAAGACCCCCATCAATCGCAATGTCCAACGCCGGATCGGTATAGGGGCCCGAGCTGTCATAGACCGTCACGGGTGGTTCGCCCGCGCTGGGGTGCAGGTCAATCTCGCGCATCGGGACGCGGATCTGCGGGTGAAGAACGCCCGCGTGCCAGACGCGGCGCGATGCGGGCAGCGGACCCGTCGTCACGCGGGGGGTAAGGTCTTTCATCGGTCAGAGCCTCCAGTGCTCAAAGCGTTGGAGACCCAGTTCCGCGTCGAATGGAGAAAGGCTGAACGGAATACGCCTGTGACGTATCGGCAAGAGCCGCGCAGCCGGTGCACCATCCCTACGCCAGTATGAACTGGATCAGGTTCATCGGGTCACTGCGCTGCGCCTTGCGGCACGATCAGTATCTCAGCCTCTTGTCGAGACCCCCCGGGTGAGTGCGCCCAACCTGCGCCAAAGGCCCAAGGCTTGTCAATGTGCCGTGTGCGGTCTTGGCAGGGTCATGCGTCTTCCCGCCACAGAAGCAGATTTACCTTTTGTTTTTCATGGCATTAGGAAAGATTCAGGCGCACAAAAGCACGCCAGAGTCGCGTGGTGCGCGCCGCTATCCTCCCAGCGCGATCCCCTCGCGGCGGCGGTCCGCGCCGCCCGACAGACCGTCGGGCGTGATCTCGATTGCCTGCAGGCCAGAGGTCATCGCCCCCACCTGCACCGCGTAACCAAGCTCGCTCAGCGCACCGGCAAAATCTGCCGCGACGGTGCCTTCTTCCAGATCATAGCGGCCAAAGCGGTTCACCGCATGCGCCATGTCGACGGCTTCCTGCACGTTCATATTCCAATCCAGAAACCCGATGATCGCCTGCGCGACGTAGCCGATGATCTGGCTGCCGCCCGGCGAGCCGATGACCAGAACCGGTGCGCCGTCCTGCATCACGATGGTTGGCGCCATCGACGACCGGGGCCGCTTGCCCGGCTCGACCCGGTTGGCAATCGGCACGCCGTTGTCATGGCTGCGGAACGAGAAATCCGTCAGCTCGTTGTTGAGCAAAAACCCGCCCGGCGCCATCAGGCGAGAGCCGAAGCCGTTCTCGATGGTGGTCGTCATCGACAGCGCGTTGCCATAGGCATCAACGATGGAGATATGGCTGGTGGCAGGCATTTCGATCGGCACGTTATCCGCCCAGTTCAGCGCGTGCTCGAACACCGGCATTCCGGCCTCGACGCTCTCCAACGCCCGATCACCCCGCAACGCCTCGGCCCGCGACGACAGATAGGCAGGATCGACAAGCCCAGCGGTCGGCACCGGCACATAATCGGGGTCGGCCATATAGCGTTCCCGGTCGGCGAAGGCCTGACGCGAGGCATCGCCGATCAACCGCCAGGTCTGCGGATCGCCCGGGCCCATCGCGGCCAGATCAAAATGGCTGAGCTGTCCGAGGATCTGCCCGACGGTCAGCGCCCCCGACGAGGGCGGCCCCATGCCGCAGACCTCATAGCTGCGATACGCAGCGCAAACGGCGGGCCGTTCGACCGCCTCATAGGCGGCGAGGTCGATCATCGCCAGCCGACCCGGATTGCCCGGCGCGTTTTGCACTGTATCGACAATGCCTTGCGCGATGTCACCGTGATAGAAGACGCCAGCACCCTGAGCCGCCAAAGCCCGAAGGGTCGCGGCATAGGCCGGGTTGGTCAGCATCGCGCCTGCCGCAAGCGGCACCCCGCCGGGCAGGAAATAATCAGCGGTCGGGGCAAAGCGCGACAGGCGTTCGGCATCGGCGGCAATGGACTCGGCCATGCGCGGCGAGACGGCAAAGCCGTCCTCGGCCAGCGTGATCGCGGGCGTGAACAGATCCGACCAGTCGGCCCGTCCCCAACGGTCATGCGCCATCTGCATCAGCGCGGGCGTGCCCGGCACACCGACCGAGCGCCCGCCGACCACCGCATCCCAGAACCCCATGGCCGCGCCATCGACCTGAAACAGCGTCGGATCGGCGGCAAGCGGCGCGCGTTCGCGCCCGTCGAGCGTGGTCAGTGCGCCGGTTTGCGCATCATACCAGACCAGAAACGCGCCGCCGCCCAGCCCCGAGCTTTGCGGCTCGACCAGTCCGAGCACCGTCTGCACCGCCACCATCGCATCGGCCGCCGTACCACCGGCGGCCAGGACGCCTGCCCCGGCCTCAGCCGCCAGCGGATTGGCGACGGCGACCATCCAGTGCTCGGCTGTCACCGGCAGCCCCGCATCCCGTGTTGCCAGCGCGGCCTGCGACGCCTCGCCAAGCGCCCAGACCCCGGCAGAGGTCGCCGCTTCCGGGGCCACGGTATCGGCGGCTTGCTGGGCATGGGCGGCCAAGGCCGAGCCGCAGAGCAGCAGGAAACTGGCTGAGACAAGGCGCATGGTCATTCCCTTCTGGTTGGCAGGCGGGGTTTTGTCCCGCTGTGGTTTTCTCCCCTCAGCGCAGGCTTTGCAGCAGCGCTTGTGACGGGGTTCCGGTGACCGGCAAGCCACGGCTGGCCTGATAGGCGCTGATCGCGCTTTCGGTGTTCGACCCGATCACGCCGTCCGCGCCCTGCGTGTCGAAGCCGCGCGCGGTGAGGCGCTCTTGCAGGGCGATGCGGTCGTTCTTGGTCAGGCCATTGGCATCGGGCGGGAAGCTGCCACGCAGCGGCCCGGCGCCGCCGATCCGGTCGGCCAGATGCCCGACCCCCAGCGCATAGGCTTCCGACGGGTTATAGCGCTTGATCACCCGGAAATTGCGCGTGGTGTCGAACTGCGGCCCACCCGCCTGCGGTTGGATCACCGTGCCGCTGGGCGATCCGCTGACCAGCTCGCGTCCCCAGCTCATGCCCCGGACCCAGCCGTGACGTTCCAGATAGGCCGCTGTCGTCGCCAAGGCGTCCGAGGGATCCTCGGACCAGATGTCGCGCCGGCCGTCGCCGGTGAAATCCACCGCGTATTCCTGAAAGACCGTGGGCATGCACTGCGTGTGCCCCATCGCCCCGGCCCAACTGCCGGTCATCCGGCTGGCCTGAATGTCGCCGTTCTGCACGATCCTGAGCGCGGCAATAAGCTCGCGCTCGAAATACCGCCCACGTCTTCCCTCAAACGCCAGCGTCGAGGTGGCCGAGATCACCGGGATCAGCCCCTGACGTTCGCCGTAATAGCTTTCCAGCCCCCAGATTGCCGTGACGATCTTGGCATCGACGCCGGTATTCTCTTCGATCGCAAACAGCGTCCGGCGATGGCGGGCATAGGCGGCGCGGCCCTTCTCGACCCGTTCATCCGAGGCGGCGATGGCGAGGTAATCCTCAAGCGTGCGGCGGAATTCGGTCTGGTTCTGATCGCGCGTCACCACGCCGGGCAAAAAGCCTGCCCCCTGAAACGCCGTGTTCAGGGTGGCGCTGGTGATCCCCTGCCCCATCGCCCGCTCACGGAACGACACCACCCAGGCGTCATAGGCCCGGTTGGACGCGGGCAAAAGGTCGGCGGGAAGGCCCTCTGGTTCGGCCGTACTCATGCGCGCTGTCACCGACCGCGAGCAAGCCGCCAACCCAAGGCTGCCCAGCCCCAGACCAAAGAGGCGTCTGTTCATCTGCATCACTCTGCCCACCATTTTTTCATTTTCGCCTATGGTGCCGACAAGTCGCCCCGCACACAATGCCGCAGTTGCAGGCATGGCGATCACAATCTGTCCAAGGGGTGGTGCACCTTGGCTTTACTCTCTCGCCGGGCTCTGTTCTATCAGATCAGCCGCGCTATCCTTGTAACCTCAAGCAAAATGCGCTTGAACGGAGTTCATGACGGTGCCGCCAGACCTTGCCCCCGAGATTACTGTCGTCGCCGAGCCTGCGTCCACCACGGTGGCAATCCGCGGGCAGGTCACGATCTATTCGCTCAGCGCGGTCCAGACGCAGCTTGCCAACCTTCCCGAAGGGCCGGATGTGTCGCTCGATCTGACGCAGGTCACGCGGCTGGACACAGCCGGTGCATGGCTCGTGACGACGCTCAGGGAAAAGATCACCGCGCGCGGTGCCGGGTTCGAGGTTCGCGGCCTTGCGCCCGAAGCCCAGAGCTTTCTCGACAGCGTCGAAAAAGCGATGCCACACCCCGAGGCCGCGAGCGCCGAGCGCAAGACCCTTGCCGATCTGGTTGCCGGGATCGGCGCGGCGGTGGTTGGCGGCGTCAGCCTGCTGCTCAGCCTGTTGGGGTATTTCGGCATGTTTCTGGCGCGGCTTGCCCGCGCCTTCCGCCACCCGCGTGAATTCCGCCTGACGGCACTGGTGCATCATTGCGAAGAAGTCGGGCTCAAGGCGGTTCCCATCGTCGCCCTCATGGCGTTTCTGATCGGCGTGGTTCTGGCGTTTCAGGGTGCCTCGCAGCTGCGGCAGTTCGGGGCCGAGGTGTTTGTCGTCGACCTGATCGCCGTGTCCATCCTGCGCGAGCTGGGCATTCTGCTGACCTCGATCATCGTGGCCGGTCGCACGGCCTCGGCCTTCACCGCCGCCATCGGCTCGATGAAGATGCGCGAAGAGATCGACGCGATGCGCACGCTGGGGCTGGACCCCGGCATGACGCTGTTCGTGCCGCGCATTCTGGCGCTGTTGCTGATGCTGCCGATCCTTGGCCTGATCGCCGATATCGCCGGGCTATTCGGCGGCGCGCTGATGGCATGGGTCGAGCTGGGCATCTCGCCTGCCATGTTCCGGACCCGGCTGGTCGAAGGCACGGATGTCAGCCATTTTCTGGCCGGTGTGATCAAGGCCCCGGTCTTTGCGCTGATCATCGGCGTGATCGGCTGCCGGTCGGGCATGCAGGTGCAAAGCAACGCGGAATCGCTGGGGCAGATGACCTCGAAAGCCGTGGTGATGGCGATCTTCTCGGTGATCGTCGCCGATGCCGCGTTTTCGATTTTCTTCGCACAGATCGGGTTCTGACAATGACTGACGCCCCCTCGGATGCGGTGATCACGGTGCGCGGCGTGCGCAACCAGTTCGGCACGCATCTGGTGCATGACGCTCTTGACCTTGATGTCTGGCGCGGCGAAATTCTGGGTGTGGTCGGCGGTTCCGGCACCGGGAAATCGGTGCTGCTGCGCACCATCGCCGGATTGCAGCAGCCCGCTGCCGGCACCATCACCGTGCTGGGCACCGACCTGAGCACGGCGACCGAAGACCAGCGCAAAGCCATCGAGGCGCGCTGGGGCGTGATGTTTCAGGACGGCGCGCTGTTTTCCTCGCTGACCGTGCGCGAAAACGTCGAGGTGCCGATGCGCAGCGTGCCGGGTCTGTCACGCGAAACCGTGCGGGCTTTGGCCGATCTGAAGATTTCGATGGTCGGCCTGCCCTATCTGGCGGGCGACAAATACCCGTCCGAGCTGTCAGGCGGCATGCGCAAGCGGGCCGGTCTGGCGCGGGCCTTGGCGCTGGACCCCGATATCGTGTTTCTTGACGAGCCCACAGCAGGGCTTGACCCGATTGGTGCCGCAGATTTCGATCAGCTGATCAAGGGCCTCAGCCGATCGCTGGGCTTGACCGTATTCCTCGTGACTCACGATCTGGATACGCTACATGCTATCTGCGACAGGATCGCCGTTCTGGCTGAACGCAAGGTTCTGGTCACCGGCACGATGCAAGAAATGCTCAGCGTCGATCATCCGTGGGTGCACAGTTATTTTCACGGTCCGCGCGCACGCGCCGCACTGGACCACGCCAACAGCCAGACTGCCGGGAAGGGCGACTAAGTGGAAACGAAAGCCAATTACGTTCTTATCGGCCTGTTCACCATCGCCGGAATTGTCGGGCTTCTGGGGTTCTTTATCTGGTTCGCACAGGTCGAGCTGGACCGCCAGTTCGCCTATTACGACGTGCGTTTTGACTCGGTGTCGGGGTTGAGCAACGCGTCTGACGTGCGCTTCAGCGGATTGCCGGTTGGTCAGGTCGTCGCGGTGCGCCTGTCGCCGGACAACGATGGCAGCATCACCGTGCGGCTGGAAATTGCCGCCGATACGCCGGTCCGTGCTGACAGTGTTGCCACCATCGAATCGCAGGGGGTCACTGGTGTGTCCTATGTGGGCATCAGCGCGGGCACCTCGACCGAGCCCTTGCTGGTTCCCACCGCACGCCAGTCAGTGCCCGAGATCACCGCCGGGCGCTCGATCCTGCAAACCCTGTCCGAGGACGGGCCGCAACTGGTCAACGAGACGCTGCGTGTGGTGGAGGGGATCAGCGCGCTGTTGAGTGACGAAAACCAGCAGCGTATTCAGGCGATCCTGACGAATGCGGAAACCGCGTCCGAAGGCTTGTCCACCGCGTTGCAAGGCTTCTCTGGCGTCGCCGGAACGGTTGACGAGTTTGCGCAGCAAATAAACCGGTTCAACACAACGCTGGACACGCTCACCACCAGTCTGACCGGGGTTCTGTCAACGGCGGACGAGACGCTTGAATCCATCACCACACTCGCCGCGCGCTCGACCGTTCTGGTGGACAACGGCACCGTTGCCGTCGTGTCGATCGAAGCCGCCGTCGCCGAGGCCGAGCGCTATATCACCGAAGATCTGACCCCGGTCACCACCACCGTTCGCAGCACCCTGGTCGATCTGAACACCCAGCTTGCAACGCTGAGTGCTGACGCCGACAGGCTGATGACCACCTTCGACACCACCGGCCAGACGGCGACCGCGCGGCTGGAAGAGCTTCAGGCGCTGTTCACCCGGGCCGAGGCGCTGATGACCGGACTGGAGACAACCGCGGGATCGGTCACCGATGTCGCCACGCGCATCGACGGGTTGATCGAAAGCGACGCCGCGCCGCTTCTGGCGGAAACGCGGGTCGCGGTGGCCGAGGCCACGCAGACCATCCGCTCGGTCAACGCCGTGACGCAGACGCAATTGCCCGCAACCATCGCCAATGTTCAGGCCGCGGTCGAAAACGCCCGCACGGTGATTGCCGATCTGGGCACCACACTGACCACAGCGGCGGACGGAGTCGGCGGTGTCGTGACCGATGCGCGCGCCACGCTGACGCAGATCACCACCACCTTCAGCGATGCCAACCAGACCCTGAGCGCCATCAACAGCGCATTGGCCGTGGGCGAGCGGACCCTTGCCGCTGCCGAGAGCACCTTCACCGGCGCCGACCGTTTCCTGAACGAGGATATCGACGGCTTGATGACGGAGCTGCGCGCGACGGTGGAAGGGGTCAATCAGGCTGTCGGTCAGGTTTCAGCCGATCTGCCGGGGATTTCGGCCAACCTGCGGGCAGCCGGACAATCGGCGGCGGACACCTTCGCGCAGGTTCAGCGGCTTGTGGATTCCTCGGCCCCCGGTGTGCGCGAGTTTGCGACGACAGGCCTGCCGCTTTATACGCGTCTAGCCCAGGAGACGCGCGAACTGATAGACAATCTCGACCAGCTTACGCAGCAGATCTCGCGCTCTCCGGCCCGGTTCTTTCTGGACCAGGACGTCCCGACCTTCAGAAGGTAAGACTTGAATGACCTATGCCTCTTCCATCAGGACAGTTCTGCTGGCTGTCTGCCTGCCCCTGCTCTCGGGCTGCGGGGCGATATCCGCGATCAACGGTGCCACGGCGGCGCTGGACGTCTATGAACTGCGCGTGCCTGCCGATCTGCCGGTCGCAACCGGACGGGCGCTGCAACGCGATGTGGTGATCGAGCTGCCGACCTCGGGCGGCGCGCTGGCCACCGACCGGATCATGGTGCGCCCCAGCCCCTTGCAGGCGCAATACCTACCCGATGTGCGCTGGAGCGAGCCGACGCCGGTGATGGTACAAACGCTGATGCTGCGGACGCTGGATGCCACGCAGGGGCTGCGTTACGTCGGTCGGCGGCCCTTGGGTGCCAGCGGCGATTTCGCCATCGTCAGCGAACTGGTGGATTTTCAGGCTGATCTGGCCCCCGATGCCAACAGCGCCACCGTTGAGGTCCGCCTGATCGCCCGCATCGTGCGCGAACGCGATCTGGGCATCGTCGCCTCGCGGACGTTTACCGCCAGCGTGCCCGCCGCATCGAGCGACACGCCGGTGCTGGTGGACGCCTTCGATGCCGCCGTGGCGCAGGTGATGCGCGACTTCGCGCCCTGGGCGATGACCGCCGTTCGCGTGAACTGAGCCCTCAGGCCAGCGCGTTGCGCACCAGCGCGCGGGCATCGGCATCCGCGCGAAACCCGGCGTTGAGCGCGGGGGACGCATCGAGATCAGGCAGGGCACCGAACAGCCCGGTCAGCCGGGCGTCATCGCCCCAGATAACGCGGCTGGTCTGCCCCGTCACCTCGGCCACCGCCTGCGCGACCGCGCCGGTGGTCAGGTGCAACACCGGCGGCTGGATCACCGCATCCCCGTCCAGCGTGCTGGCGTGCAGGAACGCGTCGACACAGGCCGGGCGTGACAGCCACCAGCAGCGGGCAGTGTCTGGCACAGGGCAGTCATACCCCTGCCCTGCGGCAATCTTGTGGAACAGCAGGCTCATGAAAGCCGAGCCATGGCCGGTCTCGGTCGCAGGCCGGGCGACGACGCCCGGCAACCGCAGACTGACCGCGTTCAGATCGCCTCGCCGGGTGAGATCCGCCAGCAGCACCTCGGTCATGCGCTTGTGCGCACCATAGCTCAGCGCGGGCTCGCAGGGTGTGGCGGGCGCCACCGTTTCGCGCAAGGCGCCGTAGACCGCAATCGACGAGGCAAAGACGAAGCGCGCGCCGGGTCTGCGCTGCGCGACCCCGCGCGCCAGCGCAATCGGGGCCAGCAGATTGATACGGTGGCCGAGGTCAGGCGCGCCTTCGGCCCTGGCACCGGGCAGGCTGGCGAGGTGGAACACCAGATCGAATCCGGGTGCCAGAAGCGCATCCACGAACCCCGGATCGGTCAGATCCCCCGGTTGCAGCGCTGCCCCCTGCGGACCCTCGGTGATGTGTTGATCGGTGAGCACCAGCTGCGACAGATCCGGGCGGCGGTCCGCCACCGCCTGCGCCAGAGCCTGCCCGATGAACCCGCCCGCGCCGGTAATCAGCACCCGCATCACAGACTTCCGTCCGACAGGGTTGTGCCGCCATCGACCACCAGCGTTTGCCCGGTGATGAACCCGCCCGCCCGGCTGGCAAGCATCACGACGACCCCGGCGATCTCGTCCGGCTCACCCACGCGGCGCAACGGTGTCAGGCCCAGCCGACGCTCCATGAAGGCCGCGTTCTCCATCAGCGTTTCCGCGAAGGGCGTGTGGATCAGGCCGGGGGCCACGGCGTTGACACGCACGTTCGACGGCCCCCACTCCACCGCCAGATTGCGCGCGAGCTGGGCCAGTGCGGCCTTGGACAGACCATAAAGCCCGATCGCCTTGTTGCCGCGCAGCCCGGCGATCGAGGCCATCAGCACCACACTGCCGCCGCCGCGTTCGGCCATGGTCGGGATCAGCCGCGCGGTCAGATCCATCGCGGCGCGCAGATTGACCTCGAACACCGCATCCACCTCAGCATCGGTCACCGCAGCGATGGGCCCGGCAGGCCCTTGCAGGCCCGCGTTACAGACCAGCACATCGGGGCGCAGGCCCGCACGGTCAAGCGCCGTAACCAAAGCCGCACGGCTGTCCGCCAATGCCATATCGGCGGCAAGGGCGGTGGCCGACCCGCCCCGCTGACGCAGGGCCTCGGCCGCGCTCGCGCAGCGCTCCGGGTCGAGATCCGAGATCACCACATGGGCACCCGCCTGCGACAGCGCGTCAACCAGCGCCGCTCCAAGCCCGCCGGTGGCACCGGTCACCAGAGCAATCTTTCCCGTCAGGTCAAAGAGATCTGCCATACCGGGTCAATCGGCCTGAGCCGTCAGGGCGATTTCGGGCGCATAGGTGCCGTCGATCAGCACAAACAGCATGCGGCACATCGCGCCCGATCTGTTCGCCCAGGCATGATTGGTCCCGCGCTGGATGACCACGGAGCCGGGCTTCAGCGCCACCTCGCCCTCATCCAGAACCAGGGTCATCTCGCCCGAGATCACGATGCCATAATCCACCGATTCAGTGCGGTGCATCAGCGGATGCGGGCTTGTCGCCGTGACCGTAGACGCGCCCTTGTCGCCGATTTCGGAAAACGCGGCACCCATCTTGGCGGCGCCGGTCTGCAGAAAATCCTCGGTGTCGGGCGGGATATCGACGAAGCGGATGCGCGTGCCGTTCGCAGGCGGCGGCAGGGTGAGCGGGCCGAGCGTCGGATCGGCCTCGTTCCCGACGGGCACCGGCGTTTGCAGCGTGGCCCAGACCTCGTGAAAGACGGTGCCGGGGATAGAGGCCAGCGGGATCACCGTGGGCAAAGGCCCGTTTTGCGAGATCACCGCCCGCCCCTCCGCGTCATGCCCGGTCACGACGCGGTGGATTGCTGGAAATTCTGTCATGTGCGGGCCTTGGATTGGGCAAAGAAGAAGCACGATACCGCCGCAACGACCACAGCCGCAATGCCCAGTGCCGGGAAGCCGAAGTTCTGGCTGAGCGCGCCACCGATGAACGGCCCCAGTGCCGCGCCGATCATCAGCATGGCCGGCGTCGCCGACACGGCGCGACCGGTCCGGTCAATGCGCGCCAGCAGGCCAAAGGCGAAGGTGTGGGTGAAAATCTGCACCGCGACGAAAACCGCGGCAGAGGGTGCCCAGACCGGCAGAACCGTCACCATGGTCACCACCAGCGCCAGCGCTGCCTGAACCATCGGTCCGACCAGCACGACCCGGTAGGCCGAGACGCGCTTTTCAAGGAAGATCGCCAGCGGGGCCGGAAAGACCAGATTGACCAGACCCATCGCGATCAGCACCGCCAGCACGCTTTCGACGGGAAAGCCGCGCACACCGCCGATGACCTCGACAAACGAGAAGACCATCGCCTGATTGAAGGTCATCAGGCTGATCCCGAAGATCAGGAACCACACCGGCCGTGACAGCGGCGGCAGTTGCGACGGCATCTCGACCAGATCGGTCTTGGGGAAAAACAGCAGGCTGGTAACCGCAGCCACCGCCATCAGCGCCCCAAAGCACACGAACATTGCCGCGCCGCCAAAGGCGATCAGCAGTTGCGGGACGGCGCCCAGAAACACCACCGCGAAGATGCCAAGGCAGATCCCGGCCATGGCAAACAGACGGTGCGGGTTCTGCGAGCGCCCGATGGCCCCATGGACCATCGACAGGCCCGAGCCCACCGCAACCCCGGCGACGACGTGCAGGACGGCCAGCACGCCAAAACCGGTCTGCGTCGAGGCCGCAAGAAAGGCCGCTGCCGCAACCGCAAAGCCCAGAGTGGCGACCAGCTTATGGCTGAGACGGTTCACCCGTGCGGCGAACAGCACCGAAGCCAGCACGGCCCCCAGCAGGAACAGCGTCGGCAAAGCACCGGCCTGTTGCAGCGAAAACCCGAATCGGTCGCGCAACGCGCCGACCCAGACAGGCAGCGCCACCAGATCCAGCATACCTGCCACATGCGCCACAAGCAGGGCAGCAACGCCCATGATCCCCAGTTTCATTCTGTATTCCCCTCCCAAGGATGGCCGCAGCAGGACTGCAACACTGGCCGCGATGATCCCCAAGGCCCCCGAAGGGCGCCTTCAGGCATCGCAGCGCAGCATCCCGACGCATATCGGTGCTGGCACTCTGTCTTGTGTGGATAGGGGTGCCGAGGGCATTTGAGAAATTGATCTTTCTAATGTTAACCATTTGCAGATTCTATAGATGGCCGGAACGCCCTGCCAAACCGGCGTTGTTCGACCCCGACCGCGCCTTTCACTAAACTGATTCAAATCAGTCACCCTTCTGTCGTCGAAGACCTGCATCTGTCCCGCAACACACAGATGGGTGCGGTTGATGCTTGAAGTTCGCAATGTCTCTCGGGTCTTTGGCCAACGTACGGCCGTGGACAACATCAGTTTCCGCGTGGACGGCGCGCAGTTCATCGGCATCATCGGTCGCTCGGGTGCCGGGAAGTCCACGTTCCTGCGCATGATGAACCGGCTGACGACGGCAACTTCCGGGCAGATCCTTGTCGATGGCAAAGACATCCTTGCGCTGAACGGCGCTGCGGCCCGTGCGTGGCAAAGCCAGTGCGCGATGATCTTTCAGCAGTTCAATCTGGTGCCGCGCATGGACGTGGCCTCGAACGTGCTGCACGGCAAGCTCAACAGCCGGTCGACCCTGACCACGATCTTCAACATGTGGCCCCGCGCCGACATCCTGCAGGCGTTGGACATTCTGGACCGGCTGGGCATCGCCGAGCAGGCCCCCAAACGGGCCGAAGCCCTGTCCGGCGGCCAGCAGCAGCGTGTCGCGATTGCCCGCGCGCTGATGCAGGATCCCAAGATCATTCTGGCCGACGAGCCGATCGCCAGCCTCGACCCGATGAATGCGCAGATCGTCATGGACACGCTCAAGCGCATCAACACGGAGGATGGCCGCATGGTCATCGCCAACCTGCACACGCTCGATACCGCGCGGCGCTATTGCGACCGGGTGATCGGGCTGCGCGACGGGCGGATCGTGTTCGACGGTGTGCCCGCCGATCTGACGACAGACGCCGCACGCGAAATCTATGGCGCGGATGAAAGCTTCAACGAGGACGCGACCTCTACGTCGCTGCCCGCCGACAAGGTCGCCCATCTGCACGTCCTGCCGATGGCCGCGCAGTAACCTTTACCCCCTTTTTTCCGGCCCCTTCGGGCCTCATGTCGCAACGGAGAAAACCGATGAAGACGCTTGCTGCCGCACTGGCTCTGACCACCGCCCTGACCGGCGTTGCCCAAGCCCAGGAAATCACCGAATTCAGAATTGGCCTGCTGGGTGGCGAGAACGCTCAGGACCGTCTGGCCAACAACGAATGCCTGCGCACCTATGTCGAGGAAGCGCTGGGCGTACCGACCACCCTGTTCGCGCCCGCCGATTACAACGGCGTGATCCAGGGCCTGCTGGGCGGCAATCTGGACATGGCGTGGCTGGGTGCCTCGGCCTATGCTGCCGTGTATCTGGCCGATCCCGAAGCGGTCGAGCCGGTGCTGGTCAAGACCAACCTCGATGGCTCGTTCTCGTATTTCTCGATCGGTTTTGCCCGCGCTGACAGCGGCATCACCGCGCTGACCGACATGCAGGGCCGTCGCTTTGGCTTTGGCGATCCCAACTCGACCTCGGGGTTCCTGATCCCGTCCGTCGAGATCCCGCAGATCACCGGCCACACGATGGAAAACGGCGATTACTTCGGTGAAGTCGTGTTCACCGGCGGCCATGAGCAGACCATCATCGCGGTCAACAACGGCAGCGTCGACGCGGGTGTGACCTGGGCCGATGGTCTGGGCGCGTGGGAAGACGGCTATAACTCGGGCGCGCTGCGTCGCGCCGTCGATGCCGGTCTGGTTGACATGAACGATCTGGTCGAAATCTGGCGCTCGCGCCCGATCCCCGAGGGTCCGGTCGTGGTCCGCAGCTCGCTGCCGCAGGACGTGCGCGACACCGTGACCGCACTGGCCGAGAACCTCTACGCCACCGATCCGACCTGCGCCTATGGCGTCGCGGCGGGCGATACGGCGGGCTTCACCCCGATCTCGCACGAAGCCTATGAGACCATCATCGAAGTGCGCCGCGCACAGATGAACTGAGCCGATACCACAAAGGGGCCCGCGTCCAGCGCGGGCCCGCTTTTTATTGGAAATCCTGCATGACATTCCTCGCCACCGGTGCCCGCGGCACAGCCGATCTGCGACACGCGTATCTCGCTCAGGTCCAGCGGAGACGGCTGTATTCCGGCCTGTTGACGATCCTCTTCGTGGCGCTGATGGTCTCGGGCTTTCAGATCGCCCAGGCGCGGAACGCCGGTGATTTCCTGAACGGTATCACCCATATTTTCGACTTTCCCGCCGATATCGTCGACGAGGCGATCGCCAAGGCGGGCAATCTGCCCGGCCATATCTGGGACGCCCTGCCCCCGCTGATCGAGACGATCAACATCGCGGCGGTGTCCACGCTGATCGGCACGCTGCTTGGCGGGCTGCTGGCATTGGCATCGACCCGCGGGCTGGCCGCGTGGCCACGCCTGATCGTGGTGTTTCGCCGGCTTTCGGACGTGTTGCGCGCGGTGCCCGAGATCGTGATTGCGCTGGTGCTGATCTTTGTGCTGGGCGCTGGCCCCGTGCCTGCCGCCATCGCCATCGCCCTGCACACGGCGGGCGCGACGGGAAAACTGTTTTCAGAGGTGAACGAGAACGCTGACCTCAAGCCGGTTGAAGGCCTCGCCTCGGTCGGCGCGGGCTGGGTTCAGCGCATGATGCTGGGTGTCCTGCCTCAGGTTGCGCCGAATTATTTCAGCTACGCGCTGCTGCGTTTCGAGATCAACATCCGCGCTTCGGCCATCCTTGGCTTCGTCGGCGCAGGCGGGATTGGGTATGAGCTGAAGAATGCCATGACCTTTGGTCAGGGCAAGCTGGATGAGGCCGCCGGGATCTTCATCGTGCTTTTCGCGACCATCGTGATATTCGACCAGCTGTCCGGCGTGATCCGCCACCGCCTCACGTATGGAGACGCCTGACATGGCCGCCACCGCAGCGATGCAAAGCGATCTTCTTGCCCGGTTTCGCGGCAAGCGCATTCGGTCCTTCGCCCTTCCGGCACTGATCCTGGTCTATCTGACCTATGTCTTCTTCGCCTTCGACCTGCCCGGCCTTGCCTCGCGTGCCCGGCTCGACAACGCGGCGATCCTGATGAGCGATGCGGTTGCCCACAAGGTCCACGTCACCCGCGACAACCGCAGCGGCGAGATGTCGGTGTCCATCGAGGGGTCGCGCCGGATGACCTTTGCCGCCAACCAGCGCCCCGACTGGGTGCAGGTTGACGGTGATATCGTCCAGATCGACCTGCCGCAGGGCCATTCGGTGACCTATGACGGGCCGGTGGTCAGCTATGACTATCCGGGCTATGGCGTGATCCGCATCACGTCGGACAATGGTATCCATCTGGACCTGCCAACGCCAGAAGTGCCCGATTTCATCAACGCCTCGTCCACGCGGGTGGCAATCACCACCCCCGCCGGGCGGCTGTCAGTAACCCGCTCGCGCACCGAAACCCTGCGCTATTTTCCGGGCTGGGAGCTGTTCTTCTTCGACCTCGCCAGCCCGTACTGGGGGATGAGCTGGGCTCAGGTTGCCTCGACCGTCTTGGTCGGAGAGCGTCTTGATCCCGCGCAGAGCAACGTCTCGCTGATGGTGTCGAACATCTGGAACAACACCATCTGGCGGCATGGCGACGTGGTCTGGGCGCTGGGCGAGACGATCCTGATGGCCTTCCTCGGGACGTTTGGCGCGGCCATGATCGCACTGCCGCTGGCCTTTCTGGCAGCGGGCAATTTCGCGCCCTCGCGTGCCATCCGCTTCGTCATGCGCCGGATCTTCGACTTTGTGCGCGGCGTTGACGGTCTGATCTTCACCATCATCCTGTCGCGCGCCTTTGGCCCCGGACCGATGACCGGCGCGCTGGCAATCCTGACCACGGATACCGGCAGTTTCGGCAAGCTCTTCTCGGAAGCGCTTGAAAACGTGGATGACAAGCAGATCGAGGGTATCCGCTCGACCGGTGCCGATGTCGTCCAGCGCTATCGTTTCGGCGTGATCCCGCAGGTGTTGCCCGTGCTGCTGAGCCAGGTGCTCTATATGTTCGAATCCAACACCCGCTCAGCCACCATCATCGGGGCCATCGTCGGCGGGGGCATCGGTCTTTTGTTGACGCAAGCGATCCAGACCACGGCGGATTGGGAGAAGGTGACCTATTACATCATCCTGATCGTGCTGATGGTGTTTGCCATGGACGCCCTGTCGGGCTGGCTGCGCCGCCGGTTGATCAAAGGCGACGGCAGCGGTCGTTAACCCCTCTCGTATCGAGTCACCCCATGCCCAGATTGTCGGCCACCGAACCGTTCCTCCATCCTGACTGCGAAATCAGCAATGCAAGTTTTGGGGCCTATTGCGAGGTCGGGCGCGGCAGCCGCGTCACCAACAGCGCGTTTGGCGATTATGCCTATTGTGACCGCTATGCCGATATCGCCAATTGCACCGTCGGCAAGTTTGCCAATATCGCCGCCTTCACCCGGATCGGCCCCACCGATCACCCGCTGCAGAACGCGGCGCAGCATCACTTCCTCTATCGCTCTGCCTGCTATTGGGACGATACCACCGAAGACGAGGCGTTCTTTCAGCGGCGCGCGGCGCGGCGCTGCGTGCTGGGGCATGATTGCTGGATCGGTCACGGCGCGATCATCAAGCCCGAGGTGACGATCGGCATCGGCGCAATTGTTGCGTCCGGTGCCGTTGTCACCAGGGACGTGGCACCTTTCATGATCGTTGCGGGCGTTTCTGCGTCACCGCTGCGGGCGCGGTTCGCGCAGCCGGTGATCGACCGGCTGCTGGAATTGGCATGGTGGGACTGGCCACATGAAGCGCTGCGCACCGCCCTGAGCGACTTTCGCAGCCTGCCCGCCGAAGCCTTCCTTGAAAAGCACGGCGGCTAGGCGGCACCGGCCGAGAAAAGCTGCCGACCGGCCCTGCCCTGCGCAAAGGCCAGTCGCCCGCCCGAAATTGTCGCCTCGACGCTTTGAGTGTCAGGGTTCATCACGACCAGATCGGCGCGCTGCCCAGCCTCAAGCCGCCCTCGATCCGTCAGCCCGAGAATCGCCGCCGGGCGGGTCGAGATCATCTCCCAGGCGGCGCCAAACCCGAGGGTGCCGTTTTCGGCCAGGGTCCACGCAGCCTGCGACAGCGCTGGGTAGTAATAGTCCGATACCAGTGCGTCACACAGACCGTCCGCAATCAGCCCTTCAGCGGCGATATTGCCCGACTGGCTGCCACCGCGCACCACATTGGGCGCGCCCATCAGCACCGGTTCGCCTGCCTTGCGCGCGGATCTGGCCGCCGCAACCGTGGTGGGAAACTCGGCAATCGGTGCGCCGATGCTGCGGAAAAACCCGCGGACCGCATCGTCGCCGTCGCCATGCGAGCCCATCGAGACGCCCTCGGCCCCCAGACCCGCCGCCAGTTCACACAGCGCCTGCGGCACCTGTGCGTCCCAAAGCTGCGCCTGCTCGACAATCGTCAGCAATGCGCGCGCACTGCGTCCCTGCTGCGCGGCCCAACCGGCAAAGCGCAACGGCTTGTGGTGCGCCATCTCAAGAGCTTCGGACAGATGATTGTTGAACACCACATAATCCACGCCGTAGCGTTTCACGGCAGCCAACAGGCGGGGATGTTCGTCCACCACATGGGTTTCCAGCCGGATCTGCACGCGGATATCCGCCATGAGATCGGCGCGCATGGCTTCAACCGCCTGCAACAACGCCTCGGTCGCGTCGGCGCTGCGAGAACCACCCTCCCAGCTCCAGCTTTGCGCCAGCCAGGCGGTGGTCACGCCATTCGCCGCCAGCTCGGCGGCCACCGAGCGCAGGGCGCGGACCTTGTCGAACGGCGCGGCGGGTCGGGGTGTCAGGTGACGCTCGAACCCGTCGCCGTGCAGATCGACGATACCGGGCAGAAGCAGAAAGCCGCGCAGATCAATCTCGCGCGCGGGGCCGTCGGCGACGCGACCCTCGGCCAGTGTCAGGGGGGCATCGTGCAGGATGCCGTCGTTCAGGACGCGGGCACCCGTCAGGCGGATCGGGGGAAGCAAGGGCATAGGGGTCTCCAATGGTCGCGCCCTCTATCCCGCGCGTCGGTGACAGCGCGGTGACGGTCAGTCGGGGATGACGCTCAATGTCACCCGTTCTCCGGCGAAATGCGCCAGACCATATTCGACCGGCGCCCCGTCAGGCCCCAGATTGAGCGACTCCGCCCGGATCACCGGATCACCCCGACGCAGCTGCAAATGACCGGCCAGCAGGGCGTCGGCTGCGCTGGCGGTGATCTTGGTCCAGGCGCGGGTGTAGTCGGGCACCCCGCAGGCCCGAAGCGACTCCGTCACGCCCAGCCCCGAACCGATCGCCCCCGCCATCCCGGGCAAGCGCGCCTGCGGAAAGGCCGAGCGGAAATGGCCGATGACCACCCCGTCGGACAGGGTCAGCCCTTCAACTCTGAGCACCTCATCACCGACAGCCAAATGCAGGGCTGATGCCTCGTCCTCACTCGCCGGAAACCCCTGCACGCTGAGCACCTTGCGCCCCGGAACGCGGCCCGTTGCCGACAGCGCGCGGTGAAAGCGCATGCGGCGGGTGAGCGGGTATTCGGTCGGCTTGGCTGCCACAAACACCCCCGCACCGCGCCGTGCATAGACGATGCCGCGTTCGGCCAGCGCCGCAATCGCGCGGCGGACAGTGTGACGGTTGACGCCGAACCGTTCGGCCAGTTGCGCCTCGGTCGGCAGTTTGGCACCGGGGGCGAGGCCTGCGGCAATCTCGTGCCCGAGCCTGTCGGCGATGCGGCTCCACAGGGGTTGATCGCGGTCTGTCATCGAAATTTCACGTGACCTTGGGTCGAGGGAAAGCTAGAACAAGTCTAGTTGTATAGTTATCTAGACAAATTGGCAAGATGTCCACACACACACTCTCCGACAGAAAAGCCGCCATGGGCCTGCTGGCCCGCGCCCGGCCTGACCGCCTGGCCGCCGTCTTTCCCGACATGCCCGACAGCACCCTGCTGCGCGGTCCCGAAACAGGCGCGGTGATGGTGCGCGGGCGACAAGGCGGCACCGGCGCGCCGTTCAATCTGGGCGAGGTGACGATCACCCGCTGCTCGGTCCAACTGCCCTGCGGCACCGTGGGCCACGCCCATGTGCAGGGCCGCGACAAGGCGCATGCCCGCCGCGCCGCGGTGCTCGACGCGCTGCTGCAAACGCAGGACGCCGAGGCCCTGACCCGCGCCGTCCTGTCGCCTCTCGCCGCCGAGGAAACTGCCCGGCGCGAAACCCGTGCCCGCAAGGCCGCCGCGACGAAGGTCGAGTTTTTCACCATGGTGCGAGGAGACGACTGATGACAGCGCTGTCCATGAATGCAAAGGCCATGACCGGCGGCTTCACCGATGCGCCGGTGCAAGCCGCGCATGGGTTCCGTGCCGTGTTGCGCGCCCTGTCGCAGCCGGGTGAAATCGTCACGCTCTCGGGCGCGACCCCGCCTGCGCCGCTGTCGCCCGCTGCCGGTGCTGTCGCACTGGTGCTGCTGGACGGGACAACGCCCGTGCATCTGGCAGGCGCGCATGATTGCCCGGCCCTGCGCGACTGGATCACCTTTCAGACCGGCGCACCGCTTGTGGCCGCCGAAGACGCGCTGTTCGCCATCGGCAGCTGGCAGGCCCTGTCGCCGGTCACCCGTTTTGCCATCGGCACGCCGGAATACCCTGACCGGGCGGCCACGCTGATCGTCGAGTGCGATCAGCTGACCGCTGACGGCATCACCCTGCGCGGCCCCGGTATCGACGGCAGCGCCCGGCTGTCGCTGCCCGAAACCGATGCCTTCCGCGCCAACCGGGCGCTGTTCCCGCTGGGTTTTGATACGCTCTTTTGCTGCGGCGACCAGCTTGCCGGTCTGCCGCGCAGCACCATTGTGGAGGGCCGCTGATGTATGTCGCCGTCAAGGGTGGCGAACGCGCCATCGACAATGCCCATGCGCTGCTGGCGCAAGAGCGCCGGGGCGACCCTGCGGTCCCCGAACTCAGCGTTGCGCAGATCCGCGAGCAGATGACGCTGGCGGTCAACCGGGTGATGGCCGAAGGCTCGCTCTATGACGCCGATCTGGCGGCGCTGGCGATCAAACAGGCGCGCGGGGATCTGATCGAGGCGATCTTCCTGATCCGCGCCTACCGCACCACCCTGCCCCGACTGGGCCACTCCAACCCGGTCGATACCGGCGCGATGGCGGCGGTGCGGCGGATCTCGGCGACCTACAAGGATCTGCCGGGCGGGCAGGTTCTGGGACCGACCTTCGACTACACCCACCGGCTGATCGACTTCGCGCTGGCAGCCGAGGGCGAAGCCCCGCGCGCACCGCAGGCCGAACCGCTGGGCCCCGTGCCGCGCGTCACCGGGTTTCTGGACCGCGAAGGCCTGATCGAGGCCGAGCCGGACAGCGATGCCACGCCCCGCGATCTGACCCGCGAACCGATGGAACTGCCCGCCGACCGCGCGCTGCGCCTGCAGGCGCTGACGCGGGGCGATGAGGGGTTTGTCCTGTCGCTGGCCTATTCCAGCCAGCGCGGTTACGGGCGCACGCATCCTTTCGTCGGGGAATTGCGCATCGGCGAGGTCGCGGTCGAGATGGACATTCCCGAGCTGGGCTTCGCGGTCGAGATCGGCGAGATCACCGTCACCGAATGCGAGACGGTCAACCAGTTCACCGGCTCGAAAACCAAGGCCCCGCAGTTCACCCGCGGCTACGGGCTGGTCTTTGGCCAGTCCGAGCGCAAGGCAATCTCGATGAGCCTCGTGGACCGCGCGCTGCGCTGGGAAGAGCTGGGCGAGGACAACACCGGCGCGCCGGTACAGGACGCCGAATTCGTGCTGATGCATGCCGACAACATTCAGGCGACGGGGTTTCTGGAGCATATCAAGCTGCCCCATTACGTCGATTTCCAGTCCGAGCTTGAGCTGGTGCGCCGCTTGCGTGCTGGCGCGCAGGAGGCCGCAGAATGAGCTACTATAACTTTGCCTATCTGGACGAGCAGACCAAGCGGATGATCCGCCGCGCGATCCTCAAAGGCGTCGCCGTGCCGGGGTATCAGGTGCCCTTCGCCAGCCGCGAGATGCCCATGCCTTACGGCTGGGGCACCGGCGGCGTGCAGGTCACGGCGGCCTGCCTGACGCCCGACGACACGCTGAAGGTCATTGATCAAGGGGCAGACGACACCACCAACGCCGTGTCGATCCGCAAGTTCTTTGAGCGTACAGCGGGGGTTGCGACCAGCACCCATACCGCCAAGGCCACCATCATCCAGACCCGCCACCGCATCCCCGAAGCGGCACTGAGCGACGGGCAGATCCTGGTCTATCAGGTGCCGATCCCCGAACCGCTGCGCTTTCTGGAGCCGCGCGAGACCGAGACGCGGCGCATGCACGCGCTTGAGGATTACGGGCTGATGCACGTCAAACTCTACGAGGACATCGCCCGCAATGGGGCGATCGCAACCTCGTATGCCTATCCGGTCAAGGTCGAGGGACGCTATATCATGGACCCCTCCCCGATCCCGAAATTCGACAACCCCAAACTGTCCAACACCCCCGCGCTGCAACTGTTCGGCGCGGGCCGTGAACAGCGGATCTACGCGATCCCGCCCTTTACGCAGATCGTCAGTCTGGATTTCGAGGATTACCCGTTCGAGGCCAGCAAAGCCCCGCACGCCTGCGATCTGTGCGCGGATGACACGACCTATCTGGACGAGGTGATCACCGATGATCACGGCGGGCGTATGTTCGTGTGTTCGGACACCGACCATTGCGAAACCCGCCGTGACGCTGGCTACCGGGGCCAGTTGGCCCCGCAGGAGGATGCAGCATGACCCTTACCCCGCTTCTGGCCGTTGAGGGCATCGGCAAATCCTACGGTGGGCGGATCGGCTGCGCCGATGTTTCGTTCGATCTGTGGCCCGGCGAGGTCATGGGGATCGTGGGCGAATCCGGCTCGGGCAAATCCACCCTGCTGGGCTGTCTGGCCGGGCATCTGACCACTGACACCGGCCGCGTGATCTTTGACACCGCCGCTGACGGCCCGCGCGATGTGCTGGCGATGAGCGAACCCGAGCGCCGGATGCTGGCGCGCACCGACTGGGCCTTTGTCCACCAGAACCCACGCGACGGGCTGCGCATGGGGGTCAGCGCGGGCGGCAATGTCGGCGAACGCCTGATGGCCGTAGGTGCGCGCCATTACGGGCAGATCCGCGAACAGGCGACCGACTGGCTGGGCCGGGTCGAGATCAACGCCGACCGCATCGACGACAAACCCCGCCAGTTCTCGGGCGGGATGCAGCAACGGTTGCAGATCGCCCGCAATCTGGTGACCGGGCCAAGGCTGGTCTTCATGGACGAGCCGACCGGGGGCCTTGATGTCAGCGTGCAGGCACGACTGCTGGACCTGCTGCGCGGGCTGGTGCGCCGCATGGGGCTGAGTGCGGTGATCGTTACCCACGATCTGGCCGTGGTGCGCCTGCTGGCGGACCGGCTGGTGGTGATGAAGGACGGACGGATCGTGGAACAGGGGCTGACCGATCAGGTGCTTGACGATCCGCAACACCCCTACACGCAGCTGCTGGTCAGCTCGGTGCTGCAGGTCTGAGACCGGGTGCCGGGCTGCGGCCGGGCAAGGGCGTATTTAAGGCAAGATGAAAGGGCAACGCATGATCGCGGTTCAGGACGTCGAAAAGAGATTCACGCTGCACACACAAGGCGGCGCCGTGTTGCAGGTGATGGCGGGTGCCTCCCTATCGGTAGCACCGGGGGAATGCGTGGCGCTGATCGGGGCCTCGGGTGCCGGGAAGTCCACATTGATGCGGATGATCTGGGGCAATTACCGCACCGATGGCGGCACCATCCGCGTGGGATCGGTGGCGGTATCAGGGGCCGAGCCGCGCGAGATCATCGCGCTGCGCCGGGCAACGCTGGGCTATGTCAGCCAGTTCCTGCGCGTCGTGCCGCGCGTACCGACGCTGGAGGTGGTGGCCGAGCCGCTGCTGGCGCTGGGCATCGACGAGGCCGAGGCCCGCGAGCGGGCGGCAGAAATCCTCACGCGGGTGAATATCCCCGAACGCCTGTGGTCGCTGTCGCCCACCACCTTCTCGGGCGGCGAGCAGCAGCGGGTCAACATCGCCCGCGGCTTCGTGCACCATTGGCCGGCGCTGTTGCTGGACGAACCGACCGCCAGTCTGGATGGCGGCAACCGCGCGGTGGTGCTGTCGCTGATCGCCGAGGCCAAGGCGCGCGGCGCGGCCATTCTGGGGATCTTTCACGACGAGGCGGCACGCGCGCAGGTCTGCGACCGCGAGGTCGATGTGACCAGCTTCGCCGTCGCGCCATGAGGGGGCGTCTGTTCGCCGTCGTCGGCCCCTCGGGCGCGGGCAAGGACACCTTGCTGGCGGGCGTCTGTGGCGGGACGGGTCCGCATTGGGTGCGCCGGGTGATCACCCGCCCGTCCAGCGCGGGTGGCGAGCCGTTCGAAGGCGTTGACGCTGCCGAGTTTGACCGCCGCGACGCGAGCGGCGCTTTCGCGCTGACCTGGCGCGCGCATGGGCTGGCTTACGGCATCCCGGCGTCGGAACTGGCCCCGCTCGAGGCCGGACGCGACGTGGTCTTCAACGGCTCGCGCGCGGCGCTGGAGCGGGCGGCGGCGGCGTTTCCCGCGTTGCAGGTGATCGTGGTCACCGCCCCCGTCGCGGTACTGGCGACCCGTCTTGCCGGACGCGGCCGCGAAAGCGCCGGGCAGATCGCCGAGCGTCTGGCGCGTGATGTTGCCCCCCTGCCGCCGCATCTGCCGGTGATCGAGATCGTCAACGACGCGGCACCCGCCGAGGGCATCGCCCGGCTCAAGGCTGCGCTTCAGCCCAATCTGGCCCGGAGGAGCTGATGAAAGCTGCCATCCTCGGCCTCGCCAAACACGCTCAAGGCCTTGAAGGCAAAGGGGCGCGGCAACAGCGGTTCGAACAGCGCCTCGGCCATCGGTTGCAGAACCGCCTTCTGCCCGGCTTCCAGCCGGTCGGTCAGCGTCATGTGAAAGCGAAACTTGTCCAGAACATAGGGGTAGCCGTAGGTTTCCAGCAAGGCGCGCTGGCGCGCGCTCAGCCGCTCGGGCTTGCGCCGCGCGACCTCGGCCTCGGTCAGGGGCGCGCGGAACCGCTCGAAGCGCGTCACCACCTTGGCGGCGAAATCGTCCAGCGCCGTGGTGTCGCCCTCGGGGATCAGGGCCAGAAACCCGTCCAGCGACGCCACCCGCAGCCCGTCAACCACAACGGAACTGCGGCCAGCGGCAAAGACCTCGACAGCGGCGATCAGATCGTCCTCGGACACGCCATCGGCCAGCCGGAACGGTGCCTTGAGCGTGCCATGGAACCCATAGCGCCGGGCGCTGACCGTCAGCGCCGGGAGCATCGCATCCGGTTGCGCCACAGCCTGTCCGGTCGCCGCGTCGCGGCCCAGCCAGTGTGCAGCGGCATCGGCGAAGGGCCCGGTGTCGGGCGCGTAATACAGAGCATATCGTTTCATGCGTCCACCTTGCCCGCGTCGTGTCACGGTTCCGTGACGATCTTCGTCCATCTCTCAGCCCAAACCTTGCCTCAGGATACCCAATGACCACGATCTTTGCCAATGCGACCCTTGTGCTGCCCGACCGTGTAGAGCACGGGTCGCTCGCCGTCGAGAACGGGCTGATCGCGCGCATCGATACCGGGGCGGGCGTTCCGGCAGGCGCGATTGACTGCGAGGGCGATCTGCTGATGCCCGGCCTGATCGAGCTGCACACCGACAATCTGGAACGCCATATCCAGCCGCGCCCCGGCGTGGACTGGCCGCATGGTCCGGCGATCATCGCGCATGATGCCGAGCTTGCGGGCGTGGGCATCACCACGGTGTTCGACGCGCTGCGCGTCGGCTCGCTGGTGTCGCGCGATCGCGGGGCGCGCGAATACGCGCGCGGGATGGCGGATGAGATCCTGGCGGCGCGCAAGGCCGGGATGCTGCGGGTGAACCACCTGATCCATCTGCGCGCCGAGGTCTGCTCGGAAACGCTGATCGACGAGCTGGCCAAGTTCGGACCCAAGGACGCGGTCGGCATCGTCAGCCTGATGGACCACACGCCGGGCCAGCGCCAGTTCGCCGATCTTGCACAGCTGCGCCGCTATCTGCGCGGCAAATACGGGCTGACCGAGGACGAATTCCTCGCCCATGTCGACGTGCAGACCGCCTTGGGCAACCGCGTGCGCGGTGTGCATGAAGAGGCGACGGTGGCCACCGCCCGGCTGCTGAACGCGACGCTGGCGAGCCACGACGACACCACGGTCGAGCAGGTCGAGGCTTCGGCCCGCCATGGTGCGGCGATCGCCGAGTTTCCGACGACGAAAGCCGCCGCCGAGGCCTGTGCCGCGCAGGGGATCGCCGTGATGATGGGCGCGCCGAACCTGATCCGGGGTGGCTCGCATTCCGGTAACGTCGCCGCGCAAGACCTTGCCGTGGCGGGGTTTCTTGATGTCGTCTCGTCGGACTACGTCCCCTCGGCGCTGTTGAGCAGTGCTTTGATGCTGGGGGATGTGTGGGGCGACATGGCGCGGGGGATGGCCACCGTGACCGCCCGTCCGGCGCAGGCAACGGGCCTGTCGGACCGGGGACGGCTGGAGACGGGCCTGCGGGCGGACCTGATCCGCGTCCACCGCTTTGGCACCGCTGCCGCTGTCCGTGGCACCTGGGTGAACGGCGCGCGGGTGGCGTGACCGGCCCTAGTCAGGCGGCGACACCGCCGCCTGACAGGTTCACCAAGGGTCAGGTCATCGACCAGCCGTGGCTGACATTCAGCGACTGACCGGTCAGCGCATTGGTCGGGAACGCGGCGAAAAGCCAGGCGATTTCGGCGACATCCGCAACGGTGGTGAATTCGGTATCAACCGTGCCGCCGAGCATGACCTTGCTGACCACCTCTTCCTCGGAAATCCCCAGATCGCGCGCCTGCTCGGGGATCTGTTTTTCCACCAGCGGCGTCTTGACGAAGCCCGGGCAGATCACGTTCGAGCGCACGCCCTTCTTGCCGCCCTCTTTGGCGATGACCTTGGACAGGCCCATCAGCCCGTGCTTGGCCGTCACATAGGCGGATTTGAGCTCCGAAGCCTCTTTCGAGTGGACCGAACCCATGAAGATGATCGATCCTGACCCGGCCTTGTACATATGCGGCAGCACGGCTTTCGAGGTCAGGAAAGCCCCGTCCAGATGGATCGAGAGCAGCTTTTTCCAATCCTCGAACGGGAAATCCTGCAACGGGTGAACGATCTGGATCCCGGCGTTTGAGACCAGCACATCGACCCCGCCCCATGCCGCGACCACGGCGGCCACGCCGTCGTTGACCATCTTCTCATCGGTCACATTCATCGCGACGGCCATGGCCTTGCCCGGGCCTTTGGCGGTCAGCTCGTCTGCCGTCGCCTGCGCGGCTTCGAGTTTGAGGTCAGCGATCGCCACCCAAGCGCCGTCGGCGACATAGCGCTCGGCGATGCGTTTGCCGATGCCACTGGCACCACCGGTGACGATGCAGACTTTATCGTTCAGGTTCATAGTCTTGCTCCATTTTCATGAGGGGGTTCTGAGGCTGCGGTGGTCGCGGACGACCCCGCCAGAGCCAAGGGTCGGCTGGGCAACCACCGCTGTCGCCGGGAAAAACTTGCCTACCGACATAGCCGCCATCGGGACTGAAGGCGTCGGCAGTCTGCTACCTGCCGTGCCCGCTTTTGGCAGAAGTGCCAAATCCGGCTGTGCTCGGGCGCGCGGAGAGTATCGGATGGGCAAGGGCGTCGGTGATCTCCAGCAATTCGGGCCGCACAGCGCATTCTGGGCCAAAAGTGACGCGATATCCGCAGACCATATACGCGCGAAAATCGAAACGATAGAGCCTGTGCTCGCAGAAGGGTTGGCCACGCTCGTGTTGCCTGCAAGGACTGCCCCAAGGCCGGGCGGTGCTGTCCTTCATATAGGTGCTCAGTATGACAATCCGCGTGTCTCGCGCTGAAATCCCTGTGATGCCGCGCATGGTGCCACGGGTCGCCCGTGATGACCGGGCGTTCTTGATGAATCCGGCCCCGTCGAGGCGGGTCAATCAACCATGCCTGCCGCGATCAGCACCACCACGGGCACCGGGGCAACGGCGATCAGCACCGTCGCGACGAATTGCGGCACACTGAGCAACCGGCTGGCCCCGACAGCCAGCGCGATCCCGCCGCCGCCGCCGATCAGTGAATTGCCGGGCGTGTTGAACAACAGCCCCAGCGCGATGCAGCGATAGCGCAACACGCGGGCGAGCACGGTTTTGGGCCGGTCAGACGGCGCGTCCAGTGCCGCAAGCGGGCTGCCCGGTGCAAGCAGGGCCGCCGCGCGCCGCAATCCCATAGCCTGCAACCCCGCGACCAGACGCGCCACTGGCACCGCGCGTCCGATGAGGAAACTGAGGATCAGCGCTGCAACCGTCGCACCGTACACCGGCAGCGCCGCCTTGGCCCCGAAGACGGCCAACAGAAACAGCCCCAGCTCGGTGCTGGGCACAAACGGGATCGCCAGCAGCAGAATGTAGAGCACCAGCACGCTCACAAAAAGCCGACCATTCATCATCGCACCCACCCGATCGGGCGACAGGTCGAGCGCGGCAGCAAGCCAGAGAAACACGCTGTGCCCGCCGACGCTGAGCGCCACACAGACCGCCAGTCCAAGACCCCACCAGACCACGGCGGGCAACCGGGGTGGTCTGGGTGGCGGGTCGTTGCTCGGCTGGATCATCGCGGCACACCTGCGCCCTCGTGTCCGCCGCTCAACGCGTGCGCCTCTTGCGGCAAGGGCAAGCACCGCCCTTCCTCGATAGCACGCAAGCGACGGCGGTGGCAGAGGCCGCGCAGCTCAAACCGGCCGTGCCTCGGTCACATACCGCTCGAAGAAATCCGAGAACGTCACCAGCCGCATCGGCAGCTTGTCATAGGGCGGGTAGTAAAGCGTCAACCACAGCTGTGGCGGTTGCCAGTCGTGCAACACCTGCACCAGCGCGCCGCTTTTCAGCGGCTCGTCGATGATGAACTGCGGCAGCAGGGCGATCCCCTCACCGTTGACCGCCAGCTTGGCGATCAGGTCGCCGTTGTTGGACGACAGCACATCCCCCGCCACCACCCGCCGCCGCTTGGGGCCGTTGGTCAGATCCCACGTCTCGGGGCCAGCCTCGGCGTCATAGGACAGCAGGCAATGGCCGCTCAGATCATCGACGCTTTCGGGTGTGCCGAACCGGGACAGATACTGCGGTGAGGCGACAAAACAGCGGCGGATCTCGGTGATCTTGCGCCAAATGGTCAGCTTGTCCTTGGGTTGGGTCGAGATGCGGATCGCCAGATCGACATTTTCCGACACGATGTCGATGTGTCGGTCAGTCAACGTCAACGCCAGCGAGACCTGCGGGAACAGCGTGCGGAACTGCGAGATCACATCGGGCAGTACCCGCTCGCCCATCGACATCGGCGCGTTGATGCGGATCAGCCCGGCGGCCTGTCCGTGGCCTTCGTGCAACTCGGCGGCAGCTTCGGCCAACCCTGTGATCAACGGTGCCACCCGCGCGGCATACGCCGCTCCGGCTGAGGTGAGCGAGACCTGCCGCGTGGTGCGCAAGAGCAGTTGCACGCCGAGTTTCTCCTCCAGCGCGCTGACCGCGCGGGTGACGGCGGGCGGGGTCATCGCCAGATGGCGAGCCGCAGAGACAAAGCTGCGGTGCTCGGCCACGGCCAGGAAGATCTCGATGGTGTTCTGAAGGCTCATGGCGCGATTATTGCGAAAAATGGAATGGACAAGTCAACTTTATTCCCATTCTCAGCGAAGCCTTTTGTCCCCATCTTGGTCCCATAACCATCACGGCCTCCGATGGCCGAAAGGAGATACGATCATGTCCCTGCCGATCAATGGCCTGCACCACGTCACCTCGATTGCCTCGAACGCTCAGCAAAACAACGACTTCTTCACCAAGACGCTGGGCCTGCGCCGCGTCAAGAAAACGGTGAACTTTGACAGCCCGGAAACCTATCACCTGTACTACGGCGACGAAAAAGGCACGCCCGGTTCGGTGATGACCTACTTCCCGTTCCGAGGCATCGGCAAAGCGGTGCTGGGCACCGGCGAAGTGGGCGAGACGCATTTCTCGGTGCCCAAGGGCGCGCTGGGCTACTGGCAGGAACGGCTGGGCGCGCAAGGCGTCAGCAATCTGTCCCAGAGCACCCCCTTTGGCGAAAAACGCCTCAGCTTCACCGGCCCCGATGGCGACATCTTTGCCCTGATCGAAACCGACAATGACACGCGCGAGGGCTGGACCGGCGCGGGTGTAAGCAACGCCGAAGCCCTGCGCGGCTTTCAGGGCGTCAGCCTGCGGCTGCGCGATGGCGATGCGACAGCGGAACTGCTGCGCTTCATGGGCTATGACAAGCGTGAAAGCGACGGCAGCGTCACGCGCTACGGCCTCAGCGGTGGGAATGGCGCGGATGTTGTCGATATCGACGTGCAGCCCGGTCTGGCCCGTGGCCAGCAAGGCGCAGGGTCGGTGCACCATCTGGCCTTTTCGGTCAAGGATCGCGCGGCGCAGCTTGAGGTGCGCAAGGCGCTGATGGACACCGGCTATCAGGTCACCCCGGTCATCGACCGCGACTATTTCTGGGCGATCTATTTCCGCACCCCCGGCGGCGTGCTGTTCGAGGTGGCCACCGCCGAGCCGGGCTTTGACCGGGATGAGGATCTGGCCAATCTGGGCACCGCGCTGAAACTGCCGACGCAACACGAAGCGTTGCGGGCGCGGATCGAAGACTTCCTGCCGCCGATCACCGACTGAGCGCACCACAGCGTCGGGCCATCCCCGGCCCGACGCCATCCGCTGACTGGAGACCCGTCATGAGCCTGTCCACCTATCACGCCCTGATCACGCCCCCCGCCAAAGGCGCGCCGCTGGTTTTTGCCTTTCACGGCACCGGCGGTGATGAGCACCAGTTTGCCGGGCTGGTCCGGCAGATCCTGCCGGACGCGGGTCTTGTCGCGCCGCGCGGGGATGTGTCCGAACACGGCGCGAACCGTTTCTTCAAGCGGACCGGCGAAGGCGTCTATGACAGGGCCGACCTCGCGCAACGCACCGCGCAGATGGCCGCGTTCATTGCGGCGCACCGGGCCGAGCATCCCGATGCGCCGGTCTACGCCCTGGGCTATTCGAACGGCGCGAATATTCTGGCGGCGGTGTCCTTCGAGCACCCCGACCTCTTCGACCGGATCGCCCTTTTGCATCCGCTGATCCCCTGGACCCCGGCGGATCAACCGGGTCTTGCCGGTCGCCGCGTGCTGATCACCGGCGGCCGCCGCGATCCGATCTGCCCGCTGCCACTGACCGAGGCGCTCGCCGCTTACTACGAGCGGCAAGATGCCGACCTGACGGTGGTGCTGCAGGATGGCGGGCATGAGGTCCGGCCAGAGGAGTTCACCGCCGTCGCGGCCCTTTTGCAACGCGAGGACTGAGATGAGCATCCTGATCCACGACCGCATGAACCGGGGCCGCACGCAGAGGGGCTGGCTGGACAGTTTCCACAGCTTTTCGTTCGGCGGGTTTCGCGATCCGATGCGCATGGGCTTTGGCGCGCTGCGCGTGATCAATGAGGACTGGATCATCCCGGGCGCGGGTTTTGGTCGTCATGACCATGCCGAGATGGACATCCTGACCATCGTGCTCAGCGGCGGGCTGCGGCATGAGGACAGTCTGGGCAACGCGGCGGTGATCACACCGGGCGAGGTGCAGTTGATGCAGGCAGGCAGTGGCATCGCGCATTCCGAAAAGAACGCCTCGGACACGCAGACCGTGCATCTGCTGCAGATCTGGCTGATCCCCGACCGCACCGGCGACGCGCCGCGCTATCAGAGCGCGGCGCTGCCGCAGGGCGATGGCAGTTGGCAGGTTCTGGCCAGCGGGGTTGAGGGTGCAGCCCCGCTGCATCTGTGGTCGGACACGCGGGTGTCGATTGTCTCGGCGCAGGCCGGGGCGGTGACGACATTTCCAGACGGGAAAAACCGCCAGTTCTTTGTGCAAATGGTCGCGGGATCAGCCCTGATGCAGGGCGAGAAACTGGTCGAGGGCGATGGCCTTCAGGTCACGCGGGACACCCTGCCCGCGCTGGAATGGCAAAGCGACGGGCAGGCGCTGCTGTTCGATCTGGCGCTGTAGGTGCGCCGCTGACGCTTTGGCGCTGGACTGACAAACGCTCAGCGGCGGAACGTGCCCAAGCCGAAGGCATCAAGATGCTCGATGCGCATCTCTTGCGCCTGCTCATCGGTGAACGCGGCGAAACCCACCTCGGAAACAGACCCGTCCGGGGCATTTTCGCTGTAGGGCAAATAGGTGAAGGCATCGCCATCCCACGGCGTCAGCACCTCGACCTGACGGTTCGGACCCAGGATCAGCGCCAGGCCGCCGTCTTGCTCGACCACCTCTGCCGGCCCGAAATAGGCGTTCTGATAGGTGCCCAGATAGGCCGCAGTCGCACGCGGCGGCGCGGCAGTCTCTGGTCGCTCAACCTCGGCCAGATGCCCGACCGGTGCCATCAGAGCCGAGATCATCGGGCGATACGCCGCGAACCAGTCGCGCGTCGAATGGCCGAACTGGACCTCGTCCATGAAGGTTGCGCTGATCGCCTCGGCCGCGCCCAGCGGCGACGCGTTGGTCAGCACCACAATGCCCACGCCCAGCGACGGGATCATCGACACCGTCGTCCCCGCCCCCAGCGCGAAAGCGCCCGAGTGGCTGAGCATCACCCGGCCCGAGGGCTGCACGCCGACATTGAAGCCATAGCCATAGGTTCCGCCGCGCGCGTCCATCGTCCCCGGCGGTGACGCGATCGCCTGTGGGGACACAGCGGGCAGCAACGCGTCGGCGGCGATAAGCGGTGCGCCGCCTTCAAGGATCAGGGCCATCCAGCGCGCGACATCGTTGACGCTGGAGCTGACGCCCCCGGCGGGCGATTGCGCGTCGGGCTGGCGCAGATCGGCGACGCTATAGCCGCCCTCAACCGGCACATGGCTTGAGGCGCGGTTGGCGCGGGCCATGAACTCGGCATTCAGCGAACTGGTTGCGGTCATGCCCAGCGGCCCATAGAGCGCGTTCCGCGACAGGCTGGCCCAGTCGGTGCCTGCCGCGACGGCGACCCCTTCCGCAGCGGCGGTCATGCCGAAGTTGGTGTAGGCATAGGTCGCGCGGAACGGTGCCAGCGGCAGCAGGGCCAGCCGCTCGAGAACCTGACGGCGCGCATAGCCGAGATCCTCAAGATCGTCGCCCGCATGGTCCGGCAAGCCCGAGCGATGCGCATACAGATCGCCGATGGTGAGGTGCCGCGTCACCCAGTCATCGGAAAGCGCGAACCACGGCAGCAGATCGACCAGCGGCGTGTCCCAGCCAACCACCCCGGCACTGACCTGTGTGGCAACCACAGTCGCGCCGATCGGTTTCGACAGCGAGGCGAGCAGAAAGACAGTGTCGGCATCAACGGGCAGAGCCGCATCGACCCGCCGCAGCCCGAAGCCGCGCGCATAGACCGTCGCACCATCGCGCACCACGGCAACCGCCAGTCCCGGGATCCCGCTGCGTTCAAGGATATCTGCGGCCAGGGCGTCCAGATTGGCAACCGCGTGATCAATCTGCGCCGCTGTCACCGGCACCGCGGAATACTGCGCGGGCGACCCCGTGGCCTGCGGCGGGGTTTGCGCCTGCAGCGGCAGGCTCATCGCCACCAGAACGGCTGCTGACACTGCCAGGGGACGCGACCGCCCCGGTTTGGAATGATGCAACATCGAGCTTCCTCAGTCAGCGGTCAGGGTGGCGCGTTCAGCGCATTGGTGGCGGGTTCCGGGGCTGAGCAACGCGCCGATCCGCCGGACGGTCTGATCGGCCCAGTTCGGCATTGCCGCGCTCCAGTCCTCGAACGAGGCCTCGGTATGGGTGACCACCACGGCGATGGTGATCCGGCCCTGCGGCGCATGCTCGTCAGGCAATGTGCCGACCGAGGCCGCATAACCGCCAAAGGACGGCGTCTGGAACACCCAGTCGCCCTGCAACATCGCGCCCAGCCCGTAGCTGAAGCTTTCGGTCATCTGGTGACAGGTCGGGCAGCCGGGCAACGGCGACCCAAAGCCGATGAGCAACGGTTCGATCATCTGTCGGCGCGACGCCGGCGTCAGGAACCCGTCATGGCCGACGATCCCGTCAAAACTGCGCGCCATGTCCGAAATGGTGGTGACCTGAATGGCGCCGCTGGGCAGGGTCCATGACGGGTTCCAGAAGGTCGCATCCTCCCACACGCCGCGTTCTGCGGTGAACCCGTGCAGGACCGGTGCGGGGATCTGGGCGGTGTCAAAACCGGCGGTCCCGGTCAGCGCGAGCGGGATCAGCACATAGCGCGCCATCACCTCGTGCAAGGGCTGGCCGGTTGCGGCTTCAAGCACCTGCCCCAGAATGACATAGTCTGTGTGCGAGTAGTCCCAGTTTGTCCCGGGCGCGAAGAGGCGTGGCGTGGACAGGCTGACATCAATCAACGCTTGCGGGCTCCACGCCGCGAAAGGATCGGCAAGGAAAGGCGCCACGAAAGCCGCTTCATTCGCGACATGGTCGGGATAGCCTGCGGTCATGTTCGCCAGCATCCGCAGGGTGACGGTGTCGCTGTCGGGCAGCTCAGGCAACCAGCGCGCGATCGGTGCATCCAGATCGACCACGCCATCTTCGGCGAGCCGCAGCGCCAGCGCCGCGACATAGGCCAGCGCCACCGCCCCGTTGCGAAACCGGACCTCGGGGGTCACGGGCACACCGGTCATCGCCTGCCCCAATGCCAGCGTGACCTGCACCTCACCGCCGATACGGACCTGAAGGATCAGCGCGTTCAACGCGTGTTGATCCATCTGCTCCTGCGCGATGGCGTGGATCGCTGCCAGATCCCCGTCAGGACGGGCTTGGGCGCTGGCGCTACCCGCTCCCAGCATCAGGGCAACGCAGGACGCCGCCAGGGACTGTCTCATCCGATCACCGCTTTTCTGTGTTGCCGGCTCAGGGGCAACTCGCGCTAAAGTGTACCCACCTCAAATCGGTGCGTCTAGCTTTCCGCCGTTCTTTCGTGAATGAGCAACAATACCACGTTAAATCCCGACGATGACGCTCAACCTGTTCTAACTGCAGAAAACAGGCATATTTTGGCGATAAAAAACCAGGGTAACTTATTTGCATTTCAAGAACGGAAATGCAAAACAGGAACCGCGACCACCGTCGTTTGTTAACGCCGAAGCCCATAGATTCTTCTATACAGGCGCCGGCCAGTAAGACAACTTTGCCGCGAGTTTTTGTGGTTCCGTTCCCCCTGCATCCGGTTGGCAAACCGATGTTACCATTTAGGCTTGAAGGCGACACAGATCGTGACAGCACCCTTACGGATTCATGCGGCCATCATCAGCTGGGATGGCCTTGGCGCCCAAGCAGCGGGTATCGCCGACGCCCTCGACGGCGTGGTCGACAAGCTTTCGGTGATCTATTCAAACGCCAGCAACCGGCGTGAAACCGGTGCGGGCGATTGGCACCGTGTGTCGCATGACTGGTATTTCGGTCTCAAGTTCGAGCAGTCCATCATTCTGAACCCCGCCGAGCACGCCTTGCTGGTGATCCATGCGGATGCGGCCTATCACGACTGGCCCGCGCTGGTCGCCCGCCTGCGACTGGCACTTGAGACCAGCGAAGACCTTGGCCTGTGGGCGCCCGATCTGGACAACACCCCCTGGCCGAGCACGCTGGTCGGCGAAGACAGCGTTGGGGACAGCGGTTTGCTGGCGGTCGAACAGACCGACGGTGTGGTGCTGGCACTGACACCCCCTGTCCTGGCACGGCTGCACGACCTCGATTTCCACGAGAACAAATTCGGCTGGGGCATCGATTGGGCCGCGATCTCGTATTGCCGCACGCAGGGGTTGAGCGTTCTGCGCGACACCACAGTGAAGATCGAGCACGCGCCGGGTCGCGGTTATGACGACGAGCTTGCCGAGTATGGCGCGGATCTGTTCATCGCCCAGCTGACCGACGACGAGCGGCTTTGGCTGACCGAGGCACGCGCGCGGCTCACCCGACGCCGCGAGGATGCCGCGCAAAGCACCGATGAGGCTGACAGCGACCGGACCCTGTCGGACGAACCCCGCCTGCGCCCGAGGGTCTTTTTCGACACGCCCCCCGCCGGGTCGCGGCATCTGTCCAACCCCGTCGAGATCAGCGGCTTTGCCTTGATGGACGGTCGGGTCTATGTCTGCTCGAACAGCGATCTTGACGGTAAGGCCGTTCATATCGACGCCAATGGCGTGGCCTATGAGCTGGAACGCCCGTCCTCTGTTGCGCTGCGCGACCTGCCACCGGTGAACTTTCCGATCCAGGCAGATCCCAACGGCTGGCCAACGCAAAAGGATGGGCTGGACGAATGGCAGGTCGATGGATGGACCACCTATCGCATTGGCGCCAGCGGCATCGCCGACAACCGGCGCATTCCGCTGACCGGCACGCTGCGGCTGACGGCCCCCGGCGAGGCGTTCCGCTTTGACGCCAAGTTGGCGCTGCATCGCGGCGCCGGTCATCTGGGGCTGGTGATTGCCGATGCGCAGGGCAAGACGACGCGGCAGCTGAAGATCCCCTATGACGCACGGTTCGAGGGCGGCTCGCAGCCCGCCGGTTATCAGAGTGTCAGCATTGATTTCCCGGCCGAGCGCGGCGAAACGCAGATTTCACTGTATCTGGAAAGAGAGCCTTTCGTTGACCACGTTGGCGACGGCACGGTGTTTTTCATCGCCGAACCCCGGGTGTCGGTCGTCGGAAGCGTGGGATCCAGACTGCATCCCTACGTGTATTTCCTGAACGATGTGGCGCACCCGATCTGGCATGTCAGTGCCCTGCCCCTGTCGGCACGCGACGCGGGCTCGGCCGTTTCGCTGATCATCGACGCGCAGAAATTCGAGCTGATCGCCCCCTCGCCCATCCATGTGAAACTCACCGCCGACTGGGGCCATGTGCTTGAGTTCTCAAGCAACACGCCCTTCCGCAGCGCGATTTACATTGACGGCACCTTTGCGCTTTGCACCGACCTTGCGCCGGGCGACAACAGTGTGCGCATTCCCAGCCAATTCCTGAACGGCACCCACCGCAAGATCGAGCTTCGCGACGAGATGGGCGTGCAGACGCTGTGGCACAGCTGGTTCCTTGCCCCCAAACAACTGACCACGGTCGACCACCTGCGCCGCGAAAGCCGCGCACCCTACCAGCCGGACCTGTTTGTGCAAAGCCCGCAGCGCTTCAGGGCCCTGCGGGCGCATTGCGACGCCGGTGCATCGGGCAAGGTGCTGCAGCAGCTGACACAGGCGATTGATGCGCTGGAAGCAGGCTATGCCGCGCTCAAGATCAAGCCCCTTGCCTTTCCCAAGGTAAGCCATCCTGACGTTTCGGTGGTGATCCCGGCGCATAACAAGGTCAAGGTGACCTATGCCTGTCTGTGTGCGCTGCTGCTGGCGCATAACAAGGCGTCGTTTGAAGTGATCGTGGTCGATGATGGGTCGACCGATGAAACGGCGCAACTGGAGAGCATCGTTTCGGGCATCACGGTCATCCACAACGCCGCGCCCAAACGCTTTATCGGCGCGTGCAACGCCGGGGTCGCTGTGGCCAAGGGCAGGTATGTCGTCTTGCTGAACAACGACACCGAGCCGACGATCGGCTGGCTGGATGAACTGATCGACGCGTTCGCACGGTTCAGCAATGTCGGGCTTGTCGGCTCCAAGCTGCTTTACCCGGACGGACGCCTGCAAGAAGCGGGCGGGATCATCTGGGGCACGGGCGATCCGTGGAACTATGGCCGTCTGCAGAACCCGGCCGATCCGCGCTTCAGCTATGCGCGTCAGGCGGACTATCTGTCGGGCGCTTCGATGATGACGACCAAGACCATCTGGGATGAGGTCGGCGGTCTGAGCAGCTACCTTGAACCGATGTATTTCGAGGACACGGATTTCGCCTTCAAGGTCCGCGATGCGGGCTACACCACATGGTATGTCCCGGCCTCCGAGGTCTATCATTACGAAGGCATGTCCAGCGGCACCGATGTCTCGACCGGCTTCAAGCGATATCAGGAAGTGAACCGACCCAAGTTCAAGCAACGCTGGGCCCGCGCCTGCGCCGGGTTCAGCCCGGTCGGCACCGCGCCCGATCTTGAGAAGGATCGCGGCATTGTCGGGCGCGTGCTGTTCATCGACTATACCACACCATCGCCGGACCGCGATGCGGGCAGCTATGCGGCGTTGCAGGAAATCCGGCTGATGCAGTCCTTGGGCTACAAGGTCACCTTCATGCCCGAGAACCTTGCGTATATGGGCCGCTACACCACCGATCTGGAAAAGTCCGGCGTCGAGGTGATCACCGCCCCTTTCCATGCGACACCGCAAAGCTTTCTTGAGCAGCGCGCGCATGAATTCGATCTGGTCTATATCACCCGCTACCATGTGGTGAACACGATGATCAAAATCATCCGCGAGCGTGCGCCCAAGGCCAAGGTGATCATGAATGGTGCTGACCTGCACTACCTGCGGCTGTTGCGCCGGGGGCTGTCGGCGAACAACGAAAGCCACATTCAGGAAGCGCGCAGCGTGCGGATCGACGAGTTCAACGCGATGGGCAGTGTGGATCTGGTCGTCTCGTATAATGACACCGAGATGTCGATCATTCAGGCCATGTCCGAAGGCTCGATCAAGCTGAGCAAATGCCCTTGGGTGCTGGACGTCCCCGACACCACGCCGGGGCGCGAGGGGCGCGCAGGCGTTTCCTTCCTGGGCAGTTTTGCGCATCATCCCAACGTCGAAGGGCTGACCTGGTTTGCACAGTCAGTCATGAGCCTGCTGTCGACCAAACGGCCCGATATCGTGCTGTCGGTCTATGGCTCGCGGATGGGCGATGACATGCGCAAGCTGGAGTCGCCCACGATCCGGCCCATCGGTTATATCGAAACGGTCGAGGACGCCTACGACAGCCACCGCGTCTTTGTCGCGCCCTTGCTGTCGGGGGCCGGCATCAAGGGAAAAGTCCTGAACGCGCTGGCGGCGGGCATTCCCACCGTGCTCTCGCCCGTCGCGGCCGAAGGGATCGGGCTGCGCGATGGCGAAGATTGCCTGATCGCCGAGACGCCGCAGGAATGGGTCGCAAAGATCACGCAGCTGACCGACGATGACGTCTTGTGGGAGAAGATCCGCAAGAACGGGATTGATCTGGCACGGCGCAATTTCTCGTTCGAGCGCGGCCGCCGCCAGATGCGCGCTGCGCTCGAGGCGGTCGATATGTACCGCTCGCTGGATTAACGGCCGGATCGCCTTGCGCGGGCCCGCCGTCAGTCACTTGATGGCGGGCCTGCGCGGCGCGGCGAACGGGATGCTCTGCGTGGCGCTGTCCGCCAGGCGTGGACACTGACCAGAGTGACGCCAAACGCCCTGGTCACCTCATCCCGGGGCCCCATAGAACCGTGACCGGTTCTTCAGGTTCTCGGCCCCTCCCCCCTGTACCAGCAGCTTTTGGCCCACGCACCAGCCCGACACAGCCAGAATGCGCTCGACCGCATGCGCAAGCGTGCCGTCGAGCTGGCCTGCTTCGCGTTCGAAATCCTCGACCCGCAGACCCAGTGACATCAGGGGCGCCAGTGCCGACACGCGGGCCAGCAGCATCGTGCCCGCCACGAAATGCCCCTGCAACCGGCAGCTGTCCAGCCGCAACCCGAGCCGCTGAAGCAACCGGCCGACCTGCGCGTCATTGGGGCCGATGAAATCCCCGACCGGCAGCACATGGCCGGAAGGCCCGACAAAGCCGATATCGGGCGTGGTCACCAACGCGGTGATCGCCGCCTCAAGACTGTCGGGACTGGTGAGCGCGTCGAACAGATGGTTGGCCCAATGATCGCCATCCAGTCGGTGGGAGGATTTCTTGGTGTGAAGCTTGAGCACAAACAGATGCCCATCCTCGACGATCCGGGGCAGAACCGTCAGGAACGGGGCGACATCGCGCCCGCGGTTTTCGACGACAGACAGCGCATAAGGCAATCCGGTTGCGTCAAGACGCGCGCGTACCGTGTCTTCCAGCGCGGCAGAGGTGGTGACATACAGCGCCATCGGCCAGTCAGTTCGCGCCAGACGCAGCAGGATCGCTTCCGAGACATCAAGGTAAAAGATATGCAGGGCGACGGCCAGCGTGGGCCGGGTCGGTGCACCACTCGCTGCGTCACCGGACTGCGCGGTGACCTGAAAAAAGCGCCGGTCTGACGGCAGGCTGTGACGGTCAGCATCGACCAGCATTGCGCTGGCGGCCAGACCGCTGCCCAAAAAAGGCGCGAGCGGAGGGAAGCCGGCAATCCGACCTTGCCACAGAAAATGCGCGAAGGGCTGCAAGGGCAACGGTCCGGTGAGCGCCGCGTCTTCGGCCCAGACATGGGTGTTGAAGCTGGCCGAGGGCCAATCCCCGCGCGCATCGCCGAGCGAGGCATAGTGCAAGATCGCGTCCCAGTCGCTGCCGACACAATCGCCGTATTGGCGGCGCAGGAATTGCGGGTCGATCCAAGCCGCACTGCACGCATCTAGCTGCCGGTCGCACAACTGGGCCAAGGCGCGCCGGGGATGGACCGACAGCCACGGGCTGAGGGCCACGACACCGTCGCCGATCAGCGCGAACAACCCGGCGGCAGTGCGCATTTCACGCGCAAGGTCAGGGCGTAGCGCCAGCGCGAAATCGAGGCGGACCAGTGGATGCGGCCATTTGCGCGCCAACGGACCCGCCGTCAGAAAATCCTCCAGCTGCTCCAGGGCTCCGGTCACGCCGTAGAGCCGCGCGTAATGCTCGGGCTCGATCAGCGGAAACAACAGTGCCCGCCGGTCTGGCGGCACGTGCACGAAAAGGTCGATGAACTCGTCGACATAATAAATCGGCGCGCCGACAGCGCGGTGCGCTGCCACCAGCCCGCTGGCAAGCCACGCTTCAACAGCCGCTCGGTGCGGTTTCGCCAGTTGGGTCACGATGCCCCGTCAGGCCCGGGGGTGTCATTGACCGGTGCCGCGCGGACCGGGTCTTCCTTGGCAGCGCGCAGGATGCGACGCCAGTCGTGTACAGCCTCCGACACCGCCGGATTTGGCAAGCGCCACTCCCTGCGTCCGACGGCAAGGTAATGCGCCAAGCCGTCCTCATAGCCGCCCTCCCGAATCGCAGCGCGGACATCGGGATAGGTGCTCAGATACCAGTCTTCGTCAAAGTTGCGCGGTGTCGCCGAAAGACCCGCCAGAAATCCGGTCGCGGCAAAATGTTCGGATGCCGACGCCAAGCCATCCCAGTCCGCGCCCGTGCTCAGGCCATGCTCTTTGCGATAGGCGCGCGCATCCAGCGCGAACCCTTCTGCGATCCGACTGAGGAGGAAGCGCAAGAACGCACCGTCAACGACAACACGGTCGATGGTTTGCAGGCTTTCGTTTTCGCCCAGACCAAGCCGTTCTTCAATTTGCGAAATATCGGGTAGAAAATCAGTCATGGCACACAGGATAGAGGTCAAGCAGAACGACGCCAAGCGACCTCGTGTCCGGGAACCCCGGGCTCAAGGGGCGCGAGGCGCGCAGGGAAATCGGCAACGGGCCGGATGAGGCGCGCGGCGGTAGCGGGATGCTCAGGGTCAGAACCTGCGACGACAGACGCTCAAAAGTGAACTCGGTCAGGAACTCGGTGCCCGAGCGCACGACAATATCCTGCCGAAGCGCGAAATCCGGCGACACGGCCGGCCGGTATGCTCTGAGATGCAAACGCGTGTGGCTGGCGGGAACCTCGGGGAACACAAGACAGAGATAGGGTGTTGTCCAACTATCCGTGTACCATTCGCCCCGCACCGTTTCGGCACGTGGCGGAGGGCCTTGGACAGATGTTGCCACGGTAATCCGTTGATTTACAGTCATGAACGCCACATCAAACACGCACCTGCGCAAAACGTCTGCGTGTCCGCAACACGCCAAAAGCACCGCAAGCCGACATCACGCAAGTGCCAGAGCCATCACGCGCGCCAGCTCAAGCCAATAGCCGGCGCGCAGGTCCTCACGGTGGATACGATCGGACCAATCGGGGAACGGCAACGCAAGCGGCTCGTGGCCATCGTGACGAAGGTCCGCATTCATCAACTCATTGCTGGCGGTAAATTTTTTGGTCAGTGCGACAATTTCCGCCCGTGTCAGCAAGGTCGTGGCGCGTCCTGCACCGAAATGCTGATCCAGAGCTTTCTGCGCCAGATCGATGACCGACTGCGGGATATTTGGCACATCCGACACCTGCCGGGCAACATAGGTTGCCAAGGGATCGGGCGACCGGTTCGAGTTCAATCCCTCCAGCCTGTCAAGCTGAGCGGCGCGAACCGGGCGCCCGGTCAACGCCAGAATCGCGTCCAGAACTCCGGTCGGCGTGACCGATACAGCGTCATAGCTCAGCGGTCGCATCGCTTGTGTGCCGAAACTACGCTTCAACGCGGCGTGAGTTGCGCGATTATGATAGAATGCTCCCCGAAAATCGGCGTTACGGAGCGCTACGGCGACTGTATCAATGATGGGGTGGCCTGCGCGCTTTTTTATCACTTCCAGATAGGAAGCCTGCACGAAGGACACCTGATTTCGGTAAAAACACACAACCACAACGTCGTCAAAACGCCGTGCCACCTGTGCAATCTGTGCAACAAGATCTTCCTCGGCATTGGCAGCAACAGAGAGCAACTCGCTGCTGATGATGACCGAAGCGTCGGTTCCGGCATACTGGTCCGCCATCGCCTCCCACAGGGACAGACGCCCGTTCGGGGGAAGATAGGCAGGGGCCAGCTCGGTCAATCGTCCGACCATGGCGTGATGTTCGACGCCGTAATACGGGTCCGGATACACCACCCCCAACCCGGCCAGTTGCGCCCGATTGTCGTACAGAACGCGCTGAACCGACGATGTTCCGGTCTTGTGGGTCCCCACGTGGAGGATCAGACGAGACATGGCAGACTTTCCATTGCGATCAGGGCTGTGGCTGATAAACCGTGATATAAAACAGGTGTCAACGTTGATGCCGGTGCTCCGCGCACGATACCTGCAAGCTTTGGGGAATACCTGTGGCAGCGACGAAAGAATCGGCAGCGAAAATACTGGCTGATAGCCCTTTTTTCGACGAAGCGTTTTATTTGTCGACTTATCCGGATGTGCGCGCAGCCGGTTTGGACCCCATTGAACATTACCTCGACACAGGATGGCAGGAGAACCGCGACCCCTCAGCGGAATTTTCAACTGAAGGGTATTTCAGCGCCAATCCTGATGTTGCCACCGCACAGATAAATCCCCTGGTCCACTATGTCCGGTACGGACAGGCCGAGGGACGAAAACTGCGTCCTGACCCGCAGCCAAAGCCAAAGAAAGGCGGCGGTGTCAGCAAACTTCAACAGGATATGGCCCTTATCCGCGAACAGTTTGACGCAGAGTTTTACCTGCGGGCGAACCCGGATGTCGCCGCGTCGGGTATGGATCCACTGCTGCATTATTGTCAGCACGGCTGGATCGAAGCGCGCGATCCCAGTCCGCGTTTCTCCGCCACCGCCTATTTCCGTCGCCACCCGGATCTGGCAAACACGCGCGTCAACCCGCTCGTCCATTTCGTTACTGCGGGCGGCAACCTCGCGGTCGAGACAGTTTTGCCGCGCACCCGCCATACCGCCAACCGTGCGCCCGGACCCGCCGAGAACGTCCTTGCAACCGGCCTGCATCCGAACCAGTTGGGAGCCCTGATCAGCCCCTATTTCGACGCCGAACATTACCGCGCGCAATTGTCCGATGACGCCAATGTCTACGACCTGCTTGATCACTTTGTCACCGATGGTGAAGCCGCTGGACTGGACCCTCACCCGGGGTTTTCAACCCGCTTCTACCGTGCATCGAACCCGGACGTCAGCGAGGCCGTCTTGAACACGTTCGCCCATTTCATTTTGCTCGGGCATCAGGAAGGCCGCCTGCCGCACCCGAAACTTTCGACGCTCGATCCCGCTACCGGCTTCTTTGACACACAACCCCATCCTGCGACCAAGCGTAAACCCCTTGCGGAGCAGCTCAAACCCAATTCCGAAGCAGAAATTTCGCGGTTGTCCAGCATCAACCAAAATCAGGGATTGTTCATGAAGCATGGTTTAACGCGACACGAAATCGGCGACATCATGACCCAGCCCATGGACGTGGTTTTGTCAACGATCCGCGAAAAAACCCACGCTGCGCCCACCGTTCAGGCAACAAAGGGCATGTTGCAAGCTGACATGCCGCTCTTTCACCGCTTGCTCCCAGAGATCGCGCCGAAGGCAGACGTATCGCCGCAACACGCCGCTTTCTGCCAGACCCTGACAAGCGAGATGTTTCAGCTATGGTACGCCTTGCGGATCGGCGATTTGCCCGACCCGGTCTTTGGGCAGCATGTCGACGTGCAGGGGCTGGATCTTGTGCGCGATGCCCTGGACAGCGGCGCGCGGATCGTCATGGTCAATGCCCACGTGGGACATGCCTGGTCCATCGTCCAGACATTGCTGCGGGCCTCGCTCCGCGTCTTGACTGTCGCTGTCACGCGCGGCTTTCCCAATCTCGTGCTTCTGAAGCACCCCGACCTGGAGATTGCAGCTCTCGCGGATGGACTTGCCGCCGGTGTGACCATTCAGGCAGCGCGGTTTCTCAAGAAACCCGGGATCGTCAATATCCTGCCGGATGCCCAGACAAACTCTGGCCCGAAGCGTCGCTTTCTGACCCGCGAATGCATGATTTCAGACGGGTTTGCCCATCTGGCCTATACCCATGCAGACACCCTGATCACGGCCTACAGCAGCGTGGATGAGAGCGGCAAACTGATCATCCGCTTTGGCAAGGAACTGGGCGACATCCCCAAAGAGCTTGATCGCAAAGAGGCTGTCTCAACGATGGTTCAGCGCTATACCACCTATCTTGAAGACTGGTGGCGCCGGGAACCAGAGATGATCCAACTGGGCAACCTGATCCCGTTCTCAAACGCTCCGCGCCACACAGCGCCACACGGAATGGTCTGACCATGGATTTCGGCCAGACACCCGCACAGAGCGACGCCGTGGCACATGCGCGCGCACAGGCGCTGGCCTTCGATGCCGCGCTGCGCCCGGCCGAACAGGCCTTCTGGCAAGCGGCGGGGGCCAACGGTTGGTTGGGATACTGCCTGCCCACAACGGCAGGCGGCGCGGGGTTCGACGCGCTCACCACGGTTCTGGCGGTCGAGGCATTGGGGCGCGCGGGTGTGTCACGCTCGGCCCTTTTCGCGATGGGTGCGCATCTGTTCGGCTGTGCGATGGTCATGGCCAATCACGCCAGTGCGGTGGACCAGCAGCACTGGTTGCCCCGGCTTGCACGGGGCAACGCGGTCGGGGCACTGGCCCTGACCGAGCCCGAGGGCGGCTCGGACCTTGCCGATCTGGATTGCACGATCACCGAGGATGGCGAGGCGCTGATCCTGAACGGCGTCAAGACGCTGGTCTCGAACGCGCCGCTGGCCGATCTCTTCATCGTCAGCGCCCGGCAGGACGGCGCGCGCTCGGCCCTCAACAATGCCGCGCTCTGCGTGCCACGCGACACGCCCGGGGTATCGGTAGCGCCGGCGACCGGGTCTCTGGGTCTGCGTGACGCGCCGATGGGGCGTGTCACCTTCGACGCCGTGCGCCTTCCCGCGACCGCGTATCTGGCGGGAAAAGGGCGCGCCCTGCCCGTCATCCTGTCGGCGATGCAATGGGAGCGCAGCTGCATTCTGGCCGGGTTTCTGGGCGCCGCCGACCGCGATCTGGTCGCGGTCACCGGCCATCTGGCAGCCCGACGTGATTCAAAGGGCAGCGTTCTGGGGCATCAGGCAGTTCTGCACAGCCTCGCCGAGGTTCGCGCGTCGCTGGAAAGCGCGCGATGGACGCTCTACCGCAGCGCCTGGGCGCTTGATCAGGGGGAAGATCCGATCTTCCACCCGGCGGCGAGCAAGCTGGTGGTCAGCCGTGCCATCGTCTCGGCTGCGCGCACATTGCAAGAGGTGATGGCCGGGGCCGGTTGGCTGGACACGCTGGGGATCGCCTCGGGTCTGGCCGATGTCATGGGCACGCTCAGCGCCTCGGGCTCGACTTTTGTGCAGCTCAACGCCATCGGCGCGAGGCTGGCGCGCAAATGAGCCCGGACGAGACCTGCATCGGGCAGTATCTGCTGCGTCACCCTGATCCCGACACCACAGCGCTCAGCTGGACAGGCGGACAAATCGACCAGAGCGCCTTGCATGACAGGGTTACCGGGCTGGCCAGCTGGCTGTTTGACGCCGGGCTGAGGCACGGCGACCGGGTCGCGGTACTGCTGCCCAAAGGCCCGACCGCAGCCACCGCGCTGCTGGCCTGTCTGGCCGCCGGTGTCATCGCTGTCCCGTGTGACTTTCACGCCCCGGCGGCACGGACCACCGACCTGCTAAGCGAGGTAACACCCGGCCTTGTGATCACCACCGACGAGCGCCGCGCCGATCTGCCCCGGACCTTGCGCCTGATCGCCGTCACGCCGGACGATCCCGCCACCCTGCCCCACAGCCCCCGCCCCCTCGGGCGCTTTGACCGGCCCGTCGACACGGCGGCGCTTATCCTGCCGACATCGGGATCGACCGGCACGCCCAAGGGCGTCGTGCTGTCGTATCGCAACGTGACGACCTTCCTGCACTGGGCGGTTGCGCATTTCGCCCTGACCCGCGCCGACCGGTTTCTCAGCATCGCGCCGTTTCACTTTGACCTCTCGACACTTGATCTGCTGGGAAGCCAGATGATCGGCGCGTCGGTGCATTTGCTCGGTGAGGTCGAAACCCGCTTTCCCGGCGCCATCGCCAAAGCCCTGCAGGAAAGGCGGATCACGATTGCCTATACCGTGCCCACCGTCCTGACCATGATGACCACGTTAAAGGCCTTCAGCGGTGGCGTCGGCGCGGATCTGCGCTGGCTGCTTTCGGCCGGCGAGGTCTTGCCCACCGCGCTGGTGACCAGCCTGAAATCAGCCCTGCCCGACACAAGGATCGCCAATCTCTACGGCCCGACAGAAACCAATGTCATCAGTTGCCACATCGCCGGACCCGTTGATCCAAGCCTGCCGACAACACCGATCGGCCTGCCCTGTGCGCACAGCCGGATCACCATCCGCGATCCTGACGGCGTCGCCCTTCCAGTCGGCGCCGAGGGCGAGATCTGTGTTCACGGACCCAGTGTCATGCTGGGCTACTGGAACCGGCCTCGGGCGACCCAAGACGCACGCGTTGCAGGCAAAGGTGACAGCTATCGCACCGGGGATTTCGGGCGCTTTACCCCCGATGGCAGCCTGACATTTCTGGGGCGACGCGACCATCAGGTGAAGATCCGCGGCCACCGTCTGGAACTGGCCGAGGTCGAGTCGCAAGCCCTCGCCACCGGACTGCTGCAAGCCGCCTGCGCCGTGCTGATCGAAACCGATCCACAGCGTCCCAAGCTTGTGCTCTGCGCGATAGCCTGTGATGACACCATCAACCCAAATGCGATAAAAGCCAGTCTGGCGACGCATTTGCCGCGACACGCGCTGCCGGATACCGTTTTTTTTGTGCCTAGCTTTCCGTTCACCTCTTCCGGCAAGATAGACCGCAATGCGCTACGCCAACGTGCCACAGACCACCTTGAACGGGATTAAGAAATATCTATGCCTGCTGCGAACCGAGACTATCTTGCCGCTTGGCTGGCGGCCGAAACGGATCTTTCAACAACCGACTTGACCGACACATCAGAACTGCTGGTAAGCGGCGTTCTGGATCTCGCTCAAGATCATGGATCTGACGATGGCGGTTGAGTCCGATCTGGGGATCACCATCCCGCTTGAAGACGTGATCGGCGAGAATTTTGCAACCGTCGGCAGCATTGTCCAGATGCTCGACCGCCTTCGGGCCGGATGATGCGATGACCAGTGCTATCCCCCCAAGAACGGTGGCCATCGTAGGGGCCGGTCCGGGCGGCACAACGCTTGCCGTTCGGCTGCGCCGCTTGGGCTACCGCGTGGTGCTGGTCGAGAAAGCGGCGTTTCCGCGCGAACACATCGGTGAATCGCTGACCGGCGAATGCGCGATCGTGCTGCGCGACATGGGCTTTGGCGACGCGATGGACGCCGCAGGGTTTCCCGTCAAACGCGCAGTCACCGTCCATGGCCCCAACAAACTCAACCGCTTTCGCGTTCCCGTGCAGCGGCTGGGTGAGGATGGTGTGATCATCCCCGGCCAAACATGGCAGGTCAGACGCCCCGAGTTCGACAGCCTGTTGCTGAACGGCGCTCTTGCCGAGGGCGCAGAACTGATCCGGGCCGAGGCCCGGGGTGTCCTGCGCCGTGATGGCCGGATCAGTGGCCTGCGCCTGCGGGACGAAACCGGCAAAGACAGCGATCTGGCAGCGGATTTCGTCGCCGATGCGTCGGGCTTGCAGACGTTCCTCAGCCGTTCGGGCGTGTGCGGTGCGCGACACAGGGGCGGGTACGAAAAGCAGGTCGCGTTTTACGGCCAGTTTGAAGGGGCCCGCCGAGATCTCGCGCCCGACGATGGGGCCACCCATATCTTCTATGCCGCGCGGCACCTGTGGGCTTGGTTCATCCCGATCAGCAGCACGGTCACCAGCATCGGCGTCGTGACGCCGGGCGCGCTGTTCAAAGCATCGGGCCAGTCGGTGCAGGAATATTTGACGGCGCAGCTCGCGTCCCTGCACCCCGAGCTTTCCGAGCGCCTGAGGGACGCGCAGCCGGTATCCGAAACATGGTCAACGTCGAATTACTCGTATCACATCGACGATTTCGCCGGTGACGGATACCTGTGCATTGGCGACGCGCATCAATTCACCGATCCCATCTTCTCATTTGGCGTTTCCAATTCCGTTCAGGAGGCATCTTTGGCCGCGGACGCCATCGACGGTTATCTGACCGCCCCGAGCGTCGACAGGATGAACCCTATTCACACCTACGCTGATAGTGTTTCGCGCGCGCAAGCGCGCGTCAAAACGCTGATTGATACGTTCTGGGAATTCCCGCTCGCCTTTCTTAAACTCGCGCATTACGACCGTCAGGCCGATATCGCCGAGCTGTTGTCAGGCCGGCTTTACAGCCAAAGCGCCGAAACGAATGAAGCCGGGGTCATCATGCGCGATCTGCTCGCCAAAAGGCGACGTGCAGAGGCCACGCCGGGCTGACCCGCCAACCGGATCAGGCGGCGATCATCTCTTTCGCGGCCCGAAGCAGCGTGAAATCATCGGCATTGGCCGAATTCAGTTGGCTACGCAGCGCGGGGCTGATCGCGTTCTTCTCTTTCGAAGTGACGTTCTTATGCGCACTAACCCCCTGAAATTGAGGGTACAGGCCCTGCAACCGCGCATTGATCCGCGCAAGGGACGTATCAAAGTCTTCCACGATCCCCACCACCCCGGTCTGGTTCAGCAGCGCCAGCGCCTTGGTCGCGCGTTCGACTTCACCTTCGGGTCCGGGGAAAAAGGCCGCCAGTCGGGCCGCCTGAAAATTGCGGCATTGCCGGTCACCAAGGCGCGCCAGACGGGCATCGACATAGCCGCCAAGATCATGCGTGCGCGCAAGCTCGGCACCCCAGGTTTCGGCCTGTTGCACCCGCTCAAACGCATAGGCCGATTCAATGCGCGCGATCGGGTCGCGCAGAAACAGGATCGGGATGATCTGCACGCCAGGGATCTGTGGCAGCGGACCCGCGGCCGTGTGGGATGAGAAAACGACAGCCTCTGGCGTCTCTTCTATCCATGTCTTTACCAGGCTTGTGTTATTGCCGTCCATTGCCGGAAACTCACGCGTCACCCAACGCTCACCGAAATTCGCCTGAAAGATGCTGTCGACCGACGTGCCTGCATTCTTGAAGAGGTGGTAATGTAGGATGACTGTGCGCAAACGAGGGTCCTTCAGTGAACGTGAAAACAAGCGTTAGGCAACGTAGCAAGGCAAAGAGGCAAGTGCCAGCGACTTTTCCGGGCAAATGCTGAAAATTCGGAAGGATCTGGCGAGCGCGGAACGGGAATCGCGTTGCCTTTCCCAACCTAAACGCGACTTTCCCTCATGCGACTTCAAAAACTTTTATTTAAATCGATCAAAATTCTCGCTAAAAGAGAGACACCTCTGCTAGCAGGCATCCTCGCGGGCATTGATACCCGATCAGGCGGCAAGAATGTTTCTGCGACTCCGGCACTTGGCAAGCGCACATGCTCCCAACCGACAGATTGCCTGCACGACACCCCACCATCTTTTCCATTCACGGCGGCAGCTATGGTGATCGAATACTCTCGCTTGAACGTCGCACCTTCCCAAACGTCACGCAACGGATCTCGGGTGTATCTGGCACGATTAAAGCCATGCCCCCCCGAATTCAGACGACACTCATCGTGTTAATACCCCCAGATGCGGAGAATCCGGTTCCCGCACCGGCTGCAACGATGGCAGCCTAGGGTCAGGACCCATTGATCTGCTTGAGGCTGCCGTCGCTGCGTGATTCAAGGCCCTGAGCTGACGGGGGTGATGATGAGAAATTTATTTTGGCTGACGGACGAGCAGATGGAGCGGCTGAAACCGTTCTTTCCGAAGAGCCATGGCAAACCGCGCGTCGATGATCGGCGGGTTTTGAGCGGCATAATCTTCATCAATCGCAATGGCTTGAGGTGGTGCGATGCGCCTCGGGAGTATGGCCCCCCGAAGACGCTCTATAACCGATGGAAGCGGTGGGGTGACATGGGGGTCTTCGCCAGGATGATGGAGGGGCTGGCCTCGAAAGGCACCGAGCAGAAGACCATCATGATTGATGCGACCTACCTGAAGGCGCATCGCACGGCTTCGAGCCTGCGGGCGAAAAAGGGGGGCCTGACGACCAGCGCGGGCGCTTGATCGGGCGGACCAAGGGTGGGTTGAACACCAAGCTGCACGCTGTCACGGACGCCAAGGGTCGTCCGCTGAAATTCTTCATGACCGCAGGCCAAGTCAGCGACTACACCGGCGCAGCAGCTCTGCTGGGCAGTCTGCCCGCGGCCGAATGGATGCTCGCCGACCGGGGCTATGACGCCGACTGGTTCCGGGATGCGTTGAAAGACAAGGGGATACGCCCCTGCATCCCCGGTCGGAAGTCGCGCGGCAAGACAGTCCGCTACGACAAACGACGTTACCGGCGCCGCAACCGGATCGAGATCATGTTCGGCCGATTGAAAGACTGGCGCCGCATCGCAACCCGTTACGACCGATGCGCAAAGACCTTCCTCTCCGCCGTCGCCCTCGCCGCAACTGTCATCTTCTGGCTTTGACGATCAATGAGTCTGGACCCTAGGAACTCAAAAGGATCCCGCCACCATTCTTGACGAGATCGGAAGGGGTCACCGTCTATGATAGCGTACATCACCAGGCGTCTCGCCCAAAAGGCCCCCTCACCGACGCATCCGCCGAGTCCAGGGCCGCCCAGAACTTGGCCCGCCGCAGCCCCCTTGCGCCGCATTCGCCTGACATGCCATTTTCACCACAGTAAGGCGCGTAGGCATGGTTACAGGGTCGGTTGCACATATGGATCAGGTCACAGACACCCGGCCCGTTCTGGTCGTTGATCTGGACGGAACGCTGATCCGCTCGGATATGCTGTACGAGACCTTCTGGTCGGCGTTCTCGCGCGATTGGCGCACGCCGATGCGGGCGGTGGCCGGCCTGCTGCACGGCAAAGCGGCGCTGAAAGCGCGGCTGGCGGCACTGGGCATGCCCGATCCCGCTACCCTGCCCTATACCCCTGAAGTTCTGGACGAAATCCGCGACTGGCGCGCATCGGGCGGGCGCACGGCGCTGGTGACGGCAGCGGATCAGTCCATCGCGGATGCCATCGCCGACCACCTCACGCTGTTTGATGAGGTGCATGGTTCGAACGGCGAAACCAATCTCAAGGGCCCGGCCAAGGCCGCCTTCTTGTGCGAGCGTTTTGGCAGCGGGGCCTTCATCTACGCGGGCGACAGCACCGCCGATCTGGCGGTCTGGTCGCAAGCCGCGGGCGCGGTCACGGTCGGGGCGGACGCCAGCCTGCGCACCAAGGTCGAGGCGCTGCGCCCCGGCACCCGTCATCTGGCCCCCAGACAGTCGCTGTTGCCCGCAGCGTTCCGCGCCATGCGGCCGCACCAATGGGCCAAGAATGCGCTGGTGTTTTTCCCGATGGTGGCCGCGCATGATTTCAATCTTCTGGCGCTGGGGCAGACGATTCTGGCGGTTATCGCGTTCAGTCTGATGGCGTCGTCGGTTTATCTGCTCAACGACCTGCTCGACATCGGCTCGGACCGCGCGCATCCGCGCAAGCGCAACCGACCGCTGGCATCAGGCGCGCTGCCGCTGAAAGCCGGGATGGCGATGGTGCCGTTGCTGCTGGTGATCGGGATCGCCGTGGCGGCGCTGTTGCCGCCGATCTTCATGCTGGTGATGGCCGGGTATTACGGCCTGACCATCGCCTATTCGCTGTGGTTCAAGCGCAAGCCGATCCTCGATATCGCCGCGCTGGCCAGCCTTTACACGATGCGCGTCGTTGCAGGCGGTGCCGCAACCGGGATCGAGCTGTCGGTCTGGCTGCTGGCGTTCTCGGCGTTTTTGTTCTTCTCGCTCGCCGCCGTCAAACGACAGGCCGAGCTGGTCGACCTGGCCCAACGCGGCGTTGATCAGGCCGCCGGGCGCGGCTACCGCGTGGGCGATTTGCCGGTGATCACACAGATGGCCACGGCCTCGGGCTTTGTCGCCGTGCTGGTGCTGATGCTGTATCTGAATGAGCCCGCGACGCTGACGCTTTACCACCACCCGCTGATGCTGTGGGCGGCCTGTCTGGTGATGCTGTACTGGATCGCGCGCATGGTACTGGTGGCGCAGCGCGGGCAGATGGACGATGACCCGGTGGTCTATGCCATGCGCGATCCGGTCAGCCAGCTGGTGGTGTTCATCATCGCCTGCCTCTTTGTCGGAGCGAAAGTGCTGTGAGCCAGACCCCCACCGGCTGGACGCTGATCGTCCGATACAGCGGCTTTGCCGTTGTCGCCACGCTGGCCAATCTGGGGGCGCAGCGGCTGGTGTTGCGCTTGGGCGAAACGCCCGCGTTGTTCGCGCTGGCGGTTCTGGTCGGCACGGCGCTGGGGCTGGTGGTGAAATACGCGCTGGATAAGCGGTGGATCTTTCTGGACCCTGAGACGGGGGTGAAGGCCAACAGCCGCAAATTCGCGCTCTATACGGTGATGGGGCTGGTGACGACGGCGATCTTCTGGGGCAGCGAGACGCTGTTCTGGCAGATCGGCGGCACCCACACGGCGCGCGAGATTGGTGCGGTTCTGGGGCTGGCCGTCGGCTACATGGTCAAGTATCAGCTGGACAAGCGGTTCGTCTTCACCCCCGCTGGCCGAGGGCGTGTGATGGAACTGTCAGGCTGGGGCCGTTACCCGCATCAGGAAACCCGGTTAAGCACCCCGCGCGACGCGCAGGATGTGGCTGCCCTGCTCGGCGATGGGCCGGTGATCGCGCGCGGCTCGGGCCGGGCGTATGGCGATCCGGCAATCGGGGCGCATGCGGTCTCGACCAGGCACCTCAACCGCATGATCGCCTTTGACGAGTCGACGGGCGCGCTGATCGCCGAAGCCGGTGTGACGCTGGGCGAGATCATCGACGCCTTCCTGCCGCGCGGCTGGTTTCTCAGCGTGACGCCGGGAACCAAATTCGTCTCACTGGGCGGCGCGATTGCCGCGGATGTGCATGGCAAGAACCACCATTCCGAGGGGTCTTTCGGCGTCTTCGTCGACTGGTTCGACCTGATGGGTGCCGATGGCACCGTCACCCGCTGCTCGCGCAACGACAACGCCGATCTGTTTCGCTGGACGCTGGGCGGCATGGGCCTGACCGGCATCATCCTGCGCGCCGCGATCCGGCTCAAGAAGGTCGAAAGCGGCTGGATCCGCCAGACCACCATCGCCACCCGCAATCTGGATGAGGCGCTGGCCGCCTTCGAGCAAACCTACGACGCCACCTACAGCATGGCGTGGATCGATTGCGCGGCGACCGGGGCGAAGATGGGCCGCTCGATCGTGATGAACGGCGAGCATGCAACGCGCGACGACCTCCCGCCCCTTGCCCGCCCGCGCCCTTTGGACACCGCCCTGCACCGCGATCTGAGCGTGCCGTTCGACTTTCCCGGTTTTGCCCTGAACCCGTGGTCGATCCGCGCGTTCAACGAGCTTTACTACGTCAAGGGCAAGCGCACGCCGCCGGTCAGCATCACCGGCATCGACTCGTTCTTCTATCCGCTCGACGCGATCCGCAACTGGAACCGCATCTATGGCCGCAAGGGCTTCATGCAGTTCCAATGCGTCGTGCCGCTGGAAAGCCACGCCGAAGGGCTGCGCGCGATCCTCAACGCGATCACCCGCACCGGCGCGGGCTCTTTCCTTGCCGTCCTCAAGCGCTTTGGGCCGCAAGACAGCCGCCTTTCCTTTCCGATGGAGGGCTATACGCTTGCCCTCGATTTCCCCCTGACCCGCCGGAGCCTCGACCTGATGCCCGAACTCGACCGTATCACCGCAGATCATGGCGGGCGTTTCTACCTTGCCAAGGACAGCCGCATGAACGCCGACACCCTGCGCCGCACCGATCCGCGCTGGCAGGCTTTCGCCGAGATGCGCCGCCAACAGGGGCTGACGCAGGCCTTCGCCTCGGCCCAAAGCGAAAGGCTGGGACTATGAGCAGCGTCCTGATCCTCGGTGCCCGCTCGGACATCGCCCGCGCCTGCGCGCAGTTTTACGCCAAACAGGGCTACGCCGTGCAACTCGCCGCCCGCGACCCCGCTGGACTTGAGGCCGACGCCACCGACCTGCACCTGCGCCACCGCGTTCCGGTGACCTGCCACGCCTTTGACGTGCTCGACACCGCCAGCTTTGCCGGGTTCATCGAAGCCCTGCCCATCCTGCCCGACACGGTGATCTGTGCCGTAGGCTTCATGGGCGAGCAAGCCGCGAGCGAGCGTGACCCGCAGGCCGCAGCGCTGGTGATGCGCTCGAACTATGAAGGGCCGTCGCTGATCCTCGGGCTGCTGGCCGAACGCTTTGCGGACCGCAATTCCGGCACGCTGGTCGGCATATCCTCGGTCGCGGGCGACCGGGGGCGCGCGTCGAACTACGTCTATGGCTCGGCCAAGGCGGGGTTCACTGCCTTCCTCAGCGGGTTGCGCAACCGGCTGTCGCGCACCAGGGTGCAGGTGATCACCGTCAAGCCCGGCTTCGTTGCGACCCGGATGACCGAGGGCATGGACCTGAACCCCCGCCTGACCGCCCAGCCCGACGAGGTGGCCCGCGCGATCTGGACCGCGCAGGCCAAGGGCCGCTCCGTGATCTATGTGCGCGGCATCTGGCGGCTGGTGATGACCATCATCCGCCTGCTGCCCGAGGCGGTCTTCAAAAAGACCAGCCTCTGAGCAGTGCTGACGTCCCTCAGGGCGTCAGCACCGGCATCGGCACGCTTGAGGGCGCGGTGGTTCCCACCCCCAGTTGACCCCGGTCATTCGAGCCCCAGCAATTCGCCGTGCCATCGGCCATCAGCGCGCAGCTGAACAGATCGCCCAGGGTGAGCGCGACAACCTCGCCGGTCAGACCCTGCACTGCAACGGGCACGGCGCTGTCGGTGGTGGTCCCATCCCCCAACTGGCCATGGATATTCCATCCCCAGCACCAGACCGCCCCGTCCGCCACAGCGCAGCTATGCCCGCCACCGGCCTCGATCAGGCTGACTGGCTGCGGCAATCCTGCAACCGGCACCGGCGTGGCCACGCCCGATTCCGTTGCGGTGCCGTCACCGATCTGGCCAAAGTCGTTGCCCCCCAGCAGACCGCAAGGCCAGCGGCAGCAAGCGCGCACGCGTGGTTAACCCCCACCGACAGTGCCTGAGCGTCGGCGTTGAGCCCGGTTACCCGCACCGGCGTCACACTGTCTCCTGCGCGTCCGTTGCCCAGCCGCCCTGCGACATTCGAGCCCCAGCAGGCCACGGCTCCCACCGTGTTGCGCGCGCAAGAAAAGCGGTAGCCGGTGCCGATCTCGACCTGCCCGCGCGGCAAGCCGCCGACCAGCGTCGGCACAAGGCGGTTCTGCGTTGTGCCATCCCCCACCGCGCCCGTCGGGTTGGCACCCCAGCAAAAGACCCGCGTCGATGCCGTCAGTGCGCAGCTATGATCAATGCCCCCGGCCACAGCGGTAAAACGCCGTCTTGGCCCGGCAACAGGACCGGCCACCAGCTGTCCGGTCTGTGTGTCATTGCCCAACTGGCCCTCGGCATTGCGTCCCCAGCACCGCAGCCGCCCCAGCGCCGCGATCGCGCAGCTGTGCGACTCACCCGTGCCGATTGCCGTCACGGGCGACCAGATCCCGTGCACCCGGCGCGCAAAACGCCGGTCTCTCACCTTACCCGAGCCAAGCTGGCCCTGATCATTGGCCCCCCAGCACAAAACCGAGCCATCGGCGACACGCCCGCAGGCGTGAAACGGTGCCGCCTCGATTTCCAGAAAATGCGCCACCGTCTGCGCTTGCAAAAACGCCGGCGCTCCCACCATGCCGAGGGCTGCGACTGCAAGCCACATCAACACCTTGACCATGATACTCTCTCCCGGGTTGCGCCACGCCTCCCGCGGGGCGGAACCGGGCATGAGCGTAGCATGCCGCCTGAAATCGTGCTGGAGATTTTTGCACCCATACCGCGAGTCCCGTGCTACCCTTCGCGCAGGTGCTGCGCAGGTCGGCAAGGCCCCGCCGATGCGTCGCGACATCCAAGATGCCTTCATTGCCGGTTAAGACAATCGCCGGTATGTGGATAAGTATGACGAGGGACACACAAGAATTGCGCACCGCAAAGATGCGCCTGAACGCGGCTGCTCGGCCGTTGACGCTGGTTGCTACGGGGTTGAGCGCGCTCGCCCTGGTGGCGGTCAGTGCCCAGATGCTCTGGCAACCGGCGCCGCAAGCAACGCATGCAGCGGCAGGCGACGTGCCACGCTCTGCAGGCACCCAACCCGCCGCGTCGGGCAGCCCTGCGCCGCAGGTCTGGCTGGCGTCGCTGAACGCTCCGCAGGTGACAGGCTTCGCCGCGCATGACTACGCGGATGAGGCGGTCTTTCCCCGCCGGACGCCGCAGCCTGTCCGACCTCCGATACCTGCCGCCCCGGCAGCTGACGCCTCGGAAACCGCAGCCCCCGAGGTCGTCGCTGCGCCGGAAGGCAGCTTGCTGACACGAGGGGAACGCACCACACGCGTTCCGGTTCCCGCCCCGGCACAAATTATTTTGCGGGCACCCCGCGCGGTGCCCCCGCCCCGCCCGCAAGTTGCCCCGCAGCCCGACGCCGTGGCCACTGAAGTGCCGCCGCTCGACGCCCAGCAACTCGACGCCCAACAACTCGCCGCCCTGCGCGCACCGACGCATTCGCCCATGCCGCGCGCGCGGCCGTTCACGGCGCCGGTGGCCGATACAGCGCCCGCCGAAACCCAGGCCGCGCCCGGACAGATCGTTCTGGCCAGCCTCGGCGGCGACTCAACCAGCCTGATCCGCTCACGCCTTCCACAACCGCGCCCTGAGGCCGTGACCCGTCTCGCCAGCGCCTCGCTCGATACGCCACAACCGATCACGCCGCGCGCGCAGGCACCCGCCCCGTCGCTCTCGGTTCCGCCGCTGACTTCGGCCATCGCCGGGCAATCCGACCGCTGCGAAAGCACCCTCACCCGCGCCATCCCTCGCCGCGCGCGCAGCGCCGGTGACGGCAGCAGCGTGATCGGGCGGCTGACCGGCACCGGCGGTGGCGAGCGTGACAACGCGGTCATTTCCGAGGTTCTCGCCGGCAATATCCCCGATTTTCTGCGTGATCTGGTGCCCGTGACCTTCAACGGCACCGGCGCGAACGGCCAGCCCACCCGCGTCACCATCTGCGTCACGCCCGATTACCTCGCCGTCGGCTCGGACAGCGATTTCGTCCGCGTGCCACTGGGCCTGCCCGCTGCGATGCGCGTGGCTGAACGCTTCGACATGGTGCTGCCGACGACCCGCATGGTCGACGCGATCTACCAGCAAGCCGCCATCCACCTCAGCCCCGCGCCGATGGATCCGACTGCACAGATGGCCTCGACCAATTACTTCCTGCGCCACAACGCCACGGTCGAAGGCCAGCGCCGTCAGGCAGGCGGCCATCTTGGACAACTCGTTTCGGGTCACAAGAAAGACCTCGTGCTGACCAACCGCCTGCAGTCCAATCCGGGCCGCGTCGCCATCTATGGCTGGCACCGGCGCAACGGACAGGCGATCCAGCCGCTCAGCACCGTCCACGGCGCGCAATACGCCGATTACAGCCACGGCATCCGGCTGGTCGCCCGCCGCGCCTATATGAATGGCCGCGCCGTGGATCTGCGCGATCTGCTCTCGGACAGCCGCCTTGCCGGGCTGGTCAGCGCCGAAGGCACGATCTCGAACCGCCAGCTCCTCGCCCTCGCCAACTGACCCGCCAGTACGACATCAATCCAACAGGCGCGCCCGGACAAGGCGCGCCTTTTGTCTATCATCTGTCTAAAAATATCCACGGGAGGATTTTCAAGGAGGGTACGTGTACCCTCCTTGAAGCGGGGGGCCCGGGGGCGGCAGCCACCCGAACCAATAGTAAGCCTTGGGGCGGCAGCCCCCGAACCAATAGTAGCCCTGGGGCGGCAGCCCCCGGCGCCGATAGGCTCAAACCGCCTGCGATGCCGCCACAGCCTTTGAAAACTCGCTCTTGAGCAGCCCGATATCCTCAATCCCCACCGACACCCGGAAGAACCCTTCCGTGATCCCCAGCGCCGCCCGTGCCTCGGGTGCCAGCGCCCGGTGCGAGGACGAGGCCGGGTGCGACAGCGTGGTGCCGATGTCGCCCAGCGTCGGCGCAAAGGCCAGATCCGGCGCGCCACGGGTCAGGGCGTTGGCCTGGGCTCGGTCGCCCTCGATCACGAAGCTCACCATATGCCCGCCGCGCTCACCCAGCAGCGACACCGCGCGGTTCTGGTCCGGATGGTCCGAGCGCGTCGGATACAGCACTTTCTTCACCCCCGGCAGCGTCGCCAGATGATCGGCCAGCGCCGCCGCATTCGCCTCGGCCCGGTCGTAACGCAGCTCGAACGAATAGAGCCCGCGCTCGGCCAGCCAGCAATCGAAGGGGCTGGGCGTCATCCCCGTGGTCACGGCGAAATCATAGATCGCCTTGCGCAGCGCCGGGTCTTTGGTCGCCGTATAGCCCAGCGTGGCGTCCGAGTGCCCTGACAGGATCTTGGTCACCGAATGAATGACGATATCCGCGCCATGCTCGAACGGCCGGAACCCGCGCGGCGTGGTGAAGGTGTTGTCGATCGCCAGCAACACCCCCCGCTCGCGCGCCACCGCTGCGATGCCCTCGATATCCGCCACCCGCAGCGTCGGGTTCGACACCACCTCGAGCAGGATCATTTTCGTTTCCGGCCGGATCGCCGCGGCAAAGGCCCGCGCATCGGTCGAATCGGCCAGCGAGGTCGCGATGCCAAAGCGGTTCAGGTCCTGCCCCATCAGCCGCAAAGAGCGGCCATAAAGCTGATCGCCGCCCAAAACGTGATCGCCCGCTTTCAACACACCCATCAGCGCCGCCGTCACCGCCGCCATGCCCGAGCCGGTGATCAACCCGCCCTCGGCCCCTTCCAGCATGTCGATTTTCTCGGCCAGCACCTGCGCGTTGGGGTGCCCTTCGCGCGCATAGGTAAAGCCCGGATTGGTGCCCGCGTATTGCGCGTCCAGCGTATCGGGATCGGGCGAGGCATAGACCACCGAGGGCTGCAGCGGCGTGACCACCGGGCGCGAGGCGCTGGCCGGCCACGGCGTGCGGCGAACCAGCGAAGGGGTATCGGACATGGGCAATCTCCTTTTCTTCCCCCGTTGATGACACGCGGCCAAGGCCCCCGCAAGACATGCAAAAACCCCCGGACGCGCGCGGCGTCCGGGGGCTGTTTTTCAGGCAATCGGCGGCAGTTTAGCCGCGACGGGCGCGCAGCGTGGTCCAGGCACCCGTGACGATCAGCGCCGCGATCACCGACTTGACCAGATCACCGGCCAGAAACGGCAGCATCCCGCGCGACACAGCGCCGCCCAGATCCAGCGGGGTCACAGCGGTCAGCCAGATCAGGCCCGGCACATACAGCAGCGCCGAGATCGCCGCGACACCCAGAGCCGTGCCAAGAAACCCACGCGCCACGCCGCGCTCGGCCAGCAGGCCAGCGGCATAGGCCATGGCAACAAAGCCGATCAGGAAGCCACCGGTCGGCCCGAACAGATAGGCCGCACCCGCAGCACCGTTCGAGAACACCGGCAGACCCATGGCACCTTCGGCCAGATAGGTCAGCACCGCCGCCGCGCCAAGACGCGAGCCCGCGACCAGACCGACCATGAGCACGGCCAGCGTTTGCAGGGTCATCGGAACCGGCAGCATCGGTACGCTGACCTGCGCGCCCAGAGCGATCACCGCAGAGCCGCCAACAACGGCGAGCAATTTGGTGAGCAGCGATTGCGTGCCAAAAGAGGCCTGAAGAAGAGTTTGCTGGGCCATGAGGGTCTCCCTGTTCGTCGGTCCAAGTTGATGTGTTTATCCGGTGTCGGCGCGGTCGGGTCAAGCGGCGCGCGCGACCTCGGCCACTTTACTGCGCGTTGACTTTGCAAACCCCAGTACCTGCAAATTTCAAAACTTCGCAAACGGGACCGGGCGCGAATCCGCGCTCTCCGGCCTCTTGTCGCGGGCGCTTCCCATCGCCGCCTTGCATGGCACGGGACGCGATGGCATGAGCGCAGCATGAGCCAGAACCCTGACACACCCGAATCAACCGCCGCCCCTGAGGCCCCGATTGCGCTGATCACCGGCGCGTCGCGCGGTCTGGGCGCAGCCCTGGCCGAGGCGCTTGGGGCGCGCGGCTGGCATATCGTCGCCCTCGCCCGCACCACCGGTGCCCTGGAAGAACTGGACGACCGCATCAAGGCCAAGGGCGGCAGCGCCACGCTTGTGCCTGTCGACATCACCAATGACGACGCGATGCGCCAGATCTGCCTGTCGATCTATGAACGCTGGGGCAAGGTCGATCTGTGGGCGCATTGCGCCGTCCATGTCCCGCCGCTGTCCCCCGCCGGGCATGTCGCGGCCAAGGATTGGGACAAGACGATCAATGTCACCGTCCGGGCGACCGGCGCGCTGATCCCGCTGATCGAGCCGCTTCTGCGTCCCAGCCCGCGCGGCACCGCGCTGTTCTTTGACGATCCGAGCTGGCATGATGGTGACGGAGTTACCAAGTTCTTCGGCGCCTACGGCGCCTCGAAGGCCGCGCAGATCGCCTTTGCCCGTGCCTGGGCAGCTGAAAACGCCAGTCTGGCCGCCAAAGGGGCGCCGCGCGTGATCATCGACATGCCTGCGCCGATGCCCACCGCGACCCGCGCCCGGTTCTTCCCCGGCGAGGATACCAGCGCGCTGACGCCTTGCGCGCTAGAGGCCGAACGGATCCTCGCACTGTTGGGCTAAGCTCCTTATCTGCAAGCAAAAAGGCCGGGCAATCGCCCGGCCTTTCGCATGGGTCACCAGCGATCACCGCTCGCTGATATAGATCATCGTGTTGCGCACGCGCGAGCGGTTATAGGTCCCGGCCCAGATATCATACTGGCCCGACCGCGGGTTCGAGAAGCGGATCAGCGGGTCAAGCCCGTTGTAGTCATCGTTGCAGTACCAGGTTGTCGACGGATCGTTGATCAGCAACATCGTGTCACCCGGCGCGCTGACATAAATCGTCAGCGGGAACCCCCCGGCGCGGTAGTGCAGGCGGAAATCGGGCGCATTGGCAAACCAGCCGCCCCCCGGACAACCGCCGCTGCCGCCGAAATGGTAATCCCCTCCGGCGCGCACCCGGACCGAGCGCGGATCGGGCAGGAAGCCTGCGTTCAGCGTGGCGCTGCCATAGGACGGGGCCAGCGAAAAGTTTTGCGCAGCGGCAGTGGTCGCAACACCGCCCAGCGTCGTGGCGGCGATAGCCGCAGCAATGAACAGTTTGAAACGTTTGATCATTCGATCCTCCAATCGCGTTAATACCTCCTGTCTTGGCCCGCCGGCCCAATGATCACAAAAGATCGCCAGCATCGAACAGACCCAGGAATGCCGCGATGCTGCCCGCAATTCCTTCACCTGTCCAGAATGTTTCCTGAATCTCCGGGCTTTGTCAGATGTTGAAACAATTGGCGCACTTGCCACTGCCGTCCGGGGTTTTCGGCACGGCCTGCATCTGGTTAATTCGATGCTGCGACCGTCCATCGGTCGTACCCTGCCCCATTCCAGCCTGCCAAACTGCAAAGACCTCGTTATGCGTGCCATCAGCTTTCTTGCCTTTGCGTCGTTTACCACATTGATGCCCGCGCTGGTTGTTGCGTGGACCATGGGGGCGATGGCCCCCTTCTGGTTTCTGGCCGGCGACGCCTATCTCTATCTGGGGATCGGCCAGGCCTCGCAGGGACCGGCGATGAGCTTTGACGGCCTGCGCCCGACCAACGGGTTTCACCCGGCGTGGCAGGTCTGGGTGCGCCTTGCCACCGCGATGACCGGCGACCCGCTGGGCGCGATGACCCTTGTGGCGTGGAGCGCCATTACCTGCACACTGGGCGGCGTGCTGGCGCTGGGGGCGGCGATCCAGCGCTTCACCGGCTCGTGGCTGCTGGCGCTGCTGACGGTGCCCGGGGTCTATTACCTGACCATTGGCCAGAGCCTGCACAATTTGCCGGTCTGGGGATTCTTCGACGGGATGGAGGCGGGGCTGGCCTTTCTGATCTCGGGCCTGTTGCTCTGGCTGGTCGCTCGGCGGACGACTCACCCGCTGACCCTCGGACTGGTCATCGCCGCGCTGGTCCTGACCCGGCTGGATGAGATTTTCGTGCCCGCCGGGATCGCCCTGTGCGTCACCTTCTGGCCCGGCCGCCCCTTTGCCCGCCGCATCACCGACGCCGCACTCCTTGTCGCGCCCACCGCCATCGCGGTCGCGCTCTATGTTGGCTGGTCGGTCTGGACCACGGGCATGCTCGCCCCGGTCAGCGGCGCGGCCAAGGGAGAAGGCGCGCTGTTGCAGAATGCCTGGGTTACGCTGGCGACGTTTTTCGCCCCGCTTATCGATCTGCGCGCGGCGCTGACCAGCTACACCGCCGACCGCGCGGGCCTGCTGGGCGGGGCGTTCCGGGTGGTCGAACTGGTGATCCCCGCGCTCTTTGCCGCCGGGTTCCTCTTTGCGATCCTGAAACGCTACCGCGGGCAGACCTGGGCGCCGTTGATGGCCGGGATCTGCATCGGCATCCTTCTGAAAGCGCTCTATAATTTCGTCAACGTCAACTACTGGCATCAGGCGACCTGGTACTACGCCCTGTCGATGGCGATGATGAGCGCCGGGGCGGCAATCCTGCTTGCTCCTGTCGCCCGCCGCCTGCAGTCGCGCGGGACCGCTGCCCTTGCGGCACTGGTGCTGGGCGGGATGAGCCTGCTGCATGCCAGCCTTTGGTCGGCGACGCTGACCACCGATGCGCTGAGACCGGCGCAACGCGATTTCTGGCTGGCGCGGGCGCAGACAGAAGCCGCGATCCGCAGACAGGAGCCAAACCCGCGCGTGATGGAATTTGGCGACGGGATGATCAATTTCACCTTCGACTTCCCGGTCCGTCACGGTTTTGTCTTTGCCGGCGACGCCCAAAGTCTGGACGCCCTGCATCACGGCCGCCTTTTGCGCGACAGTTATACCGACGGATTCACCCTGTTGTCTTCGTATGAGTATCTGCGCGTCCCCGACGGGGCCGAGGACTGGGACAGCGACACCATTCGCCGCTATCTTGAGACCTCGTTTCTGGATGAGCGCGTGAAACCCGAACTCGCCCTGTTCGATTTTGAAATGCTCACCGTCGCGCGCCCCTGGGGCGTGCCCTTTATCCGGCTGATCCCCCGGGACTCCGCCCAACCCTAAGGCCCACATGCCCAAGCAACACCCCAAGATCCGCTGGCTGCTGCGTGCAGCTTTCGTGCTGGCGCTGGGGTTGACGCTGTTCTTTGGCGCCCGGCTGGCGCTTAACGCCCTCTATTGGACCAACCCTGCCCATATCGATCAGACGATGGAAGGCTGGATGCCCCTTGGCTATGTCGGCCGCTCGTGGGACGTCCCGCGCGCGGTGATGATGGAGGCGGCCGGGGTGACCGGCAACAACCGTCCGCGCCGCAGCCTTGAGATGATCGCGCGAGACGAGGGCATCCCGTTGTCGGTGCTGATCGCGCGGATCGAGGATGGTATCCATGCGTATCGTGAGCATGGACATGACTGAGTGGATGCTCGCGCTGGTCGCGGACTGGGGCGCCACGGCGCTGGCCATCGTGACCTTCCTGTCCTGTCTGGCGGTGCCGGTGCCCTCCTCTATGATGATGCTGGCTGCCGGCGCCTTTGCCGCCTCAGGCGATCTGGACCTGGTGCCTGCCATGAGCGCGGCATTGATCGGTGCGATTCTGGGCGATCAGACCGGGTATCAGTTGGGACGGGTCGGCTATCAACGCACCGCAGTCTGGCTGAACCAGAATCACACCCGCGCAGCCGTCCTCGAACGCGCCCGGCTTTCGGTCAATCGGCGCGGCGCGGTGGCGGTGTTCCTGTCGCGCTGGCTGTTCAGCGTTCTGGGGCCGTATGTCAACCTGCTGGCCGGGGGCGCAGGCATGACATGGCTCCATTTCACCGCCGCCGGGATCGCAGGGGAATGCGTCTGGGTGCTGGTTTATGTCGGTGTCGGGTATCTGGCCGGGGGCTCGATCACCGAAATCGGCGAGGCGTTGAGCAACGCCTCGGGCCTGATGGCTTCCCTTGCCGTGACGGTGTTGCTGGGGTGGGTGCTGGTGCGCCGAAAGTGGCACAAACCAGCGCCTTAACCTTCATCCCGCTCGGCCAGCGCCAGCCATTCCTGCTCGGCTTTGCCCAGTGCGATCTGACGTTCGGTCAGCATCTGGCTGGCCTTGGAGGCCTTGACCGGCTCGCGCGTGTAGATCGCGGCGTCTGACAACAGCTCGGTCAGCTTGCCGATCTCGGCCTCAAGCCGCGCGATGTCCTTGGGCAGCGCTTCCAGGCGCTTCTTCTCGGAGAACGTCAGTCCCTTGACCGGCGCCGCCGTGGACTTGGCCGACTTCTGACCGGCCTTTCCCGCTTGCTTGGACCCGCCTTTGTCCGCTACCGGCTTCGGCTCGGTCAGCGCCTTTTGCGCCTGGTAATCCGACCAGCCCCCGGCATAGGCGACAACCTTGCCCTGCCCTTCAAAGGCCAGCGTTGTCGTCGCCACCCGGTCGATGAAATCGCGGTCGTGGCTGACCAGCAGCACGGTGCCGGGGTATTCGCCCAGGATATCCTGCAGCAGATCGAGCGTTTCGACGTCCAGATCGTTGGTCGGCTCGTCGAGCACCAGCAGGTTGCTCTCGCGCGCCATGATCTTGGCCAGCAGCAAACGCGCCCGCTCACCGCCCGACAGGCTGCGCACCGGGGCGCGGGCCTGCGCCTCGTCGAACAGGAATTCCTTGAGATAGCCCACGACATGCTTGGGCACGCCGCGCACCATGACCTGATCGGCCTGCCCGCTGACCCGCATTTCGGGATCGCCGGTCAGGTTCTCCCACAGCGTCATCTCGGTATCGACCCGCGCGCGGGTCTGGTCGAACAGCGCCATATCCAGATTGGTGCCCAGCCGGATCGTGCCCTCATCAGGCTCCATCTCGCCGGTCAGCATCTTGAGCAGCGTCGTTTTGCCCGCGCCATTGGGGCCGACAAAGGCCACCCGGTCGCCGCGCAGCACCTTCAGGCTGAAATCCTTGAGGATCGGCACACCGTCGAAGGTTTTCGAGATCCCCACGGCCTCGGCCACCAGTTTGCCCGACTGCTGCCCGGCATCCAGCGCCATGGCGGCGGTGCCCTGACGGCGGATCTGGCTGGAGCGTTCCGAGCGCAGCTCCTGCAGCGCGCGCACCCGGCCCTGATTGCGTTTGCGCCGCGCGCTGATGCCCTCGACCGCCCATTTCGCCTCGTGCTTGATCTTGCGATCCAGCTTGTGGCGGGCGTCGTCCTCTTCCATCCAGGTCTTGTCGCGCCAATCCTCGAACGCGGCGAACCCCTGCTCCAGCCGGCGTACCTGCCCGCGGTCGACCCACAGCATCGCCCGGCTGAGCGCATTCAGAAATGCCCGGTCGTGGCTGATCATCACAAAGGCCGCGCGGGTTTCGCGCAGGCGTTCTTCCAGCCAGCCGATGGCCTGAATATCGAGGTGGTTGGTCGGCTCATCCAGCAGCATCAGCTCGGGCGCTTCGGCCAGCAGCTTGGCCAGTGCAGCCCGGCGGCGTTCACCGCCCGAGGCGGTCTCGACCGCGACATCGGGATCAAAGCCCAAGCCTTCGGCGGCAATCTCGATCTTGTAGCTTTCGGACGGGTCGAGCTGCGACAGCGCGTAATCGCCCAAGGTCGCGAAACCCTTGAAATCGGGGTCCTGCTCCATATAGCCGACGGTCGTTCCGGGCGTGAGCACGCGGATGCCTTTGTCGGCCTCGGCCAGACCGGCCATGATCTTCATCAGCGTCGATTTGCCCGACCCGTTGCGGCCGACCAGCGCCAGACGGTCGCCCGGCTGGATCACCAGATCGAGGGTGTCGAACAAGGGATTGCCGCCGAAAGTCAGCGAGATCCCGGAGAGTTGCAAAAGGGGTGCGGGTGCCATGCGCGGGGGCTAGCGCGGGGCCGTGCCGGGGTCAAGATGGCTTGAACGGCGCGGCGGCGTCCCCATGTGATGAGAAAGGAGACCCGGCATGAGTTTGATCCTGAATGTTCTGTGGCTTGTCTTTGGCGGCGTATGGATGGCCGTTGGCTGGTTGTTCGCGGCGCTGCTGATGGCGATCAGTATCGTGGGGCTGCCCTGGGCGCGCTCGGCGGTGGTGATGGCCGGGTACTGCCTGCTGCCCTTCGGCATGCAGGCGGTCGACCGGACCGAGGTGTCGGGGCCGGATATCGGCACGGGCGCCTTGGGGACGCTGGGGAACGTGCTGTGGCTGGTGCTGGCCGGGTGGTGGCTGGCGCTGGGGCATCTGATCTCGGCGGTGCTGATGGCGGTGACGATCATCGGCCTGCCCTTCGCCTGGGCGCATCTGAAGCTGGCCGGGTTCGCGCTGTGGCCGGTGGGGAAAACCATCGTGCCACGGTGATGTCCCCTGATGGGACAGAGCAGCGGGTTGCGTGTTTTCAACCCGTTAGCAGGTCGCGTTAACCTTGTGGCAACGGCTGTCGCCGGGGTTGGATCAGCCGGGACATCGCTCGTCGAGCGATGCGATGTACCCCGCCAGATCCCGCAGGGCGGTGGCGTGGTCATCCAGCGACGCCAGATTGCCCTGCGCGCGGGCGCGGTTGACGTCCCAACAAAGCGCCGACGCCAGCTGAAAACTGCGCTGCGCGGCGATGAGGCGATCCTGCGCGGCGTGCAGAGCGCGGCGCAGGGTGGCGACCTCCTGACAGGCGCTGGTGACGGCCGAGCGCGCCTCCAGCCGCTCCATCACCCGGGCGCGGGTCACCCAGTCGAGACCGGCGTAGAGCGTCGCTTCGGTTTCGGCCAGCCAGACGTCGAGCGGCCGGGCCACCCGCAGCCCGGCGCGGAAGTGATCGGCGCAAGGGTCGGCGTAGAGCGGCGTCGCCAGAACGATGAACAGCAGGACAAGGCGCATGGGGCCCCCAAGGGTGATGAGCCCGAGGGTGGCAGGGAGGGGTTAAGAAAAACCGAATGGGTTGGATGTAGGGTGGGGTTTCACCCCACCATCCGACGACGACATGGCGGGGTGAACCCCGCCCTACGGGATGACGGCACAGCTTGCGGCAAATGGGCCGCCAGATCAAAGCGTGTTACAGGTAGGGCGCGCCTTCATTGCGCACCAATCCGGCGTGGGGATGGTGCGCAATGAATGCGCATCCTACGGCTGGCTGCACGAATCCAAGCCAAAGGCTATTCTGAGTCAGTTTTGTCGGGTGCCGGTAGCTTTTTCAGTTCTTCTGGTGCGGGGATTTGATCATATTCACGCGAGCCTCCGCGCGCTATCCGCGCTATCTCTTGAATACGTTTCGTCAAAGGCTCAACTTTCTCACCGAACTTTCCGAGCGCATCACCAATATCCACAACCCCGCCAAGCACTACATCAAGCCTACCTTTTTTCCGGTGAGTTTCCCGCTCAATAGCTGCAATGCGATTCAGCAATCGCGTCTTATGCGGATCATCAAAGAACACGGAAACAAATATAATCTTGCGCATCGCGGTACATAGATCAAGAATTTTAATTCTTTCCGGTTCTTCCAAAGAATACAATGGATCAAGACTTAACTGCTCATTTTCTGAGACAGGCTCTCCGTACTTCTCAAAAAATCTATCGACCGCTTCAAGCGCTCCCCAAGCTCTCTTTGTTGATAACTCTTAAATGCGTACCCTTCTTCTCTCAGAATACGCGAGAACTGCTTTGGGAGCGATTCCTGCAATACCACAGAAAGCGAGTTCAGCTCATCATAGTCTGCCTTTGATAACGGGCCTTCGTCAGTGGAATTTGAAGCACTTAACGCTCTGCCGATTAGATTGCTTAGGTCTCCACGCGCCGCATCATTTACCATTCTTTATCTCCGCCTGGAACTTACTTTTAATCCGTCATTAAACATCCACATCCTCAACAAACCGCGCGTTCTCGGAAATATACTGGAACCGCAGTTCCGGCTTTTTGCCCATCAGCCGCTCGACCAGATCCCCCGTCTCGCCCGGGATATCCTCGTCAATCGACACGCGGATCAGTTTGCGGGACTCGGGGTTCATCGTTGTGTCTTTCAGGTCCTTGGCGTCCATCTCGCCCAGACCCTTGAAGCGGGACACGTCGATTTTCCCCTTGCCGCCCAGCCCCTTGGCCAGCCATTCCTCTTTCTCGGCCTCGTCCAGACAATAGACGCGCTTGGCCCCTTGCGTCAGGCGGAACAGCGGCGGGCAGGCGAGATACAGGTGGCCGTGGTCGATCATGGGCCGCATCTGGGTGAAGAAGAAGGTCATCAAGAGTGCCGCGATATGCGCGCCGTCGACGTCGGCGTCGGTCATGATGATGACCTTGTCATAGCGCAGGTCATCGACGCGGAATTTGGTGCCCATCGAGACCCCAAGCGCCTGACACAGATCGTTGATCTCGGCGTTCGCGCCCATCTTACCGGACGCCGCCCCCAGCACGTTGAGGATCTTGCCGCGCAGGGGCAAGAGCGCCTGTTTCTTGCGGTCGCGGGCCATCTTGGCCGAGCCACCGGCCGAGTCGCCCTCGACGATGAACAGCTCTGTCCCTTCGCGGCTGGTGGCCGAGCAATCGACCAGCTTGCCGGGCAGGCGCAGTTTCTTGGTGGCGGTCTTGCGCTGGGTTTCCTTTTCCTGACGGCGGCGCAGGCGTTCCTCGGCGCGCAGGATCAGGTAGTCAAGGATGGCACCGGCGGATTTGGGATCACCGGCCAGCCAGTTGTCGAAATGGTCGCGCACGGCACCCTCGACCAGACGCGCGGCCTCGGTGGTGGCGAGGCGGTCCTTGGTCTGGCCGACGAATTCCGGCTCGCGGATAAAGGTCGAGACCAGCGCGCAGCCGCCCGCCGCCATATCCTCGCGGGTGATGTCCTTGGCCTTGCGGTTGCCGACCAGCTCGCCGTAAGCGCGCACGCCCTTGAGGATGGCGGCCCAGAAGCCCGCCTCATGCGTGCCGCCTTCGGGCGTGGGCACGGTGTTACAATAGCTTTGCACAAAGCCGTCGCGGGCAGGCGTCCAGTTGATCGCCCATTCGACCGAGCCGGGGACGCCGAATTTCTCCTGAAAGCCGACCTTCCCGGCGAAGGGTTTGTCGGCGTAGGTGAAGTCCTTGCCCAGCTGTTCGTTCAGGTAATCGGCCAGACCGCCGGGGAAGTGGAAGATGGCTTCCATCGGCGTGTCGGCATCCTCGACCGCCGATTTCCAGCGGATTTCAACGCCGCTGAACAGGTAGGCCTTGGAGCGCACCATTTTCAGCAGGCGCGCCGGGCGAAAGCGCAGCTGGCCGAAGATCTGCTCGTCCGGGTGGAAGGTGGTGGTGGTGCCGCGCCGGTTGGGGGCCGAGCCGATCTCGACCACCGGGCCTTGCGGGATGCCGCGTGAAAAGCGCTGCTCGACCAGTTTGCGGTCGCGGGCGACCTGCACGATCATCACATCGCTGAGCGCGTTGACCACCGAGGCCCCGACGCCGTGCAGACCGCCCGAGGTCTCATACGCCTTGCCCGAGAATTTGCCACCCGCGTGCAGGGTGCACAGGATCACCTCCAGCGCGGACTTTCCGGGGAATTTGGGGTGCGGATCAAACGGCATGCCGCGCCCGTTGTCGCGCACGGTGAGCGAGTAATCGGCGTGGAGTTCGACCTCGATCCGGTTGGCGTGGCCGGCGACGGCCTCGTCCATCGAGTTGTCGAGGATCTCGGCCACAAGGTGGTGCAGCGCGCGCTCGTCCGTGCCGCCGATATACATGCCGGGGCGTTTACGGACGGGCTCCAGCCCTTCGAGCACCTCGATTGAGGAGGCGTCATAGGTTTCGGGCTGGCCCGAGAGGAAATCGGTCATTGCACTGCTCGATTCTTGGTCTTGATGAGTTGCCGCCCAATAGACCATTCGCTTGATGGGGGCGCAAGGTATAGGGGGAACGCGGGCGCGTGACCACGGCTGATCGTGGCCCGCTTGCACGGGTGCGATGGACAGCCGGGGCGGTGATGCGCAAACTGGGGTCGGTGGCCCGGAGCGGAGAGCGGATGTGAGCGAGGCGGCGTTGTTTTACAGCATGATGGGCGATAGTTTTCCTGCCGACCAGTATATCGAAGACGCCTTTGTCGCGCTGCGGCCCGTCGAGCTTGTGCCGTTCGCCGATCTTGTCGCGCGGCGGGTGACGCCGGGGCGCTGGATCACCCTGCCCCAGCGTATCGCGGCGCTGAAGGCCGAGATCCTGTCGCATCCGGGGCGGCGCGCGGTGGTGGTCGGGCGGTCCTCGGGCGGGGTGGCGGCGACGCAGCTGGCGGCGGATGTGCCGGGGCTGATCAGCGGCATTATCGTGCTGGGCTATCCGTTCAAGAACCCCAACCGCCCCGACGAGCCGCATCGCTACCAGCATCTTGCCACGCTGGAGACGCCCACATTGATCGTGCAGGGCCAGCAGGATGTCTATGGCACGCCGACGCGGCTGTCGCAGGTCACGCTGTCAGCGGCGATCCGCTATGAAGAGATCGCCACAAACCATGAATTCACCCGCCCGGCCCCTGACTGGCAGGCCATCGGCCGCTTGATCGACGGGTTTCTGGCGAGCCTGTGAGCCGGGACTACATCGGCTCGGTGTTGCGCTCGGCCATCATCTGCGCAAAGGCCGGGCGCGCATGCAGCCGGTCGATCCATGTCTGCACGGCAAGATAGGGTGCCATGGCGGGACCGTGTGGTTGCACGTAGCGCACGCATTCGGCCATCAGGATATCGGCCACGGTGAAGCGGTCGCCGATAAGATAGGGATGGGCCGCGAGATGCGCGTTCAACCGGGCCATCGGTCGCGCCAGCGTTTGGGTCAGTGTCGCAAGTCTGGCCTGGCCTTCCGCCGTTTCCTGCGCCTTGGCGGCGTAGGTATAGAGGATGTCGAGCGCGGGGCCTTCGATCGCCGAGATCGCGGTAAAGCCCCATTGCAGCGCCTCGCCCTCTTCCGCCACTGAGGCCGGCGCCAGCGGCCCACCGTATTTGCGCGCCAGATACAGGGCGATGGCCATGGATTCGGTCAGCACCAGATCGCCATCGGTCATCGCCGGGATCTGGCTTTGCGGGTTGATCGCCAGAAACGCCGGCGACGCGGTATTGAAGGGCGCATCAGCCGCCTGCGGGTCGGACAGGCGGTACGCCTGAATGACCGGGACATGGTCGAAGGCTTCGCCCAGTTCCTTCATCAGCCAGATGGGCCGCGTCGCCCGTGACCGCAGCACCCCGTATATCGTGACCATGACCCTGCTCTTTTGCTGTGTTTGCACCGAGCGTAGCGCGCCTCACGACGCGCGCAAGAGGTCATCAAAAGGGGCTGCCGGTTTCGCAGCGGTAGGGTGCGCTTCAGCGCACCGTGGCAGGATTGGTGCGCTGAAGCGCACCCTACCCCGCGCGGCAAGCGCGCGCAGGCTGACCCGGCGCAACAAAGAAGGGGAATGGTGGGCGATAAGGGATTTGAACCCCTGACATCTTCGATGTGAACGAAGCGCTCTACCGCTGAGCTAATCGCCCCCGTGCGCGTCTTTAGCTGCTCACGCGGGCAGGCTCAAGAGGGTTTTCGCGGGTTGGGGCAGCAAAATGTCCCGGCATCAGAGGGGGTGCCGCAAGCAGCGCCGCGCGGCCCCGTGGCGGGCAGAACGCTGCACGAAAAAACCCGCCCCCGGCGTCGCGGGGGCGGGCACTTTCAGCGTTCAAGCCCGCTCAATGCGCGGTGGCACCCGTGCCATGGGCCCGGGCATGCGCCATGCGGTCGGCTTGGGCTGCTTCCTCGGCGGCTTCATCCCACTCGATCGGCTCGGGCTGGCGCACCAGAGCGTGCTGCAGCACTTCGCTGACGTGGCTGACCGGCACGATTTCCAGACCCGCTTTCACGTTGTCGGGGATCTCGGGCAGATCCTTGGCGTTTTCGATCGGGATCAGCACCTTGGTGATGCCGCCCCGCAGCGCCGCCAGCAGCTTTTCCTTCAGGCCGCCGATGGCGCTGGCATTGCCGCGCAACGTAACCTCGCCGGTCATGGCGATGTCCTTGCGCACCGGGATCCCGGTCAGCACCGAAACGATGGCCGTGACCATGGCCAGACCGGCCGAGGGCCCGTCCTTGGGCGTGGCGCCGTCGGGCACGTGGACGTGGATGTCCATCGATTCGAACATCGTCGGTTTGACGCCGATCTGCGGGCTGATCGAGCGCACATAGCTCGACGCTGCGTCGATGGATTCCTTCATCACATCGCCCAGTTTCCCGGTCGTCTTCATCCGGCCCTTGCCCGGCAGCTTGAGCGCTTCGATCTGCAATAGATCGCCGCCTACCTGCGTCCAGGCCAGACCCGTGACCACGCCGACCTGATCGGTTTTCTCGGCCAGACCATAGCGATGCCGCTCGACGCCCAGATAGTCGGACAGGTTTTCGGCGGTGACTTCGACCGTTTTTTCCTGCTTGCGCACGATCTGGGTGACGGCCTTGCGCGCGATCTTGCTCAGTTCACGCTCAAAGTTCCGCACCCCGGCTTCGCGGGTATAATGGCGCAGGATCGCCGTCAGCGCGTCATCGGACACGCTGAGTTCGGATTTGCGCAGCCCGTGGTTCTTGATCGCCTTGGGCATCAGGTGACGGCGCGCGATCTCGGCCTTTTCGTCCTCGGTGTAGCCCGAGAGCGGGATGATCTCCATCCGATCCAGCAGCGGCCCGGGCATGTTGTAGCTGTTCGCCGTGGTGATGAACATCACGTCGCTCAGATCATACTCGACCTCAAGATAGTGGTCGGTGAAGGTCGCGTTCTGTTCGGGGTCAAGCACCTCGAGCATCGCGCTGGCCGGGTCGCCACGGAAGTCCTGCCCCATCTTGTCGATTTCATCGAGCAGGATCAGCGGGTTGGTGGTCTTCGCCTTCTTCAGCGCCTGAATGATCTTGCCGGGCATCGACCCGATATAGGTGCGACGGTGGCCGCGGATCTCGGATTCGTCGCGCACGCCGCCAAGGCTGATGCGGATGAACTCGCGCCCCGTAGCTTTCGCCACCGACCGGCCCAGGCTGGTCTTGCCCACGCCCGGAGGCCCGACGAGGCACAGGATCGGCCCCTTCAGCTTGGCCGAGCGCGATTGCACGGCGAGATACTCGACGATGCGCTCCTTGACCTTTTCAAGGCTGTAGTGGTCCTGATCGAGCACCATCTGCGCCCGGTTGAGGTCTTTCTTGACGCGGCTTTTCACGCCCCATGGCAGGGCCAGCAGCCAGTCCAGATAGTTGCGCACCACCGTGGCTTCGGCCGACATCGGCGACATCGACTTGAGCTTTTTCAGCTCGGCCTCGGCCTTTTCGCGCGCCTCTTTCGAGAACTTGGTGGTCTTGATGCGGTCTTCCAGCTCGGACAGCTCGTTCGCGCCATCCTCGCCCTCGCCCAGCTCCTTCTGAATGGCCTTCATCTGCTCGTTCAGATAGTATTCACGCTGGGTGCGTTCCATCTGCGACTTGACGCGGCTCTTGATCTTGCGCTCGACCTGCAGGACGGAAATCTCGCCCTCCATCAGCCCATAGATCTTTTCCAGCCGCTCGGCGACGGTGAGCGTCTCCAGCAGTTCCTGCTTGCGCGGGACGTCGACGCCCAGATGACCAGCGGCCAGATCGGCCAGACGCGCGGGCTCCCCGGCATCCGAGATGGCGGTCAGCGCTTCTTCGGGGATGTTGCGCTTGATCTTGGCGTAGCGCTCGAAATCGTCCGAGACGGCGCGGGTCAGCGCCTCGACGACATCGGCGTCGCCCAGAGCCTCGGGCAGCACCTCGGCCTCGGCTTCGAAATGGTTTTCATTCTCGACGAAACTGCCGATCTTGACGCGGGTTTTCCCCTCGACCAGCACTTTAACCGTGCCATCGGGCAGCTTGAGCAGTTGCAGGACATTGGCCAGAACGCCAACCTCATACATGCCATCCGCGCCCGGATCTTCGGCGGCGTGATCACGCTGCGCCACCAGCAGGATCTGCTGGTCGTCGCGCATCACGGTTTCCAGCGCGCGCACCGACTTGTCGCGACCGACAAACAGCGGCACGATCATGTGCGGAAACACGACCATATCGCGCAGCGGCAGGACTGCGTAGGCTTTGATTGGGTTCGTCATACCTGACCTCAACTCGTTTCAGTCGCCCGTGTTGCCCCTAGGGATGGGTGCGGGCGATCCCGTTCACAAACATATCTGGTACCAACGGATGGAAAATTCAACATCCTGTAACACTCCCATGCCGTATCCTTGAGCGACCAGTGTGGCACAAGTTTGCGCCGACTTGGGCGCTTTTGGGAATGAGTCACCAAAAGGTTAACGTTTTCAAGGGATGCGCGGTCGGGCGACGGGCGCAACCCGGCGCCAATGGTGCAGCAAATCGTCCCCCACGGGCTCGGATCTGAGCAGTTTCCACTCGGCGGCACCGATCTGGGTGACGCCAAGTGAGGCCAGCCCTGCGGTGCCATCCGCGCCAAACAGCCGCCCCGCGCTGAACACCGCCAGCTCATCCACCAGCCCTGCGCGCACCAAAGACGCCGCCAGCCCGCCCCCGCCTTCGCACAACACACGCGTCAGCCCGCGCGCGCCCAGTTGGGTCAGCGCATCGGCGATGTCGATCCGGCCCATCGCGTCGATCTGACAGACAATCAGCTCGGCCCCCCGCTCGACCCATGCCGCGCGCGCACCGATGGGCACTTGCGGACCATGCAGGATCCAGACCGGGCTGTCAGCGGCACTGCGCCCCAGACGGCTGTCGGGCGACAGCCCCAGACGGCTGTCGGCAATCACCCGCACCGGCTGGCGCAGAATGCCCAGATCGCGGATGCGCAAGTCGGGATCGTCCGCCCGCGCCGTGCCCGCGCCGACCAGCACCGCATCATGCGTGGCACGCATCAGATGCACACGGCGACGCGCCTCGGGTCCGGTGATCCAGCGCGAGGCGCCGGTCACGGTGGCAATCCGCGCATCCAGCGTCAGCGCCAGCTTCAGCGTCACCACCGGGCGGCCCTGCGTCACCCGGCTCAGGAACCCGGCATTTGCCTGCCGTGCTGCCGCCTCTTCCACACCCTCGGTCACCGCAATTCCCGCCGCCCGCAGCATCGCATGACCGCGCCCCGCCACGCGCGGATCGGGGTCGGTCAAGGCACTCACCACCCGCGCTACCCCGGCGGCAATCAGCGCCTCGGCGCAAGGCGGGGTCACGCCGTGATGCGCGCAGGGTTCCAGCGTCACATAGACCGTCGCCCCGCGCGCCGCGCGCCCCGCCTGCGCCAGCGCGCGCACCTCGGCATGCGGCCGCCCACCGGGCTGCGTCCAGCCGCGCCCCAGGACGATCCCGTCCTTGACGATCACGCAACCCACCGCCGGATTGGGCCAGACACTGCCCAACCCGCGCGCCGCCAGTGACAGCGCCATACGCATGAATCTGCGATCGGTCTCGCTCATAACCGCGCCTTTTCATCTTGCTAAAAATACGCTCGGGGGTGAATTCGGCGTCAGCCGAAGAGGGGGCAGAAGGCCCCCCTTGCCCCCTCAATCCTCGTTCAGAACCGGCGGACGCAGTTCCGATACGAACTTGTCAAAATCATCCGCAGCCTGGAAATTCTTGTAGACGCTGGCAAAGCGCACATAGGACACGGTGTCGATGCGGGCCAGCGTTTCCATGACGATCTCGCCGATCACCCGGCTGGGGATGTCGGTATCGCCCATGCTTTCCAGCCGTCGCACGATGCCGGAAATCATCTGCTCGGTGCGTTCCGGCTCAATGGGCCTCTTCTGCATCGCAATGCGGATCGACCGTTCCAGTTTGTCGCGATCAAACGGTTCGCGCTTGCCAGAGGATTTCACCACCACCAGATCGCGCAACTGCACGCGCTCATAGGTCGTAAAGCGGCCACCACAGGCCGGGCAAAACCGCCGCCTGCGGATCGACACATGGTCCTCGGCGGGACGGGAGTCTTTGACCTGGGTATCGACGTTTCCGCAGAACGGGCAGCGCATGAACTCTCCCTCGGGGTGGGTGTCAGCAAATCCACTTGGACTATAGGGAAACCGCGAAACCTTGGGTAGAGCAAAAAGGCGAACCCCAGATCGGGCCCAAGATCAGGGTCGCGGGCCTTTTGCAATCGGGACTCAAACCTCAGTCGACGACGACCACACGCATGTTCTCCATGCCCTGCTCCTGCACCATCGCAAACAGCAACGATGCGTTGTCAGGATGCAGGCGCACGCAGCCAGCGCTGGCGGGGCGGCCCAGACGGCTGACGGCGTCGGTGGCGTGGATGGCATAGTCGCCGCTGTAGAAGATGGCGTAGGGCATCGGCGCGTTGTTGTAGAGCGACGAGCGGTGCCAGCGCGACAGCCATTGCGGCGTCCATTCGCCGCGCGGCGTGTACTTGCCCGACCGCGCCGTGGACACCGGCCATTCATAGCGCAGCATGCCGTCGATATAGACATGCATCGTTTGCGCCTCGACGCTGACGCGGGCAACGATGGCTTCGGCTTTGGCGGAAATCGGCGCAAAAAAGACACTGGCCGCAAAAACGGCCTGCAAAATTAACTTCATATCAACCCCCCGGTTGAAGACTGGGACTCATAAAGGCGTGGCAGCGCCTGGGTCCAGTTCGGTAATCACAGGGGGAGGAGTCAAGATTTCAGGCGGTTTTTCGCTTAACTACGCCTGCGCCGTGACAATTCTGCCCGCATCCAGCCGCAGAACGCGGTCCATTTTGGCAGCCAGTTGCAGGTTATGCGTGGCGATCAGCGCCGACAGCCCGGTGTCGCGCACCAGCTCCATCAGCACGCTGAACACCTGATCCGAGGTGTCAGGGTCCAGATTGCCCGTGGGTTCATCGGCCAACAGCACGCTGGGTTGGTTGGCCATCGCCCGGCAGAAAGCCACGCGCTGTTGCTCGCCGCCAGACATCTGCGCGGGCCGGTGCCCTGCGCGCGGTGACAGGCCGACGCTGGCCAGAAGGTCGGCGGCGCGGTCGCGGGCTTGGGCCTTGGGCACGCCATTGGCCAGTTGCGGCAGGATGATGTTTTCGGCGGCGGTGAATTCAGGGAGAAGATGGTGAAACTGATAGATGAACCCGACCTGCTGCCGCCGCGCCGCCGTGCGGGCGTTGTCGCCCAGCCTGGTCATATCGGTCCCGTTGATCACCACCCGCCCGGCATCGCAGGTATCCAGCAGCCCCGCGATATGCAGAAGCGTCGATTTCCCCGCGCCCGAGGGGGCCACCAGCGCCACCACCTCGCCGCGTTTCAGCGCGATCGAGGCTTCCTTGAGCACCGTCACCGGCCCGCCCACAGCGCCTTTGTAGCTTTTCGAGATCCCGTCCAGAAGCAGCGTTGTCTCACTCATAGCGCAGCGCCTCGACCGGGTTCATCCGTGCCGCGCGACGGGCCGGGAAGATGGTGACAATAAACGACAGACCCAGCGACAGCGACACCGCCTTGAGCACATCAACCAGCCTCAGCTCCGCCGGCAGCGCATAGATGCCCCGGATCGACGCATCCCAGACACCCCCACCCGAGAGGTAATTCACGAAGCCAAAGATCGGATCGATATAAAGCGCAAACAGGCACCCCGCGATCACCCCGATCCCGGTGCCGACGACCCCCACCAGCGAGCCACACAGGAAAAACACCCGCAGGATCGAACCTTCGGACAGGCCCATCGTGCGCAGGATGCCGATGTCGCGGCCCTTGTTCTTCACCAGCATGATCAGCCCGGAAATAATGTTCATCGCCGCGATCAGCACCAGAATGGACAGGATGATGAACATCACATTATCCTCGATATCCAGCGCGCGCAGGAACGACCCGGCGCTGTCGCGCCACGTCCAGACCATGGCGCGCGGGCCTGCGGCTTGCATCAGCGGATAGACCATCGACTCGACGTCTTCGGGGCGCTCGAGCATCACCTCGATCTCATCCGCCACCCCGTCGCGGTTGAAAAAGCTCTGCGCCTCGGTGAAGGGCAGGTAAACCCGTGTGCGATCAATATCATAGCGCCCGGCGCTGAAGATATAGACCACCTCATAGGCATTCACCCGCGGCGAGGTGCCAAACGCCGTGCGCGCCCCCTCGGGCGAGATGATGCGGATGCGGTCACCGACCGACGCCTGCAACTCACGCGCGACGCCCTCACCGATGGCGATCCCCTCATCAAACCGGGTGATGTCGCCGCGCGCCCGGTCGGAATGGGCGATGCGTGGGATGGTGAGCAAATCGTCATAGCGGATGCCGAACACCTCGACCCCCGCATTGCGGCCATCGCTGGTCGCCATGACCTGTCCCTTGACCAGAGGCGCCGTGCCGACCACGCCGGGCACCGCCGCCAGCCGCTCGGCCAGATCGGCAAAGTCGTCGATGGTGCGGCTGGTCTGGCCGTTCTCGGTCACGCTGGTCGAATAATACACCGTCGCATGGGCGTTCGAGCCCAGGATGGTATCGACAAATTCCGACCGAAAGCCCGACCGCACCGCCAGCGTCGCAATCAGCGCAAACACCGCCAGCGCGACGCCGACCAGCGAGATCACGGTCATCACGCTGACACCGCCCTCGGCGCGGCGGGCGCGCAAGTAGCGCCAGGCGATCGTCCATTCGAAGGCGGCGAAGGGCGGGGTCTTGGCGCTCATGAGACGGGATTTCCGGCGAGGGGGCGCAGGGCTCTGCGCGAGGCGTGCGCAAAGTCGGTTGAAAGCCCGGTCTGGTCAAGGGGGGACGGGATCACGGCTGTGTTGTGTACGTTTCACTTTACATTGTGTACGCCTGACATTACCTGATGTCGCGTTGATTCGACACCAAAGGCGCCCCCATGTCCTTCACCCAACGCAGCATCGTCGCTGAACTCGTATCGTCCCTGATCGTGGTGGCGCTGTTCGCCTGGATGATCGTCACCCGCCACGCCGCCGGCGCGTTCGACGGCCCCGAGGGGTTGACCCTCTGGGCGCGTCAGGTCTTGTGGATGATCCCCGCTTCGATTGGTGTCAGCATCGTGGTTACCGTCCTGCTGGCCGTCGTTTATCACGCCACCACCCGCGCCAAATTCGATGATCTGGTCGACGAGCGGGACCGGATGATCACCGGCTGGGGCTGGAAGGTGACGGCGATCGTCATCTCGGCCGGCTTCGTTGCAGCGCTGGCGGCACTGGCCTGGGGGGCAAGCGCCTTTCTGGCGCTGAACCTGATGCTGGGCGCCTTCGCCCTGGGCGATCTGAGCGGCAATGCCGCCAAGCTGCTGCGCTATGGGCTGGGGGCTGAAGCGTGGCGCAGATTACCAATACCATCCGCCGCCTGCGCTTTGACGCGGGCGAGATGACGCAAAAAACACTGGCCGAGCGCGTCGGTGTCACCCGCCAGACGATCCACGCCCTTGAAGCGGGCAAATACGCGCCGACGCTGGATCTGGCGTTTCGCATAGCCCGGGCTTTTGAGCGCCCGCTGGAGGAGGTGTTTACCTATGTCGAGTGAAACCATGCGCGCCGCCACCGCCCGCCGCTATGGCGGGCCCGAGGTGATGGCAATCGAAACCCTGCCGCGCCCGGTGGCCGGACCGGGGCAGCTGCTGATCAGGACCGCCGCTTTTGGCGTCACCCGGGGCGATGCCCGCATCCGCGGTCTTGATGTACCCCGCGGCATGGGCGGGCTGATGCGGCTGATCTTCGGCCTGACCCGCCCGCGCCGCCCCATTCAGGGGCGTGAGTTTGCCGGTGTTGTGGCGGCTTTGGGCGACGGTGTCACCGGCTGGACGGTCGGCGATGCGGTGATGGGCATCACGCCGGGCATGCGCCTGAGCGCGGGGGCCGAGTATTGCACCATGCCCGCAGATGGTCGGCTGACCCGCCGCCCCGACACGCTGACGCCCGAGGAGGCCGCCGGGTATTTCTTCGGCCTGCTCACCGCTGCGGATTTCCTCCTCGACCAGGCAAAGCTGCAGCCTGACGAGCGGGTTCTGATCAACGGCGCCAGCGGTGCTGTCGGTATCGCCGCCGTCTGGCTGGCCAAACACTTGGGCGCGCAGGTGACCGCTGTGTGTTCCCCCGCGAACCACGATTTCGCCCGTCGCTTCGGCGCCGACCTCACCGCCGATTACGCCCGGCCCTTGCCCGCCGGACCTTTTGACGTTGTTCTCGATGTGGCAGGCACCCTGCCCTATTCCCGGGCCAAACCGCTGCTGGCCGATGGTGGCCGCCTTGCCCTGATCACCGCAGACCTGAAGGGCCAACTCGGCGCGAACCTGCGTCCACGGCGCGGAACGCACCAGCTTCTCGCGGGCGTCACAAAGGAAACCCCAGCCGCCCTCACGCGCGCGCTGGCCTTCCACGCCCAAGGTTACCGCCCACCGATCACAGCGCTGCCTCTGACCGACATCCAACAGGCGCACCTGCACGCTTCAACCGGCCACAAACACGGCAATGTCGTCGTCACGCTCTAGCGCATTTTCTGTCCGAAAATATCCACGGGGGGATTTTCAAGGGGGCGCGTGCGTCCCCCTTGAAGCGGGGGCCCGGGGGCGGCAGCCCCCCGCACTAACAGTAAACCTGGGGCGGCAGTCCCCCGCACTCCCCGTAAACCTGGGGCGGCAGCCCCCCGGCACCTGCCCTCACAAAATCCCTGGCAGCGCCAGCTGATGTTCCCGCGCGCAGTCCAGCGCGATCTCGTACCCCGCATCCGCGTGGCGCATCACCCCGGTCGCCGGATCGTTCCACAACACCCGCGCCAGTCGCCGGTCGGCATCCGCCGTCCCGTCGCACACAATCACCATGCCCGAGTGCTGCGAGAACCCCATGCCAACCCCGCCGCCATGGTGCAGCGACACCCAGGTCGCGCCTGACGCGGTGTTGAGCAGCGCGTTCAGCAGCGGCCAGTCCGACACCGCATCCGAGCCGTCCTGCATGGCTTCGGTCTCGCGGTTGGGCGAGGCGACCGAGCCTGAATCCAGATGGTCCCGCCCGATCACCACCGGCGCTTTCAGCTCGCCCTTGCGCACCATCTCGTTGAAGGCCAGACCCGCCCGGTGCCGGTCCCCCAGCCCGATCCAACAGATCCGTGCGGGCAGGCCCTGAAACGCGATGCGGTCGGCGGCCATGTCCAGCCAGCGGTGCAGATGGGTGTTGTCGGGGAAGAGTTCTTTCATCTTGGCATCGGTCTTGGCGATATCCTCGGGGTCACCCGACAGCGCCACCCAGCGGAACGGCCCGATGCCCTTGCAAAACAGCGGCCGGATATAGGCGGGCACGAAACCGGGAAAGGCAAAGGCATCCTCCAACCCCTCATCCAGCGCTACCTGACGGATATTGTTGCCATAATCCAGCGTCGGCACGCCCGCGTTCCAGAAATCCACCATCGCCGCGACCTGGACCTTCATGCTCGCCCGCGCCGCGCGCTCCACCGCTTTGGGATCGCTTTCCTGCTTGGCGCGCCACTCGGCGACGCTCCAGCCTTGCGGAAGGTATCCATGGACAGGATCGTGGGACGAGGTCTGATCGGTGACGATATCGGGCCGCACGTCACCCGCTTTCATCCGGCGCACCAGTTCGGGGAAAATGTCGGCGGCATTGCCGATCAGGGCGACCGATTTCGCCTCACCCTTGGCGGTCCAGTCGGCAATCAGCGCCAGCGCCTCGTCCAGTGTATGGGCTTTGGCGTCGCAATAGCGCGTGCGGATGCGGAAATCGGCACGGGTCTCGTCGCATTCCACCGCCAGACAGCAGGCCCCGGCCATCACTGCCGCCAGTGGTTGCGCGCCGCCCATGCCGCCCAGACCGGCGGTCAGGATCCATTTTCCGGTCAGATCGCCGCCAAAATGCTGGCGTCCGGCCTCCGCAAATGTCTCGTAAGTTCCCTGCACAATGCCTTGAGTTCCAATGTAAATCCACGACCCGGCGGTCATCTGGCCATACATCATCAACCCCTTCTTATCGAGGGCGTTGAAATGGTCCCACGTCGCCCAATGCGGCACGAGGTTCGAGTTGGCGATCAACACGCGGGGCGCATCGGCATGGGTTTGGAACACGCCGACCGGCTTGCCGGACTGCACCAGCAGCGTCTGATCATTCTCCAGCGATTTCAGGCTGCTGACGATCTGATCGAAATCCTTCCACGTCCGTGCCGCCCGTCCGATCCCGCCATAAACCACCAGTTCATGCGGGTTCTCGGCCACGTCGGGGTGCAGGTTGTTCATCAGCATCCGCATCGCAGCCTCGGTCTGCCAGGATTTGGCAGTGATCTCGGGGCCGGTCGGGGCAAAGATGTCGCGGGTGTTGTGGCGGGGGTTGGTCATGGCGGAAACCTCGTAAGTTCAGCGCGTTGCAGCGCGAAGTTTGGGGGCGAGAGCGACAAGATCGCCAAGGATCGCGCGCAGGTGGTGGCGCAGGGCCTCGGCCTTGGCGCGGTCATAGGCAAAGGGCGGTGCTTCGGTCGCCAGATGGGTGGATTGGGCCAGTTCCATCTGGATGGCGTGTACGCCTTGGGCGGGGTGGCCGTAGTGCCGCGTGGTCCAGCCGCCCTTGAAGCGACCGTTGAGGATCGCGGTGTAACCCATTGCTTCGGTGCAATGATCCGAAACCTGAGACTCAATCAGCGGATCGCAGGACGTGCCGCCCACGGTGCCAATGTTGAAATCCGGCAACACGCCGTCGAACAGGTACGGGATGCGCGACCGGATCGAGTGGCAATCATACAGGATCGCCACCCCGTGCCGCGCCTTGACGCGTGCTACCTGCGCTGCCAGTGCGGCGTGATAGGGCGCATGGTAGGCTTGCCTGCGGGCGTCAATCTCGGCGGCATCCGGCGCCGTCAGCCAGAGCGGTTCGCCGTCGAAATCGGTCAGCGGGACCAGCCCGGTGGTGTTCTGGCCGGGGTACAGGCTTTCGCCGTCGGGCGGGCGGTTGGCGTCGATGACGTAGCGGTGGAACGTGGCGCGCACGGTGGTGGCGTCGGGGATAAGCCCTTCATACAGTGTGTGAATATGCCAGTCGGTATCTGCCAGAAGCTGACCGCGCGGGGTCAGCTTGGCGAAGATCTCAGGCAGTAGATCGGTGCCGGTATGCGGCAGGCCGAGGATCAGCGGGCTGTCGCCTTCAAATACCTCGACCGGGGTCACAGGTCGAACTCCAGCCCGGCAGCCTGCGCCAATGCGTCGGTGCGGATCAGGGACGCTGCGGTCTCGATCTCGGGCGCGAGGTAGCGGTCGGCGGCCAGCGGCGGGACATGGGCGCGCAGGGCGTCGATGGCTTGGCCAAGGCGCGGCGCGGTGGTCAGGGGCGCGCGGTAGTGGATGCCTTGGGCGGCGCACAGCGCCTCGACCCCCAGAATGACCGACAGGTTCGCGTTCATCCGGCCCAGCCGCCGCGCGCCATGGGCGGCCATGCTGACATGGTCCTCCTGATTGGCAGAGGTAGGGGTGGAATCGGTTGAACAAGGGTTCGCAAGGTGTTTGTTTTCACTCATCAAAGCGGCAGTCGTCACTTCAGCGATCATATAGCCCGAATTCAGGCCCGGCTCGGGCGTCAGGAAAGGCGGCAGGTCGTGGCTGAGCGTCGGATCCACCATCAGCGCGACACGGCGCTGCGCGATCGCGCCGATCTCGGCCAGAGCCAAAGCGATGATATCAGCAGCAAAAGCAACGGGTTCTGCGTGAAAGTTGCCACCAGAGAGAATGCCCTCCGGCGTGACGATCGGGTTATCGGTGACGGCGTTGGCTTCGGTTTCCAACGTCGTCGCCGCGAAGCGCAGCAGGTCGATGGACGCGCCCAGCACCTGCGGCTGGCAGCGGATGCAATACGGATCCTGCACGCGGGTGTCGCCGTCGCGGTGGCTCTCGCGGATCACCGATCCGGCCATCAGCCCGCGCATCGTGGCGGCAACCTCGATCTGGCCCCGGTGACCGCGCAGGGCGTGGATCGCCTCTTGCAGCGGCGCGGTCGAGCCCATGATCGCATCCGTGGACAGGCACCCGGTGAGCAGTGCGCCACGTGCGAGACGCCAGGCGTCGAACAGGCCGGTCAGCGCCAGCGCGGTGGAGAATTGCGTGCCGTTGATCAGCGCGAGGCCCTCTTTCGGGCCAAGGGTCAACGGCGCGATCCCTGCCCTTTCAAGGGCTTGCGCGGCGTTCATGCGCTGGCCGTCTACCAGCGCCTCGCCCGCGCCGATCATCACGGCGGTCATATGCGCCAGCGGCGCGAGGTCGCCCGACGCGCCGACCGAGCCTTGTGACGGGACCACGGGCGTGATGCCATGGGCCAGAAGCGCCTCGATCTGCGCGATGACTTCCCAGCGCACGCCCGAGGCTCCGCGCCCCAGACTGAGCAGCTTGAGCGCCATCATCAGGCGGGTTGTCCCCGCGTCGAGCGGTTCGCCCACGCCGCAGCAATGGCTGAGGATCAGGTTGCGCTGCAGGGTGGCGGTGTCGCGCGCGGCGATCTTGACCGAAGCGAGTTTGCCAAAGCCGGTGTTGACGCCGTAAACCGCAGCCTCACCCTGCGCGGCGGCTTGGATCTGCGCGTGGGCGGCGGCGACAGGCGCGCGGCAGTCGTCGGACAGGCGGGCGGGCAGACCTTGGCGGAACAGGGTTTCGAGCTGGGCGAGCGTGGTGGCGCCGGGGGTCAGGGTCAGCATTCGCGGCCTTCCAGAAAACGGGTGTGAAGCGGGTTGAAGCCGATGCGGTAGGCCAGTTCGGCCGGGTCGTGCACGTCCCAGACGGCCAGATCGGCGCGCAGGCCGGGGGCAAGGCGGCCGGTGTCGGTCAGCCCCAGCGCGCGGGCAGCGTGTTCGGTGGTGCCGCGCAGGGCCTCGTCGGTGGTGAGGCGGAACAGCGTGCAGGCCATGTTCATCGCCATCAGCAGCGAGGTCAGCGGCGAGGTGCCGGGGTTGGCGTCGGTGGCGACGGCCATCGGGACGCCGTGGGTGCGGAAAGCGGCGACGGGCGGCAGTTGCGTCTCGCGCAGCGTATAGAAGGCACCGGGGAGCAGGACGGCAACGGTGCCCGAGGCAGCCATCAGGCGGGCGTCGGCATCGGTGGCGTATTCGACATGATCGGCGCTGAGCGCGTTGTAGCGGGCGGCGAGCGCGGTGCCGCCAAGGTGGGAGAGCTGCTCGGCGTGAAGTTTGACCGGCAGGCCCAGCTCAAGCGCGACGTCAAAGACTTGGGCGATCTGGTCGGCGGTAAAGGCGATCCCCTCGCAAAAGCCGTCGACGGCATCGACAAGGCCCTCGGCGTGGGCCGCACGCAGGGCGGGGATGCAGATGTCAGACAAATAAACGTCTGGCTTTTCTTTATGGCTTTCCGGCAAGGCGTGAGCGCCGAGGAACGTGGTGAGCACACGAACCGGGAGGCGTTGACCCAAAGCTCTGGCAACGCGTAACATTTTCAGCTCTGTATCAGTATCAAGCCCATAGCCGGACTTGATCTCGACCGTTGTCACCCCTTCGGCCAGCAGCGCCTTCAGACGCGGTTCAGCCTGTGCATAAAGCGCGTCCTCGCAGGCCGCGCGGGTTGCGGAAACGGTGGAGACGATCCCGCCCCCTGCCCGCGCAATCGCCTCATAGCTCGCCCCCTCCAGCCGCAAAGCGAACTCGCGCGCGCGGTGGCCGCCATGGACCAGATGCGTGTGGCAGTCGATCAGACCGGGCGTCACCAGCCGCCCGCCAAGGTCACGGCGCGGGCCGTCCAGTGGCAGTCCGGCCTCGGGCCCGGCATACAGAATGCGCCCGCCGCCGATCGCCACGGCACCACGCCGGTCATCAAAACCGGGGGCGAGGCGGGCATTCGAGAGGATCAGGTCTGGCGATTCCATCTTGCGACTCCGTCAGGGATGCGGATAATATGTATATACTTAATAACGCCGTCAACGGAGAATCCGCATGAGCCGACTTTGGGCCGAACAGGCGCTTCTGAGCACGGGCTGGGCGCGCGACGTCGCGGTCACCCTGGACGGGTCCCGCATCGCCCGGATCGAGACCGGCGTGGCCCCGGTCCCCGGCGACCAGCGGCTGAGCGTCTTGCTTCCCGCGCCGGCCAACCTGCATTCGCATGCCTTTCAGCGCGCCATGGCGGGGATGACCGAACGGCGGGGCCCCTCGGCGCAGGACAGTTTCTGGACATGGCGCCAGCTGATGTTCCGGTTTCTGGACCAGTTGACGCCCGATGACGTGCAGGCGATCACGGCGTTTGTGCAAATGGAGATGCTGGAGGCGGGCTATGGCGCCTCGGTCGAGTTCCACTATCTGCACCACGCGCCCGGCGGTGTGGCTTACGTCGACCGGGCCGAGATGGCGACGCGGGTCGTGGCGGCCGCACAGCAAAGCGGGATCGGGCTGACGCTGCTGCCGGTGCTCTACAGTCAGGGCGGCTGCGACGGGCGGGCGCTGGGACCGGGTCAGGTGCGGTTTGGCAACGATCTGGACGGGTTCGCGCGGCTGGTCGAGGGGGCCGAGGCGGCGCTGCGCGCCCTGCCCGGTGACGCGGCTCTGGGCATCGCGCCACACTCGCTGCGGGCCGTGACGCCCGAGGAGCTGGCAGGCTGCGCGGCGTTGCGCCCCGGCGCGCCGCTGCACATGCATCTGGCCGAACAGATCGCGGAAGTCGAGGAAGTACAGGCGTTTCATGGCGCGCGGCCGGTGGAGTGGCTGTTGGCGAATGCCTCGGTGGATGCGCGCTGGTGTCTGATCCATTGCACACAGATGCAGCGGGCCGAGACCTTGGCATTGGCGGCGACGGGGGCGGTTGCGGGGCTGTGCCCGATCACCGAAAGCTCGCTGGGCGACGGGATCTTTGACGGCGTGGCCTGGGGTCAGGCAGGCGGGCGGTTCGGCATCGGATCGGACAGCAACATCCGCATCACGCTGAGCGAGGAGCTGCGCGTTCTGGACCATTCGCAGCGCCTGCGCGACCATACGCGGGCGGCACTGGCGACGGTGGAGCACTCGACCGGGCGGGTGTTGCTGGACGGCGCGGCGCAAGGGGGCGCGCAGGCGGCAGGGCGCGATGCGGGGGCGCTGCGCGAGGGCGCGCTGGCGGATCTGCTGGCGCTGGACACGGGCGGGGTTGACCTCGAGGGACGCGCGGGCGATGCGCTGCTCGATGCGTGGATCTTTGCGGGCGACGACCGTGCGGTGAGCGATGTCTGGTCGGGCGGACGGCCTGTGGTGCAGGCCGGACGGCATGTGGCGCGTGACGCGATCGAAGCGGGGTACCGCAGGGTGATGCGACGGCTGAAGGCGGTGTGATGAGCGGTGGAACCGGCTGGCAGGACGTACGCGACGAGGCGCTGCGACGCATCCGCGCGCGGATCTGGGCACCGGGGGACCGCATCCCGGACGAGGCCGCGCTGGCCGAGGAACTGGGCTGCGCGCGCGCCACGGTAAACCGCGCGCTGCGCGATCTGGCCGAGGCCGGGTTGTTGGAGCGCCGCCGAAAGGGCGGCACCCGTGTCCCGCTGACGCCGGTGCGCAAGGCGACCTTCAGCATCGCGATCATCCGTCAGGATATCGAGGCACGCGGTCAGGTGCCCGGATACCGCGTGCTGGGCGACAGGCTGGAACCCGCGCCCGAGTGGTTGCGCAGCCGGATGGGCGACGGACCGCTGCGGCATGTCACCGCCCTGCATACCGCTGACGGCGCGGGCTTTTGCCTCGAGGATCGCTGGCTCAATCCGGTCTTGGTCGAGGGGGTCAGTTTCGAGACACTCAGCGCCAATGAATGGCTGGTCGGCAATGTCAGCTTCGCCGAAGGAACGCTGGCGTTCCACGCCGTGTCGGCGACGCTGGATCTGGCCCGCGCACTGGGATGCCGTGAAGGCGACGCACTCCTGGCTCTCGACCGCGAAACCCGCGGCGAGGGGCCGATCACTTGGGTGCGGTTGGTCTATGCCCCCGGGCACCGGGTCCAGGCGGCACTCTAGGCCAAGGGGGTTTTCCACCCCCTTGGATCCCCCGGAGGATATTTGCAGAGCAAAGAAGCAGGTTAACAAAGCCTTAATGCCCCTCTTTGCTCTGCAAATATCCTGGGGGTGAATGCGCGCTTGCGCGCAGAGGGGGGCTAGCCCCCTTGCCCGGTATCAATCGGGCGCTGCACGCGGGCCAAGCAGACCATTGCAAGTTTCGCGCGGTACAATATGATCAAATTTATTGCGCTGGAGAGTCCCATGTCCCCTGATCCCCACTTGCCGATCCATGGCGTATCGCCAGAGCGTCTCGATGCGTTCAAGGACCGCGAGAGCGCGCGATTTGCGCGTGCGCGGCCAAAGACCCGGCGCTTGCTGGATCAGGGCGCGCAGGCATGGCTCGGCGGTGTGCCGATGCATTGGATGCGTGACTGGCCCTCGCCCTTTCCTTTGGTCGTCAAGCGCGCTCAGAAAGCGCGACTCACCGATGCGGACGGGTTCGAGATCGACGATTTCTGTCTGGGCGATACCGGGTCGATGTTCGGGCACGCGCCAGCCCCGGTCGCGCGGGCGATCCGGCGGCAGGCGCGGTGCGGCTTGACCTATATGCTGCCCTCCAAGGCCGCGTTGCGCGCCGGGCGGTTGTTGTGCGAGCGCTTTGGCCCTCTGGTCTGGCAGATCGCCACCACCGCGAGCGACGCCAACCGCAACGCCTTGCGCGTGGCACGGGCGGTGACCGGTCGGCGCAAGGTGTTGGTGTTCAACGGCTGCTACCACGGCACCTTGCAGGACACGATGGTGGCGCTGGAGGGCGGCCGGACGGTGGCGCGGCCCGGCCTGGTCGGTCAGGTGTTCGACATCGCGGCCGAGGCGGTCTGCGTCGAATTCAACGATCTGGGTGCCGTTGAGGCGGCCCTTGCCAGTGGCGAGGTGGCGGCGGTTCTGACAGAGCCCGTGATGACCAACTCCTGCATGGTGTTGCCCGCGCCCGGATTTCACCGCGGGCTCAAGTCGCTCACCCAGCGTTACGGCACGCTGCTGATCATCGACGAGACGCACACGCAATCCTCGGGGCTTGGCGGCTATACCCGCGTACACGGGCTGTCACCCGACCTGTTCGTCGTCGGCAAATGCGTGGCGGGCGGTGTGGCGACGGCGGTCTGGGGCATGACCGAGGCGGTGGCCGAGGCCTTCACCGCCTATGATGCCGCGCGCCCGTCGGGCCATTCAGGCATGGGCACGACCCTGTCGGGCAACCCGCTGCAATTCGCCGCGCTGGAGGCTACCCTGGCCGAGGTGATGACGCCGGAGGCCTATGCGGCGATGGAGGCCGGTGCAGGGCGCCTGGCGCGCGGGCTCAGCGGCGTCATCGCGCATCACGCCCTGCCCTGGCATGTGGCGCGGGTCGGCGCGCGTGTCGAGTTCATCTGCGCCCCCGGCCCGCTGCGCAATGGCGCGGACGCCGCTGCCGCCCATGCGCCGCAGCTGGAGGCGGCGCTGCATCTGGGTCTGCTCAACCGCGGCTGCCTGATCGCGCCCTTCCATAACATGATGCTGGTCTCGCCGGTGACCAGACAGCGGCAAATCGACCGGCTGATTGCCGGTTTTGATGAAATCCTCAGCGAGTTGACCGCATGACCCAGACCTGCCCCTCGGGTGCCACCCCTGCCGAAGCGCACGCCTTTCTCGAGGCTCACCCCGAAGTGCAGGCCGTTGATATCCTGCTCCACGATTCCAACGGCATCGCGCGCGGCAAGATCATTCGGCGCCATGAGCTGATGGCCATTTATGAGAGCGGACGGCATTTGCCGATCTCGATCCTTGGGCTGGATATTGTCGGCGAGGACGTCGAGGAAACCGGCCTGATCTGGGAGGCAGGCGACGGCGATCTGCGCGCCTGGCCGGTGCCGGGATCGCTGACGGCGCAGCAAGGCACCGACCCGGCGCGCGGCGAGTTGCTGCTGGGCCAGTACCATCTGGACGGCACGCCGATGCTGTCGGCCCCCCGCCATGCGCTCAACCGGCAGGTCGAGGCGCTGGCGGCGATGGGTTTGCACGCCTCGGCAGCGTTCGAGCTGGAGTTCTTCCTGCTCGCGCCCGAGCGCGACGGTCAGGGCCGCGTGCAGCCTGCGGGTGATGTGGTGGACGGGCGGCGCTCGACGCGGACCGAGGTGTATTCGGTCGATCATCTGATCGGCATGCAGCCCCTGTTTGATGACATCTACGCCGGGGCGGCACTGGCCGGGATCGTGGCCGAGACGCTGATCTCGGAATACGCGCCGGGGCAATACGAACTGACCCTGCGCTACCGCGACGATCCGCTGCGTGCGGCGGATGATCTGGTGCGCCTGAAGCGCATCGTGCGCGCGCAGGCGCGCAGGCATGGGGTGGTGGCCTGTTTCATGGCCAAGCCGATGGAAGATCATGCAGGTTCGGGCATGCATCTGCATGTGTCGCTGCGCGACGAGACCGGGCGCAATGTGTTCGCCGAAGCCCCCGGCGCGGGCTGGACGGACACCATCCGCCACGCGATAGGCGGGCTGTTGCAAACCATGGGCGAATCGATGCTGGTCTTTGCCCCGCACGCCAATTCGTGGCGGCGGTTTGCCAACCAGTCCTATGCACCCGTCGCGCCGACCTGGGGGGTCAACAACCGCTCCGTCGCGTTGCGCATTCCGGCAGGCGATGGCAAGGCCCGGCGCATCGAGCACCGGCCTGCCGGGGTGGACGCAAACCCCTATCTGGTCGCCGCGACCGTGCTGGCCGGGATCCGGCTGGGGATCGCGCAGCGGTGTGATCCGGGGGCCGAGACGACCGGCAATGGCTATGACCGCAACGCGGGCGGCATCCCGCGCGACTGGCGCAGCGCGATAGAGGCGGCCAAGGGATCGGCGTTCCTGAAGGACGCGCTGGGGGACGAGATGCACCGGACCTTCACCGCCGTGAAGGCGGCGGAATATGCGCGGGTGGCGCGGGCGATCCCCGAGCTTGAGTACGAGCTTTATCTGCACCGGGTTTAGCGGGGGCTGCGCGCGCCCCCTGTTTGCGGAAAAAGGCGGGGGGCGCGCGCAGCCCCGTTGCTTTTAGAGAAGGCGGGGGGCTACTCGCCCCGTTGCTTTTAGAGAAGGCGGGGGGCTGCTCGCCCCCCGGGCCCCCTCGCCAAAGGGGGAGCACGCTCCCCCTTTGGAAACCCCCGTGGATATTTGGGGACAGATGATGGGCGCGGTTGACGGGATTGGGGGAGATGGTCCTGTTGGGCGATGCGTCTGCTCGCCCTTCTCCTTTGCCTTGCCTCGCCCGTTGGCGCGCAGGTCTGTGCGCCGCGCGCGCTGCCTGCGGTGAATAGCTGTTCGGGCGGTGCGCATGTCAGTCTGGCGATTGTCGGCGATGTGCTGGTGCATCAGGCGCTGGCCTGGCGCGGCTATGCGCGGGGGTTCGAGACGCTCTGGGCGGCGGCGGTGCCCCTGTTGCGGGGCGCGGATCTGGCGCTGGCCAATCTGGAGGGGCCGGTCGCCGCCGGTTTTGCGCGCGGCGGGAGGCGGGTGGCCGATCCGGGGCCGGTGTTCGATGGCGAGGTTTATACCGAATATCCGGTGTTCAACTATCACCCGATGCTGATCTCGGCGTTGCGAGAGGCCGGGGTCGACATCGTGACAACGGCCAACAATCATGCGCTGGACCGGGGTCCGGCGGGACTGGAGGCGACGCTGGATGCGCTGGATGCGGGAGGCATGGCGCATGTCGGGTCGGCTCGCGGCGGCCAGACGCGCTGGCAACCGCTGCGGTTGCGCACGCCAGTGGGCGTGGTGTCGCTGATCGGCTGCAGCTTTTCCACCAACGGCCTTGCCGATCCGCGCGGTCAGGTGCCGCGCTGTTACGACGACCGGGCGGGGCTGCTGGCGACGGTGCGGGCGGAGGTTGCGCGCGGTGCCGGGGTGATGGTGTTCCCGCATTGGGGCCGGGAATACGCGTTGGAGCCGGACGCGCAGCAACGCAGCCTCGCCCGTGCGCTGGTACAGGCCGGGGCGATGGCGGTGATCGGGACGCATCCGCATGTGCCCCAACCGTGGGAGATGATCGACGGGCCTGCGGGCGTTGTTCCGGTGATCTATTCGACCGGCAATTTCATCTCGGCCCAGACGGCGCTGGAACAGGCGACCGCGCCGCTGGTCTGGCTGGATCTTTGCGCCGGGGTTCAGGGGCCACAGGTCGGCGGCGCCGGGTATCTGCCGCTGCAGATGGTGTTTGACGGCACGGATCCGCTGCTGGTCCGTCTGGGCAATGATCCGCGCGGGGCGGCGGGGCGCGCGTTGCTGGCGCGGTTGATCCCGGGTCGCGATCTGAGCGCGGTGACCGAGTGTACGGACCGCCGCGCCGCGCCGACGCTTCAGCAAAGCCGCTGAGACCGCTGGACGATGGTTAACTCCGAAAATCCCCTGAAATTTCCTCACGGCGAAGTTATCGGGCATCCGTACCGGCGGTGCGTTCACCGACAAAGCGCTGGAAGGATTAAGCCTCCCCGCGGCCAGTCGTTCGCTGGCCGCGGAGAACATCATGCCGGTTTCCGCCATGCCATGTGTTAGACAGTCTGGCGGTGGCTCTGGCACATCAGCGAATTGGGCTGGGCACATAGCGGGCAGGAGGATATTGCATCGAGCACCCGACGCCCCGGCAGCGCGATCTCGACTGAATGTAATCGTCGATCGCAATCATGCCGTGTGTAAACACAAAGGGTAGGATCGCGCCAATAATCATCGCGATGATGAGTCCGAGAAACTGATCGGATGGCTCGGCCCCCGGAACCGGGCTCACAACGCCGTCGAACCGACTGTCGCCGCCGCTGAGAGTGAACTGCAGGTCCGCGCCCCGCATCCGAAACGCCGCTTGCAGATCCTGACTCGCAGCCCCGGCGCCAACGGTCAGCGTCACCCCGCCTTCATTCAGCATCACCTGCGCCGCTTGCTGCGCACCGCTTGGGAGCGTGATCACCTGCCATTGCTCGCGCCCGCCCGAGCGCGTCATGAGATACGCCTCGCTCGCGGTGCGTCCTTGATAAATCGTGGCCTCAAACCGCGCGCTTCTGACCGAAACGGTCGCAATCGGGTTCACGTCACGACGTTGCCCAAATGCCGCACGCGGGCTCAGTGCGACCACACCAAATCCGGTGCCCCCCAAAAAAGTGGCAAATGCGCTGGCGGTAAAAAGTCGACGATCCATAAAGGCCTCCAAAGATTGACTGTTCCAGACATCTTTCGAGGGCAGATCAAAAGCTGCATCCCCTATTTGGGTTAATTGCTGCTATGAGCGTCGCGTCATCCATCCCGACATTCTCAAGGTGGACTGTCCTGTAAGGCGAGCTTCGCCCGAACGGGCCTGCTGCCCTATACGCGTCTTCAGGGATGCCGTGAGCGTCAGCGCAGAGGAAGTCCGACGCGCACCCTGACCCGCTGTCTGCCCGAGCCGTGTCAGTCCTGTTCGCGTTTATGCCCGTCCAGATCGCGCCGCGCCTTGTCGGCCCGCGCCGCCTCAAGCGAGGCCTGCGCCTTGCTCACCCCGTGCTTGGCAGCGGAAACGGCACCCTGCGCCCTGCCCTCGTCGCGTGCGGCCTGTTTGCGCCGGGTGCGCAGGTTGATCACCTTGGCCATTACAGGCTCGCAGCGCGGAACGTGTCGCATTGCGCCGGATCGCCCGCGCGGTAGCCAGCGAAGAACCAGTTCTGGCGCTGCTCGGACGTACCATGCGTGAAGCTGTCGGGCACCACGCGGCCCCCTGATGCCTGCTGCAACGCGTCGTCACCGATGCGCGCGGCGGTGGCCAGCGCCTGACGGATGTCGGCCTCGGTCACCGCCAGCCGGTCGGCGGCACCATGCGCCCAGACCCCGGCGTAGCAATCGGCCTGCAGCTCGATCCGCACGGACAATGCGTTCGACTCGCGTTCGCTGGCGCGTTCGCGCTGGGCGTTCACCTGTCCCAGAATGCCGGTCAGGTTTTGGACGTGATGCGCGACCTCATGGGCGATGACATAGGCATTGGCGAACTCGCCGCCCGCGTTCAGCTGCTGCTCCATGACGCGGAAAAAGTCGGTGTCCAGATACACCTTGCGGTCACCGGGACAATAGAACGGCCCCATCGCCGATTGCGCCATGCCACAGGCCGAGGCGGTGCCGCCTTGATATAGCACCAGCGTGGTGGGCGTATAGCGCTGGCCCGAGCTTTGGAAGATCCCCGTCCAGACCTGTTCGGTCTCGGCCAGAATGGTGGCGACAAAGGCTTCCTGATCGTCGTCGATGGTGTTCGGCCCGCTTTGCTGCGGCGCGCTGGCGACCGGGCCACTGCCCGAACCGCCGACAAGGCCTGACACATCCACACCGAAATAAGCGCCGATCAGCAGGACGATGATCGTGGCACCGATGCCCAGCCCACCGCCGCGCCGACCGCCACCGCCACCGATGCGGATGCCCGGCAACCCGCCCGAGCGGCGCCCACCGCCTGAGCGGCGGCGGTCTTCGATGTTGCTGCTGGTTCTCTTGCCGCGCCATTGCATGTTCGGTTTCTCCACCCTGCGGGGGTCATGTTGCCGCAGCCCCGGTGAATGTCAAACGCCGGGACAGGCCTTGCGGTTCCTGCGCATGCAAAAGGGCGGCCGCACGGACCGCCCTTCCCTGTCTTTCGCGTCAGATCAGCCCTTCGGGCCGATCATATCCTCGGGCCGGACGATCCGGTCGAAGGTTTCGGCGTCGACGAAGCCCAGAGCGATGGCTTCCTCTTTCAGCGTCGTGCCGTTCTTATGCGCGGTCTTGGCGACTTTGGTGGCGTTGTCGTAGCCGATGGTCGGGGCCAGCGCCGTGACCAGCATCAGCGATTCCTTCATCAGCTTGTCGATGCGCGCGATGTTGGCCTGCGTGCCCACCACCATGTTGTCGGTGAAGGCCGATGCCGAGTCGCCCAAGAGCTGCATGGATTGCAGCACGTTATAGCTCATCATCGGGTTATAGACGTTGAGCTCGAAATGACCCTGCGACCCGGCAAAACCCACCGCCGCGTCATTGCCCATGACATGCGCGCAGACCATGGTCAGCGCCTCGGCCTGCGTCGGGTTGACCTTGCCCGGCATGATCGACGAGCCGGGCTCGTTTTCCGGCAGGATCAGCTCGCCCAGACCCGAGCGCGGGCCGGAGCCCAGCAGGCGCATGTCGTTGGCGATCTTGAACAGCGAGGCGGCGACGGTTTTCAGCGCGCCCGAGAACATGACCATGGCGTCATGCGCGGCCAGCGCCTCGAACTTGTTGGGGGCGGTGACGAAGGGCAGATCGGTGATTTGCGCCATGTTCCGGGCGACCATCTCGGCCCAGCCCTTTTGCGTGTTCAGCCCGGTGCCGACCGCCGTGCCGCCCTGCGCCAGCTCGTAGATGTCACCAAGGCAGGACTCGACCCGCTCGATGCCCTTCTTAACCTGATGGGTGTAGCCGCCGAATTCCTGACCCAGCGTCAGAGGGGTCGCATCCTGCGTGTGGGTGCGGCCGATCTTGATGATATCCTTGAACTCTTCCGACTTGGCAGCCAGCGCATCGTGCAGTTTGCGCAGCCCCGGCAGCAGCACATCGCGCGCCTGCATGGCGATGGCGACATGCATCGCGGTCGGGAAGGTGTCGTTCGAGGACTGCCCCATGTTGCAATGGTCATTGGGGTGGACGGGCTTTTTCGAGCCCATCTCGCCGCCCAGCATCTCGATCGCGCGGTTCGAGATCACCTCATTGGCGTTCATGTTCGACTGGGTGCCCGAACCGGTCTGCCAGACCACCAGCGGGAAGTTGTCGTCGAACTTGCCGTCGATCACTTCGCCGGCGGCTTCGATGATGGTGTCGGCGATGCGGGCGTCCATCGTGCCCAGCTCTTTGTTGGCCATCGCGCAGGCCTTTTTCACCACGCCAAGCGCGCGGATGATCGGCACCGGCTGACGCTCCCAGCCGATGGGAAAGTTCAGGATCGAGCGCTGGGTCTGCGCGCCCCAGTATTTGTCGGCGGGAACTTCCAGCGGACCGAAGCTGTCGGTCTCGGTGCGGGTGGCGGTCATGGCGGCACTCTCCTGCATGGGTTTGCGCCCTCTTAGCCAGAGCGCGCGGGAAAATCAATCGGCATACCTTTGTATGCAAACCACTGAAACGTCTCGGCTGCTTCTTGCCGTCAAGTCCCCTTTGATCACCATGTGTTGAGACTGCATCACAGTTGGGGCGGCCCTGTTGCCTGAATCGACGGATTGTTGCAACGTGGCAAAAATAGGCCCTGCCCGGTGCGGGGAAACTCGATTTTCAGGAGCAATACATTGACAACGACAGACTTCCTGGCCCGCCTGGGCGCTGCTGCAACCGTTGCGGCGCTGGGCTTGGGGGCCACGATTCTGCCTGCTGGCGCCGACACCATGGCCCCCTGGTATGCCCCCGCCGCGACCCGCGCCGCGCAATTTGCCGATTTCCGCGAAGATTACCGTCGCAGCGTCGTTGAATTTCAGCCGTTCCGCGCTGAACTGACCGGCATCGGGGCGGATGGCACGCCCTTGCGGCTGACCTCGCTCAATCCGTATGTGAACGCGTGGTTCGTGCTGGAAACCGGCGAGGGGCGCAGCGCGCGCGCATGGCATCTGGAGAACGCAGCGCCAGAGCTGTTCACCGTCTCGCTGGGCGCGGACGGGCGCTCGCTGGTCATCGAGAGCGAAGCGGGCACCGTGAGCTGTGCGCCGTGGGAGGGCGATCTGGAAAGCGCGCGCGACAGCGGGCTGCCCTATTCGCCGATCTGCGAGCAACGGATGTTTTTGCGCAACCGCGGCTCGGGCAGCCGCACCACGCGTGAGGCAGTGACCGAATTCCTGCGCGATTACGTGCCCTTCGGCGAAAGCCTGATCAACGTGATCAAGGACACGCTGTATGAAGACGCCTATCTCACCACCGCGCAGACCATGGACGAGGCCGAAGCGGGCTCGGTGGTCAACGCGCTGGGTCAGGCCGATTTGCGCGCGCATCCGGTGATGCGCTCGAACCTGCGGGTCGATCTGGTCGGTGCCGACAGCACGCAAATGGAGGCAGGCGCCTGGTATGCCGTGCAGAACGCGCCGGGCATTTACGCCAGCACCGTGCAGCCCGGCATGGTGAGCCAGGAGGTGATGGCGGTGCCCGGGGCGAACGGGATGGACGGGGTCGAGAACCGCTCGGACGTGCATATGTGGGCCTTCGACATGTCGCGCTTCGATCTGCGCTACGAGATCGGCACCTCGCACCCCGAGGTTGACTGGTCGCCCCGCCCTTCCGGCGCAGGCCGCGACTATAACCTGCCGGGGCCCGATGGCTTTGGCACGGTCGAACCGCTGCAGATGACCGGGATGATGAACCCGGTGTTCATGGACCGTCTGGCGGGGATCTTCGCCGGGGGCTTCAAGCGCGACCATGGTGCGTGGCGGCTGACGGATTACGCCTATACCAACCACGGCCACCATTACGGCTTTGTGGTCAACGGGGTGGTGCTGTCGCGGCTGCAGCCGGGTCTGGCAACGCTCTATGTGCTGCAGGACGGCACGGTCCACATGGACATCTGGTCCGAACAGCTGGACTTCATGCTGCCCCATATCCGCTTTGCCCGCCAGAACGGCACGCCGCTGGTCGAGCGTAACGCTGACGGCGTGGGCGTGCCGGGCAGTCAGGTGCGCAGCTGGATGGGCGGCAACTGGTCAGGCAGCGCCGAGGCGCAGCTGCGCACCCTGCGCTCGGGCGTGTGCATGCGCACGGTCGATGACCGGCAGTTCCTGATCTATGCGGTGTTCATGTCGGCGACACCCTCGGCGATGACGCGGGTGTTTCAGGCCTATCACTGCGACATGGCGATGCTGCTCGACATGAACTCGCTCGACCTGACCTATTCGGCGATCTATCCGCGCCTGCCGGGGTCCGAAGAGTTTTCGATCGTGCACCTGGACCGCCGCATGGCCGAAAGCGACTCGCGCCACCGCGATGGCACACCGATGGGCCGCTTCATCGAGTTTTCCGACAACCGCGACTTCTTTTATCTGCTCCGCCGCTGAGAGGGGACACTTTCATGAAACCGCTGGTTAAACTGGCACTGGTTCTGGGTCTTGCCCTGACGCCGGTGACGTCTCAGGCGCAAAGCCTGGCGCAGAATAACGAAACGATGTTCGCCGAGATGCGTGAATGGCGCGGGCTCTCCGGCGCCACGATCGAGCGCATCCGCGCGATCTTTGCGCAGTCCAACATCATGGGTCAGGGCAACCCGGCCGTGACCCGCCATCCGATGACGCCGGAACAGGCAGCACAGCGCCAAGGCGGCAGTGTCGACTCGGTGCGCCGCGCCTATCGCAACGCGCGGTTTGAGCGGATCTGCGGGCATCCCTATGAAGTGCCGCTCTACAACCCCGAAACCGAGACGCCCGAAGACGCAAGCGTCTGCGCGTTCATGTTCGAATATCCCAACGTGCCGCTGGCCTACCCGGTGACCTGGGTGCGCGCGGATCAGGTGGTGGCCCTTTGCGCCGCCGAGGGCGCACGCATCGGCGATGCGCATGAATGGGAAGGAGCTGCCGCCGGCCAGCTCCTGCCGCCGGACTACCAGTTCCAGCTGGGCAGCCAACAGGCGATGCGCGCGTGGCACAACCGGCATTACGCCAACCAGTCGAACCAGTTTTCGATCGGCCAGTGGCGCTCGGGCGTCTGCGCGACGGGCAGTTCCAAGACGCCGGGCTGCAATGGCGGGTCGTTTTCGGGCTGCGGGTCGAACACCTATCCGGCGGGCAGCTTCCCGCAATGCCACTCGCCGCTGGGGGTCTATGACATCGACGGCAATGCGGCAGAACACATGAACCTGCCGCTGGCGCCGGATCAGATGGCCTCGCGCGGGTCGACCTCGCTGGGCGTGACCGAGATGAAGGGCTCGTGGTTCATCTGGGATCAGGTCCGCGCGCATGAACACTGGGCCCGCTGGCGCGCGCCCTTCTGGCACGGCACGCGCGTGCTGTCGCGCTCGAGCCATGCGAATTATCACCTCGGCTTCCGCTGCTTCCGCGACATACGGTGAGCCAGGAACTGCGGCGCTCGGGGGCATCGAGCCCCCTCGCGCCGCGTGGGCTGCCGCCCAAACCTGCTTAAAGGGGGGCGCACGCGCCCCCTTTAAAATCCCCCCGTGGATGCTTTCAGACAGAAAATGAAACAGGGTTAACGAAGTCTTATCATCTGTCCTTAAATATCCTGGGGGGTGAATTGGCCGCAGGCCAAGAGGGGGGCAAGGCCCCCCTGCCCGGTCGCCCGAGGGCGCGGCGGCGACAGCCGTCTCGGCCGAGGGCGAAACCGCGCCTACGCCCCGTGGCTGCGGTCGTAGCCATTGGGCTCCGGCGGCGTCCAGCCGGCCAGCGCCTGCGGCGGCGTCGCGAAGACGTCGACCAACAGCGGATGACACGACGCGGCATCCGAAGAATGCTCGGCCCCGCAATCGCCGCCCGGGCAGGCCGAAAGCACCCCCAGCAGATCGATCTCGGCAAAGAATTCCAGATAATCCCCGGGACGCACCGGGCTGGCTTTCATGAAATACTGCCCGGTATCTGCCGTAAACCCCGTGCACATGAAGACGTTGAGCACATCATGCACCAGCGCTTCCGCGTCCTGGACGCCCTCGGCGGCCAGTGCCCGGGTCAGGTTCGAATGGCAGCAATGGTGATACTGATCGCCCCCCGACAGCTGCCAATGCGTGTAGGGATCGCAGCGCGAACCGATCACGTCATGCACCCTGCCGCCGAAGTCATCGACGCCGTACCAGCCCAATGTATCCGCGACCAGCGTTGCCATCGGGCGCAGGAAGGGAAAGCCGGACCACATCCTGTCGCCGACGTTCAGGTGGGTGCCATGCAGAGCGCGGGTTTTGCCTGAGTAGAAACGCTCATGCGGGTTGGTGGCGTTGAACAGGTTCAGATCGCCCACCTGCGGCCCGCCGGTGCAGGTGATGCGAAAGAACCCGCCGGCCGGAACCCGGAACGCCGCCCCGTCGCGGGCCGGCACATGGCAGTGCGAAATCGGGCGGGCCAGCGCGCGCGCCTGCGCATACAGGTCCAGCGGCGGCTGCGCTAACGCCTGCGTCGGGTAGCAGATCACCGGTGCAACCGCGCGGCGTGCCGCAGCATCGGCCGGGACATCGGCCGGTGCCGGGGGTGCTGCGTGGGGTGGCGGTGGGGCTGTCATGCGGACCTCGGGCTTGCTGCGCCAGCGTGGCTGTTGTGAGGCCTTTACGCAAGAGTCACAGAAACAGGCAAATTCAAGATGTAAGCTGCCGGAGACCCTGCTATGCTCGTTTAACGTGTTCGCCTTTGGAAAAGTACCCGATGGACGATGGTTCTCGGCAATCGAGCCCTTCTCACCGCTCTCCTGACACTGCCCAAGAGCTGGTCATTGACGCTCTGGGGCAGCTTTTGCGTAGCAGTCCGGGCGACCTCGATGCAACAATCACCCAGATCTTGCAGCGCCTTTGCGTGATGGCGCGTGCCGATTGCGGCGTGTTGTACCAGCCCCAAGGCACCGGCTGGTGCGCCAGTCACGGCCCGCTGCAGGACGGCGCTGTCGTGCCGCTGGAGTGTCTGGTGCGTGACCCTGACGCCTTTGCGGCGGGCGAAGCCATGGCCTTGCAGGACGTTGGCTCTCTGCCGGCAGGGCCTTTGCGCACGGCGCTTGAGGTGCGTGGCATTCGCTCGTCGGTGGTCATTCCGATGCTGCAAGACGCTACGTTGAGCGGGCTGATTGCGCTCGACTATATCCAGCAGCCCAGCTGTGGCTCGACGCGCGACTTGTGGCTGATCCAGTCGCTGGCCGATGGCATTCTGGCCGCTTTGGGTCGGCGGCGGACGGAATGCGAGCTTCAGGCGTCGCGCAGCGAGCAGGCCTCGACGCTGGAGCGGCTGCGCGCGACCCTCGCGGCGACGCCGGAACTGGTGCTCGAGATGGATGCCGACGGCACCTGCATCGACTTTCACTGCGGCTCGCCCGAGCTTCTGGCGGTTTCGCCCTCGTCGACACTGGGGCAGGCACTGGAGGACAGTGTTCCTGCCGCCGTCGCCAAATTGCAGCGCGACGCGATGGCGCGGGCGCGGGTCGAAGGGACCGCAGCGGTGCCCCGCTATTCGATCGACCATGCCGACAAGACGCGCTGGTATGACACGATCATTTCGCACCGGACCAAGGGCAGCGGCCAGTACGGTTACGTGTTCCGCATCCGCGACGTCACCGAAGATCATCAGCGTGAAGCCGAGAACGCGATGCTGATCGAAATCTCGCGCAGCATGACCAATCTTGTCATGGTGCTGGACGAGGATCTCAATGTCATCTGGGCCAATCCGGCGATGGAGAAGCGTTCGGGTTGGGCACTGGAGGAGTTGCGCGGCGGTTCGGTGTCGACCTTCCTTGATCCTCTGGCGGACGAGGCGACCATGGACCGCATCCGCGATGCGATGCGGGCGCGTGTCACCTACACCACCGATTTGCTGCGCCACGACCGCAAGGGCGCGCCCTATTGGGTGGATGTCACCGTCCAGCCGATGCAGGACCGTGAGGGGATGCCGCAGGGCTTCCTGATCATCGAGAACGATATCACCGCGCTCAAGCGCCATGAGGCCGATCTCGAGCGCACCATCGCGCAGGGGCGGCAATCTCATGACCGGCTGCACGCTGCCATTGAATCGCTGCAGGACGGGTTTTCGTATTACGATGCCGACGACCGGCTCGTGCTGTGCAATGAGCGCTATCGCCAATCGACGCCGCGCACCGCCGCCATGCTCAAACCCGGCGTGCGTTTTGAAGACGTGGTCCGGGCTGGGCTGAATCACGGAGAGTTCCCCGATGCGGTCGGCGACGAAGACGCGTGGCTGGCCGAGCGGATGGAAAAGCACCGCTTGCCCTATAACCGCATGGAGTTGCTGCTCAAAGACGGACGCTATGTCCGTGTGTTCGAACGCCAGACGCCCGAAGGCGGGCGCGTCAGTCTGCGGGTCGATGTCACGGCGATGAAGGAAGCCGAGCAGCGGATGAACGACATCATTGTCGGCGCCGGTGTCGGAACCTGGGATCTGGATCTGCTGCGCAGCGAGACCACCATCAACGAGCATTGGCGCTCGATGCTGGGATGGAGCGGCCCGTTCGATCATGTGCTGACCCGTGAGAACTGGGTTGCGCCGTTCCACCCTGACGACAACGACATGATGCGCGAACACCTGCGCGCGGTGATCAACGGCACCCGCGACGCGGTCGAGCTGGAGGTTCGCCTGCGCCACGCCAACGGCCATTGGGTGCATGTGCTGGTCCGTGGACGCATCAGCGCGCGCGACCATGAAGGCAACCCGCTGCGCATCAGCGGGCTGGGTTTCGACATGACCGGCCGCCGCCATGCCGAAGAGCGGTTGCGGGCAATTCTGGAGTCGTCCTCGGTTGCGACATGGCAGCTTGATTGCGAAACCGGTCGCGTCCTCATCGACGAGCAATACGCCGCGATGATCGGCTATCATCTGGACGAATTGGTGCCCTGGACGCGCGACAAGTTCGATGCGCTGGTCCATCCCGACGACCTGCCCCAGCTGCGCAGCGGCGTCTCCAAGATCTACGGGGCGGACACCGCCAATGTCGGTCACGAATTCCGCATCCGTCACCGCGACGGGCGCTGGGTCTGGGTCATGTCGCACATACGGGTGCAGCGCTGGACATCGCCGGGGGTGCCCGCCGAAGAGACCGGCATCCATATCGACATCACCGAGCGCAAGATGCGCGAGGCTGCGCTGGCCGATGCCAAACTGCGGCTGGAAGAGGCGCTGGAAGCGCGGCGCGAATCCGAGCAGCGCTATTCCGATATTGCCGAGGCCAGCGATGAATGGTTCTGGGAGGTCGCGCCGGGCCGCAAGATCACCCATCTGACCGCCGGGTTCGAGCGGACGACGGGCATTCCGGTCGACCGCATTCTCAACCGCGGGCTGGACGAGCTGGGGGTCACGCCCGGTTCGGACAGTGCCTTGGGCGATTGGGAGCGGCTGGCGCGCAATGTCATGGCGCGTGACAAACTGACCGATTTCGTGTTTCGCCTGCGCCCCGGCCGCAATGCCGATGCTATCTGGCTGCGCATCAGCGGCGCGCCCTTCTACAACGCTGCGGGCCAGTATGCGGGCTATCGCGGTGTCGGCACCAATGTCAGCGCGCTGATCGCCGCCACCGAAAAGGCCGAAGCCGCGAGCCACGCCAAATCGCGCTTCCTGGCCAACATGAGCCACGAGTTGCGCACCCCGCTGACCGGCGTGCTGGGCATGGCCGAGCTTCTGGGCGAAACCGAGGTCGCGCCCTATCAGCGTGACATGATCAACACCATTCGTGATTCCGGCGAAGGGCTGCTGGCGATCCTCAACGACATCCTCGATCTGGCGAAGATCGAAGCGGGCAAGATGATGATCGAGCATCAACCCTTCAGCCCCACCGAGCTGCTGGGCCGGGTCCGCGCGCTGTTCCTGCCCCGGGCCGAGGCCGGGGGGCTGGCGCTGCGGATCCATGTCGACCCCGACTGCCAGGCACCGCGCATGGGCGATGCCAACCGACTGTTGCAGGTGCTCAACAATCTGGTCGGCAACGCGCTGAAATTCACCGAATCCGGCAGCATTGACGTCAGTGTCCGGCCTGATCCGATTGCGAAGGATTCGCTGCGCTTCGAAGTGCGCGACACCGGCATCGGCATGTCGCCCGAGCAGACGGCCAAAGTGTTCGAGGAATTCGAGCAGGCCGAAACCTCGACCGCACGACGCTATGGCGGCACCGGGCTGGGCTTGTCGATCACGCGCAAGCTGGCGGTGCTGATGGGCGGCTCGATCACGCTGGACAGTGTGGCGGGTCAGGGCACGCATCTGGTGATGACGGTCCCTGCCCCGCGGCTCTCGGACGATGACAAGGCGGGCGCCGTTCTGCATGTCGGCGGTGTCGGCATGGCGGGTGGTGCCAGTCAGCAACCCGGCATCGACTTTACCGGGATGCGCATGCTTGTCGCCGATGACAACCACACCAACCGCCGCATTCTGGAATCCATGCTGGGGGCTTTGGGCATCAGCGTCACGCTGGCCGAAGACGGTCAGGATGCCTGCGACAAGTTCCTGCCGGGCGCCTTTGATGTGATCCTGCTCGACATCTCGATGCCCGGTCTGGACGGCACCGGTGCGCTGGCGGCGATCCGCATGCGCGAGGCCGAGGCCGGGATCGTGCCGGTTCCGGCGCTGGCCGTGACCGCCAATGCGATGCAGCACCAGATCGACGAATATCTGGCTGCGGGCTTTACCGGGCACGTCGCCAAGCCCTTCCGCCGCGAAACGCTGACGCGGGCACTGACACTGGCGGTCGCGGGCTGACACGCGCCCCCTTTTCTTTGTCCGCGTCCGGCCCTAAGCGGGTTTCAGGGCAGCGGAGGCGCGCATGGCAATCTTGCTTGGGGTCGATACGGGCGGAACCTATACCGACGCCGTTCTTCTAGACGACAGCGCGCAGGCGATCCGCGCGCATGCCAAGGCGCTGACCTCGCGCCCGGATCTGGCGCAGGGCATCGGTGGCGCGATTGACGCGGTGCTGGCGCAGGCCGCCGATATCGTCCCCGCCGATGTGGCGATGGTGGCGCTGTCCACCACGCTGGCCACCAATGCGCTGGTCGAGGGCCAAGGCGCAAGGGCCGCGCTGGTGCTGATCGGTTTCGATGGCGGCGACCGTGCCCGCGCCGGGCTGACCGAGGCCTTGGGCGACGATCCCCTCATTGCGCTGGCCGGTGGCCATACCCACGCCGGCGGCGAAGCCGAGCCGCTGGATCTGGCCGCGCTGGAACAGGCACTCTCCGCGCTGCCCAAAGGCATCAGCGCCATCGCCGTCGCCGCCCAGTTCGCCACCCGCAACCCCGCACACGAGATCGCGGCCCGCGCCCTGATCCGCGCCCGGACCGGCCTGCCCGTGACCTGCTCGCATGAGCTGAGTGCCGGGTTGAACGGCCCCAAACGCGCGCTGACCGCGCTGTTGAACGCGCGGCTGGTGGCGATGATCGACCGGCTGATTGCCAGTTGCGAGGGGCATCTGACCCGGCTGGGCATCACCGCGCCGCTGATGGTGGTGCGCGGTGACGGCGCGCTGGTCTCGGCCGCGCTGGTGCGTGAGCGGCCCATCGAGACGATCCTCAGCGGCCCGGCGGCATCCATCGCCGGGGCGGCGTGGCTGACCGGGCTGAAGGATGCGCTGGTCTCGGACATCGGCGGCACCACCACCGATGTGTGCCTGCTGCGCGACGGCAAGCCGTCCATTGACCCGCAGGGCGCGCGCGTCGGCGGCTGGCGCACGATGGTCGAAGCCGTGGCGATGCGCACCACGGGTCTGGGCGGCGACAGCGCCGTGCAGATCCGCGAGGGGTTGGAGGGGGGCTGACCCTCGGCCCCCGGCGCGTGATGCCGCTGTCGCTGGCCGCCGTGCAGCACCCGGATCTGGTGCACCGGATGCTGGATGAAGCTTTGGGCCGCGATCCGTCACCCGAGGAAACATGGCGGCTCGCGCTCCCCCTGTTCACTGCCCTGCCCGCGGGCCTTTCTGCCCGCGATGCCGCGGTGGCCGAACGGCTGCTTGACGGTCCGCAGCGGGTGTCTGCGCTGATCCGCACCCGCCTTGAGGGCCCGGCGTTGATGCGGCTGGTACAGGCCGGACATGTGATGCTGGCCGGGCCGACCCCGTCGGACGCCGCGCATGTGCTGGGCCGGCAAAGCGGCTGGGACGGTGCTGCAGCGCACAAGGCACTGACCCTGCTGGCCCGGCGCCGCACCGGCAATGGCGAGCGGCTGGCGGCGGATGCGGCAGCGATGGCGCAGCAGATCGTCGATCAGCTGACCCGGCAGACCGTCGAGTGCCTGCTGGAAGCCGCCTTCGCCGAAGATCCCCGCGACTGGTCGCTGCCGCCTGAAACCCTTGCCCGCCACCCGCTGACCGAGGCCGCGCTGACCCGCGCACCCAGCCTTGTTCGGCTTGAGGCACGGCTGGGCGTGCCGGTGATCGGCTTGGGCGCCTCGGCGGGTTGCTATTACGGCGCGGTGGGCGAGCGGCTGGGCTGCGACATGGTCGTGCCGGAGTTTGCCGGTGTCGCCAATGCGTTGGGCGCTGTGGTCGGTCAGGTCTCGATGCATGCCGAAGGTCAGGTGACCGTGCCCGGACCCGGCGCGTTCCTTGCCCATCTGTCGGACGGCCCTGCCCGCTTCACCACCGTCGAGGCCGCTGTCGAGGCGCTGACAGGCGATCTGACGGCCCAATCGCGAACCCGTGCCCAAGCCGCCGGCGTCCCCGATCCCCGCGTGCAAACCACCCGCGAGGACATCGGCGCCGAGATCGAAGGCCAGCCCCTGCTAGTCGAGATCCGCCTGCGCGTCACCGCTTCGGGCCGCCCGCGCATTGCGACAGGGTGATCTTGCAGACCGCGCGCTGCCCGGCTAAGAGGCGTAGAACGGAAGTGTGGCCGAGTGGTTTAAGGCTCTAGTCTTGAAAACTAGCGTACGGGGAACCGTACCGTGGGTTCGAATCCCACCGCTTCCGCCACTTCGGTTTAAGATCGCGAACGCCGATATCCCGCCTTTCGCAGCTACCAGCGTCCGCAACAGGGTGTTCCGGGATCCCATGATGCGAGCCGCGGCTTCGACGCGCTGCGCTAAAGCCCGTCCGTGGTCCCGCCAATATCCAGGAATTTTGCGCGCCCCCCTTCCCCGTGCGCAGAACGCTTGCAGCCCAAACGGCCATGATACGGCCCATGCCAACCCACGCCCGCGCTGAGCGGGCTGATGTCAAAAGGCGTGGTTTGCCGGGATGAGAAGACCGACTGGGGGTGGAGGCCGCATTGACTGGCAGCGTCATCGCCCATCCCGCCGCTTCCGACGGCCGATGTCGGCGCAACGGCGTGTCGGGTTCCGCCATCTTTCCTTTCCGGTCAGAACCTGCAGAGTAACGGCGGGTCGGTTGAGCGTCTGAACTGACCGCTTGCGAAAGGAACACAGCATGAAGATCACCGGATTCACGACAGACACAGGCATCCAGATCGGCCGTATCGAGGGTGACATGATCGTGCCACTGGGACCGATCGCAGGCTTTTGGGACGATCCCGCCAAGGCCACCGAAAGCGCAGCGCCCGTCCCTTTGTCCGCCGTCACCCTGTGTCCGGCGATCCCGCGCACCGGCAAGGTCATCTGCATCGGGCTGAATTACCGCGCGCATGCCGAGGAAGCGGGCATGGCGATCCCGACCACGCCCGTCGTCTTCAGCCGCTGGACCGAGACCCTGGTCGCGGATGGCGAGCCGTCGCCGGTGTCTGGCGCTGCCTATGACTGGGAGGCCGAACTGGGCGTGGTGATCGGGCGCAAGACCAGGGCAGCCGATGCCGCCTCGGCGCTGGAGTCCGTGTTTGGCTATTGCACGTTCAACGATCTGAGCAACCGCGCCTTGCAGCTGGAAACCGCGCAATGGACGCTGGGCAAGAATATCGACCGCTCGGGCCCGGTGGGTGCTATCGTCAGTGCGGACGAGGCGGGCAACCCCGCCGAGGGCTGGCAGGTGATCTGCGACGTGAACGGGGAACGGGTGCAAAGCGGAAATACCGCCGATTTCATCTTTACCGTGCCCGAGATCATCGCCTGTGTCTCGCGCCAGATGACGCTGAACCCCGGCGATCTGATCATCACCGGCACGCCTGCCGGGGTCGGCATGGGGATGAAACCGCAGCGCTACCTCAAACCCGGCGACGTGGTGCGGGTCGAGGTTCAGGGGCTGGGGGCCGTCACCACGCCGATCACCGCCTGACCGACGACCACGGGCCACCCCCGGCCGGCCCGTGCCCGACACCCCCACAACAGCGGAGACCGCAATGACCCTTGACCGCTCACTGGCTGACAAGACGCTCTTCATCACCGGCGGGTCGCGCGGGATCGGGTTGGCGATTGCGTTGGCCGCGGCGCGCGACGGGGCGAATGTTGCCATCGCCGCCAAGACGGTGACAGCGCAGCCCACCCTGCCCGGCACGATCTATGACGCCGCCAAGGCCATCGAGGAAGCGGGCGGCAAGGCGCTGCCGCTTGTGTGCGATGTCCGCGACGAGGCAATGGTGGCGCACGCGATACAGCAAACGGTGGAGCGGTTCGGCGGCATCGACATCTGCGTCAACAATGCCAGCGCGATCAACCTGTCGGGCACGCAGGATATCAGCATGAAGCGGTTCGACCTGATGCAGCAGGTCAACACCCGTGCCACCTTCATGGTGTCCAAGCTATGCCTGCCGCATCTGCAGAAATCAGCCAACCCGCATATTCTGGTGCTCGCACCGCCGCTGGATCTGCAGGCCAGGTGGTTCAAGGATCACCCGGCCTATACGCTGTCGAAATTCGGCATGTCGCTGTGCGTGCTGGGGCTGAGCGCGGAACTTGCCACAGCCGGGATCGCGGTCAATGCGCTCTGGCCGATGACGGCGATCGACACTGCCGCCGTGCGCAACCTGCTGGGCGGTGCGGCGCTGGCCTCGGTCAGCCGGACGCCGCAGATCATGGCGGATGCGGCGCATGCGATCCTGACGCGGGAGGCGCGCGCCTCGACGGGGATGTTCTTTATCGATGAAGAGGTTCTGCGCGCCGAAGGCGTCACCGACTTCGACCGCTACGCTGTCTCGCCCGGCACGGCGCTGGTGCGCGATCTGTTCGTGCCGGATGGCTCGGCGGACCAGTCGGTGGCCACGCTGATCACTGCGCTGTCGGGGACGTAGGTGAGGGCCGGGTCAGGCGCGTCCGTCACCCATCGACCGGCGAGCTTGGGTTGGCCAGCAACGCATTCATGTCATCCAGCGCCTTGAGAAAGAGCTCCTCAGAGGCGCAGGTATTGACCGACAGACGCACGGCATTTGGCGCGCTGCAATTGGGCAGGGCGAATTCATCGGCAGGCTTGATCAGGATGTCGCGCTTCTCGCAGGCCATGGCGAACCGCGAGGCGCGCCAGCCCTGCGGCATGTTGAGATAGACGAAGGGCGCATCCTCGCGCCACCGCAGATCCCAGGCCCCCAGCGCATTGACCGCCAGCCGGGTGCGCCTTGCCGTCGCCTCGATCACCCGGTCCCGGATCCCCTGCGCCGCGCCACTGGTAATCAGCGCGTGGCACAGGTCCAGAATGGGCTGCGCCACTCCGTAGAACGAGCTTTGCGCGACCTGCCGCAAGTCCTTTTCCCGTCCGACCGGGGCGATGGCATAGCCAAACCGCAAGGCTCCGCTGACAGATTTGGTCAGCGACGACACAAAATAGCTTTGTTCCGGCAACATCGACCGATAGCTGGGAATGTCACTGGGGGCGGTGGTGTGGCAATCATCCTCGATGATGGTGATATCCAGTTGCCGCGCGATCTCGGCGATGTCCTGTTTGCGCCGCAGGCTGTGTGCGGATGGTGGTCGGGCTGTGCACTTCAGCCGCCGTCAGCAGGATACGACCGCCATGCGTGCGGCAGGCCTGCTTGAAGGCCTCGGGCAGAATACCCTCATCATCCATCGGCAACCCGACTGTCTGCGCGCGGAGCAGGCGCGCGGCGTGGCGTGTGCCGGGATAGCCCAGTTCCTCGGTCATGATGATGGGATTGTGACCGCTGAGTTCCGCCTGAAGCGTCAGCAGGCAACAATTCTGCGCGCCGTTGCCCAGGACGATCTCCTCTGGCCCGGCACCCCCCAGACGTTGCTGATCGATCCACGCGGCCACGGCGCTGCGGGCCTCAAGATCGGTTTCGGCGGTCGGGTAGTTGATGTGGCGCCGCCGATGGCTTTGCGCGATCTTGATCAGCGCCGCGTCGATGATCCGCCCCTGCCCCACATCCGGCACCCGGCTGCTGCGGAAATCCGCCACCGTGTCGACGGGCAGATTGACCAAAGAGGTAACACCCTCGCTCTTCACCGCGCGCCCCGCCGCAACAAAGGTGCCGCGCCCGACCTCCGCCTGAAGCCGCCCCTCTTCGGTGAGCAGCGTATACGCCCGCGCGACGGTGCCCGGCGTGACCTGCACCCGGTAGGCAAGGTCACGCACCGGTGGCAGCTTCATCCCCGGCGTCAGCTGCCCTGATGCGATGCCTTCACGCAGCGCCTGCGCCAGCGCTTTGTACTTGGCTTTCCCGGTGATCGGCGCGGCGGGTTGCCAAATTGTGTCAGGTACAATCATTTTGTAGCGCCCAGCCTGCTTCTTTTGTATCAAGTAATCGTACTGATATCGAAGATTGTGTCAACACAATACGCAAGGGATGACCCCATGTCACGCTCACTTCACGCCGCTCAACTTGCGCTCCTGAACAATCAGGCAGGCCTGCCCTCGGCAGCGCGCGCCCTGATCGTTCTGGCTGTTGTGATGACCAAATGGGACCGCCACCGCCGCACGCGCAAAGCCCTTCACCGCCTTGAGCCGCATCTGCTGAAGGATATCGGCTTTTCTCGCGCCGCTGCCGAGATCGAGGCCGGCAAGCCGTTCTGGCGCGACTGAAGCGGCAATGCGCGCGATTTGCGTCGGCGCATCGGGTCCGGTACACCCGTGATGCCAGACGTCACCACGGGAGAGCACGGCATGATGATCTATGGACTGAACACCTGCGCCACATGCCAAAATGCCCGCAAAGCGCTGGAGTCGACGGGTAAAACCATCGATTTCCGCGATATCCGGGCAGAGCCTTTGACCGAAACGGAACTGGCCGCCCTGATTGCCGAGTTTGGCGACCGGCTGGTTGATCGCAAATCCAGCGACTACCGCGGGCTCAGCGCATGGCTGAAGAACTCCGAGGCCGAGGCCCAGATCGCCGCCCAGCCCAAGCTGATGATGCGTCCGGTGATCGAGGCGGATGGCGTGTGGTATCTGGGGTGGGATGACGCGGTGCAAAAAGCGCTGCTGACGGATTGATCACCAAGGACACGGGCTGCGCGCGACCGGGGTCACCGCAACTATGGTGGCTGCGGACGCGATCGGGACCATATGGTGTGCAAGTTTGCCGCAGTGCCGGACTTCTCTTGCCCCAAGCCAAAAAACCCCAAGGAATCACGTTCCCGTCATAGTAGCCTTTGCCCCAACAGGTTTGGGCTGGCTCTGTCCTGGACTGCAACGGAACTCCGGGAACGTTTTCAATGAGTGCTTTATCTCGACTCGTGGGCAGCTTTGCCGCGCGCAGCAGAAAAGAAACCACAACGCCCCTGCGTCCCGTGACAGGTCGAGCAGCGGTTCTGGGCGCGGCGCTGGTTGGAATGACTGCCGCAGCCCTGCCCGCCTTGGCGCAGACCGCGTTTACCGATACTGCCGCCGGACGCCCGGCGATGCGGGACGTGTCGGGGATGATCATGCTGGATTACAGCACGATCACCTTGTCGGATGGCGGCGCGTTCGATCTGTTTGGCGTGCACTACATGCAGCGCGCGAATGACTGGCTGTATTACGGTGTCGGCGCCTTTGCCCCCCTCGCGCAGGGGGATTACGGCGGCTTCTTTGGCGCGGATGCGACCCTTCACATCCAGCGCCGGATTGCCGGAAACTGGTTCGCCAATGCCGGTATTTCGGTTGGCGCGGCGGCGGGCGGGGCCAGCGTGGCCGGGATCCAGAGCCTGTCGGGCGACGGGTTTTACAGCCGGGCCTATGTCGGCCTGGGCTACACCTATCGCAACCTCAGTTTTGGCGTGAACTATGCGCGGGTCGCCATCGCCGGCTCGCCGATCAACGACGCGACGATCAATTTCTTCGTGCAACGCCCGTTCTCGTTCTCGGTCGGCTCTTACGGGGACGCGGGATCGGTGGTCAGCTCGGCGGATTTCGACGCGCCCGCGCATGAGAATATCGTCTCGCTTCAGTTCAACAATTTCGCGCAGATCAACCCGACGGGCAGATACACCGGGGATATCGGCGTTGCCTCGACCCAGTTCACCCATTTCCATAACCCGAACCTCTATTCGTTCTTTGCCGTCGATATCGGCGTCACCGGCCTGCATTGGTACAATCAGGCCCATGGCGGTATCGGCACGCGGGTGGCACTCTCGCCGAACGTCAATCTCTATGGCCAGATCGGTCTGGGCAGCAGCGGCTGGGTGACCGATACCGTCGATACCGGCCCCGGCTTCATCATCTACCCCAAGGCCATGCTCGAATACCTGTGGGGCAACGGCGTCGGCGCGACGGTTTCTGCCGGGTATCTCTATGCACCGATGGGCACTTCGCGCAACTGGACGCTGGGTCTGGGCCTGAACTATCACCTGTCGCATTCCGAGGCTCAGGCGCGCAGCGCGCCCAACGGGCTGGACTACAGCCTGCGCGGCATTCGCCTGAACGTCTTTGGCCGCACGACGTCGAGCATCACCTACAATGGCCGCGAGAGCGATGGCATCAGCATGATCGCCGTGCAGGCTGACTATGCGCTCAGCGATCACTGGTACATCGCCGGGCAGATTGCGGCCGCGGCGACGGCATTCCGGGGCTATGCCGGATACGCCGAGGGCTTTGTGGGCGTCGGCTGGCAGAGCAACGCTTACGCGAATGGTCGGCTTCAGGCCTACGCGCAGCTGATGTACGGGCTGAATGATGTTGGCGTCGATGCCGCGCACGAGGTCGGCGCGTTGCTCTATCCCGCCGTTGGCGTGAGCTACCATCTCAACGACCGCCTGTCGCTGTACAGCCAGCTGGGCGCGGCGGTGTCGCTGGGTCAGTATGTCGGATCGCATACCAACACGTTCGAGAATTACTCGATCGGTCTTGGGGTTACCTACCGGTTCTCGCTACCGACCCGGTCCTAAGAGCGGCGCACGCCCCGCACCATCGCAAGGAAAGCCGTAAACCCCGCCGACGGGTGGCGACGACCGGGGTAATACAGGCTGAAAGCCGGGCGCGGTGGCGTCCAGTCTTCGAGCAGACGGATCAGCCGACCCGAGGCGATATCCGCAGCGACATCCTGCTCGATGAAAAAGCCGATCCCCGCCCCGTCAAGCACGGCTGCGCGGGCGATGGCAGCCTCGTCCACGGTCAGCCGCCCCTTGGCGTCGATCTGCACGTGCTCGCCGTCTTTCTCGAATGGCCAGCGCAAGACTGCGCCGTTCGGCAACCGCACCCGCAGGCAGTCGGTCAGCGGCAGCTCGGCCGGATTGGTCGGCGTGGGATGGGTCAACAGCCAGTCCGGCGACACCACCACGGCGTGCCGCTGAGCGGTCGGCAACGGCAGCGCGATCATGTCGCGCGGCACCAGATCGGCGGGGCGGATGCCCAGATCGAACCCCTCGGCCACGATGTCGACCAGCCGTCCTTCGGTCACCAGATCGACCTGCATCTGCGGATACTGCCGCAAGAAGGCCAGGACCGTTGGTGCGATCTCGCGACCCGCCTGAACCGACGCGTTGATGCGCAACATCCCCGCGGGGATGTCGCGCTGTGAACGAGCGGTGTCCATGGCCGCGTGGATCTCGGCCAGCGCCGGGGTGATCCGTTCGACAAACGCCCGACCGGCCCCGCTGAGCGACACGCTGCGGGTGGTGCGGTTGAACAAACGCACGCCCAGACTGGCCTCCAGCCGCCCGATCGTGTGCGACAGGGCGGTGGTCGACAGACCCAGCTCAAGCGCTGCCGCGCGAAAGGATCCGTGCCGCGCGATGCTCAGCACGGCCTCAAGCCCTTTCAGCCCTGTCTCAGCCATTATCCCGATCCTGTCATCATAGGATGCCGATTTATCCCGATTATCGGGCCGACCGTCGAGCCCTATCTTTCCCACAGCACAGAAAGGACAATTCCATGCAGCTTTCCGCTTCGATCCAGACCTATTTCACCGCCCAACCGCCCCACGATGGCGCTGCCTTTGCGGCGGCTTTTACCACCGAAGCCCTCGTCCATGACGAGGGCAACCAGCACCGTGGACCTGAGGAAATCCGCCGTTGGTGGCTGGCCGCAAAGGCCAAGTACCGCCACCACGCCGAGCCCCTCTCATTGCGCGAGGGTGACGGCGAAGCCGTGGTGCAAGCGCGGGTCACTGGCGACTTTCCCGGCAGCCCGGCGGTCCTGACCTTCACCTTCGCGCTGGACGGCGGGCGCATCGCCGCGCTGAAGATCGGCTGACCCCAGCCTGCCACGCGCGCGATTGTCAGGCGCACCAAGGGTTCATCACGCCGTCGACGACCGCGACGCCCGCGCGGGTTGCCGAGACTATCGACACCTTCGATTTCACCCGCAGCGAGGCTGACTTGGCGAAGATTTGCAGCCTGTCGCGCGCCGATAGCCGGATCATCAGCCCGCCGTGTCTGTCACCCAACTGGGCCGCACAAGACCCACGCAAGCCCCCGACAGGCCGCGTTCGCGGGCGCTGCCGGGGGCCGGTGCCAGGGGCCGGTGCCGTGGCGCGCGATCAGATCTTCTTGACCGTCGGGTCCAGCAAGACGCGGATCGACTCGCCCAGTGCGTTAAAGGCCAGCGCGGTGAAGAGGATGGCAAAGCCCGGCGCGTACATCTGGGTCGGGGCGATTTCGATATAGGAATACGCCCGCGCCAGCATGCCGCCCCAGCTGGCCTCGGGTGCCTGAACGCCGAGCGACAGAAAGCTCAGCCCCGCCTCGGCCAGCAGCGCCACGGCCAGCAGCAGCGTCACCTCGACGATAACCGGCTGGATCGCGTTGGGCAGGATGTGCTTGCGGATCAGGTGGAACCGCGAGGCCCCGAACCCAACCGCCGCATCGACATAAAGCGCGTTTTTGACCACCAGCGTCTGCGCCCGCATCGTGCGCGCCAGATACGGGGCAAAGGCGAAGCCGACGGCGAGCATGGCGTTGGTCAGCCCGATGCCCAACGCGCCGGTGATGGCCACGGCCAGCACGATCGGCGGAAAGGCCAGAATGGCGTCGATCACCCGGCTGACCGCCTCGTCGATCCAGCCGCCGACAAAGCCGATGAACACACCCACCGGCACGCCGATCAACACGGCGATCCCCACCGCCAGCCCGCTGGCATAGAGCGCATTGCCCGCGCCATACATCAGCCGCGACAGCGTATCGCGGCCCAGATCGTCGGTGCCCAGCCAGTGCTCACCCGACGGGTCGGCGAGCATGTTCATGATGTTCTGCTCGGTCGGCGAATAGGGCGCCAGAAACGGCGCCAGCACAGCCCCCAACACCAGAATGATGAGATAGGTCAACGCAAGCGCCGCACGCATGTCACTGCGCATCCAGCGCCAGACCGAGAACCGCGCCGGACCTGCCGGTACGGGGGTCGTTACCGTTGCATCTGTCATGTCGAAGCCGCCACTCTGGGATCGAGGATCGAATTGAGAACATCCACCAGCAGGTTGACGAAGATCACCAGCACCACCAGCACCAGCGCCACGCCCTGCACGACGGGGAAGTCCTTGTTCAGGGCGGAATAGCTGATCAGCGAACCGACGCCGGGCACGGCAAACACCGATTCCACGATCACCGCCGACGAGAACAGCAGGTTGAACTGCAACCCGGCGATGGTCAGCATGGTCGCCGCCACGTTGCGCAAACCATGCCGCCAGAGCACCGCCGCCGGTCTGAGCCCCTTGGCGCGCAGCGTGCGGATGAACTGCGAGCTGAGCACCTCGAGCAGGGCCGAGCGTACCTGCCGGGTCAGCACTGCCGTGACGTTGGTCGACAGCGCCAGCGCCGGAAGCGTGGCGTAATAGAGCGCGCCCAGCGGATCTTCAAAGATCGAAACCGCCCCGGTTGCCGGAAACAGTCTCCAGTCTAGGGCCAGAGCGGAAACAAGGATGATACCGAGCCAGAAGTTCGGCACCGCGACGCCCAGCGACGCGAGGCTGGTGATCGCCTTGTCCAGCCGCGTGCCCTGCCGGGTCGCGGCCAGGATCCCCAAGGGGATCCCGGTAATCGCACCCAGAAACAGCGCATAGAAAACCAACAGCAAGGTGTGGGGAAGGCGCATGCTGATCAGGCGGCTGACCTCTTCATTCGAAAACAGCGAACGGCCGAAATCGAACTGCAGCGCGTTCCACAGCCAGTGCCCGTATTGCACCCAGAACGGCTGATCGAAGCCGTAGAGCGCGCGGATCTCGTTGATCCGCGCCTCGGTTGCGAACTCGCCAGCCAGCGTGACTGCAGGATCGCCCGGCATCAGAAACACCAGCGCGAACACCACGAAGGTCGCGATGATCATCACCGGGATCAGCTGAGCCAGCCGCCGCAGTACCATTTTGCCTACGCCATGCATGGCGTCCCTCCCCTACTGCCGTGCTCAGGCCTGATCGAGCCAGACAGTGTGGAACCGCGGTGCCGCCAGAATGCCGAAGGTGAAGTCCTTCACCTGCGGAGTCTGGATCGACATCCCCGCCGACATGTACTGCGGCAGATGCAGGGCATTTTCGACGACGAACATTTCGAGTTCGAACAGCTTCTGCTGGCGCTCGTCGAAGTCATAGGTGGACATCGTCGCTTCAAGCAGCTCGCGGTAACCGTCAAGCTCGATCTTGCCCGCGTTGCGCAACGCGGTGGCCGAGAATTGCCGGTCGAAGGCAAGGGACGGATCCGGGTTGCCGCCAGTCGGCGAGAGCAACATGTCGCCCTGCTCTTCGATCATGAAGACCTGAATCGCCTGCGCGGGCTGCACCGGCGTGACGTTCAGCCGGATACCGACCTGCGCAAGCTGGTTGCCGATGATCTCGGTGCGTTGCATCGCCGCCTGATCGGGCCAGGACAGCGTGGCGATATCGACGCCGTCGGGATAGCCCGCCTCGGCCAACAGGGCGCGCGCGCGCTCGGGGTCGTAGGGGTAATAGTCCGCAGCATCGGGGCCCGATGCCCAGAATTCGCGCGGGAAGACCGAACAGGTCGCCTCGCCCAGCCCCATCAGCAGCACTTGCTGCAGATCGGCACGGTTCAGCGCGTAGTTCATCGCCTGACGGACTTTCAGATCCGCCAGCGGGCCCCGGGCATAGTTGAAGAAGGCGGTGTAATAGGTCATCGACGTGGTCGCCGTGGCGATGATGTTGTCGCTGCGGCGCGCGACCATGATCTGCTGGGCAGCCAGTTGCAGCGCGACATCAGCCTGACCCGAGGTGACGGTACGCGCCGCCGTGTTCAGCTCGTTGATGATGCGCAGCTCCAGCGCGTCGAGATACGGCAGTTCCGGTCCCTGCCAATAGCTCTCGTTGCGCTCAAGACGGATCAGGTCATTGTCGCGCCATTCGATGAAACGGAACGGTCCGGCACCGACCGGCGCCCGGTCGATATTGCCGTCTTCGGCTGCCTGAACGGACGCTGGCGACACCATGCAGCCCGCGCGGTTCGACAGGATGGCGGGCAGCGCGGCGTTGGGTGCCTCAAGACGGATCGTGACCTGAAGCGGGCCGGTTGCCTCGATCGCCTGAACACCGGCGAGGTCGGATTTCACGTTCGAGCGTGCATAGTCCAGCCCGCGACGCAGGTTGAACACAACCGCCTCGGCGTTGAAGGGCGTATCGTCATGGAACATCACACCGTCCTGAAGTTCCAGAACCAGCGTGCTCGGATCCGCCCAATCCCAGCTTTTCGCCAGCATCGGCTGCAATTCGAGCGTCTCGTCGTCAAAACCGATCAGCGCGTCATAGAGCGCGTAGAGCGTGTTGAAATCGGGCAGGTTGCGACCGGTGATCGGGTCCAGCGAGGCCGGGTTATACGGCATCGAAACCCGCAGCGTGCCACCGCGTTGCGGCGTCGCCTCCTGCGCGAAGGCACCGCCCGGCAGCATCATTCCTGCCCCGGCAGCGGCAGCAGCCCCCATCAGGATGGACCGGCGGGTCGGGCGAAGGCTGGTATCGAAGATCACTTTATGCATGGTTCTCTCTCCCTGTTTGCGGCCATGACGCGCCGCGACGTGTTGACTTCAGCTGACGGTCTCGCGGCGCATCGCTGCACCTCCCTCCGCGAAACGTGCCAGCATCTCTTCGGCAAAATGGCAGGCGACAAACCGGCCCGGCACCAGTTCACGCTGGACGGGTTCATCGGTCGAGCACCGGTCGGCCGCGCGCGGGCATCGGGTATGGAACCGGCAGCCCGAGGGCGGGTTCAGCGCGCTGGGGATCTCGCCTTGCAGGATGATCCGCTCGCGGGCCTTGGCCTGATCGGCGATGATCTCGGGTTCAGCCGAGCGCAGCGCCTCGGAATAAGGATGCAGCGGGCGGTTCATCACCGCCTCGGCCGGGCCGATTTCCATGATCTTGCCGAAATACATCACCGCGACGCGGTCGCTGATGTGGCTGGCGACGTTCAGATCGTGGCTGATGAACAGATAGGTCAGGTTGAAGTCCTGCTGCAGTTTCCAGAACAGGTTCAGCATGTCCGCCTGAATCGACACATCCAGCGCCGCGACCACCTCGTCGCAGACCAGCACTTCAGGGTCCAGCACCAGCGCCCGCGCGATATTGGCGCGCTGCTTCTGGCCGCCAGACAGCTCATGCGGGTAACGGTTGCTCAGTTCGGGCGACAGCGCGACGGTGTCGAGCATCGCCAGCGCGCGCGCGCGCCGCTCGGCCCGGTTGCCGATGCCGGCAATGTACATCGGCTCCATGACGCTTTCGAGGATCGTCATACGCGGGTTGAACGCCGCGTTGGGATCCTGCGCGATGATCTGATATTTGCGCCGGTGGACGTTCAGCGCCTTGCGGCTCAGCGCGAAGGGATCGACGCCACTGTGGCGCACCTCACCGCCCGAGGGCGTGATCATGCCGACAGCGGCCCGGCCCAGCGTGGACTTGCCCGAACCGGATTCGCCAATGATGCCAAAGATCTCACCGGGCGCGACGGTGAACGACACCCCGTCCACAGCCCGCACCAGCGTGCGGCTGCGGCCAAAGGTGACGGTCATGTCCTGAACGTCGACGGCGTTAGGGCGTTGCGTGGTCATAGCGAGACGGCCTGCTGCTGGGTCAGCTCTTGCCAGCGATGGCAGCGGATCTGGCGGTCGCCGGTTTGCGCGATGCCGACCGGCTGACGGCAGACGGGCGCCGAATGCGGGCACCGCGGCTCGAACCGGCAGCCCGGCGGCATGGCGCGCAGGGACGGCACGCGGCCCGGAATGGCGTTCAGCGTGCCGCGCGCGCGCCCGGCCTCGGGGACGGAATGCAGCAGGCCGGTGGTGTAGGGATGGCGCGGGGTGGCGAGAACATCGGCGACAGGCCCGCCCTCGATCACCTGACCGCCATACATGGTGATCATCCGGTCGCAGTTTTGCGACACCAGCGCCAGATTATGCGTGATGAACATGATCGCCGTGCCCTTTTGCTGGGACAGCTTGAGCAGCAGATCCATGATCTGCGCCTGAATGGTCACATCCAGCGCGGTGGTCGGCTCATCCGCGATCAGCAATTCCGGCTCGCACACCAGCGCCATGGCGATCATCACCCGCTGGCGCATGCCGCCCGACAGGCTCATCGGGTAAAGCTGCGCGATTTCGCGCGGTGCGGCGATGCCGACACTGTCGAGCGCGTCGATTGCGCGCTCTTCAGCCTCGCGGCGCGATACCTTGAAATGGCAGAGCACGGTTTCGATGATCTGCGCGCCGACGGTGAACACCGGGTCCAGCGCGCTCATCGGTTCCTGAAAGATCATCGAGATGTTGCGACCCCGGATGCGGCTCATCTGGCGGCGCGACAGGGTCAGCAGGTCGCGGTCGCCGAACTGGATGCGCCCTTCGGTGCGCGCATAGCGCGGCGGCAAAAGCTGCATGATCGACAGCGCGGTCATCGACTTGCCGCAGCCGCTTTCACCGACAACGCCCAGCGTTTCGCGCGGGCGTATCTGAAAGGACACGTCGTCAAGCACGCGGACCCAGCCGCTTTCATCGCGCAAATCCAGCTTCAGACCGTCGACGCTCAACAGCGCACCAGCGCCGGCTGACATGCCGGTCGCGACCTCAGGCCGCTGCGCCTCAGTTACGGACATCCGTTACCTCCCGTGCGGGCTCTCGCCCACGCTTCCGGCGCAAAATCGTTCGGGCTATGGGCCGACGTATCCGCCCCGTTGCCACCCCTGCACCGTCTCTCCACGTGTATGCAAACACAGCCAACACCCCTAAGCAATATCTTTATTGCACCTTTGACGTTGATAATTAAACGGCGCAGCGCGACGACCGTGCTGACAGCGAAAATCGGCCCTTCCGTCACAGGAAAGCCGCATAACTGCTTATATTTATTAATAATTCTCGAGCAGCACGCAAGCAGACGCCGGCGCAGGGTCACACATGCACAGTCCGCTCCCCATCCCGGCGAGCGGCTGTGGCGTGCCCGTTTCCACGGCACCTGTATACAATTTGATCGCGCCGGGCCCTGCCCGGCGCTGATTACTGGTCCAATCGGAACAGCTGCATTGCGTTATCGCGAAAGATCTTCGCCCGGTCCGCAGGGTCCAGCGGCGTGCGGAATGCAAAGCGCGGATCGTCGAAATCCCAATGCGGATAATCGGTCGAGAACATCAACCGGTCCGCCCCGATCCAGCGCACGATATCGTCGAGATGACGATTCTCTTCGGGCTCCTCGATCGGCTGCGTGGTGAACCAGAAGTGGTCGCGCAGATACTCGCTGGGCTTGCGTTTGACCTGCGGCACCTCGGCGCCCATCCGCTTCCATTCGCGGTCCATCCGCCATGCCAACGAGGGCACCCACGAAAAGCCACCCTCGACGACGACGATCTTCAGCTTGGGAAAGCGTTCGAACACGCCCTCCATGATCATCGACACGATCACCGTCTGCAGGCTGTTCGAGGCGGCGTAATGCTCCTCCAGATAGAACGACGACCAGCCCGAAGGCGTGTTCGGCCGCTGCCCGAATGCACCGGTGTGCAGGCCGATGGGCAGTCCGTAATGCTCGGCAGCTTCGAAGATCGGCCAATAGCGGCGACGGCCGATCGGCTCGATGGTGCGCGGCGGGATCGAGATCTGCACAAAGCGCCGGTCATGGGCGCGGCGGTCGATTTCAGCGACCGATTCCGCCGCATCCTCTTGCGCCACACAGATCGAGGCGCGCAGACGCGGCTCGGGCCCGGCGAATTTATCGATCTGCCAGTCGTTGATGCCGATGCACAGCGCCGCGCCCAGATCCTGATTGTTGGTCACCGCCCCGGCGGCCAGCGGCTGCAGCACGCCGTGGTCGATGTTGCACTGGTCCAGCAACTGCTCGCGCAGGAACGCCAGATCCGAGGCGGGAGGCCCGCCATTGGGCGGCCAGCTGTCGCGGCGCATGCCATTGCCGGGGGTCATGCGCGGATAGATCATCGCGCCCAGAAACGGGTTCGGCGTGCGCAGGGCAAAGTCGCGAATGTGATCCCGCCAGCGCTGCGGCAGATAGCTGCCCAGTTCCTGCGGGTTGGAAAAGGCCGGGTGAATGTCGCAATCCACAACGCCCAGACGCTTGGCGGCAGTGGTTTCGCGGTCGAGTTCAGTTGCTTCCATGTCAGCCTCCAAGACGGGGGTACGTGGCCAGCGCATTGCTGCGCATGGCCTTTTGCAGGAGCGCATCCGGCACACCGTGGGGCAGCACATCGAGCCCCTCATAATGCCAGTGGGGGTAATCGCTGGAGAACAGCAGCATATCATCCGAGAGCAGATGCGAGAGCATCTTTTCTACCTCGGCGGGATCTTCAGGGCCGTCAAAAGGCTGCGAGGTCACGCGCACGTGGCGGCGGATCAGCGCGGCGGGGCTGTCCTTGACCCAAGGCACCTCGATCCGCGTGCCGCGCCAGTCCTTGGACATGCGCCACATCAAGGGCGGGATCCACGACACACCGGATTCGATGGCGACGACCTTGAGGTCGGGGTATTTCGCAAACACCCCTTCGGCGATCATGCTGGCGATTTGCGTGGCAAAGCCCTGCGTCATCGCGATGTGGTCTTCGATCAGAAAGGAGTGATAGCCGCTGTGGCTGGGCGCGTGGCGCAGCATGCTGCCCGCGTGAATGCCGATGGGCAGGCCGTGCTTTTCGGCCGCCTCGAAGATCGGCCAATAGGTTTGGCGGCCAAGGGGCAATTCGCCAGCCGCCAGCGTCAGGATTTGCACAAAGCGCTTGTCCGATGCCAGCCGCTCGATCTCGGCCACGGCGGCGGGGACGTTCTGGAACGGCACCAGCATCGACGCCCGCAACCGGCTGTCACGGTCAAGCCAGGTGTCCGCCAGCCAGTCATTCGTCGCCCGGCACACGACCTGCGCCAGATACGGGTCAAACAGCGCATGCGCCCCTGAGACCACGTTCAGGATCGCATGGCCCAGTTCCAGCGGGTCGAGCAGGTTCTTCTGCATCGCCACCAGCGCGTCCCCCTCGCCCACCCAATCCGGGCGGCGGTAGGGCTTGGTGCGCTCGGGCGCGCTCATCAGTTCCAGAACGTCGATCTCGCGCGACTGAAAGGTCTCTTTCCAGTAGTCGTCGACATAGGGCAGCAGATCGGCCTGACGCGGCAGCGGCGGATGCACATCGGTGTCAATCGCGCCTGCCGTGGTGATCGCCCGGGGCTTTGCGAGGGTGTCGCTCATTCAAACATCTCCTTCTGCGTGGCTGCTCACAGCGTCACGATCACGTAATCGTCCTGCACGGACACATCGTAGACTTCGATCTGGTAAGGCCCCTCGGCCAGATCCGAACCGGGGCTCACCTTGACGTCATAGCTGCGCACCTTCAGGCGGTTGGGGTCGCAGTAGGACTTTCCGGTCAGGATATCGAACTCCCAGCCATGCCAAGGGCAACGCACCAGCTCGCCGCGCCGTTCCATGCGGTAGTCGCCGGGACCGTCCGAATCGACCAGCCCGGTGATCTTTCCCTTGCACAGGCTGGCCCCCTCATGCGGGCAGCGGTCAGCGATCGCGTGCAGGGTGCCCTGCACGTTGAAAATCGCCACATCGCGCTTACCTGCCGAGAACCTGCGCGCCTCGCCTTGTGGAATATCGGTCAGCTTGCAAACGACATAGTTGGGCATCGTGTCTTGTTCCTCGAAGGGTCAGCGGTCGTGACGAAAGGCAGCGGGCAACGCCTGCACAGGGGCGTGTCGCCCAATATCAGTGAGACTGCGATTACTTGGCGTCATTGTATACATGATTCTTGCGCTATGGGCCTAACCAGACGCTGTATGCGCCATGCCTCTCCCCATGAGGGCAGCGAAACGTCAGCAATGACGGGGAGTCGCGTGCCGCCAAGGGTGGAAGGACACCACCCTCTCAGCACGCCGCCAAGGGTCAGAAGACGTGTCATCGCATGGATAACACACCGGAAAGTCGATTTTTCGCTGTGAATACGCACCAAAGCAAAAACGCGCCTTCTGCACAGCGCTTGTGACAAAGGTGCCGACAGTGCCCAAGGCACGTCCGGTCGTGTCGCCATCTCTCCCCCTTGAGCCGCCACTCAGGCGGGTCTCAGGGGTTGTATACACCATCAACGGTTCTTCGTGTAGCCCCCACGCGCAACCGGTAGCGCCATAGTGAGCACTCGCGCCGCGACCGGCGGTGATTTGCCACCGGTCAGCGTTGCGTTTTTGCGAGCGGGGGCGGCGAAGATCCGGTGCAGCCCGCAGGCCGGCCGAGGCAAGAATTGCAGCCTGCCGCCCCCTCACCGGACGCGCTATCGCCCGCAAGCGGACGGCTAAGCGCCAAAGAACCCTCCGGCTGTCAGAGCGCCGTCAGCTCCAGATCCAGCGATTTGACGCCATGCACATGGTTGCTGCGCAACAGGTTCGGCCCCGATTGCGTGCGGATCGTCGCCACCCGCTTGGCCATTTCCTCAAGCAAGACCCGCACCTGCAATTGCGCCACGTAATTGCCCAGACAGAAATGCGGCCCGCCTTTGCCAAAAGCCATGTGCGGATTGGGACTGCGGTCCAGACGGAACTGATCGGGCGCGTCGAAATACGCCTCATCCCGGTTGCCAGAGGCATAATACATCGCGACTTTCTCACCCTTGTCGATCTGCACGCCGCCCAATTCGGTCGCCCGCGTGGTGATACGGCGCACGAAATGCACCGGCGTCGCCCAGCGGACGCATTCATCCGTTGCCGTCTGGCTCTTGATCCCGCCTTCACGAAAACGCGCCCATTCGCCCGGGTTCTGCGCCAGCGCGTTCAGGCTGTGGGACATGGTGTGGCGCGTCGTCTCGTTCCCGGCGACAACCAACATCAGGAAATAGTTGAGATAATCGTCTTCGCTGATCGGTTTGCCATCAACCTGCGCCTGCACCAGCATGGTGATCACATCCTCGCGCGGGTTGGCGCGGCGGTCGGCGGCCAGTTCCCGGCCCATCTCGAACGCCAGAAGCGAGGCCGGGTGGCCAAAGGGCAGCATCCGCCGTTCCTCGGCCGAATAGCGGTCAAAGATCGGGTCGATAAAATCGGGATCATCCGAGCCGATCAGCAGATCAGACCAGCGGATCAGGTCATCCTTGCGCTCGGCCGGGATGCCGAGCAGTGAACACAGGGTCAGGATCGGCACTTCCTTGGTCAGCGTCGTTACCGCCTCGAAGCTGCCCGCCCCGACCAGCCGGTCAAGCAAGGCCCCGATGCGCGCGCGCACATCCTCTTCCAGCCCGCCAACCCCGCGCCGGGTAAATCCCGGCATGGTCAGAAGGCGCATCTTGCCATGCTGCGGCGGGTCCATTTCCAACAGCGTCCGCCGCGCGTCATTCTGCGCGTCATCGAAATCATCAAGCGAGATCACGCCATTGCGCGACGAATAGGTTTCGGTGTCTTTCGACACCTGCACGATGTCGTCATAGCGGGTGACGGCCCAGAACCCCTTGTGTCCGTCGTTGCGCGGGTTCCATGCCACCGGCGCTTCGCGGCGCAGGCGGGCGAACTCGGCGCGCGGGACGCCGTTCTGCCAGTTGCCCGCGTTGGACAGATCAACCTGCGTGGTGGGTCGTGCGGTCGAGAGAGTCATTGCGAGGCTCCGCTTTTGGCGAGGGTGTGAGTCAGAAAGGCCATGATCCAGCGCGCCGCCAAAGCGGGATTGCGCGGCAGGGTCAGGCTGGCGGTGGCAGCTTCGGTCTGGGCGGCGCCGATGCGGTCGCGCTCGTAAGCGTAAACGGTGGCGGCAAAGGCCGGGTCCATCTCAGGATGCGCCTGAAAGGTCAGGATCGTGTCACCGATCTGCGTCACCGCCGCCGGACAGAACGGGCTTTGCGCCAGAACCTGCGTTTGGGGGGCAAGGCGGGTGACCTGATCCTTGTGCAAGGCAATCAGGTCAAAGCCTTGGGCGCTGTCCGTTGCCACTTCATCGGGCAGCCACGCGGGCAACGCCGTGACATCGTAATGATGAATCCCGACGCCCCAGGCCGCCCCTTCGCTCACTTGCCCACCCAGAACATGGTGCAGATGCTGGTGGCCGTAGCAGATACCGATAAGGGGAACCTGCCGGGCAACCTGCCGCAGAAACCCGGTCAACGCCTGCTGCCACGGCGCGTCGTCATAGGCCGAGGCCGGACTGCCGGTGAGCAGATAGGCGTCACAGGCCCCCGGATCGGCGGGAAGCTGCCCCTCAACCGCGTTCCAGACGCGATACTCGGGCGCTGCCCCGGCCAGAGCCAGCAGGGGCGGAAACCACGTGCCGAACGCGCCGAAATCTGACCAGTCGGGGCGCTGTGTGCCACATTCAATCAAGCCAATACGCATGACTTATCCCAACTCGAAAAAGCGGCGGCGTTCGTCGATCAGGGTCTTGCCTGCGAATTTTGCCACCTGATCGCGGCGGGTGGCGCAATAGGCGCGCACGAACCCCTCGCCCAGCCAGTCGGCGGCCAGCGCCGACTGCTCGAGCGCGTCGATCGCCGCTGCCATCCCGTCGGGCAATGCGTGCCCCTTGGCAACGCCGGGCACATAGCCGTTGCCCGTGGTGGGCGCGGTCGGCTCGACCTTGCCCGCGATCCCCGCCAGTCCGGCGGCCAGCGTCGCCGCCATAGCCAGATGGGGGTTGGCATCGGCGCAGGGCAGACGGTTCTCGACCCTGAGCGTCGACGGCCGCGTGCCGACAACGCGGAACGCGGTCGTGCGGTTTTCGATCCCCCAAGAGAACGCAGGCGGCGCAAAAGTGCCCTCGGCAAAGCGCCGCCAGCTGTTCACGGTCGGGGCGAAGAGCAGCATCAGGCCGGGCAGGTATTCCTGCAACCCGCCCAGAAAATAGCGGAACGCGGGCGACAGATGATCCGGCGCATCGGCGTCCCAGAACAGGGACTGGCCCGCCTCATCAAGCAGCGAGATATGGATATGCGAGGACTGGCTGTCCGCATCCTCGGTCCAGCGGGGCATGAAGCACACGGTCTGGTCCTGCCGCATGGCAAACACGCGCAGGAAGTTGCGCAGCAAGACGGCTTCGTCGGCAGCGTCAAGCGCCGGAACCGCACCGATACACGCCTCCATGAAGCCGCCGCCGATCTCCTCGTGCATCTTCTGCAGGCTGATTCTCAGCGGCTCGCAGAAATCGGCGACCCCGGCGTAGAAGTCGGATTGCGCGGCCTGATAGATGATCAGATCGTGGCTGGGATGCGCCGTGGCGGTGATCAGATCCTCATAGCCCTTGGCCTTCAGGCTGCGCGGCGTTTCGTCAAACAGGGTGAATTCCAGCTCGATCCCGGCCTTGGTGGACAGCCCCATTGCCGCCGCCCGCGCCAGCACTCGCCGTAGCAGGTTACGGGGGCACAGCCCGGCGGCCTCGCCGGTGAACTCGGCCAGATACAGCGCCGAATCCTCATCGCGCTCGAAGGAGATATGCCGCAGGCTGGCCGCATCGACCGTCAGCTCGCTGTCGTGAAAATCGGCGCTGTCGTCGGTCACGCCGGGCATCGCCATGATGTCATCCGTCGGATCCAGCGCCAGTTGCACCGGCGACATGCCGATACCATGCGCCAACACGCCCGGCAGATCGGCACCGCGGAACTTCTGCCCGCGCAAAAGCCCGTTCGTATCGACGATGGCAACGGTGAAAAAACGGTCTTTCGTCATGCTGCAGTGTCCCTGTTTGCCCGTAGCCGGGTTTTGATTTTCACAAAGCTTGACACCGCGCGCCCGCGCCTTCCTGATAGTTTCGAACAGAAAACATACATTTTTGAACAGCCATATCCGCATGCCCCCTGAAATCGCCCGGCCCCGCGCCGAAATCCGCGGCACCGTGCTGCGCCAGATCTTTGATGAATGCGCCGTCACGGATTCGGTGCGCCACGGCTTGCTGGGCGGGTACGGGCTCAGCGATGCTGACATCGACGGCGAAGACGGTGCGGTCCCGCTTGCCGCCTATCTGGAAATTTTCGAAAGCCTCGCCACCCACCAACGCCAACCCACGCTCGGCCTGAAACTGGCGCGACGGATGGGGCCGGATCTGGCGGGTGCGCCGGGCTACCTGTTTCTGGGCGCCCCCGATCTGGGCACGGCCATCGACGAATTCGTGCGCACGGTGTTTGCCATTCAGGGCGCGACTTTTCTGGATTTTGCCCGCACGCCCACGCCGATGATGAGCTATTTCATCGTCGATCAGTCCCTGACGTCGCGCCGTCAGGACGCCGAGTTCTCGCTGGCCTATATGCACCAGTTGATCTGCCTGTTTCTGGGCACGCCCTATGCGCCGGTCGAGCTGACATTCGAGCATGCGCGCCTTGCCCCGCTGTCGAGCTATGAACGCCATTTCGGTTGCCCGGTTTATTTCGAGCAGGCGCGAAATTCGCTTGTCATGCGCCCGCAGGATCTGACGTCGAAGGCGCGCCGCCATGACCCGAGGCTCGCCAGCCTGCTGCGCCACTATCTGACGATGATCCGCCACACCAAGGACCGGCCCAGCCGCGTCACCGATCAGGTCGACGCGGTTCTGGCCAAGATCGTCGGCGCGGACCCGGTGACGGTGGCCGATGTCGCCTTCAGGCTGGGCACGACCGAGCACACATTGCGCCGCAAGCTGAGCGCCGAAGGGGTGAGCTTTCGTGATCTGTTGCGCGCCAAGAAGGTCGCGGTTGCGATGCGGCAGCTTGAGGATACCGAATTTTCCATCCTCGATATCGCGCAAAAGCTGGGCTATTCCGACGCCGCCGCCTTTACCCGCGCGTTCCGGGCAGAAACCGGGGTCAGCCCCAGCCTGCACCGCAAGCAGGTGAACCGCCTGCGCCGCTGAACCGGGTTAGCGCGGGCATTCCCAGACCACCCGCTCAACCCCAGCCAGCCGGGCGAAGCGCGCAAGCTCGGCCTCAAGCTTTTCAGCACGGGCCTTCGACGCCCGGACACCCGGCTCGTCCCACCATTTGAGCACGCTCAACACCCCCGCCGCGCGGTCCGCCTTGGCCTCGATCCGGCCGACAAAACGGCTGCCTTCAAGCACCGGGTATACGTAGTAACCCCACTGCCGCTTCGCCGCCGGCAGGAACAGTTCTACCGTGTAGTCGAACCCGAACAGGCGTTTCAGCCGTGCCCGGTCCCGGATCGCCGGGTCGAACGGGCTGAGGATACGCAGCCGTCCGCCCGGTGCTGCCAGCGCCGTCAGCCGTTCTTCAAGATCCGCGCAGCCCCAGGCCTTGGTCCAGCTGCCATCGGCACCCTGCACCTCTACCGGGATCAGCGCGCCGCTGTCCCGCTCTGCCCAAGCCGCAACCTCTGCCGGATCGGTCGCGTCCCAGAATTTGCGGATCTCGCCCAGTGTCCCAAAGCCGATGCGGTCCAGTGCCGCGCGGCACAGCCCGTCGATCTGCGCCTGATCGGACAACTGCGCGTTTCTCAGCTCTGCCGGAAACACCCTGTCAGCCAGATCATAATATTTGATGAACCCGTCCCGGTGCGAGGTCGCCAGTTCGCCCGCGTACCATAGGTAATCCAGCGCCTTCTTATGCGGTGGGCGGCGCCACATCTCCTTGGGCCCCTCAAGTTTGGTGTCGAAATCGCGCGTCGACAGCGGGCCTTCATCCGCAATGCGCCGTTTGACCAGCGCCAGAAGCTCAGGCTCCAACGCACCGCCATACCACGACGAACGCTCCACCTTTGCCTTCATCCGCCGGAACTGCCGCTGCCACAGCGGCAGAAATTCCATCGGCAGGACCGAAGCATCATGGGTGAAATGCTCGAACACCTGCCGGTCGCGCGCCAGCAACCCGTCGAGCAAAGGCTCGCGATAGCGCGGGTTGCGGCTCCACAGGATATGATGATGCGCGCGCGACACGATCTGGATGGTGTCCAGCTGGACAAACCCCAGCGCGCGGATCAAGCCCAGCGTATCGCACACCCCTGCCGGTGGCGCAGAAAGGCCATGCGCGCAAAGCCACAGCGCTCTGGCGTCCGAATTCGAGATCTTCAGGGCAGACACAGACCGGCTCACCTGTTGCAAGATGACAGTGATGCCGCCCGAGGCCGGGTTATGCAATGGGCAAGGCCCCCTCGCCTTGGCGAAACACCGCGCTACCTGTGCTCGCGTACCCGTTCCCGGAGCCCGTCATGATCCTCTACGCCATCACCGCCCTCCTGTTTCTTGCCATCGACGCTTTGATGCTGACCCTGGTGATGAAGCCGCTGTTTGTCCGCCATCTGGGCGCGACGATGCGCGACAGCCCGATGCTGGCCCCGGCAGGGCTGTTCTATCTGGCCTATGTGGCGGGACTGGTGTTCCTCGTCTCGGCCCCTGCCCTGCGGGACGCCGACCCGGTTCGGGCGCTGTTGCAGGGCGCGGTGATCGGCGCGATGGCTTACGGCACGTACGAGTTCACCTCGATGTCGATCATGAAAGACTGGTCATGGGCGATGGTCGCCACCGACACGCTGTGGGGCACGGTGTTGACCGGGTTCTGCGCGTGGGCCGGGGTTGCGCTGCTCTTGCGCCTTCAGGGCTGAGCGCCCTTACCGGATGTCCAAGATTTAGGCAGGCACGCGGCGGCTGGGAAAATGGCCCCGCGTCCGCAAGCCTGCGCCAGCTTCGGTGTTGACAAAAGCCCCTGCTCTGCAATTTGATACGAACACGTAATATAAAAACACCATCGCAGGGAGAACGCCATGTTCACAAAACTTCGCACGGTGGTCACCGGGCTGGCCGTCGCCGCCGCGCTGACCACGCCGGTTCTGGCCCAGACAACCGCACCACGCATCGCCATCGCCCTGTTCGGCCCGCACCCGTCGCTTCAGCAGGTATCGGATGGCTTCAAGGCCTCGCTCGATGCTGCGGGCTATGAGCCGGTCTATGACGAGGGCAACGTCAATTTCGACCGGTCGCTTGTGCCGCAGTTCCTGAACCGGCTGGCCGCCGCCGACCCTGATCTGATGCTGACGATCACCACCCCCATGGCACAATCCGCGCGCCAGATCCTTGCCAACCGCGATTTTCCCATCGTCTTTGCGCCCGTCACCGATCCCGTGCAGGCCGGGCTGGTCGGCAGCTGGGACGCGGGCGCGCCGCTGTTGACCGGTGTGTCCAACATCCCCGATCTGGCGGCGACGGTCGCCTTCATGCAATCGCTGGTGCCCGGCATGACCCGGCTGGGCGTGCTCTATAATCCCGGCGATGACAGCGACACGGCCTTTGCCACCCGCCTGCAAACCCTTGCCCCAGCGCAGGGCGTCGAGGTGCTGCTGATCGGCGTCGACAATGCCAATGACATCCCGCAACGTGTGACCTCGGCGCAGGGCCGGGTGGATGCGCTGTTCGTTCCGGCCTCCAGCCTGCTGCAACCCGCCAGCCCGGCGATTGCCTCGGCCGCCGGTCGGATTTCGATGCCGGTGTTCAGCTCGAACACCCAATCGGTCGGCGATGCGCTGGCGCTGGCGACCTTTGCCGTCGATTTCTACCGCATCGGCGAACGCGCGGGTGACCTGGCCGCGCGCATCCTCGGCGGTGAAGATCCGGCCACGATCGCCATCGCGGTTCCGGCGCCCGAGGATCACCTGATCCGCATCAGCCAGCGTCAGATGACCGCGCTTGGCCTGACCCTGCCCGAGGCGCTGACCGGGTGCGACTGTGTCGTCGACTGACGCCCGCCCCGCCCTGACCCTCGACGCGCTGCGCCTCACCTTTCATCCGGGCACCCCGGATGAAAGGGTCGCGCTGGACGGGCTGAGCCTGCGCATGAATGAGGGCGATTTCGCCGTTGTCATCGGCTCGAACGGCGCGGGCAAGAGCACCATGCTCAACGCCATCTCGGGCGCGCTGCAGCCGGACAGCGGGCGCGTGCTGTTCGGCGCGCAGGACGTCACCGACCTGCCGGTCCACCGACGCGCGGGTTTTATCGGGCGGGTGTTTCAAGACCCGATGTTGGGCACGGCCCCGGCCCTGTCGATCGAGGAAAACCTCGCGCTCGCGCAACGTCGCGGCCTGCGGCGCGGCTTCCGGCTGGCGCTGGGACGCGGCAACCGCGAGCGGTTTGGCGACCTGCTTGCGCCCTTCGGACTGGGGCTGGAAACCCGGATGGCCGTGCTCGCGGGCAAGCTGTCGGGCGGGCAACGGCAGGTTCTGGCGCTGCTCATGGCCGCGATGCAAAAGCCCCGGCTGCTGCTGCTCGACGAACACACCGCCGCGCTCGACCCCGGCACTGCCGAGCTGGTCATGCAGGCCACTCGCCGCATCGTCGATGAGGGCGGGCTGACCACGCTGATGATCACCCACAACATGCAACACGCCCTCGACACCGGGAACCGTCTGCTGGCGCTGAACGCGGGTCAGGTGCGGCTGGATCTGGATGCGCAGGCCAAGGCCGGGCTGACGGTCGAGGCGCTGGTGCAGCGCTTTGGCGCCAGTGACGACCAACTGCTGCGCGCATGAGGAGAGAGTGATGGATATCCTGCAGCTGTTCTGGAATCTTGTCCCCGTCACGCTGGTTCAGGGTCTGACCTATGCGCTGATCGCGCTGGCGATCATGATCCCGTTCCGCATCCTTTCGGTCCCTGATCTGTCGTCCGAGGGCGTCTTCCCACTGGCCGCCGCCGTCGCCGCCGCCCTGCTCAGCGCCGGGGCACACCCGTTCATCGCCACGGCTTGCGCGGTGATTGCGGGCTTCCTTGCCGGGATGACCACGGCGATGATCCATCTGAAATTCAAGGTCCATTCCCTGCTTGCCGGGATCCTGACCGTGACAATGCTGTGGAGCATCAACCTGCGTATTCTGGGCCGCCCGAACGCACCGATCTTCGGCATCGAGACGCTCTATGACTGGATCAGCCCCGGCATCCTGCGCAGCCTGCCGTTGCAGATCACCGTCGCCGCCGCGCTGGCTGTCGCGCTGGTGCTGGCGCTCTGGTGGGTCTTGCAGACCGACTTGGGGCTGGGCCTGCGCGGCATCGGCGCGAACCCGCAACTGGCCCCGGCGCTGGGGGTCAATCTGGTGCTCTATACCGCCGGGGGCCTCGGCCTTGCGTCGGGCATCAGCGCGCTGGCCGGGGCGTTGATGGCGCAATCGCAGGGCTATGCCGATGTCGGCATGGGCGTGGGCATGCTGGTAAACGGCCTCGCCTCGGTCATCATCGGCGAGGCGATCACCGGACGCCGCACCCTGCTGCGCCAGATCGCGGCCCCCGTCGTGGGGGCGGTGGTCTATTATCAGCTTGCCTCGCTCGCGCTGGCGCTGGGTCTGAACCCGTCGGACCTGAAACTGGTCACGGGCCTGTTCGTTCTGCTCACCATCGGCTGGCCGGTGCTGATCGGTCGCAAAGTCTCGGGGGCCGGGCTGTAAGTCTGCCACCGCAAAATTAAGGAAAGATGTATGACGCCCTCGCAGAAAACCCGGATCGGGGTGGCCGGTTACGGGTTTATTGGCCGCGAACTGTGCCGCCTGATCCGGGACACGCCCGACTGGAACCTTGAGCTGGCTTTCGTGTGGAACCGCGACAAGACCAAGCTGGCCGGGCTGCCTGCCGACCTGCCGCTGGACGATCTGGACATGCTGGCCAGCCGCCAGCCCGATCTGGTGGTCGAATGCGCCCACCCCGCCGTCAGCGTGATCCATGGCGCGGCCATCCTGCGCGCGGCGGATTACCTGCCGCTGTCGGTCAACGCCTTCGCCGATGCCGCAACCGAAGCGCGGCTGGTCGCGCTGGCCAAGGCGCAGGGCCGGCGCATCATCATTCCGCATGGGGCACTGATCGGGCTCGATAACCTCGTCGAGATGCGCGAGATGTGGCAGGAGGTGACCATCACCTTCCGCAAGAACCCGGCCAATATCGACTTCACCGACACCGACATCAATCCTGCGCTGATCACCACGCAGACAGTCGTCTATGACGGCCCGGTTCGCGGGATTGCGGCGCTGTTTCCCCGCAATGTCAATACGATGACCACCTGCGCGCTGGCCACCGTAGGGCTGGACCGCTGCCGTGCCGTGCTGATCGCCGACCCGTCGCTCACCGTGGCCATCGCCGAGGTCCGCGCGGTGGGCAAGGACGGCTCGCTGCACCAGTCGCGCAAGGTTCAGCCGGTGGTCGGCGTCTCGGGCACCGAGATGCTGGCAGCGCAAGTCGGCTCTATGCTGCGCGCCGCCGGTGTCGCGCAGCCGGGGTTAAGCTTCGCGTGAAGGCCCAGCCCGACCTTGAGGCAAGCCTCGATGGCGACGCGCTGAACGCTGCCTATTACCCGGTCACGTATGGCGGCCTGACGGTGTTCGCACAGCGCATGACGGCGTCTCGCGATGCCTCGGATCGGGCACTGGCAACGCGGCCGGTGCAGGCCGGTCTGTGCTATGATCCCGCCAGCGGCCAGTGCCTGGACCTGTTCCCGGCTGGCCCCGGCTGCCCGCTGGTGGTGTATATCCACGGCGGCTGTTGGCGCGCCCGGTCGCGGGCCGAGTCGCGCTGTCCCGCCCTTGGACTGGTCGGGCGGGCATCCGCGTTGCCACGCTCGGCCACGCGCTCCCTAACGCCTCGCTGGTCGAGATCACCCGCCAGTGCCGCGCGGCGCTCGCCTATCTGTGGCACATTGCGCAGGCTCTTGGCATCGACCGCAGCCGCATCATCGTCACCGGCATCTCGGCGGGCGGGCATCTGGCGGCGATGCTGATGGTTGCCGGCTTTGCCACCCAGTCCCGCGCTCTCCAGCACGTCAGGAGCAATGCGAGACTGATGAAACTCCCCGGCCGCGATTATTTTGATGCCGCGCTGGATCTGGCCGATCCTGACAGCCCATTGTTCAAGACCCTCGTGTCGCTTATCCCGAAAGAACCGCGCAACCTTAGGACGGCCCCGCCAATGACCGCCCCACCAATACCCGCCCCGCCAATGCCCGCTCCGACTGTCAAACCCGCCCCCGAGGATGCGCGCATCCCCGTTCCGTTTGAAGTTCATGAACTTCTCTCGCATCTGCTGCGCCGCGCGCATTTTGCCGCCGAATCCGCCTTTCCTGCCGCCTATCCCGGCCTTGAAGTCACCTCGCGCCAACTGGCGCTGCTGTTTGCCATCAACCGCAAGCCCGGCTCAAGCCAGACAGAGCTGGCCGAGGCCGTCGGCTTTGACGCCAACACCTTCAGCGATCTGGCCAAGCGCAGCGAGCGCAAAGGATTGCTCGAACGCATCCGGTCGGCTGAGGACCGGCGCGCCTTTGGTCTGTATCTGACCCCCGAGGGCCGCGCGATGGTTGCCCAAGCCGCCGCGCTGACTCCGGCGTATCAGGCAGGTCTTGCCAAAAACTTAACGCCCGAGGACGCGCAGCAGCTTGTCGTCCTGCTGCACCGGATGCTCGGGCTGCGCTGATCACCGCTGACGGGCGCGACAAAACTCGGCGTCGCGGTCGCCGAACCCCCGTCGCACGCTACATAGCCCCCTGTTGGTCACCAACGGCCAATGTCAGATCGCAGAGGGCTGCCATGAACCGAATCATCTATATCGTCGGCCTTGTCGTCGTTGTGTTGTTTATCCTGAGCTTTTTCGGCTTGCGCTAAGCGTTCCTCGCCCGTTGGCCACTTGGCGCCGCGGGCGAGACCCCTCTGATCCGCGTCACAGCATCCGCAGCAGCGCCAGTCCCGCCAGCAGCGCCACTGCCGCGCCGATGGCCAGTTCGAGGACGCTCAGCGCCTGCCCCATCCCGCGCCCCTGCGGCAGCGCCAGCACGATCCCGCGCCGCATCAGCGCCGAGGACACCGCGGCGAACAGCGTCACCATCATCGTGCCCAGCCCCATCACGAACGCGCCGATGATCCCCATCGCATCCAGATCCAGCCGCCAGGTCAGGATCAGCAGGAACAGCGCGCTGGTGCAGGGTCTGAGCGCGATGCCGACGATCAGCACCACCGCCTCGCGCCAGCTTTGCGCGGCCAGCACCGCCTGAGGGTCGGGGCCATGGGAATGGCCGCACTGCGCGTCGTGATGGTGGTGATGGTCGTGCACCGGCGCGCGCAACCGCCGCAGCCCGCGCCAGACCAGCATCAGCCCCAGCAGGCCGATCACCGCGAAAGAGGCAGGCTCGATGACCGCTGCCAGCCCCTCGACCCGGTCACGCGCGCCGCCCAGCAGCCAGACCCCGGCGTAGACCGCCAACACCGCCACCGCCGCTTGCGAAAGGCTCGACAGCGCCGCGATCAGCGCCAGCCAGCGCAACGACGCGCCCGAGGCCGCGCCGTAGGCCGCCATGACCGCCTTGCCATGGCCCGGCCCGACCGCGTGCAGAAACCCGTGCGCAAAGCACAGCGCCAGAAAGCCGGTGACCGCGCCCGGCTGGCCCGCGCGCAGCGCGCGCAAGGCCCCTGCCAGCGCATCCTGTGCCTCGCGCTGCCAGACGATCGCGCGTCCGGCCAGCCAGCCGGGCGCGCCCGAAGCGACCAGAACCACGGCCAGAACCGCAACAACGATCAGGGCAATCAGGGCTGTGCGGCGCATGTGATGCTCACGGTATCGGCAAAGGCGCCGCCGACCTGCGGTTCATTCGCACCCGACATCAGATCGGCTTCGGTCAGACTGCCCATCGCCTGCTCATAAAGTTGCTGCGCCGCCTCGACATCGGGCGCCTGCGTGGCGATCCGACAATCGCTGCGCCCCTCGATCACCGGCGCGCCGGTCAGGGCGTAAAAGCTGTAATAGCTGGGATCGTAGACCTGCAGCGTCAGGCTGTCGGCGGCCACCGGCGCGACCAAGGCCCGCTCGAACGACACGATCAGTTGCCCGTCGCGATACGCCGCCTGAACCCCTTGCGGGCCGCCCAGCGCCACCGGAGTGTTGGCGTGATGCAGATAGAAATGACCGTCAAATTCGGGTGGCCAGTGGGAATAAAGGTCGCTCAGCGCCGCGATCTCATCATCGCCGAGCACCCCGTCACCATCGCCGTCCATTCCCTGATCGGCGAGAATCAGCATCGAGGTGAAATCGTCCCACGCCCAGACAAACCCCACCGCCGCCAGAGCGCCGCCCGCGTCGACGCGCAGGGTCAGCGTGGTGTCGATGAACTCGTGCGGGTGCGCCACGGCGCGCAGCGGGGCAAGGCCCAACAACGCGACACAGGCAAAAGGGGACAGGTTCCGGTGCATGGCGCTTTGGTAGCCGACGCGCACGGACAGCACCAGTCACAGCTTAGCGCGCGACGGCCAGTCCGTCGGCGTCGGTACTCAGTTCGGTGCACACGACCAGAATCCGCGCATCGACCGCCCCTGCCGAGGCATATAGATGCCCCCGTGCGCTGTCGAAATAGAGGCTGTCACCCTGCCGCAGCGTGACCGGGGCCTTGCCCTCGGCAAACACGGTCACCGCGCCCTCCAGCACCAGCAGAAACTCCTGCCCCGGATGGCGCACGAAATCCTCGAAATCGACCAGATCATGCGCTTTGAGCGAGCCCATCATCGGCACCATCGCCTTGTTGCGGATCTCGGGGAACAGCATCTCATAGACGTAATTGGGCGTTTCCTGCCGCTGGAACGTGCCCTTGGGGGCCACGGCGAAACTGCCCTTGGCAAAGGACGTCCCCTCGGCCGAGAAGAACTCGGACATATCCACGCCGATGCCGCGCGCCAGTTGCAGCATGCGGTCATAGGTCAGCGACATCAGCCCGCGTTCGGCCTTGGAAATGGTGGAAACGGCCAGCCCAGAGCGTTCGGAAAGCTCACTCAGTGTCCAGCCCCGATCCCGGCGCAGCGCATGCAGACGGCGGCCGAATTCGGCGCGCTGGCTGTCTGGCGATTCGGCAGTGGCAATGGGGCTGATGCTCGACATGCAGCAATCATAGGCGGTTCGGACGGCCGCGCAAATCATTTTTCGTATCGGAAAATTTTCTCTTTCCTATACGCAAATTCATGCTAGCGTCCTGACCAAAGCAAGGAAAGTTGGACGATGGTGACGGCACAAATGCGGGGAATCGTGGTGATTGGCGGCGGCATGGCGGGGGCTTCGGTCGCGGCCGAACTGGCGCTTGCGGGGCAGGATGTGCTGCTTGTGGAACGCGAATCGCAGCCCGGGTATCACACCACCGGACGCTCGGCGGCGCTGTTCGCGCCGACCTATGGCCCGGCGGTGATCCGCGCGCTGACCCGCGCCTCGATTGCTGCCTTCAACGCGCCGCCAACCCCTGAGCGCCCGCACCCGCTGCTGCGCCAGCGCGACGTGCTGTTTCTGGCGCGCCCCGATCAGCAGGCCGAGCTGGAGGCGATGCAGGCCGAACTGGGCGCTGCGGTCAGCCTGATTTCACCCGATGCCGCGCGCGCCCTGTTGCCGATCCTGCAAGACGACTATCTGGGCGGCGTTCTGCTGGATCAAAGCGGGGCCGACATCGACGTCGAGGCCCTGCACCGCCATTACCTGCGCCAGTTGGGCACAACGGGCGAGGCGCGGATGAAGACCGAGGTGACGGGCCTGTCACGGGACGGTCAGGGCTGGCGGATCGAGACGCCGCAGGGCGAGATCCGCGCCGAGATCGTGATCAATGCGGCCGGGGCATGGGCCGATGTGCTGGGTGAGATGGCGGGCGCAGGCACGATTGGCCTGACGCCCAAGCGCCGCACCGCCGTGCTGGTCTCGCCGCCCGCTGGCTGCACGGTCGAGCACTGGCCGATGGCGGTGGACATCGCCGAACAATTCTACCTGCGCCCTGATGCCGGAAAGCTGCTGCTGTCACCCGCGGACGAGACCCCCTCGCCCCCCTGCGATGCGCAGCCCGAAGAGCTGGACGTCGCCATCTGCATCGACCGCATCCAGACCGCCTTTGACCTGCCCGTCCGCCGGATCGAGCATAAATGGGCCGGTCTGCGGTCCTTCGTTGCCGACAAGGCCCCCGTCGCCGGGTTCGCGCCAAGCGCGCCGGGGTTCTTCTGGCTGGCGGGCCAGGGCGGCTATGGCATTCAGAGCGCCCCGGCGCTGGCGCGCACCGCTGCCGCGCTGGTGCTGGGCCAGCCGATCCCCGACGACGTCGCCGCTGAAGGCGTTACCGCTCAGGCCCTCTCTCCCCTTCGCAAGGCGCTTGCCGCATGATGTACATCATCCCCCTGATCGGTGCTGTGTTGCTCGCCTCGGGCCTCGCCATTGCCTATGTGATCGGCGGGGCAACGGTGCTGACCTTCTGGGCCACCGACAACACGCGCTATCTGGCGATCCTGCCGCAGCAGATCTTCTCGAAGATCGACGTGTTCGCGTTGATGGCGATGCCGCTGTTCATTCTGGCCGGGGAAGTGATGAACCGGGGCGGCGTGACGCGGGTGCTGATCCGGCTGGCGATGGCCATTGTCGGGCGGATGCCGGGCGGGCTGGGGCATGTGAACGTGCTGACCTCGGTGTTCTTTGCGGGGATCTCGGGTTCGGCTGTGGCCGACAGCGCGGCAGTGTCCAACACGCTGGTCCCGGCGATGACCGAGCAGGGCTACAAGCTGCCCTATGCGGGCGCGATCACGGCGGCCTCGTCGATCATCGGGCCGATTGTGCCGCCCTCGATCATCATGATCTTCTACGGTGCACTGATGGGCACCTCGGTCACCGCCCTGTTCATCGCCGGTATCGTCCCCGGCCTGCTGCTGGCCGGGGCGCTGATGCTGCTGAACGCGTTCTTCGCCTGGCGTGACGGCCATCCGCGCCTGAGCCGCGCGGAACTGCCCGCCTTCTTCCCTACCCTGCTGCGCGCCCTGCCTGCGCTGTCGATCCCGGTGATCATCGTCGGCGGCATCGTCTTTGGCTGGATGACCCCGACCGAAGCCGCCGCCGTCGCTGTCTTCGCCGCCACGCTGGCCGGGTTCTTCTACGAGCGCTTCGGGATCGCCACCCTGTGGGAAGCCCTGAAACGCACGGCGATGCTGTCGGGTTCGATCTTCATGCTGATCGCGGCGGTGTCGGCACTGGGCTATCTGGGCGCGCTGGAACGCCTGCCCGAAGCCATTGCCGCCAGCGTGACCGAACTGGGCCTTGGACCGCTGCAATACCTGATCCTGCTCAACGTGATCTTCCTGCTGGCGGGGATGGTGCTGGATATCCCCGTCGCGCTGGCCCTGCTGGTGCCGCTGCTGGCCCCGGTGGCCATCGCGCAGGGGGCCGATCCGGTTCATCTGGGCATCGTTTTGTGCTTCAATCTGTCCATCGGCCTGATCTCTCCCCCGCTTGGCGGCTGCCTGTTGGTGGTCTCGACCGTGACGGGGCTGAACTACTGGCGGCTGGCACGCGCGGTGCTGCCCTTTCTCGCCGCTGAAATTCTGGTGCTGGGCCTGCTGGTCTGGCTGCCGGACCTGACCCTCTTCCTGCCGCGCCTGATGGGATTGATGGGCAACTGAACCACGCAAGACCACGACAAAAAACAACATGGAGGCTCTAATGACACTGAAACACCTGCTGAAAGCCGCGAGCGTTATCGCGCTCATCACCGCCTCGGGCGCTGCCCAGGCGCAGATCAAGGTCGCTCTCGACAGCCCCGCCGATCTGGACGGCTCGGGCACCTATGTCTGGGCGCATACCTTTGCCACCTACCTCAACGAGCATGGCATGGAGGCCGAGGAATACCAGCGCGGCGCTCTGGGCGGTGACGATGAGGTCTTTGATCAGGTCACCCAGGGGCTGGTCGAGGTGGCCATGGCGCCGCTGGGCATCGCGTCCTCTATCGACACGATGATCAACGGGCTGCGCCTGCCCTATTTCTTCTCGGGGATCGAGCAGATCGACCACGCGCTTTATGACAACGGCATGCTGGCGCGCATCAATGAGGGGATCACCCCGGCGGGCGTGCGCATTGCCAGCATCGTGACCGTCGGGCCGGCGGCCGGTATCTTCAACACCCGCCACCCGATTGCCACGATGGCCGACATGGCCGACCTGCGCATGCGGGCGCTGGATCAGGCGCAGATCGACCTGTTTCAGGCCTGGGGCACCACCGGTACCATCGTCAGCTGGGCCGAAGTGCCCAACGCCCTGCAGACCGGCGTGGCCGATGGCTATGTGAACCCGGCCTTTGTGCCCTTGCTGTTCGGGCACACCGAGTTCCTGCACTACTACACCCCCGCCGACATCATCACCTCGATGCGCAGCGCGATCATCTCGCAAGACTGGTACGAGGGGCTGTCGGACGAAGAGCGCACCACCGTTGACGGCGCGATTGCAGCGGCGACCGAGGCGAACCGTGAATGGCTCAGCACCCAGACCGGCGTGCATGAGCAGCTGGAAGCGGCAGGCGTGACCATCACCGAACTGACCCCTGAGGCACGCACCGAATTCCAGGATGCCTCGGCTGTCACCTACACCACCATCGTCAACGCTGACGAGCTTGCCGCCTGGCAAGCCGCCATCGCCGAGTAACAGGAGCGCGCGCGATGCTGGCGAAAACTGCCCGTGGACTGGACCGGGTGTCATCCACCCTCAATGCCGTGGCGATTGTCGGCGCGGTGCTGGCGGTGCTGACGATGGTCTATGCCGCAGGCTGGCAGGTCATCGCGCGCTATTTCCTCTCGGCCCCGCCGGTCTGGACCGAAGAACTCGCCCGTCGGGCGATGGTCTGGGCCGGTATGCTGGGGGCCTCGGTCGCGTTTCGCGCCGGGGCTGACCCCACGCTCTTCCCGCAGGCCGTGCTGTTGCGCGGCAGGCTGGGCGCGCTGTGGACCGTGCTGCGCGGCGCAGGCGTTCTGCTCTTTGCCGCGCCGATCCTGTGGTTCTCGCTCTATGGCCCCGGCATGAACCCCGCGCGCGGGTTTCTGGGCCGCTCGCTGGGCCGCACCGCCGAAATGATCCCCATCCCGATGATCTGGTTCACCGCCGCCGTTCCCGTGGCTTTCGCGCTGATCCTGATCCATCTGGCCGCAAAACTGGCGCTTTCAGCGACGGGTCAGACTGACCCCGCGCTTGAGATGCGCGACGGAAAGACCCCATGAAGACCTTCATTGCCTGCCTTGCCACCGAGACCAACAGCTTCTCGCCCCTGCCCACCGCCTTGTCGGGCTTTGAAGAGGGCATGATCCACCACGGCGACGCCACCAAAAGCGCGCCGAAATACTGGACCGGCGCCATCAACCTGTGGCGGACCGAGGCCGAAAAGCGCGGCTGGGAGGTTGTCGAAAGCCTTGCTGCCTTTGCCCAGCCTGCCGGTCTGACCCTGCGCAAGGTCTACGAGGATTTCCGCGACGAGATCCTGCGTGACCTGAAAGCCGCGATGCCGGTGGATATCGTGCTGCTGCAACTGCATGGCGCGATGATCGCCGATGGCTACGATGATTGCGAGGGCGACCTGATCACCCATATCCGCGCCATCGCCCCCGATGCCAAGATCGGCGGCTCGCTGGACCCGCATTGCCACCTGACCGAAGCGATGCTCACCCAGGCCACCGCGCTGATCTGCTTCAAGGAATATCCCCATATCGACATTCTGGAACGCGGGGCCGAGCTGTTCACCCTGTGCGCCGATGCTGCGATGGGCAAGACCAACCCGGTGATGCGTGACTATGACTGCCGCATCATCATGGCGATGCCGACGCCCGAAGGCCCGATGCGCGCCTATGTCGACGCGATGACGGCCCGCGAATCCGAGCCCGGCGTGCTGTCCCTGTCGCTGGCGCATGGCTTTCCGTGGGGCGATCACGAGCGTACCGGCGCGCGGGCGCTGGCGATCACCGATGGCGACCCGGCACTGGCCGAGAAGATGGCGCGCGAGCTGGGCGAAAAGCTCTGGGCCGAGAAAGAGGCAATCTTTCAAGAGGTTCTGAGCATCGACGCGGCGCTGGACCGCGCCGCTGGTCACAATCAGGGCCCCATCGTGCTGGCCGATATGTCCGACAACCCCGGCGGCGGCGCACCCGGTGACAGCACCTTCATGCTGCGCGCCATGCTGGAACGCGGGCTGACCTCGGTGGTGTCGGGCCTCTACTGGGACCCGCAACTGGTGCGGCTGGCCGAGGACGCCGGCGAAGGCGCCACCCTGCCCGTCCGTCTGGGCGGCAAGACCGGGCCGATGTCGGGCGATCCGCTGGACCTGACCGTCACCGTCAAGCGCATCGCCAAGGGCCTTACCCAAAGCTTCGGCGCGCTGCCGGTAGAGCTGGGCACCACCGTCTGGCTGAGCATTGACGCGGGCACGCCCGATCCCAGCGACAACATCGATCTGGCCGTCAATGATGTGCGCACCCAGACCTTCCACCCCGAGGCCTTTACACAACTGGGGATTGAGGTTGCGAAGAAGCGGCATGTTGTGGTCAAGTCCTCGAACCACTACCGCGCGGGCTTTGCGCCCATCGCCAGCACCATCATCCCCGTCGCCCCTCCGGGCGCAATCACCCCGGATTTCACCGCGATTCCGTACAAGAAACGCGCGCTGAACTACTGGCCCAAGGTGGAGAACCCCTTCGCATGAGCAACACGCTGATGGCCGAACGCGACGCCTTTCTGGCGCGCCACCCCGAAACCCGCCTGACGCTGGACGGCCGCGACTGGGGTCTGATCGACACCGGCGGCACGGGCGATGTGTTTTTGTTCCTGCCCGGCACGCTGGGCCGCGCGGATGTGTTCTTCAAGGTGATCGAACCTGTGGCCGCGCATATGCGCGTGCTGGCGGTATCGTACCCTGAAAGCGGCGGCGTGGTTGATTGGGCGGCCAGCCTGATCTCCCTGCTCGATCAGCTTGGCGTGGCCAAGGTCTCGCTGCTCGGCTCGTCGCTGGGGGGCTTCGTCGCGCAATACTTCGCTGCCACTTATCCCGAGCGTGTCAGCCACCTGTTCGCCGCCAATACCCTGCATTCGCTCGCCGGGATCGGCGAGCGGCCGCCCTATTCGTCGGACCTGTGGACTGCCCCCATCGACGAGCTTCGCCGGGGTTTCGCCATGGGACTAACCGCCTGGGCCGACGCGCATCCCGACCAGCGCGAGGTGATCGACTTCCTGCTGGCCGAGGCCGCTGGCCGCATCCCCGAGATGGAAATGCGCGCCCGTCTGGACGCGCTGAAAACCGGCCCGGTGCTGCCGCCGCTCAGCAACACCGCCGACACGGCCACCACCATCGAGTCGCTGGATGATCCCCTCATCCCCGCACCGATGCGCGCCGCCGTGCGCGAGCGCAACGCGCCGGGCCATTCCTATCGCTTCCTGTGGGGCGGGCATTTTCCTTATCTGGTGCGCGGCGACGTCTACGCGAACCTGCTGCTCTCGCGCCTGGGGCGCGTGCCCATGGGCGGCGAATGGGCTGAAAACGACGGGGTTTTTGAAGCATGAAGATTCTTTCCAACGCCGATGTCGCAGACCTGCTTCCCATGGCCGAGGCGATCGAGGTGATCGACACCACCATGCGCGGCGTCTCGGACGGCAGCGCGCAACTGCCGCTGCGGCATGTCGTGCCCGTCGGCGGGCCGAACATGATGGGCGTGATGTCGGGCTCGCTGGCGGCCCCCAGTTGCTACGGCGTCAAGCTGGTCAGCCTGTTCCCCGGCAACCCTGACAAGGGCCTGTCCGGCCACCGCGGCGCTGTCGTGCTGTTCGAGGCCCAGACCGGCGGGGCCGTGGCGATGATGGACGCAGGGCTTCTGACCGCGATCCGCACCGCCGCCGCCAGCGCCGTTGCCACCCGCGCCTTGGCCCGGCCGGAGGCCGAGCGGCTGACGATCATCGGCACCGGCGAGCAGGCCGAGCATCACCTCGCCGCCATGCTGGCCGTGCGCCCCATCGCCCATGTCCACATCGTCGGCCGCCGCGCCGAAAAGGCGGCGGCGATGGCCGTCCACGCAGGGCACCAGTATCCGGCGCTGGTGATCACGCATGGCACCGATGTGCAAGCGGGGATCAAGGGCGCGGATATCATCTGCACGGTGACCAATTCAGCGACGCCGGTGCTGCAGGGTGACTGGCTGGAACCCGGCCAGCATGTGAACATCGTCGGGGCCTCGATGGCTGCCAAGCGCGAGGTGGATGCTCAGGTCGTCAAGCGCGCCGCCTATTTCTTCGACTACCGCCCGTCGTTGCTGGCGCAGGCCGGTGAGATCGTCGAGGGGCTGAAGGATGGCACGCTCACCGAAGACGACCTCAGCATCGAGATCGGCAGCGTTCTGGCCGGTGCCCCCGGCCGCAGTTCGGCGCAGTCGATCACCGCCTATCGGTCGCTGGGAGTCGTGGCGCAGGATCTGGCCGCGGCCCAGCATGTGCTGGACCGCGCGGTCGCTGAGGGACGCGGGCAGGATGCCGCGTTCTGATCAGTTCAGGATATCGCTGAGCAGACCGACGATCGCCAGAATCTGCATCGTTTCGCTGTCGACCAGCACCACCTGATTGTTGACGATCTGGTACTCGCGCCCGCGGGGCGCGGGGCCAAACCGATAGCCTTCGCGCCACTCGAAGCGTTGGCCGCGATGCCCATAGCCACCGATACGGGCGTGCCGATCATGACGGTCATAACGGTCGCGGTCATAATAACCGTCGCGCCGGTCATGGCGGTCATGGCGCCCGCCGTGGCGCTCGTCATGGCGACCGTGGCCGCGTGCGCCACCGTCCGGGCAACCGCGATCACCATAATCGCAGCGCGAATAGCCTGAATGACCGCCCCGGTCTGCCGAGGCGGTCGGAACAAAGGCAAAGGTGCTGAGCACGGCAACACCGGCAATCACAATGCGTTTCATCGGTATCTTCCTGTTCATGGGGGCGGCCTGTCCGACATCGTCAGCCCGGCCACCTGATCAGCGGTACAACGCACGCAACCCGCCGCCGGGTCCAGCGTTGGTTTGACACTGGGCGTCTCTCCGCCGGTCGCTTTTCCGCGCAGGGCGATTGACAAGTCTTTCTTGCCGATCCAGCTGTTTTCTTGATGGTCCTTGTCCCAAGACAGCGGCAGGATCGGCAGCAACGCTTCAGGGGAAGAGAACCGATATGAAACATGGTGGACAGCTTCTGGTCGAATGTCTGGTGGCGCTGGGGGCACGCAAGGCCTTCGGCGTGCCCGGAGAAAGCTATCTGGCCATGCTCGACGCCCTGCACGACACCGGCGGTGCCTTGGACTTCATCAATTGCCGAAATGAGGGGGGTGCCGCCTTCATGGCCGCCGCCTGGGGCAAGCTGACCGGCCAGCCCGGCATCTGCATGGTGACGCGCGGCCCTGGCGCGACCAATGCCTCGATCGGCGTGCATACCGCGATGCAGGACAGCGTACCGATGCTGCTGTTCGTGGGGCAAGTTGGCACCGACATGCGCGGGCGTGAGGCGTTTCAGGAGCTGGACTATCGCGCGGTCTTTGGCACCATGGCGAAATGGGCGGTCGAGATCGACGACGCCGCCCGCATCCCCGAGATCCTCTCGCGCGCCTGGATCACCGCCACCACCGGCCGCCCCGGCCCCGTGGTCATCGCCCTGCCCGAGGATATGCTCTCAGGCCCCGCCGATTTCCCCGCGCTCACCCATGCGCCGGTGATGACCGCCCCCGCGCCGACCGCCGAGGCCGTCGCGCAGGCGCAGGCCCTGCTCGCCGGGGCGCAGCGCCCGCTGATCCTGCTTGGCGGCACCAGCTGGACCGACGAAGGCCGCGCCGCGCTGCAGGATTTCGCGCAGACCTCGGACATCCCCGTCGTCGCGGCTTTCCGCTATCAGGATCAGGTGGATAACCACTCGCCCGCCTTTGTCGGTGAGGCGGGCGTCGGCATGCCCCCGCATGTGCGCGGGCTGATCCAGAACGCCGATGTGATCCTGGCGCTGAACATCCGCTTTGGCGAGATGACGACCGACGCCTACACGCTGCTCAGCGTACCGATGCCGACACAAAAGGTGATCCACGTCCACGCCTCGGATCGCGAGATCGGCAAGGTGTACCAACCCGCGCTCGGCATCCACGCCGGGCATAACGCCTTTGCGCAGGCGCTGCACCCCGTCCAAGGCGGCTGGGCCGACTGGCGTGCCGACGCGCGCGCCGCGTACGAGGCCAGCTTTGACGCCCCCGCCCAACCCTCGCCGGTCGATATGGTCGCGGTCAGCGCCCATCTGCGCGACGTGCTACCCGATGATTTCATCACCACCAACGGCGCGGGCAATTTCACCGTCTGGCCCAACAAGTTCCTGAAATACGGGCCGAAGGCCCGGATGCTCGGGCCGCAATCGGGCGCGATGGGCTACGGCTTACCCGCCGCCATCGCCGCCAAAGTGGCCTACCCGGAGCGGTGCGTGGTCTGCTTTGCCGGTGACGGCGATTTCCAGATGAACTGTCAGGAACTCGCCACCGCCGCGCAATACGGCGCGCAGCCCATCGTGCTGATCGTCAACAACGGCATCTACGGCACCATCCGCGCGCATCAGGAACGCCACTATCCGGCGCGCGTGTCCGGCACCACGATGATCAACCCCGACTTCGCCGCCCTCGCCCGCGCTTACGGCTTTCACGGTGAGCGCGTCGCCACCACCGCCGATTTCCCCGCCGCGTTCGAGCGGGCGCTGGCGTCGAAAACCGGCGCGGTGCTCGATCTCGACATCTCGCCCGAGGCCCTGACCCCGCGCCAGACCCTCAGCCAGATGCGCGCCGCAGCCCAAGCCGCCCAAGGAAAATCATGAGTGCCATTCGCCTTGGTGCCGATATCGGCGGCACCTTCACCGACATTGCGCTGGAACACGCAGGCGCGCTCTATTCCACCAAGCTGCTGACCACCTATGCCGCGCCCGAACAGGCGCTTCTGGACGGGATTGAGATCGTTCTGGCCGACGCGGGGCTCAAACCCGCCGACCTAGATCTGGTCATCCACGGCACCACTTTGGCCACCAACGCGCTGATTGAGCGCCGCGGCGCGCGCACGGCGTTTGTGACGACCGAAGGGTTCCGCGACGTGATCGAAATGCGGACCGAGAACCGCTTTGATCAATACGATCTGAACCTCGTGTTGCCCAAGCCGCTGGTCCCGCGTGAGGATCGTTTTCCTGTTTCCGGCCGCATCGGCGCGCAGGGGCAAGAGCTGGCACCGCTGGATGAGGCCGCGCTGGAAACCATCGCCCAGACCATAAAATCGCAGGATTTTGGCGCGGTGGCGATTGGCTTTCTGCATTCCTATGTCAACCCCGCGCATGAGGAACGCGCCCGCGAAATCCTGTCGCGGGTGCTGGACCTGCCTATTTCGATCTCTTGCGAAGTTTCGCCGCAGATGCGCGAATTTGAACGCTTCAACACCGTCTGCGCCAACGCCTATGTCCGCCCGCAGATGGCCGATTACCTTGCCCGCCTGCAGGTCCGCCTCAAGGACATGGGCGCGCGTTGCCCCGTGTTCATGATCCACTCGGGCGGCGGCCTCATCTCGGTCGAAACGGCGGCGCAGTTCCCCGTCCGGCTGATCGAGATCCGGTCCTGCTGGCGGCGCAATCTTTGCCGCCGATGTGGCGCAGCGCTTTGAGCTGGAGAAGGTGGTCAGCTATGACATGGGCGGCACCACGGCCAAGATCTGCCTGATCGAGAATTTCGCCCCCAAGACCGCCCGCAGTTTCGAGGTCGCCCGAACAACCCGTTTCGCCAAAGGCTCGGGCATGCCGATTTCGATCCCGGTGATCGAGATGATCGAGATCGGCGCAGGCGGCGGTTCGCTGGCCTGGGTCGACGCGATGGGCCGCATCCAGACCGGCCCGGAATCGGCAGGCTCGGAACCCGGACCCGCCTGTTACCAACGCGGCGGCACCCATCCGGCGATCACCGACGCCGATCTGGTGCTGGGCAAGCTGGACCCCGACAATTTCGCCGGTGGCAAGATTGCCCTGTCGATGGACAAGGCGCAAACCGCCATCACGGCCGATGTCGGCACCCGCCTGTCGCTGGACCCCACCGCCGCCGCCTTTGGCATCTGCGAGGTGGTGGACGAGAATATGGCCAATGCCGCCCGCGTCCATGCGGTCGAGAACGGCAAGAATATCGCCGACAACACCATGGTCGCCTTTGGCGGTGCCGCCCCCCTGCATGCCGCGCGGCTGTGCGAAAAACTGGGCATCGACCGCTGCCTGATCCCGCAGGGTGCGGGCGTCGGTTCGGCCATCGGCTTCCTGAAAGCGCCCTTCGGGTACGAGGCGCTGGCCTCGCGCGTCCTGCCCCTGTCGCGCTTCGATGCGCCCAGCCTGAACGCCCTGCTCGACGGGCTGAAAACCACCGCCGAGGGCTTCGTGCGCACCGGCTCGAACGGCGTGATCACGCGCGCGGTCACCGGCTACATGCGCTACGCCGGGCAAGGCTGGGAAATCCCCGTGCCGCTGCCCGACCGCGCCTTTACGGCGCAAGATGCCACGCTGCTCGCCACCAGTTTCCGCGAAGCTTACGCGCGCTTCTTTGGTCGCGCGATTGACGGGCTGGACGGGCTCGACATCGAAATCGTCACGATTTCGGTCAAGGCCGAAGACCAGCGCCCCGCCCCGCCGACAACCGCGCTGACCACTGGCCAGCGCAGCCACAACGCTACGCAGCACCGCCCGGTCTTTGACCCGGCACAGGGTGCCGCCCTGCCAACCGCGCTTGTCGCCCGCGACGCGCTCACCCCTGGCGACCGCATCGCAGGCCCCGCCGTGATCAGCGAGCGCGAAACCTCGACCGTCGTCACCTCACCCTTTGATGCGGTGATGCAGGGCGACGGCAGCCTGCTGCTGATCCGCAAAGAGGCCACGCAATGACCGCCATCACCGAGATCCGCCTGCAAGTCATGTGGAACCGCCTGATTTCCGTCGTGGAAGAACAGGCGATGACCCTGATCCGCACCGCCTTTTCCACCTCGGTGCGCGAGGCGGGCGATCTGTCGGCGGGGGTCTATGACCCGCAGGGCCGGATGCTGGCCCAAGCCGTCACCGGCACCCCCGGCCACGTCAACACGATGGCCGAGGCCGTGGGAAATTTTCTGGCCGAAATCCCACGCGAGGACATGTTTCCGGGCGACACCTATGTCACCAACGACCCGTGGAAGGGCACCGGCCACTTGCACGACATCACCATGGTCTCGCCGTCGTTTCTGGGCGACCGGCTGGTCGGCTTTTTCGCCTGCACCGCGCATGTCGTGGATGTAGGCGGGCGCGGTTTTGGGGCCGACGGGAAATCGGTGTATGAGGAAGGCATCCAGATCCCGATCCTGAAATTCGCCGAGCGTGGTCAGGTCAACAGCACCCTGATCCGCCTGTTGCGCGCGAATGTTCGGGAACCCAATCAGGTGGTTGGCGATTTCTACTCGCTTGCCGCCTGCAATGAGGTCGGCCACCGCCGCCTGATCGACATGATGCAGGAAATCGGGCTCGACTCGCTCGACAGCCTTGCTGATTTCATCTTCACCCGCACCCGCACCGCCATGCTGGAGCGCTTGGCCACCCTGCCCGCCGGCACCTGGTCCAGCACCTTGACCACCGACGGCTACGACGCCCCCGTCACGCTGGCCTCGACCGTGACCTTGCGCCCGGACGGCGTGCATGTCGATTTCACCGGCACCGACGCGCCCAGCCGCTGGGGCATCAACGTGCCGCTGATCTACACCAAGGCCTACGCCAGCTATGCCCTGAAATGCGTTGTCGCCCCGGATATTCCCAACAACTGGGCCTCGCTCGATCTGGTCACCATCGCCTCGCCGGAAAATATCCTGAACGCGCAACGCCCCGCGCCCGTCAGCCTGCGCCACGTCATCGGCCATATGGTGCCCGACCTGATCCTCAACGCGCTGGCGCAGGCCCTGCCCGGCCAGATCCTTGCCCAAGGGGCGGGCGCGCTGTGGAACCTGCATATCTCGGCCCGTCCGGTCGCGGGCACTGAGGGTCGCAAGGCCGAGATCCTGATGTTCAACTCGGGCGGCATGGGTGCGCGGCCGGGCCTTGACGGGCTGGGCGCGACCGCCTTCCCCTCGGGCGTGATGACCATGCCGGTCGAGGCGACCGAGCAGACCGGCCCGATAATCGTCTGGCGCAAGGAACTGCGCGCGGACAGCGGCGGTGACGGGCAGTATCGCGGCGGCCTTGGTCAGCGGATCGAGATCGCGCCGATGCCGGGGCACGAGTTCGACTTTTCGGCCATGTTCGACCGCGTGAACCACGCAGCCGAGGGCCGCGATGGTGGCAGCTCCGGCGCGCCGGGCGGGGTGGCGCTCGACGATGGCACAAGGCTGAAACCGAAAGGCTGGCAGCACGTCCCCGCCGGTCGGCGGCTGATGCTGACCCTGCCCGGCGGCGGCGGCTTTGGCGATCCCGCGAAGCGCGCCCCGGCAGCCCGCGCCGACGATCTCTCCAAGGGCTACGTCACCGCGCCCAAAGACTGACCCAGCTTGACCGCGCCCGCCCCGCAGGCGCACCAAGGCACCACACATCTGTAAGGAAATCCCATGACCAACCCGCGTTTCGACACCCTTCTGATCACCGGCGCGGCGGGCAATCTGGGCCGCGAACTGCGCCGCGGCCTTGCCCCGCTGGCCCGCAAACTGCGCCTGCTGGACCGCGTTGCGGTTAGCGACCTGCAAGCCAATGAAGAGATGGTCGCCTGCGATCTGGCCGATATGGACGCCGTCATCGCCGCCTGCGAGGGCGTTGACATGATTGTGCATTTCGGCGGCGCGCCGGTCGAGAAACCGTGGCAAGAGGTGCTCGACAGCTCGATCCGCGGCTCGTACCACATCTATGAGGGCGCGCGCAAACACGGCGTCAGCCGCGTGGTCTATGCCTCGTCCGTGCATGCCATCGGCTTTCACCAGATGGAAAGCCACATCGACGCCCGCTCGCCCCACCGCCCCGACACGCTCTACGGTCTGTCCAAATGCTTTGTCGAAGATCTCGGCAGCCTCTATTGGGACAAGTTCGGCGTCGAGAGCGTCATGGTGCGCATCTTCTCGTCCTTCCCCGAGCCCGCCGACCGCCGCCACCTGTGGTCCTTTCTGACCTACAATGACTGTGTGCGTCTGGTCAGTGACGCGCTGACCGCCCCGCGCGTGGGCCACACGGTCGTGTTCGGCATGTCCGACAACAAGGTTAAAGTCACCGACAACCGGCTGGCCAATCACCTCGGCTACCGCCCGCAGGAGTCGGCCGAACCCCACCGCGCCCGGATCGAGGCGACAGTGCCGGTGCAAGACCCCGACGCCCCTTCGACCCGTTGCCTTGGCGGCGCCTATGTCGATTTCCCGCACCCTGACGACGAGCCCTCGAAATGAAAGACAGCTATGACGTGGTGATCGTCGGCGGCGCGGTGATCGGCGCGTCGGTGGCGTATTTCCTGACCGCCAACCCCGATTTCACCGGCTCGGTGCTGGTGGTCGAACGCGACCCACGTTTCGCCCAGGCCTCGACGGCGCTGTCGGCGTCGTCGATCCGCACCCAGTTCTCCAACCCGATCAACGTGCAGATCAGCCAGTTCGGGCTCAGCTTCATCCGCGACTTCGCCAAGGTGATGCAGGTCGGCGACGACCGGCCCGACCTGAACTTTCACGAATCCGGCTATCTGTTTCTGGCCAATACCGATGCGCAGGCCCAGATCCTGCGCGAGAACCACGCCGTCCAGCGCGCCTGCGGGGCCGATACGGTGCTCTGGTCGCAGGCCGAGCTGGCCGATGCTTTCCCGCATCTGCGCGTCGATGACATCGTGCTGGCCTCTTACGGGCGCTCGGGCGAGGGTTGGTTCAACAACACCGGGCTGATGAACGGCTTCCGCGCCAAGGCCCGCGCGCAAGGTGCCGATCTGATCCATGATGAAGTGGCCGCGATCACCCGCGACGGCAGCTCAATCAGCAGCGTCACGCTGAAATCCGGCGCGGTGATCAGGGCAGGCATCGTGGTGAACGCCTCCGGCCCCCGCGCCGGACTGACCGCGCGCATGGCTGGGCTGGATGTCCCGGTCGAACCGCGCAAGCGGACGCTTTTTGTGCTGGACTGTGCGAAATCGCCCGAAGGCTCGGCCCGTGTCGCCGGGGGGCGCTTGCCGTTGATGATCGACACCTCGGGCGTGTTTATCCGGCCTGAGGGGCGCTATTTCCTGTCCGGCGCCGTGCCGGTCGACGACCCCGCCGTCGATTTTGACGATTTCACCCCGCGCTATGAAGAATTCGAGGACATCATCTGGCCCGCGCTGGCCGAAAGGTCCGAGGCTTTCGAGGCGATGAAGGTGATCAACCAATGGGCCGGGCATTACGATTACAATACCCTTGACCACAACCTGATCGTCGGCCGCCATCCCGAGGTCACCAACTTCCTGTTCGCCAACGGATTTTCCGGCCATGGCTTGCAGCAATCCCCCGCCGTTGGCCGTGCCGTCTCCGAGCTGATCACCTATGGTGCCTACCGCAGCCTCGATTTCACGCAAGTCGGCTATGAGCGCATCGCGGAAAACCGCCCGTTCCTGGAAAAAGCGGTGATCTGATGCGCACCCGCCGATGAGCCCCCGATGAGCCGCGACGCCCGCCTGCCGCCCCTGAACGCCTTGCGCGTGTTCCACGTCGTCGCGCGGCACAAAAGCTTTCGCGGCGCTGCGGACGAGCTGCGCGTCTCGCCGCAGGCGGTCAGCCAGCAGATCAAACTGCTGGAAGACACGCTCGGCACCCCGCTGTTCGACCGCAAGGGCCGCACCATCGAGCCCAATGAACAGGCGATCCTGCTTTCCCACTACGTACAGGCCGGGTTCAACGAGTTCGAAGAGGGCGTGCGCCGCGTCACCAAAACCACCCAGCGCACCCGCATCAACGTTAACGCCAGCCCCTATTTCGCCACCCGCTTCCTGCTCGACCGCATCGCCCGCTTCCGCGCCATCGTCCCCGACGCCGATCTGCGCCTGACAACCATGGTCGATCTGCCCGACTTCATCGCCGACGACGTCGATGTGGCGATCCAGTGGGGCTTTGGCGACTGGCGGAAGTTCGAGCCCGTGTTGCTGATGCGCGACCCCAAGATCCTCTGTTGCATTCCCGCATTGGCAGCGCGCCTTTCCACCCCCGCCGATCTGCTCGACCTGCCGCTCTTGCACCCGGTTCTCTCTACCGAGCTCTGGTCAAACGTCCTGACCCATCTGGGCGTCGACGCCCGCAGCAAACCCGCCGACATCCGTTTTCAGGACGCCGCCACCATGCGCCGCGCCACGCTGGCGGGCCTTGGTGTCGGCCTCGTCTCCACCATCGACGCGCTTGAAGATCTGGCCACCGGCAGTCTGATCGCCCCTTTCGGGCCCGATGCCCTGCGCAGCATGCCCGCAGCCCAGATCCCCGGCTTCTACCTTGTCGTGCCGCGCGCTCACCGCCGCCTGAAATCTGTCGCCGCCTTTTGCGACTGGGTCACGGGCGAGGATTGGACACGCCTTCCGTAATCCTGACCACAGTACTCAGCCCTGCGTGCCGCAATCGCAGCCTCATTGATCACTGGCCCCACCCAGCGCAGTCTTCCGTGGGCAAGCGTGTGAAACACACTCTCCTCAAATTGCACGCGTTTGCCGTGAACCGGCAGGCCGAACAGGCCACCCGCTAGCCTGCTCTCAAAATGTAGCCGCGCAGCGATAGGCGGCGGCTCAGACACCATCTGGCTCACACCGAAACACAGATCCGGTATCGCGCGAAAGTCACCCTCCAGCATCGACCGGTATCCTCCCAGACCCAAGCGTCGCCCATTGTGCTCAACCTCGCCATGCGCAACATCACCCAAGCGGTCCCAATCCTGCGCCTTCAGAATCGCGACGTCGCTGGCATAAGAAGGCCGACAGGCCCTGCGCCGTTCTGGTCTGCTCTGCGTTCGCGTTCACGACCGATAACGCTGGACACTATGATAACCGCACCCGTGACAAATCCTGCGGCCTCACCGGACTGGAACGAAACCACACGCGCCACGTCTTGCGGAATCGCCAGACGACCCAACGCGGTTTGGCTGACAAACTGCGCACCCAAACCCGCCTCGCGCGGCTCGCCGGGCAGATCAATCGCGCCCGGTGCCACCGCGTTGACGCGAATGTGCCTGCTGCCCAGCACTTTGGCCCTCCCCTGCGTCTACAGCTCCAGTGCTGCCTTGTTCGCCCCGAACATCGCCGCACCGCGTCGTGGCAGCACCGCATTGACCGAAGAGATAGTCACAATCGCAGCCCCCGGATGGAGATACGCTAAGGCCGACGCCTGCAGCGAAACAGGTCCGACACCATTCAGTTCCCAGATGCCGTGCAATTCTTCTGCCGAGACGCCTTTTTCGAGCAACGCCTGCGTTATTTACCATTCCATACAACCGTCCGAACCGCTCGATCACCGCGGCAATGACAGTGTCAAAAGCCCCCTACGCTGTTATCCCGACATAAATCCATCGCGATTGCACGCCCCTGCCCGCGTGCACCCCCGCAACCAATGCGACCCTGCCAAAAGCGCTACACCCTCCTTCCGTCGCAATTACCAGTGTGCGATTCAAATCTTAAGATCAGCTTAAAACAGAGCGGTTTGGGGTGTCCGGGACAGCCTGCGCAGCCACGACCACACGTGACCTCATAAGGCACTGATCACGCAGCCAAATCAAAGACGAGAACACCATCGACACCACCAATCGCGCTGTCGATCAACCGGGCAGCGATGGCCAGATGCCCGGGGTGTTCGGCATACAGTTTCAGATCGGCCCAACTGTCAAAATCGATGAAAAAGCCATGCATAAACCCTTTCTCCAATGCCTCCGGGCTTTCTGATCGGCCGCCGACAAAACCATGCGCACCCGGCAATCTGTCGACCAGGGCAGAGAGCTGCGCATAAAGAGCCGCGATAAGATCTTCATCCGTTTCTGGTTTGAATTTAGTCAAGACACTATGACGGATCACGGTTTTTCCTTCTCAATCGCAAAGCCTTGCCGAGCCTGCCATTCTTTGCCCGTCAGCGAAAGCCGGTTATCGCCGCGCTCTCTCAACGCAAGCCGGGGCCTTTCCCTCGTGCCCTGCGCGCGCCATGATACGGAAAAGAGGAGTCGCGATGCCCCTGTCCCCTGTGCCACTGCTGCGCGCCCTGTTTGACCGGGCGGTCGAAGTTGCTGACCCGATGCGCTCGCTCGCGGCTCATCTCCCGCCCAAACCCGCAGGCCGGGTTGTGGTGGTCGGTGCGGGCAAGGCCAGCGCGCGCATGGCCGAGGCGGTCGAGGCCGAATGGGGCCCCTGCGAAGGTCTGGTGATCACCCGCTACGGCTATGGCCGCCCCTGTCAGGGCATTGAAATCGTTGAAGCTGCGCATCCGGTGCCGGATCAGGCTGGCGCCGATGCGACGGCCCGGATGCTCGACCTTCTGCACGGGCTGGGCGCGGATGACTTTGTGCTCGCCCTGATTTCGGGCGGGGCGTCTGCGCTGCTGATTGCGCCGTGTGAGGGCATCAAGCTGGACGAGAAGAAGGCGGTTAACAGCGCCCTCCTCGCTTCTGGTGCGCCGATTGACAAGATGAACACGCTGCGCAAACACCTGAGCCGGGTCAAGGGTGGCCAGCTGGCGGCGGCTGCCTATCCTGCGCAGATGTTGGCGCTGATGATCTCTGATGTCCCCGGCGATGATCCGGCCTTTATCGGGTCGGGTCCGACCGTGGGCGATCCATCGACGCCCGAGGACGCCCGCGCCGTTCTGGCGCGCTGGCACGTAAGCGTCCCGCCGGCGGTGACAGACGCGCTCAATCGTCCGACCGGCGTGATCCCCCCGGCGACACGCGCCTGTCGCGGGTAGAAAACCGGATCTACGCAGCCCCTGCGCAGTCGCTTGCCGCCGCTGGCGCGCTGGCGACGGCTCACGGGTGTCAGGCACGTCACCTTGGTGACGCGCTCGAAGGGGAAGCGCGGGACGTTGCGCGCGCGATGGCGGCCCAAGCCCTTGCCTTGCAAATGACGCTCTCCCCAGGGGAAGCGCCGCTGGTCCTGCTCTCAGGCGGCGAATTGACGGTCACCCGCCGCGGTGATGGCATCGGCGGACCCAACGCCGAGTTCTGCCTTGCCCTGGCCCTTGCCCTCAACGGCGCACCCGGTATCTACGCCATTGCCTGTGACACCGACGGCGTCGATGGCGCAGCCGAGGTCGCCGGGGCCCTGATCGGCCCCGACATTTTGAATGGCCAGCGCGCCGCAGCCGAGAGCGCCTTGGCCCAGAATGACGCCCACAGTTTCTTCGCCCGCGTGGGTGCGCAGGTTGTCACCGGCCCGACCCTGACCAATGTCAACGATTTCCGCGCGCTCCTGATCGAACCCCTTTGACGGGTTCCGCTGGGAACGTCATGCTCGCGCCCACACATGCTAGTTGAACGCCACATTTCTTACCATTTGTTGAATCGAGGCGCCTCATGACCGTTTTTTCCCGCCGCACGCTACTTATGACAGCGGCCGGCCTGCCGCTGTCCCTCCCGGCCTTTGCCAGCACCCCATCGCGGCTGGGCGAAGTGCTGGAAACCACCGGCCCGGGCGATCTGATCCGCGATGGCCAAAGGCTGCCCCTGGCGCCGGGCCTCGCGTTGCAGGACGGTGACACCGCAGAGACGGGTGACAGCGGGCTTGCCTTGTTGTTGCTCGACGAGCGCACCCGCATTGCACTGGGCACCAACAGCCACATTGAACTGGCCACTTTCCTGTCCGAGATCGGCGGCACCATACGTGTCGGCGGCGCCATGGTCTTTGACCGGCCAGACGATTTGCCCGCGCTGGACGCACGCTTTGTCACCGCGTTCGGCGAGATCGGTGTGCGCGGCACACGGTTCTTCGTCGGTTGGTCGCGGGGCGATTATGCGGTTTTTGTCCAGCGCGGACAGGTCAGCGTGTCGAATGCCGGCGTGACCCGCCTGCTGAATGCGGGCGAAGGATGCACCCTGTCCGACGGCGCACCGTCCGAGGTCACCCTATGGGGCGAGGCGCGCATCGACGAGGCCTTCGCCAGCCTCGGCCTGTCGCGCGACTGACACCGCCTGAGGGCTTTACGCCGGATGCCGCCTGCGGCACCATTGCCGCACCAAAGGGGACGGCATGCGCAATCGCGGGTTCTGGAAATCCTTCGCGCTCTTTTCGGGGTTGTCCCCGGATGCGCTTGATGCCGTCGCCGCAACAGCGCGCGCGCGCCATTGGCGCAATGGAGAGCTGCTGTTTCAACGCCATGACCCCGGCGATTGGCTGGTCGCGCTCGAAAGCGGGAGAGTGCGGATCTCGCTGGTCACGCCGGGCGGGCGCGAGCTGGTGCTGCGCCACTCTGAACCGGGTGAAATTCTGGGGGAGATGGCGCTGTTCGACAGTGCCCCGCGTTCGGCCGATGCCACGGCCGTGGGCGCTGTCAGTGGTTTTGTTCTGGATCGCAGCGCGTTTCACACATTGGCACAGGCTGACACAGGGTTTTACCGCTCGGCGCTGGCGCATCTGTCCGGCATGCTGCGCAGCACCACGTTGCAGCTTGAATCCATTGCGCTTTATCAGCTTCGCGGGCGGGTCGCGCGGTTCTTGCTGATCACGCTCGAACAGCTGCACGGGGCCGATATTCCCGAGGAGGCCGGGCTTTCGCTGGGCCTGTCGCAAGGAGAGCTGGCCGCCGTTCTGGGCGCGACCCGGCCCAAGGTGAACCGCGTCTTGCAGGATTTCCGCGACGAAGGGTTGATCATTGACGACGGACGCAGCTGGCGGTGCCATGTAGCCGGGCTGCGGGCCGAGGCCGGATCGGATGGCTGAAACCCCGCGCCGTCCGCTGGCCGGAGGGGGGCGCTGGGGCTTTGCCTGGCGCTGGCGGCGCTGATCGCGTGGCAACCCGCGCCGCTGGTTCGATGGCAAGAACGGGCGCTGGATGCCCTGCTTGTTCTGGTCCCTGCACCGCCGACGCCAGGCGTCACCGTCATCGATATCCCGCGCGCTGATGACACCGGTGTGCCGTGGTCGCGCGCGGCCTCGGCCCGGCTGGCGGCACGGCTGGCCGAGGCGTCACCGCGCGTCGTCGGTTGGGACGTGGTCTTTGCAGGGGACTGCGCGCCAACCGCGGCCAATCTGGCGCTTACCGCCACGCTCAGCCGCAGCGCGACCGTCCTTGGCTTCCTGCTCGCCAACCAGTCCGAGGCCCTGCCCGGCCCGCCCCCCGCGCTGGCCCTTGGCGGCGATGCGGGCACGCGGCTGTGGAGCGCGCCGGGGGCGGAAGCCCCCTGTGAAACCTTCCTGTCCGACCCGGTCACCCTTGCCAGCCTGTCCTTGCCCGGCGACACCGAAGCCCGCGTGCGCCGTGTTCCCGCCGCCGTCACCGTTGCGACCCTTGCCTGGCCGTCGCTTCCGGTAGAGCTGGCCCGGCGCGCGCGCGCCCCCTCAGCCGTGGTTCTCGCAGCCGATGCCAGTGGCGCGCTGAGCCTGCATCTTGGCCCGCGTGCCGTGCCTCTGGACAGGGACGGCACGCTGCGTTTGCGCCCGCGCCCCGCCGCGATGCGCGCAGCGCGCACGCTCAACGCGGCTGCCCTGCTCAGCGGCCCTGTTCCCGACCTTGCCGACCGCGTGGTCATCGTCGGCTCGTCCGTGCCGCAACGTGGCGGGTTGCGCCCCACCGCCTTGGGGCCGCTTTATCCGTCCGTCCAGATCGCCGCCGATCTGACCGCCGACCTGATCGCCGACCAGCTCCCCTGGCGCCCCGCCAGCGCGCCCTGGGTCGAGGCAGCCGCCCTCGCCCTTGCCGGTCTCATCCTTGCGGTCCTGCTGCCGCGCCTTGCCCCGTTGACCGGGGTTGCCCTTGCTCTTGCCCTTGCGCTGGTCTGGACCGGGACCGCGACGACGACTCATCTTGCCACCAATCGTCTTTATGATCCGTTTATGCCCGCGCTCGCGCTGCTTTTTTCCGCCACCGCCGCGATCCTGCTGCAAGCCGCACTCACCGCCCGGGCCGAGCGCGCCCTGCGCGAACGGATGGGCCAGCTGTTGCCTGCGGTCGTCGTCGCGCGCTTGGCCAATGATCCCGGCCTGCTGCGTCTGCGTGGGGAACGGCGCATCGTCACCGCGCTTTTCACCGATCTTGAAGGCTTCACCGCCGCCACCGTCACGCTGGAGCCCGAAGCCCTGATCGACGCCCTCGACCGCTATTTCACCGTGGTCTGCGCGGTGATTCTGCGCCACGGCGGGATGATCGACAAAATCGTCGGCGATGCGGTCCACGCGCTTTTTAACGCGCCGCTGGACCAGCCCGGCCATGTCGACGCAGCCCTTCGGGCCGCCGCCGAGATCGTCGCCCAGACCGAGGCCCTGCGCGCCAGCCTCGGTCTGGGCCGAACCCGCATCGGGATCGAGACCGGCGCGGCGATTCTGGGCGATGTCGGCTCGGGCGCGCGCATCGATTACACCGCGCATGGTGCCTGCGTTAACCTAGCTGCGCGGCTGGAGGCGGCGGGCAAGGCGCTGGGGCCCGCCGTGATCATCGGCCCCGCCGCCGCGGCGCAAAGCACGCAGCCTTTGCGCGCCCTTGGCCTGCAGGAGCTGCGCGGATTCGGGCCGGTTGAGGTTTTTACCCTGCCCTGACTGCAGTGTTCCCCCGGGAACTGAGCGCACAGCCTGCGCCCGTTAGGTTGGTTCCATCGGCACCAACGCCGCAACCCGCACAAGGAACCAAGCCCATGATCCGCAACGCACTCATCGCCGCCGCCCTCTCCCTGATCCCCGCCGCCGCCTCTGCCTCGGACGCCTGGACCACCGCCGGTGTCAACTTTCGCGACGGGCCGAGCAGCTATTACGCTGTCATCGCCACCCTGCCGCGCTGCGCGGTGATCCAGACCTATGAATGGCAGAGCGGCTGGGTCCGGGCCGAATGGCAGGGTCAGTACGGCTGGCTCTCGGGCAGCTACATCGCCGAAAGCAATGCACATTGCACCTATCAGGCACCCGCCTATCAGGCCCCGGCCTATCAAGCCCCGGCGCAGGGCACCGCGTACCGCCGCTATTGACCGCCAAGACCTTTGCAACGGCGGGCCCCTTCGGGGGCCCTTTTTCATTCGGCCCGCTGGCCACTGTTCCCCCGGGAACTGCGCGGACGCCGACGCGGGGCTAGGGTGATCTCATACCCACCCCAACACCCCACGGAGCCACCCCATGTATCGCACCCCCCTTGCCGCCCTGATCCTTGCCGCCCAGCTTGCTGGCAGCGCCGCTCTTGCCAGCCACACCGGCATCGACCCCGCGCAGCAGATCACCGCCCAACACGTCACCGCCCCGTCGGGCACGGGTCTGGCCCTGCCGACCGTCTCGCTGACGCAGCCCGAAAGCGAGGCCCCGCGCTCAGCGCCCCTCCTGGACGCCGCCTATCGCCCGGTCGACCCGCAAACCCGCGCCTTCGCCTGACAGCGCAAATCATGCCGACGCGCGGCCTTGATTGATCTGGATCATGGCCGCCGCACGATCAGACGCTAAGAAAGCCGCATTCAAAGCGCAGATTTGCGCGTCGTGCAGGGCTAGTTTTTTTATGCGTTTGACCCTTAGAACCAATCTTGCGATGCGCACCTTGATGCATTGCGCCACGCAGTTCCCCGTCAGCTTGCGCACCGCCGATGTGGCAAGCGCCTGCAACGCCTCGTTTCACCATGTCGCGCAGGTGGTCAATCAACTGGAAAGCGGCGGGTTTCTGGCCACCAGCCGGGGGCGCGGGGGCGGTATCGCGCTGGCCAAACCTGCGGCCGAGATCGGCGTCGGCACGGTGATCCGTTTGTTCGAGGCTGATCTGCCCTTCGCGGAATGCATGGATGACAAGCGCAACACCTGCCCGTTGGTCACGGTCTGTCGGCTGAAAGGGTTGCTGTGCGAGGCGCTCGATGCCTTCTACAGCAGCCTTGACCGCTATACGGTGCACGACCTGATTGACGGCAACGCCGCGCTGGTTGACGTACTGACCAGGGGCGGCAACGCGCAGGACGTGCGCAGAACCGCTTAGCGGCGCTGCTGGCATGGGCAGCAGCGTCAGGCGCGCGCGCGTACACAAAACTTCACAAATTAAATTCTTACGCGCTCTTGATCGACTCTGGCGCGCGGGACTATGTGTCGCGGGCCGCGCGCCGTCTGACGGTTTCGCATTTCAGGTTTGGTATTTTCAACATGACATCCTCCCCCACGCCTCAAGACGTCACCCCCACCGCTGTCCGGTCGGTCCGGCTGGTCATCGCGTCTGTCGCCACGCTTTTGCTGCTCGCAGCGCTTGATCAGACCATCGTATCGACGGCCCTGCCCACCATCGTCTCGGATCTGGGCGGGCTCGAACACCTCAGCTGGGTCGTCACCGCCTATATCCTCGCCTCGACCGTGGCAGCGCCGCTTTATGGCAAACTGGGCGACCTTTATGGCCGCCGGATCATGGTCTTTGTGTCGGTCGGGCTGTTCCTGATCGGCTCGTTGCTCTGCGGGCTGGCGGGCAGCATGACGTTCCTCATCGTCTCGCGCGCCATTCAGGGCCTTGGCGGCGGCGGGCTGTTCGTGCTTGCCCTGTCGGTGGTGGGCGACGTGCTCACCGCCAAGGAGCGCGGCAAGATCCAAGGCATGTTTGCGGCTGTCTTCTCGATCTCGTCGATGGTCGGGCCGCTGATCGGCGGCTATTTCGTCGAGCAGTTCAGCTGGCACTGGATCTTCCTGATCAACGTGCCGCTGGGCATTCTGGCCGTGATCGGCTTCGCCATGAGCTTCCCGGCTCATACCGCCACCAAGAAGCACAAGATCGACTGGGCGGGCGCTGCGGCCCTGTCGCTCACGCTGGCTTCGGTGACGCTGATGACCGCGCTGGGGGGCAATACGCTGCCTTGGGATTCGCTGGAAACCTATGGGCTGGGTGCTTTGTCGCTGGTGGCGCTGGTGGCGTTCATCCTGATTGAGCGCCGCGCGGTCGAACCGATCCTGCCGCTTGAGCTGTTCAATCTGAACGTCTTTACCACCACCTCGATGCTGAGCTTCCTGACCGGCGCGGCGATGCTGGGGGCGGTGACGTTCCTGCCGCTGTATCTGCAGGTCGCGCGCGGCGTGAGCCCGATGATCTCGGGCTTGCTGCTGGCCCCGATGACGCTGGGTATCGTCGCCGCCACCACGGTTGCGGGCACCTATATGCGCCGCAGCGGGCGCTACCGGATCCTGCCGATTGTCGGCATGACCATTCTTGCCATCGGCGGCGTGCTGCTGGCGCAGATCTCGGTCGAGACGTCGACCTGGGGCTTCTCGGCCATGATCGTGCTTTTCGGCTTTGGCATGGGCCTGTGTTTCCCGGTGCTGACCACCGCCGTGCAGAACGCCGTGCCGCGCGCGCAACTGGGCACGGCCACGTCCTCGGGCGTCATGTTCCGGCAGATCGGTGGCTCGCTGGCGGTCGCCATGTTCGGCGCGATGATGACCGCGCGGCTGGCCGCGCAGGCAGGCGGGCTGAACTTCTCGGCCGAGATGGGCCCGCAGGCGCTCGCGCAGCTCGACCCGGCGATCCGCGCCGGCATCGCCACGCATATCGTCGACGCCATCGCCCCGATCTACTGGGTCGTCGCGGCCTTCGGTGTGCTGGGTCTGATCGTCGCGCTGATCCTGCGCGAAATCCCGCTGTCGGGCCGCACGCCCGCACCGCAGGCCGAGTAACTACGCCAACGGACACCGCCCCGGCTTGAGATCAAGCAGGGGCGTGCCATCCAGCGCTTCCAGCCCGCGCACGATCAGCCGGTTGCCCTGCCGCGCGATCAGGGTCACCGTCGTCACCGCAATCGGATTGGGCCGCACCGGTGAGCGCAGCGAGAACACGCCGCGCGGACCGTTGCCGTGGTTGGGCTCGATGATCAGCAGATCGCGGCGCGCCTTGTGGAACCACAAGAACAACTCGATCCACTCAAATTGCTCGATCCCCTGCAAGGCCCGATCCCACGGCGCATTCAGCACCACCGCGCACTCCGGCCCGTCAGCTCCGACACGCTTGGGGCACTCCGAGAGCGTCTTGTAAGGCGTCTCGACATGGCCAATGAACCCAAGGCTGGCATCCGCGCCCAGGATGGCGTCGGTCACTTCCTCATTCGGTTTCAACGGCTTGTGCGTCATGTCTCAGCCGCGATGAAATCCGGCACCAGCCCGCTGGCGGCGATGAACGCCTTGGGATCGACGCCTTTGAAGAACCCGTGCGACTGGATGAGCACGGTAAAACACCCCGCCGCGCGCCCGCCCAGAATGTCGGTATGCAGCGAGTCGCCGACCATCGCCACGCGCTTGGCAGGCAGGTCCAGCGCCTTGAGCGCCGCCTCGAACGCCCCGCCAAACGGCTTGCCGTAGAACTCGACCGGCACCGGCAGATCCACCGCATAATGCCCCGGCTCCCAGGTGAACCCGCCTTCGCGCGGGGCCACCACATCAGGATTGGCGCAGATCACCGGGCGCGGACGCGCCGTTAGCGCCGCCACCAACGCCGCCTGTTTGGCGTCATCCCAGCCCTGCGAGCCCAGAAACAAGAACCCGTCCGCGCTGTCCAGCAACCCCGCGTCCAGCGCCCGCACGTCGCCCGGCAGGTCGTCGAACCCGGCGCCTTCAGGGGCAATCGCCGCCCAGACCCCGCCACGCCCGGCCAGCGCCGCACCGGCCAGATCGCGGCTGGCGATCACCTCATCGGCGGTGAAATCAAAGCCCCAGCTGTGGTACTTCGCCAGCGCCTCGTCCCGCGTGGCCGAGGCACCGTTGGTCAGCACCACCACGCGCTTGCCCGCCGCGCGCATCTGCGCGATCCGCTCGACGGCCTGCGGCAGCACGCCGTCGCCCACATTCAGCACGCCGAACGCGTCCAGAATGAAGCCGTCATAGCGATCAATCACGCCGCGCAGGTCGTCAATCCTGGCACTGAACGGCGGAAAGATCCGCCCGGGCCGGGGGTAATGATGCGCAATCGCGCAGTATCGGGCAAAGGCCCAGCGGGCATCTGGCTGCATCACACTCTCTCGCCGTCAGGGGCACCAAAGGCCCCGCAAACTCCCCGCCATGCTGGCAAAAATCCGCATCCGGCGAAAGCGCGAACTGTGTCGGCGCCGCTTCCCGTTTCGCCCGGAAATTGAGCGAAGCGCCTAAGACATAGGCATCTACACGATGCCCGCCAAAGCAGCAAACGCCCGCCGTTCGTCCCGTCTTGAACCCAGCCGCCGCACAAGCTTGAGCTTGCATGAACGGAGATCCCATGAACGCCCAAACCCCGCCCCTTCACCAGCGCACGCGCGGCTCGGCCGATGTCGTGATGGCGGGCGGGCGGCTCAAGCGGCTTTATACCCAAGGCTCGGCCAAGGCGATTCCGCTGACCGGCGCGCGGCCTGAGGTGGTTTTTCTCAATACATCCGGCGGGTTGACCGGCGGCGACCGACTGTCCTTTGCCCTGCAGACCGACAGTGACACCACCGCCACCACCCAGACCGCCGAGCGCGCCTACCGCGCCAGCGAGGGCACGGCGCAGATGAGCGTCTCGCTGGATATCAGCCACGGCAGGCTCGACTGGCTGCCGCAGGAAACCATCCTTTTCGACCGCTCGGCCCTGCGCCGCCACACCCGCATCAGCTTGGGCCCGCAGGCCGAGTGTCTGCTGCTGGAGGCCATCGTGCTGGGCCGCGCCGCGATGGGCGAGACGGTGCGCGACTTCACCCTGACCGACCGGCGCGAGATTCTGCGCGCAGGCAAGCCCGTGCTGGTCGAGCCGCTGAAAATGCACGGTGGCACCCTGACCGGCCCCGCCACGCTGCAGGGCGCGCGCGCCTTTGCCTCGATCGCGCTGGTCGCGCAGGGGGCCGAGGATGCGCTGGGTCCGGTGCGCGCCACACTGAACGAGCCGGGTGTGCGCGGTGCTGCCTCGGCGTTCGACGGAAAACTGACGCTGCGGCTGATCGCCGCCGACGGCTGGCCGCTCAGACGGCAGATCGCACGGCTGGTATCCGTGTTGCGACCTGCTAACACTGGCAGCCTGCCCCGCGTCTGGCAGATCTAGGAGACAGGCATGAACCTTACCCCCCGCGAAAAGGACAAGCTGCTGATCAGCCTTGCGGCCATGGTGGCGCGTGGACGGCTGGCGCGCGGCGTCAAGCTCAACCACCCCGAGGCCATCGCGCTGATCACCGATTTCGTCGTCGAGGGCGCCCGCGACGGCCGCCCGGTGGCCGAACTGATGGAAACCGGCGCGCATGTGATCACCGCCGAGCAATGCATGTCCGGCATCCCCGAAATGATCCATTCCGTGCAGGTCGAGGCGACGTTCCCCGACGGCACCAAACTCGTCACCGTTCACCACCCGATCCGCTAAGAGGTTCCCCATGCGCGCACTCCCCCTCGCCCTGATGCTGCTGCTTTCGCCCACGCTGGCGCTGGCTCACGGCACCCATGACCTTGGCACCTTCGCCCATGGCGCCGCGCACCCGCTGGGCGGGCTGGATCACGTGCTGGCGATGCTCGCGGTGGGACTGCTGGCCGCGCAGGCCGGTGGCCGCGCGCTCTGGGCGATGCCGCTGGGTTTTGTCGGCGCGATGCTGGCGGGCGGTGCCCTTGGCTTTGTCGGCGTCACCCTGCCCGCGGTCGAGCCGATGATCCTTGCCTCCATCGTCATCCTCGGCGTGCTGGCCGCCCTTGCCACCCGCCTGCCGCTGGCCGCCACCCTGCCGATGATCGCGCTGTTCGGTCTGGCCCATGGCTGGGCGCATGGCGCTGAAGGCCCGGCCACCGGCATGGTGCTTTACGCGGCGGGCTTTGCTTTGGCCACCGCCGCGCTACATGCTGCGGGTATCGCGATGGGGCGCAGCCTTTCTGCCCTGACCACGCGCTCGCTGGGCGGGGCCGCCGCTTTGGCGGGCCTTGCGCTGGCCCTTGTGTAAGGACATGCCATGATCCCCGGAGAGATTTTCGCCGCCCCCGGCGACATCATCCTCAACCCCGACGCCCCCGTCACCACGCTCACGGTCGCCAATACCGGCGACCGGCCCGTGCAGGTCGGCTCGCATTACCATTTTGCCGAAACCAACCCCGGTCTCAGCTTTGACCGCGAGGCCGCGCGCGGCCAGAGGCTGGACATTCCCGCCGGCACCGCCGTGCGCTTCGAGCCGGGGCAAACGCGCGAGGTCAATCTGATCCCCTATCAGGGCAGTCGCACCGTCTATGGCTTCAACGCCAAAGTCATGGGTGCGCTGTGATGGCCGCCTTCGCGTTTGACGCCCTGCGCCTTGCCCTGCAAACCGGCACCATGCTGATGCAGGCGCAGCAGGTCGTGGCGATGCGCACGCTGGGCATGATGGGCGGCTGGAACCTGCGCGACGGTGAGACCGCGCGCATGGTGTCCGAGAAAATGGCCGCCTTCACCGAATCCAGCGCCGCCATTCACACCGCCCTCACCCGATCCAAACCGCCGCTCGCCGTGGCCGCCGCAGCGCTCAAACCCTACGCCACGCGCACCCGCTCGAACGCCCGCAGCCTGTCGCGACGCGGACCGGGTTGAGCGATGAGCGGCCTCCCCCTCTCAGGCAGTTGTCACTGCGGGGCCGTGCGCTTTCGCGTCACCAGCCACACGCCGGTGCCCTACCAGCTGTGCTATTGCTCGGTGTGCCGCAAAACCACCGGCGGCGGGGGTTATGCGATCAACCTCGCCGCCCGCGCCGACAGTCTGGTGGTCGAGAACCGCGAGACATTGGCAATTTACCGCGCCACCATCACCGAAGACGGTGAAACCCGCCACTCGACCGCCGAGCGTCATTTCTGTTCGCGCTGCGGCAGCCACCTGTGGCTCTATGATCCCACCTGGCCGGACCTCATCCACCCGCTCGCCAGCGCGCTCGACACGCCGCTGCCGCCCGCGCCCGCGCTGACCCACCTGATGCTCGACGCCAAACCCGACTGGGTGCCGGTCAACGCCGGGCCGCAAGACGCTGAATTTCCCCGCTATCCCGACACCTCGATCGAGGACTGGCACACATCGCACGGCCTCTGGGTCGTCTGAAAGGAGCCTTCATGCCCTACGCCATCTCCCGCGCCCAATACGCCGACATGTTCGGCCCGACCACCGGCGACCGCGTGCGCCTTGGTGATACCGAGATCATCATCGAGGTCGAGCGCGACCTGACCCTGTACGGCGACGAGGTGAAATTCGGCGGCGGCAAGGTGATCCGCGACGGGATGGGCCAAAGCCAGATCACCCGCGCGATGGGGTCCATGGACACTGTTATCACCAACGCGCTGATCCTCGACTATACCGGCATCTACAAAGCCGATGTGGGCCTGCGCGACGGGCGCATCGCGGTGATCGGCAAGGCGGGCAACCCCGACACCCAGCCCGGCGTCGATGTGATCATCGGCCCGGGGACCGAGATCATCGCTGGCGAAGGCAAGATCCTGACCGCGGGCGGCTTCGACGCGCATATCCATTTCATCTGCCCGCAACAGGTCGAGGACGCCCTGCATTCCGGCCTGACCACCATGCTCGGCGGCGGCACCGGCCCGGCGCATGGCACGCTCGCCACCACCTGCACCCCCGGTCCCTGGCATATCGGACGGATGCTGCAGGCCATCGACGGCTTGCCGATGAACATCGGCCTGGCTGGAAAGGGCAACGCCAGCCAGCCGGATGCGCTGGTTGAAATGATCACTGCGGGCGCTTGTGCGTTGAAATTGCACGAAGACTGGGGCACCACCCCCGCCGCCATCGACTGCTGCCTGACCGTGGCCGACCAGATGGACGTGCAGGTGATGATCCACACCGACACGCTTAACGAATCCGGCTTTGTCGAAAACACCCTCGACGCCATCAAGGGCCGCACCATTCACGCCTTCCACACCGAAGGCGCGGGCGGCGGCCACGCCCCCGACATCATCAAGGTGGTCTCGTCGCAGAACGTCATCCCGTCATCGACCAACCCGACGATGCCCTACACGATCAACACGATCGAAGAGCATCTCGACATGCTGATGGTCTGCCACCACCTGTCGCGCAAAGTCCCTGAGGATGTCGCCTTTGCGGAATCCCGCATCCGCCGCGAAACCATCGCGGCTGAGGATATCCTGCACGACATGGGCGCGTTTTCGATCATTTCCTCGGACAGTCAGGCCATGGGCCGCGTCGGCGAGGTGATCACCCGCACCTGGCAGACCGCCTCGAAGATGAAGCAGCAACGCGGGCGGCTGGCCGATGAAACCGGCGAGAACGACAACCTGCGCGCCCGCCGCTACATCGCGAAATACACCATCAACCCGGCCATCGTGCACGGCATGGCCGGTGAAATCGGTTCCATCGAGACCGGCAAACGCGCCGATCTGGTGCTCTGGTCCCCCGCGTTTTTCGGTGCCAAGCCCGAGATGGTGCTGATCGGCGGCTCCATCGCCATGGCGCAGATGGGCGATCCGAACGCCTCGATCCCCACGCCGCAGCCGGTTTATTCGCGCCCGATGTTCGGCGCACTGGGCCGCGCGGTCGAGCGTTCGGCGGTTACCTTTGTCAGTCAGGCCGGGCTGGACGCGGGCATTGGCGACGCGCTCGGACTGCGCAAATCGCTGGTTGCTGTGCAGGGTTGCCGGGGGGTGACCAAGTCCGACATGAAGCTCAACTTCGCCACCCCCAGTATCGACGTTGACCCCGAGACCTATGAGGTCCGCGCCGACGGCGAACTGCTCACCTGCGAGCCCGCCACCGAACTGCCACTGGCGCAGCGCTACTTCCTGTTCTGAGCGCAAGCCTGACGTTGACTGAGGGCGGTGCGGGGCAATGCCCGTGCCGCCCTTTGCTTTTCCCACCATCCCGCCAGCCTTACGCTGCATCGCGGCAAACTAAGCGCCTTCACACGGGAAAACGTCGTCTTCAGGCAGGCGTCAAGCACGAATGCCGCCATTTTCCTCTGCAATCACGCCGGCCTTCGCCATCACGCCCCCGGCATGAGCCATGCTGCACCCGCAAAGCACGCATGCCGAACCAGCAGTGGTTATGTCAGCCCCGGTGTCCTATTTTGAACCCAAGGGAGAGAACTCTGCAAACGAGGTTTTCAAATGGCTTTCATTTCCGCCACCGACTTCACCCCGCGCATCCGCGCCCAGATCGACGCCTTTTTCGCCACGCTCGGCCAGGGCTTCAACGCCTATCTTGAAGCCCGCTCGCGCCGGGATGAGATTGAGCGTCTGCAAATGATGACCGACGCGCAACTGGCCGAACTCGGCACCAGCCGCGACCGTATCGTGCACCACGTTTTCCGCGACCGCATCGGCTTCTGACCGCCGCGCAGGCGGCCCCGCTTCTGCGGGACCGCGCGCTGAGCGCACCGGCACAGTCGCGTCCCGCATGCACCCACGCCCTGGCGCGGACGGCGTCGCCTTCGGGCGCGCCCGCCGCTGGTGTCTGGCCCGCACTTTGTGCACGCCAAACGGCACAGCATTCCTGCACCAAGCCCGCGCGCCTTCGGGCACCCGGACATGCCTTGCCGGTTACAGCTTTGGCAACCCGCCTGTCCAACGCGCCGCTTGGACGCGCCAACCCCTTCAATTCAAAAGGGACATCCCTATCAACGCGGCGTCATCGGCCCCCATCAGACCCGCGCCCAGCCGGTCGCAGCGCACTTCGGTCAGCACCCGTTCGCGCCAGAACAGCGGGTCTTCACGCAGCACCTGCGGCAACAGATTGTGGTCAAAAATCCGCACGCGTCGCTCCACCACCTCGACCCGGCTCCATTGTCCCAGTCGCGCGTCCTCACTGCCGGCGATCAAAGCCGCACACAGATCGCGTTCACGCGACCGCAGCGCGGTGATCCTTTCGCGGACCCTGGTCAGTTCATCAGCCTGCGACTCGCTGCGCATGGACGCCTCCCTTGCTTGCACCTGCACTCTAGCCCTGCGAGGGTAAACGGACCGTTTACGAGGATTCCCTGATGACTGACCTGCCCCCCGCCGCCCGACTGCTGACCCAACAACCTGCGCAGGCCCATGACATCGTGGTGCTGGACTATGACGCCCGCCTGATCCGCCGCAAACGGCTGACAACGGTGCAGGGCGACAGCTTTCTGGTCGACCTGCCCACCGTCACCAATCTCGACCCCTTCTGGGGGTTTGAACTGGAAGACGGACGTAACATTCAGATCGTCGCCGCCGAAGAGTCAGTCCTTGTGATCACCGGGCCGCTGGCGCGCCTGTGCTGGCACATCGGCAACCGGCATACACCCTGCGAAATTCACCACGATCATCTGCTGATCCGCGAAGACCATGTGCTGGAGAAAATGCTTACCGGTCTTGGCGCGCAAATCACCCGGGCCTCGCGCCCCTTCGCACCCGAATCCGGGGCCTATGGCACAGGTCGCACGATGGGCCATGACCATGGTCCGGCAGCGCACCATACGCATGGCGATCATACCCATGGACACCATCATCATGGACATGATGACCATGGACATCATCACCCGCATGCGGAAGATGCCGCTGAATGACGCTGTTCCACCCCGCCAACCGCAGCCTCTCGCCAGAGCACGAGCGCCTTTGGGCCGCCTATGAGATCGCCTATACATTGGTTGATTTCCTGGCCGCGGGGTTGTTCATTGTCGGATCGATCCTGTTTCTCAGCCCCGACACCACGCAAACCGGCACCTTGCTGTTCATCCTCGGATCGGTATTCTTCGGCCTGAAACCTACCCTGCGCCTGACGCGCGAGGTCCGGCTGGTGGCGCTGGGGAACGTGAACGAGGTCGCCAAACGGCTCGATGGCTGACACCGATCTGCTGACCCTGATGCAATGGCTTTCCCCCGCCTTTCCGACAGGGGCTTTTGCCTATTCCCATGGGCTTGAACGGGTGGTCGCCGACGGCACGATCCACGACGCCGCCACACTTGAAGACTGGCTTACCGGCATCTTGCTGTATGGCGCGGGGTGGCAGGACGCGGTGTTACTGGCGCAGGCGCTCAGGCCCGGGACAGACCTTGATGCGCTCGACGCTCTGGCCCGCGCCCTCGCGCCATCGGCCGAGCGTCTGCGTGAAACGCTGGATCAGGGCACCGCCCTTGCCCGGACCGTTGCGGGCATCACCGGTCGCAGCCTGCCCCCGCGTGCGCTCCCGATCGCGCTGGGTGAGGCGGCGCAGGCGCTTTCCTTGCCGCCCGCTACGGTTATCGCCTTGTTCTTGCAAGGATTTGCAGGCAACCTGACCACCATCGCTGTACGCCATGTGCCGCTGGGCCAGACTGCAGGACAAACGGTTCTGGCCAATCTGGCACCGGTGCTGGGCAGTCTTGCGGCCAGTGCGGCAACGGCGACGCTTGATGACCTCGGCGGGGCGGCGCTGGCTGCCGACCTTGCCGCCTTTGAACACGAAACCCAAGACGTCAGGATCTTTCGGACATGAGCATGAATGGCCCCCTCCGGGTGGGAATCGGCGGCCCCGTCGGCTGCGGCAAGACCTCGCTGACCGAGCAACTGGCCCGTGCGCTGGCCAGCCGCTGCTCGATGGCGGTGATCACCAACGACATCTACACGCGCGAGGACGCCGATTATCTGGTCCGCGCACAGGTCCTGCCCGAGGCGCGCATCAAGGGCGTAGAAACCGGCGGCTGCCCGCACACCGCGATCCGCGAGGATGCGTCGATCAATCTGGCCGCCGTGGCTGAACTGAGCCTTGAGATCCCCGGTCTGGACCTGATCCTGATCGAGAGCGGTGGCGACAATCTGGCGGCGACGTTTTCGCCCGAGTTGGCGGATCTGTCGATCTATGTCATCGACACCGCCGCCGGGCAGGACATTCCGCGCAAGCGCGGCCCCGGCCTGACAAAATCCGACCTGCTGGTGGTCAACAAGACCGATCTGGCGCCCTACGTTGGCGTCGATCTCGCGCAGCTTGAGGCCGACACCCACCGCGCGCGCGGCCAGCGGCCCTATGTCATGGCGCAGGTGCGCAACGGGGTCGGCATCGAGGCGGTGATCGCCTTCCTGGAGCGTGAAGGCGGGCTGCGGCTGCGCTGATCACTCGTCAACCGGGGCCAGCGCGCGCGCGGCCTGCCGCGCCTCGCGCCGCGCCTGAAATTCCGCGCGTTCTTCCGGCGACAACGGCACACCTCCGACGCGCTGGCCCCGGCCACGACCGCGGCCGCGCCCCCGCCCGCCGCCCCGTGACCCGTTGCCCGCTGACCGGCGCTTTCTGGCAAGACGGCGGACAAAGCCCGGCACCGGCGCAGTCGATGCAGCGATCACCAGCGCCAGACCGCCAAAAGCGAGAACCGGCAGCCGTTCGCCCAGAAATATCATCCCGAAGATCACGCTGAACGCCGGCATCAGGAACATCGCCAGGGCCGCCCGGTTCGCACCAGCGCGGCGCACCAGCGCGTAATTCAGCAGGTTTGGCGCGACCGTCGCCAGAACGACGAGTGCCAGCAGCACCAACAGAACATAGGGCGAGGGCGTGACCTGCACCGCCCCGTCGACCAGCAGCGCCACCGGCCAGACCGTCACCACACCCACCGCGAACATTCCCGCCGACAGGACCATCGGCGACATCTTTTCACGCCGACGGAACCACACGTTGCCCGCCGCGTAGCTCAGCGGCGAGATCAGCGTCAGCAGCGTGCCCAGACCCGCCTCGGCCAGACCGCCTGACAGGATCGCCGGGATCGAGATCAGCACAACACCAACCATACCGATGCCGATACGGATTTCCTGCTCCAGCGTCGCGGGCTCATCGGCCAGAAAAAATGCTGCCAGCGCCAATGTGAACAGCGGCATCGTGGCATAGAGCATGCCGCCCATGCCGGTGGGAATATACTGCATGCCCGCCGCCATGCTCACGAAGGGGATCGACACCACCAGCACACCGCCGACCAGGGCGGTCAGCAGATCATGCCGCGACAGGCGCAGCCCGCTGCCAAAGAAACCGGCCGCGATCAGCAGCAACGGCAGCGCGAAGGCCGAGCGCAGCGCCGCCAGGGTCCAGGGCGGGAAATAGGCGACGGCAAGCGCGATCAACAGCGGCGAGGCGCCAAAACCGGCGGCTGTCAGGATCAGGAGCAAGGGGGTGGGCATGGGTATCGGATCCCCGACCGGGCGGATGGGTGTGCGAGATGGACCCCTACCGCCCACCACCCCGCGCGTCAATCCACAGCCACGGGTACGGTGCCGACCGGCACCTTATGCGTTTGTTTCCAAGCGACCTCTCTTCCTGTGTGGCATAGACAGGATCCGGATTCCCTGCCCCAGTCTGCGCATGAAACCCTTGCCCGAAGGTTAAGATGACACCGCTGGACCACCCTGCACCGCGCTGCTACGCAAGGGGTCTCAGGAGGTGCCCATGTCCGACAGCGCAAAGCCCCAGTACCAGCCCGTCCCGCTGCCTGACCGCGTCCAGACCACGGACGCGCTCGCCCTGACTCAGGCGCAGGCTTTTCTCACCTACCTGCGCAAGCGCCACTCGGTGCGCGACTACAGCGCCCGCCCGGTCCCCGAACCCGTCATCGCAGCCTGCATCGCCGCCGCGGGCACCGCGCCCTCAGGGGCCAACCACCAGCCCTGGCATTTCGTCGCCATCGCCGATCCGGCGTTGAAAGCCCGCATCCGTGCCGCCGCCGAGGATGAAGAGCGCGCCTTTTACGCCGGCGGCGCGGGCGATGAATGGCTGGCCGCGCTGGAGCCGATCGGCACCGGCGCCTCCAAACCCCATCTGACCGACGCGCCCTGGCTGATCGTCATCTTCGCTCAACGCTGGGGCGAACGGCCCGGCGGCGCGCGGTTCAAGAATTACTACGTCCCCGAAAGCGTCGGCATCGCCACCGGCTTCCTGATCGCCGCCCTGCACCATGCGGGGTTGGTGTGCCTCGAGCACACGCCCAACCCGATGAAATTCCTCAACGATCTTTGCGGTCGGCCAGCCTCGGAGAAGCCGGTGATGATCCTGCCCGTCGGCTATCCGGCCGAGGATGCCACCGTCCCCGCCGTGGCCAAAACCAAGAAACCGCTGGAAGAAATCCTGAGCGTGTTCCGCTGATCCCCAAGTGCCAGAGGCGCAGAGGTTGCCCAAGCGCCGTATCGCCCCCCTGACGCGATTGCGCCCGGTCAGTACCTCCCAGTTGAAAGCAAGCGCCCCCTGCGCACCAGAACATCGTCCTCTACCTTGCCCAAAGTATCCGCGACTGCCTGCCGCTGATCGGGGGCTTTTTCGTGATCACCTTGCTCTCACCCGCGTTCATCGGCACCTTGCTTCCCGCTGCCGCCTTTCTCTCCCTTGTTCACAGGCGGCTCCTCCTGGGGCCGTGACACTGGCGACGCCTTGCGCAGGCCAGCGACAAGAGCACACCCCGCCCCGGACCAAGCCTGCTGCGCTTCCTTCTGGTTGCGGCGCTGCTCGGCTGTCTTGCGGCCCTCTCCGTGACCGACGCTGTGCGGCCGCGTGATCCGGCCCATCGCTCAGACCGCCGAGGGCTCACGGCCATGGTCTGCGTCGTGACGCTCTGGCCCGTGCTCGCCGCCTTTGGCTCGCTGCTGCCGGCAGCAGCCCTCGGCCTGCCCTTTTCCCCGCTCGAAGCGCGGAAAGCTGCGCGCTCGACATGGCATCGGAGTGCGTTTCAGCTTCTGGTATTTGCGCTCGGACTTGGCGTCGCGTTCCTGGCCGCCGTTGGGTGGTCGTCCCCCGTCTTCGGGCCAGAACCGATGCTCACCGACGATGCCCTGTCATGGCTCAACCACCGCGCCCCGTCTGCGCAGATGGTGATCGTTGCGGCTGTGGCAATGGCAACCGTCGCCCCGATCGGGGTCCTGAAAGTCGCCATCCTCTCCCGCGCTTTCCTGCGCGAGACGCCGGCCACCTGAGCAGATCTCACCACGTCGGCAGCCTCCCCGCCTGTGGCGCATCGATCACAGATCCGTGTCCTCAAACCTGGGTTTGGTGATTTCACAACGACGTAGCCATCCTCCCGGCCTACACCCTAAGCGTGCAGAGTGAGGGAAGAGCGTTCATGCCGTCGTTATTCGCGTATCTGGTCAGGGCCGTCGCCCATTCGTTTCCCGTTGTGGCGTTCTTCGCGGTGCTGATGGTCGGCTTGGCGTCTCTCAATGCCGATGGCGGTTCCAATTCGACGATGTTAATCACCCTTTTGTTCTTTTACGGCGCTCTGTTCCAGGTCCTCCTGCTCCGCCCTCGCCGCTTCTGGTCGCGGACATGGGAAACCGACGATGGCAAGCCGCTCTTGACCATCGCAAACTTGTGGCGCTTTCTGGGCGTTAGCCTGCTCTATTTTGTCGTCATCATCCTGCTCCCGGTGACCCTGATTGTCGATTTTACGCCCCGGGACACACCAGACTTTCGCAACGCTGTCGCCAGCTTGGCCTTTGTTGCAATGATCCCCTGGAGCGGGCTGATCCTGTCGGTCTTCGGCACGCAACTGCCCGCCGCCGCGATGGGTCGCCCGATGTCGCTGCGCAAGACCCTGCGCGCCGCGCGCAAGACATGGTGGAAGGTCCTGCTTCAGCTCGCCCTGATCGCCTTGCCGGCAATGCTCGCACTCTTCTGGTCACTGAACCAAGTTGCGCCGCCGAACGAGCAGAACTGGCCGTCGCCGGTGATCCCCTTCGCGCTTTCGCTCGTCGAGTTCATCGTCACCTCTCTGCCGGTCGTTCTCAGCATCGGGATTCTTTGCCGCGCCTATGAGCAAGGCTATCCGCCCGAGAGCGCCGAGGTCACACCCGTGCCCCAGCCCGAGGTCGCCCCAGCGGCCGCTCCCTGACGCGGGGCGACCGGGCAGCGCCCTGACGGCACGCGGTCAGCGTTTGTGCAAAGGCACGTAGGTCTCGTTGAACCGTCGCGGCAGGTGATCGACCGCCCGCACCACGCCGCCTGTTCCCAAGGGTGCCACGTTCACCGCAGGGCTGCGGTTGAAGAACAGCGGCACGGAAACGCGCGCCTGGGCGCTGCCGACAACCCGGTGCGGCGTCGCCCTGATGCGCCCGCCTGACCCCATCTCCAGCATTTCGCCAAAATACAGGACAAATTCGCCCGGCTCGGCCACCACACCCAGCCCGCCGCCATCCCGCCGCTGCACCGCCAGCCCGGGCACACCGTCGGTGGCCAGCAGCGTCAGTCACCCATGGTCGGTATGCGCGGCGATGCCGAAATCCTGCTCGCCCGCCCAACCCGGCCGCTGCGGATAGTAATTGGCCCGCAACACCGCCATCGGCTGATCGAAAGCGCCGTCAATCCAGTGCGGGTCTTCACCAATTGCCCCGGCTATCACGCCCAACCCGTGCAGCGAAAGCGCCCGCGCTGCGCGCGTAATAGCCCTCAGGCCGCTCCGGCCCCAGAGTGGGCGCAGGCACGGCCAGCGCTGATCCCGCCACCGCGAACCCCAGATCGAAGACTTCATTGTAATCCCGGTTTGCCGCCGGATCGACCTGCTCCGACCCCGGCCCGCCCCAACCGCGGCTCGCCCCGGTGCGCGCCATGTCCACCGCGGCCTTCAGCGCCAAAGGCTGCGCAAAGAACGCCCGAGACGCCGCCAACGCCGCGCGCAGCTGCCCGGCGTCAATCGGTGTGTTCACCCGCGTCAGAAACCCGACGTCGCAGGCCCCGCGCCGACCCTCGGCCACCTGCACCGGATCGCCGGCCCGCAGCGCCGCCCAGTCAACCCGCGGGATCGTCACCCCCTCAGCCGCCCTCGCCCGCCGCCCCTTCATCTTGCCAAAAATACGCCCCTGACCCGATCCGGCAACAGCGCCCCCTCATCGTGTCAGAAATACTCTGCAGGGGGTGAAGGGCGCGCCTGCGCCCGAGGGGGCGCACAGCCCCCTGCGCCGACAGGCGCCGGCGCGCGGCCCCCTCGATGGGGGCCGCGCGCCGCACCCGCTCACCGATGCGGCGCGTAGATCGCAACCAGCCGGGCCACGGCGGCTTCCGGCGTCATCTCTTCGCTCTCGCCGGTGCGGCGCGAGGTCAGCTCGACCACGCCCTTGGCCAGCCCGCGCGGGCCTACGGTGATGCGCCACGGCAGACCGATCAGATCCATCGTCGCAAACTTCGCCCCCGCCCGGTCGTTGCGGTCATCATAGAGCGCTTCCAGACCAACCCCGGCCAGCGCCTTGTACAGCGCCTCGCAGGCCGCATCCGCCGCCTCGTCGCCCTGCTTCAAATTCACGATCCCGGCATGGAACGGCGTGACGCCCTCGGGCCAGATGATGCCCTTGTCGTCATGGCTGGCCTCGATGATCGCGCCCAGCAAGCGGCTGACCCCGATCCCGTGCGAGCCCATGTGCACCGGCACCCGCTCCCCCTTGTCATTGACCACCACCGCGCCCATCGGCTCGGAATATTTGGTGCCGAAGTAGAAGATCTGCCCCACCTCGATGCCCCGCGCCACCTTGCGATGCTCCTCGGGGACCGCGTCGAACAGGCCTGCGTCATGCGTCTCATCCGTGCGGGCATAGAGCGTGGTGAACTCCTCGCACACCGCCGCCACCGCCTCGCGGTCGTCATAATCGACCGCCCGGTCGCCCAGCGTCAGCGTGGTCACGCGGTCGTCGAAGAACACCTCGGACTCACCCGTCTGCGCCAGCACGAGGAATTCATGCGTATCGTCGCCCCCGATCGGCCCGCTGTCGGCCCGCATCGGGATCGCCGTCAGGCCCATGCGCTCATAGGTGCGCAGATAGCTGACCATATGGCGGTTATAGGCGTGCAGCGCCGAGTCCTTGTCGACGTCGAAGTTATAGCCGTCCTTCATCAGGAACTCGCGCCCGCGCATCACGCCGAACCGGGGCCGCACCTCGTCGCGGAATTTCCACTGGATGTGGTACAGCGTCAGCGGCAGATCCTTGTACGACCCCACATGCGACCGGAAGATGTCGGTGATCATCTCCTCATTCGTCGGCCCGTACAGCATCTCGCGGTCATGCCGGTCCTTGATGCGCAGCATCTCGGGACCATAGGCGTCATAGCGCCCGGATTCGCGCCACAGATCCGCCGATTGCAGCGTCGGCATGAGCAGCGGGATATGCCCCGCGCGCACCTGCTCCTCGTGCACGATCTGTTCGATGCGTTTCAGGACCTTGAAGCCCATCGGCAGCCAGGAATAAATCCCCGCCGCCTGCTGCTTGATCATCCCCGCGCGCAGCATCAGCCGGTGGCTGACAATCTGCGCCTCCGAGGGGTTTTCCTTGAGGACGGGCAGGAAATAGCGGCTCAGGCGCATGGTTCACCTTTGGAAGGAACGGGTTCGCGCTTGTCTAGGCGATTGACACGCCACCGGCAAGCCGCAGGGCACGGCATCGCGCCTCCGTCGTCCCGATTGACAGACGCCCCCGCACGCGCCAGCGTTCTCTGCGTCCCTCTTGCACACAGGCCCGACCCCATGCTCCGCCGCGCCCTGATCGTCCTCGCCGCCACGGCTCTCACCGCAAGCCTCGCCAGCGCCCAGACCCCGTCCAAGACCCCGCCGCCAACGCAGGCCGCCCCCGCACCCGCCGACCCGGAATCGATGCTCGCCACGATCCGTGCCATCTTCGCCGCCAATGACTGCGCCCTGCCGCGCGCCAGCGCCGAAAACACCTTTGTCGAGGGGCTTGCCAGCAGCCTCGGCCTCGCGGTGGCCGACATTTACGACAGACGCGGCCCCTACCGCGCGATGATCGAAACCGCCCTGCAGCAGCTCGCCGCAAGCGGCCTCGTCTTTGTCGACCCCCAGACCAGCACCTTGCGCTACCCCGGCTGCGACGCCGGTTAACCCGCGCAATTGACAGACCTTGCCCTTATGGCCGAGACTCGGGCTTTAACCCCTGAGTTTTGGACCCATCCCATGTTTCATCGCCCCCTCATCGCCCTTACCGTCCTTGCCCTCTCCACCGGCCTCGCCCAGGCGCAACTGTCGCCCAAGACCCCGCAATCCCCGCACACGCCCTCCGCTCCGCGCAGCCCCGGCGGCATGACCGACGTGTCGCGCACGCCCATTGCCCCCTCGACCATCCCGCCCGAGACGATGATCCCCCTCATCCGCGCCGGTTTCGCCGAACACGGCTGCGAGCTGCCGCTGAACGGCGGCGAGCGGATCCTGGCCGAGTCCCTCGCCGCCCAGCTCGGCGTCACCGCCGAGGAAACCCTCAGCCGCGACGGCCCCTACTTCCGCCCGATCGACACCGCCTTCGACCAACTGCGCGCCGAGGGCACCGTCATCATCGACCGCCCGGGCGACGTGATCCGCTACCCCGACTGCAACGCCTGAGCACCACCCCGTAGGGTGGGGTTCCACCCCACCACCCCTTCCCAAACAACCGCCCTTGCCGCGCCCGTAGGGTGGGGTTTCACCCCACCACCCCCTTCCCAAACAACCGCCCTTGCCGCGCCCGTAGGGTGGGGTTTCACCCCACCACCCCCTTCCCAAACCCTCGCCCCTGAGGCACCCTCCCCGCAACCACTTGGTGAGTGTTGCGTATGCCTGATCCCTTCTCCGTCTTCACAACCCTCGCTGTGCCCGTCTGGCTCGTCATCGCTCTCGCCTTGGCGCTGTTCGTGCTCCTGATCTGGGCCGCGCTACCGCTTCTGTCGAAGCCCGTCGCCAGCCGCTGGCCCTTCGCCAACCCCGACGCAAACGCCTTGCTCGCCGCGATGGTGATCCTCGGCACACTCCTGTTTCTCGGCGCTGTGGGCGCAGCTTTCACCGTGCTCCTCCACACGTTCCGCGTGACCGAAACCGGCGGCGCGGGCCCGAACCTCGGCGCAGGCGCGCTGATCGCCGCCCTCCTCGGCGCGCCTTTTCTGATCTGGGGCACGGTGCTGAAACACCAGACCGTCCGCTACCAGAAAGAAGGCCACATGACCGACCGCATCGCCAAAGCGGTCGAGATGCTGGGGGCGGAAAAGACGGTCAAGAAAGACGGCGTGGAAGAAACCAAACCCAACCTCGAAGTCCGCATCGGCGCGATCCTCTCTCTCGAACGCATCGCGCAGGATTCAACCACCCATGACAAAGGCCGCGACCACGTCCGCGTGATGGAAATCCTCTGCGCCTATATCCGCGAAAACGCCCCCGCCAGCAGCGCGCAGTACCATCCCTATGGTGACTGGGAACACCTCAAGGACGATCCGACCGAAGACGAGCGCAAGGAGCATCTCACCATACGCGAGGAACGATTCGGCCAAGATCGCAACGGCCTGGTCCGCCTATGGGCGCAAAGCCTCCCAACGCCGCGGGAAGACATCGCCCAAGCCTTGAAGGTCATCGGCCGCCGTACCCACGATCAACTGTTGGTCGAGGCCGCATGGCCCGCTACGCCAAGCCAAAGCATCACCCGTCATGTCGACACGCCCTGCCCCGCGCTACCCGATGACCCCGGCAAGGCGGCACTCACACCCGAAGCCCTTGCTGCTTTCGAACGCGAGCTGGAAACTTGGACCGACGCCGTTGGCCGGTACTCGGGCTATCAACTCGACCTGCGTCACGCCAATCTTCAGAACGCAAAGTTGCAAAAAGGCAACTTTGACTTGGCGCAGTTCAACAACGCTCGGATGGAGGGGGCGGACCTCAGCGGGGCGCGGATGGAGGGGGCGGTCCTCAGCTGGGCGCGGATGGAGGGGGCGGTCCTCAGCGCGGCGCGGATGGAGGGGGCGGACCTCAGCGGGGCGCGGATGGAGGGGGCGGACCTCAGCGGGGCGCGGATGGAGGGGGCGGACCTCATCGAAGCTCGGATGGAGGGGGCGGACCTCAGCGGGGCGCGGATGGAGGGGGCGGTCCTCATCGAAGCGCGGATGGATTCAGACACATCCCTGAGCGCTGCTACTCTTCGAGGTGCAGCGCTCAGGGATGTGGATTGTTCTTCGGTGCCGATTTCTCAGGAACAAGTCAATGCAAGCTTCGGTGATGAGTCGGTTCTCTTGCCCAAAGGCAGGCAAAGTCCAGCGCATTGGCTAAAGTGGGTGCCGCCATACTTGTCATTCGTGCCGCCATACTTGTCATTCGACGAGTCCGAGGTTTCGTTCCTCAGCGAATGGAAACGTTGGCAAGAAAACCCCGATGGTTTCGAACCTGCGCCACCGCCCGCCTCCCCTGAAACGGCGTGAAATCCCTACCAAAACCCTAACGCCCCCACTCAACCCCCTGAATTCCCTCACTCCGTGCAACTATCCCACCGTACGAAACGCCCGCCAACCGGGCCCCTCACACCCCCCAGACCCACAGGATCATCGGCACCGAGACGGCCACGATCACCACCTCCAGCGCCAGTCCCAGCCGCCAGTAGTCGCCAAAGCGGAACCCGCCCGGACCTAAGATCAGCGTGTTGTTCTGGTGCCCGATCGGCGTCAGGAAGGCGCACGACGCCCCGATCGCTACCGCCATCAGGAACCCGTCCGCCTGCGCCCCCAGCTGCGCCGCGATCCCCAGCGCGATGGGGGCCATCACCGCCGCCGTCGCCGCGTTGTTCATCACGTCCGACAGCACCATCGTCACCACCAGCACCACCACCAGCGCCGCCACCGTGTTGCCCTGCGCCAGCCCGTCGACCAGCCCGCCCGCCAGCAGATCCGCCGCCCCGGTCGCCTGCATCGCCCCCGCCACCGGGATCAGCGCGGCCAGCAGCACGATCACCGGCCCGTCCAGCGCCGTATACACCTCGCGCAGCGGCAGCGTCCGGGTCAGCATCGTCGCCAGCACTCCCGCCGCAAACGCCACCGCCGCCGGCACCAGCCCGACCGCCGAGGCAAGGATCGCCACCGTCATGATCCCCGCCGCCGCGATGGCCTTACCCTTGTCGGGCACCGACACGGGTGCTGTATCAAGTGGCACGCAATTCATGTCGCGCGCGAATTCGGCCAGCAGCGCGGGCGTGCCACGCAACAAGAGCAGATCGCCCGATTTCAGCATCAGACTGCCCAGCCGTCCGCGCGGCCGCTGCCCCTCGCGCGAGATCGCCAGCAGCGACACCCCCCAGCGCGAGCGCGGCTGCAACTGCCGTGCCGAGCGCCCGATCAGCGCCGAGCCGGGCAGCAGCGCAAATTCCCGCAGGACGATCTCGTCATCGTCTTCCTCCTCTTCAAACGCCGACAGCCCGTCCAGCGCGATGCCGTGCTGGGCGGCGCTCTCGGTCAGCGCCTTCGCCTCGGCCTCGACGATCAACAGATCGCCTGCCTTGATCTTGCGCCCCCGGTGCGGGTTGTTCTGCCGCGTGGTGCCGCGCACCAGCGCCAGCACCATGATATCGAGCCCGTCCAGCGCATCCTCGAACCCGCGCAGGGTCAGGCCGACGGCCTTGCTGTCCTCGGGGATGCGCAGCTCGGTCAGATAGGCGCCGGTCTCGAAGGGCGCCTCGCCGCTGGGCCTGCGCGCCGGAACCAGCCGCCAGCCGATCAGCGCCACGAAGGCGATGCCGATGGCGGCCACCGGCAGGCCGACCCAGGTGAAGTCGAACATCCGAAACGTCGACTCCGGGCGAAAGCCGGCGACGATCAGGTTCGGCGGCGTCCCAACCAGCGTCACCATACCGCCGAGGATCGTGCCAAAGGCCAGCGGCATGAGCACCTGTCCCGGCGGCAGCTTGAGCCGCCCCGCCAGTTGCACAGCCAGCGGCATGAGCAGCGCCATCGCACCCACGTTATTCATGAACGCCGACAGTCCCGCGCCCAGCCCCATCAGGGCCGCCACGGCAGGCACCTGACCCGCCTGCGACGGCAACACGCGCCGGGCCAGCGCATCGACCGCTCCGGTATGCTGCAACGCCCGGCTGAGGATCAGCACGCAGGCCACCGTCACCACGGCGGGATGCCCGAACCCGGCAAAGGCGGTCTCGACCGGCACGAGACCGGTCAGCACACAGGCGACCAGCGCCGCCAATGCGACGGCATCATGGCGAAAGCGACCCCACAAGAAACCCGCCACGGTCAGGCCAAGCACGGCAAGGATCATCATCTGTTGGCTGTCCATCGGTGCCCCTCTCGCGATCCTGAACCGGCGACAAGCGGCCAACCTGACCGATTCTCTACCAAGGAGCAAACCCCTGCACAGCCTCGCGGTTCCGCATCTCCGGTTTCCCTGCGCCACAATCCGCGGTATAGACCCGCGCGATCCCCAACAGGCCTGCCGCCAATGCGCTCTACCCCTGAATCCGACGCCCCGACCGTCAACCGCGCCCATGATCGCATGCTGGCGCGCTGGTTCTGGAACGGGTATGCGCGCCGCTGGGTTCCCTGGCTGTTGCTGGGTGCGCTGTGCATGGTGATCGACGGGGCCATGACGGGCGTGCTCAGCGCGTTGCTCAAGCCGATGTTCGACGATGTGCTGGTCGCAGGTCGGGCGGATATGGTGCTCTGGGTGGCCCTGGCGTTCGGCGCGACCTTCGTGGTGCGCGCGATCACCTCGTTCACCTATCGCACAGTCATGGCGTATGTGTCCGAGAAGGTGGTGACCGGCCTGCAATCCAAGCTGACCGGCCATCTGATGACGCTGGATCACGGGTTTCACCACACGCACCCGCCCGGCCATCTGATCGACCGCGTACGCGGCGACACGGCCGAGGTGGCGGCGATCTTTGACAGGCTCATCCCCGGCGTCGCGCGCGATTCAATCTCGATCCTCGCGCTGTTGGCGGTGGCGCTGTGGACCGACTGGCTGTGGACCGTCGCCGCTCTGGTCGGTGTCCCGCTTCTGGTGCTGCCCGCCGCGATCCTGCAACGCGCGGTGCGCACGATGGGCATCCGCGCGCGGGACGCCTCGGCGGCGGCCTCGACCCGGCTGGATGAGATCTTCCACGGTGTCGTCACGATCCAGCGCACCGGGCTGGAAGAGCAGGAAACCACCCGCCTCAGTCAGGTGCTGTCACGTTTCGTCAAGGCGCGCGTGCGCGTCGCTGGCGGTCAGGCGGCCATGGGCTCGATGTCGGATCTGGTGGCCGCTCTGGGCTTTGCGCTGGTGCTGGTGCTGGCCGGCGGCCAGATCGTCGCCGGAGAGCGCACCGTGGGCGAGTTCATGACCTTCTTCTCGGCCATCGCCTTTCTGTTCGATCCGCTGCGCCGACTGGGCGCGCTTGCCGGGACGTGGCAGAGCGTGCTGGCCTCGCTCGAGCGCATCTACCGGCTGCTCGACGAAAAGCCGCGCATCGCCCAACCCGAGGGGCCGCTTGATCCGCTGCCCGCCCCGGGCACCGAAGAGATCCGCTTTGACGATGTCACCTTTGCCTATGACGGCGAACCGGTGCTGCGCGGCCTCAGCTTCACCGCCGAGCCGGGCAAGACCACGGCGCTGGTCGGCCCGTCGGGGGCGGGCAAGACCACGGTCTTCACGCTGGTGACCCGGCTGGCCGATGCGCAGGCCGGGCGCGTCAGCGTCGGCGGTGCAGATGTGACGCGCACCGACCTGCGCAGCCTGCGCGATCTGTTCAGCGTCGTCGCGCAGGACAGCGCCCTCTTTGACGAAACGCTGCGCGACAATGTGCTGATGGGGGCCAGCAATGTCTCTGAAGCGCGCCTCGCCGAGGCCCTCTCGGCCGCGCATGTCGATGAATTCCTGCCCTCGCTCAGCGATGGGCTCGACACCCGGGTCGGACCGCGCGGCTCGGCCCTGTCGGGCGGCCAGCGCCAGCGCGTGACCATCGCGCGCGCGCTGCTGCGCGCCTCCCCGATCCTGCTGCTGGACGAAGCCACATCGGCGCTCGACGCCCGCTCGGAAGCGCTGGTGCAGCAGGCGCTCGACAAGCTCAGCGCCAACCGCACGACGCTGGTCATCGCGCACCGCCTCTCGACCATCCGCCACGCCGACAAGATCGTGGTGATGGAGGCCGGGCGCGTCGTCGAGGAAGGCGATCACGAGACCCTGCTGGCCAAGGGGGGCACCTACGCCCGCCTCTACGCCCTGCAATTCAAGGACTGAGCCCGGCCCTGTAGGCCCCTCATCTGTCCCAAAATATCCACGGGGGATTTTCAAGGGGGGCGCGTGCGTCCCCCTTGAAGCAGGGGGCCCGGGGGCGGCAGCCCCCGCACCAACAGGAAACACGGGGCGGCAGCCCCCCGCACCAACAGGAAACACGGGGCGGCAGCCCCCCGCACCAACAGGAAACACGGGGCGGCAGCCCCCCGCACCAACTGACCTCACCGCGCCGCGCGGCTGGGCCGGGCCTGCAAAACCGCCGGAAAACTGACCCGGAACGCCGCGCCGCCCTGCCCCGGCAGATAGGCGATCTCGCCGCCCAGATTCTGCATGATCTCGCGGCAGATCGCCAGACCCAGCCCGGCGCCGCCGGCCTGATGCGTATCGGTCAGCCGGGCGAATTTCTCGAAGATCAGCATCTGGCTTTTCTTCGGAATACCCGACCCGTTATCGACAAACTCCACCGTGACCCGCCCGCCGCGCTGGCGCGTGGTGATGCGGATTTCGGGCTGGGTGGCATCGCAATACTTGCGGGCATTCGACAGCACATTGATGAACACCTGCGTCAGCCGCCCGATGTCGGTGCGCAGGGCGATGTCCTCGTCAACCGTCTGGCGGCGGATGGTGAACACCCGCTGCGGCTGCACCGAATTCGAGGCCATCAGCGCCCGGTCAAGCAGCACGCTCAGCCGTTCGCTCTGGATATCCAGATTGACCTGCCCGTGTTCCAGCACACTCAGATCCAGCAGATCATCAAGCAACCGCGTCAGGCGGATGCTTTCGTCATGGATGATGCGGGCGTAGCGGGTGATCTCGTCGGGGCTGACCTCGTCATCCATCAGGATTTCCGAAAACGCCCGGATCGAGGTCATCGGCGTGCGCAGCTCGTGGCTGATCTGGCTGAGAAAACTGTCCTTTTGCACCGAGAGCTTCTGCAGCATCTCGTTGGCCTCGCGCAGCTGGCGGGCGGTGCGGGCCAGTTCCTCGGACTTGGCTTCCAGCTGGGCGGAATGCTCCATGATCTGCGCGGTCTCGGACGCCACCGCCATCAGGTCATCCACCGTCACCAGCCGCCCGCCGACGATCTGCGCGATCATCGCGTGGCCCGTCGCCGCCCCGACCGAGCCTGCCAGTTCGCGCTCCAGCCGGTCCAGAAAATCAGGCGTGGGATCGGGCAAAAAGCCGCCCTTGCCCTGCGCGCGCGCCTCGGCCTGAAAGAACCCCTGCGCATCGGCCCCGCCAAGGATCTGCTGCGACATCGCCAGCAGATCCTCGGCCTCGTTCTCGGCGGCCTCGCGCGACCAGCCGCGGGCGCTGGGGCGATCCTCGCCGCGGCTGTAGTCGAAGACATTGACGAACTGCGCCGATTGCACGCGCTCGACCGGGCTGGGAAAGCTCAGCAGCGAGCCTGCGATAAAGGCCACCGCGTTCAGCGCCAGCGACCAGAACAGCGCGTGCAGCAACGGGTCCATCCCCTCGACCCCGAACAGCGCGTGGGGGCGCAGCCAGCCGATGCCCAGCGGCCCCTGCGCCATCAGATCCGCGCTCATCATCACGCCCGGCCCGAAGGACGGCAGGAACAGCGTATAGAGCCAGGCCAGCGCGCCAACGACCAGCCCGGCCACAGCCCCCAGACGGCTGGCACCGCGCCAGTACAACGCCCCCATCAGTGCCGGAAACACCTGCGCCATCCCGGCAAACGAGATCAGGCCGATCGCCGCCAGCGCGCGCGATCCCCCCGAGACGGCGAAATACAGATACCCCAGCCCCAGAATGACCCCGATCGACAGCCGCCGCGCGTTCAGCACCAGCCCGCGCATGTCCCCGGCCTCGGGCACCGGCCAGGGTGCGCGCCTGCGCGTGCTCAGCCACAGCGGTACAACGATGTGGTTGGACACCATCGTCGCCAGCGCCAGCGCCGCGACGATCACCATCGACGTCGCCGCCGAAAACCCGCCCAGAAACGCCAGCATCGCCAGCGCGTCCTGCCCCAGCGCATGCGGCAGGGTCAGCACGAACAGATCCGGGTTCATCCCCGGCGGCAGAAAGGTCAGCCCGGCCACCGCGATGGGCAGCACGAACAGGCTCATCGCCATCAGGTAGAGCGGAAAGGCCCAGCTGGCGACACCGACATGGCTTTCGTCGGCATTCTCGACCACCAGGACCTGAAACATGCGCGGCAGGGTCATCACCGCCACCCCGGCGAGAAAGGTCAGCCCCAGCCAGCGCCCCGGCTGGATTTCCCACTCGGGGCGCTCGGCCTCGCTGATGCGCGCCATGATGTCGGCAGGCCCATCGGCCAGCCCCCAGACCACCCAGATGCCCACGGCCAGCAGGGCGACCAGCTTGACCACCGCCTCGACCGCGATAGCGGTGACGACGCCGTGGTGTTGTTCATTGGCATCCAGATTGCGCGTGCCGAACAGGATGGTGAACAGCGCCAGCCCCACGGCCACCCACAGCGCCAGCTGGCGCGGGGCCAGCGGCTGGTCGGCGGCAAAGGCGCCAAAGGCCAGCGCGATGGATTGCAGCTGCAGCGCGATATAGGGCGTGGTGGCGACCACCGCCAGAATGGTGACGATCACCCCCACCGCGTTCGACTTGCCGTAGCGCGACGAGATCAGGTCGGCGATCGACGTCACCCGCTGCGCCTTGCCGATCCGCACCAGCTTGCGCAACAGCCACCACCAGCCGACGAAAACCAGTGTCGGCCCCAAGTAGATGGTGACGAATTCCAGCCCCGACCGCGCCGCATAGCCCACCGCGCCGTAAAACGTCCACGCCGTGCAATAGACCGACAGCGACAGCGTATAGATCAGCGGCGAACGCAGAAAGCGCGGTTTGCGACCCGAGGCCCGCAGGCTTTCCGCCCGGCGCTCGGCCAGCGAGGCGATGACGAACAGAAAGACAACATACCCCAGCGCCGCCGGGATCAGGATGTTCAGGGTCATGACGCGGTGTCCCCGTCGCCTCCGGCCTCGGCGGCGGGGGGCGTGGTTTCCCGCCGAAGCGCCGCGCGCAGCGGGCGCGAGAGCAACCCGGCGGCAAGGATCAGCCCGATCCACAGCACGAACAGATAGACCGTCTCGCCCGCCGTGCCGATGCCGCCTTCGCTGCTGGACCAGAGCACCGGCAACAGGATCATCACCAGCCCGACCACCGGCAAAATCCGCGCCGCGTCCATCAGGCGACGGCGGCGATAGGTTTCACGTTCCAGAAACAGGGGGGCTCGGGGCGCTTTCATCGGGCGATCATAGCCCGGCAAGCTGGCGCACGGCAGCCAATAACTCGGCATTGGCAAAAGGTTTGGCCATGAACCGCGAGGCACCGGCCTGCAGCGCCGTGTCGCGCACGGCAACCGAGCCTTTGGCGGTCAGCACGATGACCGGCAGATCCTCGGTCTCGGGCCGACTGCGCAGGGCGTGCAGGATATCGAAGCCGCTGACGCCGGGCAGCATGACGTCCAATATCATCACCGACGGGCGCGCGGTTGTGACAAAATCCAAAGCCTCGGCCCCGCTGTCGACCAGCGTTACCGCCCAGCCATCCCGCTTGAGGATATAGCGAATCGCTTCCGAGATGTTCGGCTCATCCTCGACCACCAGCACCGAACGACCGCCGCCAGTGCCCGGGCTGCCGGGGCTCGTCACCGCCGCAGTCCCCGAGGGTGCGGTGCCATCGTGCTCCATGCCGTGGTCCTCCCCCGGTTCTGTCGCCTGCGCCGCCCTCCCCGGACGGCGTCTGGCACAGACTATTGCGTCTTATCACATCTCTGTCAAAGCATGCCTCAGCGTGTCGGATGGCTTACCCTGCAACAATCGACGGCTCGCGCCGCGCCGGGCAGTCCATGCGCGGGCAGACCCGGCAACTGGTGCCGACGCCACGCGGCTCGGCGGAATCCCCCGACGTCGCCGCAACCAAAGCGGGTGTCACCAGCATGCTGGCTTCCCACACATGCGGCGGGTCAAAGCGCAGCGGATCGCGTGCCCCGGCGATGGCATGCGCGACAAAGCGCGCCGGCGGGCGACCGGCGAATTCGACAAGCGCCCGCACCGGGCGGTCGGGCTGACCCAGCGCTTCGTACAGTGGCCAGAGCGGACAGGCGCCGCCAAACCGGGGCAGCTGGAACCCGTCGACCGGGCGCCGGAAGGTCAGCGTTCCCGAGCCATCGCAGACCGCCAGCCCGAACCGCGGAACACCCGGCGCGGACGGCAGCGTGGCGAGACGGCGGAACAACTGCGCCAGACTGACGCCGAACTGGCGCGCCAGAACCTCGGGCGCAAAGACCCCGCCGCCGCCCAGCATCGCCATCAACACCGGCATCAGTTGCGCCAACGGCAGCGCCTGCGCATCAACGCGGGCACGGTCCAGCCAACTGACGGCCAAGGTGCGCGCAGCGGCTGAGGCCAGCTCGGCCTGCCCGCTGGTCAGGGCGTTCCAGTCGGGACTGGCGGGATGTTCGATGGCGGCGACGTGAAAGCCCTGGTGCTCGAGCCAGCTTTCCAGTTCTTCCTGCGGGGCAGCGAGGCCGGTTTCTTCGCCAAAGGTATCCAGAAACGCCACCAAGGCCTCGGCCGCATTGGCCAGCCGGACCGAATCCTGATGGATATTGCGGTGAAACCGGGCGCGCCATTCCGGCTCGAGATCCTCGGATTCGGCCAGGATCGCCGCCGTGGACTGCACCGCCGTCACCGCCGAGACGATCTCGTGCAGCGCCTCGGACAGGTTGGGGTCATGCGCCATGCGGTCCGAAAGCCGCTCGATGGTGCGATCCTGTGTCTCGGTCGCGGTGTGCAACTGCGTGATCAGCGCGGCCCAGCCGGGAAAGCGGCCGGTCAGCTCTTCGGCCCGGTCGATCTCGGGCGCGGTGCCGGTGACAGAGGCGGGGTGCGCGCGGGCAGCGGCGGCGCGCAAGGCCTCGACCTGCGCATCTCCGGCACGCTCATCCAAGGTCTCGGGCGAGATTTGCAGCGCCCCGGCGATGGCCTCGATGATGCGGGGACTGGCACGGCGGCGGTTGTGCTCGATAAGGTTGAGATAGGACGGCGACACACCGGCCATGCGCGCGAGATCGGCCTGGCCGAGCCGCCGAGCCGTGCGCAATGCGCGGATACGCGTGCCTGAGAGCGCCGATTTGGGCATATCGCTTGCCTCCTTCTTCAACCTGTTACACCATGCACCGGCCCGACGCGCGGGAAAAGCGCCCCGACCGACACCGGGGCGAATGGCACTTTTCAGACGCAGGGGCCTGACGTATAACGCCGCGGCAAAGCGCATGACGCGCCAGACACGCAGCCAGACAAGCATCGGGGCCGGGGCGCAAGCCTTCTACCCCAACGAGGATGTCCATGAGCAAAGATCACATCACGGCCGACGTGGCCTTCATTCAGGCACTCGCCGAGCTTCTGAACACCAACGAGCTGACCGAGATTTCGGTCAAGCGCGAATACGGTGAAAACGACACGCTCAACGTGAAAGTCGCCAAGCACGCCCCGGTCCTTCAGGCCGCGCCGGTCTCTTACGCGCCCGCTCCTGCCGCCGCTGCCCCTTCGGCAGCCGCGCCGGCAAGCGCCGCCGCCGCGTCGTCCGATCCGTCCGAGCATCCGGGCGCGGTAGCCTCGCCGATGGTCGGCACGTGCTATCTGGCCGCCGAGCCGGGTGCCGCTGCCTTTGTCAGCGTCGGCCAGCAGGTCAGCGCCGGTGATACGCTGCTGATCATCGAAGCGATGAAAACGATGAACCATATCCCGGCACCGACGTCGGGCACGGTCAAGCGCATCCTCGTTTCCGACGGCACGCCGGTCGAATACGGCGCCCCCCTGATGATCATCGAATAAGGCAGGTCCATGTTCGACAAAATCCTCATCGCGAACCGCGGCGAGATCGCGCTGCGGGTCATCCGGGCCTGTCGCGAGATGGGCATCCAGTCGGTTGCCGTGCATTCGACCGCCGATTCGGACGCCATGCATGTGCGCATGGCCGACGAGGCGATCTGCATCGGCCCAGCCCCGTCGGTTGACAGCTATCTGCACATGGCCGCGATCATCTCGGCCTGTGAAATCTCGGGCGCGCAGGCGATCCATCCGGGCTATGGCTTTCTGTCGGAAAATGCCAGTTTCGTGCAGATGGTCGAAGATCATGACCTGACCTTCATCGGTCCCAGCGCGGCGCACATCCGCATGATGGGCGACAAGATCACCGCCAAGGAAACCGCCAAGGCGCTGGGTATCCCGGTGGTGCCGGGGTCCGAGGGCGGCGTGCCCGATGTGGAAACCGCCAAGAAGGTCGCGGGTGCCATGGGCTATCCGGTGATCATCAAGGCGACCGCCGGTGGTGGCGGACGCGGCATGAAAGTGGCGAAATCCGAGACCGAGCTGGAAGTCGCCTTCCGCACCGCGCGCTCGGAATCCAAGGCCGCCTTCGGCAACGACGAAGTCTATATCGAGAAATACCTGCAAAAGCCGCGCCACATCGAGATTCAGGTGTTCGGCGACGGCAAGGGCAACGCGGTCCATCTGGGCGAACGCGACTGCTCGCTACAGCGCCGCCACCAGAAGGTGCTGGAAGAAGCCCCCGGCCCGTCGATCACGCCCGAACAGCGTGCCGAAATCGGCGCGATCTGCGCCAATGCCATCGGCGCGATGAAATACTCGGGCGCGGGCACCATCGAGTTTCTCTATGAAGACGGCGAGTTCTATTTCATCGAGATGAACACCCGTCTGCAGGTCGAACACCCGGTGACCGAGGCGATCTTTGGCGTCGATCTGGTGCGCGAGCAGATCCGTGTTGCCTCGGGCATGGGCCTGTCGTTCACGCAGGATGAGCTGGTGCTCAACGGCCATGCCATCGAAGTGCGCATCAACGCCGAGAAACTGCCGAACTTCTCTCCCTGCCCCGGTCTGGTGAACACCTTCCACGCGCCCGGCGGGCTGGGCGTGCGGATGGATTCCGCGCTTTACGGCGGCTACCGCATCCCGCCCTATTACGACAGCCTGATCGGCAAGCTGATCGTCCACGGCCGCGACCGGCCCGAGGCGATTGCCCGGCTGAAGCGGGCGCTGGGCGAGCTGATCATCGACGGCATCGACACCACGATCCCGCTGTTCTTTGCGCTGCTTGAGAATGAAGCCGTGGTGACCGGCGAGTACAACATCCACTGGCTGGAGAAGTTTCTGGCCGAAGAACTGGGGTGACCGGGACGCCGGGGGCTGCTCGCCCCCGGACCCCCTCGCCCAAGGGGAGCGCACGCGCCCCCCTTGGGGATCCCCCCGTGGATACTTTCAGACAGAAAATAGGGGCGCGATGCGGTTGACGCCGGAGTTGATCGTCAAGGCCTATGCAGGCGGGGTCTTCCCGATGGCCGAGACCGCCGACGATCCGACCATTCACTGGTTCGAACCGCGTCAGCGCGGCGTGCTGCCGCTGGACGGGTTTCGCGCCTCGCGCAGCTTGCTGCGGTCGCGCCGGCGGGGTGGCTTCCGCTTTTGCTGCGACAGCGATTTCGGCGGCGTCATGCGCGCCTGTGCTGACCGCGACGTCACCTGGATCAACGACGAGATCTTCCGCGTTTTCAACGAGCTGCACATGATGGGACTGGCCCATTCTGTCGAAGTTCGGTGCCCGGACGGTGCGCTGGCCGGCGGTGTCTATGGGCTGGCGGTCGGCGGTGCGTTCTTTGCCGAAAGCATGGTCTCGCGGGTGACGGATGGCTCGAAGCTGGCGCTGGCCGAGCTGGTCGCGCGGTTACGGCGCGGCGGGTTTTGGTTGATGGACACACAATATCTGACGCCGCATCTGGCCAGTCTGGGCGGTATCGAGATCCCCCGCGCGCGGTATCGCCAGCTGCTGGCAGAGGCGCTGATCGCACCGGCACAAGCCGAGACCGCCTTTGCGCCGGTTAACCCTGACAGCGCGGACGGGGCCTTCTGGTCATAGGAACCGGTGGATCGGCAAATGACCGATGGCGAAGGTCAGCGCGCGTTTCCATGCTGTGGTGCCCGGCTCGGTATGCGTGCTCTCCTCGCCGCGCTCCCAGCGGATAAAGCGGCCGTCCATGGACAGACGCCAGGCTTTATCGGGGGTGCAGGCGGCTTCGAACAGGGCGGTCAGATCCTCGATCAACCCCGGGTCGTCAAACAGCATCCCCAGTTCGGTGTTCAGAAACGCCGAACGCAGATCGAAATTGAACGAGCCGACAAAGGCCCTCTCGCCATCGACGATAAAGGTCTTGGCGTGCACCATCGTGTCGGGCGCGCCGGGGGTTGCGGCCTCGACCAGCTTGATCCCGGCGGCCAGCAGGCGGGGGCGATACCAGCGATAGGCGCCGTAGACCAATACGCTGTCGGTGCGGCGCAAGCCGTTGGTGATGATCTCGATCTGCACGCCGGATTTCTGCAGATCGACCAGCGCCTTGAGCCCCGGCCCGCCGGGCACGAAATACGGCGTCATGATGCGCAGCTCGCGCTTGGCCGATTGCAGAAGCGGCATCAGTTCACTGGCCATCCAGCCATTGCGGCGGGTGCCCAGCGTCTTTTCGGGCGGATCGCCAATGAACGACAGCCCGTCCGTCCAGCGCAGGGTCTCGACGTTCAGCACCTCTTCGGCCTGGTCGGCGAGCGGCAGGTCAAGCTTTTCGATCCGCTCCTGGCTGGGTTTTTTCGCCAGTATCCGGTTCAGGTTGCGGCGAAAGCGTTTGAGCCGGGTGGATTTGCCCAGCCAGAGCCGACGCACCGGCAGCGAGAGGCCGGAGTTCCAGAAGCGGTCATAGAGCGCGCCCATGTCGCGCAGAACGGCCCCCGACAGCAGCATGTCGAGGTCGTCGTAATCGGTGTCCCAGCCCCGTTGCAGACCGAAATAGGCATCGCCCACATTGCGCCCACCCGAGATCGCAAGCCGTTGATCCGAAAGCCACATCTTGTTGTGCATGCGTCGGTTGTAGGGCATCAGGTTGAACAGGATTTCCAGCCCGCGCAGCACGCCCCGGTCGCGGTTGCGGATCGGGTTGAAGAGACGGACCTCGATGCGCGGATGGCGATCGAGCGCGCGGTAGGTCGGGTCACGGTTCAGCGTGTTGACGTCATCAAACAGCATCCGTACCCGCACGCCGCGATCCGCTGCGTCCAGCACCGCCTGCGCCAGCAGGCGGCCGCTCAGGTCATCCTCCCAGATGTAATACATCAGATCGAGGCTGCGCTCGGCGCTGTGCGCCAGCGCCAGCCGCAGGGTCAGCGCGTCCTTGTCGACGGGCACCAGTCGCGCGCCCGTCAGCCCCGGATGCGCGCGCTCCAGCGGTTCCATCAGTGCATCGAGCCGGGTGTCCGACCCGGCGGGCAGCACATGCGTGGCCTTGCCGCGCTTGCGCTTGGCAAAGCGCCCGGTGGCCCAGAGCGTCAGCAACGCCCCCGCACCGGCCACCAGCAGCGCGATCACAACCCAGGATTGCCAGTGCATTATGTGCCCAATCGGATGCGCGCCCGGATGGGCAGGTGGTCAGAGGCCATACGCGACAGCGCCGAGGTATGCGGGGACAGATCCACCACCTCGGCCCGCGTACAGCCGATGATGCGGTCCAGTGCCAGCATCGGACGGGCCGAGGGAAAACTGGCCACGGTCGAGGCGCGGGCGACAGCGTCCAGCCCGGTTTTCAACGGCATCAGCGAGCAGCCCGCGCCGCGCCGCCATTCGTTCAGATCGCCCATCATCAGCGTGGGGCGGTCGGGGCTGATCTCATCGGCCAGCCGGCGCGCCTGCAACAGGCGCGAGCCCTTGAGCAGACCCAGATGCGCCGCGATGATGCGGATCGGCTGCCCGGCAAAGGTCAGATCCGCCACAATGGCCCCGCGCGGCTCCATTCCCGGCAGATCGATGGTGCGCACGTCCTCAAGCTCGGCATCCTTGAACAGGATCAGATTGCCGTGCCAGCCATGCGCCAACGCGCTTTTGCGCAGGCTCAGGCGGACGGGTTGCAGCCCGGTCTGGGCGTAAAGCTCGTCCAGATCCAGAATCCCGCGACGGTCGCCAAAGCGCTTGTCGACCTCTTGCAAGGCGATCAGGTCAGGCGCCATTTCGCGGATCACAGAGATCACGCGATGCGGATCGAGGCGGCGATCGGTGCCCACGGCCTTGTGGATGTTGTAGGAGCCGACAATCAGCTCTGGACGGTGCGGCATGGGACGTTCTTTTTGGGACTTAGGCGAGTATAGGGCGCAACCCCGCCGCGGCAATGGCTGCGCGGCCGAAAGGCTCACACACGGCAGTGAGGGGCTGCGGGCTACGCGAGGCAGCGTTCGGCAAAGGCGCGGATTTCAGCCAGGACGACGCCGGGCTGGCTGTACAGCAAAAGCTGTCCCTCACCGTCGATCTCGTGCAGGTGCACGCGGCCGTGTTGCTGCGCGAAGTGCCGCACGCTTTTCAACCGAACCACGGGATCAGCATCGCCGTGGATCAGCGCGACCGGACAATCGGACGCGGCAACCAGCGCCGACCAGTCCCGCGTCACATGCCAGGCGTCGATCTGAAACGCCTTTTGCCCCTGCGCTACCGTGAAGCGATAGCCCTCGAGCAAGGCTTCGGCGATGCCCTCGCGCTCGACGACCTCGCGGTCGCGGGTGCCCTTGGGATAGAGCGGCGTCATGAAATTCTGGGCGTTATCGCTGTCGATCTGGGCGATACCGGCCCGCAGCACGGCGGGCAACAACGCGGGTGCAAAGCGGGCGGTATAGGCGACCGCGCGCTGGCGCGGGGTCATCTGGGCGAATTGTTCGATGGTGACGATGGGGACACAGCCCGCCACACAGACCACGCCAGCCACCTGCTGAGCCAGCCGCGCAGCGGCGCCGTACGCATAGATCGCACCCGCCATATGGCCGATCACCACCACCCGCGACAAGCCCAGCACGCCAAGCGCCAGACCCAGATCGCGGGCAAAATGATCCGGGGCTTCGCGGATGCGCGACGCGGGGTAAGAGATGCCGAAATTGGGCCGCATCGGCGCGTAGAGTCGCAGACCCGCAGCCTGCAGCGCCGGGCCGAGGCGGTGCAGCGCCGCCAGCCCTTCGAGCATGCCGTGAACGAACACCACCGGCAGCCCGTCTTCTGGCCCCAGCACAGCGACCGGCATGATCCGTCCGTCGCCCAGATCCACCGCGACTTCGGTCCCATCCCCCGCAGCGGCCTTGGCCCGGCTGTCTTCGGCACCGTGCAGCACCATCGCGGCGATCAGGCGCATCAGTTCGGACTGCGCATTGGTGCGGGTCTTGGCAAAGACCGATTTCAGCTGCGCGCGCAAGGTGTTGAGCGAGCGCCCGATGCGCAGCGCCACAGCCGGCAGATCGCCGCCACGGGTGAGTTCGCGCACCAGTTCTGTTTCGCGCGGGGTCAGGTGGAAGGTCTCGACCAGCACGCTGGCCAGCGGCGCGCTCCAGCCGATGCTCATGGCCCGCAGTTCGACAACGAAATCCTGACCCGCCGGATCGCGCGTCGTCACCACCGAGACCAGCCCCCCGCCCGGCAAACTGCCCGCGTCGGTCGCGGGCTGCTCGGACAGCGACAGCACCGCGAAGCGCCCCGATGCGGGAGCCCGGTCAAAGGCCGCCAGCAGCGTGGTCAGGCGCGCGGCGCTGTCAGGTTCGAGTGCCGCACGGATCGTGGCCAACGAGAGTGTGTCGCCAAACAGCTGCGCCGCGTCCTCTTGCGCCGACAACACCACGCCGCCACGCCCAAGCCGGACCAAAGGCGCGCGGTGGCCGCCCAGGGACTCGTTGGGTTCGCCCCGCCCCATCCGTTCGAACAGCGCGAAGGCGCGGCGGAAATGCGCCTCGATCACCGGGTCTTGCAACTGGCGGGCCGAAGGGCCGTCGGTGACATGCAACTCGCCCAGCCTGCGCGCCAGTTTGTCGACGAAATCGGACCAGTCGGTCATGAAGCTGTCGTAATGCTCGGGCGAGAGCACGACGTCATAGATGCTGCCGATCAACCGGGCCCGTTCGGCGTCGAGGGCCGCGTCCTCGTTCTGATCTCTCACAGGCTATCCCCCGCGATTTGCAACATTTCTTGCGCGAACGGGGTCAGGTTGCCTCATTTTGCCCAGTTTGGCGAGGGATTTAGCCCGAATGGGTGAAGCCAAGCGCGCCGAATCCGATCACATTAAGAGGATCTTCATCACGTATAAATTTTAACTATCCCTTTTTTGTTGGTCTGTCTGACGACGGGCGGCGTCCCGGTTATCCGCACGCGCCCCCTGCGGGCGCTCTGCGCCAGAGGACGCGATCATGGCGGCGCGTTGTGCAAGGCGCATGATCCGGGCGCTGACAAGCGCTTCTGACCGCGCAGCGTCCCGAGACATTGCTCAGGACGGCAGGGCAAAACCGCCTTAACGCCTTGATTTTCTCGCAAGTATTCGCCCACCGAAACCCAACTCGGACCCCAGGGTTTTACTCTGGGGACGGGGCTGTTAAACTCAGGGTTCAACCGGAGAAACCGCGCCAAAGGCGCCTCCGCCATTCATTCCGATCTCAGGAGATTTCATGACCCAGTCAAAGGCGGGTGACACCGTTCAGTTCCATTACACCGGCACCCTGTCCGACGGCACCGTGTTCGACAGCTCGGAAGGCCGCGAGCCGCTCAGCTTCACGCTGGGGTCAGGTCAGATCATTCCCGGTCTCGACGCCGCGATTGACGGCATGGCCGTGGGCGACAAGAAAACCGTCACCATCCCGGCGAACCAGGCGTACGGCGAGCATGACGCCAACGCCCGTCAGGCCGTCCCGCGCGCCCAGATCCCCGACCATATCCCGACCGACCCGGGCACCCAGCTGCAGATGCAGTCGGCCCAGGGCCAGGTGATTCCGGTCGTCGTGATCGAGGCCGATGACGAGCAGGTCGTGCTCGACGCCAATCACCCGCTCGCGGGCAAGGACCTGACCTTCGCGGTCGAGGTCGTCGCCGTCAGCTGAACCGGCTGAGGCAAGGCCCCTCGTCCCGGGCGACGGTTCTCAACCCGCCTGCGGACGAGGGCGCAAACGGGCTTTTCAGCCCGCATGCCGCGCGCTAAACCGCGACGATGGCCAAGCTCTATTTCCACTATTCGACGATGAACGCCGGTAAATCGACGATCCTGCTGCAGGCGTCGCATAACTACCGCGAGCGCGGGATGCAGACCTATCTGATCACCGCGCAGTTCGACAACCGCGCCGGAGACGGGCGCATCGCATCGCGCATCGGTATCGGCGAGCAAGCCGATACCTTCGCCCCCGGCGAAGACCTTTTCGCCAAGATCGAGGCGCGCATCGCCCAAGGCGCCATCGCCTGCGTGTTCATCGACGAGGCGCAATTTCTGTCGCACGAACAGGTCTGGCAACTGGCCCGCGCCGTTGACGATCTGGACGTGCCGATCATGGGCTACGGTCTGCGGGTCGATTTCCGCGGTGAGCTGTTCCCCGGTTCGGCTGCGCTGCTGGCCCTGGCGGACGAGATGCGCGAAGTCCGCACCATCTGCCATTGCGGCAAGAAGGCGACGATGGTGATCCGACAAGGTGCCGACGGCCAGCCCTTGCGCGAGGGCGCGCAGGTACAGATCGGCGGAAACGAAACCTATGTCTCGCTCTGCCGCCGCCACTGGCGCGCGGCGGTCGGTCGCTGAGCGCTCTTGCCTCGCTGCTGGCGCTGCGCCAGTCTGGCCGCTGCTGACATCACAAGGTGACTCCCATGCCCGACACCCTGCGCTATGCCGCGATCATGCTCGCCGCCGGGATCGGCATCCCCGTCCTTGCCGCGCTCAACGCGCAGCTGGGTGCGCGGCTTGCCTCGCCGACCGCCGCAGCGGTCGTGTTGTTCTGTGTTGCGATGCTGGGGGCCTTGGTCGTGATGCTGGTCACCGGCGGCCAAAGCGGCTTTGCCAGCCTGCCCGGTCAGCCGTGGCATCTGTTTCTGGCCGGTCTGTTCGTGTGCTTTTACGTGCTGTCCGTTACCTTCGTCGCGCCCCGGTTCGGGGTCGGCAACGCGGTGTTCTTTGTGTTGCTGGGACAGGTGATCAGCGCGGCCGCCATTGATCAGTTCGGTCTGTTCGGTGCCATCCTGCGCCCGATCACCCTTGCCCGGGCTGCGGGCCTTGGCTTCATGGGTCTGGGCTTGTTTCTGATCCAGCGCGCCTGAGGCTTGCCAGCCAGCCACAGGCGCGCTATTCGCCCGCGCATGAGTGACCAGCCCAAGAAACCCGACCTGCCGCCGCACCCCGCGCTTGCCGCGCTGCGCACGCATCGCAATTTCTATGGCCGGGTGCACGGCAAAACCCTGCGCCCGGCGCAGCGGACCTATCTGTCCGAGGATCTCACCGACTTGCGCCTGCGCGGCGTGTCGATCGACGAGAACCCCGAGCGCAGCCCGCTGGACATGGCACAGGCGCTTCCCGGTGACGGGCCGATCTGGCTGGAAATCGGCTTTGGCGGCGGCGAGCATATGGTGCATATGGCTGCGGCCTATCCGCAGGTCCGCCTGATTGGCTGCGAGCCTTTCGTCAACGGCGTCGCCATGGCGCTGGGGCTGCTGCGCAACCGGCCCTGCCCCAACCTGCTGCTGCATCCCGGCGATGCGCGCGATCTGTTCGACGTGATGCCCGATGCGACGCTCGACAAGGTCTTTCTGAACTATCCCGACCCCTGGCCCAAAGCGCGCCATCACCGTCGCCGCTTTGTGACCCAAGACCATCTTGTGCCGCTGTTTGCCGCCTGCAAACCCGGTGCCGAGTTCCGGGTGGCCACCGATATTGCCGACTACGCGCGTCAGACGCTTGAAGAAGTGCCGCAGGCGGGTTTCGAGCTGGTAGCCGACAGCCGGACCGCCTGGGCGGACTGGTTCTCGACCCGGTACGAGCAAAAAGCCCTGCGCGAAGGCCGCACGCCCCATTACATGACGTTCCGCAAGCCCTGAGGCTTGCGGTCGGGCTTATTCCGCCGCCACTTTGAACACCGGCTCCATATCCGCAAGGATCCCGGCGCTGAGGTGGCATTTGACCTGATGACCGCCCCCCAGATCGCGCATCGGTGGCATCTCGGTGTCGCACAGGTTGCCCGGCACCTGAGATTTCCAGCGGCAACGGGTCTGGAACGGGCAGCCCGGCGGCGGGTTGACGGCCGAAGGGATGTCACCCTCAAGCACGATGCGTTTCTTGACGATCTTGGTGTCGGCGATGGGCACCGCCGAGAGCAGCGCCTCGGTATAGGGGTGATAGGGCGGCGCAAAGACCTGATCGGTGGTGCCCAGTTCGACCACATGGCCCAGATACATCACCAGCACCCGGTCGCTGAGATAGCGCACGATGGACAGATCGTGGCTGATGAACAGCAGGGTCGTGCCGTGTTCACGCTGAATGTCCATCAACAGCTGCGTCACCGCCGCCTGCACCGACACGTCCAGTGCCGAGACCGGCTCGTCCGCGATCACCACCTTGGCGTTGCCGGCAAAGGCGCGCGCGATGCCGACGCGCTGCTTTTGCCCGCCTGACAACTGGCGCGGCATCCGGGTGGCGAATTCGCGGGGCAGTTTGACTAGATCGAGCAATTCCAGCATGCGCGTCTGGCGTTCGCCGTCCGTCTTGCCGACACCGAAGATTTCCAGCGCCCGCACGATCTGGCGGCCCACGGTCATCGAAGGGTTCAGCGTGTCGAACGGGTTCTGGAACACCATCTGCAGCGACGACACCGTGTCGGTGTTGCGCGACTGGATCGGGGTGGATTGCACATTCTCGTCGAACAGCATGATGTTGCCCGAGGTCGCGGTTTCCAGGCCCATGAGCACCTTGGCGAACGTCGACTTGCCGCAACCGGATTCGCCCACAATCGCCAGCGTCTCGCCCTCGCGGGCGTCGAAGCTGAGCGTCTCGTTGGCCTTGACCACCTTGGTATCGCCGCTGGAGAACATCGACGAGGCCGCGATCTCGTAATACTTGCGCACATCGTCCATGCGCAGGACGACGTCGCCGATGGGCGACGGGGCGTATTGCTGCCCGACCGACAGCGGCGCGTCCCAGTCGATTTCATCGAACTTCAGGCAGCGGCTGGCGTGGCGGCTGTCCCCGGCGACGGGGAGCATGGCAATCTCGGTGGCGTTGCAGCGCCCGTCTTCGAAATAATCGCAGCGCGGGCCGAAGTTGCAGCCCTTGGGCCGCTCGTGCGGCAGCGGGAAGTTGCCGGGAATGGCGCGCAGCGGACGTTCGGATTTGTTGGCACTGGGCAGCGGGATCGAGCGGAACAGCGCCTGCGTATAGGGGTGGCGCATGGTGTCGAAGACATCCTTGATGTCGCCGGTTTCCACCGCCTCGCCGGAATACATCACCGTCAGGCGGTCGCAGACCTCCATCACCAGCCCGAGGTTGTGCGAGATGAACAGCATCGAGGTGCCGTATTCCTCGGCCAGCACGTTTACCAGATCGACGATCCCGGCCTCGACCGTCACGTCGAGCGCGGTCGTCGGCTCGTCCAGAATCAGCAGCGCGGGCTTGGACATCAGCGCCATGGCGATGACGATGCGCTGCTGCTGGCCGCCCGAGAGCTGGTGCGGATAGGCGTTCAGGATGCGGTCGGGGTCTGGCAGGCGCACATCGGCGACGACTTTGCGGGCCAGTGCCCAGGCCTCGGCCTTGGGCATGTTCTGGTGGATGATCGGCACCTCGGCCAGCTGCGCGCCGATCTTCATCGCCGGGTTCAGCGAGGCCATGGGTTCCTGATAGATCATCGCGATCTCGGAGCCGCGCAGCTTGCGCAGATCGCCTTGGCTCATCTGGGTCAGATCGCGGCCCTTGAAGGTGATCGAGCCGCCGACGATGCGCCCGTTGACGCCCAGATCGCGCATCACCGCCAGCGCGACGGTGGATTTGCCGCAGCCGGATTCGCCGACGAGGCCCATCGCCTCGCCCGGCATGACGGTGCAGGAGAAATCCATCACCGCCGGAATTTCCCGCAAGCGGGTGAAGAACGAGATCGAGAGGTTCTTGATCTCGAGGATCGGCTGCGACGGGTCCCAGTTGGTCATCGGTGGCTCCTGTGGCGACTGACGGACCGGGGGTTTCACACCCCCGGACCCCCGTGGGATATTTTCAGACAGATGATGGAGCGAGCGCGGCGCATCAGTCCCGCAGGCTTTCTTCGCGCAGCCCGTCGGCCAGCAGGTTGAGGCCCAGAACGAGGCTCATCAGCGCCAGCGCCGGGACCAGTGCCGGGTGCGGGTAGACAGTGAGCAACCGGCGACCGGCGTTGATGGTCGAACCCCAGTCGGGGCTTTCGGGCGAGACGCCGAGGCCGAAGAAACCAAGCGTGCCCAGAAGGATGGTCGTGTAGCCGATGCGCAGGCAGAAATCGACGATCAGGGGTCCACGGGCGTTGGGCAGGATCTCCCACAGCATGATGTACCACGGTCCCTCGCCGCGGGTCTGGGCGGCGGCGACATAGTCGCGGGTCTTGATGTCCAGCGTGATGCCGCGCACGATGCGGAATACGGTCGGCGCGTTCACAAACACCACGGCGACGAAGACGTTGAGCAGGTTCGGCGACATCGACCACAGGCCGGTCGGATCGGCGTTGAACACAAGGCCGATATAGGCCCAGGCGCCAACGAGCAGCACGCCGCCGACATAGAGGTTGCGCTTCTGCGGCTGGGTGAAGAAACGCGCGTTCAGCAGCACGGTCAGGAACAGGATCGGCGCGATGAAGAGCACCCCGGCCATGATCAGCGGGATGATGGTTTCCTGAATCTCGGGCGCGACCAGCAGGAAGAACAGCAAGATCACCGGGAAGGCCAGCACGAGGTTGGCCAGAAAGGTCAGCCCCGTATCCAGCTTGCCGCCGAAATACCCGGCAGGCAGGCCCAGCGTGATGCCGATCATGAACGAGATCATCGCGGCGAAGGGGGCGATGCGCAGCACCTCGCGCGCGCCCATGATCACCCGCGAGAACACGTCGCGGGCAAGGCTGTCACCACCGAGCAGGTAGTAGGGGTACAGATCGCCGGGATCGGGCAGCGGCGAGCCGGGCACCGCGTTGCGCATGCGGCTGACCTGACTGAGCGCGTCATGGGTGATGATCAGGTCGGCGAAGATCGCGCTGAACACCCAGAACAGCACGATGCCGAAGCCGATCATGCCGACGGTCGAGTCAAACAGCTTGCCATAGAGGCCCAGCCGCCGCCGGTAGCGGATCGACAGGCCGAAGGTGAGAACGAGGGCGATCCACACCGGCAGCAGTTGCTGGGCGAGGCGGGCGAAGATCTGGAGCCAGCTCAGGGGGTCCATGGGCATGGCTCCTTACGAAATCCGGATGCGGGGATTGAGGTAGACATAGCCGATATCGGAGATCAACTGCGTTACCAGCACGACCACCACGGCGACGACCGAAGACGCCAGCAGCAGCTCGATGTCGTTGTTCACGGCGGCTTCATAGAGGGTCCAGCCGAAGCCGGGGTAGCTGAACAGCACCTCGGTGATCACCACGCCGTTCAGCAGCCACGGGATCTGCAGCATGATCACGGTAAACGGCGCGATCAGCGCGTTGCGCAGGGCGTGGCGCATGACGATGCTGGAAAAACCCACGCCCTTGAGGCGCGCGGTGCGGATGTATTGCTGGGTCATCACCTCGGTCATCGAGGCGCGGGTGATGCGGGCAACGTAGCCCATGCCGTAAAGCGCGACAGTGAGCACCGGCAGGGTGAAGTTCGACAGCGTGATCCCCTCGATCGCCGAGCGGGCGTTGCCCTGAAACAGCACGCGCCCGTCGATCCAGCCCCAGTCGGCAAGGATCGGCGAGATACCGACCGTGGACGAGGCCAGCAGCGCGATGAACACCACGCCGGAGACATATTCAGGGGTGGCGGTTGAGGCGATGGCGAAGGTCGAGAGCGTCCGGTCGGTGCGAGAGCCCTCGCGCATCCCGGCCAGCACGCCGGTGATCAGCGCCATGGGCACCATCACGATGAGCACCCACATCATCAACAGACCGGTTGCCCCCAGCCTTGCGCTCAGCACGGTGCCGACATTGTCCTGAAAGCGGGTGGAATAGCCCCAGTCGCCTTGCAGCAGCCCGCAGCGTTCACCGGCCCTGCCAGGATCGTCGGTCAGATCGACGCAGCGCCCGCGGACAACGACGCCATCTTCCTCGCGCACCCAGCCCGGCACCACGCCCAGCCATTCGCCGTAGCGCGTCAGCATCGGCGTGCCGTAGCCGTTCTCGTTGATCCAGCTGACAACTTCGGCGTCGGTCAGACGACCGCCGGCCTGCGTCTTGGCCAGTGTTTTCAGCTTGGCGGGCATGTTGGTGAGCGCGAAGACGATGAAGGTCAGGCACAACGCCGTGATCAACATCAGGCCGATACGCCGGGTAAGAAACAGCAGCATGGCGACTCCTGTGGCGGGCAGCGTCAGGGTGCGAAACGCAGCCCCTTGCGCCGCTGCGGCGAAGGATTCCGGGAAGGGACGGGCTTAGAAAGACGCAGGGCGCGTGATGAACGCGCCCTGCCCCGGTGTCTTACGACTTCCAGTAGTGGACATAGTCCACAACGAAGGTCGGGTGCATTTCTGCCCCGTGGACGTTCTCGGCCACGTTGCGGAAGATCGAGCGCCAGTAGGGCTGAATGAGCACGCCCTCTTCCTGCATGATCTCTTCCAGACGGTGCATGACCTCGCGGCGCGCATCCGCATCGGCGATGCCGTTGGCCTGATCGAGCAGCGTGTCGAACTCTTCGTTCGCAAAGGCAGCCTCGTTCCACGGAACGCCGGTCTTGTAGGCCAGGTTGAGGATCTGCACGCCCAGCGGACGCATGTTCCATTCGGTCGCCGAGAACGGATACTTGGTCCAGTCGTTCCAGAAGGTCGCACCCGGCAGGATCGTGCGCTTGATGTTGATGCCCGCGTCGCGGATCTGAGCGGCGACCGCATCGCAGGTTTCCGCCTGCCATGGTTCATCGACCGAGATCAGCTCGAATTCGTAATCGGCAAAGCCCGCTTCGGCGATTTCAGCGGCAGCGGCAGCCGGATCGACAACCAGCGGCGGCAGTTCGGCGTATTCGGGGTGGATCGGGCAGACATGGTGGTTTTCCGCCACGGTGCCCAGATCGCTGTAGCCCAGCTCAAGCACCACGGCGTTGTTGACGGCCTTCTGCAGCGCGCGACGCACGGCGAGGTTGTCGTACGGCTCGCTGTCCTGGTTGAAGCGCACGGTGATGGTGGAGGCGGTGACAGCTTCCGAGCGCGGATAGCCGATGGCATCGAAGATATCGATGATATCGCCCTGCGCCTGATAGTTCAGGTCGATTTCGCCCGCTTCTGCCGCCGCAACCCAGGCCGCCGGGTCGGTGCCCAGATCGACGAACTCGATACGGTCCAGATAGGCGCCGTTACCCTCATTCCACCACGTGTGATCGGTGTTGCGCTCGACCACGCAGCCGATGCCCGGCTCGTAGCTGACCGGCCGATAGGGACCGGTGCCGATCGGGTTGGCAACAACGTCGTCACCCTCGAACGAGGGGTGCATCATCACGGCGGGATAGTCGGCCATCGACACGATCAGCGCGATGTCGGCGGTCGCGAGGTTCAGGCGCAGCGTGTAGTCGTCGACGACCTCGACGCCGCCTTCGCGCAGCTGACCATCCTCGACCAGCGCGCCCATGCGGGTGGCCATCGAGTTGCCTTCAACGCTGGTGTCACACCAGGCGGCGATGTTGTGGGCCACGTCGGCGGCGGTGAAGTCGTCGCCGTTGTTCCACTTGACGCCCTGACGGATGTTCAGCGTGTAGGTGGTGGCGTCGTCCGAGGCTTCCCAGCTTTCCATCAGCACGGGCTTGAGCGAGCCGTCGCGCTGGTACTCGACCAGATATTCCAGCCAGCCGCGCACCGCGTTGGCGTGCTCGGACCAGTCCCAGGTGCGCGGATCGCGCTGTGCCTTGATGATCATCTGCATGCGCAGCGTGCCGCCCATGACGGGGGTTTCCTGCGCGACAGCCTCAGGCGCGGCCAGACCCAGCAGACCGTAAGCCGTGACCGAGGCGACACCCAGTGCCGTCGTGCGTGTCAGGAACTCGCGACGGCTCAGTTTGCCGTCCTGGCATTCCCGCGCGTACATCGTGGCGGCGGGATGGATACGATCAGAAACGGCTTCCTTGGAAAAATTCATAACAGTCTCCCTGTTTGTTATCATCTTGCGGGCGGCGGTTCTGTGCCTGCTCCATCCTTGCCGTCATGGCGCCTCAGGAGCGCGACACACGCCGCTCCAAATGCGACCCGTCCTTATCCAAACGCGACGGGTCCAGTTTTTCAACCCGAATTCCGGTGCCATTGCAGAAACTTCACCCTTGCACGCAGGCCGGATTTGCCGGGGGGCCTGTTTTTTACTCGCGCGGGGCACCGCCCTTGAAGGCGTTCTCAGCCGCGTAATTGCACGGCGCTTCCTGCACCTGAAGATGCAGATCGCGACCGGTGTAAGGGTGCTCGCGCGCCAGATCCTCGTCAAACGCGATGCCCAGACCGGGCGCGGTGGGCACGGGGATATAGCCGTCTTCCACCCGCAGCGAATGGCGGATCAGCGGCAGATGGAAGGTGCCGCCGGTCTGGATTGTCTCCACCAGCAAGAGGTTGGGCAGCGTCGCCCCCAGCTGCACATTCGCCGCCCACTCGACCGGTCCGGCATAGAGATGCGGGGCCACCTGCGCGCCAAAGGCCTCGGCCATGCCGGCGATCTTCTTGGTCTCAAGAATGCCCCCCGACCGGCCCAGCGCCGGTTGCAGGATCGACGCCCCGCCCGAGCGCAAAAGCGTGCCGAACTCGGCCTTGGTCGTCAGCCGCTCGCCCGTCGCCAGCGGGATGCGCACTGCCTGCGCCACCTGTGCAAAGTCGAGCAGGTTGTCGGGCGGGATCGGTTCTTCGTACCAGAGCGGGCTGTAGGGTTCCAACGCCTGCCCCAGCCGGATCGCGCCCGACGGCGTGAACTGCCCATGCGTGCCAAACAGCAGATCCGCCCGGTTGCCCACCGCCTTGCGGATCGCGGCGCACATCCGCACGCTCAGGTCGATGTCATAAAGCGCCGGCTGGTGGCCGCCATGGATGGTGTAAGGCCCGGCGGGGTCAAATTTGATCGCCGTAAAGCCCTGATTTACCGCTGCAAGCGCGGATTCCGCCTGCATCTCGGGCGAGGACCAAAATGCCCCGGCATCCATCCCGTCGAGCGGATAGAGATAGGTATAGGCACGCAGCCGTTCGTTCAGCAACCCGCCCAGCAGCGCGTGCACCGGACGGTCCAGTGCCTTGCCGATCAGATCCCAGCAGGCGATCTCCAGCCCCGAGAAAGCGCCCATCACCGTCAGATCCGGGCGCTGGGTAAAGCCCGAGGAATAGACCCGGCGGAACATCTTCTCGATGCTCTCGGGGTTCTCGCCCTGCATGTGGCGCTCGAAGACATCCTCGATCACCGCGACCATCGCCTTGGGACCGACCGAGGCGGCGTAAACCTCGCCATAGCCGGTGATGCCGTTGTCGGTGGTCAGCTTGACGATCAGCCAGTAGCGCCCGCCCCATCCGGGGGGCGGTGTGCCGATGACGAAAGTCTCAAGGTCTGTTAGCTTCATGCCCTCACCTCTGCGCAACCGGGGAAATGCGGTGACTGATCTGATCGTGAAATGTCTGGAACCAGCGGACCTGCCCCTGCTGCTGGCAACGCCGCCGGGGCTGTTCGACAATCCCGTGGACCCCGGGCAAAGTGCAGCGTTCCTCTCCGATCCGCTGCACCACATCGTGGTCGGCCTGCTGGACGGGGTGGTGGTCAGCTTTGCCTCGGGGACCATCCTGCTGCACCCCGACAAGGCGCCATCGTTGTTCATCAACGAGGTCGGCACCCGCGACACCGTCTTGCGCCGCGGCTATGCGAGGGCGGTGACGCAGGCGCTGATCGACCATGCCCGCCGTCTGGGGTGCCAGGGCATCTGGCTGGGCACCGAACCAGACAACACCGCCGCCCGCGCGCTGTACCGGCGGCTGGGCGGCGATGAGGTGAGCTTCATCGGCTATGGCTGGGACGGCGCGCTGGACGACTGACATCACCGGTCCATGAGGATCACATTGCGCCGGACATGGCCTTGCCGGGCGTCTGCAATGGCCTCGTTGATCTGCTCGAAGCGATAGGTCTGCGTCACCAGCTCTTCCAGCTTCAACCGACCCTGCCGCCACATCTCGACCAGATAGGGAATGTCGCGCTGCACCACAGTCGCCCCCATGAAGCTGCCTTTCAGGGTCTGTGCGGTGGCGGCGACGATAACCGGCTCGACCTCCATCTTCACGCCCGAGGGCGGCATGCCGACCATCACCACCTGCCCGCCCTTGCACGCCAGCGAGGGCGCTTGTGCGTAAGCGGCAATCGCGCCGACGGCGACGAAGACATGATCGGCACCGTAGCCGTCCGTCAGGCCCATGACCGCACGGCGCAGGCCTTTCATATCGGCGCGCAGCGTGTCGGTGGCCCCGAACTCGAGCGCTGCGGCAAGCTTCTCCTCGGCCAGATCAATGGCGATGATCTTGTTCGCGCCGGCCAGCTTTGCGCCCTGCAACGCGTTGAGCCCCACACCGCCTGCGCCGATCACCACGACATTGTCGCCGGGCGCGACCTGCGCGGTGTTGATCACCGCGCCGGTGCCGGTGATCACGCCGCAGGCCAGCAAAGCGCCCAGCTGCATCGGCAGATCGTCGGGCACCTTGGCGACCTGACTGGCATGCACCACGCAGGATTCGGCGAAACCGGCGGTGGACAGACCCTGCTCGACCACGGTGCCATCGGGCAGGCTCAGCACGCCGTTGCCCCGGTTATAGGCGGTGGCGCACAGGAACGGCTTGCCGGTCCGACAGGCGCGGCACTGACCACAGGCGCGGATCATCGACACAACGACGGCATCGCCGACCGCCAGCCCCTGCACCCCGTCCCCCAGCGCGGCGATGCGCCCGGCCGCCTCGTGGCCGTAAACCGCAGGCAACTGGCCGGCCCAGAGCCCGTCCAGAAAGCCGATGTCGGAATGACAGATGGCGACGGCTTCGACGGTGACCTGCACCTCACCCGCCCCGGGGGCGCGCAGCACGACCTCTTCGATGGTCAGTTTCTCGCCAAAGGCTCGGCAAACAGCGGCTTTCATACAGGCTCCTCTCCCAGATTGATGCCACAGAACACCGCACAGCAGCGGTGGGCAACCCCTGTGAAGCGTCTAGGCGCTTGGCAAAGGTGCAAGGGCGGCCTTCCGCCCGCCTCTTCGGCTGGCGCCGACTGCACCCTCCTGAGGACATTTTCAGAGCAAAGAGGCGCTGTTAAGGTTTCGTTAACCGCGCATTTTCTGTCTGAAAATATCCTCGGGGGGTGAGGCCCGGCACGGGCCGAGGGGGGCCGACAGCCCCCCCGCGCGGTCTCACGCAGGCGACGGCGGCCCGGCGGTGAACTGACGGCGGATCAGCGGGCTGAGGCCGATCAGGACGATGGCGATCGAGAACAGGCACCAGATGGCCGGGATCTCATTGGGATTGGTCGTGAGCAACCCCGCCGCGATCGGCCCCGCCAATGCGTGAAACAGCACCAGTCGCCACGCGCCATAGAGCAGCGGCAGGGCGAAGGTGACGACAAGGTAGCTCGGGAAGCCCCAGGTCAGGCCCAACGATTGCTCGAGCGGCACCATCAGCCCGTTGAACGGCACATCCCACGCCTGATGCCAGTCGCCGCTCACCGTGCACAGCTGCGCCGCGCAGAGATTGGAGCCGGGCGCGCAGCTGCCCGCCCAGTCGAACGGGTAGAGTTGCAGGATCATCAGCACGGACGACGCCGCGCAGAGCGAGAACACCAGCGACCGCATCCCGCGCCCGACGGGTCTGGCCACCAGCGTCATGGCAAAGGCGTTGATGAACAAGGGCTGGAAAACGATGTGCAGCACGGACAGCAGTGTCACCGTCTGATTCACCGGCGACGAACATTGGTCGATCACCGCATAGCCCGCGACCTGCAACGCCTCCATCAGCGTGAAATAGCCCAGCGTGACCGGGATCGCCAAGGGATCCTTGCGCCGGGCCGAGACCACCGTAGCGGTGCCACCAAGCGCGACCATGGCCGCAGAGACTCCCATCGTCCAGCACATCGGCGTTGTCCTTCCCCCAAAGGTGCGCGCACTCAAGCATACGCGCGGGGGCCGGGGCAAACATTCAATGCGCCGGTTTGTCCCGGCTCACAGCCTTCAGCACCGGGTTGATCACCCAGGTCGCGACCGGGATCAGCAAGAGCCCGTAGGCCAGCCCCAGAATGCCATCGAAGAACGCGGTCACCGCCCATTCGACGAAACCGGACGCGCTGCCGACCAGCGCCGCAGCCGCCACGGCCTGATGGTGGATCCATTCATAGGGCAGCGGCCAGAGCAGTTCGTACAGCCCATGAACGACAATCGAGCCGCCGACCCAGATCATCGCCGCCGTCCCGACAATGGTCAGCGTTTTCATGAACCCCGGCATCACCCGGACCACGCCACGCCCCAGCCCGCGGGTCAGCGAAAGCTGCCCTTCGCGCGCCAGCCACAGCCCGACGTCATCGGCTTTCACGATCAGTGCGACACCACCATAGACAATCACCGTGATCCCCACCGCCGCCAATGCCAGCGCCGCGCCCTGCAGCCAGATGCCCTGATCCTGAGGCAAGGCGGCAAGAATGATGGTCATGATCTCGGCCGAGAGGATAAAGTCGGTCTTGATCGCGCCGGCGACTTTTTCGCTTTCAAGGTGCAGGGGATCGCCGTTGTGCACCTTGCCATCGGCGTGGGGGGTGTGGGGCCGGAACAGGTGCCAGATCTTCTCGGCCCCCTCAAAGCACAGATACGAGCCCCCCAGCATCAACAGAGGCGTGATAAGCCATGGCGCAAAGGCCGACATCAGCATGGCGGCGGGCAACAGGATCAACAGCTTGTTGCGGATCGAGCCCAGAGCGATCTTGCCAACGATAGGCAATTCGCGGGCAGGGGCGAATCCCTGAACGTAGTTCGGCGTGACAGCCGCGTCGTCGATCACCGCGCCGGCGGCCTTGGCGCCAGCCTTGGCGGCGGCTCCGGCGATGTCGTCGATCTGGGCTGCTGCCACTTTGGCAATACCCGCCACGTCGTCGAGAAGCGCGAGAAGTCCGCTCATGTTGGCTCCTGTTTTGCGCAGAAGCGTAGCTGCGGTGCTGCGCCGCCGCAACCCGTCAGACCAACGCTCCCTCGGCGATCGCCAGCACGGGTATCAGCGCCACACTTAGGAGGGTCTGAAAGGAGAGGATCGCGGCATAAAGCGCGGCGTCGCCGCCCGGCCTGCAGGCCAGAATATACCCGTTCGAGGCGGCAGGGACGACAAAGGCCAGACGGCCCGCCAGCACCGCCGACGGCTCAAGCCCCACCGCCACGCCGACGAAGATCGCAGGAGCCACCACAGGGCGCAGCAGGATGCCGGTCCCCCTCCGGCCCGAGGCTTGGAACAACCGCGCGGGGGCAGCCCTGCCCCTCCCGCCAACAGGCCGACGCCCAAAGCGGCACGGCCGACCAGATCCAGCGTGGTGATCAACACCTCGGGCACCGGGAGCCCGGACAAGGTAAGTGCGTCTCCGATCATGCAGGCCTGAACCAGCGGGTTCTTGATGATCCTCCGCATCACCGAAGCAGGACTGGATTTCGCCGGTCCCCACAGGTTGCGCACGCCGAGAGTGCCCACGATGATCACCGCCACCGTGACCGCCATAGCCTCGGCAAGCCACAACTGGCCCTCGGGCCCGGCCCGCTGTCCGGCGGCGGTGAGGGCAACAAAGGCGTTCGAGCGCGTTGCGACCTGAAAAAGCGTGGCGAAAACCGGCGCGCTTACCCCGGTGACACTGCCATGAGGGCCAGCACGACCGCGCCCGGCACGGCCAGCGTGATCAGAAGCGCGGGCACAAAGGGACCATGGGCGACGCGCGACAGATCCGATAAGGCAATCGCCGGGATCATCCGCCAGAAGGCCAGCGTATCGATGCCCTGCCCCTGCGCGCGCGGGATCGCGGGATCACATCATGCCAGACCAGCAAATAGCCCGCTGGAATCAGCGCCGAAACCGGCAGGGTCGCAAGGATACTGGTCATGGCAGCGACTCACGCGGACGGTCGCGCGCGGTGCTGGGGGCGCGTGCCGCCAGGGACAGGGGTGCGGCGGCATTCTTTGCTGCACGGCACGACTGACGTGCCGTAGCGTGACCCAGCGCCCCCTTGCGCAGGCTGGCGGAATGCTCCACAAAACCCCGAACGGCGCGCGCGTGCGGGCTGCGATACGGATAAAAGGCGGCCCCATGCTCGATACCATTGCGAAACCCACCGAGGAAATCTCTGTCAGCGAGGTCTTCGGGATCGACACCGAGATGAAGGTCAAGGGTTTTGCCGAGGCCACCGACCGCGTGCCCGACTTTGACCCGACCTATAAGTTTGATCCCGACACCACGATGGCGATTCTGGCCGGTTTTGCCTATAACCGTCGCGTGATGATCCAAGGGTATCACGGTACGGGTAAATCGACCCATATCGAGCAAGTCGCCGCCCGGCTGAACTGGCCGACCGTGCGCGTCAACCTTGACAGCCACATCAGCCGGATCGACCTGATCGGCAAGGATGCGATCAAGCTGCGCGACGGCAAGCAGGTCACCGAATTCCACGAGGGCATTCTGCCCTGGGCCCTGCGCAACCCCTGCGCCATCGTGTTCGACGAATACGATGCGGGCCGCGCGGACGTGATGTTCGTGATCCAGCGCGTTCTGGAGCATGACGGCAAGCTGACGCTGCTCGATCAAAACGAGATCATCACCCCGCATCCGTCCTTCCGCCTGTTCGCCACGGCCAACACCGTCGGTCTGGGCGATACGACCGGCCTGTATCACGGCACGCAGCAGATCAACCAAGCCCAGATGGACCGCTGGTCGCTGGTCGCAACGCTGAACTATCTGTCGCATGATGCCGAGACCAACATCGTGCTGGCCAAGAACCCGCATTACAACACCGCCAAGGGCCGTCAGGAAATCAGCCAGATGGTGACCGTGGCGGATCTGACGCGCACGGCGTTCATGAAGGGTCAGCTCTCGACCGTCATGTCGCCGCGCACGGTGATCAACTGGGCAGAAAACGCCCGGATTTTTCGCAACATCGGCTACGCGTTCCGCCTGACCTTCCTGAACAAATGCGACGAGCTTGAGCGCCAGACGGTCGCCGAGTTCTATCAGCGTTGCTTTGGCGAAGAACTGCCCGAGAGCGCGGCGAGCATCGCCCTGGGCTAAGCCCCCGGCGCCTGTCACGAGTTTGAAAACGCCCTGCGGGGCGTTTTTTCGTGTCTGCGGTGTCGGTTTCAGCCGCTGGACGGGCCCCGATACAAAAATGACGGCCCCCGAAGGGACCGCCATTCTTCACGAGGTAGCGTGAAAGATCGTCGCTCTGGCCGCACCGGCAGCCATCGTGGCGCTCAGGTGGGGTGAAACCCCACCCTACGCCGGCGCGCTGGTAGGGTGGGGTTTCACCCCACCCTCAGGGCCTCAGCCCCGGGCAGCCATCGTGGCGCGGGTCCACCAGTCCAGTTCGTCCAGCATCGCACCCGCCGACGGGCCGATCGAGCCTTCGATGTCCGACATCGGCTTGTTCTGCTGACCCAGCGGGTGGATCGCGATGAAGTCGCCGCCGCCGATGTACACGCCCGACCGGGTCGAGGCCATTTGCAGCTCGACACCGATGGTGCGCAGGTGTTCGGCGGCACGGGCGGCACCAACACCACCGTAACCGACAACGCCGTAAGCTTTGCGGTTCCATTCGACATAGGCCTGATCCAGCGCGTTTTTCAAAGCGCCGGTGATCGAGTGGTTGTACTCGGCCAGCACAAAGATGAACCCGTCAAACGTGGCAATCTTTTCCTGCCATTTGATCGCCGCCGGATCGGACGAGGGCATCCAGGCGTTCGACGCAGGTTCGTTGAAGAACGGCAGATCGAAATCCTTGATGTCAACCAGCTCGACGTCCCAGTCTTTGGCCTTGGCTTTTTCAAGGATCCACTGGGCGGGCTTGTCGGCAAAGCGCGAGTCGCGGGTCGAGCTGATGATAACGCCGATGCGGGGTTTGCTGGTCATTGGAAGTCTCCTGACACTGTGTTGTTTGCTGGGCCTAAGATGTGCACCACGGCGCATTTGTCATTTCCGCAAGGCCGCACATGCAATGTGCGCAACTGCGTGAAGCTTGTGGCAAGGACTTGCCAAGCCCCGGCGGTCGGTGGCACAACTCGGGTATGAAAAAACCATTTTCTCCGTATCTGCAGGGTGTTGCGGCCCTGATCTGCCTTGGCTCCGCGCTGCCTGCACAGGCGGAACAGCGGATCGTTTCGGTGCTGTCGGGCGACTGGAACGCCAATCAAAGCGCCGATGCGGCCATCCTTTTCCTGCGCGATGAGGGCATGGCGGATCTCGTGCTCTTTGAGGGCAACGACATGACCGGGCTCGAGCCGGTGTTGCGGCTTGACGGGGTGATCTGGGCCGGACCCATGGCCGGGCAGATGCCCCGGCTTGAGGCCCGCAGCGCCACCAGTTTCGCGATCCGCTCCACGCAGACCGCCATCGGGCGAACCCCGTGGGAACAGCACATCACCGTGGCCTGGCGCGACGGGATGTGGAAGGTCGCGGGCTATGATTATACGTTCCACGACCGCATTGACCCCGGCCATTACGGCACCTGCTCGGTCAACCTGCTGACCGGCCGCTACACGCTGACCTACGGCCCGGGCGACGGCCGCGCCGAGGTGATCGAAGCCGGGACCAGCAGCAGCCGGGCAATCGCGCTGAGTGGGCTGACCGAAGACTTTGTGCCGCCCGTCTGCAGCAGGCTTTTCGACTGACGCCACGCCGCATCCCTTGGTTCCCCTTGCCCCGACCCGGCGAGGGTGGTTTACCTGTTGCAAAGAGACCTGCGCGATGGCCAGCAAGGCTTGCGTGCGCCCCTCACGACAAATGAACGGCCGACGCTGACCCATGCAAAAACCTTCAGATAACCCCGCCGATCCCTTCAAGAAGGCGCTGACCGAAGCGACGCGCGTTCTGGCCGATGACGCCGAGATTGCGGTCAGCTTCACGGTTGATCCTCCGGGGATGACGAAAGAGACCATGCGCCTGCCGCAGGTCACCCGCCGCATGACCCGCGACGAGGTGCTGCTGGCGCGCGGCACGGCGGACAGTTTCGCGATGAAACGGCGCTATCACGACGAGGGCGTGCACACCCGCTATCTGCCCCAAGGCCAGATGGCGCGCGATCTCTACGAGGCGATGGAAACCGCCCGCTGCGAGGCCGTCGGCGCGCAATACATGCCCGGCACGGCGTCCAACATCGACGCGCGTATCGGCTATGAGGCGGATCGCAAAGGCTATTCGCAGATCCGTAGCCAGGCCGAGGCCCCGCTGTCGGTTGCGGCAGGCTATCTGATCCGCGAGATGGCCTCGGGCCGTCCGCTGCCCAAGGGCGCCAACACCGTCGCCGACATGTGGCGTCCGTTCTTTGAAGAACAGGCCAGCGGCACGCTGGAAGGTCTGGACAAGGCGCTGCGCGACCAGTCGCAGTTTGCCAAGCTGGCGCGTCAGGTGATCAGCGATCTGGGCTATGGCGACCAGCTGGGCGACGATCCCGACGACATGGGCGACGACGAAGAGGGCAGCGAGGATCAGTCCGAAGAGGCCCCCGAAAACCCGGATTCGCAGGGCGACGACGATCAGCAGCAGGACGAGACCGAGCAATCGGACGACGGCCCGCGCGAGGAATCCGCCGAAACCGAAACGGTGATGGATGATCAGGCCGAGGACGAAATGTCCGAGGAAACCGAGATGCCGCAGGCCGAGGCTCCGCCGGAGCCGCCGGCACCGGCGCCCTATTCGGACGCCGATCCCCATTACGCCGTCTTCACCTCGCAGTTCGACGAAGAGGTTCTGGCCGAGGATCTGGCCGAACCCGCCGAGCTGGAGCGCCTGCGCGCCTATCTGGACCAGCAGCTTGAGCCGCTCAAAGGCGCGGTGAGCCGTCTGGCCAACAAGCTGCAACGCCGCTTGCAGGCGCAGCAGAACCGCTCATGGGAGTTCGACAAAGAGGAAGGCATTCTCGATGCCGGTCGTCTGGCCCGTGTCGTTGCCAACCCGACCACGCCGCTCAGCTTCAAGTGGGAAAAGGACACCGATTTCCGCGACACGATGGTGACGCTGCTTCTGGATAACTCGGGCTCGATGCGCGGGCGTCCGATCTCGATCGCCGCGATCTGCGCCGACGTTCTGGCCCGCACGCTGGAGCGCTGTCAGGTCAAGGTCGAGATCCTCGGCTTTACCACCCGCGCGTGGAAGGGGGCCAGAGCCGCGAGAAATGGCTGGCCGAAGGCCGCAAGCAAAGCCCCGGTCGCCTGAACGACCTGCGCCACATCGTCTATAAGGGCGCCGATGCGCCGTGGCGGCGGGTGCGCGACAATCTGGGCCTGATGATGAAAGAGGGCCTGCTGAAAGAGAACATCGACGGCGAGGCGCTGGAATGGGCGCACCGGCGGATGACGGGGCGGCGCGAGCAACGCAAGATCCTGATGGTGATCTCGGACGGCGCGCCGGTGGATGACAGCACGCTGTCGGTCAACTCGGCCAATTTTCTGGAAAAACACCTGCGCGACGTGATCGAGATGATCGAAAAACGCAAGGCGGTGGAGTTGCTGGCCATCGGCATCGGCCATGACGTGACCCGCTACTACGAGCGCGCGGTGACGATCACCGATGTCGAGCAACTGGCGGGCGCGATGACCGAGCAACTGGCGGCGCTGTTCGACAGCGACCCGCGCGCAAGGGCACGGGTGATGGGCATGGCGAACGTCGGGCGGCGGTAACGCGCGCCTGCGTCAGTCCCCGCGTCAGTCGATGATTTCGGCGCCCTGCGCGTGCAGCCGCGTCAAAGCGTCCTTCATCTGCTGCACCTGCTCGGGCGGGTGCCCCTGCCAGCGCACGACCTCGGCCACCACCCGCAACGGGTCGCGCGAGCGGAACGATTGCGTCGGATTGCCCGCGAATTTCTTGTCGGTGACATTGGGATCGTCCTCGAGCGGCCCGGTTGGTTCCACGACGTAGATCCGCCCTGCCCCCTCGCCACCGGCCAGTTCCGCCCCCCAGATCGCCGCGTCCAGCGTGCCGGTGCAATAGACCCAGGACAGCGCGCTGCCCGCTGTGAAATTCGACCTGTAGCCGAGGCGGATCAGATCACCGGGCGCCAGATTGGCCCGCGTGCCGTGGAAATACTGCCGCGTGAACACGGTGACGGCTGCGGACATGCTGATGCGCCTCCCTGACGACAGGTCAGCTGAGCACGCTAGCACCGGCATGCGAAAAGGCGACCCCTTTGTGACAGTTCTGCTCTGGTTGCCAGTACCTTGCGGCAATGCCATGGTGGCCGCAAATCACAGCGAGTTGCCCCATGTTCCAATCCTTCACCGCCTCGACCCGCCCTTCTGACGGCCCTCCCCGTCTGGCCGCGCTGCGTGCCGAACTGGTGGCGCGCGGGTTGGCGGGGTTTCTGGTCCCGCGCTCGGATGCGCATCAGGGCGAATACGTCAGCCCGCAGGACGAGCGGCTGGCGTGGCTCACCGGGTTCACCGGCTCGGCCGGGTTTTGCGTGGTGCTGCCGGATGTTGCGGGCGTGTTCATCGACGGGCGCTACCGGCTGCAGGTGCGCGATCAGGTGGCGCTGAGCGATTTCACCCCTGTCGACTGGCCTGAGACCAGCACCGCCGACTGGCTGCGCGGCCACGCCGCCGAGGGGGCGGTGATCGGCTTCGATGCGTGGCTCCATACCCCCGACGAGATCGCCAAGATCGAAGCCGGACTGAACGGCACCGGCATCACCCTGCGCGCGGTGGACGACAACCCGCTGGATGCGGTCTGGTCGGATCGGCCTGCGGGCACCTCGGGGACGGTGCGCGAGCATCCCTTGGCACTGGCCGGGGTCACGGCTGCGCAGAAGCGGGCCTCGCTGGCGACGGAGCTCAAGCGCGCGGGCGTCGCCGCGACGGTGATCACGCTGGCCGACAGCATCGCCTGGCTGATGAACTGGCGCGGCGCGGACATCATCCGTAACCCCGTCGTGCAGGGTTTCGCGATCCTGCATGACGATGCGCGGCTGGATCTGTTCATTGCGCCAGAGAAGGTTTCGCATATCCCGGAAGAAACGGGCGTCACCCGGCACTCGCCTGAGGGGTTTGAGAGCGCCCTGAAGGCGCTCAACGGCACAACGCGCTATGATGCTGCGACCGCACCCGTGGCCGTGCAGCGTGCGCTGGCGAATGGCGTCGCGGGCGCTGACCCCTGCCTGATGGCCAAGGCGGTCAAGAATAGTGCCGAACTGGACGGCATGCGCGCCGCTCACCGTCGCGACGGCGCGGCGATGGTCGAGTTTCTGGCATGGTATGATGCGCAAGACCTTGAAACCCTGACCGAAATCGACATGGCCAAGGCGCTTGAGGGCTTTCGCGCGGCGACCGGCGACTTGCGCGATCTGAGCTTTGATACGATCTCGTCCACCGGCCCGAACGCCGCCGTCATCCACTACCGCGTGACCGAGGACACCAACCGCCGCCTGCAAAACGGCGATCTGTTCTTGCTCGATTCGGGCGGCCAGTACCCCGATGGCACCACCGATATCACCCGCACCCTGCCCGTCGGCCCGGTCGCCGAGGACCGCAAGGACGCTTATACCCGCGTGCTGCAAGGCATGATCGCCGTCAGCCGCGCACGCTTTCCGCGCGGCGTGGCGGGCGGGCATCTGGATGCCCTGGCGCGCTATCCGCTGTGGCTGGCGGGGCTGGATTATGACCATGGCACCGGGCATGGCGTCGGCGCGGCGCTCAGCGTGCACGAGGGGCCGGTGCGGCTGTCGCGGATCTCGCTGCTGGCGCTCGAACCGGGGATGATCCTGTCCAACGAGCCGGGCTACTACCGCGCCGGGGGCTGGGGTATCCGCATCGAAAATCTGGTGGTGGTGCGCGAGGCTGCGGCACTGGGCGACAACCGCCGGATGCTCGATTTCGAAACCATCACGCTGTGCCCGATCGACACGCGGCTGATTGCGGCAGGTGCACTGTCAGGCGACGAAATCGCATGGCTCGACGCCTATCACGCGCGGGTGCTGGCCGAGATTGCACCGCTGGTGAGTGACAACGCCAAGGCTTGGCTGATCAAAGCCTGCGCGCCGCTTACGAGCAGCTAAGCACCCAGACGTCATAGCGCGGGTGATCAAGCGCGTTAAGGGCGGGGCTGGAGGCGATCATCCAGCCCTGAAACACCGATTCCGCGCCGATGGTGTCGGTGATCTGCAAGAAGGCAAAGGCATCCGAGGCGGGGTTTTCGGTGGGAAACCGGCAGGCGGTCAATGCAATGGTCAGGCGGCCATAGCTGGTCGTCGCGCCCACCTCGACCGGCAGATCCTCGACATCGCCTGACACTTTGTCCAGCGCCCTGAGCACGGCCTGCGTGCCCGACGACATCTCAGGGCCTTGCGGGCGGGTGTCGTGCAGCGCTTCGCCCAGCGTGCGCCAGTCGACTTGTTGCGCGCTGACCGGTAACGCAGCGAGAGACAGCGCAAGGGCGGTGGCGATGCGGATCATTCTGCAACCGCCGATGCATCAGAACTGGTGAAGGCACGCAGCAACAGGGTGACAAGACTGACAGCGCTTTGCGTGTCCTGAAACTGGTCGCCCGCCGCCAGATTATCCATGTCGCCGCCTGGCAGGATCTCGACGAAAGTGCCGCCAAGGATACCCTCAGAGGCGATCTGGATCGTCAGAATCGCGCGGCAAGTCTATGCCGTTATTAATGGTGACCGACACTTGCGCGCGAAAGCTCTGCGGGTCCAGACTCAGCGACGAGACGGTGCCGATCTTGACCCCGGCCAGACGCACATCCGTCCCCGGGCGCACCCCCTCAGCCGAACGGAAGGTCGCGGTCAGCGCGTAGCCCTGCGATTCGGACAGGCGGGTGCCGGTGGCGGACAGCGCGAAGACGACGAACACCACGGCTGCGGCCATGACGACAGCACCCAGCGCGATCTCCCAAAGGCGGTACGCCATTTATTCCGGCTGCCAGGCTTCGTAATCACGCCGGTCGGCCGGGACGGCCTGACGCAGCGAGCCCGCAGGCGCATAGGCCGCCGCGGTGCCGGTAAAGTTGGCGCGGTGCGGTTTTTCCCAGGTTTTGCGGACAAGCGGACGCTCGGCGGGCGTCTGATCCCAGGTGCCGTGCAGCCAGCCGTGCCACTCGGGATCGATGCGGCTCGCCTCAATCTCGCCGTTGTAGATCACCCAGCGGCGTTTGCCGTCACGGGTCTTGTAGAACAGGTTGCCCTGCGCATCCTCACCGACCTTGACGCCTTTGCGCCAGGTAAAAAGTTGGGTGCCAACGGTCTGGCCGTTCCACCATGTCAGGACGCGAAGCAGGAAATTCATGGGCAGGTCCCCGGTTCTTGGATTGCCCCGACATATGACGCAGTTCGCCGGGGAAATAAAGCCCCGCTGCACTGCGGCGGGACGAGGCGGGCGGGATTTTCCCCGCCCTGCCCCCTTGGGTTTTGGTCGCCTTATGGGACGACGGTAACCGAGACCATCACATCCGGCGCGCCGATCATGGCGCCATTGGCACCCTCACCGCGCTTGATCGCGTCGAGCACGTCCATGCCTTCGATAACCTGCCCCAGAACGGTGTATTGACCGTTAAGATGCGGGGCAGCGTCGAACATCAGGAAGAACTGGCTGTTGGCCGAGTTGGGGCTTTGCGACCGCGCCATGCCCATCACGCCAGCCGCAAAGGGCTCATCGCTGAACTCGGCAGGCAGGTCGGGCAGTTCCGATCCGCCCATGCCCGCGCGCGCGGTCGCGCCATCGGCGCGGCCAAACTGCACATCGCCGGTCTGCGCCATGAAGCCGTCGATCACGCGGTGAAAGACGACGCCATCATAGGCACCCTCTTCGGCCAGCGTCATCACCCGCTCGACATGCAGCGGCGCCAGATCGGGGCGCAGCGCGATGCGGATCGTGCCGTTGGCCTGGCCCGCGACCTCGATCACCAGTTGCGGCGCGTCGGCGGGCGCATCGCTCGCCAGGGCGCCGAAGGGCAGCAGCGCAAGGGCTGCCGCAGCCAGCAGATTACGACGCAACATCGGCGGCCACTTTCACGCTGATCATGCGGTCCGGGGTCGCTGGCGGCTCGCCGCGCACGATCTGGTCGACATGTTCCATCCCCGACACGACGCGGCCATAGACCGTGTACTGGCGGTTCAGGAAATGGTTGTCCTTGAAGTTGATGAAGAACTGGCTGTTGGCCGAGTTCGGGTTCTGCGAGCGTGCAGCGCCCAGCGTGCCGCGGTCATGCGGGATGCCCGAGAATTCCGCCGGCAGATCCGGCAGCTCGGACGCGCCCGTGCCCGCGCGGCGCAGGTTGAAGTCCTTTTCGGCGTTGCCATTGGCGACGTCGCCGGTCTGGGCCATGAAGCCGTCGATCACGCGGTGGAAAACCACGTTGTCATAGGAACCGGCGCGCGCCAGTTCCTTCATCCGCTCGGCGTGCTTGGGGGCGATTTCCGGCAGCAGCTCGATCACGACGGTGCCGGTCTTCAGCTCCATCAGGATGGTGTTCTCGGGGTCCTTGTACTCGGCCATGCCGGTCTCCTTTGCGATTTGCGCGCACCCTAGCGCGGGTTTCGGCCAAGGGAAACGGTTATGGCAGTGAAAATCGTGTCAGGTGAGCGTGACGTGCGCACTTACGTAGGCCTCAAGCAGCGCAACCTGCCCGGCATCGAGGTGCAGGCCCAGCTTGGTGCGTCGCCACAGGATGTCTTCGGCGCTGCGCGCCCATTCCTTGGCGATCAGCCAGTCAACCTCACGCGCGGAGAGCGTGGCGCCGAAATCCTCGCCCAGATCGGCGGCGTGTTCCGCGCCTTGCAGCAGCGCCGCCGCCTCGGTCCCGTAGCTGCGCACCAGACGTTTCGCCCAGGGCGCGGTCAGAAACAGGTGTCGCGCGCGCAGATCGGCAATCAGGTCTGCCACGCCATCGACCGGAAAGTCCCCGCCCGGCAGCGGCACGCCCGCCGTCCAGTCGCCCGACATCGGCAGATGCGCGCCCAGTTTCTCCAGCGCTGATTCCGCCAGCCGCCGATAGGTGGTGATCTTGCCGCCAAACACGTTGAGCACCGGCGCACCGGCCCCGGTATCGAGCACCAGCACATAGTCCCGCGTCGCCGCCGTCGCGCTGCGCGCGCCATCGTCGTAAAGCGGGCGGACACCGGAATAGGTCCAGACGACATCGTCGGGCGAGACCGGACGCTTGAAATATTCCGACGCAAACGCGCAAAGATAGTCGCGCTCTTGCTCGCTGCAGCGGGGTTTGACGTCGGGGTCCGAATGCTCGGCGTCGGTGGTGCCGATCAGGGTAAACTCCTGCTCATACGGGATCGCAAAGATGATGCGCCCGTCCTTGCCCTGAAAGAAATACGCCTTTTCGTGGTCAAAGAGCTTGGCCGTCACAATATGCGAGCCGCGCACCAGGCGGACATGGTCCTTGGTGTTACGGTGCAGGACGCCCTTGATCACGTCCCCGGCCCAGGGCCCGGCGGCATTGACCAGCGCGCGGGCTTTCACGGAGCGGCCATTGCTAAGCGTAACGGTCCAGACCCCCTCCTCTACCCGTGCTTCTGTCACTTTGGTCCGCGTCAGCACCTCAACCCCGCGCGCCGCCGCATCGCGCGCGTTGAGGGCCACCAGCCGCGAATCCTGCACCCAGCAATCCGAGTATTCATAGGCAGTCCTGAAGATTTCCTTAAGCGGACCGCCCTCGGGCACGTGCTGCAGGTCCAGCTTTTCCGTGCCCGGCAGGATCTTGCGACCGCCCAGATTGTCATACAGAAACAGCCCCAGCCGGATCAGCCACGCCGGGCGGCGGCCCTTCATCCAGGGCATTACCCAGCCCAGCAGGCGCGAGGTCGGCGTTTCGGCGTCGAAGCGCATCGCCTTGTGATAGGGCAGCACAAACCGCATCGGCCAGGCGATATGCGGCATGGCGCGCAACAGCACCTCGCGCTCGATCAGCGCCTCGCGCACCAGACGGAACTCGAAATACTCAAGATAGCGCAGCCCGCCATGGAACAGCTTGGTCGACGCAGACGAGGTCGCCCCCGCCAGATCCCCCTGCTCGGCCAGCAGGACGCTAAGCCCTCGCCCGACCGCATCGCGCGCGATACCGCAGCCGTTGATACCGCCGCCAATGACGACGAGGTCCAGCACATCAGGGCTGTCGGACAGAGTCTGGGAGCGAATCATGGGGTGCCTGTGCGCGAAGGTTTTCGTTTTCACGCGAATATATGCGCTTTGTAACGATTTTCTCAAGGAAGCATGGGGAAGTTAGCGCAGAAACGCGCGCTCTTGCTTGCCACCGGCGCGCCCAACGCCGAAAATCGCGCAAAAAGGAGCCGAATCATGGCCCAGGGTTTTCGTTTGCCAGAGATCCTTGAACGTGCCCGCAGCGAGGGGCGCGTGACGGTGGATGAGCTGGCGCAGCATTTTGGCGTCACGGCGCAAACCATCCGCCGCGATCTGGCCGAGCTGGACGATGCCGGCAAGCTGGAGCGCGTGCATGGCGGGGCGATCCTGCGCTCGGGCACGGTGAACATCGGCTATCAGGAGCGCGCGGCGCTGCATGCCGAAGAAAAACGCGCCATTGCCCGCGCCTGCGCCGACGAGATCCCGGAAGGCGCGTCGATCTTCCTGGCCATCGGCACCACGACCGAAGCCGTCGCGCGCGAGCTGCGCCGCCATTCGGGGTTGATGGTGGTGACGAATAACATGAACGTCGCCAATATCCTGGCGGAAAACCCGCAGTGTCAGGTGATCGTGACGGGTGGCACGTTGCGCCGGTCGGATGGCGGACTGACCGGCCCGTTGACCGAGGCGGCAATCCGGCAGTTCAAGGTGGATATCGCCGTCATCGGCTGCTCGGCGCTGGATGCCGAAGGCGATATGCTGGACTATGACATCCACGAGGTCGGCGTCAGCCGCACGCTGATCGCGCAGGCGCGCAAGGCGTGGCTGGTGACGGATGAAAGCAAGCTGAGCCGCACTGCCCCCGCACGGATCGATCTCGCTGGGGGTGCTGGACACGGTGTTCACCGACCAGCCCCTGCCCGCGCCGCTGATGGCGCGCTGTGCGCAGTGGCAGACGCGGGTGGTTACCGCGCCCGTCGAAACAGCCTAAAGCGCCGCGCGGGCGGCGACGGCCTGCATCGCGTGGTGCAGCTCTTCCTTGAGCGTGCCGGCCATGGAGCGAAAGCTGGCCAGTTCGAAGCGGGTCTCGCTGATGCGGATGATCAGTGCGGGCAGATGGTTAAGGGTGGAACGCGCGGACGTGCCGGGCGCGAAGCTGGCAGCCCGCAGGTCCAGCGGGCAGAGCCGGGCCAGCACAGCGGCGGCATCGTCACCCTCAAGCGAAACCCAGACCCACCCGTCGCTCTGATCCGTGACCGCCGCCAGCCCGGCCAGATCCGGCGCAGCCCCGCCCAGCAGAAACGCCATCTCGCGCCCGGCCCAGACCAGACGGGTGGTTCCGTTGCTGACCACCTCACCGGGGGCCGGAAAGCGCAAAGGGCTGAGTGCGGCGGACAAATCACGGCCCGGATAGGGCGCGATCGAGGTGACAGTGCCGGGGTCAAGCGCGGCCAGCGTGGCCCGCCCCAAGGTGACAGGCAGGCCCGTGAGGGCCGGTTGAGCGATCAGATCAGCCACGCATCCGCCCTCCGTCTGGATCAAAGAATACCGGGTCGCAGACTTCGACCAGCACCGAAAGCCCGCGCAGCCCATCAACCAGCCGGATCACCTCGCCATACCGCGCGCGGCCGGTTTTCAGAAAACCGATGCCCAGCCAGCAGCCCAAGGTTGGCGATGGCGCGACCGAGGTGACATAGCCTTGATTATGCTCCCGTTTCGCTGGGTCGGCCTCGTTATAGAGATGCGCCCCGGCAGTGAGCACCTCGCCTTGATTGACCGGCATCAGCCCGACCAGTTGCTCGCGCCCGTCCTCGACCAGACCGGGCCGCAGGCTGGCGCCCTTGCCGATGCAGTCCTTTTTGGCGGACACCATCTTGCCCAGCCCCACATCCCCGGCGGTCACCCGACCGTGGATTTCGGCGTGGGTGATAAAGCCCTTTTCCACGCGCAGGACGTTGAGCGCCTCCATCCCATAGGCGCAACCGCCCAAGGCTTCGGCGGCGCTGACCAGTCGCGCGAACAGCGCGGCACCATAGCGGGTTGGCACGGCGATCTCATAGCCTTCCTCGCCGGAAAACGAGATACGGAACAAGCGCGCCTTGACGCCGCCCAGCATGATGTCGGTGCAGCCCATGAAGGGCAAATCGGCTTCGACACCCAACGCCGCCAGCAGATCGCGCGCTTTTGGTCCGGCAACAGCGAATTGCGCCCAGCCTTCGGTGACCGAGACCATGCGAACATCCCATCCCGCACAGAACGCCTGGTGGACGAAATCCATGTGCCGCATCACCTGACCGGCCCCGGCGGTGGTGGTTGTCACCACAAACTGCTGATCGCTGATGCGCGCGCAGGTGCCGTCATCCATGACGAACCCGTCCTCGCGCAGCATCAGCCCGTAGCGGACGCGGCCCAGCGGCAAGCTGGACATGGTGTTGGTATAGATGAAATCGAGAAACCGTGCCGCGTCAGGCCCTTGCACGTCGATCTTGCCCAAGGTCGAGACGTCGCAGACCCCGACCGCGTTGCGCACCTGACCCACCTCCCGGTCGCAGGCGGCGCGCCACGTGGTCTCGCTCGCCTGCGGGAAATAACTGGGGCGATACCACAGCCCGGCCTCGATCATCGGCGCGCCCATGCTGCGGGTCTGCGCGTCCGAGGTCAGCAGTCGTTTGGGCGCGAAGCCATCGGCGCGGCCCCCGGACCCCAACGCGGCGATGGAGATCGGCACATAGGGCGGGCGATAGGTGGTGGTGCCGGTGGCGGGGATGCCCTGCCCGGTCGCCTCGGCCAGCACGGCCAGCGCGGCCACGTTCGAGGATTTCCCCTGATCCGGCGCCATGCCCTGCGTGGTGTAGCGTTTCATGTGCTCGACGCTGGAATAACCTTCCTGCGCGGCAAGCTTCACGTCCTTGGTGGTCACGTCATTGGCAAAGTCGAGCCATGCGCGCCCCCCGCCTCGACCGCCCAGAAGGGGGCGATGGCGTAGGGGGTATCCTCGGCCTCAGGTAGGTCAGCGGGGCGCGCGGTCAGGCCCAGATCGCTGAGCGCCTCGGCCGCGACGCCAGCGCCATCGGCGAGACAGGCGGCGGTGGAGAAGCGGCCCCGCGCCGCGCCAGCAACGCTCAGGCCCGGCACCATGCCCGGCGTCGGTACAAAGGCGGCGATGCTGTCGTCCCATGTGGGCCGCCCGTTGCGGTGGCAGGCCAGATGCAGCGTCGGGTTCCAGCCCCCGGCCAGCGCCAGCGTGCGCGCCTCGATCATCGAGGTGCCGCCAGCGTGCCGGATCGCCACATCGCGCAGGCCCAGACGGCCGCGCGTGCCGGTGACTTGCGCCTGCGCATAGACCGGGAAGTCCTCAAGAACCGACACCGAGCGGGGATCGACATAAGCGGCAACTTCAATGCCTTGCGCGGTGAGGTTGCGCGCGGTCTGCAGCCCGGATTCATTGTTGGAGAACACCACCACGCGCCCCGGGTTCACCCCCCATTTCGCCAGATGCGCAGCAACGCCCGAGGCCAGCATGACACCGGGCCGGTCGTTATCGGCGTGGGCAATCGGACGCTCCAGCGCGCCCGTGGTCAGGATCGCGCGCTTGGCGACGATGCGCCAGAAACACTCGCGTGGCAGCGCATCTGAGGGCGCGCGGTGCAGGCCCACGCGCTCCAAAGCGCCATAGGTGCCGTCGTCATACGCGCCGGTCACGGTGGTGCGGGTCATCACCCGGACGTTGGGCAAAGAGGCCAGTTCATCCGCCGCCCAGTCCGCCCAGACCGGCCCCGCCATGCCACCGACCATCGGCTGATCGGCGAGCAGACGCCCGCCAAGGCGCACGTCCTCCTCCACCACGATCACATCCGCCCCGGACCGTGCGGCAGTCAAAGCTGCCATCAGCCCGGCAGGCCCCGCCCCGATCACCAACAGATCGCAATGCGCCCAGGCCTTTTCATAGACGCTCTCGTCGTGCAGCCCTGACAAGCGCCCCAGCCCCGCAGCGCGGCGGATCAGCGGCTCGTAGAGCTTTTCCCAGAAGGCGCGCGGCCACATGAAGGTCTTGTAATAGAACCCGGCGCTGAAGAACGGGGCGAGCAGGTCATTGACCGCCAGCAGGTCGAAATTCAACGGCCCGACGTGGTTCTGGCTGCGCGCCTGCAGCCCCTCATAGATCTCTTGCACCGTCGCGCGGACGTTGGGCGTCTGCTGCGCGCCCTCAAGGATTTCCACCAGTGACGATGGATCTTCGCTGCCCGCCGTCATCGCCCCGCGCGGGCGGTGGTACTTGAAGCTGCGCCCCATCAGGCGCGTGCCATTGGCCAGGAGCGCCGAGGCGAGCGTGTCACCCTGAAACCCCTCAACCTCGCGCCCGTCAAAGGCAAAGCGCACCGGGCGCGAACGGTCGATCAGCAGGCCCTTGCCGGGGATGCGGTGCGCATTGGTCATGCCGACACCTCGCTGACCGGACGCGCCGACAGGATCTCATGCGTGACGGTGTTGCGGGTCACTTCCAGCCACGCCTGACAGGGGTCATGATACCACAGATCACGCGTCACCCCGGCAGGGTTGTCGCGCAGGTGCAGGTAGTTGTCCCATGCTTCGAGGTCCGCACCCTCGGCGGGACGGTTCAGATAGTCGGAGGCACCGTAATAGGTGAACTCACGCCGGTCACGCGGGCCGCAACAAGGACAAGGGATGCGCATGGGTTACTCCTGCAGGCCGCGCAATGGGGCGGGCCTTACGTGTTTGGGTATCGCGGGAGAGGGGCTCATTCCATCCCCCGGCACGCATCATCGGGCATCAGCCGCAGCTGGTGGCGCGTGCGCTCTTGCGTCGGGTCGGCAATATCGAAGGTTTCCGAGTCGGGCCCGTACACCAGAAACCGCGCCGTCGACAGCGCCAGCCCCTGTCCCAAGGGCACCACCGCCAGCGACCCGTCGCCGGGGCTTGAGTGACACGTCCCGTCGCGCGCCGAGCAGACCACCGGCACAGAGACCCTGACCCCGGCCAGCCCCACAGCACGGGCGCGCGCGGCATCGGGCAGGCGCACGGCAATGCTGCCTTCGGCCACCGGATAGGTGAAACCGGGCTGCGGTGCACGCAGCAGCAGGCGAAGCGCCAGCAAGCCCTGCCCATGGCCCCGGTCGGAATAGTCGATGCCATAGCAGCCGGGACCGGGCAGCGGGTGAATCTGCGCAAGGGTTTCGCAGGCGGCGGAGGGTGCCGGGTCCAGCACATAGGTTGTCGAAGCGCCACTCTGCTCGGCCAGATCAGAGCTGCCGCCGCAGGACTCCGCGTCACCGATGGCAAACGAAGACGTCTCGATCTGCACCCGGCCATCCGCAAGGCTTTGCGTCGAGAAATGCCCACCGTCACACTCGACGAAACAATCACCCGACGCCTCGCACAGCGCGTCCTGCGTCAGCGTCTGACCGCCCACCCCGTCGCGCGCGCCCTGCCCCTGATCGGCCATCTGCGCCTCGATGATCGCGGCGGGGGACAGACGGTCGGTGGTCTCGGAATAGAACCACAGCCGCAGCGCCGCCACGCCCTGTTCGGGATGCGCCTGCAGATGCGCCGCGTCATAGCTGCGCACGAAGCACCCCTGTTGGGGCGCTTGGGCACCGGCGGTTCCGGCCAGCATCAGGGCAACCCCGGTGGCCAGCGCCCGCTCAATGCAGGTTGTGCTGCGAACCTGTGCCTTCTTCATCCATCAATCCCCTGCCGGTGCGGAACCGGTCCAGCCTGAACCCTGCCGCAACCGGATGCGGCGCGTCGGTCGCCATCAGATGCGCAAGGCACCACCCTGAGGCCGGCACCGCCTTGAACCCCCCGTAATTCCAGCCACAATTGACATAAAGCCCGTCGATATGCGTTTTGTCGATGATCGGCGAGCCATCGGGCGACATGTCCATGATCCCGCCCCACGAGCGCAGCACGCGGGCGCGCCCGATCATCGGCATCAGCGTCATGCCTGCTTCCATCACATGCTCGACCATCGGCAGATTGCCGCGCGCGGCGTAAGAGGCGTAGAAATCCAGATCGCCACCGAATACCAGCCCGCCCTTGTCCGACTGGCTGATATAGAAATGCCCCATGCCAAAGCTGATGACATGGTCGATCACCGGTTTCAGCCCCTCGGTCACGAAAGCCTGCAACACATGGCTCTCGATTGGCAGGCGCATGCCCGCCATTGCCGCCACCTGACTGGAACGCCCGGCGGCCACCATCGCCACCTTTTTGGCCTTGATCGCGCCGCGCGTGGTTTGCACGCCCGTGACCTTGCCATTCTCGATGTCGATGCCCGTCACTTCGCAGTTCTGGATCAGATCGACGCCCAATCGGTCCGCCCCGCGCGCATAGCCCCAGGCCACGGCATCATGCCGGGCCGAGCCACCGCGCGGATGGTAAAGCCCGCCATAAATCGGATAGCGCGTCTGCTCGAAATCGAGATAGGGCAGCTTTTCGCGCACGCCCTCGCGGTCGAGCAGAATCGCATCATCGCCCTGCGCCAGCATCGCATTCCCGCGCCGCGCGAAAGCGTCGCGCTGGCCGTCCGAGTGGAACAGGTTGATCAAGCCGCGCTGCGAATGCATGACGTTGTAGTTCAGCTCGCCCTCCAACCCTTCCCATAACTTCAGGGAATGGCTGTAGAATTCGCTGTTGCCGGGCAGGAAGTAATTGGCGCGCACAATCGTGGTGTTGCGGCCAATGTTGCCACTGCCCAGATAGCCCTTTTCCAGCACGGCGATGTTCTTGAGCCCGTGCTTCTTGGCCAGATAATAGGCCGTCGACAGGCCATGCCCGCCACCACCGATGATGATGATATCATAGGCCGGTTTCGGCTCGGGCCGACGCCAGGCAGGCCGCCAGCCCTTGTTGCCGGACAACCCTTGCGTAAAGACGCGAAAACCGCTGTAGCGCATCACCGAACCCCTTGTCTCGCGCTCCAGACAACCCTGTCCAGTGCGCGATGACAAGCCTCAATCCGACGCTTGCGCCCCGATTGCGACCTCGCGTCCCAAACGATGATCAGTCTGGCAAAGAGCGTGATCCGACAGGCTCTCGATGACCTGACAATGGGCAATATCCGCGCCGTCACAGGCGGTGGTCATGCGCGTCAGCTCGGCCTTGAGCGCTTCCAGCGCCTTGATGCGCGTCTCGACAGCGGCAAGGTGACGGCGGGCAAGGGAATCAGCCGGCGCACACGAGGCCCCGGGCTGGCCCTGCAGGGCAAGCAGCTCGGCGATATCCTCCAGCGCAAAGCCCAGATCCCGGGCATGGCGGATGAAACTGAGGCGATCGATGGCGCTGCGGTCATAAAGGCGGCGGTTGCCCTCGGTGCGGGGCGCTTCGGGCAGCAGCCCGCGCCCCTCGTAGAACCGGATGGTGTTAACCTTAATGCCGCTGATGCGCGCGGCCTCGCCGATGGTGTGGTCAGCCATGGAAATTTCCCCCTTGCTCCTCCAGCGACTGGAGATGTTACGCAAGATCTAGGCCGCGACTCAGGCCTCGACAAGCTGGAAGAAAGACAATGCCCCACGACCACTCCCATGATTTCGACGGCGCCTCAGCCGCCTATCGCCGCGCGCTGATCGCGGTCATCGTGCTGAACGGCGCGCTGTTCTTTGTCGAGATGACCGCCGGCGCCCTGGCGGGCAGCCGCGCGCTGCAAGCCGACGCGCTCGACTTCGGTGCCGATGCCCTGACCTACGCACTGTCGCTGGCCGTGATCGGCCGCGCGCTGACCACCCGCGCCTGGGTGGCGCGCCTCAAGGGCGTGTCCTTGGCGCTCATGGGGCTCTGGGTGCTGGGTTCGGCGCTCTATGACATGCTGGCACCGGGCGTGCCGCGTGCCGAAGTGATGGGGGCAGTCGGTCTGGCGGCACTGGCGGCCAATGTCGCCTCGGTGCTGATCCTGATGCGCTGGCGCGACGGCGATTCCAATGTGCGCTCGGTCTGGCTGTGCTCGCGCAACGACGCGATCGGCAATATCGCCGTGATGGGCGCGGCGGTTGCGGTTGCGGCGCTGAACTCGGGCTGGCCGGATCTGGTGGTTGCCGTGGGTATGGCCGGGCTGTTCCTGTCCTCGTCGGTGCAAATCCTGCGCCGCGCTGGCCACGAAATCGCCCACGGGCATTGAGCTGGCAGGTGCGGGGCTCGGCCCCCATCGAGGGGGCCGAGCCCCGTCCGGGGGCGCTGCCCCCGCCGGGCCGTGCCGGCCCGCCCCCGGGATATTTATCGAGCAAAGAGGGTCGTTAACAAAGGGTTAACCGCGCATTTTCTGTCTGAAAATATCCGCGGGGGGTGAATTCGGCTTTCGCCGAAGAGGGGGCAGAAAGCCCCCCTTTCTGTTGCGCTCTCGGTTAAGGCTTGCTCAGAATGCCGCCACCAACGGGTGCAGCCACGCCGGTCGTCATCGGCCCCGACGTCGGCAGCCCCCGCGCCACGCGGGCGGCGAGAAAGGCGAAAGCCTGTGCCTCGATCATGTCGCCGTCCAGATTGACCGCTTCGACCGCCATCACCGGACAATCACACCCCGCCGCGATCATCGCCATCAGCGTCGCGTTGTGCCGCCCGCCGCCACAGACCAGCACTTTCTCCGGCGCTTTCGGGAAATGCTCGAACGCCAGCGCAACCCCGGTGGCGCAGGCTGCGGCAAGGGTAGCGAGGGCGTCCTGGGCGCTGAGGCCCGACACTTCGGGGACAGGGGCTGCACGGTCGAGCGATTTGGGCGGGATGCGGCGGAAGAAACCGTGCTCGGCAAAACGGTCCAGCAGCGCACCCTGCGGCGTCCCCTGCCCGGCCAAGGCGCCATTCTCATCGCGCGCCATGCCCAGATGCTGCGCGCAATAATCATCCATCGGCGCGTTCCCCGGTCCGCAGTCGAAGGCCACGCAGCCCTGTTCGGGCGCAGGCACCGCCGGGTCGACCCAGGTCACATTCGCCACGCCCCCGATGTTGAGAAACACCACCGGCGCCCGCAGGCCCAGATACCGGGCGAGCGCGTGGTGATAGAACGGGGCCAGCGGCGCGCCCTGCCCGCCCAGCCGCACATCAGACGAGCGGAAATCCCAGACCACCGGCCAACCGAGCACCTGCGCCAGCACCTGACCCGAGCCCGCCTGATGCGTCCCGCGCCCGCCCGGCTCATGCGCCAGCGTCTGGCCGTGAAAGCCCACCATATCGACGGCCTCGAAGCCCGCGAGCAGCTCGGCATGCGCCGTCTCGACCACCTCGCCCGCGGCCTCGACCAGCGGATCCCCCGGCCAGCACCCCAGAGCCGCCCGCAGCACCGCGCGCTCGGGCGCCGTATAGGCCCGGTAGGCGCTCTCGCCGAACCCCGCGATCTCGACCCCGTCGGTCAGCAGCACCGCCGCATCCACCCCGTCCAGCGAGGTTCCCGACATCGTGCCCAGCACGCGTTGCACTCCGGCTTTCAACATGGCTTTCCCTTCGTGCGGCCTTCGCGCTATAGACAGCCCGACCCGCGCGCCGAGGACAAGCGAAATGAGCTACCAACCCAAATCCGAATTTCTGCGCATCATCATCGAGCGCGGCTTTCTGGCCGATTGCACCGATTTGCAGACCCTCGATGACCGGCTGATGGCCGGTGTGGTGCCAGCCTATATCGGCTACGACGCGACAGCACAGTCGCTGCATGTCGGCCATCTGCTGAACATCATGCTGCTGCGCTGGCTGCAAAAGACCGGGCACAAGCCGATCACCTTGATGGGCGGCGGCACCACCAAGGTCGGTGACCCGTCGTTTCGCGCCGATGAGCGCCCGCTGCTGACCACTGAAGCCATCGACGGCAATATCGCCAGCATGAAGCAGGTATTCGCCAAGTATCTCGACTATGGCGACGCGCCTGCCGACGCGATCATGCTGAACAATGCCGAATGGCTGGATCACCTGAACTACCTGGAATTCCTGCGCGATATCGGGCGGCATTTCAGCGTCAACCGGATGTTGTCCTTTGAAAGCGTGAAGTCGCGGATCGACCGCGAGCAGTCGCTCAGCTTTCTCGAATTCAACTACATGATCCTGCAAGCCTATGACTTCCTTGAAATCCACCGCCGCTACGGCTGCTTGTTGCAGATGGGCGGCTCGGACCAATGGGGCAATATCGTCAATGGCATCGACCTGACCCGCCGGGTTCAGGATGCGCAGATCTTTGGCCTGACGACGCCACTTCTGACCACCTCGGACGGCCGAAAGATGGGCAAAAGCCAAGGCGGCGCGGTCTGGCTTAACGGTGACATGCTGTCGCCCTACGAGTTCTGGCAGTTCTGGCGCAACACCACCGACGCCGATGTCGGGCGGTTCCTGAAGCTGTACACCGAACTGCCGGTGGACGAATGCGACCGTCTGGGTGCGCTTGAAGGGTCCGAGGTCAACGCGGCCAAGGTGATCCTGGCGAATGAAGTGACGGCGCTGTGTCATGGCGCCGAGGCGGCCGCGGCCGCCGAAGCCACCGCCCGCGCAGTCTTCGAGCAGGGCGGCACCGGTGACGATCTGCCGCGTGTGGTGCTGAGCGCCCAAGAGGCCGCCGAAGGCGTGTCCGTCGCGCAGCTTTTCGTGCGCGCTGGCCTGGCAAAATCGGGCAAGGACGCCAAACGGCTGATCACCGAGGGCGGCGCGCGGCTCAATGATGAGGCGCTGACGGATGCCGGTCTGATGATCAAGGCCGAGGACCTGTCAGAGCCGCTGAAACTGACGGCAGGCCGCAAGCGGCATGCTCTGGTCGCGCTGGATTGAATGACAGACGTTTAATTGTCTGGCAAATACGGCTTGCCATAAGCTGCTGTTAAGATAACAATTTTCTTTGATAAACTAAAGGGCGTGAGGAGTTATCCTCACGCCCTTCCCCGTTCGCCCGCATCTAATGCCCGGACCGCGCCACCCTTGGTGCCACGCCGAAACGCCGGCGAAACGCCCGCGAAAAACTTGACCGATCGGCAAAACCAGCCCTGAGCGCAATCTCCTGAATCGGATGCGTCGTGTCCGCCATCATCCGCCGCGCCGCCTGCAGGCGCAGCTCCAGATAGGCGGCCCCCGGGCCCTGCCCCAACCCGTCGCGAAACAGCTGCTCCAGCCGTCGCACGCCGACGCCCTGCGCCGCCGCCACAGTTTCCAGCGACAGCGGCTCGTCAAAATGCTGACTCATCAGCGTCAACGCCGCCGACAGGCGCGGATCGCGCGCGCCCGGCAGCAGGCCCGGGCGTTGCGGGCGGGCGCCATCGGCGCGGGTCTCGAACAGGAACGAGATCCGCGACGCGCCCTGCCACGCCCGCACCGCAGCGTGTTCCGATCAGGTGAAGCATCAAATCGGCGGCGGGCACGGCCCCGCCTGCGGTAAAGCGGTTGCGTGAGAGCACGAAGCGGTCCGGCACCACCTCAACCGCCGGGAATGCGGCGGAAAAATCTTCAAGATCCTCCCAATGCACCGTCGCCCGGTGCCCGTCCAGCAACCCGGCCCGCGCCAGCACCCAAGGCCCCGCATCAACGCCACCGATTGCCCGGAACCGCCCCGCCGCCCGCCGCAGCCCGCTCAGCAGGCTGCGCGTGACCACCTCGGCCTGCGAATACCCGGCGATGACGATCAGCACATCCGCACCCTCTGCCGCCGCCAACCCGCCGCGTGCGGGCAGCTCGATGCCGCAGGTTAGCGGCGCAGGTTGGCCGTCAGGTGTGATCACACGCCAGCGAAACCCCTCGCGCCCCAGGTGCCGGTTGGCGGCGCGCAACGGGTCGAGCACCGAGGCCACCTCGAGGATCGAAGCGCGCGGCAAAACCAGCACCGCAATGTCGAGCGGCTGCGTGGACGGGGCAAAAATCGTTGCGGGAATGGCCATATTCATTTCGTAAATCGCCAAGTCCTGCGCCGCAAGCCTGTTACGCTGATCGCAACAAGGGAGTTTACCATGCCGCTGACCATGAACCGTGAGGTCTTCATCACCTGTGCCGTAACCGGCTCGGGCGGAACGCAGGACCGCAGCCCGCACGTGCCCCGCTCGCCGCAACAGATCGCCGACAGCGCCATCGACGCCGCCAAGGCCGGCGCGGCGGTGGTGCACTGCCACGTCCGCGACCCCGAGACCGGCGCCCCCTCGCGCGATCCGGCGCTTTACCGCGAAGTGACCGAACGCATCCGCGATTCGGGTACGGATGTCGTGCTGAACCTGACAGCGGGCATGGGCGGCGACCTTTTGTTCGACGGCACCGAGACGATGAACCGCATGTCACAACGCTCGGATATGGCCGGGGCGGAAGAACGCGTCGCGCATGTGGTCGAGTGCCGCCCCGAAATCTGCACCCTCGATTGCGGCACGATGAACTTTGCCGAGGCCGATTACGTCATGGTCAACACCCCCGGCATGCTGCGCGACATGGCCGCGCGGATGACCGCCTCGGGCGTCCAGATCGAGATTGAAGCCTTTGACACCGGCCATCTGTGGTTCGCCAAACAGCTTGTCGCCGAGGGCATCATCAAAGACCCGGTGCTGGTGCAGCTGTGCATGGGCGTGCCGTGGGGCGCACCGGATGACCTGAACACCTTTCTGGCGATGGCGAACAACGTTCCTGCCGACTGGCACTGGTCCGCGTTCGCGCTGGGGCGCAACCAGATGGCCTATGTTGCGGCCTCGGTACTGGCGGGCGGGAACGTGCGTGTCGGGCTTGAGGACAACCTGTGGCTGGACAAGGGCGTGCTGGCCACCAACGCGCAACTGGTCGAACGTGCCGTTGGCGTGATCGAGGGCATGGGCGCGCGTGTGATCACACCGGCCGAGGTGCGCACCCGGCTGAACTTGGAAAAACGCGCGCCGCTGGCACGCTGAGGGGACGGATATGGCACGCAAGGCAGCAATCATCGGCGGGGGCGTTATCGGCGGCGGTTGGGCCGCGCGCTTCCTGCTCTCGGGCTGGGACGTCGCGGTGTTCGACCCCGACCCCGAAGCGCCGCGCAAGATCGGCGAGGTGCTTGCCAACGCCCGCGCGGCATTGCCGGCACTAGCCGATGTACCGATGCCCGCCGAGGGACATCTGACATTCGCCGAAACGCTGACAGACGCGGTGCAAGGCGCTGACTATATTCAGGAATCAGTTTCCGAGCGGCTGGACCTGAAACACCGCGTGTTCGCCCAAATCCAGCAGGCTGCGCCCGACGCACTGCTCGGATCGTCAACGTCCGGCTTCAAGCCATCGGAATTGCAGGAAAATTCTGCGAACCCGGCGGTGATCTTCGTCGCGCATCCGTTCAACCCGGTCTATCTGCTGCCACTGGCCGAGATTGTCCCGTCGCCAAAGAACGATCCGCAACGCATTGAGGAAGCGAAGGAAATCCTGCGCGAGATCGGTATGTTCCCGCTGCACATCCGCAAGGAGATCGACGCCCATATCGCCGACCGCTTCCTCGAAGCCGTCTGGCGCGAGGCACTGTGGCTGGTCAAGGACGGCGTCGCCACCACCGAGGAAATCGACGAGGCCATCCGCATGGGCTTTGGCCTGCGTTGGGGACAGATGGGGCTGTTCGAGACCTACCGCGTGGCCGGGGGCGAGGCAGGCATGAAGCACTTCATGGCGCAGTTCGGCCCCTGCCTGAGCTGGCCCTGGACCAAGCTGATGGATGTGCCTGAGTTCACAGACGAACTGGTCGATCTGATCGCCGGTCAGTCGGACGCGCAATCCGGCCACCACACGATCCGCGAGCTGGAACGCATCCGCGACCGCAACCTGATCGGCTTTCTGCGCGTGCTGAAGGACAGCAACTGGGGCGCAGGAAAAGTGCTGCTGGAGCATGACGCCCGCCGCCGCGTGACCGCGCCGGACCCGACACCGGACAGCGCAGCACCGTTGGTGCTGGCCCATATGCAGGTGCTGCCGGGCTGGATCGACTATAACGGGCACATGACAGAGAGCCGCTATTTGTTTGCGTCCTCAGAGACTTGCGATGCGTTCCTTCGGCATATCGGCGCCGGCATGGACTATGTCGCAGGCGGTTTCAGCTACTACACCGCCGAAAGCCACATCATGCATGCCGGGGAAGCGAAGCTCGGCGACCGGCTGACCGGCTCGGTGCAGGTGCTGGCGGCTGACGACAAACGGCTGCATCTGTTCATCCGGATCGAGCGTGGCGAGACGCTGGTCGCCTCGATCGAGCAAATGCTGCTGCATGTCGATATGGCCGCGGGAAATCCTGCGCGGCCAGGCCCGAGGTTCTGGCGCGTCTGCGTCCCTTAGTCGAGGCCCACGCCGCGCTGCCGCGCCCGGATACCGCAGGCCGCCATGTCGGACAAAGGAAAAGCTGATGGATTTCGGACTGTCAGACGAACTGCGGATGATTGTCGAGACGACTCGCGCCTTTGTCGAAACCGAGCTTTATCCACATGAAGCACTGGTGGAAAGAACCGGCCATCTGCCGATGGAGCTGATCCGCGAGATCCAGAAAAAGGCTATGGACGCAGGGCTTTACGCGGCGAACATGCCTGAGGAGTTCGGCGGTGCCGGCCTCGATACGCTCAGCTGGTTACTCTACGAGCGCGAGCTTGGACGCGCCAACTATGCCCTGCATTGGACCTGCGTTGCGCGCCCGTCCAACATCCTGCTGGCCGGCACGCCCGAGCAGCGTGAAAAATACCTGATGCCCTGTATTCGGGGCGAGACCTGGGATTGTCTGGCAATGACAGAACCCGGTGCGGGTTCGGATCTGCGTGGAATGACCGCCTCGGCGCGGCAGGACGGCGGGGATTGGGTGCTCAACGGCACCAAGCATTTCATCAGCCACGCCGATATTGCGGGTTTCACCATCGCCTTCATGGCGACCGGAGAAGAAGAAACCGCCCGCGGGCGCAAGAAGCGCATCACGGCATTCTTCGTCGACAAGGGCACGCCGGGATTCACGGTGCGCGACGGCTACCGCAACGTCTCGCACCGCGGCTATTCCAACGCAGTGCTGGAGTTCGACGCGTGCCGCGTGCCTGCCGAGAATGTTCTGGGGGAGGTGCATCGCGGCTTTGATGTCGCCAACCAATGGCTCGGCGCCACCCGCCTGCAGGTCGCTGCCACCTGTCTTGGCCGCGCCGACCGCGCGCTGGGTCACGCGCTGAACTGGGCCGCCGAGCGCAAACAGTTTGGCCAACAGATTGGCAAGTTCCAGGGGGTCTCGTTCAAGCTGGCCGACATGGCGCTGGAACTGAAGGCGGCACAGTTGCTGACGCTCGAGGCCGGATGGAAATTTGATCAAGGCAGCGTGACCGATGCCGATATGGCGATGGCCAAGCTCAAGGCGACCGAGGCGCTGACGATGATCGCCGACGAAGCGATCCAGATCCACGGTGGTATGGGGCTGATGGACGAGCTGCCGCTGGAGCGGATCTGGCGCGATGCGCGGGTCGAGCGGATCTGGGAAGGCACCAGCGAAATCCAGAGGCATATCATTTCACGCGAACTGTTGCGCTCGGTCGGCGGCTGAAGATCGGGGGGCTCCTCGCCCCCCGAACCCCCTCGCCAAAGGGGGACGCACGCGCCCCCCTTTGGAATTCCCCCGTGGATATTTTCAGACAGATGATGGAGCGAAATGTTTACTTTTTGTCCCCATGATAGCGGGGCGGTACAGGCAGGGATGCCGTTGACCGCGACAGGTGATGTTTCCCGGTTCCCTTGGCTGGGGACCGGGCGACAAAGCCGCGATATCATCTGTCCCGAAATATCCTCGGGGGTGAATTGGCCATCGGCCAAGAGGGGGCAGACGGCCCCCCTGCCCGGACGCCTCTTGGCGCGGGTGTCGGGGATGAGAGATCTGTCGCGCCTGCTCAGACCGCGCTCCATCGCCGTGCTCGGCGCCGGATGGGCGGCGAATGTCATCACGCAATGCGCCAAGATGGGGTTCGACGGGCCGGTCTGGCCGGTCCACCCGACACGCGACGCGATTGCGGGCGTTCGCTGCTTGCGGTCGCTGGCAGAGTTGCCGCAGGCACCGGATGCCGTTTTCGTCGGCGTGAACCGTCACGCGACGCTTGATGTGGTCGCAGACCTGTCGGCCATGGGGGCTGGCGGCGCGATCTGCTTTGCCAGCGGCTGGGAAGAGACCGGCGATGCCGCGCTGCAAGCCGCGCTTGTCGCAGCGGCGGGTGCGATGCCGATCCTGGGGCCGAATTGTTACGGCGTCATCAACTACCTCGACGGTGCGCTCCTGTGGCCCGATCAGCACGGCGGACGGCGGGTTGAGCGCGGTGTGGCGCTGATCAGCCAGTCGTCGAATATCGTGATCAACCTCACCATGCAGGCGCGCGGATTGCCGGTGGCCTATGTCGCCTGCCTGGGGAATGCCGCGCAGGTCGGGCTGGCCGAACTGGCGGCGGCAGTGCTGGCGGACCCTCGGGTCACGGCGCTGGGGCTTTATGTTGAGGGCTTCGACGATGCTGCAGGCTTTGCGGCGCTGGCAGAGGCCGCGCGGGCGGCGGGCAAGGGCATCGTTGCGGTAAAGTCGGGCAAGACCGAGGCCTCGCGCGCTGCCGCGACCAGCCACACGGCAGCGCTTGCCGGAAGCGGTGCCGCGAGCGCTGCCTATCTGCGCCAGACCGGGGTTGCCGAAGTTTCCACCTTGGGGGCGCTGATCGAAGCGCTCAAGGTCCTGCACGTGCACGGCCCCGGTATGGGCACGCGTCTGTGCTCTTTGTCCTGCTCGGGCGGCGAGGCCGGGCTGGTCGCGGATCTGGGTGCCAAAGCGGGGATCGCGTTCGAGCCACCAAGCGCGGGACAAAAGGCCCGCATGGGTGCGGTGCTCGGCCCGTTGGTGACGCTCGCCAACCCTCTGGATTACCATACATTCATCTGGGGAGACGGGCCCAAGACCACCGAGGTTTTCACCGCCATGCTCGATGGTTATGACGCCGGCCTCTTCCTCATTGATCCCCCGCGCCCAGACCGCTGCGACCCCTCCAGCTTCGAGCCTGCAATCGCCGCGATCGAAGCGGCGCAGGCGGTAACGGGGAAACCGGCTTTCCCGGTCGCCTCGCTGCCCGAGAATTTTGACGAAACACGCGCGATCGCGATGATTGACCGGGGCATCGTACCGTTGATGGGGCTGGAAACAGCGCTCGAGGCACTCGCGGCGCTGCAAGTGCCGGCCGGACATACCGGGTGGCGACCCTGGCCGGTGATGCCAACACGTGAGGCGCGGATGCTGGATGAAGCGGCAGCGAAGGCCGCGCTCGCGGGGGCTGGCGTGGCGGTGCCCAAGGGGGTGACGGCGGCGACGCTGTCGGCGCTGGACACGTCAGGCCTGCGTGCGCCCTTCGCTCTGAAAGGCCTTGGCTTTGCACATAAGACCGAGGCCGGGGCGGTACGTCTGGGCGTGACCAACCCGTGCACCGAGGCCGAGATGCCGGGTGCGAAGGGTTACTTGTTGGAAGAGATGGTTCAGGGCGGTGTGGCAGAGTTGCTCATCGGCCTGCGCCGCGATCCGGTTTATGGTGCCACGCTGACGCTGGGGCTTGGCGGCGTGACGGCAGAGTTGATCGCCGATACGGTGACGCTGATCGCACCGGTTACCGGCGCGGACATCGGTGTCGCGTTGCGGCGCCTGAAACTCTGGCCTTTGCTCGATGGCTGGCGCGGACGGCCCCGGGCGGATACCGAGGCTGTGATCACGGCCGTTCTGGGCATGCAGGCGATGATGCAGGCCGATACCGGCTTGCACCAGATTGAGGTCAACCCCTTGATCGTCAAAACAAACGGCGCTGTCGCTGCCGATGCCGTCATCTGGAGGGATGCATGAAAGACGTGACCACGGGACCGATCAAAACCCGGCGCGAGGGGGGCATTCTGGAGGTTACACTCGACCGCCCCAAGGCCAACGCGATTGATCTGGCGACCAGCCGGATCATGGGTGACGTCTTCGCGGGTTTTCGCGACGACGACGCGCTCCGTGTCGCGATCCTACGCGCCGAGGGTGACAAGTTCTTTTGCCCCGGCTGGGATCTGAAAGCCGCGGCCGAAGGCGACGCGGTGGATGGGGATTACGGCGTGGGCGGCTTCGGCGGTTTGCAGGAGCTCCCCGATCTGAACAAGCCGGTGATCGCTGCGGTGAACGGGATCTGCTGTGGCGGCGGGCTGGAACTGGCGCTGAGCTGCGATCTGATCCTTGCCTCCGAAACGGCCAGCTTCGCGCTGCCCGAGATCCGCTCGGGCACGGTGGCCGATGCCGCCTCGATCAAGCTGCCCAAGCGCATTCCCTATCACGTCGCCATGGACCTGCTGCTCACCGGGCGGTGGTTCGACGTGCACGAGGCCAGACAATGGGGCTTGATCCGCGAGATTTGCGCGCCGGATCAACTGCTTGACAAAGCGTGGGAGCTGGCACGGCTGTTGGAAAGCGGCCCGCCGCTGGTCTATGCCGCGATCAAGGAAGTCGTGCGCGAAGCCGAAGCGATGCGCTTTCAGGAGGCCCTGGACCGGATCACCGGGCGCAAGTTTCCGACAGTCGACCGGCTCTATGGGTCCGAGGATCTCAAGGAAGGGCAGATCGCCTTTACCGAAAAGCGCGATCCGGTCTGGCGGGGGCGGTAAGGCGCAACCCTTGCCACCCCGCCGCCCGGGCGCTAGTCAAACGGGCGAAAGGGTCTTTGCACCATGCCGTTGCTTTTGCGCCTGTATCTTGGCTTTGCCGCCGTCTCGGCCCCGTTCTGGCGCACTGTGCTCTGGCTGCGCCAGCGCAAAGGGCGGGAGGATTCGGCGCGCGTAACCGAAAAGCGCGGGTATGTCACCCTGCCCCGGCCCACCGGACGGCTGTTGTGGTTCCACGCCGTCTCGGTCGGTGAGGCGCAATCCTTGGTGACGCTGCTGGACCGGCTGACCAAAGCGCACCCTGATCTGAGCATTTTGCTGACCACCCACACCGTGGCCTCGGCGCAGGCGCTGGCACAGCGTGGCCTGCCCGAGCGGGTGGTGCACCAATATGCCCCAGCCGATTACCCCGGCGCGGTGCGGCGGTTCATGGCGCATTGGCACCCCGACGCCCTGATCGTGGCCGAGGCCGATATGTGGCCGGTGATGCTGATGCACGCCAAGCGCGCCGGCTTGGCGATGGTGTTGCTGAACACCCATGTGACCGAGCGGCGCTATAACCGGCGGCGCAAGGCTGCCGCGACGAATGGCTATCTGATGAACATGTTCGATCAGATTCTGGTGCAGGACGCGGTTTCGCTGGAGCGGTTCAAGGATCTGGGCGCACCGGCAGAGAAAATGCAGCTGATGGGCGTGCTCAAGGCCGCCAGTGATCCGCTTCCCGACAAGCCCGAGGACCGCGCGGCGATGCGGGCTGCGATCGGCACGCGGCCTGTGTGGCTGGCGGCGTCGACCAAATCGGCGGAAGAACCACAGTTGATGCAGGCGCAGGCCTTGGCCGTCGCGCAGGTGGCGGATCTGTTGATGCTGATCGCTCCGCGCCAAAAGGCCGAAGCCGACAAGACCGAAGCCGCAGCGCGGGCTCTGTTTCCGGCAACAGCGATCGCCCGGCGGTCACGCGGTGATCAGATCACAGCGGAAACCTTGGTCTATATCGCTGATACGATTGGCGAAATGGGCCTTTGGTATCGTTTGACGCCGGTCGCTTACACAGGCAGTTCAATGCCGGTTGAGGGCTTGGTGTTGACCGGTCACAACCCGTTCGAAGCCATCGCGCTGGGGGTGATGGTGCTGCACGGCCCGCAGATCGGCGATTTTGCGCATGTTTACGGGCGCCTGCACGCCGAAGGCGGCGCGCTTGAAGTGGCCAGCGCCGCCGAGATGGCGCAGGCTGTCACAGCCGCTCAAGATCCGGCTTTCCGCGCCCCGTATCTGGCCGGGGCCGCCAGGATTCACGCCGAGAACATGCACCCGCTGACGATGGTCGTCGCGCTGATGGGTGATCTGCTGCGGGATCTGGACCAGTTGAAACCCGCCTGAGCGCCGCGAGGCCGCCCGTCCGATTGTGCATCAGGTCACAGACTCTGTGCATGGAGTGCGGATTGATCACGCATTCGCGACCGCAGCATTGCGCAATTCATGCGTATCCTGCACGATGCCACACTACCCAGATTACACTCCAGGGAGATTTCCAATGACCAGCCGTTTCGCCGCACTGGCCCTTGCCGCCGCTGTTGCTTTCCCCAGCCTTGCCTCGGCCCAAGAGGTCGACCCCAATGTCCACGCCCGTCAGGCGCTGATGGATCTTTACGCCTATAACCTCGGCGTGCTGGGCGCGATGGCGCAGGCGCGCATGCCCTATGATGCCGACGCGGCCAGCTCGGCGGCGACCAGCCTGTACCATCTGGCACGCTCGGGTTCGGCCCGGATGTGGCCTGCCGGCACCGACAGCATGAGCATCGAAGGCACCCGCGCCCTGCCCGCGATCTGGGATGACATGGCGGGTTTTGGCGAAGACTTCATGGCGCTGCAAACCGCGACCGAAACCATGATGAACGCCGCCGGCACCGATCTGGCCTCGCTTCAGGGCGCGATGGGGCCCTTGGGCAGCGCCTGCGGCGCTTGCCACCAGTCCTTCCGTCAGCCGCAATAAGCCGATGATGAAACGGCTGGTACAAGGCGCCATTGTCCTCGCCGCTGTTGGTGGGGGCGTTTTTTGGGTCCTGACCCGGCCATCGGCGCTGCCAGAGGAAACTTTGGCAGCGCTCACGTCCCACGACGCCGATGCCACGCGCGGCGAGGCGGTTTTCTGGCAAGGCGGCTGCGCCAGCTGCCACACGGCACCGGGTATCGGTGTTGACGCCCCGACCGAAGCGCGGCTGACCCTTGGCGGCGGGCACGACTTCGCAACGCCCTTTGGCACGTTCTATGCACCCAACATATCGATGGACCCGCAACAGGGCATCGGCGCATGGACGCTGACCGACTTCGCCACAGCCGTCACCCAAGGCGTCTCGCCCGACGGTGCACACTACTATCCCGCCTTCCCCTACACGACCTATACCCACGCCACGCCGGGCGACGTCGCTGATCTGTGGGCGTTCTGGCAGACCCTGCCTGCCGACCCGACACCGTCACGCGCGCATGACGTGAGCTTTCCATTTTCGATGCGCCGGGCGGTCGGCATGTGGAAGCTGCTGAATTTCAATACTGATTTCGTGCGACCCGTTCCCACCGATCCGGTGGAAGCGCGCGGTCACTATCTGGTCGAGGCTTTGGGCCATTGCGGCGAATGCCACACCCCGCGCGATGCGTTGGGCGGTCTGGACCGCGCAAACTGGCTGGCCGGAGCGCCCAATCCTGTGGGCCAGGGCCGGATCCCTGCACTGCCGCCCCAAGGCTGGGGCGCTTTCGACATCACCGCCTATCTTGAGACAGGCTTCACCCCCGAATTTGATACGGCCGGAGGTGAAATGGCTGGTGTCATTGCGAACACCAGCCGGATTTCGGCCCAGGATCGCGCTGCGATCGGGGCTTATCTGGTGACGCTCAGATCATCGCCCAATCCGTGAAGCGCGTCGTCGGGCGCGGTTGCTTGGGTGCCGGTTGAGGGGCGGATTTACGAGCGGTGGTCGACATTTGCCTGTCCTTGGGTGCTGCACGATCCGGGTTCGAATCGCACGGTGTACATCTATGGGTCGCGCCTTGACCTCAAGAGGTTCAATGAAAAATCGGGTCACTTTTGGGCGAGTTTGAGACAAGCTCGGCGGAACTGTGCCGGGCCTGCTTTCGCGCTTGACTTGAGCGGGCCGGAACGGGAAACCAACGGGCATGACAGCCGCACGTTTGACCATCGATCTCGACGCGATCGCCGCCAATTGGCAGGCGCTGTCGCGCCTGTCCGAAACCGAAACCGGGGCGACGGTGAAAGCCGATGCCTATGGCCTTGGCATCGGCCCGGTGGCGCAGCGTCTGGCCGAAGCGGGTGCGCGCACTTTCTTCGTCGCGCTGGCCGAAGAAGGGGCGACGCTGCGCAAGGCACTGGGCACAGGTCCGCGGATCTTTGTGTTTTCCGGGCATATGGCGGGCGACACGCAGAGCCTGCGCAACCTGAACCTGATCCCGCTGATCAACTCGGCCGAGCAGATGGTGCGCCATGCCGAGGCCTTGGCCGGGCACCCGTTCGGCGTTCAGCTTGACAGCGGTATGAATCGTCTGGGGATGGAGCCCGCTGAATGGGCGGCCGTGCGCCCCATGGTCCTGCAGGCCGGTCCGCAGCTGATCATGTCGCACCTTGCCTGCGCCGACGACCGGCTCCATGTGATGAACGCCGAGCAACTTGAAACCTTTACCCGCATGACCAGCGGCATCGACGCGCCGCGCTCGCTGGCGGCGACCGGTGGCATCCTTCTGGGCCGCGACTATCATTTCGACATAACGCGTCCGGGCATCGGGCTTTATGGCGGCGCACCGTATGACGACGCGTACCCGGTCGCCACGCTGTCGCTGCCGATCATTCAGGTCCGCGATGTCGAACCCGGAGAGGCCGTCGGCTATTCCGGCACCTGGGTTGCCACGCGCCCGTCGCGCATCGCCACGGTTGCGGCAGGTTATGCCGACGGGCTGCTGCGCTCGCTGTCGGGCAAAGCGACGCTGTGGGCCGGTGACACGCCCTGCCCGGTTGTCGGGCGCGTGTCGATGGACCTGATCACCTGCGACGTGACCGGTCTGGCGGTTGAGCCTGATGCACTCGACATTCTGGGCGCGCACCAGACCGTTGACGCGCTGGCCGAGGTCGCCGGAACCATCGGCTATGAGATCCTCACCTCGCTGGGCGGGCGCTATCGCCGTCGCTATGTGGGCCACGGGGCATGAGCCCTGTTGCGTTGCTGGGAGCAACCGGGCGGAGCTTTGCCGGGGTGCTGGGTGCCTTGGGTCGCTTCGTCGGCTTCGCCGGACAAGCCGTCGGCTGGATGCTTCGCCCGCCGTTTCACCTGCGCGAACTGGGCGCGCAACTGATCCAGATCGGCTGGCTGTCACTGCCCGTTGTCGGCATGACTGCGCTGTTTACCGGTGCCGCGCTGGCGTTGCAGATCTTTGCAGGCTCCGCGCGCTATGGCGCCGAATTCGCCGTTCCGTCGATCACCGCCATCGGCATGGTGCGCGAATTGGGACCCGTGCTGGGCGGGTTGATGGTGGCGGCGCGCGTGGCGTCTTCCATTGCGGCCGAGATCGGCACGATGAAAGTTTCCGAGCAGATCGACGCGCTGCGCACGCTGGCCGTAGAGCCGATGCAATATCTGACCGTTCCGCGCCTGCTGGCAGCGACGCTTGCGATGCCGGTTCTGGTGGTCGTCGGTGACTCCATCGGCATTCTGGGCGGCTATGCGGTTGGCGTGACCCGGCTGGGCTTTGATGGTCCGACCTATCTGGCCAACACGCTCGATTTTCTTGAATTCTGGGACATCGGCTCGGGCCTGGTAAAAGGTGCCGTGTTCGGGTTTCTGGTTGCCCTGTCTGGCTGCTATTTCGGCATGAACTCGGGCCGTGGCGCGCAGGGTGTGGGTGAGGCGACGAAATCGGCGGTGGTGCTGGCATCGGTGCTGATCCTTGCCTCAAACTACCTGCTGACCGAGGCGTTCTTCACCTCATGATCAGCGCGGACAATCTTTTCAAGGGCTTCGGGCCCAAGCAGGTTCTGCGCGGCGTGTCGTTTGATGTGCCCAAGGGCGAAAGTCTGGTGGTCATCGGCGGCTCGGGCACCGGCAAGTCGGTGTTGCTGAAATGCCTGCTGGGGCTGGAGCGCCCCGACAGCGGCTCGGTCGAAGTGGCGGGCCTGCGCAATCCGCGTCCGCAGGTCTTGGCGGCGCAGGTGGGCATGCTGTTTCAGGGGGCCGCGCTGTTTGACTCGATCCCTGTCTGGCAAAACATCGCCTTTCGCCTGATGCGCGGGCCGGGACGCCTGCGCGCCCCCGAGGCGAAGGCGCTGGCGATCGAGAAACTGGCGCGCGTTGGCTTGGACAAGGCCACGGCTGATCTGTTCCCGGCTGAACTGTCGGGCGGGATGCAAAAACGCGTCGGTCTGGCGCGGGCCATCGCCGGCGATCCGCCAGTCTTGTTCTTTGACGAGCCGACGGCGGGGCTGGACCCGATCATGTCGGCGGTGATCAACGCGCTGATCCGCGAAATCGTCACAGAAATGGGCGCGACGGCCCTGACCATCACCCATGACATGCGCACCCTGCGCGATGTCGCGGACCGGGTGGCGATGCTGCATGAGGGACGGTTCTACTGGCAAGGGACCACCGACGAAGCGTTGACGACCGATGATCCGGTGATGCGCCAGTTCACCGAAGGCCGCACCACAGGGCCGATCCCGACCCTGCGCTGAACGCCCCGTCACGGTCATTCGTCATCCTCCCCCAGGCTGAGGGCGGCCATCGGCGCCATTGCCGGGAAGACCATAGGTTCTTCCTCGGCCGTGTCGGTGGGCAGGGACAGCTTTGCTGGCGGCGACAATCCCGCACCCAGTCCCGCACCAACGCGGACAGGCGGCGCGGCGTCGATCATGCTGTGTTGTGGCATCCCGCCCGGCCAGCCGGTGAGACGTATCGCGCGCATGCCCCGCGTCTGACCCAACCGGCCAATGGCTTGCGGCGTGCCGTCCAGCGCCACCAGACGCACCTCTTCCAGATTGGAAAGCGGCAGCTCCAGCGCACTGCCGACCCCCAGCTCCAACACCTTGGCCAACGGCAACGTGACGCGGCCCAGTTCCGCGCGCAGCGCCGCCGGCGCGCGCAGAACCGCCTCTTCCAGCGCGTTGGACCAATCCTTGACCGCTTCTGCGCCCAAGGCCTCGGCTTCGACCGGGTCTATTTCCGGAAGACGGGGCAGCGCCAGCATCAACCGCAGCGGCCGCGTGACGGTGCCCGAAATCAGCGTTGCCGTCAGCGCCACCAGATCATAATCGGCTTCATCCAGTAGAATCGGCAGCAACCGGTGATCCGGCACAGGCCGCGCGCAGCGCAGGGCGGAAAGGGGATCATCCGACCCCAGCGCGATCAGCGTGGTATCGATCACTTCGGACAACAAGGCTGCATCTGTGGTGGTCGGACGGCGCGGTCCCGGCGGCTTTGCCCCCAGACGACCGATGGTCATCGCCTCGATCAACGTGATGAACCCGTCCAGATCAATCAGCGCCAGCGCAGGCCCGGCGCTGGTGGGGCCCAGCAAGGTGACAAAGGCCTCTGGTGCGATGCCATCAAGCAACTCGGCCAAGGAGGCAGATTTGCGATGCACCGCGCCCTGCTCAGCGACGAGCGGCGCGCCCGAGGACACCGCGTGACCAAAGGCGCGCACCAGTGTCGGCGCGGGGCCGAGAACCACGGGGGGCTCAGCCTCGGCGGGCGGGGTGCGCGGCGACAGTTTGCGCCGCAGCACCGGATCGCGGTCTAAAAGGGTCATGGCCTGGTTTCCTGCACGTGATGCAAGATCGCAGGCCGGTGTTAAAAAACCCTTGCCAGTCGTCGCTTTATCTTACGCGTCGGACAGGCGGCTGATGACAACCATCACTTCAGGCTTTTTGCCAATCTCATCGACGCAGCAGTTGCGCACGCGGCGGCGGATCACCTCGGTCAGACGGTCATCCGAGGCCAGAACCTTGCGGCCCGTGCGCTCCAGCTCTTCGGCCAGCTCGTCCTCGATCACCTCGTTGAGTGCCCGATTCGACCGCCCCTGCCGGGCCAGACCCGAGCAATCGGCCCAAGGGTCGCCCAGCGGTTGCCCCTCTTCGTCGATGACCAGCGTGATCAGCACCATGCCGTTGAGCGCCATCTTGATGCGCTCACGCACGACGCCGTCCATCGCGCCATAGATCGCCGAGCCGTCGATATAAAGGCGGCCCGTGTCCACATGCTCGACCACCTTGGGCTCAGGCCCGGTCAGGTCCAGCATCGTGCCATTGGGCGCAATAACCGAGATCATGCCGCGCTTCTGCGCCAGCATGGCGTGCTGACGCAGATGACGGTGTTCGCCGTGCATCGGGATCAGCACATTGGGGCGCACCAGCTCGTGCATGCGCTCCAGATCGGGGCGGTTGGCATGGCCCGAGACGTGGTAAATGCCCTGGCTGTTATCGGCGACATCAACGCCCTTTTCCGACAGGGCGTTAACGATGCGCAGCACGTCGCGCTCGTTGCCGGGAATGGTCATCGACGAGAAGAGGAACAGATCCCCCTCTTTCAACGAAAAGCCCAGATACGACCCCCGCGCCAGTTGGGCCGAGGCCGCGCGGCGCTCACCCTGACTGCCGGTGACGATCAGCATCAGGTTCTCGCGCGGGATCTCGTTGGCCTCTTCCGCGCTGACGACCAGCGGGAAGTCATGCAGCAGCTTGGCCTCGGTCGCGGTGCGCACCATGGTCTGCATCGCGCGGCCCAGCAGGCACACGGTGCGCCCGGCCGCGCGCGCGGCCTTGGCCAGCGTGCGCACCCGTGCCACGTTCGACGCGAAGGTGGTCGCCACCACCAGCCCGGGCGCGCCCTTGACCAGATCGGTGATCGCCTGCGGCAGCGAGCTTTCCGAACGGCCCGGATGCGGCGAGAAGATGTTGGTCGAATCCGACACCATCACGTCGACGCCCTTGTCGCCCAGCGACCGGTACAGGTCTTCATCGAAGGGATCGCCAACGCCGGGCGCCATGTCCAGCTTGAAATCGCCGGTGTGCAGCAGACGGCCCGCCGGCGTTTCGATCAGCATCGACGAGGCTTCGGGCAGCGAGTGCGCGATGGGCAGGAACGAGACCTTGAAAGGCCCCAGCTCAACCACCTCACCCTTGCCCAGCGTGATGATCTTGTCGACGGGCTGCCCCGCCTCCATCATCTTCTTGGCCGCGATCCGCGCGGTGAAATCGCGCGCATAGACCGGGGCTTTCAGGCGGCTGTAGAGATGCCCCAGCCCGCCGACATGGTCCTCATGCGCGTGGGTGATGAAGATCCCGTCCAGACGGTCCCGGCGCTTTTCCAGCCAGCTGATATCGGCGGTGATCAGATCAATGCCGGGCGTGCCGTCCATGTCCGGAAAGGTTACCCCGATATCGACCAGGATCAACCGCTCATTGTTCTTGGGGCCATAGCCGTAGACATAGGCGTTCATGCCCACTTCTCCGGCGCCACCCAGCGGCAAATAGATCAAACGGTCTCTGGTCGTCATGCGGTCGTCAATTCCCTGTTGTATCGGTTGATGAGCACGAGGCCATGCAACGTCAGATCGTCCTCGACCGAGTCGAAGATCTCGGTTCCTTGGTCAAAGAGCGGTGCCAGACCGCCGGTCGCGATCACGCGCATCGGCCGTTCACGCTCGATCCTGATCTGGCGCACGATGCCTTCGACCAGGCCGACATACCCCCAGTAGATGCCAGACTGCATACAGGCAACCGTATTCGTGCCGATCGCGCTTTGCGGGCGGGTGACATCGACGTGCGGAAGCGCCGCAGCGGTGCTGTGCAGCGCCTCGAGCGAGGTATTTACCCCCGGCGCAATGGCCCCGCCGATATACGCGCCGTCACTGTCGACCACATCGAAGGTGGTCGCGGTGCCGAAATCCACCAGGATCAGATCGCCGCCATGGCGGTCAAACCCGGCGACCGTGTTGACCAGACGGTCGGGACCGACGGTGGTGCCCTGATCGACGCGGGGCGGCACGGGCAGCAGGCAGTCAGGCTTGCCCACGACAATCGGACGGCAGCCGAAATAGCGGTCACACAGGACACGCAGGTTGAACACCACGCGGGGTACCGTTGAAGAGATGATCACCTCGGTGATATCGGCGTCGATCTTGCCCAGGTTCATCAGCGTCGAGAGCCAGACGAAATACTGGTCGGCGGTCTGCCGGTGGTCTGTTGCCGTCCGCCAGGTGGCGAGGAAGTCATAGCCGTTCCAGACGGAAAAGACGGTATTGGTGTTGCCGCAGTCGATGCAGAGCAGCATGGCAATCCTCAGGGATCAGGGAAAGAAGATATCGGCGGCGGGGATGGCGCGCGGGCCTTGTGCGGTGCGCAGCACCAGCGACCCGGTGGCGTCGATGGTCTCGAACGTGCCTTGCACCTCTTCGGTCATCGTACGGGCGACGAGGGTCTGGCCCAGCCGCGTGACCCGCTGCAGGAAAGCGGTGCGGATCGGGTCGAACCCGTACGTGCGCAGGCGTTGGTCCCAGGTCGCGAACGCGGGCGCGAGGTGATCGAGCAGCGCTTCGGGCTGAATTGTCAGACCGGTTTCCGTGCGCAGGTTGACCGGGGGAAAGGCGGCCGCAGGGTCCGCCGGGGGTGAGGCACGCAGGTTCACGCCGATGCCCAGCGACAAGACACCCTGCCCCGGGCTTTCCAGCAGGATGCCCGACAGCTTGCCGCCATTCAGCAGCACATCATTGGGCCATTTCAGCGCAAACCCCGCCTCAAGCCCGGTCAGCCCCATCAGCGCCTCGTGCAGCGCCAGTGCCGCCACGAAAGAGCGCAGCGCCAGTTGTTGTGGCGGTTCGTCAAGACGTTGGAGGAGCGTTGCGGCGAAATTGCCCGAGGGGTCGACCCACGCCCTGCCCCGACGCCCGCGCCCGGCGGTCTGACGCAGGGCAAGGATCCATGTCGGGGCTTTGAGGTCAGGCAGTCGGCGCAGGGCCTCGGCCATGGTGCTGTCCGTTTCGGACAGCACCAGCCGTTCATGGCCCTGCGGCCAGTCCGGGTTAGTTGACAAGCGCCTGCGCCGCGACGGCGGCCGCGCCCTCGATCCCGAACAGGTTGATCACGCCCAACACGGTGACCGCAGCGGCAGCCAGCGTCAGCCAGCGTTGGGCCGGGGCGCCATCATCGTCCAGCGGGTCGATCTCGGTACCGAAGTACATGAAATACACGATCCGCAGGTAATAGAACGCGCCGATCACCGAGGCGATCACCCCGATCACCGCCAGCACCACATAGCCCGAGCCGATCACCGCTGCGAGCACGGCGAACTTGGCCCAGAAGCCGATCAACGGCGGCACACCGGCCAGCGAGAACATCAGCACCAGAAGCGCCAGCGCCTGTACCGGCTGGGCTTTGGACAGCAGGTTCAGATCGTCGATGCTCTGCACCGGGCGCCCTTCCCGGCGCATGGTCAGCATGAAGGCAAAGACGCCGACCGACATGGTGACATAGATCGCCATGTAGAGCAGCGTCGCCTTGACGCCTGCCTCGGTCCCGGCGGTCAGACCCAGCAGGGCAAAGCCCATGTGCGAGATCGACGAATAGGCCATCAGGCGCTTGAGGTTACGCTGACCCAGCGCACCAATCGCCCCGACCACCATCGACGCACCAGCAAGGAAGCCCAGGATCTGGCCCCAGTCGCCCGGTGCCTGACCAAAGCCGTCGAACACCAACCGGGCCAGCAGCCCCATCGCCGCGACTTTCGGCGCGGTGGCGAAGAAGGCGGTGACCGGCGTGGGTGCGCCTTCATACACGTCGGGCGTCCACATGTGGAACGGCACCGCCGAGATCTTGAACGCCAGACCCGCCAGCATGAACGCCAGCCCCATCAGCAGACCGACCGGCAGGTGATCGCCCTGCACGACGCTGGCGATCCCCTCGAACCGGGTGGTGCCCGCGTAGCCGTAAACCAGCGACGCGCCATAGAGCAGCAGGCCCGAAGCCAGCGCGCCCAGCACGAAGTATTTCAGACCCGCCTCGGTCGCCTTGGCGCTGTCGCGGCGGAAGGCGGCGAGCACGTAAAGCGCCAGCGATTGCAGTTCCAGCCCCATGTAGAGCGTGATCAGATCCTGCGCCGAGACCATGACCATCATCCCGACCGTCGCCAGCGAGACAAGGATCGGATACTCGAACTTCATCATCTTGGTGCGTTCGAGATAGTCCATGCCCATCACCAGCACCGCCGCGGCGGCCAGCAGAATGGCCATCTTGGCGAAGCGGGCAAAGGCATCCTCGACGAACAGGCCGCCGAAGGCGCTTTGCGAGACAGGCTCCTGCACACCGATCAGCACCGAGAGCAGGATGAGCACCGCCACCGTCGCCCAGGTCAGGGCCTGCGCCAGCCGGTCCTTGCCAAAGTAAGCGCCCGCCATCAGCGCCACCATCGCCCAGAGCGACAGCAGGATTTCGGGCAGCGCGATCGAAAGATCAACCGAGGTCATCGGAGCGGGCCTTTCAGTGACTGGGGGCCGCGTGCGACGCGGCCTCATTGGCTGCGTCGGTGGTGGTGTGAACCACCACGCGGGCGGCGGGATCGATACCGTTCGCAGCGTTGTATTGGGTGACGAGCGCCGAGGTCGACGGACCGATCAGATCGGTGATCAGCGACGGATAGACACCCAGAAGCAGGGTCATCGCCACCAGCGGCGCGAACATGAGCTTTTCACGCATGTCCAGATCGGTGATCTGTTTCAGGCTGTCCTTGACCAGCTGGCCAAACACCACCCGGCGGTAGAGCCACAGACCGTAGCAGGCCGAGAAGATGACCCCGGTCGCCGCCACGACAGCAACCCAGGTGTTGACCTGGAACACGGCCATGAAGGTCAGGAATTCACCGACAAAGCCAGACGTACCCGGCAGGCCGACGTTGGCCATCGAGAACAGCATGAACACGGCGGCATAAACCGGCATCCGGTTCACCAGGCCGCCGTAAGCGTCGATGTCGCGGGTGTGGATGCGGTCATAGACCACGCCGACGGCCAAGAAGAGCGCGCCCGAGACAAAGCCGTGGCTGATCATCTGGAAGATCGCGCCGTCAAGACCCTGCTGGTTGGCGGCAAAGATGCCCATGGTCACAAAGCCCATGTGCGCCACCGAGGAATAGGCGACCAGTTTCTTCATGTCCTGCTGCACCAGCGCGACCAGCGAGGCATAGACGATCGCAATCGCCGACATCCACAGCACCAGCGGGGCCAACAGGTCAGAGGCTACCGGGAACATCGGCAGCGAGAAGCGCAAAAAGCCGTAGCCACCCATCTTCAGCAGCACCGCCGCCAGCACGACAGAACCCGCCGTCGGTGCCTGAACGTGCGCATCGGGCAGCCAGGTGTGCACCGGCCACATCGGCATCTTCACCGCAAACGAGGCAAAGAACGCCAGGAACATCAGTGTCTGCGCGCCCCCGGCAATCTGCCAGCCCAGCAGCGAGATCGGCCCAGCGTCAAATTCGAACGCCAGAAGCGTCGGAATATCCGTCGTGCCCGCTTGCAGGTACATGTAGATCATCGCGACCAGCATCAGCACCGAGCCGATGAAGGTGTAGAGGAAGAACTTGAACGCCGCATAGATGCGGTCCTTGCCGCCCCAGATGCCGATGATCAGGAACATCGGGATCAGGCCGGCCTCGAAGAACAGGTAGAACAGCACCAGATCCAGCGACACAAAGACGCCGATCATCAGCGTTTCCAGCAGCAGGAAGGCGATCATGTATTCCTTGACGCGGGTCTTGACGCCCCAGCAGGCACCAATGGTGATCGGCATCAGGAAGGTCGTCAGCATGACGAACAGGACCGAGATCCCGTCAACGCCAAGGCTGTATTTCAGGCCCAGGATCCAGTCGCGCTGCTCGACGAACTGAAAGCCCGTATCCGCAGGGTTGAACTCGAACAGCAGGATCAGCGAGATCAGGAACGTAGCACCCGTGGCAAACAGCGCCAGCAGCTTGGCTTGCCGCTGGGTGTTCTCATCCTCGCCATGCAGAAAGACAGCCCCGATCAGCGCCGCAATCGCAGGAAGGAAAGTGATGATGGACAGCAGGTTCAGCATCAGTGCGCCCCTCCGGAGAGCGTAACGTAAGTGACCAACACCGCGATGCCGATAACCATGGCGAAGGCGTAGGTGTAGATATAGCCGGACTGGACGCGGGCATAGACGCGGTTGAGCATCGGCATCACGCCCATGGTCAGCCCGTTGAGGAACCCGTCGATGGTATTGCCGTCGCCGCGCTTCCACAGGAAGCGGCCGATGGCCAGCGTCGGTTTGATGAAGACGAAGTTGTAGATCTCATCGAAGTACCACTTGTTGAGCAGGAAGCGGTACAGGATCGGTTGGTTCGCGGCCAGTTTGGCCGGGGTCTCCGGTTTCCAGATGTAGAAGATATAGGCCAGCACAAACCCCACCAGCATCGCCAGGAACGGCGCCAGCTTGGTCAGCGCGCTGAGGTTCTCATGCGCATTGTGCAGCGTCTCGTTGGTCGGCAGCATGGCGATGGAATGGCCGAAGAAGTCGTGGATCGCGTCGTGCGAACCAAAGAACGGCTCGTACCAGATCATCCCGGCGAAGACGGCACCGATGGCCAGGATACCCAGCGGGATCACCATGGTCAGCGGGCTTTCATGCGCGTGGTCATGCGTGTGATGATCGCCGCGCGGCGTGCCGTAGAAGGTCAGGAAAATCAGGCGCCACGAGTAGAACGAGGTCATCGCCGCCGCCGCCACAAGGATCACATAGGCATAGGTCGCCCCGCCGCCCATCGCGCTTTCGATGATCGCGTCTTTGGACACGAAGCCCGCAAAGCCGATATGGGTGAAGGGAATGCCGACTCCCGTGATCGCCAGCGTGCCGATCATCATCGCGTAGAACGTATAGGGCAGTTTCTTGCGCAGCCCGCCGTAGTTGCGCATGTCCTGCTCGTGGTGCATCCCGTGGATGACCGAGCCGGCACCAAGGAACAGCATCGCCTTGAAGAAAGCATGCGTCAGCAGGTGGAACATGGCGACCGAATAGACGCCCACGCCCGCTGCCACGAACATATAGCCCAGCTGCGAACAGGTCGAATAGGCGATCACGCGCTTGATGTCGTTCTGCACCAGACCCACGGTCGCTGCAAAGAACGCGGTGGCCGAGCCGATCAGCACGATGAACGTCCGGGTGTCGTTGGCATATTCCATCAGCGGCGACATGCGGCAGATCAGGAACACGCCCGCCGTCACCATGGTTGCGGCGTGGATCAGCGCCGACACCGGCGTCGGGCCTTCCATCGCGTCCGGCAGCCAGGTGTGCAGGAACAGCTGCGCCGATTTGCCCATTGCGCCGATGAACAGGAAGAAACAGGCGGTGTTGAGCGCGTTCCAGTCAGTGCCCAGGAAACTGATCGACTGCTGCGACAGCGCCTCGGCCTGATGGAAGATGTCGTCGAACTGAACCGAATCCGCCATGAAATACAGCATCATGATGCCGATGATGAAGCCAAAGTCACCCACGCGGTTGACGATGAAGGCCTTCATCGCAGCGGCCGAGGCCGACTGCTTTTTCCAGTAGAATCCGATCAGCAGATACGAGGCCAGACCAACGCCTTCCCAGCCAAAGAAGATCTGGATCAGGTTGTCGGCGGTCACCAGCATCAGCATGGCGAAGGTGAACAGCGACAGATAGGCGAAGAACCGGGCGCGGTAGCTTTCGCTGTCCGTCCAGTTTTCATCATGCGCCATGTAGCCGAAGGAATAGAGGTGCACGAGCGCCGAGACCGTGGTCACCACGATCAGCATCACCGTGGTCAGCCGGTCCAGCCGGATGCCCCAGCCGCCAACCAGCGAGCCCGAGTCGATGAAGCGCAACACCTGGATCGAGGTATCGTGCCCGTCAAAGCTGAGAAACAGGATCCACGAAAGCAGCGCCGACAGGAACAGAAGCGCCGTGGCAATCACCATCCCCGTCTTTTCGCCAATCATCCGCCAGAACAGGCCGCAGATGATTGCGCCCACCAGAGGAGCAAAGAGAAGCGTCGTCGCCATCACACTCAGCCTTTCATCACGTTGACGTCTTCGACGTCGATCGTGCCGCGGTTACGGAAGAAGGTGACCAGGATCGCAAGCCCGATCGCTGCCTCGGCGGCGGCGACGGTGAGCACGAACATGGTGAAAACCTGCCCCACCAGATCCCCCAGATGGCTGGAGAACGCCACCAGGTTGATGTTCACCGACAGCAGGATCAGTTCGATCGACATCAAGATGACGATGATGTTCTTCCGGTTCAGGAAGATCCCGAAAATCCCGATCACGAACAGCGCTGCCGCCACTGTCAGGTAATGCTCAAGTCCCACCATTTGGTCCCTCGTTATCTTTTTATCCAAGGCGCCGCAGGGGGCCCCGGTATCGTCTGGTGGATGTCAGTTCAGGCCTTGGCCCGGTTTGACATCCTTGAGTTCCATCGCCTTGGCCGGGTCGCGCCACATCTGGTGCAGCACGTTCTGGCGTTTGACGTCCGTGCGGTGGCGCAGGGTCAGCACGATCGCACCGATCATGGCAACCAGCAGAACCAGACCGGACAACTGGAACGCCAGGAAATACTGATCGAAGATCAACAGACCCAGCGCGCGGGCGTTGTCGACCTGATCCAGATCCGGCGTCACGGCCAGACGCATGCCGTCCGCACCCTCGGCCGAGGTCCAGGCCCCGAAGAGCAGCGCCAGCTGCATCAGGATGACGATGCCAACGACCGAGGCGAGCGGGAAATAGCGCGCCATCTCGGCCTTCAGCTCGGCAAAGTCGATGTCGAGCATCATCACCACGAACAGGAACAGCACCATCACCGCGCCGACGTAGACGATCATCAGCAGCATGGCGAGGAATTCAGCCCCCATCAGCACGAACAGCCCGGCTGCCGAGAGGAAGGTCAGGATCAACCACAGGACCGAGTGTACCGGGTTGCGGGCCACCACGACCAGCAAAGCCGCCACAACCGCCACAATGGCGAAGGCGTAGAAGGCAAAATCGGCAACGCTCATGCGTTCTTCTCCTCGGTCTCTGCAAAGACGCTCTGGGCAATTTCCAGCGCCTTCTGCATGGCGGGCAAGCCGCCGAACATGCTCATTTGCCAGATCACTTCGGCGATCTCGCGTTGTGTCGCCCCGGCTTCCATCGCATGGCGCACGGTTGTCTTCAGCTGCGGCTCGGCCTGCGCGCCCAGGACGGTCAGCGCGGCAACGGTCACCAGAAGCCGCGTCTTGGCGTCCAGCCCTTCGCGGTTGAAGGTACGCCCGAACCACATCTCCATCATGTCCTTGGACATGGTGGGCAGCATCTTGTCCAAGCCCGGAACCTTGAACTGTTCCAGCGCCGGGTTGAAAGCGCGCAGCATCTCCTGCGAGCTTTCCATCATCTGCTGGATCATCTTGGCATAGGGCTCAGTCATGCGTGCCTCAGCGGTACGGAGCGTCAAGCTCGAGGTTGCGGGCAATTTCGGCTTCCCAGCGGTCGCCGTTCGACAGCAGCTTGTCCTTGTCATAGAACAGCTCTTCGCGGGTTTCCGTGGCGAACTCGAAATTCGGACCTTCGACGATGGCATCGACCGGGCAGGCCTCCTGGCAGAAGCCGCAGTAGATGCATTTCGTCATGTCGATATCGTAGCGCGTGGTGCGGCGGCTGCCGTCATCGCGCGGTTCCGCGTCGATGGTAATCGCCTGCGCGGGGCAGATCGCCTCGCACAATTTGCACGCAATGCAGCGCTCTTCGCCGTTGGGATAGCGGCGCAGCGCGTGCTCACCGCGAAAGCGGGGGCTGAGCGGCCCCTTTTCGTGCGGGTAGTTCAGCGTGTCCTTGGGCCGGAAGAAATACTTCAGCCCCAGCCCGAACCCTTTGAAGAAGTCCGCCAGCAGGAAGTATTTTACGGCGCGGGTATAATCGATCTGGCTCATATCAGCCCCCAATCGCCCAGCGAGCCCAGAAGCCGCCAAGCACTTCAAATTTTGCCAGGAACGCCACGATCACGACCCAGCCCAGCGACATCGGCAGGAAAACCTTCCAGCCAATGCGCATCAACTGGTCGTAGCGGTAGCGCGGCACGATCGCCTTGACCATCGAGAACACGAAGAAAGCGGCCAGCATCTTGAGGACCATCCACCAGATGCCATCCGGCAGACCCGGGATCGGGGACAGCCAGCCGCCGAAGAACAACAGCGAGATCAGCGCGCACATCAGCACGACGGCAACCAGTTCGCCGATCATGAACAGCAGGAACGGCGTGGACGAGTATTCGACCTGATAACCAGCCACCAGTTCCGATTCCGCTTCGGGCAGATCGAAGGGCGGGCGGTTGGTTTCGGCCAGCGCCGAGATCAGGAACAGGAACATCATCGGGAAGTGCGGGATGAAGTACCAGTTCAGCAGACCGTAGTCGCCCTGCTGCGCATGGACGATATCGGTCAGGTTCATCGACCCGGTCGAGATGATCACCCCGATGATGATCAGGCCTATCGACACCTCGTAGCTGATCATCTGCGCAGCCGAGCGCAGCGAGCCCAGGAACGGGTATTTCGAGTTCGACGCCCAGCCGCCCATGATCACGCCATACACCTCAAGCGAGGAGACGGCGAAGATGTACAGGATCGCCACGTTGATGTTGGCAACGACCAGACCTTCAGAGAACGGGATCACCGCCCAGGCGATCAGCGCCATGACCAGCGACACCATCGGTGCCATCAGGAACACGATGCGGTCGGCCCCGGCGGGGAAGATCACTTCCTTGACGATATACTTGATGAAGTCGGCGAAGCTTTGCAGCAGGCCGAAGGGACCAACGATGTTGGGCCCTTTGCGCATCTGGACAGCTGCCCAGATCTTGCGGTCAGCGTACATCAGGAACGCCAGCGCCACCAGAAGCGGCACAATGACCAAAAGGACCTGCCCGACGATCAGCAGGAAAATCCCGAAGTAGTTTGTGGTAAAGAAGTCAGCCATGTGTTGTCCTCAGACCGTCGGTATTCCCTGCTCGATACAATCGGCCACCGTCACTTCGGCGTCGATTGTCCGAAATCCCCGCGGCAGCGACGGTGACACGGTATACACCGCATCCGCCTGCCACAGAGCACCCTCGTTATTCACCGTGGTGCGCACGTGTCGCGCAAAGCCATAGCCGCGGATCAGCGCGTATTGCGCAGCCGCACAGCGGGCATAGGCGATGGGATCCTGCGTATCGCGTGCACCCTCCATCGCCACCACGAAATGGACCAGATCACCGTCCAGCAGTTGCGTTTGCACGCCCCGGTAGACGGCATCTTCGGGCGCACCCAGCACCGCGTCACCCGGCTGGGGTGCGGCAGTGCCGCATCCCGCCAGTCCGATCAGGACCAGCGCCAGGGTTAGCGTGAAGGGGGCGCCAAGCGTCATGCGTTACTCCGCCGCCATCGGCTGCGCATTGCGCGCCGCCGCCGAGGCGCTCAGCTCGGCCATCAGGCCAGAGGCGCGCGCAATCGGGTTGGACAGGTAGAAATCCTTGACCGCCGGGCGGAAGCTGGCATCGCCCAGCGTGCCGGTCGCCACAGGCTGCCACGCGTTCTCAGGCACCTCGTCGATCATCTCGAGATGCGGCACGGCGCCAACCAGATGGCTGCGCAGCGCGCCAAGGCTGTCCCACGGCAGCACCGTGCCCACCTCGGCCGACAGAGCACGCAGGATGGCCCAGTTTTCCTTGGCGTCGCCCGGCGCGAACCCGGCGCGCAGCGCCAGCTGCGGACGGCCTTCGGTGTTCACGAAGATACCGTTTTCTTCGGTATAGGCCGCACCCGGCAGGATCACGTCAGCGCGGTGCGCCCCGCGGTCGCCGTGGCTGCCCTGATAGATCACGAAGGGACCGGCACCGATGTCCAGCTCATCCGCGCCCAGATTATAGACGACATCCGCACCGTCGGTCGCAGCTTGCAGCCCGCCCTCGGTCACAGCGTCGATATCCAGCGCGCCGACGCGGCTGGCAGCGGTGTGCAGCACCAGAAGACGCCCGGTCAGACCCATGCAGGCGGCCAGAACGGCCAGACCGTCAGCCTCGTTCAGAGCGCCCTGCCCCACGATGACAATCGCATCCTCACCCGGCTTGGCCGAGGCCAGCGCCGCGCGATCAGTGCCCAGATGGGTGTAGTCATAGGTCATATCGGCAGCGACACCAACGAGCGAAATCTTCGCACCGTTCAGCCACGCCTTGCGGATCCGCGCGTTCAGCACCGGCGCTTCATGGCGCGGGTTGGTGCCGATCAGCACGATTTCCTTGGCCGTGTCGATGTCTTCAATCGCCACGTTGCCAACATAGGCCGAGCGGTTACCAGCAGGCAGACGGCTGCCGTCGACCCGGGCTTCCACCGAACCGCCAAGACCTTCGACCAGCGTTTTGAGCGAATAGGCCGCTTCGGTCGACACCAGATCACCGATAAGGCCCGCCACTTTCGTGGCCCCCTTCAGCTTGGCGCCCACCAGTTTCAGCGCCTCATCCCAGCCCGCTTTGCGCAGCTTGCCGTTCTCGCGGATATAGGGCGTATCCAGACGCTGGCGTTTCAGCCCGTCCCAGACAAAGCGCGTCTTGTCCGAAATCCACTCTTCGTTCACGCCGTCATGGTTGCGCGGCAGGATGCGCATCACTTCGCGGCCCTTGGTGTCAACGCGGATGTTGGACCCCAGCGCATCCATCACGTCGATGGATTCGGTCTTGGTCAGCTCCCACGGGCGGGCCGTGAAGGCGTAGGGTTTGCTCACCAAAGCGCCCACCGGGCACAGGTCGATGATGTTGCCCTGCAGGTTCGAATCCAGCGTCTGGTTCAGATAGCTGGTGATCTCGGCATCCTCACCGCGCCCGGTCTGGCCCATCTGCGTGATGCCCGCGACCTCGGTGGTGAAGCGCACGCAGCGCGTGCAGCTGATGCAGCGGGTCATGTGGGTTTCGACCAGCGGGCCCAGATCCAGATCTTCGGACGCGCGCTTGGGTTCGCGGAAGCGGCTGAAATCGACGCCGTAGGCCATGGCCTGATCCTGCAGATCGCACTCGCCGCCCTGATCGCAGATCGGGCAATCCAGCGGGTGGTTGATCAGCAGGAACTCCATGACGCCTTCGCGCGCCTTCTTGACCATCGGCGAGTTGGTTTTCACCACCGGCGGCTGGCCTTCCGGCCCCGGGCGCAGATCCTTGACCTGCATCGCGCAGGAAGCGGCAGGCTTGGGCGGGCCGCCGACGACCTCGACCAGACACATGCGGCAGTTCCCCGCGATCGACAGGCGCTCATGGTAGCAGAAACGCGGCACTTCGACGCCGGCCACTTCACACGCCTGGATGAGGGTCATCGCCGGATGAACCTCGACCTCGCGGCCATCGATGATGATCTTGCGGAGATCTGACATGGCTTACCTTGCTCTCAGAAGTTCACCGGCCTGACTGCCGGCCGCGATCTCGGACAGGCCGAGCGCGCAATAGGTGTCCGGTGCGCCCTCGCGCACCCCGTGTTCGGCGAAATACGCCATAACCTCGGCGCGCATGCGCGTTTCGGTCGAATCGGCGGTCTGGAAGGCGCGGATTTCCTGACGCGAATACCCGCGCGAGCGCGCCTCATTGTACAGGCCCAGCACAAACCCCGTCGCCCGCAGGGTTCGCGCCTCGATGGTTTCGCAGTTCTTGCGGATCTCATCGGCCACAGCCAGCGAGAACAGATCGCGCCAGATCTGCGGATCCGCCTGCAGCGTTGCGTTGATCTCTTCCTGTGATGTCGCCTGAGCCGGGGCGGCAAGCCCCAGAGTGGCCGCGACGACAGCACCAAAAGCAGCGTGTTTGATCGACATGTGTGATCCTTCCCTTACGCGCAGGAGTGCGCGAGAGCGAGATAGCACAGTCAGCCGGACACGCGTGATCACACCCGCGAGGCCCGCGCACGCCGTCAGAGCCGCCGAAAGGCGGTCCTGAGCGATGCAAGCGGGAAAAGCGGTGTGCATCATGATCTTACTCGGCGGCCACGGCCGAAACCCGGCCGGTTTTCTGCGAGCGCACGCGATCTTCGATCACGTCACGGAAGTTGCGGATCAGGCCCTGGATCGGCCAGGCCGCTGCGTCACCGAGCGCGCAAATGGTGTGGCCTTCGACCTGCTTGGTCACGTCCCACAGCATGTCGATCTCTTCCAGCTCGGCCTCGCCTTTGACCAGACGGTCCATGACGCGCATCATCCAGCCGGTGCCTTCGCGGCAGGGCGTGCACTGGCCGCAGCTTTCGTGCTTGTAGAACGCCGACAGACGCCAGATCGCCTTGATGATATCGGTGGATTTATCCATCACGATCACCGCAGCGGTGCCCAGACCCGAGCCCAGATCGTTGCGCAGATAGTCGAAATCCATGATCGCGTCGCGCATCTTTTCGCCACGCACCAGCGGCACGGACGAACCGCCAGGGATCACCGCCAGCAGGTTGTCCCAGCCGCCGCGAATCCCGCCGCAATGCTTCTCGATCAGTTCTTCAAAGCTGATCGACATCGCTTCTTCGACGACGCAGGGGTTGTTCACATGACCCGAGATCGCGAACAGCTTGGTGCCCGCGTTGTTCGGACGGCCAAAGCCTGCGAACCACGCGCCGCCGCGGCGCAGGATCGTCGGCACAACGGCAATCGACTCGACGTTGTTCACCGTGGTCGGGCAACCATAGAGGCCAGCGCCCGCCGGGAACGGCGGCTTCATCCGCGGCATGCCCTTGCGGCCTTCCAGCGACTCCAGCAGCGCGGTTTCTTCACCGCAGATATAGGCCCCGGCCCCGTGGTGCAGGTAGATGTCGAAATCCCAGCCCGAACCGCAGGCGTTCTTGCCGACCAGACCGGCATCATAGGCCTCGTCGATCGCGGCTTGCAGGGCCTCACGCTCGCGGATGTATTCGCCGCGGATGTAGATGTAACACGCATGCGCGTTCATCGCGAAAGAGGCGATCAGGCAGCCTTCGATCAGGGTGTGCGGATCATGGCGCATGATCTCGCGGTCCTTGCAGGTGCCCGGCTCGGATTCGTCAGCGTTGACAACCAGATATGCCGGACGACCGTCGCTTTCCTTGGGCATGAAGGACCACTTCAAACCGGTCGGAAAGCCCGCGCCCCCGCGACCGCGCAGGCCCGAGGCTTTCATCTCGGTCACGATCCAGTCGCGACCCTTGCCGATGATGTCCTTGGTCCCGTCCCAATGGCCACGCGCCTGCGCGCCTTTCAGCGAACGGTCGTACATGCCGTAGATGTTGGTAAAGATCCGGTCTTGATCCTTCAGCATCGCTCAATCCTTCGCCTCGGGGGCCTTGTTCGTCCGGCGTGACCGCCAGAGCCCGTATAACAACCACAGCGCCATCGTGAACCCGGCAAGTGCTGCCAGATCGAAGAAGGCAAGGGTCCGTTGGGTCCAGCCCAGCGAGTCCCCCAGCGCCAGCGCGCCAACCCAAACCAGGGCGGTGATGACAATCACCAGCGCGATCACGCGCCCTTGCCGTATCTGATCCGCGTTGTGCTGCATACCGCTCTGTCAGTCCCTCAGTACACGTCGCCCTTGTCGACGCGCTTGGAAAATTCCGTCTCGCCACCCTCGGCCAGCTGCTTGGCTTGCGAAACCCATTCGTCACGGGTCACGCGGCCCTTGAAGCCTTCGAGGTTGCTGTCCACCCAGGCGATTTCCTGCGGTGTCCAGGCGGCGATCTGGTCGAAGTGGTAAAAGCCCATGCTGTTGCACAGGGTTTCCAGTTTCGGGCCGATGCCCTTGATTTTCTTCAGATCATCCGCTTTGCCGTCGCGCGCGCCTTCCAGCGCGGCGGGGCGGGTCTGATCCGCTTCGGCGATCTCGGTCGCGGCCGGCTGAACGGCGGCCGCCGCAGCCTCAGGCTGAGCCGGGATCTGGCCGGCCTTTTCCGCCGGGATCGGCTGCTTGGTTTCCACGGGCGCTTTGCCCAGACGCGGCGAGACCGGCTTGCCATCGGCGCGGGCCGATTTCACCGGCTTGTCGCTGCGGTCCAGCCACGGCGTGAGGATCGGCACTTCGGTGCCGTCGATGCGCTTGATCGTATCGCCAAGCTCGACGGCCAGCGCCACCGAGCCGTTGTGATCCTCGGTCCGTTCGCCCTCATTCAGGCTGGTCAGCCCCGAAAGCGGCTCGGACGTGAAGCGACCGTTCTGCGGGCCCGGCGTCGGAACGCGGCCAGCGGCCATTTCATCCAGAATCCACGACAGTTTCTCGGCCGTCAGATCCTCGTAATAATCCTTGCCGATCTGCACCATGGGCGCGTTGGCACAGGAACCGAGGCATTCGACCTCTTCCCACGAGAACTTGCCATCCGCCGACAGCGCATGCGCCGAGGTGGCGATCTTGGTCTTGCAGACGCCGATCAGATCCTCGGCACCGCAGATCATGCACGACAGCGTGCCGCAGACCTGCACATGCGCCACCGAGCCGGTCGGAACCAGCTGGAACATGAAGTAGAAGGTCGCAACCTCAAGCGCGCGGATATAGGCCATGCCCAGCATGTCCGCGACAGTTTCGATCGCCGGACGGGTCAGCCACCCCTCCTGCTCCTGAGCGCGCCACAGCAGCGGAATGATCGCCGAGGCCTGACGCCCCTCAGGGTATTTGCTGATCTGACCCTGCGCCCATTCCATGTTGGCGGGCGTGAAGGCAAAACTCGCGGGCTGTTCGTGATGCAGACGACGTAGCATCAAAGCGCTCCTGACTGGCACCGGCCATGGGCCGGGGGTATGCTGCCCGCCATGGCGGACGTAAGGCTGACGGGATGGCTCATTCGCTGGCCCGTTCTTCGATGACGACCCCAGGGGCCGGATGTGTTTCGTCCCAGGCCGCGAGCAGCGCGGCCAGCGCCGGAGCATCGCTTTCGGGATCGGCCGCGCAGGTCGCCTCGGTCAGGCGCAGTTCGCTGCCGTCTTCGGTGACGCTGGCCATATCGCTATCGACCAGCACCGCGACGATGTCGCGGGTCTCAATCGGCGTGAAACCCAGCGGCGGCAGCGCGTCCTGAGCGGCGTCTTCGGTCAGCACGCAGTCAAGCCCGCGCAGGGTCGCGATCAGTTCGGCACCGCGCGCGGGCTCGAACTCGGGGCGCCAGACTTCGATGCTGGTTTCTTGCGCGGCGAACGCCTGCGTGATCATCGCCAGCGCCGCATCGTCGCCCGCGTTGCACAGGATCGGTTGCAGGCTCAGCACCGACATATCCGCCGAAATCGACACCAGACCGGCACCGTAAAGCGTATCGACAAAAGCCTGCACTTCGACCGCGTCCAGACCCAGCGGACCCAAAGCTGCCTCGGCCTGATCGCTGGCCATGGCACACTCATTGGCACGAATGGCATCCACCATCAGCGCCGCCCGTTCGGGCGTGAAGGCCAGCGCAGGCGCTGCCAGCAGAGACAGGATCAGGGTCGGAGCCGCGATCTTCACCGATCAACCTCACCGAACACGATATCCATGGTGCCGATGATCGCGGCAACGTCAGCCAGCAGATGCCCCGACGCCACGTGGTCCATCGACTGCAGATGCAGGAAACCCGGTGCGCGCAGCTTGGCGCGGTAGGGTTTGTTGGTGCCATCGGCGACCAGATAGACGCCGAACTCACCCTTGGGAGCCTCAACAGCGGCGTACACTTCCCCGGCGGGGACGTGGAACCCTTCGGTGTAAAGTTTGAAGTGATGGATCAGCGATTCCATCGAGGTCTTCATATCGCCACGCGACGGCGGGGTGATCTTGCCACGCGCCAGAACCTCGCCCTGCCCTTCGGGCGCGCGCAGTTTGGCGATGGCCTGACGGATGATCGACACCGACTGGCGCATCTCTTCCATGCGGACCAGGTAGCGATCATAGCAGTCGCCGTTCTTGCCGATGGGGATCTGGAAATCGAACTCGTCGTAGCATTCATAGGGCTGCGAGCGCCGCAGATCCCAGGCCAGACCCGAACCGCGCACCATCACACCGGAATAGCCCCAGGCTTGGATCTCTTCTTCGGTGATCACGCCGATATCGGCGTTGCGCTGTTTGAAGATGCGGTTCTCTGTCAGCAGGCCGTCAATGTCGGCCAGAACGGCCGGGAAGGCCTCGGCCCAGGCTTCGATATCGTCGATCAGCGCGGGCGGCAGATCCTGATGGACGCCGCCGGGACGGAAATAGGCCGCGTGGAACCGCGCACCCGAGGCACGCTCGTAGAAGATGCAGAGCTTCTCACGCTCGACAAAACCCCACAGCGGCGGGGTCAGCGCGCCGACGTCCATCGCTTGCGTGGTGACGTTGAGCAGGTGGTTCAGAACCCGACCGATTTCGGAATACAACACGCGGATCAGCGAGGCGCGGCGCGGCACCACGGTACCGGTGAGCCGTTCGATCGCCAGACACCAGGCGTGTTCCTGGTTCATCGGCGCGACATAGTCGAGCCGGTCGAAATAGGGCAGGTTCTGCAGATAGGTGCGGCTTTCCATCAGCTTTTCGGTGCCGCGATGCAGCAGGCCGATATGCGGGTCGCACCGCTCGACGATCTCACCGTCCAGCTCCAGCACCAGACGCAGCACGCCATGTGCTGCCGGGTGCTGAGGCCCGAAGTTGATGTTGAAGTTGCGGATCTTCTGTTCGCCCGTCTGGGCGTCCGTAAAGCCTTTGGATCCGTCCATCATCGCTGCAACCTCCGTCGCATAATCAACATCCCCGTCACGCTGCCACCGGCCCACGCGCGAAACGCTCGTGCCAGGCCGCTGGAACCGCATCACCGAGAGCCGCGCATACGGCCTCGTACTGGGGGCGGAAAAATTCTGTTGCGCGCTCGATCTGATCGGGGCGCAGGGTGGCACTGACGCCTTCCAGACGGGGAGACGTATCCGTCAGAGGCATCGGCGAAAGACCCAGAAACGCGCAGATCCGATCCAGCGTGGCCTGGGTAAAGAGATCTTCAAAGAACACAACCAGCCGCCGGTGCGCCGGGACATGCCGCTGGAGGCGATCCAGCGTGGTCGCATAATCGCCGCGTGCCACCATCGCCTCAAGCCGCCGCTCGCCGCTGGCCGAGAGGGCCTCATCGGCAATCTCGCGCGCAGCGATCTCGACCGGGTCAGCCGCGTCGCCGGTAAGTTTGGCCATCATGCGGACACCGGACCAGAACCGCGCGACCGGCTCACGCAGAATAAACAAAAAGCGCGTGGCCCCCAGACTGGCAGCACGGGCGAAACCCGCGTCATCGAGCATCCCATAGGCGGGCGTTATATCCAGAGCGACCGACCCGGGCGCAAGCCCTTCGGTCATCAGATCGATGTAGCCTTGATCATTGCCGCCCGGCTTTTCAACCAGATCGACCAGCCGCGACACCTTGGCCAACGCGCCTGCGGCATCGCCGCGCGCACTCAACGCCTTCAGGCGCTTGAACATCAGCACATAGCCAGCCCGCGTCAGGTTGGTAACCGTGTCGAAATAATGCACTTCCTTGATCGGAAAGGCACGGCAGTTCGGATGGCTGCTGAGCGTCTCATGCAGCCAGGTCGTTCCCGATTTCTGCGCGCCAATACCCAGCAGGAGCGAAACTCCTGTTGGCCAGCGCAGCATGTTCGGGGCGGACGCGTCCATCACTTGGCCCTTTCGTCGCCCGGCAGAATGTACTTCGCGCCTTCCCAGGGCGACATGAAGTCGAACTGACGGTAGTCCTGAACCAGTTTGACAGGCTCATAGACGACGCGCTTGGCGGCTTCGTCGTAACGAACCTCAACGTAGCCGGTGGTCGGGAAATCCTTGCGCAGCGGGTGACCGCGGAAACCGTAGTCGGTCAGGATGCGCCGCAGGTCGGGATGGCCCGAGAACAGGATGCCGAACATGTCGAACACTTCGCGTTCGAACCAGTTGGCCGAGGGGTGCTCAAGCACGATCGACGGCACCATCTCATCGTCGCGCACCTGCGCGCGCAGGCGGATGCGCTGGTTCCGGTACATCGACAGGAAATGGTAGACCACGTCGAACCGCGCCCGGCGGGCGGGGTAATCAACGGCGGTGATGTCGACCAGCGACGAGAACTTGCAGGTGACGTCGGTTTTCAGGAACCGCACCAGCGCGGGCAGCGCCGCCGCGGTGACGGTCAGGGTCAGCTCGCCAAAAGCCACCTCGGAACCGATAACCGCGTCAGCCTGCTTGCTGGCGATATACTCGCCCAGCTCTAGCAGCGCCTGGTCTTGAGCGTCGGACATCTTGGGGTCTCCCTCAGCGGATCAAGGTGCCGGTGCGGCGGATTTTCCGCTGCAACTGCAGGATGCCGTAGAGCAGGGCTTCGGCGGTCGGCGGGCAGCCGGGGACGTAGATATCCACGGGCACGATACGGTCACAGCCGCGCACCACCGAGTACGAATAGTGATAATAGCCGCCGCCATTGGCGCACGACCCCATCGAGATGACGTAGCGCGGCTCGGGCATCTGGTCATAGACCTTGCGCAGCGCCGGGGCCATCTTGTTGGTCAGCGTGCCCGCCACGATCATCAGGTCGGACTGACGCGGGCTGGCACGCGGGGCGGTGCCGAAACGCTCAAGATCGTAGCGCGGCATCGAGGTGTGCATCATCTCGACGGCGCAGCAGGCCAGACCGAAGGTCATCCAGTGCAGCGAGCCGTTGCGCGCCCAGTTGATGATATCGGCGGTGGTGGTCAGCAGGAAACCCTTGTCCTGCAGCTCGGCGTTCAGCGCCTGGGTGGCAACCTCACGGTCGGCACCGGCGGTGTTGGCTCCGGTCATCACTCCCATTCGAGAGCTCCCTTCTTCCACTCATAGGCAAAGCCGATGGTCAGCACGCCCAGGAACACCATCATCGACCAGAAGGCGACCATGCTCATATCCGCAAAGGCGACGGCCCAGGGGAACAGGAACGCGATTTCGAGGTCAAAAATGATGAACAAGATCGACACGAGGTAGAACCGCACGTCGAATTTCATCCGCGCATCGTCAAACGCGTTAAAGCCGCACTCATAAGCCGACACTTTTTCAGGGTCGGGATTGCGTACGGCGATCACCATGGCCGAGAGCATCAGAATGAGGCCCAGTCCGATGGAAATCACGAGAAAGATGACGATGGGGAGATAATCTCGGAGAAGGTCGTCCAAGGGTGGCTCCTTTGGCGCACGGTGCCCCGGGCGCTGCTCAAGTTGGCTCATGGCCCGTTTACTCCCGCCCGCCGCGCGGGTCAACCGAGGGCACCGGTGAACGGGCGTCTGTTTTCAAGGTTTTCTACGCCTGTCTGCAAACGGTTAAGAATTTTTTTGTCCGGCTTCGCTGCTGTGCGGCAATCTCAGGCATCGCAGGGCTGGCAGGACGACTCATACCGGGGGTGTCCCCAGGAGCAGGGCCGCGGTGCCGGGGGCATCGAGCCCCCGGCACCACGGCGCGTGTTCCACGCGCAGGGGGCCAGCCCCTCGGCCTGACGGCCTCACCCCCGGCGTATTTGCGGCAAGGTGAGAGGCAGGTCGGGCGCTGGATCGAAAGGAGGTGAGGAATTGCAGGAGGTTGGCCATACGGGGGAACGGCGTTTTCCGATGGCCGACGCCATGCACGGCGGCGGGACATGGAGAGGCTGCCACGCCCCCTCCTGCCCGCGCGGGCACGCCGCCACGCCGCGGGCACACAGATGCGGCGGCGCAGCGAAGGTTGTGAGCAATTTGACCTAGATTTCCGGGGTTCTACGCCCCCCAAGCGCCGCTCACCCCGCCCAAGGCGCCTTGCGTTTGGCAAAGAACGCATCGATGCCCTGCCCGGCCTCATCGCTTTCCCACCGCGCGACCAGCGCACCGATCGAGTGGTCAATGTCGGCTTGCGTGATCGCCCCGCCCAGCCGCAGTGCCAGGGCTTTGGCTTCGGCCACGGCGCCGGGGGCGCAGGTGAGATAGGGCGCGACCTCGGCCTCGACCGCCGCGTCCAGATCGTCGGGCGCAACCGCGCGGGCCAGCAGACCCAGCGTCACCGCCTCGTCGGCACCAAAGAGGCGGGCGGACATGAACACCCGCCGCGCCATGGCTTCACCCATGCGCGCCAGCACATAGGGGCCAATCGTCGCCGGGATCAGCCCGAGCCGCGTCTCGGTCAGGCCAAAGCGCCCGGTGTTCACGCCGATCGCCACATCGCAGACCGCCATCATGCCGATGCCACCGCCATATGCCGGGCCCTGAATGCGCCCGATCAGCGGCTTGGGCAGCGTGTTCAGCGCGCCGAGCATCCCTGCGAGCCGTGCCGCACCCGCCGCGCGCTCGGCGCTGGAGGCCGCCATCTGATCTTTCATCCAGCCCAGATCGCCCCCGGCGCAAAAGCTGGCCCCTGCCCCGGTCAGCACCACGACCCTCACGGCGTCATCGGCGGTCAGCTGCGCCGCCGCCTGCGCCAGCTCGTCGATCATCGGTGCGGACATCGCGTTGTGCTTGTCGGGGCGGTTCAGGGTCAGCGTGGCGACGCCGCGGGGATCCGTGCCGAGAGAGATGGTGTCGAAACTCATTGCGCGGCCCTCATGCTGCGGGCCAGTTCGGCGGCACTGAGGATCAGCGCGCGGTCGAGGCCGGTGGAAAATCCCAAGGAATGCAACCGGTCGAGCGCGGCTTCGGTCGCGACATTCCCCTGCGCGCCGGGCGCATAAGGGCAGCCGCCCAACCCGCCCACGGCAGCGTCGAAGACGCGCAGCCCGTACCCGAGGCTGGCTTCGATGTTGTCGCAGGCCCTCCCGCCGGTGTCGTGGTAATGGCCCGCCAGTTGTGCGCCGGGGACAACGCCAGTGACCGCAGTCAACATTGTGCTCAATGTCTCGGGCGTTGCCTTGCCGATGGTATCGCCCAGACTGACCTCATAGCAGCCAAGCCCGATAAGCCGCTCGGCCAGAGTGGCCACGGCACCCGGCGGGGTCGGGCCGTCGAAGGGGCAATCGGTGACGCAAGAGATATAGCCGCGCACCGGGATGCCATCGGCCTTCGCGGCTTCAAGGATGGGCAGGAACCGCGCGATGGATTCGGCAATGGTGCAGTTGAGGTTGGCTTTCGAGAAACCCTCGGAGGCCGACGCAAACACCGCGATCTCATCGGCGCGCGCCGCCTTCGCGCCCTCATAGCCGCGCAAGTTTGGCGTGAGCGCGGCGTAGGAGATGCCGGCCGCGCGGGTGATGCCCGCCAGCACTTCGGCGCTGTCGGCCATCTGCGGCACCCATTTGGGCGAGACGAAACTGGCGACCTCGATCCGGCGGAACCCGGCGCGGCTGAGCAGATCGACCAGCGCGATCTTTTCCGCCGTCGGGATCAGGCGCTTTTCGTTCTGCAACCCGTCGCGCGGGCCGACCTCGAAGATCTCGACCGTCTCAGTCACCGTAATACTCCTTGAGATAGAGCTCTGCCGTGCCATCCGCTGCCTCGGCCGCGCGAAACGCCGGGCGCGCCTTGAGCCGGGCAAGCCAGTCCTGCAGGCGCGCCAAGCCGTCAAGCCGGACGAAACGCGCGCCGATCATCGCCGAGGAACCCACCATGATATCCGCCGCCGAGAAGCCATCGAGCAGGTAATCGCCATCAAGGGCGGTCTCGACGCCCTCCAGCACCCGGCGCAGGCGCAGAGCTTCAAGCTTTTGCACAACGGGGCTGCGGTCGGCGGGACGCAGGGCGATGTGGTGGAAGGTCAGTTGGGCCAGATGCTGCGCAATGGTCTCGCCGTAATGCAGCCATTCCAGATACGTGCCGCGCTCAACCGTGCCGGGTGCGCGGCCCAGAGCGGGTGCGCGGGTCTCGCACAGGGACTCCAGAATCGCGCCGGACTCGAAAAGCACAGCCTGATCCACCTCAACCACCGGAACACGGCCCGCGGGCGACAACGCCAGAAAGGCCGGGTCGCGCAGCGCCTTGCCGGCGAAGCTGTGATAGCGGACCTCGTGGTCCAGACCGGCCTCATGCAAAAACCACAGAATGCGGAAACTGCGCGATTGAGGCACGTGGTGCAGGGTGATCATGCGGGCTCTCCTCCCGCCGCCAGTTGACCCAGCGCGGGCGGCTGGCGCAAGGGTGACGTTACGAAGAGCGCGCCTGCGTCGCAAACGGAAAACGGGCGGTGACTGCCGTCACCGCCCGCTCTCAATCGTCATCGCGAACGGATCAGAGACCCAGCAGTCCGCGCACCTGGGTCAGCGCAGCGCCGAGCAGTTCGGGGTTATCGCGCGCGCCTTCCAGCGCCCGACGGGCGGTCGCCTTGCGCAGCGCGCTCATGTCGGAGGCGTCGATCGCGGCGACGGCCTGATCAAAGTCGAAACCTTCCGCGGTAAAGAGCGTCTCGAGCGACGGCGCTGCATCTGCCTCGACAGCGGCCTCGGCTTCGACCGACGCAGCGGGCGCGGCAGCGGCTTCAGGCGCGGCAGCCGGGGCAACGGGGCCTGCGGCTTGCGACTCTGCAGCGGGTGCCGGGGCGGTTTCAGCGGCGGGTGCGACGTCCTGCGCCGGGGCAGCGGCTTGGGGAGCGGCGGCTTCGGGTTCAGCAGCAGGAGCAGCCTCGGTCACTGGCGCAGTCTCGGCGACTGGCGCGGTCTCGGCGACTGGCGCTGCTTCGACGGCGGGTGCATCGGCAGCCGGTGCGGTCTCGGTCACCGAATCGCGCAGGCGCTCGGCAGCCTGACTGACAGCATCGCCGACGGCGTCGCTGGCTTCCTGGCCGATGCCGGTGGCGTTCTGCACGGCGTCCGACACGGCATCGCTGACCGCATCGGTTGCCGCATCCACGGCTTCGGTCGCGGTTTCGGTCGCATCGGCGCCGGTCTCGGCTGCTTCTTCCATTGCGTCCTGAACAGCCTGCGTTGCCGTCTCGAGCGCGGTTGGCGCTTCGGCCTCGGCCGGCGGCGGTGCGACAGGCTCAACCGGTGCGACGGGCGCAGCGGCGGGCTCGGGCGCGGGTTGCGGCATCGGCCGCTCACGCGAAACCCAGATACCCAGTCCGGCCGCCAGAACGATCGCGGCAACGATCAGGAGCTTTTTCATGACTAATCCTCAAAAACGCACTTCACTGATGATGTGGCATTGCCGTGCCACAAACGCAATCCCGACGGGCAGATTTCTGCCACGTTTGCAGGACCAATCACGCGCGCCGCCTCTTGCAACTGAGCCTCTGCAGGGCTATTTTGCGGCCCGATAGATCATAGAAGGAATTCAACCATAGCCCGCAGACCCCACAATGCCCCGCCCAGCCGCGACACCGGACCCCGCGTCAATGACCGGATCCGCGCGCCTGAGATCCGCCTGATTGGTGCGGAAGGCGAAAACGTCGGGGTGGTGACGCCCGCACGGGCGATGCAGATGGCCCAGGAACTGGGTCTGGATCTGGTTGAGATATCGCCGAACGCGGCGCCGCCGGTTTGCAAGATCATGGATTTCGGCAAGTTCAAGTATGAACAGCAAAAGCGTGAGGCCGAAGCACGCAAGAAACAGAAGATCATCGAGATCAAGGAAATCAAATTCCGTCCGGGCACCGATACGCATGACTACGACGTCAAGATGCGCTCGGTTGAGAAGTTCCTGGGCGAAGGCGACAAGGTCAAGGTGACGCTGCGCTTCCGCGGTCGCGAAATGGCGCACCAGCAGCTGGGCATGGAATTGCTCAACCGGGTTGCGGCGGATGTGAACGAGATCGGCAAGATCGAGAACTTCCCGCGGCTGGAAGGCCGTCAGATGGTGATGATGATCGCCCCGCGCTGATCAGCTCTTTTGCCAAGCATTTGAAAACGCCGCCCCTTTCTTGTGGGCGGCGTTTTCAGTTCAACGCTCAGCCGCCTTCGGGTGCATTCAGCGGCACAGGCGAAACCCCGGGGATCTGCGGGCGATAGCGCAGATCATCGCTCGACAGCGCATTGCCCAGACATTCGGAGCGCTCGCTCACCCGCGCCAGCAACATGCGCCGTCCGCGCATCGGCGTTCCCAGCATGATCCGGCGCAACACCGACGCGTGCCCGCGTGCGCTGTCGACAAAGCGCGTCTGGTCGACGAGCGCAGCCGCCGGTGTGCCCAGCGTCATCAGCGCATCATGGCTGCCCAAGGCTGCGTAGGCCGCGCTGACGCAGCTGCCGACCGACGGGGCGCAGATGCTGCGGCACAGCGACGACAAGGGGGCCGCCGCGTCGCTGGTTTCCAGCCAGTGTTGCAACACCCCTTCGCCCAGCGTCTCGCCCATCATCAGCCATTGCGGATGGTCGGCGGGCACGAAAGACGCCACCTCGGCCTTCCGCGCAGCGCTGGCTCGACGCCAGAGCAGATAGAGCATGTCCTGCGGCACGCTTTGCGGATCAAGCTGCGCCAGATCGGGATGACCGCGCGCCGACAGCACCATCAGTGCCTCGCGCGCGGCGCGGCTTTCGCCCAGGTCTTCGAATCGCAGGACCACGTCGGGACCGCTGCGCACGTTCAGCATGGCAACCCAGGCGTCGGCCAGAGGGATCCCCGACGTTGCACGCAGCCAGCTTTGCCCCGACATGCCGCCGGGCAGGCGCAGCAGGCTGATACGCTGGTGGCGCGGCATCTGGGCCAGAAACGGCCCTTGCAGCGCCGGGGATTTGTCGATCACCCCCAGCAGAAGGCGCGCAGCCGTGTTGCCCTCGACCGCCAGACGCGAAAAAGCCGGCAGGGCGCTGGCCTCGTCATCGGCGAGCCACGCGTCAAGCGCTTGGGTAAAGACGGCATCGGTTGCCCCGTCGAGCGGCGGCGGGGTCGTCGCAGGGACGGCCTGCGCCGCCAGAACCAGCCCCAGCACTGCGGCAAAACGCGGTGCGGTACGGCGCAAAAAGCGAGTGAGGAAGCGGCAATCGGTCAAATGCAAACCTGGTGAAAGACGGCGGAAAGACACAGGAATCACCGGACCCAATGGCCGGCCCCTGCCCGGATCACGAACAATGCAGTGCCGACATCGGCACTGTGCGAACTGCACGCGGATTGTGCAATCGAATTATGCCCCGAAGCCCGCTCTGTGGTGTCATTTGCGCAAAACGGGCACCCACAGGGTGCCCGGGACTGCGCCTGGTTGATCCAAGGGCGCGGGGTCAGCCGCGCAGGCGGGTCACGACGTTGGACATCTCGGCGGCAGGCATATAGCCGCGCAGCAGCTCGCCGCCCGTGCCATCCCCCATAACGAAGGTCGGCGTGCCGCTGATCTGCAGACGTTGCGCCAGCGCGCGGTTCTCGTTGAGCACCTGATTGACCTCGGGGCTGTTCATCGCTGCCAGCGCAGGCTCGGCATCAAACCCGATATCCGCCGCGATCGAACGCAGATCGTCGGGCGTCACGCTGCCCTCCCACGCCATCAGCGCGTCATGCACGGCACCGTAGGCCTCATCCCCGGCAAGCTGTTGCACGGCGACGGCAAAACGGCTCATGATTTCCGAATCCGGCCCCAGAATCGGCAATTCCTTGATGATCAGGCGGATGTTGCCATCCGCTTCCAGCATGGACAGAACCTCAGGCTGCGCGCGGCGGCAAAAGCCGCAGCGGTAGTCCATGAACTCGACCAGCGTGATGTCGCCCTCAAGGTTGCCGGTGGCCCAGGAATGACCATCGTCAAAGATCGCCTCGGCGTTGATCTCGACCAGCGCCAGATCCATTTCGCCCTGCTGCGCCTGATTGCGGCGTTCGAATTCGGACACGGCCTCGAAGATCACTTCGGGGTTTTCCATCAGATAGGCGCGCACTTCCGCACGGAAAGCCGAGCGCTCGCTGTCGCTCATCTGCATCGCAGTCGATTGCGCCAGAACCGGCGAGGCAAAGGTCAGGGCGGCAAGAGTTGCGGCAATAAGCGGCTGACGGACCATGCGGAAAGGCTCCATTGTGCGAGGTTGCGGCACTTTGAGCGTCGGGGCAGTCAGGATCAAGCCCCCAATCGCAGGGCCGCGTTAAGCCTGACCCAATCGTGAAGCGCCCGCTGCCGCTCTCTCTCGGCAAGGGATTCCCCGGCGGGGCTTTCGCGGTAGGAACGGGAAAACGACAGGAGAGCGGGCATGGCGCAGGGTTGGCGACGATTGCGGGCGGGTTTTCTGGTGCCCGTGGCTTTCGTCTGGGCGCTGTGCATGGCGCTTGCCCTGCCCGCCCCGGCGCAAGACCTGGGCGGTTTGGCCCGTCTGGACGGGGCCGTGACGCTTGAGGCGGGCTGGCGCAGCCTGTCGCTGTCGATCCCGATGACGCAGGCCGTGCCGTGGCGCACCCGCCTGATGAGCGATCCGCCGCGCGCGATCGTCGATTTCCGCACGCTGGACTGGACCGGATTCGAGCCTGCGTCTGTGCCACTGCTCGGCGATGCCACGGCGCTGCGCGTCGGCAATGCGGGCGGCGGCTGGTCGCGGCTGGTGATCGAACTGAGCCGCCCGATGGGGTTTGCGCAGGCCGGTCTGGCCACCGATCAGGAAACCGGTGCGGCCGTCTTGTCGATTGCCCTGTCGCCGCTGTCCGACACCAGCTTTGCCGCGCAGGCCTCGGCTTTGGCCGCGACCGATGGCGAACCGGGTCCGAATGTTTTGCGCACGGCGACTGACCGGCTGGCGCTGGGCCAGCGCCCCACGCGCGTGGTGCTCGATCCGGGTCATGGCGGCGTCGACCCCGGCGCGATCCATGAGGGCGTGACCGAAGCCTCGATCACCCTGACCTTCGCACGCGAACTGGCCGAGGCCCTGCGCCGCACCGGGCGCTACGAGGTCGTGCTGACCCGTGACAACGACACCTTCATCTCGCTTGAAGGCCGCATCACGGTGGCGCATTCCACACAGGCCGATGTGTTCTTGTCCCTGCATGCCGATGCGCTCGAAGATGGTCAGGCCGTGGGTGCCACGCTCTACACGCTGGCCCAATCGGCCACCGATGCCGCCGGGGCCGCGCTGGCCGAGCGTCATGACCGCGACGACATGCTGGGCGGCGGGGTTGATCTGACCGGCACCGACGATGCCGTTGCGTCGGTTCTCATGGACCTTGCCCGCGCAGAAACCGGCCCGGCCACCGACCGTCTGGCCCGCGCGCTGGTCGGCGCGATCCGCGGGGCCGAGCTGCGCATGCACCGCCACCCGTGGCAGCAAGCGGCGTTTTCGGTGCTCAAATCCCCTTCCGTGCCCTCGGCATTGCTGGAGATCGGGTTTCTGTCGTCGGACCGCGACCGCGAGCGGCTGCGGGATCCTGCGTGGCGCACCAGCATGGAACAGGCTCTGGTCGGCGGGCTTGACGCCTGGGTCGAGGCCGAGGTTGCCCAACAGGCCTTGCGGTTGCGCTGACGGCATCACCTCTACGCGATTTCCTGCCCCTGTGGCGTCGGCAGGTTTTGACCCCTGACACTTGAGTGTATAGACGGGGCCAAAGACCTGATCCTACCCCTGCCGGAGCTGCCCGTGACCCGAGCCATTCTGTCCTTCTTCGGCGGCCTGTTCAGCTTTTTGCTGCTGAGCATGGTGTTTGGTGCCCTGACGGTGGGCGGGGTGATCTGGGTTTATACGCATGATCTGCCCTCGACCGAGCAGCTGGCCAATTATTCACCGCCGATGATCTCGCGCATTTACGCGGGCGAAGGCCAGATGATGGACGAATTCGCGCGCGAACGGCGTCTGTTCACCCCCATCGAAGACATCCCGCCGCTGCTGCGCGATGCGTTCATCTCGGCCGAGGATCGCAATTTCTATGAGCATTCCGGCTTTGACCCGCTGGCCATCGTCGCGGCGTTCCGCGATGCCGTGATCTCGCGCGGGCGCAATTTGCGCGGGGCATCGACGATTACCCAGCAGGTGATGAAGAACTTCCTGCTGTCTTCGGACCGCACGGGCGAACGCAAGATCCGCGAGATCATTCTGGCGTGGCGGGTCGAGCAATCGTTGAGCAAGGATGAGATCCTTGAGCTGTATCTCAACGAGATTTTCCTTGGCCAGAATTCATTCGGTGTGGCCGCTGCCGCGCAGACCTATTTCAACAAGACCCTTGAAGAGCTGTCGCTTGAGGAAATGGCCTTCCTCGCCTCGCTGCCGCAGGCGCCGTCCGAATACCACCCGGTCCGCGCCCGGGAGCGCGTAACGGCGCGGCGCAACTGGATCCTGGGGCAGATGGCCGAGAACGGCTTTATCACCGCCGACGAGGCCGAAGCCGCGCAAGCCCGCCCGCTGTTGTCGGTGCAGGGTGGCGACATCCCGTCCTTCCGCGAAAGCCTGCCCGAGCGCGATTATTTCTCGGACGAGATCCGTCGCCAGCTGTCGACCACCTTTGGCGAAGAGGAATTCTTTACCGGCGGCCTGACCATCCGCGCCACGGTGAACCCCGGCCTGCAGGTCACCGCCGCGCATGCCCTGCAGCGCGCGCTTGAAGACTACGACCGGGGCCAGGGCGAATGGCGCGGCACCGGCATCGCGCTGGACAGCGATGCGCTGGCGGATGAGGACAGCTGGCGCAGCGCGCTGGCGGAAACCCGTCTGGCCCGCGACATCACGCTGGACAACCCGTGGCACCCCGCCGTGGTGCTGGACGTCACCCCCGACCGCGCCCGCGTCGGCATCGAAGGCATTCCCGAGATCGGCCAGATCGACCGGCCGGACATTGACTGGTTGCCGGGGTCGATGGCCGACACGGTGAATGTTGGCGACGTGGTCTATGTGCGCGCCATCACTTCGGACGCCGACGGCAGCTTCCAGCGCTGGTCCTTGCGCCAGATCCCCGAGGTGCAGGGCGGCTTCATGGCGATGGACGTGAACACCGGCCGCGTGATCGCGATGCAGGGCGGGTTCAGCTATCAGGTCTCGGGCTTCAACCGCGCGACACAGGCGCTGCGGCAGCCCGGCTCGTCGTTCAAACCCTTTGTCTATGCCGCAGCGCTCGATTCAGGCTTTACCCCCGCGACCATCATCATCGACGCCCCCATCGAGATCGACACCGGCGAGGGGATCTGGCGGCCCAATAACGCCAACCACGACTTCCTGGGCCCGACGCCGATGCGCTCAGGCATCGAGCAATCGCGCAACCTGATGACCGTGCGGCTGGCGCAAGAGGTCGGCATGGATGTGGTCGCGGGCTATGCCGAACGGTTCGGCGTCTATGACAACCTGCAACCCTTCCTCGCCAACTCGCTGGGCGCGCAGGAAACCACGCTGTTCCGGGTTGTCGCCGCCTACGCCATGTTCGCCAATGGCGGCGAGCGCGTGGAACCGACGCTGGTGGACCGGGTGCAGGACCGCTGGGGCCGCACCGTCTATCGCCACGACCAGCGCCGTTGCGTCGAATGCGCCGAGCCGGATCTGCCCGCCGGTCAGGCCCCGTGGATCGCTTCGCAGCGTCAGCGGGTCATGGACCCGATCACCGCCTATCAGCTGACCTCGATGCTGCAGGGTGTCGTACAGCGCGGCACGGCCTCGGGCGCGATCCGCCTGCCGGTGCCGGTAGCGGGCAAAACCGGCACCACCAACGACGCGCGCGATGTGTGGTTTGTCGGCTATACCTCGACCATGGTGGCAGGCTGCTACATCGGTTTTGACCGGCCCCGGTCGCTGGGCCGTCGGGCCTCGGGCGGCGGGCTGTGCGCGCCGGTGTTTCAGGAATTCATGACACAGGCTATTCAGGAATACGGCGGCGGCCGCTTTGCCGTGCCGCCGGGCGGCCATTTCATCACCATCGACCGCCACACCGGCGAGCGGGTGCCTGACGGATCGGGCGGCGATGTGGTGGCCGAGTATTTCCGCGATGGCGAAGAGCCGGTCTTCGGCATCGACGCGCTGATCGACGGCGGTTTTGCCATGGGCATGTCGCTGCCGGTGTTTGAACCCGACGCGGTCAACGACCTGTTGGTGACCGAGGACGGCACCGAGATCCCGGCAGATCAGGGCGAGATCCCGGTGCCCGCGACCTCGGATTTCGGCACGCTCAGCGCCGGCGGGTTGTACTGAGGCGAGAGCAGACCATGACCATCGATGCGACGCCAACCCGCGCTGAGCTTGCTCACTTGAGCCGCACGGGCGAACCGGTCACGCTGACCAGTTGCGATCTGGACGGGCTGGATCTGTCCGGCCTTGACCTGACCGGCTGGATTTTCGAGCGCTGCACCCTCAAAGGCACCGTGTTCAACAGTGCACGGCTGGAAAGCGCGCGGTTTGCCGGGTGCCGGGCGGCGGGCTCCAGCTTTGTCGGCGCTGATCTGCTGGATGGAAGCATCGAAGGCGGCGATTTCAGCAACGCCAATTTCCGGGGCACGACCCTCACCGACGTCAAGATCAGCCGCTGCAAGATGACCGGTGCCGATCTGACCGATGTGCAGGCGATCGGGCTGGCGCTGGAAGACGTGCTGCTGGTGCTGGCCGTGCTGCCGAAGCTGTCGTTTCGCAAGAAGACCCTGACGCGGGTGGATTTCAGCGATGCCGACCTGCGCGCCTGCGACTTCCGCGAGGCGGTGCTGGACGAATGCTCCTTGCGCGAGGCGCATCTGGTCGATTGCCGGTTCGAGGATGCCGATTTGCGCGGCGCCGATCTGGGCGGCGTCAAGCTGACCGATGCCCGGCGGTTCAAGGGCGCGCTGATCTCGAAGGCGCAGGCCGCCGATCTGCTGGGTCAGCTGGGTCTGCGGGTGATGTGAGGGTCAGCCCCGGCGCTGGATCACCCGCGCCGGGTTGCCGACCACGACCGCGCCGGGGGCCACGTCCTTTGTCACCACACTGCCCGCGCCCACCACAGCGCCGTCGCCGATGGTCACACCGGCCAGAAGGATCGCCCCGCCGCCGATCCACACGCGGTTGCCCAGCGTCACCGGATACGCCACTTCCAGCCCCTCGACGTTGCGCTTGACCGGGTCCTGATGGTGCTCGGCGCAGTAGATCTGCACATTCGGCCCCAACTGGCACTGATCGCCAATCGTCACCGTCGCCGTGTCCAGAATGGTGCAGCCCGCGTTCAGAAACACCTGATCGCCAAGGTGGATGTTGATCCCGTAGGCACAGTGAAACGGTGCCTCGATGATCGCGTTCCCGGATTTGATCAGCGCTGCCAGCTTCGGCCCTATGGGACCGCGCTCTTCCGGCGGAAGCGTGTTGTGCTGATGCACCGCCGAGCGTGCGGTGACCCGCAGCGCCTCAAGCTCGTCATCGAGGCAGGTGTACCATTCCCCCGCCGCCATCTTCTGCCGCTCGGTTTTCATCCCTGCCCCGCTGTCAGACGCCCTCGCCCACAAAGGCCTTCTCGACCACGTATTCCTTGGGATCGCTGTTCGCGCCCTCACGCAGGCCAAAGCCCTCAAGCACCGCCTTCACATCGACGTTGAACGCCAGAGACCCGCAGACCATCGCGCGGTCGTGCGCCGCGTCCATCGGCGGGATGCCCAGATCGGCAAAGACCTTGCCCGAGGTCAGGTTGTCGGTGATCCGGCCCTGATGGTGAAACGCCTCTCGCGTCGTGGTGGGGTAATAAAGCAGCTTGCCCTCGACCATCTCGCCGATCAGCGGATCGTCCTTCAGGCTTTCGACCAGCTGACGGCCATACTCCAGCTCTTCCACCGTGCGGCAGGTGTGCATCATCACAACCTGCTCGAATTTCTCATAGGTTTCCGGATCGCGCATCAGAGAGGCGAAAGGAGCAAGTCCCGTGCCGGTGGCCAGAAACCACACCCGCTTGCCCGGCAAAAGCGCGTCATGCACCAGCGTGCCGACGGGCTTGGGCCGCAGGATGATCTCTTGCCCGACTTCGATGTGCTGCAGTTTCGAGGTCAGCGGGCCATCCGGCACCTTGATCGAATAGAACTCCAGCTCCTCATCCCACGACGGCGAGGCAATGGAATAGGCGCGCAGCAAGGGTTTGCCGTTCTCGCCCATCAGGCCGATCATCACGAACTCACCCGAGCGGAACCGCAGGCTGCGCGGCCGCGTGCAGCGGAAGGAGAACAGCGCATCGGTCCAATGCGTGACCGCCGTCACGGTCTGCGCATCGGGCAACGTCTTGATTTGCGGAGCGGGAGCGGCGTCGGACATGCTGCGGCCTCTTGTATGGGTCTGTGGCGCTGATAGGCCGGATTGCGCAAAAACGAAAGCCCGGACGCGGCGTTCAGCGGTGCTCTGCGTCGCCGCGACGCACCGCTGCGGGCTGAGACGGCTCCCAGACGCCGCGCCTTGGTATCGGTTGCCACGCGCTGTCCAGCCGCCAATGTTCGGCAGGCTGGCGGCTCGCCTGGGCATGGTCCAGTTCGACCTCGCTGAACCCTGAACAGCGGATCAGCGTGTAAGCCCGCGCCAGCACCGCGCCATGCGCCCTGAGCCGCCCGTCAAAGCCCGTCGCCCGGATCGCATGCGCCAGATCCAGCGCCGCCAGATCCCCGAAATGGCGCAGCCGTATCCGCACCAGCGCAAGCCGCGGAAGCAGCGTTCCCAGCCGTGCCCATTCGCGGGCGCTCAGCTCCGGCGATGACAGATCGACGCCCACGCCGTCCGGCCTGTCGGCCAATGCCGCCAAGGGCACATAGCCCGCGTGCCAGTCATCCGGCACGAACGTCTTATCCTTTACCAATACCGTCATGCGCCTGCTCCGACTCTGCTGAAGTCGCCAGCATGGCGAAACGGCATCCTTGCCGCTATGACACGGATCAAGAAGGCGATATCAGCCAGCCAGAATACGCTCAGCCCCCAGCCAGCCCATCAGGATCGCGGGGGCGTTGGTGTTACCGCCGATCAGCGTCGGAAACGCCGAGGCATCGCAGACACGCAGCCCCTCGACGCCACGCACCTTCAGATCGACATCCAGAACGCTGGTCGCCGGGTCCGCCCCCATCCGTGCCGTGCAGCTGGGATGATAGACGGTGCCCGAACGCTGTCGGAAGTCGTCAATCAGCGCCGCGTCGCTGGTGATGGCGGGGCCGGGCCGCAGCTCTTCGGCGATCAGATCGGCGAGCGGCTTTTGCGCGGCGATATGGCGGATGAACTTCACCGCTGCGAGCATCTCGGCCACGTCATGATCGGTCGAGAACGCGTTGGCGATGATGCGCGGCGCGGCGAAGGGATCGTTTGACGCCAGCTCGATCCGCCCCCGGCTGGTGGGGCGACAGTTCGACAGACCGATGCTCAGGCCCGGGAACGGATCGGGGCTGAGGATCGGGCGCTCACCGTCGCGCGGCATGAGGGTCGAGAACGCCTGAAAATAGAGCTGCATGTTCGGGCGGTCGAGCGATGGATCGGTGCGAAAGAAGCCGCCGCCATGGTTGATCGACACCGACAGCGGGCCGCCCCGCGTCAGCAGATACTGCATGCCCACCAACGCCTTGCCCCACCATGGGCGCAAGATGTCATTCATCGTCGGCACGGTCATGCGGTAGGTATAATTGATGCCCTGATGGTCATTCAGATGCGCGCCGACATTGGGCTGGTCGTGCAACACCTCGATGCCTTGGGCGCGCAGATCGGCTGCAGGGCCGATGCCCGACAGCATCAGGAGTTGTGGCGTGTTGATCGCGCCGCCCGACAGGATCACCTCGCCGGCCCGCGCCTGATGCAGCGCGCCACGCCAGCGGTATTCCACGCCCACGGCACGCTTGCCCTCGAACACCACCCGCGTCACCTGCGCGCGGGTGCGCAGCGCCACGCGCCCGGTTTTCAGCGCTGGCCGCAGAAAGGCCCGCGCGACCGAATTGCGCCGCCCGTCCTTGATGGTCAGCTGATAGGTGCCTGCCCCCTCCTGGCGCTCCCCGTTGAAGTCGGCGTTGCGCGGCAGCCCGGCGGCTTCGCAGGCGGCGATGTAGGGTGCGACCAGCGGGTGGGCGGCATCCCGGCTGGAACGGATCGCCAAGGGCCCGCCTTGCCCGCGCCACGCATCGGCGCCGTCGGCATTGTCCTCGATCGCGCAATACGCAGCGCGCGCCGCGTCCCAGCCCCAGGCGGACGATCCCGCCGCTGCCTGCCAGTCGTCGTAATCGCTGGCATGGCCACGTATCCAGACCATCGCGTTGATCGACGACGACCCGCCCACCACCTTGCCGCGCGGCCAGTAGTCGCGCTGTCCGTTCAGGCCGGGGTCGGGCTCGGTCCGGTAGGCCCAGTTGACGACAGGATCATAGAAGAGTTTGCCGTAGCCCAGCGGCATATGGACATAGAACCGCCGGTCACTGACCCCGGCCTCGAGCACCAGCACCCGCCGCCCGGCCTCGGCCAGCCGCGCCGCCAGCACCGAGCCCGAAGAGCCCGAGCCCACGATCACATAGTCGAATGCACCGTCCATTGCGGCCTCCGCTTGGGTTTGGTGTTACTGAAACGTCATGTCGGCGCGACCCGCAAGGGGGCCTCGCGCTGGACGCAGGGTTGCCACAAGGCTACACCTGTCGGGCGAACCGGAGATGCGCCCATGACCCGACCCGATCTCGACCCGCTCGACCGCAAGATCCTGATGGAATTGCAAGAAGACGCGAGCCAATCGCTCGACGACATCGCCCGCAAGGTCGGCTCGTCCAAGACGCCGGTCTGGAACCGCATCCGCAAGATGCGCGAGCAGGGCGTGATCGGTCGGCAGACGGTTCTGCTGGATCCCGAAGCGCTGGGGCTGGAGGCGTGCTTCTTTGTGCTGGTGCGTACCGCCGACCATGATCCCGAGTGGCAAGACCGCTTTCTGGGTTCGGTCCGCGCCCGTCCCGAAGTGATGGAGGCACACCGGCTGGCGGGGGATATCGACTATATCCTCAAGGTCCGCGTGACCAACGCCCGCGCCTATGATGCCTTCTATCAGGCGCTGATCAGAGATGTGAAAATCCACAACGTCACCGCGCTTTTGTCGATGGAAGAAATCAAGTCGACAACGATCCTGCCCGTGTGAGACCGGGCACAGAAAGGGGGCATTGCCCCCCTCTGCGGCATGCGCCGCATTCACCCCCCAGGATATTTAGGGACAGATGATAAGGCTTTGTTAACCTTGATTATCATCTGTCTCCAAATATCCACGGGGGTTTCCAAAGGGGGCCCGTGGGTCCCCTTTGGCGATGGGGTTCGGGGGGCGAGCAGCCCCCCGAACCGCGCGCTTAGCCGAACGCGTCCGGCTCGCTTGCCTTGCGCTGGTCCACATAGGCCTGCAGCGCTTCGGCGATCGCGGGGTCCAGCGACGGCTCCTGATAGTCGCGCAGTTGCTTCTTCACCCGGACACTCGCCAGCGTCGCGGAATCGCGTGCGCCTTCGTCTTCCCAGGTCTCGTAGGGTTTGTAGTCCAGCACGTCAGAGCGCCAGAAGGCGGTCTTGAAGTTGTTCTGCGTGTGCTGGCAGCCCAGATAGTGACCGCCCGGCCCCACTTCGCGGATCGCGTCCATCGCCTGGCCGTTCTCATCCATCGACACGCCCTTGGCGATATGGTGCAGCGCCCCCAACTGGTCGGCGTCGAGCACGAATTTCTCGTACGACGACACCAGCCCGCCCTCAAGCCAGCCACAAGCGTGGAGCATGAAGTTGACGCCCGACAACAGCGCCATGTTCAACGTGTTCGCGGTTTCATAGGCCGACTGCGCGTCGGGAAGTTTCGAGCCGCAGAACGACCCGCCCGAGCGGTAAGGCAGGTTCATCCGGCGGGCCAGTTGCCCCGCGCCATAGGTGATATGCGCCGCTTCCGGCGTGCCGAAGGTCGGTGCGCCCGAGTTCATGTCGATCGAGGTCACGAAGGCCCCGAAGATCACCGGCGCGCCCTTGCGGATCAGCTGGCTGTAGGCCACGCCCGCCAGCACCTCGGCCAGCACTTGCGTCAGCGTGCCCGCCACCGTCACCGGCGCCATCGCGCCGCCAACGATGAAGGGCGAGATGATCGCTGCCTGATTGGCCCGCGCATACACCTCAAGCGCGCCCATCATCACGCCGTCAAAGGTCAGCGGCGAGTTGATGTTGATCAGTGAGGTCATCACCGCGTTCTGGTCGACGAAGTCGCTGCCGAACAGGATCTTGGACATCGCCACCGAATCCTCGGCGCGCACGGGTTCGGTGACCGAGCCCATATAGGGTTTGTCCGACAGCGTCATATGCGCCTGCAGCATGTCCAGATGGCGCTTGTTCACCGCGATGTCGGTCGGCTCGCAGACCGTCCCGCCCGAATGGTGCAGCCATTTGGACATATAGCCCAGCTTTACGAAATTGCGGAAATCCGCGATCGTGGCATAGCGCCGCCCGCCTTCGAGGTCGCGCACGAAGGGCGGGCCATAGACCGGTGCCAGCACCAGCGACTTGCCGCCGATCTCGACGTTGCGCTCAGGGTTGCGGGCGTGCTGGGTGAAGCGTGAGGGCGCGGTCTTGCACAGCGCGCGGGCCAGACCCCGGGGGATGCGCACGCGCTCGCCCTGCACATCGGCCCCGGCTTCGCGCCACAGCGCCAAGGCACCGGGGTTATCGACGAAATTGACGCCGATTTCCTCAAGCACGGTGTCGGCGTTGTACTCGATGATCTCGAGCGCCTCTTCGTTGAGGATCTCGAAGTTGGGGATCTTGCGCTCGATGAATTTGGCGGTCTCGATGGACACTGCCGTCCGCTCGGCCCGTCGTGCGGCTCCGCCGCCGCCTCGGGTTCGACGCTCGCCCCTGACTTCATTCATCGCTCTGGCTCCGAAAAAATGGATCTGGGGCTGAGAAATAGGGCCAAGCCCCGGCGAGGGATCAGCCGGAAGCGCCCTTTGGGGGCGAAAGGCGACATTGGCGGCGCGCCGCTCTCAGCGACGGGCGCGCAGGATCCGCTGCCAGAGCGTGCCGCCGAGGTAGCGACCCGCGACGAAATAGCCGATCATCACGGCAAAGAGCAGGACCGCGGGCATGCCAGACAGGCTGAAGCCGCTCTCGGTCACGTTCCCGGTCAGCTTGGCAATGACATAGCCACCGACGGCGAAGATGGTGAAGAAATCGAGAATCGCGGCAAGAATGATTCTCCAGGTTGCAGGGGCGGTGCTCATCAGGCGTACTCTTTGGTTTGGGGTTTCGCGCAGTGACGCATAGCGCGCCGGTGGCGGCAAGCCCAGAACCGGCCCCCTGAGCCGCGCGCGGGTCTGGCTCATCAGCCTGAGGGACGCGCGGTTTGTGCCTGCGCAAGGCCCCCAAGCCCGCCCGGCACGCCGAACGCGCGCGCGCCCCCTTGCGCCGGTCGGGCGGCTTGCCTAAAGGCTTTCTATGACCCAGCACAGCCATGACCGCCTCCTCATCATCGATTTCGGCAGCCAGGTGACGCAGCTGATTGCGCGCCGCCTGCGCGAGCTGAATGTCTATTGCGAAATCCATCCGTACCAGAAGGTGACCGACGCCTTCCTGACCGAGTTCGCCCCGAAGGCGATCATCTTCTCGGGCGGGCCCGATTCGGTGACGCGCGAGGGTTCGCCGCGTCCGCCGCAGAGCGCCTATACGCTGGGCGTGCCGATCCTCGGCATCTGCTACGGCCAGCAGGTCATGATGCAGGATCTGGGCGGCGTCGTTGAGGCGGGCCAAAGCCACACCGCCGAATTCGGCCGCGCCTATGTCAAGCCGACCGAGTTGAAGACCGACCTCTTCAACGGCTGGTTTCTGGATCCCAACGGGCGCGAGCAGGTCTGGATGAGCCACGGCGACCACGTCGCCAAGCTGGCCCCCGGCTTTGACGTCTACGGCACCTCGTCGGGCGCGCCCTTCGCCATGACCGCCGATCTGGAGCGCCGCTTCTACGCCGTGCAGTTCCACCCTGAGGTCCATCACACGCCCAACGGCGCGACGCTTTATGCGAATTTCGTCAGGCTGGCCGGGTTCACCGGTGACTGGACGATGGGTGCCTACCGCGAAGAGATGATCCAGAAGATCCGCGATGAAGTCGGCGACAAGAAGGTGATCTGCGCGCTGTCGGGCGGCGTGGACAGCTCGGTCACCGGCATTCTGCTGCACGAAGCCATCGGCGATCAGCTGACCTGCGTGTTCGTGGACCACGGCATGTTGCGGCTCAATGAAGCCGAGCAGGTCGTCGCGATGTTCCGCGAGAATTACAACCTGAACCTGATCCACGCCGACGAATCCGATCTGTTCCTGAACGCGCTTGAGGGGGTTTCCGACCCCGAGGTCAAGCGCAAGACCATCGGCAAGCTGTTCATCGACGTGTTCCAGAAATACGCCAACGAGATCGAGGGTGCCGAGTTTCTGGCGCAGGGCACGCTCTACCCCGATGTCATTGAATCGGTGTCGTTTTCCGGCGGTCCTTCGGTCACCATCAAGAGCCACCACAACGTCGGCGGGTTGCCCGAGAAGATGGGTTTGAAGCTGGTTGAACCGCTGCGCGAGCTGTTCAAGGATGAGGTCCGCGCGCTGGGAACCGAGCTGGGCCTGCCCGCTTCGTTCATCGGGCGTCACCCCTTCCCCGGACCGGGTCTGGCGATCCGCTGCCCCGGCGAGATCACCCGCGAAAAGCTGGACATCCTGCGCAAGGCGGATGCGATCTATATCGACCAGATCCGCAAGCACGGGCTCTATGACGACATCTGGCAAGCCTTCGCCGCGATCCTGCCGATGCGCACGGTCGGCGTGATGGGCGACGGGCGCACCTATGACTTTGCGCTGGCGCTGCGGGCGGTAACCTCGGTCGACGGGATGACCGCCGATTACTACCCGTTCACGCATGAGTTTCTGGGCGAGACCTCGACCCGGATCATCAATGAGGTGCAGGGCATCAACCGGGTGTTCTACGATTGCACCTCGAAGCCGCCGGGCACGATCGAGCTGGAATGACCAACGCAAAAAGCCCCCGCAATCGCGGGGGCTTTTCGTTCAGGGTCAGGTGCTTACATCGGCGGGAGCGCGAAGAACATCGTCTCGCCCGAGTGATCGTCAACGCCGTCATTGTCGGTGGCGATCCACATCGTGCCATCGGCGGCGATGGCTAGACTTTCGACCTTGTCGAGCACATAGCCGCCGGTCGCGGTCAGATGCGGCAGCAGGTCCACCACCAGTTCCGGCGTCACCACCGGCAGTTCGCTGCCCAAAGGCGCGGCGACCATCTGCGACAGCGGGATGCGCATCACCTGCTTGATCGCGGCATTGGCGCCCAACTGGTTGTCGCGCTCGACAACATAGACATAATCACCATGGACAGTAATTTCGCTCAACCCCACCCAGCCGCGCGCGGGCGTGGTGAGCGGGTAGTGCACGGCACCCCATTCGCCGGTGGCCGGGGTATAGGCGACCAGCTTGACCATGCCCGCCGGATCGTCACCCCATTCGCGCTGAACGGCCATCCAGAGCGTGCCGTCGATCAGCGTGACACCCTCGAACCCGAAGCGGGTCTCATGGGCCAGCAGCGTTTCGGGCAGCATGACCTCTTCGAGGATCGCGCCCGCGGCGTCGACATGGACCAGCGCATGCGGCACCTCGCGGTCGGTGCGCCCCTCGCTGGCCAGCCAGAAACCGCCCTGCCCGTCCAGCGTGATGCCTTCCAGATCCAGATGCTGCGCCGCTGCGCCGTCACGGGTGACGCGGATCGCGCGGGTGATGCGGGCGGGCTGCTGCGCCGGGTCGATCACAAAGATCGTCGGTTGCGCGCCATAGGCGCTGTCGTTGATGGCATAGAGCATCCCGTCGTCCGACGCGACCATGCCCGAGATCGCGCCCCAGCCGATCAGCTCTTCCGTTCCGGCCGAGGTCAGTTGCGGATAGGCAGCAGGCGCGTCTTGCAGCGCGTAGATCATCACATGCGAACGGGCCGCGCCGTCCTGACCCAGATCGGCCTCGTTCGCGGTGACCAGCAGATTGCGCGACGGGATCGGCAACACGCCTTCGGGCGCGATGCCCGAGGGCAGCAGCTGGCGCAGCACCGGCGCGGCGGGGTCGGTCGCGTCATAGACCCCGATCACGCTGCCCCGCTCGGAACCGACGAAGATCATTGGCGTGCCGTCGAACGTACCGGCGGCAATGGCTTCCAGCTCGGTGCCCTTCTTGCCCGAACGCCCCTCGGGGTAATGGCCGATCTCGATGATCGCATGCTCAAGGCTGGAGCCGCTCTCATACGTCACGCCGCCGTCGCGATCAAAGATCGTCCAGCTGCGGCTGCCGCCGTTCCAGTCGCCCTCATTCGCGATGGCGACGTGGTCGGCATCGACCCAAGCGATCCCGTCGGGTTCGCGCAGGCTGGTGACGGTCTGGTCAAAGACCAGCTGACCATCCTTGGCGCTATCGACGTTCTCGGCCGTCGCCTCGCCCGCGCTGAAATGCGACAGCACGGCGCCGGTACGGTCCATGATGACGATGTGGTTGTTTTCCTGCAGCGTCAGCGCAATCTCGCCCGCGTCATTGATCGCCACGAACTCCGGTTCGGGATCTTCCGCGCCGATCTCGGCCAGCCCGGTCACATCCGCGCGGATCATCGCGGCGCAGTCGACCGCACCGTCGGTCATCGGCAGGATCGCGACCCAGCCGCCGGGCATCTGCGGCAGGCCACCCTCGCCAAGCTCTTCGTCACGCTCGTTCTCGATCGCGACGGCCAGAAAGCTGGCGTCCGGCGCGATGGCGACCGAATCCGGCTGGCCACCCAGATCACAACTGTCGGTGATCGCGCGCGTGGCGACATCGACGGTCAGCAGCGCGCCGCCGGTCTCGACATAGCTCGCCGAGGTGTTCACCGCGACATAGGCCACCGCACCGGCGATCCCGACCGAGGTCGGCTCACCTTCAAGCGTCAGCGCGCCCAGCGGCTGGGGCATCGCGGGGTCGGTGATGTCGACAAAACCCAGCGAACCGGCGGGGCTGTCGGTGTAGACCAGCGTCATGCCATCCGCCGTGGCGGCGATGATTTCGGACGAGGTTTCCTCGGCCTCGGGCAGGTTCAGGGCGACCGCGAAAGACGCGATCCGGTTGAAGTTCATCTGCTGAGCGACGGCAGGCACAGCCATAACGGCGAGCAGCGCGGTCGAGGCCAAGAGGCGGGCGGGCATGGAATTCTCCCTTGAGAAGTGACTGAGCGTGCGCTAGCCCTCGCGCGTCACGGAAGCGCAACGTTTCGGTGACGCTTCGATGACAGGACGTGACGACATGGCAATCCGACTGACTGGCAAACTGATCTGCGCCACCGACGAGCAAGCCGCCCTTGTGCGCGAGTACTTGCCCGAGCATATCCGCTTGAGCCGCGCCGAGCCCGGCTGCCTTGAGTTCGAGGTGGATCACCAGGGGTCGATGATCTGGAGCGTGGATGAGCGCTTTGCCGATCGCCCGTCCTTCGAGGCGCATCAAACGCGCACGAAGGCAAGCGCCTGGGGGCAGATGACCGCCGACATCGCGCGCGAGTACGAAATCAGCGAGACGTAACGCGGCGGGTTTCCGCCCAAAGACCGGGCTTGGCGACGCGCGCTGAAACCTGACCGGCCCGATCTGCGTTTTCTCTCCAAATAGCGGGCCAAACAACTGGCCAAACATTTGGAGAGCACCGATGAGCAGCACCCCCTTTCCCCCGTTCGATCTGGAAGCCAAACGCGGCGAGCCCGGCCTGCGAAAGCGCCCCTCCGCCACCCCCGGGCTGGCCGCATGGTTCGCCCGCCGGATGAGGCCGCACGTTCACTGAGCCGACGGCGGCCAGAGAGGGCGGGTGTTGGGTCCGCCCTCATCCTGCGCAGCGCGCGGCATTGCGGCACGTGTGCATCAATTTGATACAGCCATCGGGCTTTTGCGGTCCGCGGTTTGAGCGGACGACGCGCCTGTCACCGCTGAATTGATGCAGGCGCGGTTCCGCACGACCGGCGTCGTCACGGCCCCGCCTTTCGACGAACCTGTCCGTGTTGATGATCGCGCAAACGTTGGCCAAAGCCCTGCCACCGATTGCCGTATCGCTGTGCGGGTCGATCGGCGCGATGCTGGCACCCTCGCCCGATCTGGTGACGCTGCCGGGCTTGATGTTCATGGACAGCACCTGCACCGCCACCCTGCCAGCTGCGATGCCGATTAAACGCTGTGGCCGCAAACCGATCTACATCCTCGGCTCGCTGGTTGCAGTCTGCGGCGCACTGGGGGCGTTCATCGCGCTGTCAGGCGGGGCGCGCTGGAATATCTGGACAACGCTGGTGTTTCTGGGGGTTGGCTGGACCTTTGCCGATACCGGCACGCCGGTGATGATCACCCGCGCCTCGGCGACCGCCGCTTCGCTGTTCGCAGGCGTGCTCTTTGCGCTGAGCAGCGGGGCGGTGCGCAATATCACCGTGCTGATCCCTCTGGCCTTGGTGCTGGGGCTGATGACGTGTCCGCGCGCACTAGGCTTCGGTTCGATCATTGCCGGAACCGCCCTGCTGATCGGCCTTGGCGGCGCGTTCGGCGCGCGCGGCCCTGTTATCTGGCGGCGGAGTCCTTACCTTGATCTCAACACGGCACCGATTGAGGGAAGAGACCACCATGACCCAAACCGACACCACCAACCGCCAGCTCCTTCTGGCCGAGCGTCCCAGGGGCGAGCCCACCGCCCAGACCCTGCGTCTGGCCGAGACCCCGATCCCGCAGCCCGGCAAGGGCCAGATGCTGCTGCGCACGCGCTATTTGTCACTTGACCCCTACATGCGCGGCCGGATGAGCGACGCTCCGTCCTACGCCGCGCCCGTTGAGGTCGGCGGCGTGATGGTCGGCGGCACCGTGGCCGAGGTTGTCAGCTCGGACATTGACGGATTTGCCGTCGGCGATCTGGTCCTGTCCGGCAACGGCTGGCAGGATTACGCGCTGTCGGATGGCACGGGCGTGACCAACCTGGGCAAAACGCCCGAGCATCCGTCATGGGCCTTGGGCATCATGGGGATGCCGGGCTTCACCGCCTGGGCTGGCCTGACGCAGATCGGCACGCCGAAAGCAGGCGAAACGCTGGTGGTTGCGGCGGCGACCGGGCCGGTCGGGGCGACGGTGGGCCAGATCGGCAAGCTCATGGGGTTGCGGGTGATCGGCATCGCGGGCGGCCCCGAGAAATGCGCCTATGCGGTCGAGGAACTGGGCTTTGACGCCTGCCTTGACCATAAAACCGACGATCTGGCCGCGCAGCTGAAGCAAGCCTGCCCTGCCGGGATCGACATCTATTTCGAGAATGTCGGCGGCAAGGTGCTGGATGCGGTGATCCCCCTGCTCAACCCCTTCGCGCGGGTGCCCGTCTGCGGGCTGGTCTCGCAGTACAACGCCACCAGCCTGCCCGACGGCCCCGACCGGATGAACTGGCTGATGGGCAACGTTCTGCGCAAGAAGTTGCGGGTCCAAGGCTTTATAATCTTTGACAATTTCGGCCATCTGTACCCCGAATTCGCCAAGGCGATGATGGCCTGGATCAAGGAGGGCAAGATCAAGTACCGCGAAGAGATCATCGACGGGCTGGAAAACGCGCCTGAGGCCTTCATCGGCCTGTTGCGCGGTGAGAACTTTGGCAAGCGCGTGATCCGCGTCAGCTGACCGCCCCCTGCGCTGCCGTGAAATGCGGCAGCGCAGCATCGCCCTGCCCGCCTCCCTGATCTTTCCTTGCAATGCGTTCATACCTGCGCAAGGCTTGGCCGGGCACGTCGCGCAAAAGGACAGCAGGGCATGAAAGTCGTCGTCATGGGGGCCGGAGTCATCGGCGTCACCACCGCTTGGTATCTGGCCAAGGGCGGGGCCGAAGTGACCGTGCTCGACCGCCAGCTGGGACCGGGGCTGGAGACCAGCTATGCCAACGCGGGCGAGCTGAGCTATGGCATGACCTCGCCCTGGGCAGCACCGGGCATCCCGATGAAAGCGGTGAAATGGCTGTTCATGAAACGCCGCCCGCTGTTCATCTGGCCGCTGATCAGCCCGACGATGTGGCTGTGGGGTCTGCAGATGATCCGCAACTGCAACGACGAGGCGTACCGCGTCAACAAGGGCCGGATGGTGCGCATCTCGAACTATTCGCGCGACGTGATGCCTGACCTGATCGCCGAGACCGGCATCCAGTATGACGGGCGCGAACAAGGCACGCTGCAACTGTTCCGCACGGCCAAGCAGATGAAGGACTCGCGCGCAGATCAGGAGATTCTGGCGGAATACGACAGCCCCTATGAGGTGCTGGGCCGTGACGCCTGCATCGGCGTGGAACCGGCGCTGGCCGAGGTGCGCAACAAATTTGTCGGCGGGCTGCGGCTGACCGCCGACCGCACCGGCGATTGCCGCCTGTTCACCATGGCGCTGGCCGAGAAATGCGCCGAACTGGGGGTCGAGTTCCAGTACGGCCAGTCCATCAAGGGCATCGCCATCGAAAACGGCCGGGTCGCGGGGGTGGATACCGAGGTTGCCGGGCGCATCACCGGCGACGCCTATGTCTGCGCCTTGGGCAGTTTCGGGCCAAAATTGCTCACCCCCATCGGGGTCAAGCTGCCGGTCTACCCGGTCAAGGGCTACTCGGTCACCCTGCCCGTCACCGATGACGCTTTTGCCCCGCAATCGACGATCATGGATGAGACGCACAAGGTGGCGATCACCCGGCTGGGCGACCGGATCCGCGTCGCGGGTACGGCGGAAATCGCGGGATATTCCAGCCGCTTGGGGCCCCATGCCACCGATACGGTGCGCCATGTGATCAGCGATCTGTTCCCCAAGGGCGGCGATCTGAGCAAGGCCGAGGGCTGGACGGGCCTGCGCCCGATGACCCCCGATGGCACGCCGGTGCTGGGGCCATCGCGCTATGACAACCTGTTCCTGAACACCGGCCATGGCACGCTGGGTTGGACGATGGCCTGCGGCTCGGGCCGGGCGGTAGCGGATGTGGTGCTGGGCAAGACGCCGGACATCTCGTTCGACGGCCTGACCGCCGAGCGTTACGCACGCTGACAGGCGCGGGCCGGGTTGCCCCAACGGCACCCCGGCGCAAAGCAATTGCCTTGACCCGGGCCAGCCCCTAGCCTTTACCGACTGCTTGTTCTGGGAGGGTCAGGCCATGACGACGCACATCCACAAACGCACCTGCAACATCTGCGAGGCCATGTGCGGCCTGATCATCACCCATGACGCGGACACGGTGCTGTCGATCAAGGGCGACCCCGACGATCCGCTGTCCGAAGGGTTTTTGTGCCCCAAGGCCGTCGCCCTGCAGGATTTCCGCACCGATCCCGACCGCATCACCCGGCCCCGGCTGAAAGAGAACGGTCAATGGCGCGATATTGGCTGGGATGAGGCGTTCGACATCGCCGCCACCCGCCTGCGCGCCGTTCAGGCGGCGCATGGGGCGGATGCGGTGGGGGTGTATCTGGGCAATCCCAACGCGCATAAATTCGGCAACCTGATGACCATCCCGCCGCTGGTGCGCGCCTTGGGGACGCAGAACCGCTATTCCTCGGCCACGGCGGATCAGATCCCGCATCACGTCGCCTCGATCCACATGATGGGTCATCCGATGCTGATCCCGATCCCTGACATCGACCGCACCGATATGATCGTGATCATCGGGGCCAATCCTGTGATCTCGAACGGCTCGCTGATGACCGCACCGGGCTATGGCAAGCGGCTGGACGGGTTGCGGATGCGCGGCGGGCGCGCCGTGGTCATCGACCCGCGCCGGACCGAGACGGCCGAGCGCGCGGGCGAGCATCATTTCATCCGGCCCGAGACCGACGCCTTCCTGATGATCGCCCTGATCCGTGAGATTCTGGCGACCGGGGCCGAGGATCTGGGTCATCTGGCGCCGATCATCGAGGGGCTGGAGGCGCTGCGCGTCGCGGTCGAACCGTTTACGGCCGAGATGGCCGCCGAGCGCACCGGCATCCCCGCACCGGTCATCCGCGATCTGGCGCGCGACTTTGCTGCCGCCAAGCGCGCGGTCTGCTATGCGCGGATGGGGGCCTCGACGCAGAGTTTCGGCAGCCTGTGTCAGTGGGCATCCAATGTGCTCAACCTGATCACCGGGAATTTCGACACCATCGGCGGCGCAATGTTCACCACGCCCGCTGTCGATTACGTCGCGATGACCAGCCGCAAGGGCCGCACGCGCAGCTACCCTGAGAAACGCTCGCGGGTATCCGGCCTGCCGCTTTATAACGGCGAGTACCCGGTGTCGGTCATGGCCGAAGAGATGGAAACCCCCGGCACGGGCCAGATCCGCGCGCTGGTGGCGATCGCCGGCAACCCGGTGCTGACCGCGCCCAATGGTCGACGGATCGGCAAGGCGCTGGAAACGCTCGACTTCATGGTCGCCATCGACATCCATCTGAACGCCACAACCGAACATGCCGACCTGATCCTGCCCGGCACTGTGGCGCTGGAAGAGCCGGTCTATGACATGGTGTTCCACAGCTTTGCCGTGCGCAACACAGCGGGCTACGCGCACGGGATTTTCCCGCCGCCGCACGGCAACCCGACGGAATCCGAGATCCTCCGCCGCATGACCGCCGCCCTGAACGGGGCCAATGAGCTGGGCCCGGACCCCGAGGCGCTGTTGCGGCATTTCCTTGCCACAGGCCCGCATGGTGGGACGGTCAGTGTGGAAACCCTGCTGGAAACGCCCGGCTGTGTGGACCTTGGGCCGCTGACCCCGAACGTCGCCGAGCGGCTGGAGACGCCGGACGAGCGCCTGCATCTGGCCCCGCAGGCGTTCCTTGATGACCTGCCGCGCCTGCTGGCCTTCGCCCCCGGAACGGATGCCGCCCATCCCTTTGTGATGATCGGCCGCCGCCAGACCCGCAGCCACAACAGCTGGACGCAGAACAGCCCGCGGCTGGTCAAGGGCCGCAACCGCTGTACGGTGCAGATCCACCCGGACGATGCCTTGAAGCTGGGTATCGCCGATGAGGCGGCGGTGGTGGTGTCGTCGCGCACCGGCCAGCTGACCCTGAACGCCGAGATTACCGATGCGATGGCCCCCGGCGTGGTCTCGATCCCGCAGGGATGGGGGCAATCGGGCACGGGGCTGAGCGTGGCGGGGGGCTTGGGCACGGTGTCGATCAACGACCTGACCGACGATGCCCGTGTTGATCCGATCAGCGGCAACGCGGCCTTTAACGGCGTCCCCGTCGCCCTGCGCGCGGCGGGGTGATCACGCAGCAGGCGCGGTGACGCGGGCCAGCCGCGCGCCCACCACCTCGGCCAGCGTCTCACCCACCAGCCGCGCGGCGCGGGGCAGCATGCGGCGGGCATCGACGACAACGCTGATCGACTGCGGTTTCAGCGCGGCATCGGACAGGCGGATAAAGCTCAGCGTGCCCGCCTCGATCTCGGCCAGGGTGTCCAGCTGCGACGAGATCGCCATCAGCCGCCCCTGCCGGACCACCTGCTTGAGCAGTTGCAGCGAGTTGGTCACCAGCGCCGGTTCAACCGGGTCAAACAGCCAGCCATAGCGTCGGTCCAGATACTCGCGCGACGGCAGCACCCGGCTTTGCGCCGCGATGGGATACTGGGCGGCGTCCTTGAGCGCGATGCTGGTCTGCCCCCACAGCGGATGCCCTGCCCCGACCACGCAGCCAAAGGGTAAGGGCGCTGACCACAGCACATGCCGGGTGCGGTCGTTGGGCAGATTGAACGCAATGGCCAGATCAATCGTGCCGTTGTCCAGCTCTTGCGCGGCTTGCTTGGGGGTCATGATGTCGATGGCCAGATGGATGCGCGGGTGATCCTGCGCCATCTTGTCGATCAACACTGGCAGGATCGAGTTGGCCAGACTGTCCATGGCCGCCAGCCGTACCGTGCCATGCTGCAAACCGCGCATCTCGCGCAGTTCGGCTTCCAGACGGTCCTCATCCGCCCGCCAGCGTCGCGCCATCAGGATGACGCTTTCGCCCGCCGTGGTCAGACGCATGCCGCGCGGGTGACGCTCGAACAGCGGGGCGCCACAGGCTTCCTCAAGGGCGATGATCTGCCGGTCGATGGCCGAGGCGGCGATGCCCAGTGCGCGTGACGCTGCCTGAACCGAGCCCATGCGCGCCACGGTTTCGAGGTAGTGCAGCGCGCGGGGCAACAGGTGCAGGGGCATTGTGCGTTCTCTTTTTGCGTATGCAGCGTGACCTCTATTGAAATAGAGGGCAATGGTTTTCTTGGCTAGGGTTTGCTCAACCAAGGACCAGACCCGATGAGCGACACCTCCGGCCCCCGCCTGTCTATCGACGCCCTGAACCGGGCGGACACCGCGCAAGCGCTTGAAATGCTTGCCCCGGTGATCGAGAGGTCGCCCTGGCTGGCCGCGCGGATCGTGGCCCAGCGGCCCTTTGCCGACCGGGCGGCACTGGGTGCGGCGCTCAGAGCAGCCATCCTCGGGTTGAGCGAACCCGACGCTCTGCGCTTGCTGCGTGCGCATCCTGAGCTGGCGCCGAGCGCGCCTGACGAGATGACCGACGCCTCACAGCGCGAACAGGGGCGTTTGAGCCTCGCACGCCCCTCGGCCGACCTTGCGATCCGGCTGGCAGACCTGAACCGCCGCTACAATGCGCGCTTCGGCTTTCCGTTCATCATTGCGCTGCACGCGCTTTCGGACATGGACGCCGTAATTGCCCAGTTCGAGGGCAGACTGAAAAACACCCCCCAGGAAGAACGCGCCCGCGCGCTGGGTGAAGTTGTGTCGGTGGTGCTCGCGCGCTTGGCTCGACTCTCAGAGGCCGGGCCTGCCGCCCATGTTGCGGTGACACCATGACCCGGCTCGCGACCCCCGACGAGAGAGGCTTGGCGATGAAAGACTTCCTGCTGCGTTTGCGCCGGTCTGACGACACCGCGCGCCCGCCACATGCGTGGCTGGGTGCCTTGGGCGGCATCGCGCTGCTGGCGCTGAGCCTGATCTTCGTGATCGGCGGCATCCGGCTGGGTGTCGGCTCGCCGCGCCGTCTGGGCACCGGGGCGTTCCCGGTGCTGACGGGTTTTGCACTGGGGGCGCTGGCGGTGGCGGTGATCGCCATGGATCTGCGCGACACCTCGGATGCCGAGCGGCCCGACTGGATCTCGTTCGCGGCCATCGGCGCGGCGCTGGCGGTGTTTGCCGTGACGGTCGAGCATATCGGCCTTGTGCCCAGCGTGTTGCTGACCGTGTTTACCGCCTCGCTCCCCGATCCCAGCCTCCGCCTGACCGGCAAGCTCGTGCTGGGGCTGGTCGTCGCATTGGGGTGCTGGGGGTTGTTCATCGGCATCCTCGACCTGCCCTTCCGCGCGTTCAAGGGGTTCTGAGCCATGGATATTCTCACCGGCTTTGGCCACGGGTTGATGGTGGCAATGCAGCCCGAAAACCTGCTCTACTGCTTTATCGGCGTGTTTCTGGGCACCTTCATCGGGGTGCTGCCGGGTATCGGCTCGATGGCGGCGATCTCGATGATTCTGCCGCTGACCTTTTATCTTGAGCCGACGTCGGCCCTGGTGATGATCGCCGGGGTTTACTATGGTGCCGAATACGGCGGCTCGATTGCCTCAATCCTGATGAACATTCCGGGTACGCCGTCCTCGTCCATCACCTGCATCGACGGTTACCCGATGGCGCGCGAAGGCCGCGCCGGGATTGCGCTGTTCACCAGCGCGATTGCGTCCTTCGGCGGCGGGATGATCGGCATGGTGGTGATGGCGGTGCTGTCGCCGGGGCTGGCCGCGCTGGCGCTCAACTTTGGCCCGACCGAGTATTTCGCGGTGATCCTGCTGGGGCTGGTGGCCGCTTCGGCGGTGGCCAACGGCAGCCCGGTCAAGGGCATCGCCATGGTCGTCGCAGGGCTGATGCTGGGCACCATCGGCGTCGATATCACCACCGGGGCCGAGCGTTTCACCATGGGCGTGCCTGAACTGCGCGACGGGGTCAGTCTGGTCATCGTGGCGATGGGGCTGTTTGGCGTGGGTGAGCTGATCGTGTCGATCCGCGCCAATGCCAGCGGAGGGCATCAGACCGACATCGACTACAAGAAATTTTATCCCAGCCGGGCCGAATGGAAGGCGATCTTCGGCCCGATCCTGCGCGGCGGGGCGATTGGCAGCTTTTTCGGCGCGCTGCCGGGCACAGGACAGACCGTCGCCTCGGCGGTGGCTTATGCCGTGGAAAAGAAGGTCTCGCGCAACCGCGCCCTGTTCGGCAAAGGTGCTATCGAGGGCGTCGCGGTGCCTGAATCCGCCAACAACTCGGCCACGCAGACCGCCTTCATCCCCACCCTGACACTGGGCGTGCCGGGCAGTGCCAGCATGGCGCTGGTGATCGGCGCGCTGATGATCCACGGCATCGTGCCGGGGCCGCGCCTGCTGGTGGACCACGCCGATCTGTTCTGGGGACTGGTCGCCAGCTTCCTGATCGGCAACCTGCTGCTGCTGGTGCTCAACATCCCGCTGATCGGGCTGTGGGTGCGGCTGCTACAGATCCCCTACCGCTATATGTATCCCACGATCATCGTGTTGATCTGCATGGGGATCTATTCGCTCAACAACAATGTCTTTGACATCTGGCTGACGCTGGTTTTCGGCTATGCGGGTTACCTGATGCGGCTGTTCCGGTTTGAGCCCGCGCCGCTGCTGATCGGCTTCGTGCTGGGCCCGATGATGGAGGAACAGCTGCGCCGCGCCATGCTGCTGTCGCGCGGCGATGCGACGGTGTTCCTGACCCGCCCGATCAGCGGAACCCTGATCGTCGTTACCCTCCTTTTGCTGGTTTACAGCATCGTCTCAGCCCTGCGCGCCAAAGCGCGCAGCCGTGCGGCGTTGCGCGTGTCGTGATGATCCCCCTTCCCCTCTCATAAAGGCTGCCACCGATGACATCCCGCCTCCTCACTGCCCTCACGCTCAGCGCTTCGTTGCTGGCCTCGACCGCCGCGCTGGCCGATGCCGGCGCCTGGAGCGACGCGCCCGTGCGTATCGTCGTCACCTTCCCGCCGGGCGGCACCAGCGACCTGATCGCGCGCATTCTGGCGCAGTATCTGGAAAGCGAATACGGCCAGCGCGCCGTGGTCGACAACCGCCCCGGCGCGGGCGGCACGGTGGCCGCGGATTATGTCGCGCAGCAGGCCCCCGATGGCACGACGCTGATCCTGGGCAACAACGCGCCCTTCACCATCGCGCCGACGCAGTTCGAAAGCCTGCCTTATGACCCGCTGACCAGCTTCACGCATATCGCCTATCTGGGTGCTTCAACCCCGGCGCTGTTCGTGCAGCCGTCCATGGGCATCACCACGCTGGACCAGTTCATCGAACGCGCCAATGCCGAGGGCATCACCTATGGCTCGTCCGGTGTCGGCTCGATCACGCATATTCTGGGTCAGGCAGTCGATCAGGCGTTGGGGATCGAGACGATCCACGTCCCCTATCAGGGCAGTGCGCCGGCCATTCAGGATTTCCGCGCCGGGGTGCTGGAAAGCTACTATGACATGCTCGCCCAGAACCGCGACCTGATCACCGAGGGCGAGACGCTGCCCATCGCGCTGGCCTCGCCGACGCGCTCGCCGCTGTTTCCCCAGATCCCGACGTTCCGAGAGCTGGGCTATGACGTTGTCGTCGAAAACTGGACCGGTCTGAGCGGCCCGGCGGGCATGGACCCGGCGATGGTGGCGACGATCCACGACACCATCGAGGACATCATGGGGATGCAGCCGGTCATCGACCAGCTGGCGCAATGGGGGATCAGCCACACCGTGATGACCTCGGACGAGTTCACCGGGTTCGTCGGCACCACCATCGACGTCTGGCGCCCGCTCATCGAGGCCGCCAACGTTAACGGCAACTGAACATGCCGACGGATCGGCGCGCACAGGGGGGCTGCTCCCTGTGCGGTTCTTGCTCAACACGTTCTATTCCGGTCCGCAGGCGTGGTTCTTTCTGGCGGCGGACAACGGCTATTTCGCGGATGAGGGGCTCGAGGTCAGCTTTACCGAGGGCTCCTCGCTCGCCCGCGCGGTGGGGGGCATCGTTACCGGCGGGTTCGACGCGGGATACGGCGATCTCAATGAGCTGGTGCGCCTGCAGGCGGCGGAGCAGGAAACCCCCGTCGCCGTGATGGCGATCCACAACCGCCCGCCCTATTCCATCGCCGTGGATGCAGCGGGTCCGATCAAGACGCCTGCCGATCTGGCGGGCGCACGGCTGATCGCGCACCCTCAGGACGCCGCGTGGTTGCTGTTTCCTGAGTTTTGCCGCGCCACCGGGCTGGACCCCGACAGCGTGACGATCACAATATCCGAGGCTCCGCACACCCAGATGGTGCCGCAGATGCTGGCCGGGCAGTGGGACGGCATCTTTGGCTTTGTGAACACCCTGAACGCGCAGGGGATCGAAGCCGGGGTCGACGTGGCCACAGCCCTGCATCACCTGACATGGATCGACCACGCGCCTGCGTTTTACGGCGGTGCGTTGATGGTCAGCCGGGCGTTTCGCACCGACCATCCGCAGGCGGTCGCGGGCCTGTGCCGCGCGGTCAGCCGAGGGCTTGCCAATACCGTCGCCGACATCGACGGTGCCATCGATGCGGTGGCCCGGCGCAATCCGGCGCTTGACCGGGCCGCGAACCGCGCGCGGCTGACCGGCACGCTGGCGCTGGAAATGGGCGATGCGGCGGCGCAAGCGGGCTTGGGCGATGTGGACGACGCGCGCCTGCGCGAGATCGCAAGATTGATTGCTGCGGCAAAGGATTATCCAAGACAGCCGGAACCAACTGCGGTATTCGACCGTTTCTTTTTGCCCCCGATGGCAAACCGCGCCCGGATGTCGGGCTAGGAGAGACCCTTGAAGATCACCGCTTTTTTCGTTGGAACGCTGCATGACAACGGCTTCAACAGCCGCGCTTTGGCAGGGGCCGAGCGTACGCGTGCCCTACCCGGTGCCCAGATCGAGATCGTCAGCGGCGTTCCCTTCGATCTGGCGGATATGCTTGAGGCCTTGAACTTTGCCGCCGCCCATTCGGACGGCGTGGTGTTCATCGGCGGTCAGGGCAACCAGATCACGCCGCAGATCGCCAGCCTGTACCCCGACCGTCGCTTTGCGATTGTGCAGGGCGAGGTCACGGCAGCCAATCTGGCCAGCTATGACGTGCTGCAGGAACAGTCGGCGTTTCTGGCCGGGTGTCTGGCAGCGCGGATGACCAAGACTGGCACCGTCGCGCACCTGTCGGGCCACCGGGTCACGCCGGGCCTGAAGGGACGCGCGGCGTTTGTTGCAGGCGTCAGGCACCTGGCCCCGCAGATGCCCGTGCTGACCGGGTTCTGCGGCACGCAGGATGACAGCACAGTGACCGAAAATTGGGCGCTCGCGCAGGCAGCGGCGGGGACGGATGTGCTGTTCACGATGCTCAACGCCGCGCGCGACGGCGCGGTTGCGGCCTGCCGCGCATCGGGCATCCGGCAGATCGGCAACGCGACCGACTGGTGCGCGGTGGACCCGGCGGTGTTTGTCGGCTCGGCGGTCGCGCAGATTGATCTGGGCGTCGAGCGAGCGATTGCCGACATGCTGGCCGGGCGCACACCAGGCGCAGTGGTCCCTCTGGGTCTGGCGCAAGGGGCTGTCTCGCTGACCCTCGCCCCCGATGTTCCCGCCGCGGTGGCCGAGGAGATGGCGCAGATCGCCACCCGGATCGCCGAGGGCACCCTCCCGGTGCCGACCCGCTACACCGGCCCCGAGTTCACGCTTTAACCAACACTAAAGCGACACCACGACATACTCATCCCGCACCGCCACATCGAAAACGTCGATGGTATAGGGGCCCTCGGCCAGCGTTTCGCCGGGCTTCACCTGCACGTCGAAGGTGCGCACCTTCAGCCGCGTCGGGTCGCAATAGGACTTGCCGGTCTTCAGATCGAACTCCCACCCGTGCCACGGGCAGCGCACCAGCTCGCCCTCGCGTTCCAGCCGGTAGTTCCCCGGCCCGTCGGCGCGCACAACACCGGTGACGCGGCCAAGACACAGCGAGGCGCCTTCATGCGGGCAGCGGTCGCCGATGGCGGACAGCGTGCCATCGACGTTGAAGATGGCAATCGCGCGCCCATTGATCGAGACGCGTTTTGAGGCACCGGCCGGGATCTCATCCAGCCGGCAGACGACGTGGTCCGTCATGCAGTCACTCCTAAAGGGTCAGTCAGGTCAGGCCGAAAACGCTGACCGCGTTGTCATGCATCAGCTTCGCGCGGTCCTCAGGGGGCAGCGGGACGCGGAAGGCGAAATCGGGGTGATCGAAATCCCAATGCGGGTAATCGGTTGAGAAAAGCAGCCGGTCCACGCCCACCCAGTCGATCAGATCGCTGAGCTGGCTGGAGCGCGTCGGTTCCTCGACCGGCTGGGTGGTCAGCCAGATGTGGTCGCGGACATACTCGGCCGGGCGGCGTTTGAGATCGGGCACCTCGCCGCGATAGCGGTCGAACTCGCGCTCCATCCGCCAGACGGTTGGCGGCAGCCACGCAAAGCCACCCTCGACCAGAACCACCTTCAGCTTGGGGAACGCATCGAACACACCCGAGAAAATCAGGCTGACCAGTGTGTGCTGCGCGGCATGCGAAAAGGCGAAGTGTTCCTCGATATAGAACGAGGTCCAGCCTGCCCCGGTATTCGCCCGCGCCCCGAAGGCCGCTGAATGCAGGCTGATCGGCAGGCCCAGCGCCTCCGCCGCCTCATAGATCGGCCAATAGCGGCGATGGCCCGCAGGCTCGGCGGTGCGCGGCGTGACCGAGATCTGCACGAAACGCTTGTCCTTGGCACGCGCTTCGATCTCACGCAGGGCGGCGGGCGCGTCTTCCTGCATTACCGCGATCGAGCCCTTGAGGCGCGGATCGCGGTCCATCCAGCGCTCGACCTGCCAGTCGTTGGTGCCCGCGCACAGCGCCTCGCCCAGCGCATGGTTAAGGACGCCGTGCCCGCCGCTGAGCGGTTGCAGGATGCCGTGGGTGATGTTGAGCGGATCGAGCAGCTGCTCTTGCAGAAACTCCAGATCCGAGGCCGGGGGGCCACCCACGGGCGGATAACTGTCTTGCCGCATGCCATGCGCCAGCCGTGGATAGGGCAAAGCGCCGATCAGCGGCGAGGGCGAATGCAGGCCGAAATCGGCGACATGGCGCTGCCAGCGCAGCGGCAGATAGGACGCCATTTCATCAGGCGAGCGATAGGCCGGGTGAATGTCGCAATCCACCACCGGCTGTTTGGTGCGCGCCGCAGGGGTCGCGCCGGTCAGATCCTTGGTCAGTGTGTCAGACATCGCGCAGCTCCAGTCTGGGATAGGTGGCAAGGGCATGGGCACCGCGCACCGCATCGTGCAGCGCGTCGGGCAGGCCGTGGGGCATCCCGTCGCCATTGTGGCGGTGCGGGAAGTCACTGGACCACAGCAGCATCGACGGATCGGGCAGCTGGTCGAGCACCTTGGCGGCAGACATGCTGTCGAGCGGGCCGTCGAAGGGCTGCGTGGTCAGGCGGAAATGGCGGGCGATGATGTCATAGGGCGGCTCTTCCAGCCACGGCACCTCGATCCGCGCGCCCTTCCAGTCCTTGGACATGCGCCACATGAGGCCCGGCAGCCACGAAATCCCGCTTTCCATCAGCACCACACGCAGGTCAGGGATGGTCTGGAACACCCCCTCGGCCACCAGACTGGCGACCTGACTGGCGTAGGTCTGCGGATGCAGCGAGACCTCTTCGACGCGGGTGGCCACAAAGCCCGATTGCGTCGGTGCGTGGCGGTTGGTGCCGCCGGGATGCAGGCCCAGCGCAAAGCCATGCGCGGCGGCGGCCTTGTAGATCGGCCAGTATTCGCGCCGCCCCAGTGGCTTCTCGCCGCCCAGCACCGCAAGGATCTGCACAAAGCGCTTGTCTTGTGCCAGTCGCTCGATCTCGGCCACCGCCGCCTCGGGGTTCTGGAACGGCACCAGCGCCGAGGCGCGCAGACGCGGATCGCGGTCCAGCCAGTCGGCGGCAAGCCAGCGGTTCGTCGCTTCGCACAGCGCGGTGGACAGATAGGGATCATACGCCGCCTGCGCGCCCGACAGCACGTTCAGGATCGCGGCATCCAGCGCCAGCGGGTCCAGATGCGCGCGCGCCAGCCCGGCGGCATCGGCCACATCGGCGGGGTCTTGGGGCCGGAACGGCAGGGTCGAGACCGGATACGTCATCAGCTCTTGCCGGTCGATGTTGCGATAGTCGAACATCTGCGCCCAGTAGCGCGGCGCATGCGGCGCCAGATCGGCCATGCGCGGCAGGCGCGGATGCACGTCGCAGTCGATGCGCCAGAGCCGGGATTTTGCCGGGGGCGGCATCAGGGTGTCGGTTGTCATCAGGGTTTCCCTTCAGCTCAGGAAGAACGGCGGCAGGAAGGGGACGTGCAGCATGCGGTGATACACCACATACAGGAACGTCCCCACGGCGGCGGCGTAGATCAGCGCGGTGAGCAGCGTGAACCGCCCCCAGGCCAGCAGGTAGAGCGCGGTGAAGCCGACCATCGCGGCGGCAAGGCCCACGACCGGGGCCAGCGCCACGGCCAGCGCGAACATGGCAAAGACGGCCAGTTCCCTGGCATGACGGTGCCAGAAGCCGCGCAACGTGTCGCTCCCGTCCACCGGCACATAGCGGTTCAGCGCCCGGATATCGGCGACAACGATGCACAGCGCGGTCAGCGCCCCGACCGAGGCAATCGCCATCGGGAACACGCGGCTCAGAAAGCTCCACTCGGTCGCTTGCAGATAGGCCCAGACGAACAGCGCAACACTGCCGATGGCCAGCCCCAGCGACAGGGTCAGGCTGCCCTTGCTGCGCTCGCTCAGTTCGATCTGGAAATCGTTGCGGCGCTTGGCGATGGTGCGGGCGGCGGCGAAGAACACACCGACCAGAAGCAGGCCAAGGATGATGATCGTCGGCCGCGTCAGCACCTCGCCCCACGTATAGGCCTGCGCGGTGATCGCCAGCGAATTCTCCATCACCGGTCCCAGCACAAAGCCCAGGATCAGCGGCGGGCGCGGCCAGCCGGCAGCGCGCAGCGCAAAGCCCGCGAAACCGATGCACAGCAAGGCGATCAATGTGCGGACGTCAGGCTGGCCGATGAACGAGCCCATGACCAGAAACACGAACACCGCAGGCACCACCAGATTGCCGCTGATGAACGCCGCGCGCGAGACCTGCCTGGACCACAGCATCAGCGCCACCGCGCCAACGATATTGGCCAGAATCACGCTCCACACCATGCTGAAGGTCAGCGTGAGGTTCTCGTGCAGCATGGCCGGGCCGGGGACCAGCCCGTGAATGGTCATTGCCCCCAGCATGATCGCCATCGCGCCGCTGCCGGGAATGCCGAAGGATAGCGTCGGGATCAGCGAACCACCCAGCGTGGCGTTATTCGCCGCCTCGGGCGCGATCACGCCGCGCACATCGCCCTTGCCGAACTGGCTGCGGTCGTCCCTGGCGCTCTGGACGGCGTGGCCATAGGCCAGCCAGTCCACCACCGACGCGCCAAGTCCCGGCAACATGCCGATATAGGTGCCCATGATCGAACAGCGCAGCGCCAGCCAGCGATGGGCGAAGGCGGCGCGCACCCCGGCCATCAGGCTGTCGCCCTCGGATTGCGCAAAATTGCGCGTGGCAAGGGATTTGCCGGATGTCGCCAGCTGCATCATCTCGGGGATGCCGAAAAGGCCGATCACCACGGGCACCAGTGGCAACCCGTCGATCAGGAACATCGAATTGAACCAGTAGCGCGGCTCGGAACTGGCCACCGGATAGCCGATCTGCGAGATCAGGAGGCCCAGCGCCCCGGCGCAGATGCCCTTGCCGATGGCGTTGCCACTGACGCCGCCGACCATCACCAGACCGATCAGCGACAGCACGAAGAACTCGGGCGCGCCGAAGGTCAGCACCAGCCATGTCATGATCGGCAAGCTCAGCGCCAGCGCCAGCCCGCCAATCACCCCGCCAATCGCCGACACGGTGAAGGCCGCGCCAAAGGCGGTCAGCACCCTGCCCTGCTTGGCCATCTGGTGCCCGTCGATCACCGTCGCCTGCGAGGCAATGGTGCCCGGAATGCCCAGCATCACCGAACTGATCGTGTCCGAGGTGGTCGACACCGCCAGCGCCCCCAGAAGCAGCGCAAAGGCCGCCGCCGGTTCCATGCCGAAGGTGAACGGCAGCACCAGAATCATCGCGGTGACACCGCCCAGACCGGGGATCGCGCCGAACCACAGGCCCAGCAGCACCCCGCCCATCAGATACAAAAAGGTCGTGCCCTGCAGCACAAGGCCGAGGCCCGCGAAGAATTGTTCCATGACGTCCCTCGACACCAAGGCAGGACCGGGCGCGCACCAGCGCCCGGTCCGCGCCGGGTCAGTGCTCCATCGCTGCGATGTAGTCGCGCATCAGCTGGCGCATGTCTTCGGGCGTGGCCGCGATCTCATCGACGATGGCCTGCACGTCCTCATAATAGGAGATCTGCGGCACCTGCCCCAGAACGCGCTCGGCTTCGGCCAGGAAGGTCGCATCCTGCGTCGCTGCGGCAAAGCTTTCGCGCAGCATTTGCAGATGCTCGTCCGGCGTCCCCGGAGGGGCGACGACCAGCCAGTTGATCGGATCGGTCACCCGGCCGTGGTACTGGATCATGTCCCAGATCGGGCCCGAGGGGGCCTCGCCACGCACACGGGTGTACCAGACATCGAAGGGCTCGACCCCGTCGATCAGCGGATCGACGGCCAGCCCGGTGCCGTCTTCATTGGGGCCGGTGAAGTAGAAGACCGGCACATCGGTGCCCTCGGCGATCGGGCCGGGAACCAGCGTGCGGTTAAAGTAAACGCCGGTGACCGGGAACCCATCGATCTCGCCGCGCTGGCGGGCGGCTTCCAGCGGCGTGTCGCCCGCAAAACCCGAAACGAACGTGTAATCCACCCCCAGCATGTCCATCACCCCCGCCGTGCGGATCGACGCCGCCGAGCGCGCCGAGAACCCGCCGAAGGTGAAATGCTCCAGCGACGGCAGATCGTCGCCGGTGGTCAGGCCGGTCTCGGGATTGACCGAAGCGTGCAGGATAAAGGTCGCGCCGCCAGCCCCGCCGATCAGACCGAAGTCCTGAAACGGGATCTGCCGATCCTCGGGGTCCAGAATGCGGGTTGAGCCCTGCCACGCCAGCCAGCCCAGCGTGCGCCCGTCGGGCCGCGCGTTCATCACCTGCAGGATGCCGCGCGACAGCGCGCCGCCCTCGACCGATTGCACGATGATCGTGGGTTCCCCGGCCATCGTCTGCGTCCAGGCATCCGCGACCAGCTGCGCGGTCAGCCCCGTTGAGCCGCCGGGCGAGGCGTTGTGCACGATGGTTACGGTGCGCCCCTCAAGGTCAATCACCTGCGCCAGTGCCGGGTTGCCAGCACTCAGCGCAAGCGCAGCGGCAGCGCCCAAAAGCGCAGTCTGTGTGGTCTTCAAAAACATGATAGTCCCTCCCTGATTGTCTTTCTTGTGGTCGTATCGCGCACCCCAATCCGCGCCCCTCCCGGTGCGGAACAGGATGATAAGTCTTTGTTTAATTTAACTATTGCCCTCGATCATCGCGGCTGTTCTGATGGCGGAAACCCCTGTTTGACCAAGGAGATTCCATGCCCCGCCCTTCCGTTTCCCTGCCTCTGCACGGCGGCTGCGCCTGTGGCGCGGTGCGCTACACGCTGACCAGCGCACCGCTGGCGCTGTTCGCCTGCCATTGCAGCCTGTGCCAGCGCCAGTCGGGCAGCGCCTTTGGCCTGTCGATGCGCGTGACCCGCGCCGACCTGCATCTTGAGGGCCCAACGCAAACCCGTCTGCGCGACACCGACCGTGGCACGAAATCCGAGATGGTCTGCTGCCCCGACTGCGGCGGGCGCATCTTCAACGCGCGGCCCGGCACGGCGCTGTGCCATCTGCGCGGCGGCACGCTGGACGACACCAGCTGGCTGCGCCCCTCGGCGCATATCTGGACCAGCAGCGCGCAGCCCTGGGTCAGTTTCGGCGCCGAGACGCTGATCCATGACGGGCAACCCGACGACCTGCAGCCGATCGTCAGCCTGTGGCAAGAGCGCTTCGCACCGGTCTTTGACTGACCCGTCCCCCTGCCCGCCTGCGCTGATCGACGTCTGGATCGTCACGCCATCCTCCCGTGTTCCCGGAGAGGATGGTCGCGCCGTGTATACAAAAAGACAAACGCGAAGAATGGGATAATATATGAGCAAGATGCATCAATCGCCCATCAGGGCTGTTGATGGTCACGGGTGAACCGTGGAATTCTCGCGCTCGGCCAAGCCCTTGAGATGGGTCTCGATGCTCTCCATCAGCACCTGCGAGGCTTTGGACAGCGGCATATCGGGCCGGGTCATGAAACAGACCTGCCGGGTCACTTCCGGCCCGGTCACCGACAGCTTGCGCAGCTCGCGATATCCCGGCTGGTACTGCTCGAACGCCGGTAACAAGGTCACGCCCAGCCCCTGTTTGACGAAGCTCACGGCGGTCGAGATCGTCTCGACCTCATAGTCCCAATACGGCTGGTGCGCCGACATCCGCAGCGCCTGATTGATCACCGTATTCCCGATCAGGCGGTGCTCTTTCAGCGCATCCCAACTGACCGACTTGCACCCGGCCAGCGGGTGATCGACCCGGCAGACGGCGACGAAACGCTCGGTGACGATGGGTTTGAACTCCAGTTCGTAATGCGTGCCCATGCGCACGGCCAAGCCAAATTCCACTTCGCCGCCATTGACTTGCGCGGCGATGACGCGGGCATAGCCGTCGTGAACCCGCACCCGGACCTGCGGCATCTGCGCGGCATAGGCGGTCAGCACCTCGGCCAGAACCGACGTCGCCAGCGACGGGATACAGCCCAGCGTCACCTCCTGCCGGCGCAGCTCTCCCAGTTGCTTGAGTTCGCTCATCGCCTTCTCCAGATCGACGATGGCGCGGCGCGCGCGCGGTAGCAGCGCCAGTCCCTCATGGGTCAGCGCCAGCTTGCGCGTGGTGCGCACGAACAGCGACAGGCCCAGATCGGCCTCGATTTTGGCGATGCGGTGGCTGAGCGCCGTCTGCGACAAGTTCAACGCTTTGGCAGCAGCCTGAAACGAGCCGTGATCGGCAATGGCGATGAACGCCTGCAACCCCAGAACGTCAACGCGCATGGGTGTCTCCTCCTGACTCAAAGGGGTAAACGCTTTGCCCCCTGCCGTGCAAGCATCAGCACAACCTGTGGCGGTCGGAATGTCGACATTGGCCAGTCTGGCGCGCTGCCCGACGCACTGCCCGACGCGCTGATTGGCCGCGTGCTGCGCTCTCACTGCGCTCTTGCCAGCCCGCCATGCGTGGGAAAGGATCATGCAACCCCGAAAGGCGCGCTCATGAGTTTTCTCTGCACCCTCCCGCTCGCTGCCACGCTCTTTACCCTGTGTGCCCCGCCCTCACCCTTTGCAACCGGCTATGTCGAAGGGATCTATACGCTGGTCGCCCCGGTTCAGGTGGCGCAGGTTGCACAGGTGCTGGTGGTGCGCGGCGACCGGGTCGCGGCGGGCGCGTTGCTGGTGCAGATGGAGACCCGCGACGCCGAGATCGCGCTGGCGCTGGCCGAGGCCAATCTGGCAGGCGCAGAGGCGACGCAAAGCAACCTTGCCCAAGGCGCGCGGCCCGAGGAGTTGAACGTGATCGAGGCCAACCTCGTCTCGGCTCAGGCCCAGCGCGACGAGGCGCTGCGCCGCAGCGGGCGCTACACCAGTCTGGCGGAACGCGGCGTCGCGACGGATGCGCAGCTTGAGGATGCCCAGACCAGCGTTGAGGTGGCCGAGGCGGCCGTGGCGCAGATCGAGGCGCAACTGGCTGTCGCCCGCCTGCCCGCCAGGCCGCAGGCCATCGCGCAAGCGGATGCCAGTGTGCGCGCGGCACAAGCCGCACGCGATCAGGCGCGGTGGGCCTTGGAGCAACGGCAACTCACCCTGCCGCAGCCGGTCACCGTGGTCGACGTGATCCGCCAGCCCGGCGAGATCGCCGGGCCGTCAGCCCCCGTCTTGTCGGTGCTGGGTGACGGCGCGGTCAAGCTGCGGCTGTATGTGCCAGAAGAATCCTTTGCGCGCCTTGCAGTCGGGGACTTGTTGGACGTTCATTGCGACGGCTGCGCAGCGGATACGCAGGCGCGCATCACCTATATTTCGGACGGACCCGAATTTACCCCGCCGGTGATCTACTCGCTGCAGAACCGTCAGACGCTGGTCTATCTGGTCGAGGCAGCCCCCACCGAAGGCAGCAGCCTCAGCCCCGGTCAGATCGTCGATGTTGCGCTGCCGGGTGCGTCGGAATGAGCGACCCTGCGATCAGCGTGACCGGCCTGACCAAGCGGTTTGGCACGCGCACGGTCGTGGACGATGTGACGCTTGCGGTGGCCAAGGGCGAGATCCTGGGGTTTCTGGGCCCCAACGGCTCGGGCAAGACCACGACGATCCGCATGATGTGCGGGTTGCTCGAGCCTGACGGCGGCAAGGGTCAGGTGCTGGGCCTCGACATCCTGCGCCAGCGCAACGCGATCAAGCGGCGCGTGGGCTACATGACGCAGAAATTCTCGTTCTACGAGGATCTGACGATCGAAGAAAACCTGCGCTTTGTGGCCGGTCTTTACGGGATGAAACCCGCGCGCGCGGTGGTGCGCGATACGCTGGCCGATCTGGGGCTGACCACGCGCAAGGGGCAGCTGGCCGGGTCACTGTCGGGCGGCTGGAAGCAACGCCTGGCCCTGGCAGCTTGCGTGATGCACAAGCCCGATCTGTTGATGCTGGACGAACCCACGGCGGGCGTGGACCCCAAGGCGCGGCGCGAGTTCTGGGACGAGATCCACCGGCTGGCGGTGGGCGGTCTGACCGTGCTGGTGTCGACCCATTACATGGACGAGGCCGAACGCTGCCACCGCATCGCCTATATCAGCTATGGCAAACTGATCGCGCAGGGTACGGTGGGCGAGGTCGTGCGTGATGCCGCGTTGACCACGATGGTGCTGACCGGGCCGCGCGTGGCCGAGGCGGCGCAACAGTTGCGCGGGGCCTTGGGGGTGGATCAGGTCGCGCCGTTCGGGAACACCCTGCACGTGGTGGGTCGCGATGGTGCCGCGCTGCGCGCGACGGTGGCCAGCGTGGCCGAGGCGACGGGGTGCCGGGCAGAGCGCGCGGAAACATCACTGGAGGATGTGTTCATCCAGTTGATGGGTCAGGCCACGGATAACATGGCATGAGGCGGCTTTTCTCCCCCACCCGCCTGCGCGCGCTGCTGGTCAAGGAGAGCATCCAGATGCGCCGTGACCGGCTGACCTTTGCGATGATGCTGGCGGTGCCGCTGGTGCAGTTGCTGCTGTTCGGCTTTGCGATCAACACCGACCCGCGCGAATTGCCCGCGGCTTTGGTGGCGCCGACGCAGGACCGGTTCACCCGCTCGATGGTCTCGGCTCTGGAGCTGACGGGGTACTACCGCTTCATCGCCCCCGACGCGACCGCGGACGCAGCCGAGCGGATGATCGCGCGCGGGGATGTGTCTTTCGTGGTGACGGTGCCGTCAGATTTCGGTCGCCGGATCGAACGCGGCGATCCCGCACAGATCCTGATCGAGGCGGACGCGACCGACCCGTCGGTGGCCTCGGGCGCGATCTCGACCCTGTCCACGGTCGCCGCCTCGGCGCTGGCGCGCGAGGCGGGGGTGAGCCCGCCGCGACCGGCTGTCGAGATCGTCGTGCATCGGCGCTATAACCCCGAAGGCATCACGCAATACAACATCGTCCCGGCGCTGCTGGGGGTGATCTTGCAGCTGACCATGGTGATGATGACCTCGATGGCGCTGACGCGCGAGACCGAGCGCGGGACGATGGAGAACCTGCTGTCGATGCCCGCGACGCCGCTGGAGATCATGCTGGGCAAGGTGCTGCCCTATCTGGTCGTCGGCGCGGTGCAGGTCGTCGTCGTGCTCATGGCCGCGCGGGTGATCTTTGGCGTGCCGCTGGTCGGCTCGCTGGCGCTGATCCTGGGCGGCGTCCTGCTGTTCGTGCTGGCGCTGGTGATTCTGGGCTATGTGATTTCTACCGTGTCGCGCACCCAGATGCAGGCGATGCAGGTGACGTTTTTCTTCTTTCTGCCGTCGCTGATGCTGTCGGGTTTCATGTTCCCCTATCGCGGCATGCCTGTCTGGGCGCAGTGGCTGGGCGAGATCTTTCCGCTGACGCATTTCCTGCGGCTGATCCGGTCGGTGATGCTGAAGGGCGCGGATGCGGCGACGGTGGCGGATCTCGCTGGCGGCGCTGACGGCGTTTGTGCTGGTCTTTGCCCTGATGGCGCTTTTGCGGTTCCGGCGGACCCTGGATTGACCGGGCAGGTCGGGGGCTGCTCGCCCCCCGAGCCCCCCTCGCCAAAGGGGACCCACGGGCCCCCTTTGGAAACCCCCGTGGATATTGAGGGACAGATGATGCGGCGCTTATTCGTCGTCGCGCCCTTCGGGCAGATCGCCGTCATGGGTTTCGGCAAGCCGGTCGACAAGACGGTACAGCACATCGAAAAACACCGCGCGCTCTTGCGCCGTGATGCCGGTGAACCAGTCGGTATGGCGCAGACGCGTCGCTTCCTGGACCGCGCGGGCGCAGCGCGTCCCCTCTGCGGTTAAGGTTAACAGGTTGGCGCGTCGGTCCGTGGCGCTGCGTTCGCGCGTCAGGAAGCCGCGGGTTTCGAGCCGTTGCACCACCCGCGTCACGGCGGATTTCTTGAGCACCAGCGATGCCGCAAGATCATTCTGGGTCACACCGGGATTGGCGTCCAGCACTGCCAGCACACCGATATCCCCCGCTTCGAGGGCGAAATCGTGGCGCAGACCTTCGCCTTGCGGGCGCAACAGATAGCGCAGGCTGCGGGTGAGAAACGGCAGATCCTCGGCCAGCCATCCGGCACGGATGACGGCGCCGGATTTGAACCGGAACGCGCGGTCTTCCCGCGGGGTGGGCTGGACGGGATCACTCATCACGCCAAACTGCCCGGCGCGCGCGGCCAAGGCAAGGGGGCGCAGGTCGACGCGCTTGACCGGCGCATGATTTGGTTCATAAAATAAACTTTACCGGCCTTCGGAGGAACCGTGAGCGCTACAGTTTTGCTATTTGGTCACGGCGTGCCCCTATCGGATCCGGTGCTCGCCGGACTGGCGGTGCGCGATATCACCCGGCTTTTTCAGGAACCCGCGCCCAGCAGCCGGATAGACCCGCTGCTTGAACCCTTTCTGGACCCCTATGTTCGGGGTTTTCTGCTGGGGATGGAAGCGCGGGCCTTTGATGGGGCCGCCGCGATTGTCGTCTGGCGACAAGGCGCCGGGGCGCTGCATGCCTATCGCTATGCCGCCGAACTGCGCCGGCAAGGCCTGCTGCCAGCGGGACCGCCCCTGCATCTTTGGAACCGCGCTGTCAGCGCAGGCGCGGCGGCGCAGGTCTTTGACGCGCGGCAGGATGCGCAGCTCTCGCAAGCGCTGGCCTGTTTGCCGCGCGAGGCTCCGATTGACCGCGCCGGACCGCTGGCCGTGCTTGAGGCAATGCAGGCCGCGGCGCAGATCACCGGCAGCGAGGCGTTCCGGCGGCGATTGCGCGCGCGGGCCTGCGGCGAGCCGGTGAGCACCGCACCGGTTCAGGCACCTGCGAGCGACCGTCCTGCGCGGACGCGCATCGCTTTGGCCGGATCCCCCTCGGCGGACGCGAGCTGCATGCCTGGCTGGACCGGCAGGGGACGCTGATTCTTGACCTGCAGGGCCCGGATGCGCCGCAAGACGACGTCGGCGCCCTGCTCAAACAGCGCAAGATCGAGGTGTTGGTCTGGCAGGTCGACCCCCATGACGATCTGCACGGCTGGCGCAAACCCGCACTGATGCGGCTCTGTGCTGACCTGGGCGTCTGGTTTGTTGATCTCGGTTTTCTGTCACCCTGGCCGCAACGCGCTGATTTGCCGAAAGGTCTGCGATGACCCCCGCGCTGGAATGCACGGCCGACGCCGCTGCCTATCAGCGCGACTGGGCCAAGGGGTTGCGCGCCCGTCTGGCGGCGGGCGAGCCCTATGCTTTCGCCAATGCCGACACGCCGATGGAGGTGTTTCATGCGCTGGGGATGCCGGTGGTGGTCAACCAATGGTGGTCCTCGGTCATCGCGGCCAAGAAGCTGAGCGCAGCGCATCTGGCCGCGTCCGAGGCCGCCGGGTTTCACGGGCGGCTGGCCAAATACTCGGCGCTGCCGCTCTTTGCAGCGATCGATGGCCGGCCCGAGATGCAACCGTGGGGTGGCCTGCCCGCTCCGGGTTTGTTGTGCGCGCGCGCCAGTGCCGATGACCATCCGCTGATCTTTGCCGAATGGGCGCGCCTGACCGGCGCGCCGCTGCGCATTCTCAGCGCGCCGGGGCATCCTGATCCGGCATCCGACTGGTGGAACGGCTTGCGTGACGGGTGGGAAAAGGGTACCGGCGGCGACCGGCTGGACCTGATGGTGGCCGAGATCGAGGATCTCACCGCTCTGGCCGAGAAGGTCGCCGGGCGGCGCATGCCGGACGGCGCACTGGCGGGGTTGATGGCGCGGATCGACAGGCAGGAACGCCTGTTCGACGAGGCCGCACAGATGATCGCCGACGCCCCGCGCTGCCCGATCCGCATTTCGGAAATGATCCCCAACGTGATGATCCCGCAATGGCACCGCGGCAGCGACTGGGCGCTGGCGCATGCCGAGCGGTTCCGCGACGCGGTGGCTGCGCGCATCGCCGACGGCGCGGCGGTGGTTGAGGACGAGCAGGTGCGCATGATGTGGATTGGCGCAGGCCTGTGGTTCGACACTGGATTCTATCAGGCGTTTGAAAACCTCGGTGCCGTGTTCGCGTGGTCGATGTACCTGCCCTTTGCGGCTGACGGCTATCTGCGCACCGATCATGGTGATCCGATGCGCGCGCTGGCCGCTCGGGCCATCGACCTGAACGAACACCTGCACCAGCCGCCCTGGGCCGGTGCCTGGCACGTCAAGGAAGCGCTGCGCGCACGGATTGATCTGGCGGTGATCATCGTGCCGGAAAGCGACCGCCCCTCGGGCTATGGCACGCGGTTCATTGCCCGGGCGCTGGAGCAGGCCGGGGTCGAAACCGTGACAATCGAGGCCGATATGGTCGATGCGCGGGCGTGGGATGGCGAGAAAGCGCGGGCGCTGGTGCGGGACGGGATCGCGCGGGGGCGAAAAGAGCGTTGACAGACTCATGATTAGTTCATTCTATGAACTACAAGGGAGGGCCACTCATGGCACAGCGTGCGTTGACCGGAATCAGGGTCGCCGACTTCAGCCATGTCGTGGCCGGTCCGCTGGCGACGCATTTTCTGGCCCTGAACGGTGCCGAGGTGGTCAAGATCGAGCCGCCGCGCGGTGATGCCCTGCGCAACTACACGCTGGACCCGGCGCAGCGCGGCATGGCCCCGGCCTTTGCCGGTATCAATATTGGCAAAAGCTCGGTCGTGCTGGATCTCAAGACCGAAGAAGGTCGCGCGCAGGCCGAAGCGATCATCGCGCAAAGCGATGTGGTGGTCGAGAATTTCCGCCCCGGCGTGATGGCCCGTCTGGGGTTGGGGCCTGCCCAGATGCGGGCGAAATACCCGCAGCTGATCTGGTGCGCGGTGTCCGGCTTTGGCCAGTCTGGGCCGATGGCCGATGTCGCGGCGATGGATCAGATCATCCAGAGCCTGTCGGGCGTCATGCAGCTCAGCGGCCTGCCCGGCGATCCCGCGCAGCGCATCGGCTTTCCGCTGGTCGATACCTTCACCGGGCTGCTTGCCGCCTTCGCCATCCAGACGGCGCTGTTGCAGCGCGAACGCGGGCTGGTGACCGGGCAAGAGATTGACGTGGCAATGCTGGATGCGGCGCTGGTCATGCTGCTGTCGGTGGTCAACCCGCTGCTGATGACCGGCGAGGAACCTCTGCGCACCGGCAACCGCGGCTTCAGCCGTGCGCCGACTTCGGATACCTTCACCTGCGCCGACGGCGAGATCACCATCGGCGCGGTCGAGGACTGGCATGTCGCCAAGCTGCTTGCCGTGCTGGGGCTGGACGATCTGCTGGACGATCCCGCCTATGCCACCCGGACCGCCCGTGCCGCCCATGCCGACGCGCTTGCCGCGACGCTGGCGGCGGCGCTGGCGACCCAGCCCGCAGCGCACTGGGAGGATGCGTTGCGGGCTGTCGGTGTTCCCGCCGCGCGGGTGCAGGATGTGGGCCAGGCCGTGGCCATGCCGCATCTCGCCCAGCGCGATCTGTTCCTGTCGCTGCCTGCGCCGACCGGCGGTACGCAGCGCGTTCTGAACGCCGGGTTCCGGTTCCGCGAGGGCGGACCGGGCACCGACCGGCCTGCCCCCGTTCTGGGGGCAGGCTGACGCCATCATCGCAATCCACTGGGAGGAGGATTCACCATGTCTAAGCTTTTCAACCTGAGCGGCGCTCTGGCCGCCGCACTGATGATCGCCTCGGGCGCGCAGGCGCTTGAGTTGCGGCTGTCGGTGGAAACCCCGCCGGGCCATGTGCGCAATCAGGCCGCCGAGCAGTGGGCGGCGGCGATTGCCGAGCTGTCGGGCGGCGACATCACCGTCGAGGTGTTCCCGGCCGGTCAGCTCTATAACTCGGCCGATGCGATCCGGGCGCTGGCTTCGGGCGCGCTGGATCTGTCGATTCAGGCCAGCCCGACGCTGAGCCGGCTTGAGCCGAACCTGAGCGTGATCACCCTGCCGATGTTCTTTGGCGCCACCCGCGATGACATCCGCGCGGTGCTGGACGGCCCGCTGGGGGCCGAGCTGTGGGGCATGGTCGCCCAGCGCGGCATCGTGGTGCCTGAGGGCGGGCATTTCGAATTCGCCCCCAACAACACCGCCTACACCACCGAACCTGCGGCCAGCTACGAAGAGCTTGCAGGCCGCACCGTCGCCACCCCGCCCAGCCCGGTCGTGGTGCAGATCATGAGCGCGATGGGCATCAACGGCGTGGCCACCCCGCGCACCGAGATCGTGCTGCAACTGACGCAGGGCCAGATTCAGGGGCTGGGCTCGGTCACCGATCTGACCATCTCGGGCGGGCGTCTGTGGGAGGCAGGCATTCGCCACGCCTTCAACGATAACGCGGGTTGGGGGGTCTATATCCCGCTGGCATCGGCCCGCACGCTGGACGCCATGACCGAAGAACAGCGCGGCGTGATCAATCAGGCCTGGGCGCAGGTCGTCGGCTGGGCGCGTGACGCCTCGGCCGAAGAGCTGGAGCATGCCCGCGCCACGAATGAGGAAAACGGCATCACCTACGCCGATCCGTCCGACGAGATGATCGGCGCGATGCGCGCGCAGATGATGGATCTTCAGCCCGGCATCGTCGAAGCCTCGGGCATGGACGCCGATTTCGTTGGTCGCGTCGCGGCAGCGTTGCACAGCCAGTGACACGACGGTCAGGCGGGCTATCCCGCCTGACCACCCTTCCCCGCGGAGTCTGAGATGCTTGAGCGATTACTCTCGATCTGGTCACGGATCGAAACCGTGCTGATCGGCACGCTGGTGCTGTGTGCGCTGTTCACCTTCATGGGCGGCGCCGCGCTGCGGGTTCTGGCCCCGCAGCATGCGGTCGATTGGGCCGACGAAGTTGCGCTCTATTTCATCGTCTGGGCCACCGCGCTGGGGGGCAGCGTGCTGGCGGCCGAAGGCCGTCACATCAACACCGAAATTCTGGTGACCGGCCTGCCCCCGCATCTGCGCCGCGCGGCGGTGCTGTTCACCGGCGCGCTGACACTGGCGTTCTGCGCCGCGATGTTCTGGTTTGGCTGGGAAGCCTTTGAATTCTCGAAAATGCTCGATGACCGCTCGGCATCCAGTCTGCGGACACCACAAGCATGGACACTGTTTCTGGCGCTGCCTGTCGGCATGGGTCTGATGGCCCTGCGCATCGTTCTGCTGGCGATTGTCGGACGCGGGATCACCACTGCGGCTGAAGCGCTGCCCGGAAAGGTCGAATAATGGAAGCGATCCTTGGTCTGGGCGGGTTGCTGGTGCTGATGGCACTGGGCGCGCCGATCTTCGTGGCATTGGGTGTCTCGGCGCTGGTCATGCTGTCGTTCGAGGGGCGTCCGCTGATGGACGCGGCGATGACCTCGATCTCGGGCATCAACTCGACAACCTTCCTGGCCGTGCCGTTCTTCGTCATGGCCGCCACCTTCATGCAGCGCGGCGGCATCGCGCGCATCATCATCGACGCCGCAGAAGCCTGGGTCGGCCATTTCCGTGGCGGGCTGGGGCTGGTCTGCGTGCTGGCGACGACGCTGTTCGCGGCAATCAGCGGCTCGTCCGTGGTGACCGCAATGGCGATGGGCACCTTCCTGATCCCGGCGATGATGGCGCGCGGTTATGACCGCCCCTTCGCGCTGGGCACTGTCGGCGCCTCGGGCACGCTGGGCATCCTGATCCCGCCGTCGCTGTCGATGATCCTCTATGGCCTGATCGCCGAGGTCTCGGTGCCGCGCCTGTTCCTGGCCGGGGTGATCCCGGGCCTCATTCAGGCGGTGATCCTTGCGGTCGTGGTGATGATCATCTCGCGCAAGAAAGGCTATGCCTCGGGCACCCGCGTGTCGGGGGCCGAGTTCCTGCGCCGCAACCTGCGCGCCCTGCCCGCGCTGTTCATCCCGATCTCGGTCTTTGTCGGCATCTATACGGGCATCACCACCGTCACCGAATCCGCCGGGGTTGCCGCGATTGCCTCGGTCCTGATCGCCGTGCTGGTCTACCGCGAGGTGACGTGGCGCGACATTTTCGGCATGACCGCCGAGGCGATGAAAGCCGCCTCTGCCGTGACCTTCATCGTCATGTTTGCCATGCTCTTCGCGCATTGGATCACCGGCAGCGGCATCCCCACGGCGCTGGTGCGCTGGGCCGCCGCAACCGGCCTGTCGCCGTGGCAATTCCTCATCGCACTCAACCTGATCATGCTGATCATGGGCATGTTCCTCGATGCTGTGGCGGTGTTGCTGATCGTCACCCCCATCGTGCTGCCGCTGCTGCCCGCCCTTGGCATCGACCCGATCCATTTCGGCATCATCCTGATCGTGAACATGGAGATCGCGTTCCTCACGCCGCCGATTGGTCTGAACCTGTTCGTGCTCTCGTCCATCGCCAAAGCCCCGCTCAGCGAGGCGATCCGCGGTGTTCTGCCCTTCATCGCCGCGATGGCCGTGTTCCTGCTTCTTGTGACCTACATACCGGAGATATCGCTATGGCTGCCGACGACGGTGTTCGCCCGATGATCCCGCATGACTGGGACCCGACCTCGGCCGACGTGCAGGCCGATCCGCAAGCCGCGCTGCTCGATCTGCGCGGGCGTTGCCCGGTGGCCGGATCGCAGAACTGGGGCGGGTTCTATACGCTGACCAAATATGACGATGTGGTCATGGCATCCAAAGACTATGCGCGCTTTACCGCGACCGTGCAGACGGTGATCCCGGCTAGCCCGCGCAAGGGCCTGCCCCGCCTGCCGTTGCAGAAAGACCCGCCCGAGGCGATGCGCTATCGCAAGGGGCTGAACCTGTTCTTCAAGGAAAACCGCATCCGCGCGATCGAGGCCCCGACGCGGGCGCTGGCCGAGCAGCTGGCCGAGACACTGCGAGCCGCCGAGGCCCCCGAGTTCGGCACCGGCTTCGCTGCGCCCTTCACCGTGGGCAGTCTGTGCATTCTGGCGGGCATGGATCTGAACGAGGCCGAGGAACTGGGGCGCTTGGGCCACGATTATGTCGCCGCCGTGCAGGGCCTCGACATGCCTCAAGCGGGCAAGATCAGTCAGGCCATCGACGGGTTCGCCATTGCGCTGGTCAAAGACCGGGTTGCCAAACCGCGTGACCCCGAAACCGATATCGTCAGCGGGTTGATGGCCTTTGCGCCCGAGGGCGGGCCCTACAGCTTCGAGGAACTCGCCGGCATGGTCCGGCTGATGCTGATCGGCGGGCATGTCGTACCGCGCAACTTCCTGTGCTCGATGGCGTGGCATCTGGCGCGGGACGCTGATCTGCAAGCCCGCCTGCGCGACGGCACCGCCGACCGCCGCCTGTTGATCGAGGAAATGCTGCGCTGCTACGCGCCCAATCAGGCCTTGGTGCGCGTGGCGACCGAGGACACTGAGCTGCGCGGCGTCACCATCCCGCAGGGCTGCCCCGTGGCGCTGAACTACCTCAGCGCCAACCGCGACCCCGACGTCTTCGACGCACCGATGGACTTCATCGCCGACCGCAGCCCCAATCGTCACCTCGCCTTCGGCATCGGCCCGCACATCTGCCTGGGTCAGGCCGTCGCCAAGCTGCAGGCGCGTATCACGCTCGACGTGTTGGCCGCCCTGCCCGCCTTTACCTTGGGCGACAACACCCGCTGGGCGCGCTGGACGGAATACGGCGTCACCCATCTGGATCTGAGGTTCGCATCATGACTCATCCCGCCGATTTCACCGTCCCCGAGGTCGAGGATTTCGACAGCCCGCACGCCCTGTTCGCCGAACTGCGCGGGCATTGCCCGGTCGCCTGGGCCGATGAAATGGGGGGCTTCTGGGCGGTGACCAAACACGCCGATATCTGCCGCGTGCTGACCGAATGGCAGACCTTTACAACGACTGTGCAGAACGTCGTGCCCCGCGTCGCCACCACGCAGCGCCGCCCGCCGCTGCATCTGGACCCGCCGGGTAACATCCCGTACCGCAACGCCATTCTGCGCTTTCTCAGTCCCCGGCGGATCGAGGACTGGAAGCCGGTGATCGCCGCGATGGTGGCCGAGCATTTCGACCCGTTCGTCGCAGCCGGGGGTGGCGATATCTGCGCCGATTTTTCCTTCACCCTGCCCATCGCGCTGCTGGCCGAATTCTTCCGCCTTGCGCCCGATGAAGCGGCTGAGATCCGCATTGTCGGGGCCGAGTTCAACATGGCGCTGCAACGGCAGGATTTCGACCTGCTGCGCGAACGCTCGGACGCACTTTACAACATCGCCGCGCGGCTGATCGAGGACCGCAAAGCCAGCCCGCAAGACCCCGATCTGGACCCGGTGTCAAACCTGCTGGCGGTTCGGGTCGACGGCGCGGCACTGCCCGATGACAAGATCCTTGGCGCGCTGCGGCAATTCCTGCTGGTCGGCATCATCGCGCCGACGACCTTTATCGGCTCGATGGCCGTGCACCTTGCGCGCCACCCAGAACACCACGCCGAACTGACCGCAAACCCGGCGCTGGTGCCGGTGGCGCTGGAAGAACTGCTGCGCCTCTATACCCCGTACCGCGGCTTTGCCCGTACCGCGACGCGCGATGTGGAACTGGGCGGCAAGCTGGTCAAAGAGGGCGATCCGCTGGCCGTGGTCTTCACTTCGGGCAACCGGGACGAGGATGTCTTCCCCGATCCGCACAGCTACCGGCTGGACCGGGACGCGCCCGATCTGGTCACTTTTGGCCGTGGCCCGCATATGTGCCCCGGCTCGCCGCTGGCGCGGGTGCTGCTGGCCGAGGTGTTGTTGCAAATCGCGCAAAAAACCCGCGATCTGCGCCTGACCGGCCCGCTGGAAATGACCCGCTGGCCGGAATATGGACCCCTTGCCGTTCACCTTGCGTTGACACCTGCCGGATAACCTGCGGTCACCACAGACCGGAGGGAGCATGACGCGGGTCATTATTTCAGGGGCCGGGATCGCTGGGCTGGTCACGGCCCTGACGCTGCGCCAGATCGGGGTCGCCTGCACCGTGTACGATGCGGCGCCCGAATTGCAGCGCGCAGGCGTTGGAATCAACCTGCAGCCCTATGCGGTGAGAGAGCTTTACGATCTGGGTATCGCCGGGGCGCAGCTGAATTCGGTCGGCTTGCCGCTCAGGGAATGGGCCATGGTCAGCCTGAATGGCAAGGACATCAGCAGTGAACAGCGCGGCATCGATGCCGGGTTTCACTGGCCGCAATTCTCGGTCGATCGCGGCCTGTTTCATGCGATGCTCTACAGAACCGCGATGCAGCGCCTTGGCAGGCATTGCGTGGTTCTGGGCGCGCGCATCACAGGCTACCGGCAGGATCGCGACAGCGTGACGGCACTGTTCGCTGACGGCAGCGAAGAAAGGGGCGCGATCCTGGTGGCGGCTGACGGGATAAACTCGTGCGTGCGCGCCCAGATGTACCCTGATCAGCCCCCCATCAACCGGTCCAAAGGGGTGCTCTGGCGGGGCGTGACGCGCTCGCGTCCGATCCGCACAGGCTCAAGCGCGATAGCGGTCGGCACGAAAGACAGGCGGTTCGTCTTCTTTCCCTTCTCGCATCCGGGCCCGGACGGGTTGGCCAAGATCTGCTGGATCGCGCATCTGGCACGTGGCGCGCAAACGGTGCGCCCCGACGGAGCCTTATTTAACCCCGCACAACCCGTTGATATTGCGAAACACTTCGAAAATTTCTGCACGGATTGGCTTGACGCCGGCACGTTGATCCGCACCGCCGACGTCGCCTTCGAAACGCCGATGCGGGACCGCGATCCGGTCCCCACCTGGCGCGATGGCCGCGTCGTGCTGCTGGGCGCCGCTGCGCATCCGATGTTTCCCACCGGCGCCAACAGTGCAAGCCAAGGGATCATCGACGCCCGTGTTCTTGGTGCCAGCATCGTTGAGCATGGGCTCTCGGAATGGGCGCTCGATGTCTATGATGACAAGCTGTGTGCGCCGATTTCAGCGGTGGTGGAAAGCAACCGCGCCGAGGGGCCTTTCGAGCTGTTCAGCATCATCGACGCCCGTTGCGGCGGGTCCTTTGACGATATCGAAGAGGTCTGCCCCCGTGCCGAACGCGCGCGGTATCTGGCGCGCTTCGTTGCCATCACCGGGTTTGCGGCTGACCAGTTGAACAAGACACCGCCGATCATCGCGCCCGGTGCCCGGGCCTCGATTGCCTGAGCAAACCTGCACCGCCGCCAAAAGCCGCGCGCCCCCTGTTGCTCCGGCGGCGTTTTCTTGCGAAAACGCGCGCGGATCATTCAGGGGGATACAGGGATGACGCAAAGGGTGATGATTGCCGGGGGCGGTATCGGCGGTCTGGTCACAGCGTTGACGCTGCATCAGATCGGCGTCGACTGCGTGGTCTTCGAATCCGTGCGCGCGCTCAAGCCGCTGGGCGTGGGCATCAACCTGCAGCCCAACGCCGTGCGCGAACTGTATGATCTGGGCTTCGGGCCTGAGGTTCTCGATCCCGTCGGCGTCCCGGCGCGCGAATGGGCGCTGGTCGGGCTGAATGGCAACGACATCTATGCCGAACCGCGCGGTGAACTGGCGGGCTACAACTGGCCGCAATACGCTGCGCATCGCGGCGCGCTGCACATGCTGCTTTACCAGACGGTCTGCGACCGGCTGGGCGCCGACGCGGTGCAACTGGGTCGCCGGGTGACCGGCTACCGCCAGAACGCCGACGACAGCGTGACCGCCCTGTTCGACGATGGGCGCGAGGAAACCGGGGCGTTCCTGATTGGCGCGGACGGCATCCATTCCGCCATCCGCGCGCAGATGCACCCCGATCAGCCGCCAATCCACTGGGGCGGCGCTGTGATGTGGCGCGGGGTGACACGGGCCAAACCGATCCGCACGGGCAGCAGTTTTGTCGGACTGGGCACGCACAAGCACCGGATGGTGATCTATCCGATTTCACATCCCGACGCCGACGGCATGGCCGATATCAACTGGATCGCCGAGGTCACCTATGACGACCCGTCGGCGCGCGAGAATACCGGCTGGTTCCGTGAAGTCGCGATCGAGGATTTCGCCCATCATTTCGACGGCTGGACCTATGACTGGCTCGACGTTCCGGCGCTGATCCGGGCGGGCACCATCGCCTATGAGAACCCGATGATTGACCGTGATCCGGTGGAAACCTGGCGCGATGGCAACGTGTTGCTGATCGGCGACGCGGCGCATGCGATGTATCCCACCGGCTCGAACGGCGCCAGTCAAGCCATTGTGGACGCGCGCATTCTGGGCGCGTGCATGGTTGCAAACGGCCTGACCACACACGCGCTTGCCACCTTCGATCAGCAGCTCTGCGGGCCGATCTCGGCCGTGATCCTGCGCAACCGCGGGGCCGGGCCGTTTGGGTTGCTGAATATGGTGGATGAACGCTGCGGCGGTGCGTTCGATGATATCGATACGGTGATCTCGCCCGACGAGCGCACGAGCTTCATGGCCGGCTACAAAGCCGCCGCGGGGTTTGCCATCGAGAACCTGAACGCGGCCCCGCCGACGATCCCACCGGGTGCCCGCGTCAAGAGCACCGCGCCGGTCGACAGCTGACGTGGATGGCGCTGCCTAGCAGCGCTGGTCGATCGTCTTGGCGGCGTTTTCGATGCCGTCGGCCATCGCCGTGAAGAACACCGCCAACCCGTCGAGCCGCTTGTGCGGCGTGGCGTCGTCTGGCAATTCGCTGGCAAAGCCCTGCACGGCGCGTGACGTGCTGCGCATGCGGGTCGCGATGGTTTGCAAGAGCACACAGAACGACTCGTCAGCCAGCCGGAAATAATCCTGCCGGTCGCCGGGCATGTTCACCTTGATGATCGATCCCCGCTGAACCAGCGCGCGTGCATTGGCACTGATGCTGCCCCGGCTGACCCCCAGTTCGGTCGCCAGATCGCTGAACGAGCGCGGTTCGCCGTCAAAGATCAGCAGACCCAGAATACGCCCGGCAATCGGCGGCATGCCATTGCCTTCAAGAGCATGGCCCATAAAGTCGATAAAATTGGCGCGTGTGGTCAAAATCTGTGTTGTCATCGTATCTTCCATGAACCCTTGCTATCTTAAACGCCACCAAAGGTCATTCAAGACTGAACGCTCCTTGACGCAGGGGTCGGGCACCCCTACCTGCGTTCAGTTAAAATTGAACAATTTCTGGTGCCGCTCGGCCCCATTGACGGAGATCCGGATGCACGCTGCCCCTTCCTCTCTTATCCGGACGGCTGTGGCCGCTTTGGGTTTGCTGATCCTGCCCCTGCCCCTGTTTGCGCAAGAGGCATCGGTCGAGCCGCGCCCGGCACCATCGGTAACCGTCGCCACGGCCGCGGTGCGCCCCTTGCAACAGGTGGTGCCGGTGTCGGGTTCCTTGATCGCCCGCAGCGAAGTGCTGGTCTCGCCGCACGCCGGCGGCTACGCCATCACCGAACTGAATGCCGATATCGGCGATCATGTCGACGCTGGTGAAGTGTTGGCGCGCATAGACAACCGAACGTTGGCCCTGCGCGTCCGTCAGGCCGAGGCGGCGCTGGCCAATGCCGTTGCGGCACAAGATCAGGCCCGAAGCCAGGTCAACGCCAGCGAAGCGCAGCTTCAGCAAGCCAATCAGGTGCTCGAGCGCGCGCGCGCCCTGCGCTCGAGCGGGACCGCAACGCAATCGGCACTGGATGAGTCACTGGCCGCGCAGCTGAGCGCACAGGCCAATGCGCAGTCGGCGCGCGACGGTGTGCAGGCTGCGGGGGCCGCGCTGCAACAGGCGCAGGCGTCGCTGGAAGTGGCGCAGCTGGATTTCGAGAACGCCGAAATCACCGCGCCCGTGGCGGGCATCGTTTCTGACCGCAACGGCCAGATCGGCGCGATTGCCGCAACCGGCGGCGAGCCGATCTATCGGTTGATCGAGGAGGGTGTGGTCGAGGTCGCCGCCGAAGTGATCGAGACCGAGCTGGTGCTTTTGCACCCTGACGATCCCGCGACCCTGAACATTGCCGGGCTGGCACCGGTTACGGGCCATGTTCGCCTGATCGCCCCGGTGGTCAGCCCGACCACCCGCTTGGGCGAGGTGCGCCTTTCGCTGGATGACACGACCGGCCTGCGTCCCGGCCTGTACGTCGGCGGGCGCATCGTGGTGGCTGACCGCACCGGGCTTGCAGTGCCTGTCGCCTCGGTTTTGCGCGATGTGGAGGGCAGTTTCGTGCTGCGTCTTGGGGCCAATGACACGCTCGAGCGCAGGATGATCCAGACCGGCATCGCGTGGGATGGTTGGCAAGAGGTCACGGACGGGCTGGTCGAGGGCGACGAGGTTGTCGCGCGGGCCGGGGCGTTTTTTGGCGACGGCGACGTGATCCGCCCGGTGCGTGAAGGGGCCGCAGAATGAACCTTTCCACATGGTCGATCCGGCAGCCCGTGCCGCCGATCGCGCTGTTTGTCGTGCTGTGCATCGCCGGTCTGGTCAGCTTTGGCCGCCTGCCGGTCACCGAGATGCCCAACGTCGATTTGCCGGTCATCACCGTTGGCGTGGCGGCACCGGGCACGGCCCCCTCGGAGATCGCCAGTCAGGTGATCCAGCCGATCGAGGATGAGGTCAGCGACATCGCCGGGCTGCGCCATATCGAGGCCACCGCCCGCGACGGCGTGGCCGAGCTGGTGATCCAGTTCGAGATGGGCACCAACACCGACCGCGCCCTGAACGATGTCAAGGATGCCGTCACCTCGGCCCGCGACCAGATGCCCGACACCACCAGCGATCCGGTGGTGCAGCGGCTGGATTTCACCGGGCGTCCGATCCTGACCTTCGCCGTCGCCGATCAGACGCGCAGCATCGAAGAGCTGTCGAGCTTTGTCGATGACGTCGTGGCCCGCGCCTTGCAGGGGGCCGCAGGCGTTGGCAGTGTCACGCGTCTGGGCGGGGCCGAGCGTGAGATCCGCGTCGATCTGGACCCTGACCGGCTGGTGGCGCTGAACCTCAGCGCCAGTTCCATCAGTCAGCAACTGGCGCAGACCAATCTGGATCAGGGCGGCGGTCAGGGCGATCTATTCGGTTCGGAATACGTGATCCGCGCGCTGGGGTCGGCCCCGACGCTGGAACAACTGGCGGCAACGCCGATCCGGCTGCCCACCGGCCAGACCGTACCGCTGAACCAGCTGGGCACCGTCACCGATGGCGCGTCCGAGGCAAGCAGCTTTGCGCTGTATAACGGGCGTCCGGTGGTGGCTTTTGGCGTCTACCGCGCCACAGGGGCCAGCGATCTGCTGGCCGCCGAGAACGCGGAAGCCCGGCTGGATGAGCTGCGCACGCAATACCCCGACACCGAGTTTTCGCTGATCGACGACGCGACGATCTACACCGAGGCCAACTTCGATTCCGCGATGGAGACGCTCTACGAGGGGGCGCTGCTGGCGATCATCGTGGTGTTCCTGTTCCTGCGCAACTGGCGCGCGACGGTGGTGGCCTTCGTGGCGCTGCCGCTGTCAGCCATTCCGACGTTTATCGTCATGGATCTGCTGGGCTTTTCGCTCAACACCATCAGCCTGCTGGGGATCACGCTGGTGGTCGGCATCCTTGTCGATGACGCCATCGTCGAGATCGAGAACATCGACCGGCACATCCACATGGGCAAATCCGCCTATGATGCCGCCATCGAAGCGGCAACCGAGATCGGCACGACCGTGGTCGCGATCTCGCTGACCATCGTGGCGGTCTTCGCGCCGGTCAGTTTCATGGGCGGAATCGCGGGCGAGTTCTTCAAGCAGTTCGGGCTGACGGTGGCAGTGGCGGTGCTGTTCTCACTCGCCGTGGCGCGGCTGATCACCCCGCTTTTTGCGGCTTATTTCATGAAGAGCAAAACCGTCGTGCACGAGGTCAAGGACGGCTTCATCATGCGCGCCTATATGCGCGTCCTGCGCTGGACGCTGCGCAACCGCACGGTCACCTTGCTGTTTGGCCTGCTGCTCTTTGCCGGGTCGATCTATTCCGCGACCCTGCTGCCGCAGGAATTTGTGCCGCCCTCGGATACCGGCCGCTCGGTCATCACGGTCGAGCTGCCGCCGGGCACCACCCTGCCCGAAGCCCGCCGCACCGCGCAGGCGGTCAGCGAACGGGTTTTCCAAGTGCCTGAGGTTCAGCGCGTCTTCGTCAACGGCTCGTCGGCAACCTCGCTCAGCCTGCAGGTCAACTACGGCGACAAATCCGAGCGCGAGCGCTCGTGGACCGAGGTCAACAGCGATATCGCGGCCCATCTCGCCGATCTGCCCGACCTGCGCGTCTTTGTGCTGGGCGAAGAAGGGCAGCGCGACATTTCGATCAACGTGCTGGCCGATACCCAGACCGCTGTGGCGCAGGCCGCCGCCGACCTGCTGCACGAAATGCGCAGCCTGCCCGAGCTGCGCGGCGTCTCGTCCGAGGCCGCGCTTCGCCGGCCCGAGATCCAGATCACGCCCAACCCCGAACGGGCGGCGGAAATGGGTGTGACGGCATCGACGCTGGCCGCGGCCGTCCGGGTGGCGACGATTGGCGACATCGACGCCAATCTGGCGCAGTTCGACGCCGGCGAGGAACGCATCCCGATCCGCGTACGCCTGAACGAAGCCGCGCGCAGCGACATCTCGCGGCTGGCCGGGTTCCGCATCCCGTCAAGCTCGGGCACCATGGTGCCGCTGTCGGCTGTGGCGGATGTGCAGCTGGCGTCAGGTGTCAGCATCATCGAGCGGTATGACCGCCGCTACCGCGTCACGATCCAGGCCGACCTTGCGCCCGGTGTCTATCTGGGACCGGCGTCAGAGGCGATCAGCGCGCTGCCCGCAGCCAGCAACATGCCCGACGGGGCCGAGCTGCAGGCCTCGGGCGATGTGGAAACCATGAACGAGATCTTCTCCAGCTTTGCGCTGGCGATGGGGGCCGGGCTGATGCTGGTCTATGTGGTGCTGGTCTTGCTGTTCAACAGCTTCGTCACGCCGCTGACCATCATGCTGTCGCTGCCTCTGGCCATCGGCGGCGCGATCTTTGCGCTGTATATCTATGGCTCGGGCATCGGTCTGTCGGTGGTGATCGGCTTCCTGATGCTGATGGGGATCGTTACCAAGAACGCGATCATGCTGGTCGAATTCGCGTTGACCAGCGTGGCCGAAGGCAAGGACCGCGCCGCCGCGATGATCGACGCAGGCCACAAGCGGGCGCGTCCCATCGTGATGACGACCATTGCCATGGCGGCAGGCATGGTGCCCTCGGCACTGGGCAGCGCCACGGGCGGCGAGTTCCGCGCGCCGATGGCTGTCGCGGTGATCGGCGGGCTGTTGCTGTCCACCGCGCTGTCGCTGCTGTTCGTGCCCTCGGTGTTTTCGGTTCTTGAAGGGCTCAAGGACCGGTTGCGCTGGCTGTTGGGCAAGGTGCTGGCCGGGGACAAACGCCCCGATGAACAGAAACTGCTCTAAGACAACGGGGGACCGGGCGCAGGCTCGGTCCCCTTCTTTCTATCCGCGCAAGAAACCGTCCATCGGGGCCAGATCGCTACTGCCCGGAAAGACCACGCGCTCGGCGTAGGCGGCATCCAGCCCCAGATGAGCGGTCAGGATCGCCTTGAAGATCCCCTCGTAGGAATTGACCGCCAGCACGTCGCGCTCTTCGAACAGCGCCCGGTTGGAAAGCCCCGGCCACGCCCCCAGAATACGCCCGCCATGGACCGCACCCCCGGCCAACAGCGCCAGCCCGCCTGTGCCGTGATCGGTGCCGGCATTGCCGTTCTCGGCCGCAGTGCGCCCGAATTCCGAGGCAACCATGACCACCGTGCGCGACCACTCGGGCCCCAGCCCGGCGCGCAGCGTCATCAACCCGTCCGACAGCCGCCCCAGCAGTCCCGTCAGCCGCCCGCCCTGATTGACATGCGTGTCCCAGCCGCCCATTTCCATCACCGCGATGCGCGGGCCGTGTTCCTGCGCCAGCAGGTCCGCCGCCGCATGCGCGGCGATCTGGAAATTCCCGGTCTCGCTGGCGCCGCCCATATCCGGCTCAGGCGCGCCCGTGGCTTCGCCCAGCGCCATCGCGAACAGCGGATCGCCCCGATAGACGATGGCAAGCCGCGCGAGGAAATCCTCATCCAGATCCGGCAACTGCTCGTTCGACCACGCCTGCACCCGCGCCTGTCCCTGCAAGATCAGCGGCACCGAGGGGCCCAGTGACAGGCCCAGCCGCTGATCGCCGCCGTTCAGCCCGGCAATCGCCCGGTTCAACCAGCCATCGCCTGCGCCAAAGGGCTGCCCGGTGCCATTCTCCAGCAGGTTCTGTCCATCGAAATGCGAGCGGTCGCGGTAGCGCGTCGTGGCTGCGGGGATCAGGGCCAGTTCGCCTGCCTGCCACAGCGGCATCAGCGCGCCCAAACCCTGATGCAGGCCGAAGTAGCCGTCCAGACTGTGCACCTGATCGGCCTTCAGCCCCAACGAGGGGCGCAGGCGCTGATAGTCGGCGTCGGCAAAGGGCGCGAGCGCGTGCAGCCCGTCCAGCCCGCCGCGCAGGAAGACAAAGACAAAGCGGTTCTCGGTCGGGGCCGAGGCAAAGGCGACACGCGATGCCGCAAGCGAGGCGGCCAGTGACGCGCCGGTCAGATGCAGAAAGCGGCGGCGGGTGAGCATGCTCATCTCCTCTGAAACTCGGGGCTGCCGAACAACAGCGTCAGCGCCGCATCGGCCGAGGGCGCGCGGTAAACCCATGTCTGCGTCACATCGCGCGCCACGGCACCGATGCTTTGCTCCATCACCGCGCGCGGGTTGACACCGCCGGGCAGGCGCGAGGTAAAGCGGTTGACCCATTCCAGCCGGATCATCAGCGCCTCGGGCCCGATCCAGTCCGCCGCACGATCGCCCCAGCCTTGCGGCGACGGCGCGGTGAAGGGCAAATGCGCCAGCAACCGCAGGGGCAGCACGATGTCGCGCCGGTGCGGCGCGCCCTGCCCCACCGCGCGGTGCACGGCGATGACATAATCGTAATGCGGTTTGACCTTGGCCAGCGGATCCGCCCATGCCGCATCAAGGTCGATCACCGCCTGCATGACCCGGCCCAGATCGCCGTCCGTCTCCAGATAGACGCGCGCGATCTGCTCGACTGCCGCCTCTGGCGGATCGTCGGCGACGAAATGACGGACCAACTTGGTGGCAAGATGGCGCGCCGTGGCCGGGTGCCGGGCCAGAGCGTTGAGGATCTGCCCCCCTCGTCCACGCCTGCTTCGGCATAGCGCTGGCCCAGAACGGTTTTGTCGCCCGGCTCGTGGTGGCGCGGGATGAACTGGAAACCGCCGTGCCGGGGCCTGTCCCCGCGCCGCACGCCGCCATGCGTCCAGCCGGTCAGGGCCAGCGCGAACTGGATGACATCGGCCTGCGTATAGCCGCCGTGCACGCCCAATGTGTGCAGCTCCAGCACCTCGCGCGCGAGGTTCTCGTTCAGCGTCGTTCTGGTGGGATTGCGCTGCAAATGGCGCAGGCCCGCCGGCGATCCGGGGCCGATAGAGTAGGTATTATCCAGATAAACCAGCATATTGGGGTGCTGAACGACAGCCATGAGCATATCGGCAAAGCGGCCAAAGACATGCGGGCGAATAGCCTCGCGCTCGAAGGCCGGGATCGCCGGGGCGATCTGGCGACGCCCCGAGGAAACGGTGAAGTGGTTCGACCAGAACAGCACCAGACGCTCGGCCAGCGGGGCGCGCGTGGTGATCATCTGGCTGGCGCGGGCCAGCATTTCAGTGTCGAAATCCTGCTCTTGCGCGCGGCGGCGTTCTCGCTGCTGGGCCTCCGGGCTCTCCAGACGGGCGCTCAGAATGCCGTTGATGATCGCTTCCGAACTGCGAAACCCGCGCAGCGCTTCGGGCAGGGGCGCGCTTGGCTGAATCTGCGCGCTCAGCCAGCCGCGCGGGTCATCGCCGATTGCGTCGGCCTCGCCCGGTGCAGCCCCCAGACCGAAGCGATTGAGGGCGATAAAACTGGCAATGGTCCGCATGGGCCCCCCGGTGGTGCGCGCCCCGGTCAGGGGCGATGGCACAAGGTAGCGCGCCTGCGGTGACAGACCTAGCGGTTTGGGAAACACAACCCTGTGCGCAGGGCCGCCCGGCAGGAAACAGCGCAGCGCCAACGGGCTGGCGCACCCGGTGCCCAATCGGTAAGCTGTGCCAACAGCTTTGTGAGCAGATCCCGATGACCCGCACCATCCATATCCTGAACGGCCCCAACCTGAACCTGCTGGGCAAGCGCCAGCCCGAAATCTATGGCCGCGACACGCTGGATGATGTCGCCGCCGCCTGTGCCGCCATTGCCCAAGAGGCCGGGCTTGAGTCGGTGCTGCGCCAGTCCAACTGGGAGGGGCAGATCATCGACTGGATCCACGAGGCGCGCGAAACAGCGGCCGGGATCATCATCAACCCCGCCGCGCTGACCCATACCTCGGTTGCGGTTTTCGATGCGCTGATGACCTTTGAGGGCCCGGTGATCGAGGTCCATATCTCTCAGGTCCACAAGCGCGAGGCCTTCCGCCACCATTCCTATGTCAGTGCCCGCGCGGATGCGGTGCTGGCGGGGTTCGGCGTGCATGGCTACGCGCTGGCGATGCGGCATATGGCGCTGTTGCTGGCCGGGAAATAGCCCGCCGCGCGGCGGCGCGCTTATTCCAAGTAAAGATATCAGGATTGACATTCAGGCTGGCCGGACGCAGATTGCGCCCAGCCAAGCCACGCTGTGCCACCCTGACACGGACAAGCCCGGCCTGATTTTCAAGCGCCGCTCCCATCCCCGGCGCCCAGCCAGCCCGAGGATTCATGCGCCATATTTCGACCCTTGCCCTGACCGCCGCCCTGACTTTCCCCATGGCCGCGAATGCCGTGACGCCTGCCGAGGTGCTGACCACCTATTCAGACATCGCCGAAGCCGCGTACACCGACTCGCTGAACAGCGCGCAGAACCTGTCCGAAGCGATTGCCGCCTTTCTGGCCGCCCCGTCCGAAGCCGGGCTGGAAAACGCCCGCGCTGCCTGGATCGCCGCGCGCGTGCCCTATCAGCAGACCGAGGCCTACCGCTTTGGCAATCCGATCGTTGACGATTGGGAGGGCCGCGTGAACGCCTGGCCGCTGGACGAGGGTCTGATCGACTATGTCGCGCGCAGCTATATCGGCGGTGACGACAACCCCGCCGCGCAGCTCAATGTGATCGCCAATCCCAGCCTGACCCTTTCGGGCGAGACGATCGACGCCTCGGTGATCGACGCGACCCTGCTGCAAGACGTGCTGCAAGAGGCCGACGCGGTCGAAGCCAATGTCGCCACCGGCTATCACGCCATCGAATTCCTGCTCTGGGGTCAGGATCTGCACGGCACCGACGCCGGTGCGGGCGAACGCCCCTGGACCGACTACGCGCAGGGCGACGCCTGCACCAATGGCAACTGTGACCGCCGCGCGGCCTATCTGCGCGCTGCGACCGGGCTACTGATCACCGATCTTGAAGAAATGGCCGCCAACTGGACCGATGGCGGCGCGGCGCGCGAAGCGGTCACCGCCGACGAGACCGCCGGTCTGTCGGCGATCCTGACCGGCATGGGCAGCCTGTCCTACGGCGAGCTGGCGGGCGAGCGTATCCGTCTGGGTCTGATGCTGAACGACCCCGAGGAAGAGCATGACTGCTTCTCGGACAACACGCATTACAGCCATTACTATGACGGGCTGGGCATCCGGAACGTCTATACCGGCAGCTACACCCGCACCGATGGCAGCGTTGTCGACGGCCCCAGCCTGAGCGATCTGGTCGCGCAGACCGATCCGGCACTGGATCAGGCGCTGACTGCGGGTCTGGATGCCTCGGTCGCCGCGCTGCAAACCATGGTCGATACGGCCGAGGGCGGCATGTCCTATGACATGATGCTCGCGCCCGGCAACGAGACCGGCGAGACGGTGATCATGGGGGCGGTGGATGCGCTGGTCGCGCAGACCCGTGACATCGAGCGTGTCATCGTCGCGCTCAATCTGGACGGTGTGGCGATCGAAGGCTCGGACAGCCTCGACAACCCCGGCGCCGTTTTCGAGTAAACGCCGCGTTCGAGCAAACACAGAGGGCCTTAGCGATGATCGTCTGTTCCTGCACCGGCATCACCGACCGGGACATCCATGCCGCCGTGGACTGGATGCGGGCCTCGGACCCGCTGACGATCATCACGCCCGGCAAAGTGTACCGCGCCTTGGGTAAATCCGCCGATTGTGGTGGTTGCATGAAGACCTTTCTCTCGACCCTGAGAGGAAATCCGAATACGGAAGTTCCCAGTCAGCTACGCGGCTTGCGCCGTGCAGCCCAACAGGAGGACTGACGATGAAGGGTGATGCAAAGGTCATCGAGTATCTCAACAAGGCCCTGCGCTCGGAACTGACGGCGGTCAGCCAGTACTGGCTGCATTTCCGCCTGCAGGAAGACTGGGGCCTGACCCGCATGGCCAAGAAAAGCCGTGAGGAAAGCATTGAAGAGATGCAGCACGCCGACAAGCTGATCGCCCGGATCATCTTTCTGGGCGGCCATCCCAATCTGCAAAAGCTCGATCTCGCTGCGCATCGGCGAAAGCCCGCGCGAAACCCTGACCGCCGATCTGGCGGCGGAAGAGGAAGCCGTCGCGCTTTACCGCGAGGCGCGCGCTTATTGCCAGTCAGTGAGCGATTTCGGCACGATGGAGCTGTTTCAGGCGCTGCTGGTCGACGAGGAAGGCCATATCGATTTCCTCGAAACCCAGCTGGCGCTCTATGACCGCCTCGGAGACGAACGCTATGCGCTGCTCAACGCCGCGCCGATGGATGAGGCCGAGTAAGGCCCGCCTGCTGGCAGGGCTGATCACAGCCCTGCCACTCGCGGCTCCCTTGGCTGCGCAGGATCTGACCGACCTGCACCTGAACGCCACCCCCCGCACCCCGTCCGAAGCCCGGCGCGTCGCTCTGGTGACAGCGCCGCCCAGCGATCCGACCCTGCCGCAGCGGTTTGAGCTGCGTTCGGGCGGTGCGGCGACAGTCCGGGTCCGCACCGGCAATGACGCCTTCTCGCAGCCTTCCGCGAACATGAGCTTTGAAGACCAGATGGATTTTCGTCTGGGCAACGGCCTGTTCACCCGGCTCTGGGTCTCGGCCCCGTCCTCGACCATCGCGTCGGATGGTCTGGGCCCGCTCTACAATGCGCGGGGCTGCCAGACCTGCCATCTGCTCGACGGGCGCGGCCATCCGCCCGGCCCCGGCGACGATAACGCGATCTCGATGTTCCTGCGCGTCTCGATCCCCGCGCCCGAGGGCACGGCAGGCCCTGCCGGAATCGCCGATTACATCGCCACCCTTCCCCATCCGGCTTACGGTGCGCAGATGCAGGACTTTGCGGTGCAGGGCCAGCCCGCCGAATACCGGCTGGTCGTCGATTGGGAGGAAATCCCGGTCGCGCTGGCAGGGGGCGAAACCGCGTCCCTGCGCCGCCCCGATTGGCGGGCCGAGGATCTGGCCTTTGGCCCCTTGGGCGACACCGCCATGCTCAGCCCCCGCGTTGCCCCCCAGATGCTCGGCCTCGGACTGCTCGAGGCGATCCCTGTGGCCGACATCCTCGCCCATGCCGACCCCGACGATGCCGACGGCAATGGCATCTCGGGCCGCCCCAACATCGTCTGGTCGCCCGAATTCAACGCCCCCATGCTGGGCCGTTTCGGCCACAAGGCCGGTGCCCCCACGGTGATGCAGCAAAGCGCCGCCGCCTTCTCGGGCGACATGGGCCTGTCGACGCCGCTGTTCCCCGACAGCGCCGGTGACTGCACCCCGGCGCAAACCGTCTGCCGCATGGCCATCGACGGCGCTGACCCCGAACAGGACAGTGTCGAGGTCAGCCAGCAGGCGCTCGATCTGGTCACCTTTTATGCCCGCAATCTGGGCGTCCCCGCCCGCCGCGACGTGGATGACGCGGAAGTGCTGCGCGGGCGCGCGATCTTTCACCAGCTGGACTGCGCCAGTTGCCACCAACCCGCCTTTGTCACCGCCCGCCTGCCCGACCGGCCCGAGCAAAGCTTCCAGCTGATCTGGCCCTACACCGACCTTCTGCTGCACGACATGGGCGAGGGTCTGGCCGACCACCGACCAGAAGCCCGCGCCACCGGCACCGAGTGGCGCACGCCACCGTTATGGGGGATCGGCTTGACCGAACGGGTCAGCGGGCATACCCAGTTCCTGCACGACGGGCGCGCACGGTCCCTGCTGGAAGCCGTGCTCTGGCACGGTGGCGAGGCGCAGACAGCCCGCGACGCCGTGGTCGCCCTCGCCCCTGATGACCGCGCCGCCTTGCTGCGCTTTCTGGAGTCCCTCTGATGCGCCTCAGCCTTGCCTTCGCTCTGTGTTTCACCGCCGCCCCGGCGCTGGCCGATGTCAACGCGGTGCTCGACACCCATATACTGCCCGGCGAGGCCGCCTTTGCCAGTGCCACGCAGGATCTGGCCACGGCCGCCGCTGAAAACTGCCTACCCGACGCGCTGACCCCGGCGTGGAACACCGCCTTTGACGCGTGGATGGGTATCAGCCATCTGCGCATGGGACCGCAGGAACAGGCGACGCTGAGCATGGCGTACTGGCCCGACGATCGCAGCAGCGGGCGGCGCACACTGGCCCGGCTGATCGCCGATGAAGACGCGATGGGCACCGACGCCGAGGCCTTTACCGAGGTCTCCGCCGCCGCGCGCGGGCTCTATGCGCTGGAAACCATGCTCTACGATCCGCAGTTCAACGACTATGCGGCGGGCAGCTATTCCTGCACGCTGGTGACGGTCATGACGCAGGATCTGGCCAATCAGGCCGAAGCCGTGAACGCCGCCTGGAACCAGAAATTCGCGCCCGAGCTGCGCAACGCCGGGGCGACGGACAACGGTGTCTACCTCTCGCCGCAAGAGGCCGAGCGCGCGCTCTTCACCCAGCTGCACGGCGGGATCGAGTTCATCGCCGACCAGCGCCTTGGCCGCCCGATGGGCACGCTGGACCGCCCGCGCCCGCAACGGGCCGAGACCTGGCGCGCGAGCCGCAGCATGCGCAACGTGTCTCTCTCGCTGGAGGCGCTGCACCAGATGGCGACCGCGCTGGCCGGGCAACCGCTTGAGGCGGTCGAGCAAGCGTTTGACGCCGCAAAGTATTTTGCCAGCACGATTGCTGACCCGGCGTTTCAGGACATCACCGAAGCGCAAGCCCGCCTGCGGTTGGAATCGCTGCAAGGCCGGGTGCGCACCATCGGTGACGTGCTGATCGTCGACATCGGCGAAACGATGGGCATCGCCCCCGGCTTCAACTCGGCGGACGGAGACTGAGCCATGACCAGCCGTCGCGCCTTTCTCGCCGGGCTGGTGGCCGTCGCCGCGCCCAAACCCAGCTGGGCCGATGCGGGCGGGCCGCGCTGGCTGGCCTGCGCGCGTGAGGCTGACGGCGCTTACGCGCTCTTTGGCATCGCCGAGGATGGCGCGGACACTTTCCGCCTGCCCCTGCCCGCGCGCGGCCATGCCGGGGCCGGGCATCCGCACCGGCCTCAGGCCGTGGTCTTTGCCCGCCGCCCCGGCGCTTTCGCGCTGGTGCTCGACTGCGCGACCGGCAGCCTGCTGCGCCAGTTGACCCCGCCCGAGGGGATGCAGTTCAACGGCCACGGTGCCTTTACCGAGGATGGCAGCCTGCTCACCACCACCGAGCAGCGCGCGTCCGACAGTCAGGGCTTTCTGGGCCTCTGGGACGCCGAGTATCGCCGCATCGGCCAGATTGAAACCGGCGGCATCGGCCCGCACGAAGTGCTGCGCCTGCCGGGCGACGTGTTTGCCGTCGCCAATGGCGGCATCGCCACCGACCCCAGCGACCGCACCAAGCTGAACGTGCCGGATATGGCCCCCTCGCTGACCTATATCGAAGCCGACGCGATCGCCGAACAGGTCACGCTGAATCCCGCGCTGCACTTCGCCTCGATCCGCCACCTCGCCCATGACGACGGCACACTCGCCTTCGCGATGCAGTGGGAAGGCGACGCGGGGCAGGTTGTCCCGCTCCTCGGTCTGCACCGTCGGGGCAACGCGCCCCTCCTTGCCTCAGCCCCCGATGCCGAGCAGGCTCTGATGCAGGGCTACGCCGGCTCCTGCGCCTTTACCGCAGGCGAGGTGGCGATCACCTCGCCCCGCGGCGGCCGGCTGCACCGTTTCGACACCAGCGGCGCGTTCCTCGGTGCCACCCGCCGCGCCGATATCTGCGGCCTTGCCCCCTGCCCCGGCGGGTTCCTGACCACCGATGGCGGCGGCGGTGTCCTGCGCGTCACGCAAGGCCACGCCCGGCCGCTGGGCCTGCGCCCGCGCGCCTGGGATAACCACATCGTCACGCTGTGAGGGAATTCTCCGCCAATCTCGGCTTCCTGTGGACCGACCGTCCCCTGCCCGACGCGATCCGCGCCGCCAAGGCCGCGGGCTTCGCGGCGGTCGAGTGCCACTTCCCCTACGACACCCCCGCCGCCGAGACGCGCGCCGCGCTGCTCGAAACCGGCTTGCGGATGATGACCCTCAACACCCGCCCCGGCGGCACTGGCGATTTCGGCCTTCTTGCGCTGAAGGACCGCGAGGCCGAGGCCCGCGCCGCCATCGATGAGGCCTTCGCCTATGCGCTGGCCACCGACACGCGCGCCGTGCACCTCATGGCGGGCAAACACGGCGACGACGCGACCTACCACGCCAACCTCGCCTATGCCTGCGACAGCGCGCCGCCCGGCATGACCCTGCTCATCGAAGCGATCAACCGCTGGCACGTGCCCGACTACCACCTGAACACCACGGCTCAAGCGGTCGACACGCTGAAAACGCTCAACCGCCCCAATCTGAAACTGATGTTCGATTGCTACCATGTCGGCCGCACCGAGCCCGAGGTCTTCAATGACGTCGACACCCTGCGCCCGCTGATCGGCCATATCCAGATTGCCGCCGTCCCCGACCGCAGCGCGCCAGACCACGGCAGCGTCGACTACGTGACGCTCCTGCCCCGGCTCAACTGGCCCGGCCCCATCGGTGCCGAATACAAACCCAACGGCCCGACAGACGCCTCCCTCGACTGGCTCCCCAGGCTCTCTGCCTGCTGACCCATTTTCTGTCTCTAAATATCCACGGGGGTTTCCAAAGGGGGAGCGTGCTCCCCCTTTGGCGCAGGGGTGCGGGGGCGCGCAGCCCCCCGCCTCTTTTACTTGTGCTCGCTCAACCAGGTCGCCGAGGTCTTGATCCCGCCCAGCGGGAACAGGTGCACATGCTCGAGCAGGCTGTCAGGATGCGAGGTCTTGTAGGCCGCGATTTCCGCCAGCATCTCGGTCGGTGCGAACGGCACCAAGAGCTTGGTCAGATCCATCGCCCGCTTTTGCAGCACGCTCAGCGACGGGCCGACACCACAGGCGATAGCGAATTTGATCAGCGTTTGCAGCTTGGTCGGACCGGCGACGCCCAGATGGATCGGCAGGGTGATGCCCATGGCTTGCAGACGCTCGGCCCAGGCGATGATCGGCCCGCTCTCAAACGCGAATTGCGTGGCGATGGCCATTTCGGCATCGGAATTCTTCGAGAAGTTCTGCTTCCACAGCATCGCTTCATCAACGACGGCGGTGCCGCCCTTGGGGTCGATGTCCTTGTTGCCCTCGGGGTGACCGGCGACATGCAGGCGCTTGAAGCCCAGCTCGTCGAACAGCCCGGTTTTCAAAAGGTCGATGGACGAGGTGAATTCACCCGCCACCGTCGGCACGCCCCCCGCCAGCACCAGCGCCTGCTCGGCTCCGGCCTCGGTGCGGTAGCGTTTCAGCCAGGTTTCCAGCGTGGCGCGGCTGTCGATGATGCGGGCGGGGACGTGGGGCATCACCGGGAAGCCCTCATCGGTGATCCGCTTGACCGTCTCGACCATCTCGTCAATCGGCGTGCCGTCCAGATGCGCGACATAGACGCGCGTGCCGGCGGGCAGAATTTCGGCGAAGCTTTCGATCTTGGCAGCGGTGCGCGGCATCACCTCGATCGAGGTGCCTTCAAGCAGCGCGGACAGCGCGCCGGTCTTCAGCTCGGGCTTGTCGGCAGCGCCTTTGTTGGCGCGCAGGTTGAACAGAGCCATGACAGGGTCCTCCAGTGTCAGGTGGTCATGCGAGGGCTGATGCGGTCGGCTTTGAAGCCATCCGCCAGCCGGGTGATATCAATGGCCGAAACCACGCCCTCGCGGGCAAAGGGATCGCCTTCGGCAAAGCTGCGGGCGGCCTGCGGCGTCTCGGCCTCAAGGATGCCCCAATGCCCCAGCGCGCTGCCGTCATCGGCCCACAGGGCCGAGCCGATCAGCACCGAGCACAGGCCCTCGCCGCCCGAGGCAACCCAGTCGCGATGCTGCGCCCGCAGCCGGTCCCGCTCGGAATCCTTGGCCGGGAAGTGTTGGCATTCCATAAGAAAAAACATGAGCGCTCTCCGTCAGTCGCGCAGGAAGGGGACCAGCCGGTCCGCAACCGCATCGGGCCGCTCGACCGGGGCGAAATGGCCCGCGTCTTCGATGATGTCCAGCCGTGCATCCGGCAACAGCGCCAGCATGTCCTCGTGCTGCGAGACCGGCGACCATTGGTCATGGCGGCCAACCATCAGCAGCACCGGGCAGGTGATCTGCGCCATTGCCGGGGTTGCATCCGGCCGCTCGACCAGCGCCTTGATCTGGCGGGCGTGCAGGTCGGGATCCATGCGCAGCACCATGGCGGTCAGATCCGCCATCAGGGCTGCGTTCGTCTGGTTGCCGGTCCAGACCATCGGCGGCAGCCAGCGGTCAGCCAGCGCCTGCATGCCGTGGTCATAGGCGAATTTCACGATTTCGGCGCGGCTCGCAGGCTCGCCGGGTTTCAGCGGATGGATGCCGGTGTCCAGCAGGGCCAGCTTTTCGATCCGCCCGGGCGCCTGCCGCGCCATCTCGATCGCGACGCGGGCCCCCATCGAATGCCCGGCCACCCGCAGGGGGCCGGGGTTTTGCGCCAGCAGATCCCGCGCCATCTCGGTGAGACTGTCCTGCGTGGACAGATTGGCCACCTGCGCCGGGAGCCGTTCAAGAACCGGCTCCCAGCAGTAGGCGTCACACAAAAGGCCGGGGATCAGAAGCGTCGTTGTCATGGTCAGTTGATCATCGTGTTAGGCAAGAGAAGCGAGATCTGCGGGAAGATCACCAACAGGATCAGCGTGATGATCATCGCAAACCAGAACGGCATGACCCCGCGAAAGATCGTGCCCAAGGGCACATGCGGTGCCACCGACTTCACGATGAACACGTTGACCCCGACGGGGGCGAGATCAGGCCCATTTCCAGCGTCAGCACGACCAGCACACCAAACCAGATCGGGTCAAAGCCCAGTTGCTGGATGATCGGGAAGAAGATCGGCATGGTCAGCACGAGCATGGCGAAACCTTCCAGGAAGCACCCCAGAATGAGGTAGCAGCACAGGATCAGCGCCAGAATCGCCATCGGCGGCAGGCTCAGTTCGGTCAGGAACGTCCCCAGTTCCTGCGGGATATGGCTGAGCGCCAGGAACGGGTTGATCATATGCGCGGCGATCAGGATCAGCATGACCGTCGCCGTGGTGGTGACCGAGCTTTTTGCCGCAGCCCAGAAGGCTTGCAGCGTCAGCGTCCGGGCCAGCAGGCCGATAATGATGATCATCCCTGCCCCGACAGCCGAGGCTTCAACGGGTGAAAAGATGCCGGTGTAGATGCCGCCAATGGTCAGCACGATGACGCTGAGGATCGGCAGCGCCCCGACCATCGCGCGCAGCTTCTCATTCACCGAGGTGCGCGGACCGGCCGGGCCCATGGCCGGATTGATCCAGCAGATCACCGTGGCCGTAAGCACGAACATCAGCAAAAGCAGCAGGCCCGGGAACACCCCGGCCAGAAACAGCCGTCCGATGGATTCCTGCGTCAGGATCGCGTAGATCACGAACCCGGTCGAGGGCGGGATCAGGATGCCCAGCGTACCGCCCGCAGCGACGGCACCGGTGCTCAGGCGCGGGTCGTAGCCAAAACGCTCCATCTCGCCCAGCGAGACCTTGCCCATCGTCAGCGCCGAGGCCACCGACGAACCCGACAGCGCGGCAAACCCGCCGCAGCCGATGATCGTGGCCGAGGCCAGACCACCGCGCACCGAGCCGATCATCGCATAGGCCGCGTCATAGAGCTTGCGGCTCATCCCGGTCTCGGTCGCGACATTGCCCATCAGGATGAACAGCGGCACCACGACCAGTTCCGGCGACGAGGCCAGTGTGAAGCTTTCCGACGCCATCGACACCATGGCAGCGTTGACACTGTTGAGGATCGCAATGCCGACAAAACCTACCGCGAACATCGCAAAGGCGACGGGCACGCGCAGGGCGAGCAGGGCGAAAAGAATGACCACCCCGGTGACGCCGATACCGAAATCGCTCATGAATTATAACCTTCCGGTCGCGTTACCGAACCACCAAGGCTCAGGTAGACGGCGCGCAGAGTCATGCCCGCAGCGGTGATCACGCAGCACACAACCACGTAATACTGGAACCAGTCCTTGGGCAGATTGATGATATTGGTCGACAGATTCAGCATCTGCGAGATCGACGCCGACTTCCACATGTTCCAGGCGATCAGGCCAAAGACCATTGCACCCAGCACCGCCGCCACAATGTCGGTCAGCTTGTTCAGCCAGGCGGGAAAGGACCGCTCGAACAGATCCACGGCGATATGGCCGCCCTGACGGTCGCACAGCGCCATGCCGCCGAACACCAGCACCACCATGGCCATTTGCGTCACGTCTTGCGCGCCGCGCAGCGGCGAGCCGAAATAGCGCCCGATCACGTCGATCAGGATCACGACAACCTCGGCCAAAAGGCCGAGGGTGCCGAGGACTGCGGCCAGGGCGATAACCCTGCCCGCAAACGTATCGAGAGTACGAAGCACGTTACATGCCCTGCATGGTGTTCAGGACGTCCGCGCCGCCATCGATCGACCCAACGACCGTGTCACGCACCGGGAAGGTCAGCGCGCTGAAGGCAGCGGCTTCTTCGTCGGTCAGCGTGTAGACCGTGTTGTCACCGGCATCGGTGATCTGGCCGATCACCTGATCGGCGCGGGCATACCAGCCCGCTTCGGCCGAGGCCGACAGTTCGCGACCAGCAATCGAGTCCAGCGCGGTACGCTCTTCGTCCGACAGGCTGTCATAGGCGCCCTGGTTCATCACCACGTAGAACGAGATGTGACCCAGCGGCGCACCCAGCGTGTAGCTGTTGGCAACTTCGTCCAGACGGAAATCGCCGATGGCCGAGGCCCCGGTGATCACGCCGTCGATCAGGCCGGTTTGCAGCGAGTTATAGATCTCGCCCGCCGGCATCTGCACCGGGGTTGCGCCCAGCGATTCAACGGCAGCCGCGGCAGCCGACCCCGACACACGGATCTTCAGACCAGCCAGATCAGCCGGGGTGCGGATGTCGTGGTCGCGCATGATGAACACGTTGGGCTCGGACAGCCACAGCGCCAGCGGCACGGTGCCCGGGAACTCGTTGGCCAGCTGGCCCGCCTCATAGGCATTCCACAGCATGTCATAGCCATGCATGCCCTCAGGCACAGCGCCCGGCAGTTCCGAGATCATCGTGCGGGGGAATTGGGTCGAGGTGTAGCCTTGCAGCCCCCAGACGATATCCGCAGCACCGGTCACAGCGCGCACATATTGCTCCAGCGGACCGGCGCCCAACTCGCCACCGGGGTACACCTGGATTTCCAGGCCCGAGGCGGCAGTGGCGTCAATCAGCGGCTGGATGGTCGAGGCGGTCAGCGTGTGCTGCGGCGGCACCCAGTGGGCGAAGCGCAGCGTCGTGGCACCGGCGGGCGCGGCCAGAACGGCAGCCGTGGCAGCCACCGCGCCAGCGGCGCGAAGGGTTGTGAAATTGAGCATGGTAGTCCTCCCAAGGTTCGGGGCGCGACGCCCCGGATCGCTTACATTCGACCGGACCTACTATGACCAAGAACACCGCGCGTTAAAATGGATTTCGCTGATCCCATCATAAGGAGCGGCTATAATCACCCCACAGGCCCGGGCCCGAAGGTTCAGGCGGCGCACGGTTTGCACCGGCGCCGCCCAGACATCGTATCACCCGTTGGTGCGGGTCCGCCAGCTGTCGGCGTACGAGGTGCGCGCTTCAGCCGCATACGGCGTCGGCGAGACACGAACGCGGATCTCGGCTTGCTTGTGCGCTTCGGTCGAGGTCTTGCCGGTGGTCTCGGGCTCACCCCATTTCAGGGTCAGCACGTCGCCGATTTCGACATCGGTGCTCACCACGCCAAGGCTCAGCAGGCAACGCTCGTTGAACGAGTAGCCGTTGAACATCGACATGCCGACCATCTTGCCATCACGCTCGACGCGGTCGGCCGAGGACGACGCGTAGTTCGGCTGCGGGAAGTCGATCCACTTGTAGGGCGTGCCCTGCTCGAAGGACGAGGCGATGACTTTCAGCACATCGTCACGGTTCCACTCGAACGTGACTTTCTTGCGCTTCGGACCTTCGGCCTTGATTTTCTCCAGAGCGGCCTTGCCGATGAAGTCGTCTTTCTTCCAGCCGATGTAGAAGTCATAGCCAACTTCGAACGGGTTGACGTAGTAGTCTTCGATGTTGTCCGAAACAAACGAACCACCGATGGCACCGGCCGACTCGTACATGTCAGCGCCCAGCCATTCGCGGTAGGCTTTGGTCATGCCATCACCGGTGTAGATGCCCGGCAGCGGCGACGGAATCCAGCCGGATTCCAGCGTGTTGGTCGAATACGCACGGCTACCGCACTGAACCAGGTTCACACCGGCGTCGCGCGCAGCCTGCATGACGGTCGAGTGGATGTAATCCTTGTCCTTGTACGGACCCCAGATTTCCAGACCCGGCGCGCCGGACATGCCGTGACGCAGCGCCTGCACCTTTTTGGAACCGATGTTGATCCACTCGACGTGGAAGAACTTGATGTCCGGGATCGGACCGCCGTTCATCTTCTCGAAGATCGCACCGGCGTCAGGGCCCTGGATCTGGAAGCGGTAATGCTCGCGCAGAACGCGCTCACCCTCGGGGCGGCTGTTCGAGCGCGGGTCGTAGCGGATGCGCACGTTCCAGTTGCCGTACGAGGCGCAGAACATCAGCCAGTTCGAGGTCGGCGCGCGGCCCACCAGGATGTACTTGTCTTCGCGCTCGCGGAAAATGATGTGGTCGCCGATCACGTGACCAGCGGGGGTGACCGGAACGTAGTGCTTGGCACGGTTCAGGCCGAAGTTGTGGAATGCGTTGATCCCGTGGTGAGCCAGGAACTCGGTGGCCTGCGGGCCCTCGACGATCAGCTCGTCCATGTGGTGCGACTGGTCAAACAGCACGGCCGACTTGCGCCAGGCTTCCTGTTCTACACGCCAGTTGCTGAATTCCGGTGCGACGACCGGATAAACATACATGCCAATTTTCGAATTGCGCAGCATGGTGACGGGGTCACCATTGTTTTGTGCGATCAGGGCTTCAAGGCTGGTTGCAACCATTTCGATTCTCCTCCCAAGGCAAGAATGTATACAACATGCTCAGAAGGCTGGCTGGATGCAAGTAAATTCGCCCCTCACCGGCCAGTTTTGACCGATTTTACACAAACCGTGTATGCATCAACGGGTGTCAGCGCGTGATCAGCGCCATACCCGGCACGCAATCGGGCGCCTGCGGGTCGGAAACGAAACTGGCCTCCAGGTTGCCCCGCGCGATCCTTGCGTGTTCGCGCGCGATGAACTCGGCCCGCGCGCCTTCGCGCTGCTCGATCGCCTGCACCAGCGCGCGGTGCTGCGCCTGCGCCAATGCCAGCGAGCGGTTCGAGCGCGCAGCATCCGCCTGTCCCAGCACAAAGGCCGAGGGCGACGCAAAGGGCAGCGACACAACGCGCTCAAGCTCGCGCAGGATGACCGGACTGGCGCATAATTCGGAAAGACGCTGATGAAACAGCGCGTTCAGCTCGCTATAGGCGTCAAAATCGATCTGCTCCTGCCCCGTCGCGCCACCCGGCGCAAAGCAGCCGTCCAGCCTGTCGAGCAACGCCTTGATCGCCACCAATCGCGCCGGCTCAACCCCCTGCTCCGCCGCCAGCCGCGCTGCGGTACCTTCAAGCACGCCGCGCAGCTCGATGGCATCGGTCACATCGCGCAGGCTGAACGAGCGCACCTGAAACCCGCCACCCGGCGCGCGCTCCAGCAAACCTTCTTCGGCCAGCCGTGACATCGCCTCCCGCACGGGCGTGCGCGAGATCTGCAATTCTTCGGACAGGGCGACCTCATAAAGCCGCGTGCCACCGGGCAATCCGCCGTGTATGATCCGCTGGCGCAACTCATAGGTCGCCCGTTTGGTCAGGTTGACGCTTTTCGATTCGGACATGAACCCTCCCATGTATACAGTAAATGTATACATTTTGCCGCAACACGCAAACCCCGTGTTGCCGCGCCGCCGGCAACGCAGCAAGGGGGCCTTCAGCCCCCCTCTTCGCTTGCAGCGAATTCACCCCCCGAGGATACTTGAAGAGCAAAGAGGCGCGTTAAGCTTTCGTTAACCGCGCCTCATTTTCTGTCTGAAAATATCCTCCGGGAGGGTCCGGGAGGGTGGAAAACCCTCCCGGGTTTCGCCACTCTTCCGACCCTGCGGCCTTACTTGGCCTTCAGACGCGCCGAGCCATCCAGCCGCACGCATTCGCCGTTGATGTAGCGATTGGTGGCCATGAAGCAGACGGTATCGGCGAATTCCGCCGGATCGCCCAGCCGCTGCGGAAAGGGGATATCCGCCGCCAGCGCCTTTTGCGCCTCTTCAGGCAGGGTATAGAGCAGCGGGGTCAGGAAAATCCCCGGGGCCACCACGTTGACACGCACGCCGACCCGCGCCAGCTCGCGCGCGACAGGCAGGGACATCGCAACGATACCGCCCTTGGACGCCGCATAGGCCGCCTGCCCGATCTGTCCGTCAAACGCTGCAACGGACGCGGTGTTGATCACCACGCCGCGCTCGCCATCGTCAAGCGGTTCAGCCTGCGCCATGCGCGCGACCGCCAGACGCATTACGTTAAACGTGCCCACCAGGTTCACGTTGATCGTGCGCTGGAACGCCTCGAGCGCCAGCGGCCCCTCGCGGCCCAGCACACGCCCGGCAGTGCCGATGCCCGCGCAGTTCACCACGATGCGCGGAATGCCATGCGCCGAGGTCGCCGCATCCAGCGCAGCGTTCACGTCGCCTTCCGCGGTCACATCCCCGCCGACGGCAACCCCGCCGATCTCACCGGCCACCATCTGCGCCTTGGCCAGATCGCGGTCCAGGATCGCGACCTTGGCCCCGCGCGCAGCCAGCATGCGGGCCGTTGCTTCGCCCAGCCCCGACCCTGCGCCGGTGACCAGAACCGAACATCCGTCAATCTGCATCGCTCAGCCCTTCTTGCCCAGAATAACGCGTTTGCTGCCCGCATAGATATCGGCAACCAGCTCGGCGCGGTTGGCACGCACGGCGCGCTGGTTGACCGAGCCTTTGTCGGTCACTTCACCGCGGTCCATGTTCAGCGCCTCGTCCATCACGATCACCCGCGGCACGCGCAGCGACGAGCCGGTGGCGGTGGCGTTATAGGCCGCAAGCTTCTCGGCCAGTGCCTCGGTCAGCACCGGATGGCGGCAGAGTTCGGCGTCGGACATGCCCTCGCCCCCCGGCACCAGCTTCTCGATGGCCGGGCGGAACGGGACCAGCAACGCGCCGAGGTAATCCTCGCCCTCGCCGACGATCACCGCGTCGCGCATCAGCCCACCCAGCGCATCGGTCAGCTTGGCGCGCAGCGCGCCGACGCCGACCCAGGTGCCGGTGGACAGCTTGAAGTTCTCGGCCACGCGCCCGTCAAAGAAGAAACCCTTGGACGGGTCAGACTCGTCGACGAACTTGAGCGCGTCGCCCAGACAATAGAAGCCTTCCTCGTCAAAGGCTTCGGCGGTCAGCTTTTCGTTGCGCCAGTAGCCCGGCGTCACGTTCGGCCCTTTGACACGGGCCTCCCATTTGCCCTCGACCGGGACCAGCTTGAGGATGATCTCTTTGGCCGGGACACCGATGCAGCCCGCCGGGGCCTCAGGATCGGTGTTGAACAGCGCAAACGGTGCGGTTTCAGTCGAGCCAAGGCCCGTTGCCAGCAGCACGCGCTCGCCGGTGGACTTCTCCGCCAGCCGTTCCAGCGCATCCCAGGTGTGCTGGGCCATCGCCGCGCCCGCATAGTACTTGAGCTTGAGGTTCTTGAAGAAAGCATCGGCCAGCGACGGGTCGGCATCCATCGCCTCGACCAGCATCTCGTAGCCGAAGGGGACGTTCCAGTACCAGTTCGGCTTGATCTCGCGGATGTCGCGGATGGTGTTTGCCATCATGTCACGCGTCGGGCGACCGCCGTCGATGTGGAAGGTGCCGCCGTTATAGATCGCCGTATTGAAGCACAGGTTGCCGCCGGCAACGTGGTTCCACGGCGACCAGTCCAGAATGACCGGCGGCTCGGTGCGCAGATAGGCGTAGCAATCGGTCATCTGCTCCATGTTCACGCACATCATGCGCTGGGTCTGGATCACCGCCTTGGGCGACCCCGTGGTGCCCGAGGTGAACAGGAATTTCGCAATCGTGTCGGGACCGGTGGCCGCGTTGGCCTTGTCCACCGCGGCAGTGGCCGGGGTGGCAAGCAGCGCGTCCCAGCTCATCGCAAGGCCGTCGCCCGAGACACCCAGCACCGGCAGATCGGCGAACACCGCCTCGATTGCACGGCCAAAGGGGCCGGTATCCTGCACGAAAACCGCACCCGGCGTGATCTGATCGCGCACGGCGTCAAGCTTGCCGAACTCGCCGGCGACCAGTGAATAGGCGGGCGCGATGGCCGCTGACGGGATGCCCGCGTATTGCGCACCCAGCGCGATCAGCGCGTGTTGGGTCGAATTCCCCGAGAGAATGACCAGCGGCCGGTCGGTCGACAGGCCCATGTCCAGCAGGGCTTGACCAATGGACCGGATATGCGTCAGCAACTGCGCAAAGGTGACACGCTGCCAGACACCGGCGGCGTCGCGCTCGGCCATCCAAGGGGTGTCGGGGCGTTCTTTGGCCCAATGCTTGATGCGGTCGGACAGGCGCGCGGGATAATCGCCGAGCTTGCCGTTTTGCCAGACCAGGATCGAGCCGTCATTCCGGCGCTCCCAGTCGACGTCGGGATTCCATAGCTCAACCGAGCGAAGCGGTGATTCTGTCATGGTAGGGTCCTCCGTGGCAAAATGTATACTCGGATACATTTTCCACGGATAGAGAATTATTGTTTACATGGATACTTTTTGCGGGGATACTTCCGCAGGAATCGACCGGGAGGGGCGGTTCGCTTTTCAGACAGCGACAGGGCCAAACTATGGATTACCTCACACTTGAGTATAACGGCGATGTCGCGGTTGTGGGACTGAATCGTCCGCAAAAGCGCAATGCAATTTCCGACGCCTTCATCGAAGAGCTGAACGACGTCATCACCGAAGTCGAAGCCAACGCGAAAGCTGCCGTGATCCACGGTCACGGCCCGCATTTCTGCGCCGGCCTCGATCTGGCCGAGCACGTCAAGAAAACCCCGTTCGAGGGCGTCCATGGGTCGCGCCGCTGGCATGAAGTCTTCGGCCGCATCCAGCGCGGCAAGCTGCCGTGGTTCGCGGCGCTGCATGGCGCGGTCGTCGGTGGCGGGCTTGAGCTGGCCTCGTCTGTGCATGTGCGGGTCGCCGATCAGACCGCGTTCTTCGCCCTGCCCGAAGGCCAGCGTGGCATCTTCGTCGGTGGCGGTGCCTCGGTGCGCTCGGCGCGGCTGATGGGCGTGTCGCGGATGACCGATCTGATGCTGACGGGCCGCTCGGTTGATCCGGTCACCGCCGAGCGTTGGGGCATCGTCAACTATGTCGTCGACGCGGGCGAAGCGCTGGCAAAGGCAATCGAGCTGGCCAAGCATGCCGCGACGAACGCGCCGATCTCGACCTACGCAATCATCAACGCCCTGCCCCGCATCAACGACATGGGCACCGATGACGGGCTGTTCGTCGAAAGCTTCATCGCGTCCTTCACCGCGACCTCGCCCGAGGCCGAAGAACGCCTGAACGCCTTTCTGTCCAAAAAGGTGGGCAAGGTCGCCCGCCCCGGCGAATAGGGACCGGGCGCGATGAACGCCCCCTTCCCTGCCACCGTCGACGAAGAGATCGTCGAGCTGGGTGATCTGCGTGGCTCTGTGGGTTTCATGCTGCGCATGTCGCAGACCCGCGCTTACGATCAGTTCTTTCGCGAGTTTGCCGACAGCGATGTGCGCCCCGGCGAATTCACGGTGATCTGGGTTCTGGGTCTGAACCCGGGGCTCAAGCAGGGAACGCTGGCGCGCACGCTGAACATCAAGCCTGCGCATACCACCAAGCTGGTGCAACGGCTGGTGCGCGCAGGCTACATCAAGCGGACGGTCCCGGCTGAGGATCGCCGTTCGGTTCTGCTCTCGCTGACGGCAGCCGGGCAGACCCATCTGGATACCTACCGCGCGAGCTTTCTCGCCGTACACGCCGCCGAACGTATCGGCCTGACGCCACAAGAAGTCGAGCAACTGCTCGGCCTGCTTGGCAAACTTACCTTCAAAGAGGCCCCTGAATGCCCCTGAATCTCGACGATATCATCGCCATCGACATTCACACGCACGCCGAAGAGCCCTGCGATACCTGCCGTGACGACGGGTATAATGAATTTCAGACGGGCATGGCGAATTACTTCAAGAACCCGGCTGGCGCCGAGGGCATGCTGCCCACCATTCAGGACACCGCCGCCTATTACCGCGAACGCAAGATTGCCGCTGTGATCTTTCCGGTAGACGCCGAGCGCGAGACGGGGTTCCGGCGTTATCACAACGAGGAAGTCGCCGAAATCGCGGCAGCGAACGACGACATCCTGATCCCCTTCGCCTCGATTGATCCGCACAAAGGCAAGATGGGCGTGCGCGAAGCCCGCCGTCTGGTGCGCGAGTTCGGCATCAAGGGGTTCAAGTTTCACCCGACGTTCCAGGGCTTCTACCCCAACGACCGCATGGCCTATGATCTTTATGAGGCCATTCAGGACGAAGGCGCGATTGCGCTGTTCCACACCGGGCAGACCGGTGTCGGTTCGGGGATGCGCGGCGGCATGGGCATGCGGCTGAAATACTCGAACCCGATGTATCTGGACGATGTGGCGGTGGATTTCCCCGATCTGAAGATCATCCTCGCGCATCCGTCCTTTCCCTGGCAGGAAGAGGCGCTGTCGGTGGCGACCCACAAGCCCAACGTCTACATCGACCTCTCGGGCTGGTCGCCCAAGTATTTCCCCAAGATTCTGGTGCAATACGCCAATACCATGCTGAGAAAGAAAATGCTGTTCGGCTCGGACTGGCCGGCGATCACGCCGGACCGTTGGCTGGCCGACTTCGAGAAAGCGGAATTTCGGGACGAGGTACGCCCCCTCATCCTGAAAGAGAATGCCATGAGATTGCTGAATCTCTGAGCATCAAGATGGGCGTCTTTGGGAGGAGACCAAAATGAAACTGTCGAAACTCGCCGGGCTCACAATTGCAGCTTCGGTACTTGCCTTCAGTGCAGCGGCGCAAGACCGCGTACTGCGGATCGCACCGGCAGCCCCGCCGGCGCACCCGGCCAACGGTGTGCTCTACACCAACTTCGCGCAGTACCTGCCCGAAGAATCCGAGGGCCGTCTGGGCACCACGATGCTGGGCCCGGAAGTGGTCAATCTGGGCCAGATGAAGGACGCGCTGCAGAGCCAGGTTGCCGAAGTCGGCAACTTCCTGCCGCTCTACTTCCCGGCAGAACTGCCCTACATGGCGCTGGCCGGTGAGCTGTCGCTGACCTCGGGCAACAGCCAGGCTGCCGCGGCCGCGATGACCCAGTTCATCGTCGAATGCGAGCCCTGCCAGCAAGAGCTGCACGACTTCGGCTTTGTCTATCTGGGTTCGGGCGCGTCGGACGTCTACGAGATCCTGTCGACCCGTCCGGTGCACTCGATCGCCGATCTGGAAGGCATGCGTCTGCGCTCGGGCGGCTCGCCCTGGGCACGCTTCGCCGAGCATTTCGGCGCTGTTCCGGCACAGATCTCGGTCAACGACACGTTCGAGGCCATCAGCCAGGGTGTTGTTGACGGCTCGATGGCGTCGATCGCTGACCTGATCTCGTTCCGTCTGGTCGACGTGATCACCCATGTCACCTTCGTGCCGCTGGGTCTGTATCAGGCAACGTCGAACTTCATGACCTCGGGCCTGACCTGGGAAAGCCTGTCGGTCGAGGACCGTGCCGCGATGGCCCGTGCTGCCAACCGCGCCAATGCCGATTTCACCGACCGCTGGGGCCGTTCGATGCCCGAAGAGGCCGAAGCGGCAGCGCGTGAAGCCGGGATCGAGCTGCATCAGGCTGACGACGCGTTTGTCGCAGCGGTGCAGGAGTTCGTCGCGACCGAAGCGGCGTCTGCTGCGCAGATCTCGACCGAGCGCTATGGCATTGCCGACGCCGAAGAGCGTATCGCGCGCTTCCAGGAGCTGTACAGCAGCTGGGCAGCAGTCGCCGAAGAGGTCAACAACGACCCGGCCGCCATGGCTGAGCGCGTCAACGAGGCTGTCTGGGCCAACGTCGACTACGCGACCTACGGCCAGTAATCCGCAAAAACCATGCCGCCGGGGTCTTCCCCGGCGGCATGCCTTTACCCTGCGGCCGGTTTCCGGGGAGGAACCATGCAACGCCTAGAACGGATTGAAGACAGTCTGCTGGCCATGCTCGCCATCATCGGCGCCGTGGCCACATTGTCCCTGATGGCCCATGTCGCCATCGACATCACGATGCGAAACCTGATGAACGCGCCGATCCCCGCGACATTCGAGATCGTCACCAACTATTACATGGTCGCGCTGGCCTTCATTCCGCTGGCCTGGGTCGAACGGTCGGGCGGCATGGTGCAGGTCGAGGTGCTCGAGGGCTTCATGAGCCCCGGCGTGCTGCGCTTTTCGGACCGCATGGTCGCGCTGATCTCGACCATCGTTTACCTCATCCTCGCCTGGGTCACGTTCAAGGTCGCGCTGACCAACACCGCCCGCGGCAGCTACCTGATGGCCAACAGCACCCGCGTGCTGACATGGCCCGCCTACTGGCTGCCCCCGCTGGGCTTCGGACTTGCCGGTCTGGTCACCCTTGTTCGCCTCTTCTCGCCGCTGAAGGATCCGCGCGTATGAGTATCACCATCGGCTTTACAGGCATCGCGGTGCTCTTTGTGCTGCTGGCCCTGCGCGTGCCCGTCGCCATCGCGCTGATCGGCGTTTCTTTCGGCGGTGTCGCCTGGATGCTGGGCCTGACCCCGGCGATCGGCATCATCTCGAACACCCCCTTCTCGTTCATCTCGAACTGGACCCTTTCGGCGGTGCCGATGTTCCTGCTGATGGGCTTCATCTCGTATCATGCCGGGCTCACAGCGGGCCTGTTCGAGGCAGCCAAGGCCGTGCTGCGCCGTGTGCCCGGTGCGCTGGCGATCAGCTCGATCTTCGCCTGCTCGGGCTTCGCCGCCGTCTGCGGCTCGTCGCTGGCCACCGCTGCCGCCATGGGCCGCATCGCCATCCCTGAGATGGTGAAATCGGGCTATTCGCCCAGCTTCGCCTCGGGCGCGATTGCCGCGGGTGGCACCATCGGTGCGCTGATCCCGCCGTCGATCCTGATGATCGTCTATGGCGTGTTCGCCGAAACCTCGATCACCAAGGTGTTCGTCGGGGGCATTACCATCGGTCTGGTCACGGCGGTGTCCTATTCCATCATCGTCCTGCTGACCTGCTGGCTGCGCCCTGACATCGCCCCGCCCCGGCCGCTGGACGCCGACGGACTGAACACCCGCAAGGCCCTGCTCAACATCTGGCCGATCCTGCTCTTGATGTTCATCGTCTTCGGCGGGCTGTTCTCGGGCCTGTTCACCGCCACCGAAGCCGGTGCCGTGGGTGCGCTGGGGTCGCTGCTGATCGGCATCGGCACCAAGCGGATGAACTGGCAGATCTTCAAGACCTCGATGATCGAGACGCTGCAAACCTCGTCCTCGCTGTTCATCATCGGCGTCGGGGCCGCGATGTTCACCCGCTTTCTGGGGCTCACCGGGCTGTCGAGCTATATCTCGAACTGGGTCAGCGGTGCCGAGCTGAGCTATATTCAGCTGATGATCAGCGTCGTGGTGATCTACCTGATCCTTGGCATGTTCATGGAGCCCTTCGGCGCGATGATGGTCACGCTGCCGGTCCTGCTGCCGATCTTCCGGGCCGAGGGTATCGACCTGATCTGGTTCGGCGTGCTGCTGGTCAAGTTGCTTGAGATCGGGATGATCACGCCCCCTGTCGGGATGAACGTCTTTGTCATCCGAAATGTCGCCAGTCAGTACGCGACCGTTTCGCAGATCTTCAAAGGCGTTGTGCCCTTTCTGGCGGCTGACATCGTGGTGGTGTTCATCGTCATCGCCTTCCCCTCTCTGATCCTGTTCCTGCCGAGGTTGATGTGACGTACAGACATGACGCGTCCGCCATGATGGCGGCGCTCGCCGTGACACCGAACTGGGCCCGCGTTCGCGGGCCCATCGACGATGAAACGCTCGAGTCGATCCTGACCGAAGCCGCCAAGATGGCCGAAGGCGTCGTTGCCCCGCTCGACATTCCCGCCGACCGCGAAGGCGCGGTGTTCGACGCAGGCTCTGTGCGTGTCCCCGCTGTCTATCACCCCGCCTTTGACGCGCTGGTCGAGGGCGGCTGGCTGGGGCTGGAACACCCCGAGGATTTCGGTGGTATGGGCATGCCGCTTAGCATGTTCGCCGCCGCAAATCCGCTGTTCGAGCGCGCCTGCCCTGCCTTCATGATGGCCGTGGGCGGCACCCGCTCGGCAGCGTTGCTGCTGGCCGAATGGGCCGAGCCCGCGCTGCGCGATGACTGGGTGCCCGCGCTGGTCGCCGGTGAGCGCTGCGCGACGATCTGCATTTCCGAACCGGGTGCCGGGTCTGACGTGGGCCGCATCCGCACAAAGGCCGTCAAGGATGCTGACGGCTGGTCAGTCAGCGGCCAGAAGATCTGGATCAGCTTTGGCGATCACGACATCCGCGAACGGATCGGGCACTGCCTGCTGGCGCGCACCGGCGACGCGCCGGGCACGCGCGGCCTGAGCCTGTTTCTGGTCGAGCGTGGCCCCGGCGTCACCTGCGAACGCATCGAGGAAAAGATGGGCCTGCACGGCTCGCCCACCTGCGCGCTGCAATTCGACGGTGCGCGCGCGCAGCTGATCGGGGAGGAGGGGCGCGGTTTGCCGCAGCTCTTCACCATGATCCGCCACATGCGCCTGACCGTCGCCTGTCAGGGTCTGGGCACCGCGCTGAAATGCTACGACGTGGCCGCGACCCACGCCGCCGACCGCCGCCAGGGCGGCAACCCCAAGGAACCGCCGGTTGCGATCATCGAGCATCCCGATGTGCGCCGCCAGCTGATCGCGATGAAAAGCGCGATCGACATCTATCGTCTGGCCCTGCTGGAAGCCGCCACCGCCGCGGATCTGAGTGCCGAGGACGAAGACCTCGCCCGCTTCACCGCGTGGATGCTGCCCTTGGTCAAGAACTTCGGCGCCGAGCTGTCCTTTGATACGGCGGGCAAGGCGATCCTGGTGCTGGGCGGCGCCGGGTTCACCAAGGATTACACGCTGGAGCAGTCCCTGCGCGACAGCCGCGTCTTTGCGATCTATGAGGGCACGACCGGCATGCAGGGGCAGGATTTCTTCCTGCGCCAGACGCTGGGCGACGGCGGCAAGGCGCTGCAAAGCTTCCTGACCCGCGCCCGTACCGAGTGCGCCGCGCACCCGGCGCAGGCCGCCGTGATCGAGCAATTCGCCCGCTTCATGGACGACGCGATGGCCGAACCCGACCGCACCCGTCAGGCGTGGATGGCCGACAGCGTGCTGCGCGCAGGCTGGGTGGCGGTGCAGGCCTGGCTGTCCACGCGGATCGCCGACACGCCCGAGGCGCGGCATTTCATGGCCAGCGCCTCGGCCCAGTTGGCGATGCACATCGCCACGGCACAGGCCCCCGTCGCCTGAAGGCTGATGCTTAAAGGGTGGCGCCCACCCGGTGCAGGATCTCGACCAGTTGAGCCTGCGCCGCGGTGGGCAGCCAGTCCTCGCGCGTGGTCAACCCGATGGGCCGGGCGCTTTCCGGCAAGCTGACGTCCAGCAGGCTCAGTGCCCCCAGCGCGATCTCGGCCCCGGCCTGCATCCGGCTGAGGCAGCCGATGTGATCGCTCAGGATCAGCAACTCGCGCAGCAAGACCAGCGAGCTGCACTCGATCATCGCCAACCGCCGCGGCCCGAACTCGCCCAGGTATCGCTCGAACGACGCGCGCGAGGGCGTGCCGGGCCGTGGCACAATCCACGGATAGCGCGCAAGCTGGTCGAGATCAGGCGCGCCCACCTGCCGCAGCGGATGGCCCGGGCGCACCACCAACACCAGATCGTCGGTGAACAGCGGTGTCTGCACCACCTCGGGCACCGGCAAAGGCGCGCGCAGCGCGCCGACGATCATGTCGATCTCCCCGCGCCGCAGCCCTGCCAGCATGTCGGTATACGGCCCGTCCAGAATGCGCAGCGGCATGGTCGGGCGCAGGCGGCGGAATTCTGCAAGCGCGCGCGGCAGCACAATCGAGCGTGACAGCGGCAACGCGCCAATGACGATCTGCCCGGCCTCATGCCCGGCCAGATCAGCCAGTTCAGCGGCGGCCTGCTCCAGTTCCGAAAAACACAACCGCGCCGCGTCTGCCAGCATCTGCGCCGCGCGGGTCGGCTGCATCCGTTTGCCGGTGCGCTGGAACAGGGGCCGCCCGGCCTCGGACTCAAGCTGCGTCACCGCGCGGTGAACGCTGGGCTGCGACAGGCCAAGGCGTTGGGCGGCGAAGGTAAAATTCTCGGCGTCGCGCACGGCGATCAGCGCCCCCAGTTGCGAACGCGTAGCGGTCAGCACCAGACGCGGGGCCACCACCGCCAGCGACGCATCAAGCCGCGCCAGTGCGCGCCGCACCCGCAGACCAAAGGCGCGCCCGGCATCGGTGGGACCGGAGGCATCGCGCGCATGATGGATCAGCGCCATGCCCGCGTCGCGTTCCAGCCGCGCAATGGCCTGCGAGGCCGCCGGTTGCGAGATGTTGCACGCCCGCGCCGCGCCGGTGATCGTGCCGCAGTCCAGAACGGCCAGAAACACCCGCAAATGGCGCAGGCTGGGGGTCATGAGATCAGCGCGGCCAGCAAAGCATCGGCGCGCGGGCCAAGGTCATCGGCATCCATCGCCACCTTCAAACTGCCGATCTGATCTTGCCATTGCGCGGTCGCAGCGGCCATGCGGTCGGGCAGGTCCAGCTCGCGCAGCGTCTTGGCAACTTCACGCATTTCCGAAGCACGCCGCTGACCATGCACCGCCATGCGCTCGAAATTATAGCCGCTGCGCGCGGTCCAGTCGAAACCCGGATCGGACGCCTGCAAGGACGCCAGCACCCGCTCCTCGACCCCCGCCTTGCGCGCGCCCAGCACGCATTCGGCGGTCAGCGCCTCGATCCCCTTGATCATCACCGAGCGCAGCATCTTGATGGTTGACGCCTGACCCACCATGTCGCCCACCACCGTCGGGTTCATCCCCAGACCGCGCAGCTGCCCGGCGGCTTCCTCGGCCCAGGGCCCGGCCAGCAACAACGGCACGCGGGCGCGCAACGGATGCACGGGGGCCATGATCGCCACATCGACATAACGCCCCTGCCCCGCCTCGATCAGCGCGGCGGCTTGTGTCTTGGTACCCGGAGAGCAGGAATTGCCGTCAAACCACAGGGTTCCGGGGGCCAGATGCGGCACGCATTCCTCAGCCGCCGCCGCGGCGCGGTCGGCGGTCACCAGACACCAAACCGCCCCCGCACCGGCCAGAGCCAGCGCCCGGTCACCCGGCATCACCTCGAGGCCGCGCATCGCGGCCGCCCGCTCGCGGTTCAGGTCATAGCCCGCGACCCGCTCAAGCCCGCCGCGCGACAGGCTTCCCGCAAAGGCCTGCCCCGCTTCGCCAAACCCGACAAACGCCAGTTTTCCGTTCATTCTTTCCTCTGGGTCAGCCCCTGTTCTTTGATCGGGACTATAGCACCGCCTTATACCCGCGCACAGCTTTCCGATTTGCGTTTACGTCGGGTTTTCCGCACTCTGCGCGCAGATTTGGAGGACCCATCATGACACCGAAGAAAACCGCGCTGATCGTCAGCGCCCATGCCGCCGATTTCGTCTGGCGTTGCGGTGGCGCGATCGCCCTGCACGCCGAACTGGGCTATAATGTCACCGTCGCCTGCCTGTCCTACGGCGAGCGCGGTGAAAGCGCCAAGCTGTGGAAAGAAGGCAAGTCGCTGCAAGAGGTCAAGGACATCCGCAAGGCCGAGGCCGAAGCTGCCGCCAAGGCGCTGGGGGTGCATGATCTGGTTGAATTCGATCTGGGCGACTACCCGATGGATTTCACCCGCGAAACCCGCTTCAAGCTGGTCGATGTGATGCGCGCGGTGCAGCCGTCGTTCATCATGTCGCACTCGAAATGGGATCCGTATAATTCGGACCACATGCAGACCACGCAGATCGTGCTGGAATGCCGCGCCACGGCGCAGGCCTGGGGCCACAACCCGGGCGAGAAAGTCCTTGGCGCGCCGCAGGTCTACCTGTTCGAGCCGCACCAGACCGAACAGATGGGCTGGAAGCCCGACACGTTCCTCGACATCACCTCGGTCTGGGACAAGAAACGCGCCGCGATGGAGGCGATGAACGGTCAGGTCCACCTGTGGGACTTCTACACCCGTGTCGCCCAGCAGCGCGCCAACCACTTCAAGCGCAACTCGGGCGGGATGTCGGGCGGGCGTGACTGCAAATACGCCGAAGGCTTCGAGTCGATCTTCCCGCGCACGGTCGACGAGCTTTGAGCCTCGCACGGCGCGGAGGCAAAGCCGCGCCGTCGGGTTCCGGGGGTGCCGATCACCGGCGCCCCCGACTGAATATTCACGAAAGAGGCTGATCATGGCTGTAGTCGTTCAGAACATCGAGCGTGCCGACAAGGCAATCATCGAAGCCCTCGGCAAGGCCGGGGTCGCCACCGTGCACGAGGCGCAGGGGCGCACCGGGCTGATGGGCTGTAAGATGCGCCCGATCCAGCAGGATCTGAGCATCGCCGGCTCGGCGGTGACGATTTCGGCAGCGCCCGGCGACAACTGGATGATCCACGTCGCCATCGAGCAACTGCAAGAGGGCGATGTGATGGTGCTGGCACCGACCTCGCCCTGCGACATGGGGTATTTCGGCGATCTGCTGGCGACCTCGGCGCTGGCACGGGGGTGCCGTGCGCTGATCATCGACGCGGGCGTCCGCGACACGCGCGATCTGCGGTCGATGGGGTTTGGCGTGTGGTCGACGGCGGTCTCGGCGCAGGGCACGGTCAAGGAAACGCTGGGGTCGGTGAATATTCCGATCGTCTGCGCGGGCGCGCTGGTCAATCCGGGCGATGTGGTGATTGCCGATGACGATGGCGTGGTCATCGTGCCGCGCGCCGAGGCAGCGGCGGTGCAGGCCGCCGCCCAGAAGCGTCTGGACGCCGAGGAAGCCAAGCGGCTGAAACTGGCCGCGGGCGAGCTGGGGCTGGACATCTATTCGATGCGCGAGCGGCTGGCCGAGAAGGGCCTGAAGTACATCTGAGCGGGCAAAACCGGGGGGCTGCTCGCCCCCGGACCCCCTCGCCAAAGGGGGAGCACGCTCCCCCTTTGGATTCCCCCGTGGATATTTGAGGACAGAAAATGAGCGATCCAGCGATTGACGGCATAGCGTGTCTGTGGATGCGGGGCGGCACGTCGAAGGGGGCGTATTTTCTGGCCTCGGATCTGCCGAGGGATGATGCGGCGCGTGATGACCTTTTGTTGCGTGTCATGGGCACACCGGATGCGCGGCAGATCGACGGGATCGGCGGGGCAGACCCGCTGACGTCCAAGGTGGCGATCCTCTCGCCCTCGACCCGCGACGACGCGGATGTGGATTATCTGTTCTTGCAGGTCTTCGTCGATCAGGCGCTGGTGTCGGGCGCACAGGCCTGCGGGAATATCCTGTCGGGTGTTGGTCCGGCGGCGATCGAACGCGGACTGGTGGCCGTGGCGGGCGAAGAGACGCCGGTGCGCATCCATATGCTCAACACCGGCGAAGTCGCCAAGGCCGTGGTACAGACGCCGGGCGGGCGAGTAATCTATGCGGGGACGGCGCAGATTGACGGCGTTCCGGGCGGCCATGCGCCGATTCCGCTGATGTTCCAGAACATCGCAGGCTCCATGAGTGGGGCGCTGCTGCCCTCGGGCAATGTGGTTGATGTCGTTGACGGGGTGGACTGCACCCTGATCGACAACGGCATGCCCTGCGTGATCATGGCGGCGTCGGACTTCGGCATGACCGGACAGGAAAGCCGCGAGGAGATGGAGGCGAACAGCGCGCTGAAAGAGCGGCTGGAGAAGATCCGCCTGCAGGTGGGCCCGATGATGAATCTGGGCGATGTCACCGAGAAATCGGTGCCCAAGATGACACTGGTTTCTCCTGCGCAGAACAGTGGCGCGATCAATACCCGCAGCTTCATTCCGCACCGCTGCCACGCCTCGATCGGGGTTTTTGCCGCCGTCAGCGTTGCGACAGCCTGCACGCTTGAGGGCAGCCCGGCGGCCAGACTGGCCGTGATCCCCGGCGACGGGCGCTATCAGATCGAGCATCCGACCGGCGCCGCTGAAGTGTTGATTGAAACGGATGCCGATGGCGCCGTCACCGGCGCCGGAACCCTGCGCACCGCGCGCAAACTCTTTGACGGCCGGGTCTTCCCACGCGCCTGACCGCGTTAACCTTAACGCCTCCTTCGCCGCATTTTCTGTCTGAAAATATCCACGGGGGAAGTCCAGAAGGGGGAGCGTGCTCCCCCTTCTGGCGAGGGGGTTTGGGGGGCGAGCAGCCCCCCAATGCGGCCCGGACTCTCGGCCACCCATAAACATATTTTATTTTTTGTATGTGTTTTCCCGCGCCTCTGTGACAAACTCACTGAAGCGCGGACGCAGACCCGTTACCCCACGTCCAACCTTCCCTTGCCGCGCTGTGCCCCGCACAGTTTCCGGCATTTTCCAAGAGGACGCGACGCAACACCCCCAGACACCTCCCAGACACTCACCAGCGCGCGCACCTGTCCTGGCGGCTGACACAGCGTCATCGTCGCGAGCGCCGCCCTTGGGTGCACCGTCAACGCGACGATTGCCAGTGACTTCCAGTTGCCGAAATGCGCTCGACGATTTGGCCCGGTGGAGAAGGATGGCGCGCGTTGCCTTTGACCCTGAAAGACAAGACCATGACCCTTGGCAAATACATCCCGGTTCTGGATTGGGGCCGCAGCTATAGCCGCGAGACCTTCTCCAATGACATGATTGCGGCGGTGATCGTAACGATCATGCTGATCCCGCAATCGCTGGCCTATGCCCTGCTCGCGGGTCTTCCGCCCGAGGCCGGGATCTATGCCTCGATCGCGCCCATCATCCTTTATGCGATCTTCGGCACGTCGCGCGCGCTGGCCGTCGGGCCGGTGGCCGTGGTGTCGCTAATGACTGCCGCCGCTGTCGGGCAGGTCGCGCAGAGCGGGACCATGGGCTACGCCGTCGCAGCGCTGACGCTGGCGTTTCTGTCGGGTGTGTTCTTGCTGGCAATGGGTCTGTTCAAGCTGGGTTTTCTGGCGAACTTCCTGTCGCACCCGGTGATTGCCGGGTTCATCACCGCCTCGGGCATCCTGATCGCCGCCAGCCAGCTGAAGCATATTCTGGGCGTCCCGGCCGGGGGCGACACACTGATCGAGGTGCTCGAGACACTGGTTGAGCATCTGGGCGACACCAACCCGATCACGCTGGCGATTGGCGTGTCTGCGACCGGGTTCCTGTTCTGGGTGCGCAAGGGGCTCAAACCCCGCCTGCGCGCTGCCGGGCTGGGGCCGAAGATGGCCGATGTGCTGACCAAGGCCGGGCCGGTGGCGGCGGTGGTGCTGACCACGGTGCTGACCTGGGGGCTGGGGCTGGCGGATCATGGCGTGGCGGTCGTGGGCGCTGTGCCGCAAAGCCTGCCACCGCTCACGGTGCCGTCGCTTTCGCCCGAGCTGCTCAAGCAATTGCTGATCCCGGCCCTGCTGATTTCGATCATCGGCTTCGTCGAATCGATTTCTGTGGCGCAGACGCTGGCGGCCAAGAAACGCCAGCGCATCAACCCCGATCAAGAGCTGATCGGTCTGGGCGCAGCCAATATCGGGGCGGCGTTTACCGGCGGCTATCCGGTAACCGGCGGCTTTGCGCGCTCGGTGGTCAACTTCGACGCCGGGGCCGAGACGCCCGCCGCAGGGGCCTATACCGCCGTGGGTCTGGCCATCGCGGCTGTGGCGCTGACGCCGCTGGTGTTCTTCCTGCCCAAAGCGACTCTGGCGGCAACGATCATCGTCGCGGTGCTGTCGCTGGTGGATTTCTCGATCCTGAAGAAAACATGGGGCTACTCGCGCGCCGACTTCTTCGCCGTGGCCGCGACGATCCTGCTGACGCTGGGCTTCGGGGTTGAGACCGGTGTCTCAGCCGGGGTGATTCTGTCAATCGGCCTGCACCTTTATAAGACATCGCGGCCGCATGTCGCCGAGGTGGGTCTGGTTCCGGGCACCCAGCATTTCCGCAACATCAACCGCCACACGGTCGAGACCCTGCCCAGCATCCTCAGCCTGCGCGTGGACGAGAGCCTGTATTTCGTCAATGCCCGCTTTCTTGAGGACCTGATCCAGGACCGCGTGACCCAGGGCTGCACGATCAAGCATGTGATCCTGATGTGCTCGGCCGTGAACGAGATCGACTACTCGGCGCTTGAAAGCCTGGAATCGATCAACCGGCGGCTCAAGGATCTGGGCGTCGGACTGCACCTGAGTGAGGTCAAGGGCCCGGTCATGGACCGCCTGCGCAAGTCGCATCTGCTGGAGGCGCTGAACGGGCGTGTGTTTCAGTCGCATTACGACGGCTGGCGCAGCCTTACGGGCGCACCCCGACCGTTGCCCGACGCGGTGGTGTAAAAGCGGGGGGCTGCTCGCCCCCCGTACCCCCAGCCAGAGGAGGGGGCACGCCCCCTCCTCTGGACTCCTCCCGTGGATATTTTCAGACAGAAAATGAAACAGGGTTAACGAAGTCTTATTTTCTGTCCCTAAATATCCTGGGGGGTGAATTCGGCGCCAGCCGAAGAGGGGGGCAACGCCCCCCGCCCGCGCCGCGCTTGCGCGGCGCCCGGCCCAACGGGAGGGGCAGCATCTGCGATGCTGCGCCCGACGGGCGGGAGCCCCCGATCACCCCGGCGCAACCCGCTTGCCCCTGTGCGCTTTCGCCCCTACACAGGGCCAGTCCTGACAGTCGGAGCCCCTGAGATGGCCAAGAAAAATAGCGCCCAATCCATCCTTGCCTGGGGGATGATGATCCTGCTGATTGCAGGGCTGGGTGGCTTTGGCATTGACAGTTTCCTTGGCAGCCGTGTCACCTCGATCGGCAGCGTCGGTGACCGCCAGATCAGCACGCAGTCCTATGCCCGCGCCCTGCAAAGCGAGATGCGCGCGGTCGAACAGCAGATCGGCCAGCCGGTCACCATCGCCTTTGCCCAGCAGGTCGGCATTGACCAACAGGTCCGCGCACAACTGATCACGCAGGCGGCGCTGGAAAACGAAGCCGGACGCATCGGCATCTCGGTTGGCGACGAAAACGTCCAGCGCACCGTTGTCGGGATCCGCGCGTTTCAGGGCCCGACCGGCAATTTTGACATGGATGCCTACCGTTTTGCCCTGCAAAACGTTGGCCAGTCCCCGGCCGAATTCGAAGAAGAAGTCCGCCGCGACGCCGCACGCGGCATTCTGCAGGCGGCCACGGCCGCCGGGGTCGAAACCCCCGACAACCTGCGCAGCGCCCTGCTTGGCTTTTACGCCATGCGCCATAATTTCACGCTGTTCACGCTGACAGAGGCCAATCTGCCGGCTCCTGTCGCGGACCCTGAAGAGCCCGCGATCATCGCCTATTACGCGGCCAATATCGCCGATTTCACCGCCCCCGAAACCCGTTCGATTACCTACGCCTGGCTCACGCCGGAAATGGTGCTCGACACGGTCGAGGTCGATGAGGAGTCGATCCGCGCCCTGTACGAGCAGCGCATCGACGACTTCGTGCAGCCCGAGCGCCGCCTCGTCGAGCGTCTGGTCTTTGGCTCGGATGACGAAGCACAGGCTGCCAAGGCGCGACTTGATGCCGGCGAGATCACCTTTGATGCGCTGGTCGAAGAGCGCGGTCTGTCGCTGGAAGACGCCGATATGGGCGATGTGAGCGAGGCGCAACTGGGCGCCGCCGGGGCTGCGGTCTTTGGCCTCGACAATGCAGGCACCGTGGTCGGCCCCCTGCCGTCGAACCTCGGGCCAGCCCTGTTCCGCATGAACGCGATCCTGAACGCACAGGAAACCCCGTTCGAGGACGCACGCGACGAGCTGCGTGCCGAACTGGCGGGCGATGGCGCGCGCCGGGCGATCCAGGACCAGCAGGAAGGCTTTGACGATCTGCTGGCGGGCGGCGCCACGCTGGAACAGCTGGCCGAGGAAACCCCGATGCAGCTGGGCACCATCGAATGGACCCGCGACACGAACGAAGGCATCGCGGCCTATTCCGAATTCGGCACGGCTGCCGCTGCCGTCAGCGCCGATGACTTCCCCGAACTGGCCGGTCTGTCAGATGGCGGTCTGTTTGCGATCCGGCTCGACTCGGTCACCCCGCCGACCCCGCGCCCGATTGAAGACGTACGCGAGGCCGTCGTTGCCGGTGCCCGCGTCGCCGCTGTCGATGCCGCGCTGCAAAGCATGGGTCAGACGCTGAGCGCCGATCTGGTTGCCGAAGGCCCCGAGACCTTTGGCGAAACGCGTGACCTGTCACCCGAGGTGTTCGAGAACATCACCCGTCTTGACCGCCTGACTCAGGTGCCCGCCACGATGCTGGAAACCATCATGGCCAGCGACGTCAACACGCCGGTGATGTCGGTGGCCGAAGGTCGGCTGCTGTTGGTCTATGTTGGCGAGACCGAAGCACCCGACAGCGCCGATGAGCAGACCGAGCAGCTGACCGGCGCGATCAACGAGCAGATCGGTCAGGCACTGGCGCAGGATGTGTTTTTCTACTTCGCCAGCGCGCTGCAGGCCGAAGCCGGGATCACCCTGAACCAGCCCGCCATCGACGCGGTACACGCCACCTTCCCCTGATCCGACCGTCCCTGACCGTCCCGCTGCAAAGGTTTCCAGCCGTGACCCATTCCGCCCTGCTGACCCCCGGTTTCGCCGACTTCGAAGCCGGGTGGGCGCGCGGTGAAAACCAGGTGGTCTATGCCCGCCTGGCCGCCGATCTCGACACGCCGGTCTCGCTGATGCTCAAGATCGTCGGCAACCGCAAAGACAGCTTCATGCTGGAATCGGTCACCGGCGGCGAGGTGCGCGGGCGCTATTCGATCATCGGCACCAAGCCCGATCTGATCTGGCACTGCCGGGGCGGCGCCAGCCGCCTGAACCGCGAAGCGCGGTTTGACGACGCGGCGTTTGTCGATCTGCCCGGCCACCCGCTGGACGCCCTGCGCGGGCTGCTGGCAGAAAGCCGCATCGCCATGCCCGAGGATCTGCCGCCGGTTGCCTCGGGCCTCTTTGGCTATCTGGGCTATGACATGATCCGTCTGGTCGAGGATCTGCCGCAAAACAACCCCGACCCGCTGAACCTGCCCGACGCGGTGCTGATGCGCCCCTCGGTCGTGGCGGTGCTGGACGGGGTCAAGGGCGAGGTGACGGTGGTCTCGCCCGCCTGGGCCGGCTCCGGGCTCTCGGCCCGCGCCGCCTATGCGCAGGCGGCCGAGCGGGTGATGGATGCCCTGCGCGACCTCGAGCGCGAGGCGATGGGCACCGGGCGCGCGCTGGGGGATATGGCGCAGGTCGGTGAGGCGGTCTCGAACTTCACCAAGGACGGCTACAAGGCGGCGGTCGACAAGGCCAAGGATTACATCCGCGCCGGGGACATCTTTCAGGTCGTGCCTTCGCAACGCTGGGCGCAGGAATTCCCCCTGCCCCCCTTCGCGCTGTACCGCTCGCTGCGGCGGATGAACCCCTCGCCATTCATGCTCTATTTCGACCTCGGCGAGTTCCATATCGTCGGTGCCTCGCCCGAAATTCTCGTTCGGGTGCGCGATGGCGAAGTCACCATCCGCCCCATTGCCGGCACCCGCCCGCGCGGGGCAACACCCGAGCAGGACAAGGCGCTGGAGCTGGACCTGCTGGCGGATCAGAAAGAGCTGGCCGAGCACCTGATGCTTCTCGATCTGGGCCGCAACGATGTCGGCCGCGTGGCCAAGATCGGCACCGTGCACCCGACCGAGAAATTCATCATCGAACGCTACAGCCATGTGATGCATATCGTCTCGAACGTCGTCGGCGAGATCCGCGACGATCAGGACGCGCTGTCCGCCCTGCTGGCGGGCCTGCCTGCGGGCACGGTGTCCGGCGCGCCCAAGATCCGCGCCATGCAGATCATCGACGAGCTGGAACCCGAAAAGCGCGGCGTCTATGGCGGCGGCATCGGCTATTTCGCAGCCAATGGCGAGATGGACTTCTGCATCGCGCTGCGCACGGCGGTGGTCAAGGACGGGGTGATGTACACCCAGGCCGGGGGCGGCGTGGTCTATGACAGCGATCCAGAGTCCGAATGGCAGGAATCGGTGAACAAGGCCAAGGCGCTGCGCGCTGCGGCCGAAGGCGCTGGCCTGTTCCTGCGCGGCAACAGCTGAGGGGTTTCGCCCTTGGCCGAGACGGCTGTCGCCGCCGCGCCCTCGGGCGACCGGGCAAGGGGGCCTTGCCCCCCTCTGCGGCATTCGCCGCATTCACCCCCCAGGATATTTAAGGACAGATGATAAGGGTTCGTTAACCCTGTTTCATTTTCTGTCTGAAAGTATCCACGGGGGGATTTTCAAGGGGGCGCGTGCGTCCCCCTTGAAGCAGGTTTGGGCGGCAGCCCATGCGGCGCGAGGGGCTCGATGCCCCCGAGCGCCGCGCTCCCCTCACGATCCCATCGGTGTCCAGGGCCAGGGTTTCTGATCGCTCGCCGCCGACTGATAGCGCGCCGCTTTCGCGACCCAGGCGCCGACCATCGAGCCGAAATCGCCCAGCTCCTCGTTCGGGCGCCCGCGGTTGGCGATCATGATCACCACCTGTAGCACCGCCACAGCCAGCAGCACGGACTGCGCGCCGCTGATCATCAGGGTGATCACCACGATCCACAGGATCCGCGGGATCAGCTCGCGGGTGCCGGGCTCGAAACCGGGGTCCTCGTCATCCTCGAGGTGCGGGTGCTGGCGCTGCATCGGCGGTCTCCGGGTCTGGGGATTGCGGGCGGCTTACCGCCCGCCGCAAGCCTGCCTCAGCCCGGCGGCGCCTTCAAGCCCCGCCGCGCGAGGGCCAGGGCCTCAGCCGCCCAGCCGGTAGTTGGGCGACTCGCGGGTGATCTGCACGTCGTGGACGTGGCTTTCGCTCAGACCAGCCCCGGTGATCTTGACGAAATTGCAGCCCTTGCGCATCTCGGGCACCGTGGCATTGCCGGTATAGCCCATCGCCGCGCGCAAGCCGCCGACCATCTGGTGAATGACCGTCGACACCGGCCCCTTATAGGGCACCTGACCTTCGATCCCCTCTGGCACCAGCTTGTCCGACGCTGCATCCTTCTGGAAATACCGGTCCGCCGAGCCGCGCGCCATCGCCCCCAGCGAGCCCATGCCGCGGTAGGATTTGTATGAGCGGCCCTGATACAGGATCACCTCGCCCGGCGCCTCGTCCGTCCCGGCAATCGCCGAGCCGACCATCGCACAGCTTGCGCCCGCCGCGATCGCCTTGGCGAAGTCGCCCGAGAACTTGATGCCGCCATCCGCGATGATCGGCACGTCGCCCGCTGCCGAGGCAGCGTCCATGATCGCCGTCAGCTGCGGCACGCCCACGCCCGCGACGATCCGCGTCGTGCAGATCGAGCCGGGGCCGATCCCGACCTTCACCGCATCTGCGCCCGCCCCGATCAGCGCTTTGGTGGCTTCCGCCGTCGCGACGTTGCCCGCCACGACCTGCACCGCATTCGACAGCGCCTTGACCCGCTCGACCGCTTCCGCGACCGAGGCCGAATGCCCGTGTGCCGTGTCGATCACCAGCAGATCCACGCCCGCGTCGATCAGGGCAGCCGATCGCTCGAACCCAGCGTCGCCCACGGTCGAGGCCGCCGCCACGCGCAGGCGGCCCAGCTCGTCCTTGCAGGCCATCGGGTGCAGGACGGCCTGTTCGGTATCCTTCAGCGTCAGCAGCCCCTTCAGGCGGCCCTCTGCGTCCACCACCAGCAGCTTCTCGATCCGGCGCGCGTGCATCAGGTCGCGCGCATCCTCGCGGTTCGCCGGTTCGTGCAGCAGCACCAGATTATCCGCCGTCATCATCGCATGCACGGGCGTCTTGGGATCGGTGACAAAGCGCATGTCGCGGTTGGTGACGATCCCCACGACGCGGCCGGCCTTGTCGACCACCGGAAAACCGGTGACCTTGTACCGCTCGCCCAGCGCGCGGGCGTCGGCCAACGTGGCCTCGGGTGTCAGGGTAATCGGGTTATAGACCATGCCCGATTCAAAGCGCTTGACCCGGCGAACGGCCTCGGCCTGCGCTTCCAGATCGAGGTTGCGGTGCACGACCCCCATGCCGCCGGCTTGCGCCATGGCGATCGCCATCGCGGCCTCGGTCACGGTGTCCATCGCCGATGACAGCAGCGGAATGTTCAGCCGGATCGACTTGGTCACATGGGTTGAAACGTCCGCCGTCGAGGGCAAAACGGAAGAGGCCGCGGGGACCAGAAGGACATCATCAAAGGTGAGAGCCTCGCGAATCTGCATGGAATGCTCCTGTGGCAGGGGGAGTCGTCGCTTGGCACGGCCCTATGGCATGGGTTTGGCGGAAAGGAAAGGGCTGGAGGCTACAGAGTGTGGCCTATCAGTCCTGACGGGCCAGATAAGCCTCGAATGCCCGCAGCGTGACCTCGGAAACATGGTGTTCCATGCCCTCGGCGTCCAGTTCCGCCGTCTCGGGCGGGACGCCCAGCGCGACCAGCAGCGACACCACCGTGCGGTGGCGCGCGCGCACCTTGCCAGCCAACGCCGCGCCTGAGTCGGTCAGGAACACGCCCCGATAAGGCCGCGAGGTCACCAACCCCTCGCGCCGCAGCCGCGCCACGGCCTTGGTCACCGTCGGATGCGTCACGCCCATGCGCTGCGCGAGATCGGTGATGCGGGCTTCACCATGCTCGGCGATCAGGTCGCCGATCAGCTCGACGTAATCCTCCAACAACGCCACCGATTGCGCCGTGCGCGCCTGCGCGAAGCGGTCCGAGGTTTCGGCACTGTCTGGAAGGGTCTCGGGGGCGGGCTCGGGCACTGTGTCGGGGTCCGTCGTTGCGGGCCGCCCTGTCGCGAACCCTGAACTCTTCTATCGACGGGGCGGCGTGAATGCAAAGCAGTCGTCAATAATTTGCCACTTGCAAGCAATGTAGCCCTGGCTACATTCCGCACAAACACCCCGGAGTCGCCCCGTGCAGTCCAGTTCCCAGCCCCGCAACACGGCCAGCCTGACCGACCGTACCCGTTCAACCATGACCGAGGCGCTTGCCGGACGGCGGCGCGGGCCGCGCGCACTGTTGTCCTTCGTTGGCCCCGCCGTGATCGCCTCGGTCGCCTATATCGACCCCGGCAACTATGCGACCAACATTCAGGCCGGCGCGGGCTATGGCTATATGCTGCTGTGGGTCGTGCTGATGGCGAACCTGATCGCCATGCTGTTTCAGGCGCTCTCGGCCCGGCTGGGGATCGTCACGGGCAACAATCTGGCCGAGCTGTGCCGCGATCACTTCCCGCGCCCGGTGGTCTGGGTGATGTGGGGGATCAGCGAAGTCGCCGCGATGGCCACGGATCTGGCCGAGTTTCTGGGCGGTGCGATCGGCCTTGCGCTGCTGTTCGGGCTGCCGCTGATGCAGGGGATGATCGCGACGGCGGTGATCACTTACGCGATCCTGATGGTCGAACAGCGCGGGTTCCGGCCGATGGAGCTGGTGATCGGCACTTTCGTGGCGATCATCGGGCTGTGCTATCTGGCCGAGATGCTCATTGCGCCCGTCGACTGGGGCGGCGCGCTGACCGGGCTGGTCACGCCGGGTCTGCCCGACACGGCGGCGCTGACCATCGCGGTGGGGATCATCGGGGCGACGGTGATGCCGCACGCGATCTATCTGCACTCGGGGTTGACGCAGGCGCGGGCGACGAACCCCACGGCGGGTGAACGCCGCAGGCTGGTGCGCTTTTCGAACATCGAGGTGATCGTGGCGCTCGCGGTGGCCGGGATGGTCAACATGGCGATGGTGATCATGGCCGCCTCGGCCTTCCACCAAGGCCATGCCGAGGTGGCCGAGATCGAGACCGCCTATCACATGCTGACACCGCTGCTGGGTGCAGCGGCGGCGGGGGCGTTTCTAGTGTCACTGATCGCCTCGGGGATCTCGTCCTCGGTGGTGGGGACGATGGCCGGGCAGATGATCATGCAGGGCTTCTTGCGCATCCATGTCCCGGTCTGGCTGCGCCGGGTGGTGACGATGGCGCCGGCGTTCATCATCGTCGCTATGGGGGTCAATGCGACCGAGGCGCTGGTGCTCAGCCAAGTGGTGCTGTCCATCGCCCTGCCGGTGCCGATGGTGGCGCTGGTGATCTTTACCGGGCGGCGCGATCTGATGGGCGCGCATGTGACCGGCCCTTTGGTACGCGGGCTGGCGGTGCTGGGATCGGTCGTGGTGCTGGGGCTGAATTTTGTGCTGTTGGCGGGGTTCTTCGGGATCAGCGTGCCGGGACTGGGGTGAGATGTCCCCCGATGGGACATGCAGGCCGATGCTTTGAAAACAAAGACTTGGCGACAGAGATTAACCTTTTAGCAACCCCTGCCCTGGCTCTGCAGACGCGGGATCAAGCGGCAGCGGACCTGCTCATTTGCGCGCCATCAACGGCGCGCAAAAGGCCAGACCTGTTGCGTGCCCCGGACACGCACAACCTGGAATTGGCACAGCGCATCCGCCTGACGCCCGCCAGGTGCAGGTCCGAACCCAATGCTTGATTTTTGCAACCAACTCTGGGTTAAATCACTGTGTTTATTGCAGTAACAATTTCAGGTGCTTGTGTGAATTTAACTTATTTTGACGACATCGAATGTCCCTCTCGGATCCGTGGTGCCAGCCAGAGTATCAACCGCGACGACATTGAGGCTTTTGCAAAATCCTGGGGTGACAGCTTGCTGGGGATCAAGCGTAACTCAAGGGTCAATCACGATAAAATACGTGTCTCGGAACCGTTTTTACTGGCCCTGCGCAACCGTCTGATCCACGGTCTGGACCGCCCCCCGGCAATCATCGCGTCCTTCGGGTATGACGATGTGCGGTTTAATACCCATGCCTACGCGAACGACACCGTAACGCTGATCCTTGATGTCGAAAGCAAGCGCCTATCGGCGTCGAACCCGCAACGGGGCATCGTGATCACGCGCCAGACGCTGATCAATCAACACAACCAGATCGTCCTGAGCATGCTGGACAACGTGCTGGTTCAAAAGCGCCAGAGCTGAGGCGCGCGGTTTACACCGGCGCCTTCACCTCCTCGGGCATCGGGCAGACATAAGGGTCTTGCGCCTGATGCTCGGCGTGTTCGGCCTTGGCGGCGGCCAATGTGTCGGGCTCGGTGATCAACAGCTGCGCGCAGCGGGCCATCGCGGTGGCGGCGTGGGTCATGCCCTTGTGCGCGGCGGGGCTTTTGCCCTGCGCCGTCGCCTGCCACGAATGCAGCGGCGTGCCGATGGCCATGGTGGCGACCTGCACCTGCGTCAGCGGCACAGCGTGGCTGACGTCGGCCACATCGGTCGAGCCGGTCATCACCTCGCCCCCCGGGCGCAGCGGGACGATCCAGTCCGACAGCGGCGTGTCGGCGCGCGGTTGCATCGCCACGATGCGGTAGGGCAGCGCGATGTCCTCAGGGCTCAGCGTCGCCTGAATCTGCGCGGCATAGGGCTGGTCGGCGGCGTCGAACGGTACGCCGCCGATGGCGTCCAGCACCCGCTGCATGGTGCGGTCCATGGTCAGGTTTTCCAGCATGGCCGAGACGGCGGAATAGACCTTGGCCTCGACCGTGGTGCCGGTCATCAGCGCCGCGCCGCGCGCCACATCCTTGACCCGTTCGACCAGCGCCAGCATCTCGGAGGTTTTCAGCGCGCGGATCGAATAGCGCACGCGGGCCTTGGATTGCACCACATTGGGCGCGCTGCCGCCCGCGTCGAGATAGGCGTAATGGATGCGCGCATCCTGAACCATATGCTCGCGCAGATAGTTGACGCCGACGGACATCAGCTCCACCGCGTCCAGCGCCGAACGGCCCAGATGGGGCGACATCGCGGCATGGCTGGCGCGGCCGTGGAAGGTGAAGTCAATCCGCGTATTGGCCAGCGAATAGGGATCGGCGACGCGGGTCATGCTGTCGGGGTGCCAGGTGATCGCGGCATCGGTGCCCGCGAACGCGCCATCGCGCACCATGAAGGTCTTGGCCGCCCCGCCCTCTTCCGCCGGGCAGCCATAATAGCGCACGCGGCCCTCGGTGCCGGTTTGCTCCAGCCAGTCCTTGACCGCGCAGGCGGCGAGCAACGCGGCCGAGCCCAGCAGGTTGTGCCCGCAGCCGTGGCCGTTGCCGCCCGTGACCAGCTCTTGCGGCTCGGCCAGTCCGGCGACCTGACTGAGACCGGGCAGCGCGTCATATTCGCCAAGGATCGCGATCACCGGACCGCCCTGCCCCGCCTCGCCCATCACGGCGGTGGGGATGCCCGCGACGTTTTCGGTCACGCGAAAGCCCTTAGCCTTGAGCATGGCGGTGTGCTCGGCGCACGAGGCTTTTTCCTGATAGAGCAGCTCGGGCGTGCCCCAGACCCGGTCGGCCATGCCGGTCAGGTCACAGCGGTGGGTGTCGATGGCGGTGTCGATGGGATGGGCGTTGCGCATGGTAATCTCCGGTTGCGGCGATCCTGCGACGCCGGGCGCGCGAACGCAAGCCGGGCGGGCAGCGTCGGTTGATCGGTGAGGTGAAGGGGGTTAGCCTGAGGCATCAGCCCGGTGAGGGAGGCCACGGATGGCGACGCTGGTTTTTGGCATGAATGTTTCGCTCGACGGCTTTGTCGATCACACCGAATTTGCCCCAAGCCCCCCGCTGTTTCGCCATTTCATCGACCAGACGAAGGGTCAGGCGGGCAGTCTCTACGGGCGCACCCTGTACGAGCTGATGGCCTATTGGGACGCTGAGCAACCCGGCTGGGGCGAGGATGAGCAGGCGTTCGCGGTGGCGTGGCGGCGACAGCCGAAATGGGTGGTATCGCGCAGTCTGGCAGCGGTGGGGCCGAATGCCACGCTACTGGGAGAGGACGTTGAGGCAGAGGTCCGGGCGCTGAAAGCCAGCGTCGAGGGCGAGATCGAGGTCGCCGGGCCGACGCTGGCAGCGAGCCTTGGGGCGCTGGGTCTGATCGACCTGTATCGCCTGTATCTGCACCCGGTCGTGCTGGGACGCGGCACGCCGTTTTTCAACGGGCCCCTGCCGCGCCTGCGGCTGGTCGCGACCGAGACCATCGCCGAAGAATACGTCTGTCTCAGCTATGCTCCGGCCTAGAGTTTCGCCCTGAGCCAGTCGCTGATCGCCGTGGTCGCCTGCACGCCCTGCGGAATGGCGCGGCGGGTGGACAGAAAGGCGTGGATCTGGCCGGGGAACGGCAGCAGGGTCACCGGCACGCCCACGGCCTTGAGCGCGTCGCTGTAGGCGGTGGCATCATCCCACAGCGGATCGTGGCCGCCGTGGAGGATCAGCGCCTGCGGCTGGCCCGCCAGCCGGTCCGAGGTCAGCGGGGCCACGCGCGGGTCGCTGCGGTCCTGCCCTGCGGGCAGGTATTGGTCGATGTACCACGCGACGCGGTCGGCGGGCAGGACATAGGCGTCTTTCAGTGCCGTCATCGAGCGGCTGTTCATGCGGAAATCGACGGCCGGGTAGATCAGCACCTGCGCTTTGGGCAGCGGCAGACTGGCGGTGGCGAGGTCATGCATCAGCGCGGCGGTCAGGTTGCCCCCGGCGCTGTCGCCACCCACAGCAAGACGGGCGGGGTTGACGCCGTAAGTTTGCGGATCGTCGATGAGCGCGCGGTAGGCGGCAAGGCAATCATCGGGACCGGCAGGGAATTTATGTTCCGGCGCAAGGCGGTAGTCGAGCGAGATTACCCTGATCCCGGCCTCGAGCGCGATCTGCCCGCACAGCCCGTCATGCGTATCCAGACTGCCCTGCACCCAGCCGCCGCCGTGGATATACAGCAGCGTCGGGCGGTTGGAAGCGTCGGGCTGAGTGTCATAGACGCGTGCAGGCCGTGCGCCGTCGCCGCCGGGCATGGTGATGTCGCGCTTGGCGACTTGCGGCGGGGACGGCAGGTCGAACTTGTCCGCCAGAATGCTGAGCGACTGGCGGCTCTCGGCCAGAGTTGGCGTCACGCCGGGCACCCGGACCGAGTTGAACAGCTCACCCAGCACCTGCGCCTTGGCGTCGATCCGCCGTCCGTCGACGCTTTTGCGCCGTCCCGTCAGCCACAGGGCAGCGACGGGTTCCGGCAGGCGGGTCAGCGCGAACAGGGTCAGAAGGGTGAGTTTTCCCATGGCGTCCTCTCAGGTTTGCCCCAAAGGACACGAGGCGCGCGGCAGGTTCAAGCCTTTGTCGACATCCGCCGTTCCAACAGCCGGGCCTGCACCCAGCCCGCTGCCATCACCCATCGAAAGGCCGCGCGGTGCCGCCAGCGGGTCACCGGGCGGCGGATGTCGAGGAGCAGCGCAATGCGCGGGTTGGGACCGGGGTTGAGCACCTCATGGGTGAAAGTGTCGTCCCAGAGCAGCGCCTGCCCCTCGGCATAGGGCACACGGGTGCCGTCCACTTTCAGCCACGGCGCGGCGTCGCTGCCGCAGTCGGGCGCATAGAGGCACAAATGATAGCGCAGCACGCCGCGAAACGGGCCGCGATGCGGCGGGATATGCTTGCCGGGGTCGAGGTAAGACAGGGTGGCGGTGGTCACCTCGGGGTGATCGCGCAGAAAACGGGCCAGCACGGGCGTTTGCGCGGCATTGGCGGCGATGACATGGCGGTAGGCCTTGACCATGAACATCCGCCAGTTCTTGCCGTCGCCTGCCGAGATCCGGGTCTGCGTGGCGGTGATGTCATGGAAAAGCGGGATATCGGGGTTGGCGGCATAGACCGCCAGCGCCTCGGCCCGCAGGGCAGGATACAGCGCCGCCAGCGCCGCATGCGCAGGAAAATAGCGCGCCATGTCCAGCACGGGCGGCGTGTCGAGGTCGCTGTAGACCTGCCGCAACCGCTTTGTCAGCCGCTTGAGGATGAGTTTCTGAAGCATGGGGCACCTGCGAGCAACGCGATGAGCGTAGACCGGATTGCTTGCGGTTTGGAACCCGGCTGTGACAGGGCGATGACACGCAGCCGCCGGAGCGGGGCATCGGTTGCCCGTTAAAACCGCGGGTCGCTGCAGGTCTGTTCGCAGGTTCCGCTGGCGGCACGGCATTGCTCAACCCGGGTGCCGCAACTGTTGTAATCGCGGCACTCGCCCTGAAACGTCCCGTTATAGATGGCTTGCAGCGCGTCATAGGCACAGTCCCGATAGACCTCGCAGGTCTGTTGGCACGCACCCTCGCCGAAGGTGTCCATGCCTTCAGCCGTGGCGGTCAGGGGCAGGAACAGGGCAATGGCAAGGGCTGGCACGAGGGAGAGTCGCATGGGCGTATCCTTTTCGGTGCCGCCATGGGTCATGGCCGCGCAGCAGGGACGCTAGCACGGCGGGGGCGTGGCACCTAACGATGGTTCACCGGCCTCAGAATGCAGCGGCTCTGTCGGGTTCCGCGGATGCCGGGTCTGCCGAGGCGCGCACGAATGGTGGCCCCGGACAGCCGCCGGGGCAAAGGGTGGCAAAGGGGACCGGATCGCGACATGGACACATCACGTCTTTGAGACAAGGATCGGTCTCGACGAATGCGGCGGATCCTGAGACCCTGCAACCCGGCAGTCACGCCAAACAGGAAAGCGCGCACGAATGTCCAGCGAACTGAACGACCTCACAGACCTGTTCAAAAGCCTTGGGGCTGGGGCGCCGGAGTCCTGGGCAAGCTCCCAGATCGATGAAGGCATCCCGCAGCTGCATCGCTTTCTTTTCCTGCGGCAGGCGTGGGCGCAGGTCGTCGACGAGCAGGACGACAGCTGGATTGACCGGGCCATTGACGCCGCGCGCAAACATCCGGACGAGCCCTTCACCGGGCAGGGCCACGCGCTGCACCGCCTGCTGGCAGCGGGCGCAGAGCGCGCTGATCTCGTCGATCTGGTGCGCGCATCACAAGCCGAAATGATTTCGAGACTGTGTTATCTGCTCGAAGATCCCTCTTTCATTGGTGAAGACGCGACGCGTTTTGGCTCTGTTGGCTGGGCTCTGGTGACGACCGATGACGACTTTCAACCCACGGCACAAACCATCGGCGGGTTGCACGAATCGGTTCTTGATACGGACCCTTCAGGCCGTGAAATGCGCCCCCGGAACAGGTCTTGAGATCAGCGCCTTGCGGGGTGAACGCCCGAAGCCGACCGGGCTGCGCGCCCGGTTGATCCCCGCCCGACGGGGTTTCGGGTGGTCGGGCAGAACGCGGGCACCGCTGCGGCTGGTGCAGACGATCTGACCGCCAAGCCGATGTGCCTGCCCGGCCCGGCGACGCTATCCTGCGAGACGCGGCATGAAAAAGGGCGGCCCCGCAGGACCGCCCCCTTCCCTGTCGCAAAAGCCAAACCTCAGCCGATGATCGCGTTCAGCGTGGCCGAGGGGCGCATGGTTGCGGTGACCTTGGCCGTATCGAGCAGGTAATAGCCGCCCAGATCGGCAGGCGCGCCTTCGACGCTGTGCAGCTCGGCGACGATCGTGTCCTCCCCCTCGACCAGCGCCTTGGCGATGGGGGCGAAGTGGGCGGCCAGCGCGGCGTCGTCCGTCTGGGCGGCCAGCGCCTCGGCCCAGTAGCGGGCGAAGTAGTAGTGCGAGGTGCGGTTATCGTCCTGCCCCACGCGGCCGCGCGGCGACTTGGCGTTGTCGAGCACCTGCTGCGTGGCATAATCGACCGCAGCGCCCAGCACGGCGGCTTTGGGCATGCCCTTGGCCTCAGCCAGGAAGTTGAAGCTTTCGCCCAGCGCGCAGAACTCGCCAAGGCTGTCCCAGCGCAGGTGGTTCTCTTCATAGACCTGCTGGACGTGCTTGGGCGCGGTGCCACCGGCGCCGGTCTCGAACATGCCGCCGCCCTGCATCAGCTTGACGATCGAGAGCATCTTGGCCGAGGTGCCCAGTTCCAGAATGGGGAACAGGTCGGTCAGGTAGTCGCGCAGCACGTTGCCGGTGATGGTGACGCAGTCCTTGCCCGCGCGCATGGTCTCAAAGCTGAAACGGGTGGCTTCGCGCGGGGCCATGATCGGAATGTCGATGCCAGCGGCTTTCAGCGCGGGCTCGACGTATTTGATCAGCTCGGCGTCATGGGCGCGGTTCTTGTCCAGCCAGAAGGCAGCAGCACCGGTGGCCTTGGTGCGGGCGATGCCCAGCTGGATCCAGTCGAGGATCGGCGCTTTCTTGGCGGTGGACGAGCGCCAGATGTCGCCCTTCTCAACCGTCTGCGAATGCAGCACCTCGCCCGAGGCCAGCACGATCTCGACCGTGCCGTTGGCGGCGATCTCGAAGGTGGTGGGGTGCGAGCCGTATTCCTCGGCCTTTTGCGCCATCAGCCCGACGTTGGAGACAGCACCACAGGTGGTGACGTCCAGCGTGCCGGTTTCCTTGAAGTATTTGATCGTCTCGTCATAGACGCTGGCATAGCAGTTGTCGGGGATGCAACAGTTGACGTCAGCCTCGGCGCCATCCGGGCCCCAGCCCTTGCCGCCCGCCTTGATCACCGCAGGCATCGAAGCGTCGATGATCACGTCCGACGACACATGCAGGTTGGTGATCCCCTTGTCCGAGTTCACCATGTACATCGGCGGTTGCGCGGCCATCGCGGCTTTCAGGTCGGCCTCAAGCGCAGCATTGCCCGCGATGCGCTTGTCCAGATCGCCGATGCCCGAGTTCGGGTTCCAGCCCAGCGCATCGAGTTCCGCGCCGTGCTTGGCGATGAAGTCTTCCAGATAGACGCTGACGAAATGGCCAAAGATGATCGGGTCCGAGACCTTCATCATCGTGGCTTTCAGGTGCACCGAGAACAGCACGCCCGGCTCGGTCGCCTTGATCTGCGCCTTGATGAAGGCGCGCAGGGCGGATGCCGACAGGAAGGTCGCATCGACGACTTCACCCTCGGTATAGGTCACCTTGTCTTTCAGCACGCTCTGCGTGCCATCCGCCCCGGTAAAGACGATCTTCGCCGCCCCGGCCTGCGCAGCACTGATCGTCGCCGACAGCTCGTTGGCATAGAAATCATCGCCCGGCATTGACGAGACATGGGTTTTTGACGCAGCGGTCCAGGTGCCCATGCGGTGCGGGTTGGCCTTGGCATAGGCCTTGACCGCCTTGGCCGAGCGCCGGTCCGAGTTGCCCTCGCGCAGCACCGGGTTCACCGCCGAGCCCTTGACCGCATCATAGCGCGCCTTGATCGACTTCTCTTCGTCGGTCGTTGCCTCTTCGGGATAGTCGGGGATGTCATAGCCCTTGGACTGCAGCTCTTTGATCGCTGCGTTCAGCTGCGGCATCGAGGCCGAGATGTTCGGCAGCTTGATCACGTTGGCCTCAGGCGTCTTCACCAGCTCACCCAGCCAGGCCAGATCGTCCGAGACGCGCTGCGCTTGGGTCAGACGCTCGGGGAACAGCGACAGAACGCGGCCCGCAACCGAGATGTCGCGGGTTTCCACCGAAATGCCGGCGGCGCTGGCGAAGGACCGGATGATCGGCTCCAGCGAGATGCGGGCCAATTCGGGGGCTTCGTCCACCTTGGTGTAGATGATATCGGGGGTTGTGGTCGTGGCCATGCGTGCGTCCTCTGCGAGCGATGCACCGGGGCGGCCTGCGCGGCCAGTCACCGGGCGCGTGGGAATCGGACGGCGGCGGCTGCCACCGTTCTCTGGCCGCTCTCTGACGCAAAACCGCGCCTGCGTCAAGGTCTGTGTGCAATGGTATACAATGAATGAACGCCCACCGAGCGACAACCCGGCCCCCTGCTCATTTTCTGTCTGAAAATATCCTCCAGGAGGGTCCGGGAGGATGGAAAATCCTCCCGGGCGGGTGTGGGTGGCAACCCACGCGGCGCGAGGCCCCCTCAACGGGGGCCGAGCGCCGCCCCCTTCCCCAATCCCCGCGAACCTGCGACACATTCCGCGCAACAACCAAAGGCCCGCTCATGCACTGGTTCCTTCTCGCCGCCGCCATCGCGTTTGAAACCGTCGGCACCACCGCCCTCAAGGCCAGCGAGGGCTTTTCGCGCCTCGGGCCGTCGCTGATCGTCGTCGTCGCCTATGCGCTGTCGTTCTGGCTGCTGGCAATCGTGCTGAAAACCGTGCCGGTCGGCATCGCCTATGCGATCTGGTCGGGGCTGGGCATCTGCTTCATCGCGCTGATCGGCTATGTGGTGTTCGGCCAGCGGCTGGACGCGCCCGCGATTGCCGGGATCGGGTTGATCATGGCCGGTATTCTGGTGATCAACCTGTTTTCCAACACGGCTCCCCACTGATCCTGCCCCCCTTAATTCGGCCCCCTTGATCACGCCCCCCTGAACGGACCCCGCCGATGACCGACCCGTCACATCATTCCGCCCTCGAGGACGCGCAAGGCATCGCCTATGGTGCCGCGATGGCAGCGTTTGGCATCACGCTGCTGACCCATCTGGGCCTGATCACCGGGCAGACGGCGGGGCTGGCGGTGCTGATCTCTTACGCGACGGGCTGGGCCTTTGGTCTGGTGTTCTTCGTCATCAACATCCCCTTCTACCTCATCGGCTACCGCCGCTTTGGCCTCACCTTCACCCTCAAGACCTTCGCCGCCGTGGCGATCATGTCGGCGCTCAATCTGGCCGCGCCCGACTGGATCCGCTTCGAGGCGCTGAATGTCGCCGTCGGCGCGATTCTGTTTGGCATGGTGTCGGGCACCGCCCTGCTGGCGCTGTTTCGCCATGGGGCCAGTCTGGGCGGGATCGGCATCCTTGCGCTGTCGGCACAGGAACGCTGGGGGATGCGCGCAGGCTGGGTGCAACTGGGCTTTGACGCCGTGCTGTTCGCGGTCGCGCTGTTCATCCTGCCCGACTGGCGGCTGGTTGCCTGGTCGGCGCTGGGGGCGCTGGTGGTCAACGGGGTGATCGCGGTCAATCACCGGCGTGATCGCTATATTGCAACCTGAAGGGGTGACGTCACATAAAGCGGCCCGGATTACACAGCTGCCACAAACCGGGTGCATGCCGTCAGTCGCTGATTCCCTTCAGGAGACTCCCATGGATCGCTTCACCCTTGCCGTTGACCGCCGCTTCGTGCTGCGCGGCGTTGCCGCCAGTGCCGCCGTACTGGCCGCCCCCGTGGCCGCCCGCGCGCAGAGCAGCGCCGACGCCGTGCTTTTCACCCTCGCCGATCTGCACGCGCCCTATGCCCGCCTGCCCGCGATGCTCGACCAGCTGCGCAGCCTGCGCGCGCAGGCCAACCGCCCGGCGGCGCTGCTGATCAACGGCGATATCTTCGAGCGTGGCAACGTGGTCTGCCTGCGCTCGAACGCCGAGGCCGACTGGGCCTTCATCGAGGCGCTGTGCGCCGAGATGCCCGTGGTGATCAACATCGGCAACCATGAGACCGCGATTGTGGACGACATCGCCAGCTTCACCGCCCGCGCTGACCGGGCCGGGGCGCAGGTGATCTCGAACCTGATCGACCGGCGGACCGAGCGTTTCGTCGCCCCCTATGCCGCACATCTGGGTCTGGGCGGGATCGAGCTGTCGCTGCTGGGTCTGGCCGCGACCAATCCCTTCGTCTACCGCGAGCCTGCGCGCAGTGCGCTGACCTTCCTCGACACCGCGCGCTTCGTCGCCGACGCCCTGCCCGGCGTGGCGGGCGGTGCCGATCAGGCGATGATCCTCAGCCACGCCGGGCTGATCGCTGACAAGACCTTCCTTGACACGCTGCCCGACGGCACGCTGGTGCAGGGCGCGCATGATCACCTGCTGTGCGACTATGCGCTGCCCAACGTCCATTACGCCCATGGCGGCAGCTGGGGCACGCGCATCGGCATGATCGAGCTCAGCAAGAGCGGCGGCGCGGTCTCGGCCCGCTACAGCGCGCAGGATGTGGCCGCCAGCGGCGGCGATGCCGAGCTTGCCGCGCAGATCGAGGCGCTGAAGGCCGAGCATCTGACCGCCGAGGACAGCGCGGTGGTCGCCGTGCTGCCGCAGGCCTATGACCTGCACGCCTCGATCCTGATGGCGACCGAAGCGCTGCGGCTGGCGACCGAGTCGGATGTGGCGATGCTGGGCCACACCACCTTTGGTGCGCCGCTGGCTGCCGGGCCGCTGAGCCACTACGATCTGGCCGCCTATCTGCGCTTTGGGGGTCCGGTCGCGGTGGCCGAGATTTCCGGCGCGCAGCTGGCCGGGATGCTGGCGCTGGGCAACCAGTTCGCCGCGCAATCGCTGGAGCAGCGCACCGGCGATTACGTGCATGTCGCCGAGTTGGACATTGACCCTGCCCGCACCTACCGGCTGGCGGTCAACGGCTGGACCGCGACCAATCAGGCGGCTTATCTGGGCACGCAGGATCTGGTGTTCGAGACCGTCGAGGGGCTGGAGCTGCGCCAGCTGATCATCGACGATTTCGCCACGCGGTTCTGACACGGCCCGAGGCTTTTCTGAAAAGGGACGAGGCTGCGACGCCGGGCGTCGCGGCCTCAGCCCACCGTTGTCGGCGATGTCAGCGCATAGGTCGATTGCACGAAACCGTTCGGCCAGTAGCGGGTTTCGACATGGGTCAGGCTCAGCCGTCCGGTATCGCCAAACAGCGGTACGCCGCGTCCCAGCAGCACCGGGACACGGGTGACGGTCAGGCACTGCACCAGCCCGTCCTGCAACGCGCTGGTGATCAGTTTTCCGCCATCCAGATAGACCCGCTTCACCCCCTCGGCGCCCAGCGCTTCAAGCGCGGCGCCGGGGGTCAGGCCCAGAATGCGGACCTTGCCCTGCAAACCGGGGGGCACATCGTCTTGCGTCATGCTGGTCGACAGCACGACCACCGGCTTTTCATAGGGCCACTCGTCAAAGCCCAGCACCGAACGATAGGTGCCAGCCCCCATCAAGAGCGCGTCCACGCCTGCCATGAAGGCCGCGTAGCCGTGATCTTCGCCGTCGATTGCCGGCAGCGTGGCGAGCCAGTCGACGCTGCCAGAGGCATCGGCGATGTAGCCATCCAGCGAGGTGGCGATGAAGACATGGGCTTGCGCGATCATCCGCGATGATTAGCCCGGCGCCGGGTCGCAGACAAGCGCGGGTGTCAGCGCAGCGGGCGTTGCAGGCCACGGATCAGGCATTGGCCGGGCCGCGTGGGGCGCTCGCCGGGGCGGCAGAAGCGCATCTCCTGCACACTGGTGCCCAGCGGGTCGAGCACAAAGGCGGGCGCGCTGGCCTGTGCGCTGTGGGCTGCAGTCTGGCAGGCCAGAGCGAGGACAGCGGCGAGGGCGAAGCGGGCGATGGGGTGGGTCATGGGGATCTCCGGGCGTGGGTTGCGATGGGGTGAGGGTGCGGCTTTTGGGGCGGAGGGGCAGTTCCCGGTGGAACAGCGGGCTCAGCGGCGGGGCAGGATATGGGGGCGGTCGATGGGGTAGCAGGTGCGGATGCTCCAGGCATCGGGGCCGCTGCCGATGGTGCTGGTCACACAGAGACGGCGTTGCGCGGCGGCGGGGCTGGCCAGGAGCGGCAGCGCGAGGAACAGGGTGAGGATGGCGAGGCGGGTCATGGCGGGTACTCCGAAAAGGGCTGCGATCGCCCCATCCTGCCCCATCCGGCACGCGCCTGCGGTTCCCGGGGACACAGGCCCTGCCCTTCACGCGACGCATGCCAACCCTTCCCAGAGAGCATTGGACGCAGGCGCCGCGATGCCGCATAACTAGGTCATGATTACTGACCCACTATCCACCCATCGCTATACCCCCACCCAAGACCTGCAGGGGCTCGTCATCGCGTCTGTGCAGGCCGCGCTGGGCCTTCACCTGCTGCGCGCCGCCGGGCTGGTGACGGGGGGCACGGCGGGCACGGCGCTGATTCTGGCCTATGTCACGGGGTGGAATTTCTCGCTCGTGTTCTTCGGGCTCAACATCCCGTTCTTCGCGCTGGCATGGGCTGCGCGCGGGCCGGTGTTCTGTGCCAAGAGCCTTGGCACCGTCACGCTGGTTTCAGCGCTGGCCGAGGCGCTCAAGCCGGTGTTGCACATCGACTCCATCCACCCCGCCGCCGCCGCCCTTCTGTTCGGCATCAGCGCGGGCGTCGGGTTGCTGGGGCTGTTCCGGCATTCGGGCAGTCTGGGCGGCGTGTCGATTGTCGCGCTGATCGTGCAGGATCGCTGGGGGTTCCGGGCGGGCTGGACTCAGGCGATCCACGACGTCATTCTGTTCGCGCTGGCCCTGTGGCTTCTTCCCGTTGATCGGGTTATGTGGTCGCTTCTGGGGGCTTTGGTGCTGAACGGGGTGATTGCCTTCAATCACCGCCGTGACTGGTATGTCGTCACCTGAGTCGTAACCTGACTCGCCAAAGTCACAAACCTCGTGTATGCGCGGCAGCGCAGCAAACAGGACAGCTTTATGGACCTTCGCAACATTGCGATTATCGCTCACGTCGACCACGGCAAGACCACGCTGGTCGACGAGCTCTTGAAACAATCCGGTGTCTATCGCGAAGGTCAGGCCACGACCGAACGCGCGATGGACTCCAACGATCTGGAACGCGAGCGCGGGATCACCATCCTTGCCAAAGCCACCTCGGTGGAATGGAAAGGCTCGCGCATCAACATCGTCGACACGCCCGGCCACGCCGATTTCGGCGGTGAGGTCGAGCGTATCCTGAGCATGGTGGACGGTGTCTGCCTGCTGGTGGACGCGGCCGAAGGGCCGATGCCGCAGACCAAATTCGTGACCTCGAAAGCGCTGGCGCTGGGCCTGAAGCCCATTGTCGTGCTCAATAAGGTCGACAAGCCCGCCGCCGAGCCCGACCGCGCCCTGAACGAGGTGTTCGATCTGTTCGCCAACCTTGGCGCGAGCGACGAGCAGCTTGATTTCCCTGTGCTTTATGCCTCGGGCATCAACGGCTGGGCCGATGAAGAGCTGGACGGTCCGCGCAAGGACATGACGGCGCTGTTCGAGATGGTCATGCGCCATGTCGAGGCCCCCAAGCAGGTTGCGCAGGCCGCTGCGCCCTTCCGCATGCTGGCGACCACGCTGGGCGCTGACCCGTTCATCGGGCGCATCCTGACCGGCCGTGTCGAAGAGGGCACGCTGAAAGTCGGCGAGACGCTGAAGGCGCTGTCGCGCACCGGCGAGAAGATCGAGCAGTTCCGCGTGACCAAGATCCTGGCGTTCCGGGGTCTGGGCCAGCAGCCCATCGACGAGGCCATCGCGGGCGATATCGTCTCGATCGCCGGCATGACCAAGGCCACCGTGGCCGATACGCTGTGCGATCTGTCGCTGGACACGCCGCTGCCCGCCCAGCCGATCGACCCGCCGACCATCTCGGTCACCTTCGGCATCAACGATTCGCCGCTGGCGGGCCGCGATGGTTCCAAGGTGCAGTCGCGCGTCATCCGCGAGCGTCTGATGAAGGAAGCCGAATCCAACGTCGCGATCAAGATCGAGGACACGCCGGGTGGCGATGCCTTCGTCGTGTCGGGGCGTGGCGAATTGCAGATGGGTGTTCTGATCGAGAACATGCGTCGCGAAGGGTTCGAGCTGTCGATCAGCCGTCCGCGGGTGATCTATCAGGACATCGACGGTCAGCGTCATGAGCCGATCGAAGAAGTCGTGATCGACGTGGATGACGAATATTCGGGCGCGGTGATCGAAAAGCTGACCGGGCCGCGCAAAGGCGATCTGACCGAGATGAAACCCGCCGGTGTCGGCAAGACCCGCATCGTGGCGCATGTGCCGTCGCGCGGTCTGATCGGCTATCAGGGCGAGTTCATGACCGACACGCGCGGCACGGGGGTTCTGAACCGCCTGTTCCACTCGTGGGCGCCTTACAAAGGCCAGATCCAGGGGCGTCGTCAGGGCGTGCTGATCTCGATGGAGAACGGCGTGTCGGTGTCCTACGCGCTGTGGAAACTGGAAGATCGCGGCAAGTTCTTCATCGGTGCGCAAGAAGCGGTGTACACCGGGATGATCATCGGTGAGCATTCGCGCGACAATGATCTGGAAGTGAACCCGCTGAAGGGCAAGCAGCTGACCAACGTGCGTGCGTCCGGCACCGACGAAGCCGTGCGTCTGACGACGCCGGTGATCATGTCGCTGGAGCAGTCGATTGCCTATATCGACGATGACGAACTGGTCGAGGTGACGCCCAAGGCGATCCGCCTGCGCAAGCGCTATCTGGATCCGCATGAGCGCAAACGCAAAGCCAAGAGCGACAACTGAGGCGGCGGGGGCTGCCGCCCCCGCACCCCCGCCCAAAGGGGGAGCACGCTCCCCCTTTGGAAACCCCCCGTGGATATTTGGGGCATAAAGTTGCCGCTTAACGGCTCGTTAAGATTAAGGCGGGGGTTTTCCCTCGCCTTTTTTGATGTCCTTTGGCATGAAGGACCGTGTTAGCGCGAACGGGGAGACGGCGATGCGGTGGGGAATTCTGGGCGCGGCGAAGATCGCGCAGACCAATCTGGCACCGGCGATCCAGCGCGCCCGTGGGGCGGAATTTGCCGCGCTGGCGACCAGTTCCGAAGAAAAAGCCGCGCCGTTCCGCGCCATGCAGCCCGGGGTGACGCTGCACGCCAGCTACGAGGCGCTGCTGGCCGATCCCGGGATTGACGCCGTCTATATCCCGCTGCCCAACCATCTGCATGTCGAGTGGAGCCTGAAGGCGCTGGCGGCGGGCAAGCATGTGCTGTGCGAGAAGCCCCTGGCGCTGGAGGCCGCGCAGATCGACCCGTTGATCGCGGCGCGCGATGCCTCAGGGTTGCTGTGTGCCGAGGGCTTCATGGTGTGTCACCATCCGCAATGGCACCGGGTGCGGCAATTGCTGGCCGACGGCGCGATTGGCCGGTTGCAGCATGTCGACGCGGCCTTTGCCTTCAACAACCCCGATCCGGCCAATATCCGCAACCGGCCCGAGACCGGCGGCGGGGCGATGTATGACATCGGGGTCTATCCCTGCGCCACCACCCGCTATGCCACCGGGGCCGAGCCGGTGTCGATCCGCGCCGATCTGCGGCGTGAGAACGGCATCGACATCTTTGGTCGCGTGTGGGCGGATTTCGCCGATTTCACCCTCTCGTTCTATTGCGGCATTCGCATGGGGGCGCGGCAAGGCATGGTGTTTCACGGCACCGAAGGGGTGATCGAGGTGCCCTTCCCGTTCAACGCCTCGGTTGCCGGTCCGGCGCATCTGCTGATCAAGCGCGGCTATGACGAGACGCGGATCGAGCGCTATGAGCCGGTCGATCACTATCAGCGGATGATCGAGGCGTTCGAACTCTCGGCGACCGAAGGCGTGCCCTTTGCGTGCCCGCTGGAGTTTTCGCGCGCGAACCAGATGATAATCGACACCATTCTGGCCCAGTGACCGCCTTTGGCCCCAGGTCAAAAGCGTTGTTGGTCCACGGCGCGCGCCGGGTTAGGCTGGGGCGGCATCGCCAAAGGAGCCCCCATGCGCCTGTTGTCCCTGACCCTTGCCGTTTCGCTGGCCGCCCTGCCCCTTCACGCCCAGGACGGCCCCGGTGGCATCGCCTTTGTGCAGGCCCCCGAGCAAAGCTGGGGCATGGGGATGGGCGCGACGCCCGGGGAAGCCTTTGCCGCCGCGACCGCGCAATGCGTCGCGGGGGGCGCGCTGGCCGAGGACTGTATCCAGACCAACTGGTGCTACCCTGCTGGCTGGTCGATCGACGTATTCCTGCAGCATCAGGAGGGCCTGCACTGGCATGAGGTGATCTGCGGATTGCCCTCGGCCGAGACGGGTCGGGCGGTGGCAGAGACCCTGTGCGACCGCAGCACGCGCCCCTATCTGCTGGAGTGCCAGCTGGTGCAGATTTACGATGCCGACGGCGCCGCACAGATGAAAGAGTGAGCCGATAGTCGGACGCCCGCCTTAACTTCCCTTGCAATTCACTGCGCCGCACCGCAGAAATTGGCCTAAGTATCTGACCGATCTAAAGGGGAGGGTTGGCATGTCCGGCTTCAAGAAGATTCTGATCGCGAATCGCGGCGAGATCGCGATCCGCGTCATGCGGGCGGCGAACGAACTGGGCAAGAAGACCGTTGCCGTCTATGCCGAAGAGGACAAGCTGGGCCTGCACCGCTTCAAGGCGGATGAGGCGTACCGCATCGGTGAGGGCATGGGCCCGGTCGCTGCATATCTGTCGATCCCCGAGATTATCCGCGTGGCCAAGAAGGCCGGCGCGGACGCGATCCACCCCGGTTACGGGTTGCTCAGCGAGAACCCCGCGCTGATCGACGCCTGTGTCGAGGCCGGCATCACCTTTATCGGTCCGCGCGCCGACACGATGCGCGCGCTGGGCGACAAGGCCAGCGCGCGGCGGGTGGCGATTGCCGCTGACGTGCCGGTGATCCCCGCGACCGAGCTTCTGGGCGATGACATGGACGCGGTCCGCGCCATGGCCGAGGCAGTGGGCTATCCGTTGATGCTGAAGGCCAGCCACGGCGGCGGCGGGCGCGGGATGCGCCCGATCATGGGCCCGGACGAGCTGGAAACCAAGGTGCGTGAGGGCCGTCGCGAGGCCGAGGCGGCCTTTGGCAATGGCGAGGGTTATCTGGAAAAGATGATCCTGCGCGCGCGCCACGTCGAGGTGCAGCTTTTGGGGGACACGCATGGCGCGCTCTACCATCTGTATGAGCGCGACTGCACCGTGCAGCGCCGCAACCAGAAGGTCGTCGAGCGCGCCCCTGCCCCCTATCTGACCGACGCCCAGCGCGCCGAGGTTTGCGGGCTGGCGCTGAAGATCGGCCAGTCGGTCGGCTATCAGAACGCGGGCACGGTCGAGTTCCTGATGGATATGGACTCGAACAACTTCTATTTCATCGAGGTAAACCCGCGCGTTCAGGTCGAGCATACGGTGACCGAGGAAGTCACCGGCATCGACATCGTCAAGGCGCAGATCCGCATCGCCGAAGGCGCGACGCTGGCCGAAGCGACGGGCACCCCCAGTCAGGCCGATGTCACGCTGTCGGGCAATGCATTGCAGTGCCGGATCACCACGGAAGACCCGCTCAACAATTTCATCCCCGACTATGGCCGCCTGACCGCCTATCGCAGTGCGACCGGCATGGGCATTCGTCTGGACGGCGGCACCGCCTATGCGGGCGGGGTGATCACGCGGTTCTATGACAGCCTGCTGGTCAAGGTCACCGCTTGGGCCCCGACGCCGACCGAGGCGATCGCGCGCATGGACCGCGCGTTGCGCGAGTTTCGTATCCGGGGCGTTTCCACCAACATCGCCTTTGTCGAGAACCTGTTGAAACACCCGGTGTTTCTGGCCGACAAGGCAACGACGAAATTCATCGACACCACGCCCGAGCTGTTCCAGTTCAAGAAACGCCGCGACCGGGCGACCAAGATCCTGACCTATCTGGCCGACATCACCGTCAATGGTCACACCGAGACCGCAGGACGCGCCAAGCCCGCCGCGCAGCCCCGCTCGCCGGTGCCGCCCGCGCTGCGCGCCCTGCCCGCGCCGGGCACAAAGACCCTGCTTGAGGAAAAGGGTGCCGAGGCTGTCGCGCGCTGGATGAAAGAGCAAAAGCGCTTGCTGATCACCGACACGACGATGCGCGACGCGCATCAGTCGCTGCTGGCGACGCGGATGCGCTCGATCGACATGATCCGCGTGGCGCCCGCCTATGCCGCCAACCTGCCGACGCTGTTCTCGGTCGAATGCTGGGGCGGGGCGACGTTTGATGTGGCGTACCGCTTCTTGCAGGAATGCCCGTGGCAGCGCCTGCGCGACCTGCGCGCGGCGATGCCCAACCTGCTGACGCAGATGCTGCTGCGCGCCTCGAACGGCGTTGGCTATACCAACTATCCCGACAATGTGGTGCAGGGCTTCGTCAAGCAGGCGGCTGAGACGGGCGTGGATGTGTTCCGCGTTTTCGACAGCCTGAACTGGGTCGAAAACATGCGCGTCGCGATGGATGCGGTGATCGAATCGGGGCGGATCTGTGAGGGCACGATCTGCTACACCGGCGATATGCTGGACCCGGGTCAGCGCAAATACACCGTTGATTACTATGTGAAAATGGCCAAAGAGCTTGAGGCCGCCGGTGCGCATGTGCTGGGCGTCAAGGATATGGCCGGGGTGTTGAAAGCGCCGTCCGCACGGGTGCTGTTCTCGGCGCTGAAAGACGCGGTGGATCTGCCGATCCACTTCCACACGCATGACACCTCGGGCGCGGCGATTGCCACCATTCTGGCGGCCAGCGACGCGGGAGTGGATGCGGTCGATGCGGCGATGGATGCGTTCAGCGGCAACACCAGCCAGCCGACCATGGGCTCGGTGATCGAGGCCCTGCGCCACACCGAGCGCGACACCGGGCTGAACATGGGTCTGGTGCGCGAGATTTCGGATTACTGGGAGCAGGTCCGCGCGCAGTATGGCGCGTTCGAGACGGGGCAGCAGGCGCCGTCATCCGAGGTTTATCTGCACGAGATGCCGGGCGGGCAGTTCACCAACCTCAAGGCGCAAGCGCGCTCGCTGGGGCTGGAAGAGCGTTGGCCGGAAGTGGCGCGCGCCTATGCCGATGCGAACCAGATCTTTGGCGATATCGTCAAGGTGACGCCGTCGTCCAAGGTTGTTGGCGACATGGCGCTGATGATGGTCACGCAGGGGTTGAGCCGCGCCAATGTCGAAGACCCGGCGCGCGATATGTCGTTCCCTGAGTCGGTGGTGGACATGCTCAAGGGCAATCTGGGTCAGCCAGAAGGCGGCTGGCCTGAGGGGATCACCGCCAAGGTTCTCAAGGGCGAGAAGCCTTCGACCGACCGGCCGGGCCTGCATCTGGCCCCGGTTGATGTCGAAGAGGTCCGCGCGCAGGTCATCAAGGAGCTGGAAGGCTACAAGATCGACGACGAGGATCTGAACGGCTACCTGATGTATCCCAAGGTGTTCCTTGATTACATGGGCCGTCACCGCGTCTATGGCCCGGTGCGGGCGCTGCCGACGTGGAACTTCTTCTACGGCATGGAGCCGGGCGACCAGATCAGCGCCGAGATCGACCCCGGCAAGACGCTGGAAATCCGGCTGGTGGCGGTCGGTGAGACCGGCGAAGACGGCGACGTCAAAGTGTTCTTCGAACTGAACGGCCAGCCGCGTACGATCCGCGTGCCCAACCGCAAGGTGAAGGCGACGCAGGCGGTGCGGCCCAAGGCGCAGGACGGCAACGCCGACCACATCGGCGCACCGATGCCGGGCTCGGTGGCCTCGGTCGCGGTGAGCGTGGGTCAGACGGTCAAGTCGGGCGATCTGCTTTTGACCATCGAGGCGATGAAGATGGAGACCGGCCTGCATGCCGACCGCGACGCATCGGTCAAGGCGGTGCATGTACAGGCGGGCGGGCAGATCGAAGCGCATGATCTGCTGATCGAGCTGGAATAACAAAAGGGGGCGCAAAAGCGCCCCCTTCATCATCTGTATCGGCTCAGTGGGTCACTTGGCCCAGAAGCGATCAACCTCGGCTTCGGCTTCTTCCTTGGACTTGCCGTAGCGTTCCTGGATCTTGCCGGCCAGCTTGTCCTTGTGGCCTGCCACGACGTCGAGATCGTCGTCGGTCAGCTTGCCCCACTGGACTTTGGCCTCACCTTTGAGCTGCTTCCACTTGCCTTCGACTTGGTCGCTGTTCATGGCATTCTCCTTATCGTCAGGTGTCGCAAGAATTGTTCTCGCGGCTTGCAAGGAAAACTCACCACAGCGATTCCGGTTCCGCGATCAGCGTTTTTTCACGAACTCTGTCAGGATCACGATGCGTTGGCCGTCAACCTTGCCCTCGATCTGGCCTGCGTTGTCATGCACCAGCGCGATGCTGCGCACAGCGGTGCCGCGTTTGGCGATCATGCTTGAGCCCTTGACCGGCAGATCCTTGAGCAAGACGACCGTATCGCCCCGCTCAAGCAGAACGCCATTGGCATCGCGGTGCTCGATCGCCAGGGGTGCATCGGCCCAGGCCTGCGCTTCGTCCGACAGGGTCATGGTGTCGCGCAACTCGGTCGCCCAGCTTTCGTCAAGGCTGGCAAGCGTGCGATAGACGGCGAACTGCACGTCCGGCTCGGTCGACCACGCTGCCCCTTGCAGGCACTGCCAATGCGCCGGGCTGTCAGGATCGGCGTCGCCGCGACAGACCGGGCAGAGCAGGACATCGCCGCCGGGGGCAAAGGACAGCGCAGCAAGATCGCCGCTCGCGCCGCAAAATTCACATTCATTGTTGGCGCGGGCACTCAGGGCGGCGTTGATCATCGGGGGTCCTGTCGGTTGGGGTTGCTTCGGCCATAGGCCCCTGCCCGGCCCGTGGCAAGCGCGGTCTGGGCGGTGGTTTTGCTGATCTGGTGTAAGGCGCGGAAAGCATGTCGCTTTCTGTCAACGCCTTGAAAACTGAACCGCCAGTGGCGTCGATCTGGCGGCGACAGAAAAAGCGATGCGTGCGTGCTTTTTCCCTCTTGCAGCCCGTTCGCGCTTCCCCTAAATCACCCCTCACAGAGAGCGGGCGTAGCTCAGGGGTAGAGCATAACCTTGCCAAGGTTAGGGTCGGGCGTTCGAATCGCCTCGCCCGCTCCAGTAAACAAAAACGGCGACCTTTCGGTCGCCGTTTTTGTTTTTGCCGCGCTCAGGCGGGCTGCAGGCGACGGGCCTGCCAGACTTCCAGCACCGCCAGATTGATCAGCCAGCTGCCCCAGGCGGTGATCAGATACGTATCGTTCAATTCCCAGCCCATCGCCATCAGCGGCGCCATGATCAGCCGCAGCGTGACGGCGGCGAAGGTCAGCGCGACCGAGCGCAGTATCCAGCGGCGGTGGGCGCTCAGGTCTCCGGCGCGGGCCTTGGCGATGCCCAGCGCGGTGAAGCCGATCCACAGCACCGCCAGCGCGACGAATCCCAGCGCGGCAAAGGTCGAGCCGGTGAAATGCGGCACCATGACAAGCGAGCCGATGGCCGCGACCAGCACGGCCAGCCCATAGGCGCGCCCGGTCCAGCGGTGCAGCACCGGTCGGCGCGCGCGCAGGCTGCGCCACAGCTGGAAGGGCGCAAGGATCAGCGCAAGGGGTGCCGCGATGATATGCGCCTGCAGGCCCAGCGGCACATCAGCGAGGTAATGCGCCATGGCGGGCATCACCACGTCAAGCGGCAGAACCAGGGTCCGCAGCGATATCAGACCGACGGACAGCGCGCCGATCCAGAAGAACCACGAATACCAGCGAGGGAGTGACAGGAGCATGGGAACCTCAGGTTGACAGTGTAAAGATGCGGTCAGAATAGGGATCAGCTTTACACTGTCAAGGCGGAAACTTGACAGTGTAAACCACGCAGCGCATAGGGAGAGGATGACCAACGATGCCGCGCCTTCCCCCGACACCCTGCGTGACCGCTTGATCGAGGCAGGGCTCGCCCTGTTGATCGAAGACGGCCCTGACGGCCTGACCCTGCGGCGCGCCGCTGCGCGCGCGGGCGTGTCACACGCCGCCCCGGCGCATCATTTCAAGGGGTTGTCCGGGCTGCGCACCGCCATTGCCGCGCGCGCCTTCGCGATTTTTGCCGACGCGATGCTGTCCCGGCTGGCCGAGGCCCCGGACCGCCCTTTCGCCCGCCTGCTGGCGATCAGCGACGGGTATCTGGACTTTGCCAAAAGCCGCTCGGGCCTGTTTCACATCATGTTCGGCTGCCCCGATCTGGATACGACCGACCCCGATCTGCTGCGCGAATCGGACCGGGCTTACGGCACGCTGCGCATCGGCTGTCTGCCGTTTTCGGGGGGCGTGCCCGATCCCGTGCTTGAGGGGCTGGTTTGGTCGTCCGTGCATGGTTACGCGACGCTGGGGTTCAATGACCCGACGCGCAGGGTCAACGACGGCGCGCTGCCGTTCGAGGCGATGCTGGCCCGGATCGTGCCGCGTGACGGCGATCAGCACGCGCCGGACACCGCGACACAGGCGACCAGCCCTCTGCCACCGCGACAGGTGCCGCGGTAACCCCGCGCCGGCGGCGCGACAAACCGCCTTAGCCGTGATTTGTTGCTGGACATGCACATGTGAACTAATGCTTCCCTGAGCGCTTTTGTCGTGCTTCAACCGTCTGGTGAGTCGAAGAATCTGCCAGATTTCGCCGATCAGGCCCGGTCAAGTCTGATCAGCACGGGTGCGCGCCAGGCCACTCGCCCTTCGCCCTCGCTACCAAGCGCCCATTGGTCCGGGCGTGACTTTGTGATGAGCAACCGCGGCCCCGTACGAGTGCAAGACAGGAGACCCCAATGGCGCGCAAATCCTACAATGAGGGCTGCCTTGCCGCCCACGCGCTGGATCTTATCGGTGACCGCTGGGCGATTCTGGTCCTGCGCGAGCTGATGCTGGGGCCAAAGCGCTTCAGCACCATCAAGTCGGGACTGCCGGGAATTGCCACCAATGTGCTGACCCAGCGGCTGGAGGGTCTGGAAGCTGGTGGCTTGCTCGAACGCCGCGACCTGCCCCCGCCATCACTGGGCCACATCTATGCGCTGACCGCGGCAGGCGACGGCACGCGCGGCATTCTGGACGCGCTGTGCCGGTGGGGCATGCGCCAGCCGGGCTATGACCCGCGCAAGTTCATCAGCCCGACGGCGCTGATGTTTTCGCTCTTCACCTTCTACATCCCTGCGCCCAAACGGCTGCACGCCGGATTCGTGATGGGCGATGAAAGCTTTGTCGCCGAGGCGGGACCGCACGGGCTGACCGCCAGCGTCGGTGCCGCTGAGGGGGATATCATCCTCAAGGGCACCGGCAACGAGATGTCGGCGGTGATCTATGGCCGCAAGCCGCTGGAAACCATGGTTGCCGATGGCCGTATCCAGGCGTCGGGCGATCTGGCGGTGGGTCAGGCACTCATTGATCGTTTCACGCTAAAAGCGTGACAGAAGCGCTTGCGCCCGGCCGCGCCCGGTGCTAATTCGCGGCCATCGAGCGGGCGTAGCTCAGGGGTAGAGCATAACCTTGCCAAGGTTAGGGTCGAGAGTTCGAATCTCTTCGCCCGCTCCATACGAAAAGGCCGGACCATGCTTTGGTCCGGCCTTTTTGTTTGGCGAAGGCCTGAAGCCCGCCCAAACTGCGGGCCGTGACGCTCGCCCATCTCTGCTGCCCCGCCTGCGCGGGTTGCCATTCCCGCAAGGCTGCGCCTGTCTGGCCAGCGCCCCTAAAGGAGACGTGCATGATCTCGCTCGACGCTTACCGCGCGCAATGGTTCGGCAACTCGCGGCAGGATCTGTTGTCCGGCCTTGTCGTGGCTTTGGCACTGATCCCCGAAGCCATCGCTTTTTCGCTGATCGCGGGCGTAGACCCCAAGGTCGGGCTTTATGCCAGCTTCTCCATCGCGCTGATCACCGCAATCACCGGCGGGCGGCCCGGCATGATCTCGGCGGCGACCGCTGCCACGGCGGTGCTGATGGTCGGGCTGGTGCGCGATTACGGGCTGGAATACCTGCTGGCCGCGACGGTGCTGGCCGGTCTGCTGCAGATCGCCATGGGGCTGCTCAAGCTGGGCTTTGTGATGCGCTATGTGTCCAAATCGGTGATGACCGGCTTTGTGAACGCGCTGGCGATCCTGATCTTCATGGCGCAGTTGCCTGAGTTGAACCCGGCCTCGGTCACCTGGCTGACCTATGTGCTGGTCGCGGCCTCGCTGGCGATCATCTATCTGTTTCCACTGCTGACCAAGGCGATCCCCTCGCCGCTGGTGACGATTGTGGTGATCACCTCGCTCACTGTCTATTTCGGCTGGGACGTGCGCAGCGTCGGCGATATGGGCGCGTTGCCCGATACATTGCCGGTCTTTGCCCTGCCGCAGATCCCGCTGACGCTGGACACGCTGCTGATCATCCTGCCCTATTCGCTGGCCGTGGCCGTGGTTGGGCTGCTCGAAAGCCTGATGACGCAGAACCTTGTGGACGAGCTGACCGACACCAAAACCAGCCGCGATCAGGAGTGCATCGGTCAGGGTCTGGCCAATACCGCGACCGGGTTCATTGGCGGCATGGCAGGCTGCGCCATGATCGGGCAGTCGATGATCAACGTGAAATCCGGCGGGCGGGGGCGGTTGTCCTCGGCCACGGCGGGGGTGGTGTTGCTGATTCTGGTGGTGTTCCTGGGCGATCTGGTTGCCAAGATCCCGATGCCTGCGCTGGTGGCGATCATGATCATGGTCTCGGTCGGGACGTTCTCATGGTCGTCGATCCGATCGCTGCGCACCCATCCGCGCTCGTCCTCGCTGGTCATGCTGGCGACGGTCGTGGTGGTGGTCTGGACGCATAACCTTGCCATCGGCGTGCTGGTCGGCGTGCTGCTGTCGGGCATCTTCTTTGCCGGCAAGATCGCGCAGCTGTTCCGCGTCACCTCGACCGCCAGCAGCGACGGGCGCAGCCGGACCTATGTGGTCGAGGGGCAATTGTTCTATGGTTCGGTTGAAGATCTGATGAACGCCTTTGACTTCAAGGAAGCGCTGGACCGGGTGACCATCGACGTCAGCCTTGCGCATATCTGGGATATTTCCAGCGTTCAGGCCTTGGACATGGCGGTGCTCAAGTTCCGCCGCGACGGGGCCGAGGTCGAGATTGTCGGCATGAACGCGGCGTCCGAGACGCTGATGGACACGCTGTCCCTGCAAGACAAGCCCGGCGCGATGGACGCGCTGGGCGCGCATTGAGGAGGATGTGATGAGCGAAGCACCGATGGACAAGATCATCGCGCTGGTCGACGGCTCGGTCTACGCCGCCTCGGTCTGCGAACACGCGGCCTGGATCGCCGGGCGCACCGGCGCGCCGGTCGAGTTGCTGCATGTGCTGGGACGGCGCGAGGCACCGGCGACGCAGGATCTGTCCGGCTCGATCCGACTGGGTGCGCGGTCGTCGCTGCTGGCCGAACTGGCCGCGCTGGACGAGCAGCGCGCCAAGCTGATCAGCCATCGCGGGCGCGAGATCCTGGACGATGCGCGCGCGTTGGTCGCCGCGCAGGGCGCGGTCGAGATCACCACCCGCCTGCGCCACGGCGATCTGGTCGAGGCGGTGAGCGAGGTCGAGGCACAGGCCCGCGTCATCGTCATCGGCAAGCGCGGCGAGGCGGCGGATTTCGCCAAGGGGCATCTGGGCTCGAACATGGAGCGCATCGTGCGCGCTTCGCACAAGCCGGTCATGGTCGCCTCGCGGGCGTTCCGGCCGATCGACAAGGTGCTGGTGGCCTATGATGGCGGCGCGTCGGCGATGAAGGCGGTCGATCACATCGCCCGCTCGCCGCTTTTCAAGGGGTTGCGCGTCGAAGTGGTGACGGTCGGCAGCGAAACCGCTGAGGTCACGAAGGGGTTGAGCGACGCCAAGGCGATGCTGCGCTCGGCCGGGATCATGGCCGATACGCGGGTTCTGCCCGGTCAGCCGGACAAGGCGCTGGGCGGCTATGTCGATGAAGCCGGGTTTGGCATGCTGGTGATGGGGGCCTATGGCCATTCGCGCATCCGCAGCCTGATCATCGGCTCGACCACCACGGAAATGGTGCGCTCGTGCAAGGTGCCGGTGGTGCTGATGCGCTGAAACGACAAAACCCGCGCTTTTGGCGCGGGTTTTCGGTTCTGAGGGCCTTGTGCGGCCAGTCTCAGTATAACCAGTCTCAGTGCGTCCAGACCTGTTTGCGGTTGGTCGCGAAATTCTCGCCGTAACCGCCGTTGCGGATATTCGCGGCGCGTTCCTTGGGTTGCTGCACGACATAGTCGATGCCCTGCGCCTTGGCGTAGGCCTCAGCCTCAGCCTGCGTGGCAAAGCGCAGTTTGACCTGGCTTTGCGTATCGCTGGACCCGGTCCATCCCATCAGCGGATCTTTCACGCGCGCTTCGCTCGCGGCGAAGTCCAGCACCCAGGCTTTGGTCCGGGCCATGCCCGATTGCATGGCATTGCGAGAGGGGCGATAGATGCGGGCGCGCATGGGCTGGTCTCCGTGAAGTGCTGGGGCTTTATCCGAAATTCGACCCGCTGTGACAAGGGGATTCCCCCTTTGTTGACCCCTTGCCGCCATCCTATCATGCCCCTGCCCTTGCAGAAGAACAAAATAGGCACAATTGTAGGGACCAACCCCCTATCGAGTCCGTTCGGAGAGCCCGATGCACAACAACCGCCCCGACGTGCTGAACGACATGCCCTTCGCCGCCGTGCCCAAGCGCGAAAAGCTGGAGGGCGGCAAGCGATTCGTGCTGTCGACCCCGTTTGAACCGGCTGGCGACCAGCCCACCGCCATCGCCGAGCTGTCGCGCGGCGTGCGCGACGGCGAGCAGAATCAGGTGCTGCTGGGCGCCACGGGCACCGGCAAGACCTTCACGATGGCTAAAATCATCGAAGAAACCCAGCGCCCGGCGATCATTCTGGCCCCGAACAAGACGCTGGCTGCGCAATTGTATGGGGAATTCAAGGGCTTCTTCCCCGACAACGCCGTTGAGTATTTCGTAAGCTATTACGATTACTACCAACCCGAGGCCTATGTCGCGCGCACCGACACCTATATCGAGAAGGAGAGCCAGATCAACGAAGCCATCGACCGGATGCGCCACTCGGCGACCCGGGCGCTGTTGGAACGCGACGATGTGATCATCGTCGCCTCGGTCAGTTGTATCTACGGTATCGGCTCGGTCGAGACGTACTCGGCCATGTCGCAGGATCTGGTGGTGGGCGACCTCTATGATCCGCGCGTGGTGATTTCCGAGCTGGTCTCGCAGCAATACCGCCGCAACGACGCGGCCTTTTCGCGCGGGGCGTTCCGGGTGCGCGGCGATGTGATCGAGGTATGGCCAGCCCACCTTGATGACCGCGCGTGGCGGCTGTCGTTCTTTGGCGAAGAGCTGGAGGGTATCACCGAATTCGATCCGCTGACCGGAAAAAAGACCGACAGCTTCGACAAGATCCGCATCTACGCCAACAGCCACTACGTCACCCCGCGCCCGACGATGCAGCAGGCCATCAAGGGCATCAAGGCCGAGCTGTTCCAGACGCTCAAACACATGAACGAGAGCGGCAAACTGCTGGAAGCGCAGCGGCTTGAGCAACGGACCAACTTCGACCTTGAGATGCTGGAGGCAACCGGCGTCTGCAACGGGATCGAAAACTACTCGCGCTATCTGACCGGCCGCGCCCCCGGCGAGCCGCCGCCCACGCTGTTCGAATTCATCCCCGACAACGCCATCGTTTTCGCCGATGAATCCCACGTCAGCGTGCCGCAGATCGGTGGCATGTATAAGGGTGACTTTCGGCGCAAATCGGTGCTGGCGGAACACGGGTTCCGCCTGCCCAGCTGCATGGACAACCGGCCGCTCAAGTTCGAGGAATGGGATGCGATGCGCCCGCAGTCGGTGTTCGTGTCAGCGACCCCGTCGAACTGGGAGATGGAACAGGCCGGCGGCGTCTTTGCCGAGCAGGTCATCCGCCCCACCGGCCTGCTGGATCCGGTGATCGAGATCCGGCCGGTGTCGATGCAGGTCGACGATCTGCTGGATGAGGTGCGCCGGGTGGCGGCGGCGGGCATGCGTGTGCTGGCGACGACCCTGACCAAGCGCATGGCCGAGGATCTGACGGAATACCTGCACGAACAGGGCATCCGCGTGCGCTATATGCACTCGGACATCGACACCATCGAACGTATTGAAATCCTGCGCGATTTGCGGCTTGGCACCTTTGACGTGCTGGTCGGCATCAACCTGTTGCGCGAGGGGTTGGATATTCCCGAATGCGGGCTGGTGGCGATTCTGGATGCGGATAAAGAGGGTTTCCTGCGCTCGGAAACCTCGCTCATTCAGACGATTGGCCGCGCCGCGCGCAACGTCGACGGGCGGGTGATCATGTATGCCGACCGGGTCACCGGGTCGATGCAGCGCGCGATGGACGAAACCAACCGCCGCCGCGCCAAGCAGATGGCCTATAACACCGAACATGGCATCACGCCGCAGACCGTGAAGAAGAACGTCGACGACGTGCTGGCCGGGCTCTGGCAAGGCGATACCGATCAATCGCGGGTCACCGCCAAGATCGACAAACCGATGGTCGGTGCCAATCTGGCCGCGCATCTGGACGCGCTGCGCACCGCGATGCGCAAGGCGGCCGAGAATCTGGAGTTCGAGGAAGCGGCGCGGCTGCGTGATGAGGTCAAGCGGCTGGAAGCGGTGGAACTGGCCATCGCCGACGACCCGCTGGCGCGCCAATCGGCGGTGGACGAGGCGGTCGAAGGGGCGGTCAAGCAGCGCGGGCGCTCGACGGGCGGCAAGGCCGGGTCGTTTGGGAAGCCGGGAAAGCGCAAGCGGTGAGGGATGCGCGCGGTCGATGCGGTGACGGTGCGCAATGACTGCGCACCCTTCGGTGAGCCGCGTTGCGGTTGTTCTGGGCGCGGCGGTTTGGGCGGGAGGCGAGCCGTCACCCACCCTGCGCAGACGGGTTGACTGCGCGGTTGGGCTGTACCACGCCGGGCGGGTCGCGGCGATTGTGGGCTGCGGCGGTGTTGGGCGGCAGGGGCCGAGCGAGGCGGCGGTGATTGCGCGGCTCTGCCTTGAGGCCGGCGTGCCCGAAACAGCGGTACTGCTGGAGGATCAATCGACCAGCACGCGCGAAAATCTCGCGAATGCGCAGCAGATCCTGCGGGCGCTCGGGATGCCGGACGTCATTGTGGTCAGCGATCCCTATCACCTGCCCCGCGCGCGGTTGATTGCGCGGCAGCTCGGGCTGCGGATCACCACCGCGGCACCGCCGTGGCACCAGATCGGGCCACGGCAGCGCCTGCGTCACATCCCCCGCGAAGCGCTGGCGCTCTGCGCCACGCTTCTGCGGCTGCGTTAACGAATCAGATGCACCGCGCAGGTCGCGTTCCGCGCGATCCACGTTGCCGTGGAGCCGATCAGCGCGGGTTCCGAGCGGTGGGCGGCGAGGATGATGCAATCGACGCCCTCGGCCTGCGCATGGTCAAGCAGGGTGCGCCCCGGCTCGCCCTCAAGCACGGCGACAGACCCGCCGGGCACCGTGGCCGCGTGCTGCGCCAGATCGGCGAGGATGGCATCGTGCAGCTCCTCGCGCCAGCCTTGCGGCATGTAGTCGATGGCATAAAACGGCGTCTTTTCCATCACATGCGCCAAAACGACCTGCGCGCCATGCGGCTTGGCCAGCGCGCGGGCGACCTGCAGTTCGCGGCCGATGTCATAGCCGGGTTCATAAGCGACGGGGATCAGGATTTTGGCGTACATGAGGCTCTCTCCGGCAAAGGGGCGCCCGACAGCGGGCGCCGCTTACCCTTAATGTAGGGCGCGACGCCCGCAGGCCCAAGATCAGCTGGCGGGAACCAGCACGGAAAGGCCGAGCATCCGCCAGACCTGCATACCGCCACGGTAATAGTGAATGTGATCGGCGGGAAAGCCGGCCTCGATCATGCGGCGGATGGCGGTGGGGGACTGACCGCACCACGGGCCGTTGCAGAAGAGCAGCACTTGTGACGGGTCCTCGCACTGGAAACCGTCGAAATCGACCTCGCAGCCGACTTCATCGAGCCGGTCGGTCATCTCGGTATAGGGGATGTGAACCGCGCCGGGGATGGTGCCGCCCAGATAATCGGCGCGCACGCGGCTGTCGATCACCACGACGTCAGGGTCTTGCAACGCAGCAATGACTTCAAGCTCGCCGACGGTGGTGACGCCTTCAGCCGGGTTCATTGGCTGGATGCAGAAATTCGGACAGGGGCGCGACGTGCGGGCCCATTCGCCGTTAACCATATTGTCATTGTCCTGAACGCGGGCGATCTCGGCGGGTCCGGCATCGGTCTGCACCGTGACCGAGGCCATATCGGGCGTGATATTGACGGGTTCGGCCAGCGCAGGGGTGGCAAGGCCAAGGATGGCGGCGCAGATCAGGGCACGGGTCATGGGAACTCCTCCGGTTGGGGGGATAATATAGCAGGTGAGCGCAGGTTTGTCGCCGGTCAGCGGGGCAAGCGCGCCCGGCGGCATTGCGCCTGCGGGTAGGGTTCGGCTATAAGAACGACAACAAGATCTTGAGTAAATTCGCGCGCGAGGCAGGCTTTGAGCGACGACACGCAACCCCCGAAGAGACCGACCTGAAACCCGTATCCCCGGGCGTCTCGATCGTGCAGGAAATGCGCACGGCCTATCTGGATTACGCGATGAGCGTGATCGTCAGCCGCGCGATCCCCGATCTGCGCGACGGGCTGAAGCCGGTCCACCGGCGCATCCTGTTCGCGATGCACGAGACCAACAACACCTTCGACAAATCCTATCGCAAGTCGGCGCGTCCGGTCGGTGATACGATGGGGAAATACCACCCCCACGGCGACAGCGCGATCTATGATGCGCTGGTGCGCATGGCGCAGCCGTTTTCGATGTCGCTGCCCTTGTTGGACGGTCAGGGCAACTTTGGCTCGATGGACGGCGATAAGGCCGCGGCCATGCGCTATACCGAAGTGCGCATGGACAAGACGGCGAACTACCTGCTGGCCGATATCGACAAGGACACGGTCGATTTTCAAGACAACTATGACGGCAAGGACCGCGAGCCGACGGTTCTGCCCGCGCGTTTCCCCAACATGCTGGTCAATGGCGCGGGCGGTATCGCCGTCGGCATGGCGACCAACATCCCGCCGCACAATCTGGGCGAAGTGATCGACGCAACCAAGGCGCTGATCGAAAACCCCGACCTGACCAGCGAAGAGCTGATGCAATACATCCCGGCCCCGGATTTTCCGACCGGGGCGCTGATCATGGGCCGGGCGGGGGCGCGCAAGGCCTATATCGAGGGGCGCGGCTCGGTGCTGATCCGGGCCAAGACGCATATCGAAGAGATCCGCAAAGACCGTTTCGCCATCGTCATCGACGAGGTTCCCTATCAGGTGAACAAGGCGCAAATGGTTGAAAAGATTGCCGAAGCCGTGCGCGACAAGCGCATTGAAGGCATCAGCCACGTTGCCGACGAATCCGACCGGATCGGTGTGCGCGTGGTGGTTGAGCTGAAGCGCGACGCGACAGCGGATGTGGTGCTGAACCAGTTGTTCCGCTTCACGCCGATGCAGACGACCTTTGGCTGCAACATGCTGGCGCTGAACGGTGGCCGCCCCGAGCAGCTGACCCTGCGCGATTTCCTGCATCATTTCGTCGGCTTCCGGGAAGAAATCGTCACCCGGCGCACCGCGTTCGAGCTGAACAAGGCGCGCGAGCGCAGCCATATCCTGTGCGGTCTGGCCGTGGCGGTGTCCAATGTCGATGAGGTGGTCGCGACCATTCGCGGCTCGGCCGACCCGGCGGATGCGCGCGAAAAGCTGATGACGCGGCGCTGGCCTGCGCATGACATCGCCGACTACATCCGCCTGATCGACGATCCCAGCCACACGATGAACGAAGACGGAACCTATAACCTGTCCGAAGTGCAGGCCCGTGCCATCCTTGAGCTGCGCCTGCAGCGCCTGACGGCCATCGGGGTCAAGGAAGTCACCGACGAGCTGGAAGAACTGGCCGGCAAGATCAAGGATTACCTCGATATTCTGCGCTCACGCGCGCGGATCATGGCGATCATCGTTGAGGAACTCGACGAGGTGCGCACGCTGTTCGCCGTGCCGCGTCGGACCGAGATCATCGACTGGGCGGGCGATCTGGACGACGAAGACCTGATCGAGCGCGAGGACATGGTCGTGACCGTCACCTCGGGCGGCTATATCAAGCGTACGCCGCTGGCCGAATTCCGCGCGCAGAATCGCGGCGGCAAGGGTCTGTCGTCCATGTCGACCAAAGAGGACGATCTGGTCACCACGCTGTTCGTGGCCAACACGCACACGCATCTGTTGTTCTTCACCACGGACGGCATGGTCTACAAGCTGAAGTGCTGGCGTCTGCCCCTGTCCGGGCGCAACGCGCGCGGCAAGGCGATCGTCAACATTCTGCCAATCCCGGTGGGCGTGTCGATTGCGGCGATCATGCCCGTCGATGCGGCCGAGGAAGACTGGCAGAACCTGCAGATCGTCTTTGCCACCAGTGCGGGCGATGTGCGGCGTAACGCCTTGAGCGACTTCACCAATGTCATGCGCAACGGCAAGATCGCGATGAAGCTGCCCGAGGGTGTGCTGCTGGTGAATGCCCGCATCGCCGACGAGCAGGACGATGTGATGCTGGTCACGGCTTTGGGCCGCGCGATCCGCTTCCCGACCATCGACGTGCGCGTCTTCAAGGGCCGCGATCTCGACCGGGGTACGCGGTATCCGGCTGGCGGAGGGCGACAAGGTCGTGTCGATGTCGGTCATCCGCCATTTCGACGCCAGCGCCGAGGAACGCGCCGCCTATCTCAAGCAACGCCGCCTGATGGCCGGCGCGCCCGATGAGGCCGAAGCCGAAGACGAAGAGGCGGTCGAGGCCGGGCAACTGAGCACCGAACGCTATGCCGAAATGTCGGCGCTCGAGGATCTGATCCTGACCGTCACCAGTGGCGGCGCGGGTAAACTGTCCTCCAGCCACGATTATCCGGTGCGCGGTCGCGGGGGCCAGGGTGTCATGGCGATGGACAAGGCGATGCGCGGCGGGTCGCTGATCGCCAGCTTCCCGGTCGATCCGACCGATCAGATCATGCTGGCAACGTCGACCGGACAGTCGATTCGCACGCCGGTGGGTCAGATCAGCTTCCGCTCGCGCAGCGCCGGTGGCGTGCGGGTGTTCAAGACAGCTCCGGGGGAAGAGGTCGTCTCGGTAGCCCGCGTGGTCGAACAGAGCGAGGACGAGGCCGAAGCGTAACGCTTTCTTCAGCCTCTTGCGTCTAGCATGGCCGGGCACCTGAGAGGGGTCCGGCCATGAACGTTTATCACTGCATGATTGATCTGAAATCCGACGCGCGCGCGCTGGCGTTCGCCCACGCGCTTGAAGCCTGGATGAACCAGTTGCGCGATGCCGGGCGGATCATGAACTGGCGTCTGTTACGGCGCAAACTGAACCTCGCCGGGGAAGGCGGGGCTGATTTCCTGCTGGAGATCGAGGTTGAGGATCTCGCCCAGCTGGACGCGGCCTTTCGCTTTCTGGGCCGTGGCGACGATGACGCCTGGCAACGCTATGACAAGATGCACCAGTTCATCGCGCGGGCTGAATTTGGCCTCTACCGCCCCTTCCCCGATCCTGAACGGGTGGAGCGGATGGCACTGATCTGACTTCTGTGCGCCAGCGCAGAACATCTGTTGGGTTGCGCCGAATAGCGCGAAACCCGGGACGCAGTCTATGAAGGGGGCAGATCAACTCGCACCCCTGAAAGGTTTGCCCCCATGCCCGCCCTGCCCCTCCTCGTTGCCCGCATTCTGCTGTCGGTTCTGTTCATCGTCGCTGGCTTCGGCAAGATCCCCAATGCTGAAGGCATGGCCGCCTACATGCAATCCGGCGGCGTTCCCGGCTTCCTGATCTGGCCGGTGATCGCGCTGGAAGTTCTGGGCGGTCTGGCCATTCTGGTTGGCTTCTTCACCCGCCCTGCTGCGCTGGCGCTGGGGGCATTCTGTGTGGTGTCCGGTGCGATGTTCCACTTCGACCCGGCCGATCAGATGCAGATGACCAGCTTCATGAAAAACCTGGGTCTGGCTGGCGGTTTCCTGCTGCTCTGGGTCACCGGCCCCGGTGCCTGGTCGGTCGACGCGATGCTGGGCCGCAAATCCGCGACCGTCTGAGCCGACCTGTCACACGGACAATCGGGGCGGCCCTTGGGGCCGCCCCTTTTCTTTGCCCGGCCTCGCGGCTATGTCAGCACCATGACCGAAGCACTCCACATCGTCGGCGGCGGAATGGCCGGATCCGAAGCCGCCTGGCAGGCCGCGCAAGCGGGCGTGCCCGTCGTTTTGCATGAAATGCGCCCCCATGTGGGCACCTTCGCCCACCAGACCGGCAACTTCGCCGAGATGGTCTGCTCGAACTCGTTCCGCTCGGACGATGACGAGCAGAACGCCGTCGGCCTGTTGCACTGGGAAATGCGCGCTGCGGGTGGCCTGATCATGGAGATGGCCGACCAACACGCCCTGCCCGCCGGTGGCGCACTGGCCGTTGACCGTGAAGCCTTTGCGCAAGCGGTGACCGAACGGTTGCTGGCGCACCCGCTGATCACCCCGCATGCGGGCGAAATCAATGCCTTGCCGGAATCGGGCCACTGGATCTTTGCCACCGGCCCGCTGACCTCGGACGCGCTGGCGCAAGCGATCTCGCGTCGAAACCGGCGCCGAAGCGCTGGCCTTTTTCGACGCCATCGCACCGATCGTGCATTACGAGAGCATTGATCTGGACATCGCCTGGCTGCAATCGCGCTATGACAAGGGCGAGACCGAGGAAGAACAGAAAGCCTATCTCAACTGCCCGATGACCAAGCCGCAATACGAGGCCTTCATCGACGCCCTGCTCGCTGCCGATAAAACCGAGTTCCATGAGGGCGAGACGGCCGGCTATTTCGACGGCTGCCTGCCGATCGAGGTCATGGCCGAACGCGGCCGCGAGACCCTGCGCCATGGCCCGATGAAGCCTGTTGGACTGACCAATTCGCACGACCCGCTGAACAAGCCCTATGCCGTGGTTCAACTGCGGCGCGATAACGCTTTGGGAACGCTGTATAATATTGTCGGCTTCCAGACCAAGATGAAGTACGGCGCGCAAACAGAGGTGTTCCGCATGATCCCCGGTCTGCAAGACGCCAGCTTTGCCCGGCTGGGTGGCATTCACCGCAACACCTTCATCAATTCGCCCACCCTGCTGGACGACCAGATGCGTCTGCGCTCGCGGCCCAATCTGCGCTTCGCCGGGCAGATCACCGGGGTTGAGGGCTATGTCGAATCGGCCTCGATGGGGTTGGTCGCCGGTCGCCTTGCGGCGGCTGAAATTCAGGGCCGGACACTGGCCGCTCCGCCCCGTGTTACGGCGATGGGGGCGTTGATCGCGCATATCACCGGCGATGCCGAGGCGAAGACCTTCCAGCCGATGAACGTGAATTTCGGTCTGTTCACGCCGATTGACGACATCCGCGGCGGCCGCCGGGGTCGCAAAGACCGCTACAAGGCCTATACCGACCGCGCGAAAGAGGCCTTCACGGCGTGGCTGGGCTGATCACCCGCTTTGCACCGTCGCCCACCGGGCCGCTGCATCTGGGCCATGCCTTTTCCGCTTTGACGGCGTTTGACAGGGCCCGCGCCGATGGCGGGCACTGTCTGCTCAGGATTGAAGACATCGACACCGCGCGGTGCAAAGCGGGTTTTGAGCAGGCTATTTATGATGATCTCCACTGGCTTGGGATCGAGTGGCCGCAACCCGTCCTGCATCAGTCCCGGCGCGGCGCTGCCTATGCGGCCGCCCTCGCGCGGCTCGAGTCCCTCGGCGTCACCTATCGCTGCACCTGTACGCGCGGGGATATCCGCGCTGCCTTGTCTGCCCCGCAGGAAGGCGTGCCTTTTGTCGGTCCGGATGGCCCGGTATACCCGGGCACATGCCGCGACGCTGATCGTCACGCCCCCGATGCAGCGATCCGTCTGAACATGGCACGGGCCATCGCGCGGCTCCGCGACCTCGCGTTCGACGAGTTGGGGCCACTCCACACAGGGCCGCATCGCTTTGATCCTGAGGCGCTGATCGCTGAAGTTGGCGACATTGTCCTCGCGCGCCGCGACATCGGCACATCCTATCACCTGGCCGTCACCGTCGATGATGCGGCGCAGGGTGTCACCTTGGTGACGCGTGGCGACGACCTTTTCGATGCGACGGCCCTTCACGTCGTGTTGCAGCGCCTTCTGGACCTGCCAACGCCCGCCTACCATCACCATCGCCTGATCCGCGACGCCGCTGGAAAACGGCTGGCCAAGCGCGACGACTCGCGGGCGCTTGGACTTTATCGCGCCGAGGGCGCAACACCGGACGACATCCGCGCCCTCGTCGGACTGGCGCGGCGGGGTTAGGCCGCGGAAAGCGCGACCTGCACCATCCGCGAACCGCTTCACCCTGTGCAAACACGGTTCTGGCAGCCCATTTGCCGCCAGACCTTGCCCGTGTCAGGCCTCAGGCTGCATCAATTCGATTTCATCGTCGTCGCGCACGGCTGTGTAAAAACATGTCCGCCGGTTGGTGTGGCACGCAGGCCCGGTCTGCTCAACCAACACAAGCAGGCAGTCGCGGTCGCAATCCACCCGGAAATCGACCAGCCGCTGCACGTGACCAGAACTTTCACCTTTGACCCAAAATGCCTGCCGGGACCGCGACCAATAGGTCACCTTCCGCGTCGACACTGTGCGCGCAACCGCCTCGGCATTCATCCAGGCCACCATGAGAACCTCGCCCGAGGCATGGTCTTGGGCGACGACGGGAAGGAGGCCCTTATCGTCGTAGTGCAGGGATTGCGGATCGAAGGCCATGGCTTATATCCTTTCGCGAAGAGGAGCCTTGAAGTGTCCGAAACCTCCGATCTGATCAAGCTGTATTCGACGCGAATTCTCGCGCTTGCTGCCGATATCCCGCATCTGGGCCGGCTTGAAGCACCGCACGCCAGCGTCAAAAAGCGCTCGCCGCTTTGCGGATCGACAGTAACCGTCGACCTGGATGTGACCGACGGGCGCGTCTCGCGCTTCGCGCAAGAGGTCAAGGCCTGTGCCCTTGGTCAGGCCTCGGCCGCCGTGTTGGGCGCCGCGGTGATCGGCCGCAGCGCAGAAGAGTTGGAGACCGCCGCGTGCGACCTCGAAGCAATGCTCAAGTCCGACGGCCCCGTTCCAAAGGCGCCGTTTGATGGATACGAGACCCTGTTGCCCGCGCGCGACTTCAAAAATCGCCATGCCTCTATCCTGTTGGCGGTGCAAGCCACCGCCGAAGCTGCCCGCCAAGCCTCATCCTGATCTGAGTCGCCTTAAGAAAACGTAAAAAAAACCGCCGCACAACTGTGCGGCGGCAAGTGGCGTGTCTGGTTGGGTCAGAGTGCCGGGACAGGTGGCACTGCTCCAGACCGCAAGGCAGTGGCAAGAACTCAGGCAATCAGCGGCATATAGAGCGCAGCGGTCAGCAAGACGAACAGCGCGATGGCCCCCACCGCGTCGGTGAGCATGGCAACCCGTTCATCACGCGGGTCATGGAGCTGGCGAAGGATGCGGCGCATGGCGTATCTCCTGTTCTGTTAACGCTTTGTTCTCACTTTTGCGCGATAAAAGCAAGAACTAAATGTGAACAAAAAGGGATCACCCGACTTGCATCAACCGAATCGCCTTTTCCTGTTCCATCAGCCACAGCAGAACGCGCGCCGCTTTGCCGCGGGGCGATTGCAATGTCGGGTCGTCATGCAAGAGTTTGCGCGCATCCGTCTGCGCGATCTGCATCAAAGGCGCCTGGCGTTCGAGATCGGCCATACGGAACCGTGGCAGCCCCGATTGCGCTGTACCAATCACGTCACCGGCCCCCCGAATCGCAAGATCTTCATCGCTGATCTTGAAGCCGTCTTCGGTGTCACGCATCAGTTTCAGGCGCCGCGCCGCCGTCTCACCGAGCGGCGGATCGTAGAGCAACAGGCAGGTCGATGCCCCCGACCCGCGCCCGACACGCCCGCGCAACTGGTGCAACTGGGCAAGGCCGAAGCTCTCCGCCCGCTCAATCACCATGATTGTCGCGGCGGGCACATTTACGCCGACCTCGATCACCGTCGCCGCGACCAGAACCCGCGACTCGCCCGCGACAAAGCGCGCCATCGCCGCGTCCTTCTCAGCAGGCGGGAGCTGGCCGTGGATCAACCCTACGGTCTCGCCAAGCTGCGCGCGCAATTGCTCGAACCGCGCTTGCGCGGCGGTCAGATTAACGGATTCACTCTCTTCGACCAAAGGACAGACCCAATAGGCCTGCTTGCCCTCAGACACGGCCCGACGCAGGTGGCCAACCACTTCAGCCAGCCGTTCAGTCGATGCCAGCGAGGTCACAATGGGCAGCCGTCCCGGCGGTTTTTCATCCAACAGCGAGAGATCCATATCGCCATATTGCGCCAGCGCGAGCGAACGAGGGATCGGTGTTGCCGTCATCACCAGAATATCGACCGCTGCGCCCTTCTCCCCCAACGCCATCCGTTGCGCGACACCGAAACGATGCTGTTCGTCGATCACGGCCAGTCGCAGGTCATGAAAGGTAACATCCCGCTGGAAGAGCGCGTGCGTGCCGATCAGAACATCGATCTGGCCGCCAGCCAAGGCGCCCAGTTTGCGCGCCCGCTCACGCCCCTTGTCGCGGCCCGTCAGCAGGTCGACCCGCACGCCAGCCGCAGCGGCAAGGGGGGCAAGCGCCTCGACATGCTGCCGCGCCAGAATTTCGGTCGGCGCCATCAAGGCTCCTTGCCCGCCAGCCTCGACCGCCGTGAGCAAGGCAGCCATGGCAACCAGCGTCTTGCCCGCGCCGACATCGCCTTGCAGCAAACGGTTCATGCGCTGAGGGGTTGCCATGTCCGCCGTGATCTCGGCAATCGCACGGCGCTGCGCGGACGTCGGCTCATAGGGCAGCGATGCCATGACACGGTTAACCAGATGACCATCCCCTTGGGTCACCGCACCGTCTGCGCGGCGGCGCGTTGCGCGCGCAATGGCCAGCGTCAACTGGTGCGCAAAGAGCTCATCATAGGCCAACCGTTGCCGCGGCGCGGCGCTGGGGGCGAGGTCAGCCCCGGACCCGGGTGCATGCGCGGCCTGCAGCGCATTGCGCCAGTCTTGCCATCCCATCCGCGCCTTCAGAGCGGGATCTATCCATTCCGACAGCGCCGGAACCCGCGCCAATGCGCTCGCCATCGCCTTGGACATCAGCCGCTGCGTAACGCCGGCGGTCAGGGGATAGACCGGCTCCCAGTCGGGAAGCGCGTCAGCCTCATCAAGGCGCAACACATGGTCAGGATGAGACATTTGATAGACGCCATCAAATGTCTCGACCCGGCCCGAAAGGATCCTGCGCTGCCCCGTCGGCAGCAGGTTTTGCAGATAGTCGCCCTTGCCGTGGAAGTAGACCAGCTGGAACTCTTGCAGCGCGTCCTGCACGATGATCCGGTAGGGTCGTCCCCGCTGGCGTGGCGGAAGATGATTGCCGATCTCGACCTCGACGGTGGCAACCTCAGGCGGCTCAACGTCACGCACGCTGTTGCGCAAGCGACGATCAATGCCGGAATGCGGCAAAACGAACAACAGGTCGCGCGGCGTCTCAACTGACAGCCCTTTGAAAAGGCGCGCTGTTTTTGGACCTATCCCGTCAAGCCCTTCCAGATCGCCGAAAAGCGGAAACAGGTTTTCCGGCCGTCCGGTCATCCGCCGATCAGCGCAAGCCAGGCGTCCTCATCGATAACGGTAACTCCCAGTGCCTCGGCCTTGGCGGCTTTGGACCCGGCGCCTTCGCCTGCGACCAGGATATCTGTCTTTGCCGACACCGAGCCGGCAACCTTGGCCCCGAACGCCTCCGCCCGGGCCTTGGCCTCGGCCCGCGTCATGCGGGTGAGCGTGCCGGTAAAGACAACGGTCTTGCCGGCGACCGGGCTTTGGGTCGCACGGGCTTGCGGAGGTTGAATTTCGGTTAACTCTGCGATCAGGCGGTCGATTGATCGACGTTCGCCGGGTTGGCTGAGTGTGGTCACAAGTGACACGGCCAAGACCGAGCCCACCCCTTCAATCCCGATGAGGTCATCCCAGGCATTGCGGGCCCCGTCGGGCAAAGGCGGGTCATCCCAGATCGCGTCGCGCGTTTTCTTCAGCTCGGCGCGTCGCCCTTCATCAGCAGCACGTGCGCGTTCAGCCAGTTCGGCGCTATCCGCCGCGACCGCGCGCACGGCAGCCGGTGAGGCACGGTCGACCGTGGCAATCAGCGCATCCCAACTGCCGAAATGCCGGGCCAGATCGGCAGCGGCAACCTCGCCCAGATGGCGAATACCAAGACCAAAGAGCAAACGGGCCAGCGGAATACGGCGACGCTCTTCGATTGCGGCGAAAAGCTTGGTTGCCGAGCGTTCACCGAACCCGTCGCGGTTTTTCAGCTTGCCGAGATTGCTGCTATCCCGGCGGGCAAGCGTGAAAATCTCCGCAGGTTCCCGTATCGACAGCACGTCATCGGCAAAGAACATCTCGATCTGTTTGGCACCCAGTCCGTCGATATCAAACGCGTTGCGACTAACGAAATGCTTCAATTTTTCAACGGCTTGCGCGGGGCAAATCAGCCCACCCGTGCAGCGATGCGTGGAATCTCCCGGTTCGCGGACGGCAGCTGAGCCGCATTGCGGGCATGTCGTCTCGAACACATAAGGTGTTGAATCGACTGGCCGGCGCGTAAGATCGACATCGGCGATCTTGGGAATGACGTCGCCTGCGCGATACACCTGCACCCAGTCACCGACGCGAATATCGCGACCGCCGCGGATCGGTTCGCCCTGCGAGATCGCGCCCGGCGATGTAGTCTTCATTGTGCAGCGTGGCATTAGACACCAGAACGCCGCCAACATTGACGGGCGCAAGGCGCGCGACGGGGCTGAGCGCACCGGTGCGCCCGACCTGGATGTCGATCGCTTCGAGACGGGTCCAGGCGGTTTCGGCGGCAAACTTGTGGGCGATGGCCCAGCGCGGCGTGGTCGCGCGGAACCCAAGACGCGCTTGCAAGGCAAGGTCGTTAACCTTGTAGACGACGCCGTCGATGTCATAGCCCAAATCAGGCCGATCACTTTCAATTCGACGGTAGTGCGCCAGCAGATCGGCCGGGCTTTGGCAGAGCCGGGTCAGGGGATTGACGCTGAAACCCAGCGACGCGAGGCGTTCAAGGGCGTCGAACTGCGTTGCGGCCAGAGCTTCGGACACAGCACCCCAGGCATAGGCAAAAAAGCTTAGCGGACGGGCGCGGGTGATTTCGGCATCGAGCTGGCGAAGCGATCCGGCAGCCGCATTGCGTGGATTGGCAAAGGTTCTGGGGCCGTTTGCGTTGAGGTCAGCGAATGCGGCGTGGGTCATGTAGACTTCGCCGCGCACCTCGAGCACGTCGGGCGCTCCGGTCAGTTGTTGGGGAATTTGCGCGATGGTTCGGGCGTTAGCGGTCACATCCTCACCCGTCTCGCCGTCGCCACGGGTCGCTGCGTAAACCAACACGCCGGCCTCGTAGCGCAACGACAGGGACAGACCGTCGATCTTTGGCTCTGCAGTATAGGTCAGCGGCGCGTCGCCGGACAGGCCGAGATACCGGCGAATACGGGCATCGAAATCGGTGATATCGGAGTCGTCAAAGGCGTTACCCAAGGACAACATGCGGATTTCATGCCTGATCTTGCCAAAGCCTTCCGCCGGGGCGGCCCCGACGGTATCGGACGGACTGTCATTGCGCTTCAACGCTGGAAAGCGGGCCTCGATCGCCCTGTTTCGGCGCTTGAGGGCGTCATACTCGGCGTCGGTAATTTCTGGCGCATCGTTCTGGTGATACGCCCGATCCGCCCCCGCTATGGCGTTGGCCAGGCGGTCAAGTTCGGCCTTGGCGTCCGCCTCGGTCAGATCCTCAACTGGACGCTCTTGCGGCATGGCCCCCTCCTGTCTGGTCTCCCTGTGATAGGGGGGCGGCGGGAGATTTTCCAGCGCCTAAGCGCAGGCCGCGTGCCGGCACATTACGCGCTTACGGCGCGGGGCGTCCTTTCGCTTTTCTGAACCGGATCGCGCAACACATAGCCACGGCCCCAGACGGTTTCGATATGGTTGTCACCGCCGGTTGCTTCGGTCAACTTCTTGCGCAGCTTGCAGATGAAAACGTCGATGATCTTCAACTCAGGCTCATCCATGCCCCCATAGAGATGGTTAAGGAACATCTCTTTGGTCAGCGTCGTGCCTTTGCGCAGGCTCAGAAGCTCCAGCATCTGGTATTCCTTGCCGGTCAGATGCACCGCCGTTCCCTCAACATCGACCGTTTTCGCATCAAGGTTCACAGAAATCCGCCCGGTGTGGATAATCGCCTGGGCGTGACCCTGACTGCGGCGGATGATTGCGTGAATGCGGGCGACAAGCTCATCGCGATGGAAAGGCTTCGTCATGAAGTCATCAGCGCCGTGGCCGAAGCCCTTGAGCTTGGTATCCGTGCTGTCCTCACCGGTCAGAATCAGGATCGGCGTGTTGATCCGCGCCAGCCGGATTTGCCGCAAGACATCGAGCCCGGCCATGTCCGGCAGGTTCAGATCCAGCAGAATCAAGTCGTAGTCATAGAGTTTGCCAAGCTCGACCGCCTCTTCACCAAGGTCCGTGCAATAGACGTTGAAGTTGGCATGAGACAGCATCAGTTCGATGCTACGGGACGTCGCCGGATCATCTTCAACAAGCAGGACACGCATGGTTCAGCACTCCGCATTTACCTATTAATCGGTAAACCATGCCAAACAATCGTTAACGCACGGTTACTGGTTGCTTTAGGAAAGCAGATACCATCTAAAGTTGTCTATACTTTTGTATCGCCGTGACCTTCAGCCCGTCCACGCCATGCGTCGCGATGGCGCTGACCCAGGTGTCAAACTCTTCCTCGGACAGGCCATAGCGTTCAATTGCCTCGCCCCGCTGAATCAACCCATGGGCGACTGCCCTGACCACAATCGCCTTCCGGCTGGCCACCCAACGCCGTGTTGCAGGCGGCGGAAGATCCGCCCGGCTGAGAATAGTGCCATCCGGCAAAGTCACCGCACGCAGACCGTCAATCCGTTTCAGATACATTGGCTTTCACCCCTTTCCTTCATCCCGCTGCCGAGCGTGGCGCGTCAGGCTTAAGGAGCCGTTGAGGCGAATGGGCCACAGGGGTTGAGAGTGTCGCGCATTTTACTATATGTCGCGCAATCCTTGTTAACCCTTGCACAATGAAACGAGACCAAGATGGCTCGCGATATGGACGTGAACTCGCTGGGCTTTGCCAAACCGCCGTCGGAAACGCGGGTGGTTGTCGCCATGTCAGGTGGCGTCGACAGTTCGGTGGTGGCCGCCGAACTGAAGATGCAGGGCTACGACGTGATCGGTGTGACGCTGCAACTGTATGACCACGGCGCGGCGCTGGCCAAGGCCGGCGCCTGCTGCGCCGGGCGGGACATTCATGACGCGCGCCGCGTGGCCGAAATGCTCGATTTTCCGCATTATGTGTTGGACTATGAGAACACTTTCCGCGAAGCGGTGATGGAAGAATTCGCCGATGCCTATCTGGCCGGCGCGACGCCGGTTCCGTGTATCCGATGCAATGAGCGCGTCAAATTCAAGGACTTGCTGGGTACGGCGCGCGATCTTGACGCCGATTGCATGGCCACAGGGCACTATATCCAACGCCATCAGGGTCCCTTGCAGGCCGAACTGCACATGGCAGCCGATGCCGCGCGCGACCAGTCGTATTTCCTGTTCTCGACAACGCAAGAGCAGCTGGATTACCTGCGTTTCCCGCTGGGTCATCTGGCGTCAAAGGCCGAAACGCGCGCGCTGGCGGCCAAATACGGGCTGGCGGTTGCCGACAAGCCGGACAGCCAGGACATCTGTTTTGTGCCCAACGGCAACTACGCGGCGGTCATCGAGAAGCTGCGCCCCGGCGCGGCCGACCCCGGTGAGATCGTCGATCTGGAGGGCCGCGTGTTGGGAACCCATCGCGGTGTGATCCACTACACAATCGGTCAGCGTCGGGGCCTTGGCATCGGCGGACTGGCCGATCCGCTCTATGTCGTGGCGCTGAAAGCGGACAGCCGGCAGGTTGTTGTCGGCCCGAAAGAGGCGCTGGCGACTCAGTCGGTTCCGGTCCGCGAGATCAACTGGCTGGGCGACACCCCGTTCGAGAGCCGGGCAGAATGGCCGATGCGGGTGCGCATCCGATCGACCAAACCGCCCGCGGAAGCGATGCTGCGACCGACCGGGCCAACTACCGCTATGGTTGAGTTGCTGACGCCTGAGGATGGTGTCAGCCCGGGGCAAGCCTGCGTGTTCTATGCCCCCGATGGCAGCCGGGTCTTCGGCGGTGGATGGATCTGGCGCGGGTATTAATTTTTTCCCACCGGCATAAAAAACCGTTCCAGTCCTAAACCCGTACACAGCATCTGGAATTAGTTCATTAACTAATCTTGCATTGTAAGATTAATCCGCTTTTTCCGGTTAACCTGACAGGGACAGTGATTCGGAGCCAAACGGCATTACGGTCAGTCTGACGCAGCCTGTTCGGCGGGCGAGTATCAATATTTAACCTGTTAATCTCGATCACGGCAGGCCCGGGAGTTTACGCCACTGCTGCGACGACGTCTCAAAAGCGGACCGACGGTAACTTATCTGCCGTGTATGACGCTTAAGACGGACCGCGCGGCACGCAGACCCGGGGCTGCGCCACCGCGACCAAGGCGCGCCATGGTCAGCGCCATCGCGGCCACTTGCGCATCGCGCGCTGGCCCGGGGTTAAGCAGGGCCTGAACGGCAGGCGCAATGCGGGCAGGATCGCAGCGCGGGCCGATGAATTCGGGCACAGCGCGGGTGTCGCTGACCAGATTAACCAATGTGACCGTGTCGATCCTGAGCATCCGCGCAATGATCGCCTGACTGAGCGCATTCATCCGGTAAGCGATCACCATCGGCGTGCCTGCCGCTGCCAGTTCCAGCGACACCGTGCCAGACGCCGCCAAAGCGGCATCGGCGGCACGGAACGCTGCCCGCTTGGTCGCGGGCGGCGTGCTGGCAGCGTCCAGCACCAGCGGGTCGCCGGGCCAATCGGCGACCAGCGCGCGCACCTGATCGGCACGGGCGGCGACACTGGGGATGACAACGCGCAGACCGGGCTGATGCACCTGTTTGAGCGTCGTCCCAAAGAGCGGACCGAGACGCTCGACCTCGCCCTTGCGCGAGCCGGGCAGCACAAGCAGCAGCGGCGCAGTGGCGGCGATGCCGTGGGTGGTGCGGAAGGTGGCAGCCTCGGCTTCGGTCGCCACGGGTTCGGTGGTGACGGGGTGGCCGGTGAAGTCGCAGCTCATCCCGGCGGCCTGCATATAGGGCGGCTCGAACGGCAGAAGTGCCAGCACATGATCCACCCAGCGCGCCATTTTCGTCGCGCGTTTGGGCCGCCACGCCCAGACCGAGGGGGCCACATAGTGGATGGTCTTGAGCGCGGGATTCAGCGGCTTGGCGATGGCAAGCACACGCAGGCAGAAATCAGGGCTGTCGATGGTGATCACGGCATCGGGGGCCTGATCGGCAATGGCTTGCGCGGTCTCTTTGATCCGGCGTTTGAGCGGGAAGTACTTCGGCAGCACCTCGGCCAGCCCCATGACCGACAGCTCTTCCATCGGGAACAGGCTGCTCAGCCCCTGCGCCTGCATCAGCGGCCCGCCGACGCCCGCAAGGGTGAGGTCGGGCACCAGCTGACGCAGCCCGGCAATCAAGGCAGCACCAAGGGCATCGCCAGAAGGCTCACCTGCGATGACGAACAGCTTCATGGCGCGGCCCAGATGGCGATCTGCGCGGCCTCGGCGGCGGCCAGCACGGCAGGGCGGTCCAGAACGACAACCCGCCCGGCCTGCAAGGCGATGGCTGTCAGGCCAGCCGCCTGCGCTGCGGCGATGGTGTCGGGGCCAATGGCGGGCAGATCGGCGCGCAGATCCTGCCCCAGCTTGGCGCGTTTGACGAAAACGCCCCCGTGCTGCGGCGTACGCTCGGCGCGGTGGCGCGCAACATCGCCGAGCATGGCGTCGGTGCCATAAAGGGCTTCGATGGCCAGACAAAGCCCGTCGGCCACGACGCAGCCCTGCCCCACATCCTGGGGCGCCAGCGCGTCGAGAATGGCGTGGCCGCGCGCGGCGTCACGGCGTTCACTGTCCGAGGGGCCCCGTCGGGTGAGCCCCCTTCAGCGGCGAGCAAGGATGGTGCGAGATCGGCCAAGCCCTTCACCTGCAGATCGTACTCTTCGATCAGCGCGATGATCCAGCGCAGTGCGCTATCATCGCCCCCCTTCATCGCGGCCAGCATGTGCGGGACCAGCATCGCCGTCTCGCGGTCGAACAGCGCGGGGTCCAGGCGGGGGCGGTGGATGGCGCCCACCAGCGCGACGCTGTCGATCCCCTGATCGCCGAGCGCGCGCAGAAAGGGCGAGAGACGTTCAAAATTGAAGACCATATCGACGGCCAGTCCCTGCGGCTGCACCCCGGCGGGGGCGCAGATCAGGGGGGCGTCAAGCAAGGCCGCCAGTTCGGCAGGCAAGGCCCCTGCCCCGGCAATCAACGCGATGCGGCTCATTTCGGGGTCAGGAACGACCGGTCCGAGGCCGCGAGGATGAAGTCGGTGATCTCGCGCACATGGCTGCTTTCGGTCTCGTCAGCCAGACGGCGGGCACGGTCCATGAAGGTGCCGTCACCCTGCGCCAGCATCTGATACGCGGCGCGCAGGGCGGTGATCTCGGACCGCTCGACGCCCCGGCGTTTCAGGCCGACCAGGTTCAGCCCCTCCAGATCGCCGCGCGGCCCCTGCACCAGCCCGTGCGGCATCACGTCATTGGTCACCATGGTCACCGCGCCGATGATCGCGCCCTTGCCGATGCGCACCCATTGGTGAATGCCCGACAAGCCGCCGACGATCACGTCATCGCCCAGCACGCAATGCCCGGCGACGGCAACGTTGTTCACCAGAATCACGCGATCGCCGATCTGCGCGTCATGACCGACATGGGCGCCGGTCATGATCAGGCAATCATCGCCAACGCGCGTGATGCCGCCACCGCCCTCGGTGCCGGTGTTCAGCGTCGCACCCTCGCGGATGCGGGTGCGCTGGCCAATGACCAGCCGCGTGCGTTCGCCCTTGAACTTCAGGTCTTGCGGCGTTTCGCCGACAGAGGCGAAGGGATAGATCGTGCAGCCGTCGCCGATCTCGGTCCAGCCGGTGAGCACGGCGTGCGACTTCACCACTACACCCCGGCCCAGCGTGACTTCGGGGCCGATGACGGAAAACGGGCCGATCTGGCATTCAGGGCCGATCACCGCCCCGTCTTCGACGACGGCCGAAGGGTGGATCTGCGCTGTGGCGTCAATCGACATCGGTCAGCCCCGGGCCGACAGGTCGATCATCGCCATGAACTCGGCCTCGGCGGCCATTTCGCCGTTCACGGTGGCCGTGCCCTGGAATTTCCAGATCTTCGACGATCCGCGAAGAACCTTGACATGCAGGTCCACCACATCGCCCGGCACCACCTTGCGGCGGAATTTGGCCTTGTCGATGGACATGAAATAGACCAGCGGCTCTTTATCGACCAGATCCAGCGTCAGGCCGACCAGCACCGCCGAGGTCTGCGCCAGCGCTTCGATGATCATCACACCGGGCATGATCGGCGCGCCGGGGAAATGGCCCTGAAAATGCGGCTCGTTGAAGGTGACGTTCTTCACGCCGGTGGCTTCTTCACCGGTCTTGATGGCGCGCACCTTGTCGATCAGCAGGAATGGATAGCGATGCGGAATGATGCGCATGATCAGCGACAGATCGGCCTCGGTCGTGGTGGACCAGTCGCGGGCTTGGGCGGTATCGGGCATCGGGTGTCTCCGCTGGAAATCGGGGTGGGCGCGCGCGCCCGCTGCTCAAGACGTACCAACGAAACCCCGCGCCGACAAGGCGTTGGGGCATCGCTCAGGGCGCGGGCGCCGGAGCCGCGTCTTCGGGCGCCGGGGTGTCGCCTGCGTCAATCGACGAGGCATCAAGGCGGGCAATCGCCGCGTCGGTGATGTCCAGCCAGTCCGAACCAAGGATCACCGCGTCGGGCTTGAGCAGGCCAAGCACGCCCTGATCGTTCATCATTTCCACGAGCACCGGCAGCGCGGTGTCGAAAAACCGCTGCGCTTCGGTTTCCGAATGGCGGGTGAGCGCCTGACTGGCTTGCGCGCGTTCTTCGCGGATCTGTTCGACCCGTGTATCGAAAACATCGGCACGGGTGCGGAATTCCTCGGGTGTCAGCGTCGAGCGCGCCTCGGTCAGGGCGCTTTCCTCGGCGGCAAGCTGGTCGGCGATCTGCTGGTTCTCGGCCTCAAGCGCTTGCTCGGCACGGCGGATACCGGCAAGGATTTGCTGCCCCAGCCGCGAGCCGCGCAAAAGCCGGTCCTGATCGAGCACGCGAAACGGCACTGGTGAGATGCCGGTCACCGGATCGGGGGCCAGCGGCGGCGCGGACTGCGCCGATGCGAAGACGGGGGCGCCCAAGAGCACCCCCGCGATCAGGATCATCGACAAACGGTTCATCAGAACCGGGTGGCCAGCGACAGATCGAAGCGACGCGACCGGTCGTAGTCTTCTTCCATGAGCGGCACCGCGAAGTTGAAGCGCAGCGGCCCGAGGGGCGAACCCCAGAAGAGCGAGAAGCCGGCAGCGGCACGCAGGGCGCGGTCGCTATAGGCGCAATTGGTTTCGGCACCGGGCGTACAGGCCGCGGCATAAAGTTCATCCACGCCCCAGACCGAACCGACGTCCAGGAACAAGCCGCCATGCATGTTGTATTCCTGCGGCAGGCCCAGCGGGAACTCGGCCTCGAACCGGGCGACGGCGAAGAAGTTGCCACCCAAACCGTTGCGGGTGCCATTGGCGCTATAGGCCACCGGGCCCATGCCGTAGGAGTCAAAGCCACGGAACTGCTCGGAGGTCAGCACGAAGCGTTCATTGATCCGGCTGGCACCGGATTCGTGGAACACCGCACCCGCTTCGAACTCGGCGCGCAGGGTCACATCACCATTGGCGATGCGGCGCTCATAGCCGGTCATCAGGGTGCTGCGCAGCCAGCGACGATCGCCGCCCAAACCGGCGATATCCTGGCTGAAGCGGAACACGAAGCCCCGATCAGGATCGGTGCCGTTGCTGCGCGTGTCGAACGAATAGGTGTAGCCAACAGACGAGGTTATCGCACGCCCGGCATCGCGGCGGATCCGGGTTGCGACGGTATCGTCACTCGCCGGGGTCGGGATTGGGCCCACCGTGATCTCGTTCGACGACAGCGACATGCGCACGCCCAGACGGCCATACTCGCTGACCGGGAAGGTCAGAGACGGCGAGAACTGCACCACGCGGGTGCCGAACTGCGTGCTCGACCCGTTCGACGTCGCCGTGGACAGACCCAGGCTGAGCCCCAGCGCCAGATTGCGGCCCAGCAGCGCGGGCTCGGTCAGCGACATCGACAGGCTTTGCGCGTTCGACACGGTCGAGAACGTCAGGTTCAGCGATTGCCCACGGCCAAGGAAGTTGGTCTCGTTGTAGGTGATGTTGCCGCCGATGCCATCGCTGGCACCATAGCTCAGGCCAAAGCCCAGCGAGCCGGTGGTGGTTTCATCAACCCGCACATCGACCACGGCCTGCTCGGGGTTGGAACCCTGCGTCGGGTTGACCTGTACGTCCGAGAAATACCCCAGTGCCCGGATGCGTGCCGCGGCTTCGCGGATCTCGCGCGGGTTCAGCGGGTCGCCTTCAGCAACGTCGAACTGACGGCGGATCACGCGGTCCTGCGTGGTCACGTTGCCCTGAATGTCGATGCGTTCAATGAACACACGGTCGCCGCGAACCAGCGCCAATTCCACGTCGATGGTGCCGGTGCGCTCATTGCGGGTCAGGCGCGGTTCGGCGCGCACGAAGCGCTGGCCGGATTCGTAGCCCACCTCTTCCGCCTGCTGGATCATGTTCTCCAGAACGGTCGGGGTGAACAGCACGCCCGTGCGGTCGGTGAGACCGGCCTGATACGCTGCCGGATCAATGCCGCCGATTTCAGACACGACGCGGACGTTGCCGACCCGGTACTGCTGGCCCTCACGAATGGTGAAGGTGACATAAGCACCGTCGCGCTCACGCGCCAGTTCGGTAACACCCGACAAAACCTGCACGTCCAGATAGCCGCGCGACAGGTAGAAGTCCTGCAGCGACTGGCGGTCGCTGGCGACACGGGCTTCGTTGTAGTTGTCGGCGCGGAAGAAGGTCGACAGACGCCCGGCCTGAGCCGAGGCAACGGCGTTGCGCAGGCGGCGGGGGCTGAACGAGCGGTTACCGACGAAAGAGATGCGCTCGATCTCGACGACCGCGCCCTCTTCGATCTCGAACGCCAGATCGACACGCCCACCGGCGCGCTCGATCAGGCGCGGGGTCACCCGTGCCGACAGGCGGCCTGCGTCGGCATAAGCCTCGGCGATGGCATTGGCGTCGGCTTCGGCGGTGGCCGGCGAATAAACGCCGCCGGACCGCGAGGTCACCACAGGGCGCAGACGGTCATCGTCGAGGCGGCGGTTGCCTTCGAACGCGACCTGACCAATCAGCGGATATTCCTGAACGTTGATCACCAGCCGGTTGCCCGACGGAGTGAAATCAACCTGACGGAAGAACCCGGTCCCGGCGACGCGCTGGTAGGCCGCGTTCAGTTCCGAAGCACTCATGCTGCGGTTGCGAACGATTCTGGCGAAGGAGACGATGGTATCGTCATCGATCAGGGCGTTGCCATCGACCTGAATGGTCGAGAACTGATAGGTCTGCGCTCCGGCGCTGGTGCCAACACCAGCCGAAATCATTGAAGAAAATAGAAGAACTGCTGCAAGACCTCGCACCGGGCGAGTAGCCCGAGTGAGGGCGCGTGCAGAAATGTCCACGTGAGAAACGCGCATTTCCAAGCCCCGTTTATTACCGCACTTTGTTTTCCTCTTGCTAGCGACGCGAGGCTTGCTTGTCAAAGCGTTGCGTCACCCGAAGGGCAGTTTCGCAGCATATGGGGATTCAATGTACCGCTATCGTCGTTTCCATGCCGATGACGGCCGCAGGATTCGGCGCGCAAGGGGCAAGCCGACAAAAAATCCCGCTCGGCCAAAGGGCTGAGCGGGCGTGGATCCGGGTCAGAGAATCGGCTCAGAAGGTGAGCGGCTCGATCATCGGGGCGTTGAGAAGCAAGATCAGCTCGGCCAGTTCCGCGGCGAGCACCAAACCGGCGACGACAGCCAGCGAGAACCACAGCCGTTCGGATGAGAGCGCATACAGCGTGCGCAGGCCTTGCGCGGCAGGAAGAACAAGATGCATGGCAGCCTCCGATGTCTCAGGAACTGCCCATCTTCCGCTGAAAGATGGCGTAAATGCGGCGGCGCCGTGGCGCCGCCGCGACACCCTTAACAGAACAGATCGTTCCCCAGGGCAAACAGCATCATCGCCCCCAACAGGACCAGACCGAAGCTCATCAGATAGCCCATCACCCGCTCATTGGGCGGGCGGCCAACCAGCGCCTCGTAGGCGTGGAACACCAGATGCCCGCCGTCCAGAATCGGGATCGGGAACAGGTTGAGCAGGCCCACAGCGGTCGACAGCACCGCAATGAACCAGATGAAGCTGGCCGCACCATCAGACGCCATCTCACCCGAGGTGGTGGCGATGCCGACCGGCCCCGACAGATTGCAGGTACTGATCGCCCCGGTGATCATATGATACAGACCGGAAATCGAGTTCGTCACGATCTCGCCGATCTGCGCGACCGCCAGCGGCACGGCCTCGACCACACCGACCGAGCGGGTCGGATGCTCAAAGAACGTCCCGCTTTGCAGCCCGATCAACCAGCGGGTTTCAAAGCCGCCGTCGGGCAGCGGCAGGTCGGTGCGGCGCGGCGTCAGGCTGAGGTCAACCTCGCTGCCACTGCGCCAGACCTGCAACGCCACCGGCGCGCCCGCGCCATCAGACACCAGCGGCGGCAGTTGCGAAAACGCCCAGACCGGGGTTTCATTCACCGACAGCACCACATCGCCGGTCTGCATCGACGCATCGCGGGCCGCCGAGTTCAGCGCGATACCCGCCGCGCGGGCGGGGATCGGGTGCGGGCCTTGCACGGTCAGGGTCTGGCCGTCGCGCTCGACCGTGTAGGGCACGGATTCAGCCGGTGCGATCTCGCTTCCGACGCGGTAGAAATCGGTCAGTTCCGGGGTCGGCTGGCCGTCGATGGCGGTGATCAAGTCGCCTTCCTGCAGCTCGACCACACCCGGCATCGCGAACAGCGGGCCGACGCGCGGGGTTTTATCGGGCAGGCCCTGCACGGCCAGAAACGCGGTAAAGATCAGGATCGAGAAGATGAAGTTGAACGCCGGGCCCGCGAAAATCGTCGCCGCCCGCGCCCAGAGCGGTGCGCCATGCATGGTGCGCCGCCGTTCCTTGGCGTCGAGATGTGACATCACCTCATCATCGGCACCCGCCGATGCCGCGTTGGCGTCGCCCAGAAACTTGACGTAACCGCCAAAGGGCAGCGCCGCGACCTGCCATTGCGTGCCGCGCTTGTCGGTGCGGCTGAACAGCACCGGGCCAAAGCCCAGACTGAACACCTCGGCATGGATACCCGACCAGCGGCCGATGATGTAATGGCCGTATTCATGCACCGTGACGATGATCGACAGCGCCACGATGAAGGCGGCGAGCGTGAAGAAGAGGTTGCCGAATTCGGGCAGCAGACCCATGGGGGACTTCCTTTGTTACGCTGGCGCGGCCCGGTGACGGGCCTGCGCGGCCTCGCCTGCCAGGGCGCGCGCCTCGGTGTCGATGGCCAGAACCTCGGCCAAACTGCGCGGAGTTTGCGTGATATCCGCCCGCGCGGCGAAGGCACTGAGCGTGTCCTCGACCAGCGGGGCCATGTCGAGAAACCCGATCTTGCGGGCAATGAAATGATCGAGCGCGACTTCCTTGGCGGCGTTGAACACCGCCCCCGCCGCACCGCCGGTGCGCATGACCTGCCACGCCAGCGCCAGCGCCGGGTAGCGGGTCAGGTCCGGCTCGGCGAAATCGAGCCGCCCGGCTTGCGCAAGGTTCAGCCGCGCGACCGGCAACTCGCCGCGCTGCGGCCAGTTCAGTGCATAGCCGATCGGATGGCGCATGTCGGGCGCGCCCAGATGGCCCATCACCGCGCCGTCGCGGAAGGCGACAAGCGCGTGGACCAGCGATTGCGGATGGATCAGCACGGCGATCTGACCGGGGGCGAGGCCGAAGAACTCGTGCGCCTCGATCACCTCCATCGCCTTGTTGAACATGGACGCGCTGTCGATGGTGATGCGCTGGCCCATGTCCCAGTTGGGGTGTTTGCCCGCGTCGTCGGGCGTGGCCTGCGCAAGGCGTTCCATCGGCCAGTCGCGCAGCCCCCCGCCCGAGGCGGTCAGGGTGACGGTCTCGACGGCGGCGATATCCTCACCAGCCAGCGCCTGAAATACCGCCGAATGTTCGCTGTCCACCGGCAGAATCGTTGCGCCATGGCTGCGGGCTTCGGCCAGCAGCAGAGGACCGGCGGTGACCAGCGATTCCTTGTTGGCCAGCGCAACGGTGCGCCCCTGCGCCAGCGCGGCAAAGCCCGGTGCAAGCCCGGCAGCGCCGACAATGGCCGACATCATCCAGTCAGCCGGGCGATGCGCGGCCTCGACCACAGCCTGCGTTCCGGCAGCAACGCGGATGCCAGTGCCCGCAAGCGCCGCTTTGAGCGGCTCGTAACAGTCGTCAAAGGCGGTGACGGCCAATTCAGCCTTATGGGCAATGGCTTGGCTTGCCAGCAAGGCGACATTGCGCCCGCCGGTCAGCGCGACCACGGCAATGTCATCCCGTCGGCCCAGCAGGTCCAGCGTGCTGACCCCGACCGATCCCGTCGCGCCAAAGACCGAAACCTTGCGCATCAGCCCGGAAGTCCGGGCATGATCTGACCGCTGAACGCGCCCAGATAGGCCAGAACCAGCGCCACGGCCGCAACGGCGATCATCGCGTCAAAACGGTCGAGCACACCGCCATGGCCGGGGATCAGGGTCGAGGAATCCTTGACCTTCATGCGGCGCTTGATGGCGCTTTCGGCGATGTCGCCCAGTTGCCCGGTGAAGGCGAGCAGCGACGACAGCGCGATCACTTCGCCCGGCATCCCGCCCCAGGCGACAAACCCCGCGCCGACGACAGCAGCCAGCAGCCAGCCTGCCACGGTGCCCGACCATGTCTTCTTGGGGCTGACGCGCGGCCAGAATTTCGGCCCGCCGATCACCCGCCCGGCGAAATAGCCCGCCACGTCCGAGGCAATGACAATGCAGACCAGCCAGAGCACGAAGATCAGCCCATAGCCTTCGCGCAGCACGATCAGCCCATGCGCGGCCCAGAGGATCAGCGCGAAATACAGGCCAAAGATCACCCGGTCGCGCGGCATCTTCCACGCCATGGCCACGGCCCCCAAGGCCAGCCCGGCCAGTGCGAACCAACCGCCCTGCCAGACGGTGAAGACACCGACCAGAATCGCGGCAACCACACCGGTGGCCTCGGCGCGGCCTTCGGGCGCGTCGGGGACCATCATCTTGTGCAACTCCCAGCCCATCAGACCGGCCAGCACCACAGCCAGCACACCGAACGTATAGCCGCCCAGCCAGATCGCCGCGACACCGACCACGGCCATCACGATACCCGAGAGCACGCGTGCGCGCAGATCGCCAAAATTCGCCATTATTTAACCCCGCCGAAACGCCGGTCGCGGGTGCCAAAGCGACCGAGGATCTCGGCCATCACCTCAGGGGTGAAATCGGGCCACAGCACCGGGGTGAATTCATATTCCGAATACGCCGCCTGCCAGAGCAGGAAGTTGGACACCCGCGTCTCGCCCGAGGTGCGGATCACCAGATCCGGGTCGGGCAGATGCGCGGTGTCCAAAGCGCCGTCCAGCGCCGCCTCGTCGATCTGATCGGCGGTGATTTCACCCGCCGCCACGCGCAGCGCCAGCTTGCGGGCGGCGCGGATCAGCTCGTCCCGGCCACCATAGTTGATGGCAACGGTCACGGTCAGCCGGTCGTTCGCCATGGTCCGCTGCTCGATCCACCCCATCAGATCCTGCAGCTTTTTGTCCAGACGGCTGCGGTCGCCGATAAAGCACATGCGTACGTTTTCACGCGACAGCGCCTCGGCCTCGCGCTGGATGTAGCGCCCGAACAGCTTCATCAGGCCGAGCACTTCCTCGGTCGAGCGTTTCCAGTTCTCGGTCGAGAAGGCGTAGACGGTCAGATACCGGATGCCCAGATCAGGCGCGGCGCGCACGATCTCCTTGACGCGCTCACTTCCCTTGCGGTGGCCGACCAGACGCGGCCAGCCCTTGCTCGTCGCCCAGCGGCCATTACCATCCATAATGATGGCCACATGGCGAAGCGTGGCGGGCGCGTTAGACATGAGTACTCCGAACGTGAAACAGACGACACAGTAGCGCGACGGCCAGAAGTCGTCAGACCTGCATGATCTCTTCCTGCTTGGCCTCAAGCGCCTTGTCGACCAGCGAGATATGCGTATTGGTCAGCTCCTGCACCTCGGATTCCCAGAGCTTCTGGTCATCTTCGGACATGCCGGCGGCCTTGGCCTTCTTGATCTGGTCCATCCCGTCACGGCGCACGTTGCGCACGGCGACGCGGGCACTTTCGGCATAGTGACCGGCAACCTTGGTCAGCTCGCGGCGGCGTTCCTCGTTCAGCTCGGGGATCGGCAGCATGATGATCGTGCCGTTGAGCTGCGGGTTGATGCCCAGCCCGCTTTCGCGGATCGCCTTTTCAACCTTGTTCACCATCGCCTTGTCCCAGACGTTGATGGTGACCATGCGCGGCTCGGGCACGTTGACGGTGCCCAGCTGGTTGATCGGGGTCATCTGCCCATAGGCGTCGACCTGAATAGGCTCCAGCATCGAACCCGAGGCCCGCCCGGTGCGCAAACTGGCGAATTCAACCCGCAGAGAGGTAATCGCGCCGTCCATCCGGCGGCTGAGGTCGTCGATGTCGATGTCGATGTCGTCGGACATGCGCGCGGGTCTCCGTCAGATCTTAATTCTACTGCGGCAGGTTTTAGGCCGTCAGCCGGGATTTGTATAGTCGGCTGACGTGGAAATGACCGGCCAGCGCGCCCGCTTAGCCCTGCACGCGGGTATACGTCCCTTCGCCGTTCAGGATCGAGCGGAACCCGCCCGAAGCGTCCAGCGAGAAAACGATGATCGGCAGCTGGTTGTCGCGGGCCAGCGCGATCGCGGTGGCGTCCATCACGCCGAGATTCTTTTCCAGCGCCTCATCGTAGGACACCGTGTCATACCGCTTGGCATCAGCGAATTTGTTGGGGTCCTTGTCGTAAACGCCATCGACCTTGGTGCCCTTGAACACCCCTTCGCAGCCCATCTCGCTGGCGCGCAGGGTCGCGGCGGTGTCGGTGGTGAAATACGGGTTGCCGGTGCCTGCCGCAAAGATGCAGACGCGGCCCTTCTCAAGGTGGCGCACGGCGCGGCGGCGGATGTAGGGCTCGCAGACCTGATCCATCGGAATGGCGCTGATCACGCGGGTGAAGATGCCGATGCCTTCCAGCGCCGATTGCATGGCCAGCGCGTTCATCACGGTCGCCAGCATGCCCATATAGTCGGCCGTGGTGCGCTCCATCCCCTGCGCCGAGCCTGCCAGCCCGCGAAAGATGTTCCCGCCGCCGATGACCATGCAGATCTCGACCCCCATGTCGTGCACCGACTTCACCTCTTGCGCGATGCGCGCAACGGTGGGCGGATGCAGACCGTAGCCTTGATCGCCCATCAGGGCTTCACCCGAAATCTTCAACATAACGCGGCGATAAGACGGGGACTGGTCGATCATCGGAGCCTTTCCTTGCGGCGCGATGCGGGCCGGGTGCGGGTGGTGGCACGGGCGCTGGCAGCGGGCGGCAATCGGGGTGGTTTCATTCGGCGGCAAAATGTCGGAAAACCCCGGAAGGTTCAACGCCTGATCGCCCCCCATTGCACGAAGAGCGCGTATGTTCGCCCAGCTTCCCCTGCCCGACCCGTCCCGCCCGGTGCTGATCGCCGGCCCCACCGCCAGCGGCAAGTCGGCGCTGGCGCTGCGCATCGCGCAGGCGCAGGGGCGCGCGGTGGTGAATGCGGATGCGTTGCAGGTCCACGACAGCTGGCGGGTGCTGACCGCCCGGCCCGATGCGCAGGACGAGGCGTTGGTGCCGCATCTGCTCTATGGCCATGTGGCGCGCGACGCTGACTATTCCGTCGGCCACTGGCTGCGCGAGGTGGCGCCGCTGCTGGCCGACAACCCGGTGATCGTGGGCGGGACCGGGCTTTATTTCACCGCGCTGACCGAGGGGCTGGCCGAGATCCCGTCCACCCCACCCGAGATCCGCGCCGAGGCAGACGCGCTCCTGCGCGACCACGGGCTTGCGACGCTGCTGGCTGATCTGGACCCGCAGACCGCCGCCCGGCTCGACCAGCGCAATCCGGCCCGCGTGCAGCGCGCCTGGGAGGTTTTGCGCGCCACGGGCAAGGGGTTGGCGGCATGGCAGGACCAGACCGGTGCGCCGCTTTTGCCGATCGCACAGGCCACCGGGCTGGTGCTGACACCCCGAATCGACTGGCTCAACGACCGAATCGGCACCCGGTTTGACACCATGCTGGCGACCGGCGCGCTGATCGAGGCGCATGCTGCGCTGCCGCACTGGCCTGAGGAGGCGGGCACGCTCAGCGCGCCCTTGTGGACAAGAGCCATCGGCGCGCCCGAGTTGATCGCCCATCTGCAAAACCACATGTCGTTAGAGAATGCGCGGGATTCCGCCACATTAGCCACGCGGCAATACGCGAAACGCCAGCGCAGCTGGTTTCGCAACCGCATGAAGAGCTGGAACGCGGTGGTTATCCCCTGACTTATCCAGAGTCACCAAACTGCAACGCCTGCGAGTCGATTCACAAATCCGCCCCGCTTTGACCGTGATTCTCCTTCCAGAGTGGCTGTGACGCTCCCTACGCTGGGGCACCGCTGCCACGGAAGAATTATGACAATCATACCCGATACCCCTTCGCAACTGAGGTTGACGCCCATTTCGCGTCTGGCCGCCGGTGGGCGTTGGCGCGTTGAGGCGATGCGCTCGCTGCGCGAACCGGTGCTGCTCTGGTTCACGCAAGGTCAGGGGCGCATTACCGTCGCCGGCACCACCCGCGCCTATGGCCCGAACAACGCGGCCTTCATTCCGCCCGGCGTCATGCACGGGTTCGAGATCGCGCCGCGGGTGCAAGGCACAGTGGTGTTCTTTGGCCGCAATCACGGTCTGGACCTGCCCGCCACGCCGCAGTTCCTGCGCCCGCGCGATCCGATCTCGCAAAAAGAGCTGATTGCCACGCTTGAGGCGATCCAGCGTGAGCTGGAAAGCGCGCGCTCGGGCTCGCAAAAGGCCGCGCAGCACCATCTGGGGCTGCTGGGTGTGTGGATGGACCGCCAGCTTGAGCGCGAAAAAGCGTTCGAGACGATGCCGCACCGGCCAGCGGCTTCGCAGCAACTGGTGGCGCGCTATGCCTCGCTGCTGGAGCGCGATTTCCGCTCGAACCGCGCGGTGGCCGATTATGCCGAGGCGCTTGGCGTCACGCCGACGCATCTGACCCGCGTGTGCCGGGGGGCCTGCGGCAAGGGTGCGCATCAGCTGCTGGAGGACCGCATCCTGTTCGAGGCCCGCCGCCTGCTGGCCGAGACGCGGCTGCCGGTCAAGGATGTGGCCGAAATGCTGGGCTTCAACTCGCCGGGGTATTTCACCCGCGCCTTCCAGAAAACCGCCGGGGTTACGCCGTCGGCGTTCCGCAAGAAACCGGCGGGGCCTGTTGTTCCCCGGGTGTAAGTGCGCCGTTTACGCAAGACAAAAGCCGCGACCCTGACAGGGGCGCGGCTTTTGTGTTCGGGTCGAGCGGCTGAAGTCAGCCCGCGCCCAGAATGATGCTGACGTATTGGGTGGTCTCGGCGAAGGGCGGCACGCCGTTGTGCCGCTCAACCGCGCCGGGCCCCGCGTTATAGGCCGCCAGCGCCAGCCGCCAGTTGCCGAACCGCTCATACATCAGGCGCAGATAGCGCGCGCCGCCATCAAGGTTCTGGCGCGGATCGTTGATGTTCACCCCCAGCAGCGCGGCCGTTTCGGGCATCAATTGCGCCAGACCATGCGCGCCGACCGGCGAGGTTGCGTTGGGGTTCCAGCGGCTTTCCTGATGCACCAGCCGCAGGAACAGCTCTTCGGGCACGTTGTGTCGTTGCGCGGCGGCACGGGCCAGCGCGATATACTCGCCGCGATACGCCCCGTTATACACCACCGCCGGGGCCGCGCTTTCGGGAACCGCCGCCGAATATTGCCGCGACATGCGGGTGTCCATCAGGCGGGTCTGCGAGCGGAACGCCTCGGTCCGCGACGTCGGTGCCGCAGAGCCGCCACCCAGCCGCAACCCGCTGGCATCCGCCATCGTTGCACTGACCATCAGGCCTGCCACCAGCAGCGTTCTGAGCATCATTCGCCCCAATCCTGTCCCCACGTGGCGCGGACTATACGCCCGAATCGCTTATGCGCCAAGCGGGGCGTCCGGGGGCTGAGCGGGAGGGCGCGCAGGGCCTTCGCCCACGGTTAACCCTTTCCCAACCAAGATCAGGTGGTGTACCCAAGCGGTCAACAGATTCGGAACAAGAACAAGGGGCGCTGAATATGGCGGGATCGGTCAATAAAGTCATTCTGATCGGCAATCTGGGCCGCGACCCTGAGGTGCGCAGCTTTCAGAACGGCGGCAAAGTTGTGAACCTGCGGATCGCGACCAGCGAGACGTGGCGCGACAAGGCCTCGGGCGAGCGTAAAGAGCGCACCGAATGGCATTCCGTGGCAATCTTCAGCGAACCGCTGGGCAAGATCGCCGAGCAGTATCTGCGCAAAGGGTCCAAGGTGTATATCGAGGGCCAGCTGGAAACGCGCAAATGGCAGGACCAGTCCGGTCAGGACCGCTATTCGACCGAAATCGTGCTGCGTCCGTTCCGCAGCGAACTGACCCTGCTCGATGGCCGCAACGAAGGCGGCTCGGGCGGCGGCGGCGGCGGTCGCGGCTATGACGATCCGATGGGTGGCGGCGGTGGCTACGGCGGCGGTTCGTCGGGTGGCGGTGGCGGCGGCCGGTCCTCGGGCGGCGGCTTTGGCGGCGGCGCTTCGGATATGGACGACGAAATCCCGTTCTGAGGAACAGATCCGACCGGGGGAACGGCAGCGCCAGACGCGAGCGAACCGGGGCCACTTGACGCCCCATCGCCCTGCCGCTATTCCCCCGATCAGCGCGGGTATGATGTAATGGTAGCCTGTCAGCTTCCCAAGCTGAACGCGCGGGTTCGATTCCCGCTACCCGCTCCAGGATTTGACAGACCGGCGCCCCCTGGGGCGCCGTTTGCTTAAGCGCCCCTGCCCGTTGAAGCACAGCCGCTTCTGGTCTATCTGACGCGCTAGCCCTCAAAGGCCCTCAACAGGATCGAACCATGACCCAGCCCCGCAAGCTGTTCATCAAGACCTATGGTTGCCAGATGAACGTCTATGACAGCGAACGCATGGCCGAAGCGCTGGGTGTGAACGGCTATGTCACGACCGACCGGGCCGATGATGCGGACATGATCCTGCTCAACACCTGCCATATCCGCGAAAAAGCGGCGGAAAAGGTCTATTCCGAGCTGGGCCGCCTGCGCCCCCTCAAGGATCTGAACCCGGACCTGCGGATCGGCATCGCCGGTTGCGTCGCGCAGGCCGAGGGTGAAGAGATCCTGCGCCGCGCGCCGGTGGTGGATCTGGTGGTCGGCCCGCAGACCTATCACCGCCTGCCCGAGATGGAGATCGCCATGCGCGGCGGGGCCCGCCCCGTCGACACCGATTTCCCGCAGGAAGACAAGTTCGAGCACCTGCCCAAGGGCCCGCGCGCCCGGCGCGGACCGACCGCGTTTCTGACCGTGCAGGAAGGCTGCGACAAGTTCTGCGCCTTCTGCGTTGTCCCCTATACCCGTGGCACCGAGGTCAGCCGCCCGGCTGAGCGCCTGCTGCGCGAGGCGCGCGATCTGGTGGACCGGGGCGTGCGCGAGATCACGCTGCTGGGCCAGAACGTCAACGGATACCACGGTGCCGGCACCGACGGGAAAGCCTGGACACTGGCGCGGCTGGTGCGCGCGCTAGCCGAGATCCCGGAACTCTGGCGCATCCGCTATACCACCTCGCACCCCAACGACATGACCGACGATCTGATCGAAGCCCATGGCGATCTGGACAAGCTGATGCCGTATCTGCATCTGCCCGTGCAGTCGGGCTCGGATGCGATCCTGAAGGCGATGAACCGCAAACACACGGCGGCGGATTACCTGCGGCTGCTGGACCGGCTGCGCGCAGTGCGCCCCGATCTGGCGCTGTCGGGCGATTTTATCGTCGGCTTCCCCGGTGAGACGGATCAGGATTTCGAGGACACGCTGACGCTGGTGCGCAATGTCGGCTATCACTCCGCCTTCAGCTTCAAGTATTCGGCCCGCCCCGGCACACCAGCGGCGGAACGGCCCGTCCTGCCCGATAGCGTGCTCGACGCGCGGCTGCACACCTTGCAATCGCTGATCACCGAGCAACAGCGCGCGGCGCAGGAAGCGATGGTCGGGCGCGAGGTGAGCGTGCTGTTTGAAAAGCCCGGACGCATGCCCGGTCAGATGGTCGGCAAGACCGAATACCTGCACGCGGTGCACGTCACGGGCCAGCCGGGCGGGTCACAGGCGGCGCCCGGAACGCTGCAACGCGTCAGAATCACTGCCAGCTCAACCAACTCGCTGGCTGGCGAAGCGCTCTGACCCCTGCCCCGATATGGCCCATATTTTGGGTCCGGGCCGCGCAAAAGCGGAACAGGTGGTGCCTTGTTGCATAACCATTACAAGGATTCGGCACGGTTTGGGGGAATCGGTCTTCCAAACCGGCTGCGATTTGCTAATGTTTCCGAAGTGGTAGGCACTTATCTCGTCCGATGTTTCTCTGCTCGGAACATCTTGATGGCGGCGGGTCTTGCCAGGGGGTTTAACAATTAAAAGGATAATGACTGTGGTTAAGTCAGTTTCCATCGCTGTGCGGTTGATCGCCGGTGCTGCTGCCATGGCACTGCTGCTGATCAGCCTGACGGCCACCGACGCATCGGCGCAGCGCCAGCGCACGATTGTCGGCGAACGGTATGTGCCAACGATCTGGATCGACCCGGACGGTTGCGAACACTGGGTGATCGACAACGGGATCGAAGGCTATATGACCCCGAATCGCACGCAAGACGGGCGCCCGGTCTGCCACCGCACCAACGTGTGCCTGACCGAAAGCACCGACACGCTGTTCGCCACCGGCAGCCATTCGCTGCGTCCGGGTGCCGCTGATCGTCTGGCCGCGTTCTTCCGCTCGCGCAATGACACGGCCTTTGTGGTCTATGGTCACACCGATCCGCGCGGCGGGTTCGAATACAACATGGCGCTGTCGGAAAACCGCGCGCGTGTCGTCGCCAACGTCGCCATCGCCAATGGCGGGCGCGTCGCAACGGTGCGCGGCTTTGGTCCGATGAATCCGGTCGCCTCGAACAACTCGGCCGCGGGCATGCAGCAAAACCGCCGCGTCGAAGTTCTGTGCGTGCAGTAAGGTCGGGGGAAACATCATGAAAACCACGAAACTCGTCCTGCTTGGGCTTAGCGCCGTTGCGCTGTCGGCCTGTGTCAGCACCGCTCCGGGCGGCCCGCAGAACCGCCAAGGCGGCTTTCTTGAGATCAACACCGCCGACAACACGTCGGACCGGGAACTGGGCGTGCCGAACCATCTGTCGAACATGCGCGATGCCGGGATCTGGGTTGACCCGCATGGCTGTGATCACTGGATCATCGACGAAGGCATCGAAGGCTATATGTCCGCGCGTCTGGACCAGTACGGCAACCCGGTCTGCTCGGGCATCGCCCCGCCGACCATCGCCGTGGGCCGCTATCGCCGCGGCACCTGAGTCTGCCATCACCCTGTCAAGAACGGTGCGGCCCCCGGTGGGGCCGTTCCGCATTTCCGGACCAGATATCGCAAGTCACCATGGCAAAAGCACAACAATTAGCCGCATCTCGCCTATTGAGCGACTGTCACACGATCTTTGCTTGCGAGAAAGGCACGCGCGCGGCAGCATGGGGTCATCCCCTCGGGGCCCCGTTTTGAAGCAGGAGAGCCATTTGGGCATCAGCGCGCTGACCCCCCCGCCCACCGCCGGTGATACGATGCAGACACTGCTGGAATTCGCCGACAACCGATTGATGGTCGACCTTTGCGGTGAATATGACCGCAATCTGGTCAAGCTGGAAACCGAGTTGGGCGTCCAGATCATCCACCGGGGAAATCAGTTGCACATCATGGGCGAAGTCGAGGCGCGCAACCGCGCCGCCGAGACACTGAGATCGCTCTATGACCGGCTCAAAGGAGGGAACCCAGTGGAAATGGGCGATGTCGACGGCGCGGTGCGCCTGTCCGCCGGTGAACGCGGCGAGCACCAGCTGGAAATGTTCCGCACCGGACAGGTCGAAATCCGCACCCGCAAGAAGAACGTAGCACCCCGCACCAAGGCGCAGCAGGATTATGCCCGCTCGCTGTTTGAAACCGAACTGAACTTCGGCATCGGTCCGGCGGGCACCGGCAAGACCTATATCGCGGTCGCGGCGGCGGTGAACTTCCTGATCGAAGGTCATGTGAACAGGATCATCCTGTCGCGCCCTGCCGTCGAGGCAGGCGAGAAACTGGGCTATCTGCCCGGCGACATGAAGGAAAAGGTCGATCCCTACATGCAGCCGCTCTATGACGCGCTGGGTGATTTCCTGCCGTCCAAGATGCTGGCCAAGCTGATGGAGGAAAAGCGCATCGAGATCGCGCCGCTGGCCTTCATGCGTGGCCGCACCCTGTCCAATGCCTTTGTGGTGCTGGACGAAGCGCAGAACGCGACCGAGTTGCAGATGAAGATGTTCCTGACCCGTCTGGGCGAAGGCTCGCGCATGGCGATCACCGGCGACCGCACGCAGGTCGATCTGCCGCGCGGGATGCAGTCGGGGCTGGTCTCGGCCGAGCGGGTGCTCAACGGGGTCAAGGGGATCAGCTTCAACTACTTCACCTCGGTCGATGTCGTGCGCCACCCGCTGGTTGCCCGCATCGTCGAGGCGTACGACAGGCAGTCGCCCGCACAGGTATGAGCGTCTCTCTGGATATCAACGATGAAGAGCCGCGCTGGGGGGATCTGGACCCTCTGGCGCGCGCTGCCATTGACGCGACGCTGGTGCATCTGGGCCATGACCCTGCGTGTTTCGAAGTCAGCCTGCTGGCCTGCAACGACACCCGCATCAAGGGCCTGAACGGTCAGTTCCGCGCCAAGGACAAACCGACCAACGTGCTGTCCTGGCCCGCGTGGGATCTGTCGCCCGAAAGCCCCGGCGGCACGCCCGACGCGCCCGAAACCGGCACGCCCGATGACCCCGAAGCCCTGGGCGACATCGCGCTGGCCTATGAGACCTGCGCGCGTGAAGCCGACGAACAGGGCAAGCGATTCGCCGACCATGTGACCCACCTGATTATCCACTCGACGCTGCATCTGTTGGGATTCGATCACGAAACCGACGAAGACGCGCTTCTGATGGAGAAAACCGAAGTGTTGGTCCTTGCGCAGATGGGCATCGCGGACCCATATGCAGACGACCACGACGCCGCGCCCCTTGGCGTGACGGCAGTGGACTGAAACGATCCTGGAAAGGACCCATGAGCGATATCACTTCCGGTTCGACGCCATCGGCGGATCCTGCCGATGACCCCGACCAGAGTCCGGACGGCAATCAACAACAACGCGGCCTGTTCGGTCGCCTGTTCGACGCCCTGACCCCGCACGACGCCCAGAACGAAGCCGAGACGGCGCTCAGCGCCTCGATGCGGCAGGTTCTGCCGGGACTGGCCAATCTGCGGCGCCTGCGCGTTGCCGATGTGTCGGTGCCCAAGGCCGAGATCGTTTCAATTTCCGTCGACATCGACCGCGATGAACTGATCGAGGTGTTCCGCGAGTCGGGCTTCTCGCGTCTGCCGGTCTACAGCGAGACGCTCGACAAGCCGATGGGTCTGCTGCTGCTCAAGGATGTCGTCTTGCAGCGCGGGTTCAACGTTTCCGAGGGCGATCTGGACATCGCGTCCATGCTGCGCCCCCTGCTGTTCGTCCCCCTCGATGCCGCTGGTCGTCTTGCTGCAGAAAATGCAGACCGAGCGCACGCATATGGCACTGGTGATCGACGAATACGGCGGCGTGGACGGGTTGGTGACGATCGAGGATCTGCTCGAACAGGTCGTCGGCCAGATCGACGACGAGCACGACACCGAGGACGAAAACCTGTGGACCGAGGAATCGCCGGGCGTCTGGCTGGTTCAGGCCCGCGCGATGATCGACGATCTGGAAGAGGCGTTGAAGATCGATCTGCGCACCGACGTCAGTGACGAGGATATGGACACCATCGGCGGGCTGGTCTTTGTGCTGCTGGGTCGGGTTCCCGCGCGCGGCGAGGTGATCGAGCATCCCAAGGGTCACGAGATCGAAGTGCTTGAAGCCGACCCGCGCCGCGTCAAGCGGCTGCGGTTGCGGCGCAAGGGGAACGGCACGGGTGCCGTGGTGGAAGCCGCCGAAACCGGCACCGAAACCGCCTGACATGACCCCTGCCCGACTGCGCCTGATCCCGTGGCTTGCCGCCGCCCTGTGCGGCGCGCTGGCCGCGCCCGGTCAGGCGCCGTGGGGCTTGTGGCCGCTGACGCTGCTCGGCATGGCGGGGATTTTGTGGCTGGTGGCCCGCGCGCCGGGGCCGCGCGCCGCGTTCGGGCGCGCGCTGGTCGCTGGGCTTGCGCATTTCGCGCCGGTGATGGCGTGGATTATTGATCCGTTTCTGGTCGACGCGGCCGTCACCGCGTGGATGGCTCCCTTTGCTCTGGCGCTGATGGCGCTGGGGATGGCGCTGTTCTGGGCGGTTCCGGCGCTGCTGGTCGCTTGGGCCACCCGCCGCCCCGTGGCGCGGATCTGGCTGCTGGCGCTGGCGCTGCTGGCCTTTGAGGATGCGCGCGGGGTGATGCTGACCGGCTTTCCCTGGGCCTTGAGCGGCCATATCTGGATCGGCACCCCGCCGGATCAGATCGCCGCTTATGGCGGGGCGTTGTTGCTCAGCGCGCTGACGCTGGGTCTGTCGGCAGCCTTGGCCACCGCCGGCCTGCGCTGGCGGCAGCGCCGCTGGCTGCGCGGCGGCGTCGTGGCGGCTGTCGCTGCGGTCGCGCTGCTCGGCGTCTGGCTCGCGGGCACCGCGCGGCTGGCTCAGCCGCTGCCTGAAGGGCCGGGCGTCACGCTGCGGCTGGTGCAGGCCAATGTTCCGCAAGACCTGAAATGGCAGCACGATCTGGTGCGCGGCTTTTACCAGCGCCATCTCGATCTGAGCGCCGCCCCCTCGGACACGCCGCCCGATCTGGTGATCTGGCCCGAAACCGCCGCGCCGTTCTTTCTGGACCGCCCCGGCGACGGGCTGGAGATGGCAGCGGACGCGGCAGGCGTGCCCATCGTCATGGGCATCCAACGCCGCGAAACCGATGCCGAGGGCGTTCAGCGCTATTACAATTCGTTGGCCGTGCTCGCCGCAGACGGCACGGTCGGTGCCGTTTATGACAAGCACCACCTCGTCCCCTTTGGCGAATACATCCCGCTCTTGGGCGACTACGCCGCGCGCAACGGCTGGGCTGGCCTCGCCGCGCAGGCCCTGTCGGGCTACACCCCCGGCCCCGGCCCGGCCTTGCTGGCCCTCGGCCCGGCAGGCAGGGCGCTGCCGCTGATCTGCTACGAGGCCGTGTTTCCCCGCGACCTGCGCACCCAACAGCGCCCCGGATGGATCCTGCAAGCCACCAACGACGCGTGGTTCGGCACCAGCATCGGCCCCTACCAGCACTTCGCACAAGCGCGGCTGCGGGCCATCGAGACCGGCCTGCCGCTGGTGCGCGCCGCCAACACCGGGATCTCGGCCTTTATCGATGCGCGCGGGCGGGTGACGGCATCTCTGCCGCTGGACCAGATGGGCGCGCTGGACGCTGCGCTGCCCGGCGCACTGCCCCCGACACCCTATGTGCGATGGGGTGACCTGCCGTGGCATATCGCGCTGGGTCTGGGGATGTTGGCGATGCTGGCATGGGGTCTGATACGCCTCCAATTAAGCCGACAAGCTGATTGACCTGCCAGACACAACGCGCTAGCGCCTTAATAATCCCGTCACAACGGCTTCCTGGCGTGACGGCTGAACCCTAACGGAGCACTCGCCCATGAGCCGACAGAACTATATTTTCACCTCGGAATCCGTTTCCGAGGGGCATCCTGACAAGGTCTGTGACCGGATCTCGGATGCCATCCTTGATGCCTTTCTTGCCGAAGAAGCCAACGCCCGCGTTGCCTGCGAGACCTTCGCCACCTCGTCCATGGTGGTGATCGGCGGCGAGGTTGGTCTGTCCGACCCCGAGCGTCTGAAGGACTACATGGGCCGCATCCCGCAGATCGCGCGCGATTGCATCAAGGACATCGGCTATGAGCAGGAGCACTTCCACTGGAACACCCTGCATGTTCTGAACTTCCTGCATGAACAATCGGCGCATATCGCGCAGGGCGTTGACCGCGACGGCGCGGGCGATCAGGGGATCATGTTCGGCTATGCCGTGGATGAAACGCCGGAATTGATGCCCGCCCCCATCCAATACGCCCACGCGATCCTGAAGCGCCTGACCGAAGTGCGCAAATCGGGGCAGGAACCGACGCTGCGGCCTGACGCCAAATCGCAGCTCTCATTGCGCTATGAGGGTGGCAAGCCGGTCGAGGTGACCTCGATCGTGCTCTCGACGCAGCACGCGCTGGAAAGCCAGACCTCGGACGACATCCGCGCCATCGTCGAGCCCTACATCCGTGAAGTCCTGCCCTCGGGCTGGATTTCCGAGACTACCGAATGGTGGGTCAACCCGACGGGCACCTTCGTGATCGGCGGGCCGGATGGTGACGCGGGCCTGACAGGGCGCAAGATCATTGTCGATACCTATGGCGGGGCTGCCCCGCATGGCGGCGGTGCGTTCTCGGGGAAAGATCCGACCAAGGTGGACCGCTCGGCCGCCTATGCCGCGCGCTATCTGGCCAAGAACATCGTCGCCGCAGGCATGGCCAAACGCTGCACGCTGCAGATTTCCTATGCCATCGGCGTGGCCAAGCCGTTGTCGATCTATGTCGACACGCATGGCACGGGCGTCATGCCGGATGAGGAAATCGAGCGGATCGTGGCGCGTAGCATGGACCTGACACCGCGCGGCATCCGCACGCATCTGGGGCTGAACAAGCCGATCTATGCGCGCACCTCGGCTTACGGCCATTTCGGGCGCGCGCCCGAGGCGGATGGCGGGTTCAGTTGGGAAAAGACCGATCTGGTCGAGACGCTGAAGAAAGCGGGCTGAGACGGTCAGGGCCGGGGAAATTTCCCGGCCCTTTTTTCTAGGCCTCCAAGCCGCCGCGCCAGACACCGAGCAGCGCGCCCGCGTCGCTCAGATGCACTAGATCGGCATGGGCGCCTTCGGTCAGCACGCCTCTGTTGCTTAGCCCCAGCACCTGTGCCGGACGGCGGGTCATCATCGCCAAGGCGGTTTCCAGCCCGATCCCGGCGTGCGCGGTCATCCACGCCAGCGCCTGCGGAAAGCTGACATCGGCCCCGGCCAACGTGCCATCCTCCAGCGTCAACCGCCCGTCCTGTCGCAGAATGGTGCGGCCGTTCAGGGTGAAGCGGTCGTCGTCGGTCCCCGCCACCGCCATGCTGTCAGTCACGGCAAACAGCCGCTCGCCCGCTGCCTGCACCGCCAGCCGGAAGGGCGTGCGCGCGACATGCACGCCATCGGGGATGATACCGACCTGCGCCGTGCCCTCCAGCGCCGCGCCGGTCAGACCGGGCGCGCGGTGGCCGAGCGGCGACATGGCGTTGAAAAGATGCGTCACGACGCGCGCGCCTGCGTCCTGTGCCGTGCGCGCCTGTGCTTCGGTGCAATCGCTGTGGCCCAGGCTGACCAGCACCCCCGCCGCCGCCAGCGCGGCAATCTGCGCGGGCGTGGCGCTCTCGGGGGCCAGCGTTACCATCAGCGCCGGCAACGCGCGGGCGGCAGCGAGCAGCTGTGCAAGGTCGGTGTCCTCCATCGGGCGGATCAGCCGGGCGTCATGCGCGCCCTTGCGGCGCGGGTCCAGATGCGGGCCCTCCAGATGCAGACCCAGAAACCCCGGCAGCCCCGTCTTTGCCGCCCGGATACCCGCCGCCAGCACGCCTTCAGTTACCACGCGGTCAGCGGTGATCAGCGTCGGCAACAGCCCCGCCGTCCCCAGCCGCCCATGGGCGGCGCACATCAGCGCCAAGGCCGCGTCGGGGTCACCCTGCCCCAGCAGCGCGCCGCCGCCGCCATTCACCTGCAGGTCGATGAAACCGGGCGCAAGGATACCGCCGTCCAGATCGACGCCTTCGCCCGTGTCCTCGGCCAGCGCCACGACGCGCCCGTCCTCAACCACCAGCGCGCAACCGTCGCGCAGGGACCAGCCGTCAAACACCCGCGCCCCGCGCCAGATCTGCCGCATGTCAGCCTCCTGTTGTTGCGGGCACAAAAGCACAGGCGCGCGGGAAAGTCACAGGGGTCCGTCGCCTGTCATGCAGTCATTTGACTGCCTTTCTTGACAGGCAGGCATTTACCTGCTTAATTGAGTCGCAGGAGAAACGAGGCCCGATGGACGACGACAAGGTTTTCAAGGCACTGGCCGACCCCAGCCGCCGCAAGCTGCTGGACAGCCTGTGTGATCACAACGGCCAGACGCTGAGCCAGCTCTGCGCGGCGCTGGACATGACCCGCCAGTCAGTGACCCAGCATCTGGGCCTGCTGGAGGATGCCAACCTGCTCAGCACGACCCGCAAGGGTCGGGAGAAACTGCACTTTATCAATCCGATCCCGCTGCACGAGGTCTACGAGCGCTGGATCCGCAAGTTCGAGGAAGGCCGGTTGAGCCTTTTGCATGACCTCAAAACCCAGCTTGAAGGCGACCAGCCATGACCGACACATCCGCCAGCTTCATCTATGTCACCTATATCCGCGCCACGCCCGAGCAGGTGTTCGAGGCGATCATCAAACCCGAGATCGCGCTGCGCTATTGGGGCCATGCCAATGTCTCGGACGACTGGCAGCCCGGCTCGACATGGAAACATGTGCGTGCCAGCGACGCCAATGTGGTCGATCTGGTGGGCAAGGTGCTGGAAAGCGACCCGCCCCGGCGTCTGGTGTTGAGCTGGTCGAATGAAAGCCAGCAGCATGACCCCGCCCACACCAGCACCGTCGCCTTTGACATCGAGCCTGCGCTGGAGGGCGTCAAGCTGACGGTCAGCCATACCGATCTGCAACCGGACAGCGGCATGCTTGCGGGCATCAGCAAGGGCTGGCCGATGGTGCTGTCCAGCCTGAAATCCCTGCTCGAAACCGGTCAGGGCTTTGATCTGTAACCCTTATCGGGAGGAACCCGGATGTCGGACGACGTCTATACGGGCGGCTGTGGCTGTGGCGCGGTGCGCTATCAGGCAGAGGGCCGACCGGTCGCGCAACTGCATTGCCAATGCACCCACTGCCGGATGCGCAGCGGAACGGGACACGCGTCCTATCTGGTGTTCGCCGGGACCGAGGCCGTCACGCTGACGGGCGCGGTTCGGGTCTGGAGCCTCAAGGGCGACAGCGGGACGGACAAGCATCACGCCTTTTGCCCGGTCTGTGGTATCCCCCTTTACGTCACCTTTGCCGCCAGTCCGGGGATCACGGCGATCCACCCGGGCAGTATGGACGCGCCCGAACGCTTCGCGCCCGGCTTCGTCACCTACGGGTTGCGCGGGCTGGACTGGGACCGGCTGGACGCCGGCCTGACGGTGTTCGACGCGGGGCCGACGGGCTGACCTCACCCCCGCAGGCGCTCGATATGACGGCGCACGGCGGCGGCGGGCAGTGGTCCGCCGTGGCCAAGATAGAAGGTCTCGCAGCCCATCGCCAGCAGACGGCGCAGCGAAGCGGCGACGGCGGCGCGGTCTTCCTCGAACGGCGGGGATTTGGGCCGCCCGCGCAACGCGATCCCGCCCAGCAGGATACCCGAGGCAAGCAGATCCCCGGCGATCACCCGCCCCCCTCCAGCACCACAGACACAGACCCCGGCGTGTGGCCGGGCGTATGGACCAAAAGCGCGGGAAAGCCATAATCCGCCAGATCCAGCGTGTCGGTGGTCATCAGCCGGTCGGGGGTGACCGGCTCGAAGGGCCGCTCGATCGCGCCGGTCTTGTGGAACAGCCAGCCGAACGGCCCCGAGGGCCTGAGCAGCGGCTTCGCGCCCTGCGCATAGGCCAGCTCGTCGCGGTGCAGGATCAGCGGCGCGTTCGTGTGGCGCTGAACCTGTGCGGCGGATCCGGCGTGGTCGATATGGGCATGGGTCAGCACGGTCAGCGCGACATCGGCCCAGCCCAGCCCCTGCCCGCGCAAGGCCCGCTCGATGCGGGGCCGCGCACCCGGCAGGCCGGTATCGACCAGCAGCGCCCTGCCCTGACGGACCAGCAGAAATGCGTTCAGCATGCCGTAAGGGAGCATCGCCAGCCTGTGCACAGAGGTTTGCGTCATCATCGAACCCGCCTATTATGGTGTTGCGGTCCGGCTGATCGCATCCATGGCCGAGCATCGCAATTGGGCACTTTTTGGGAACCGGAGGGTTCACGATGACCGCACACACCCCGGGCCCCTGGTCCGATCCGGTGACCGGCGTTTGCCCGGTGGCCGAGACGCTGCGCCTGCTGGGTGGCAAGCACGGCCCCACCCTGCTGCACTGCCTGACCGGCGGTGAGATGCATTTTCTCGAACTGTCACGCGCCCTTGGCGGCATCAGCCGCAAGGTGCTGACCGAGCAACTCAGGGTGTTCGAGGCCGAAGGCCTGATCAGCCGCACGCCCAAGCAGGACGCGCGCAGGCGGGTGGCCTATGCGCTCACCCCGCGCGGTCAGGCGCTGGGGGCGATCATCGTCCAGCTTTATGACTGGAGCACCGCGCGGGTGTGATCACACCGTCAGCCAGCGCCGCAGCTCGACCTCGTTGGCGTCGATGTCGGCGCTGGTGCCGGACATGACCAGCTCGCCCCGGTCGAGCACGGCAAAGCGGTCGGCCAGCGCGCGGGCAAAGTCGAAATATTGCTCGACCAGCACCACCGCCATACCGAACTGATCGCGCAGATATTCGATGGCGCGGCCGATGTCCTTGATGATCGACGGCTGGATGCCCTCGGTCGGCTCGTCCAGCACCAACAGACGCGGCTGCATGACCATCGCGCGGCCAATCGCCAGCTGTTGCTGCTGGCCGCCCGACAGATCCCCGCCGCGACGGTTCATCATCTGCAACAGTACCGGGAACAGCTCGAACACCGCGTCGGGCACCTTGCGCGAACCGCGCGGCAGGGTGGCGAAGGCGGCCTCCAGGTTCTCGCGCACGGTCAGAAGAGGGAAAATCTCGCGCCCCTGCGGGACATAGGCGATGCCGCGTTTGGCGCGTTCAGGGGGCGAGAGCTTGTTGATCTCCTCGCCGTTCCACAGGATTTTCCCGCCCGAGGCCGGATGCCGCCCGACAATGGCCCGCATCAGCGAGGTTTTCCCTACGCCGTTGCGGCCCAGAACGGTGGTGATCTGGCCTTCCTGCGCGGTCAGCGAGATGCCCTTGAGGGCCTGTGCCGCACCGTAATGCAGCGTGAGATCGGTGATTTCCAACATGCTCAGCGCCCCAGATACACTTCGATGACGTCATCACGGGCCGACACATAGTCGAGCGACCCTTCGGCCAGAACCGAGCCCTGATGCAGCACCGTCACCCGGCAATCGAGCGCGCGCACGAAATCCATGTCATGCTCGACCACGATCACGGTGCGCTCTCCGGCGATGGATTTGAGCAGCTCGGCGGTTTCCATCGTCTCGGCGTCGGTCATGCCGGCGGCGGGTTCATCGACCAGCAACAACTGCGGCTCCTGCGCCAGCAGCATGCCGATTTCCAGCCATTGCTTCTGGCCGTGGCTGAGATTGGCGGCGTCCTCAAAGCGCAGATGGGTCAGGCGGATCTGATCCATCAGTTCGGTGACCCGCGTCTCTTCCGCCTTGGTCGAGCGGTGGAACAGCGAGGCAAACACCCCGCGCGGGGCCTTCAGCGACAGGCGGATGTTGTCCTCGACCGTGTGGGTCTCGAACACCGTGGGTTTCTGGAACTTGCGCCCGATGCCCAGCCGGGCGACGCGCGCCTCGTCCAGACGGGTCAGGTCGGTGTCCATGTTCCACAACACCTCGCCGCCATCGGGGCGGGTCTTGCCGGTGATGATGTCCATCATCGTGGTCTTGCCCGCGCCGTTCGGACCGATCACCGCGCGCAGCTCGCCCTTGTCGACCGACAGCGCCAGATTGTTGATCGCCTTGAACCCGTCGAAACTGCGGGTCACGCCATCCAGATAGAGTTGCGCGGTCATGCGGCGGCCTCCTTGGGCGCAGATTTGGCACGGCGGAAGCGGTCGAGCAGACCCAGCAGCCCGTTGGGCAGCGCCAGCGTCACCAGAATGAACAGCCCGCCCAGCGCGAAGAGCCACAGATCAGGGAAGGTCGCGGTGAGCCAGCTTTTCAGCGCCACGACGACCAGCGCGCCGATGGCAGCCCCGACCAGCGTGCCGCGCCCGCCCAAAGCCACCCAGACCACGATCTCGATCGAGTTGGCGGGCGCAAATTCGCTGGGGTTGATGATGCCGACCTGCGGGACGTAAAGCGCGCCCGCCAGCCCGGCCATCATTGCCGAGACGGTGAAGACAAAGACCGAATAGCTTTCCACCCGGTAGCCCAGAAACCGCGTGCGGCTTTCGGCGTCACGCACGGCGACCAGCACCTTGCCCGCCTTGGAGATAGTGATCGCGCGGGCAATCAGGATGCAGGCGGCCAGACAGATCGCGGTCAGCACGAACAGCGCGATGCGGGTTGAGGGGGCCGAGAGCGAGAAGCCCAGCACGTCGCGGAAATCGGTCAACCCGTTGTTGCCGCCAAAGCCCATCTCGTTGCGGAAAAACGCCAGCAGCAGCGCGAAGGTCAGCGCCTGGGTGATGATCGACAGATACACGCCCGACACCCGGCTGCGAAAGGCGAACCAGCCAAAGACAAAGGCCAGCAGCCCCGGCACCAGCAATGCCATGAGCACTGCGAAGCCGAAGTTGTCAAAGCCCCACCAGAACCACGGCAGCTCCTGATAGCTGAGAAACACCATGAAATCGGGCAGTTCGGGGTTGGCATAGACGCCCCGCGCGCCAATCTCGCGCATGAGGTGCATGCCCATCGCATAGCCGCCCAGCGCGAAGAACGCGCCGTGCCCCAGCGACAGGATGCCCGCATAGCCCCAGCACAGATCCAGCGCGACGGCCAGCAAGGCATAGCACAGGTACTTGCCCATCAAGGGGATCAGGTAGCTGGGCAGGTTGAACGGCGAAGACGACGACAGCGTGGTGGCCAAGGGCGCCAGCACGGTAACGGCGAACAGGGCGGCCAGAAACAGGCCAAGGCGCAGGTCGATCAGACGGGTCATGCTTGCTTTCATGGGATCAGCCCTCGGCCGCGCGGCCACGCTGCGGGAACAACCCGCGCGGACGCTTCTGGATGAAGAGAATGATGAAGATCAGGATCAGGATCTTGCCCAGCACGGCCCCCGCCCAAGGCTCGAGGAACTTGTTGGCGATGCCAAGGCTGAGCGCGGCCGCAAAGGTGCCCCACAGGTTGCCGACCCCGCCGAACACCACGACCAGAAAGCTGTCGATGATGTAGCTCTGACCAAGGTTCGGCGACACGTTGTCGATCTGGCTGAGCGCCACACCGGCCAGCCCGGCAATGCCCGCGCCCAGACCGAAGGTCAGCGCGTCGACGTAGCCGGTGCGGATGCCCAGATTGGCGGCCATCGGCCGGTTCTGCGTGACGGCGCGCATTTGCAGACCAAAGGCCGAGTACCGCATGAGCAGGAGAAGGCCGAAGAACACCACGAGGGCAAAGACCACGATGGACACGCGCGACCATGTCACCGTCATCTCGCCCAGCTGGAACGCGCCCGACATCCAGTCCGGCGTGCCGACCTCGCGGTTGGTCGGGCCAAAGAGGCTGCGCACCAATTGCTGCAGGATCAGGCTGACGCCCCATGTCGCCAGCAGCGTTTCAAGGGGCCGCCCGTAGAGATGGCGCACGATACCGCGCTCGATGGCGACACCCACGGCCCCCACCAGCAGGAAGGCGACCGGCACAGCGACGGCCAGCGACCAGCCCAGCATGTCGGGCGCATAGGCGCGGAACACCTGCTGCACGGCGTAGGTGGTATAGGCGCCCAGCATGACCAGCTCGCCATGGGCAAGGTTGATCACCCCCATCACGCCAAAGGTGATCGCAAGGCCGATCGCGGCCAGCAGCAAGACCGAACCCAGCGACAGCCCGAACCACAGGTTCTGCGCCTGCGACCAGACGGCCTGACGGCGCTCGGCCTCGGCAATGGCCGCAGCGACGGCGGCGGCGATCTGCGGATCGGCATCGGCGCGGTGGGCGTTCAGGGCGGATTGCACGGTCATCGCGGGCGCATCGGCAAGCGTGGCAATGGCGGCAAGGCGCGCGTCGAGCGGTGCATCGGTCGCCAGCAGCGTGGCGGCGCGGGCGCGTTCAAGCGCGGTGCGGATGGTGGTGTTCTGCTCGGCCTCCAGCGCCTCGGACAACGGGTCGAGCTGATCGGCATCGGGGCTGCGCAGCGCGGCCTCGGCAGCGGCCAGACGGCGCGCGGGATCGGGATCGCGCAGGGTCAACACGCCCAGCGCGGTGCGGATCTGGCGGCGCAGGCTGTTGTTGACGCGGATGGATTCGGTGGACCGCCGCGCGACGGTGCCCAGCTCTTCGCCGGTCAGCACATCCACAGCCGTCTCGTTGTTGCGCGAGCCGGTGACGTGCACGATGCGGCCGTCGGCGGTGCGCTGCTCCAGTTCGCCCTCAAGCAGCGCGTCCAGCACACCGGCGGCACGCGGGTCGCCGGTGGCGGCGATCCGGGTGACCAAAGCGGCGCGGTCATTGTAGTTTCCGTCGGGCAATTGCCCCACGAGCTCGTCGAGGGTCTGGGCAGACGCGAGGCTGGGAAGCAGCAGCGCGAGGCACAGCGTCATCAGGCGCAGGAGCATGGGTTCTCCGGGGGGACGCGGATGTCAGGTCGCGGGTTCTGTGAGGGGTGCGCGCGGCACTAACGCCGCGCGCGGCAGAAAAATCGGGGGGCAGGAAGGGGCGCCCCCCGGCGGTGGCTCATTCAGAGCCGCCGCAAGTTCCGGTTTCGACGTTGTAGTTGCCGCACGACAGCGGCGCGCGCCAATCCGAGATCAGCGGAGCGGATTCCGGCAGGAAGTCGGACCATTCGTCGCCCAGCACCAGACCCGAGGTTTCCCAGACCACTTCGAACTGGCCGTCATCCTGGATCTCGCCGATCAGCACCGGCTTGGTGATGTGGTGGTTGGCCCCCATCGAGGACAGACCGCCCGTCAGGTTCGGAACCGCCACGCCAACCAGCGCGTCGATGACAGCGTCGGCGTCGGTGGTGCCAGCGGCTTCAACGGCATCAACCCACATGTTGAAGCCGATGTAATGGGCTTCCATCGGGTCGTTGGTCACCCGCTCGTCGCTGCCGATATAGGCGTGCCAGGCGTCGATGAAGGCGTCGTTTTCGGGCGTGTCGACCGACATGAAGTAGTTCCAGGCGGCCAGGTGGCCGACCAGCGGCGCGGTGTCGATACCGGCCAGTTCTTCCTCACCCACCGAGAAGGCGATGACGGGGATATCTTCGGCCGAGATACCCTGCGAGGCCAGCTCGTTGTAGAAGGGCACGTTCGCGTCACCGTTGATGGTGGACACAACCGCAGCCGGGCGACCGGTCGACCCGAAGGCAGCGATTTCGGCGACGATGGTCTGCCAGTCGGAATGACCAAACGGCGTGTAGTTGACGATGATGTCTTCTTGCGCGACGCCCTGCGCCAGCAGATAGGCCTCAAGGATCTGGTTCGTGGTGCGCGGGTACACATAGTCGGTCCCGGCAAGGTAGAAGCGCTCGACACCCTCGGCCAGCAGGTAGTCAACGGCGGGGATCGCCTGCTGGTTGGGGGCGGCACCGGTGTAGAACACGTTGCGCTGCGATTCCTGACCTTCGTACTGGACCGGGTAGAACAGGATCGAGTTCAGTTCCTCGAACACCGGCAGCACCGATTTGCGGCTGACCGAGGTCCAGCAGCCGAACACCGCCGCGACACCGTCACCGGCGATCAGCTCACGGGCCAGTTCGGCAAAGCGCGGCCAGTCCGAGGCGGGATCCACAACCACGGCTTCCAGCGGACGGCCCAGCAGGCCACCGGCTTCGTTTTGCTGTTCGATCAGCATCAGCATCGCGTCGCGCAGGGTGGTTTCCGAAATGGCCATCGTGCCCGACAGAGAGTGCAGGATACCAACGCGGATCGGCTCGCCTTCCTGCGCGAAAGCGCCCGTGGCGAAACTCGCGCAGAGCGCGGTCGAAAGCAGCAGTTTTTTCATAATCCCCTGTCCATCTTTTTCTCCCTGCGGCGCGACGGTCGCGCCCGGCAGGGCGGAGTTGCGTTCCGGTGGGCGTCAATGCGCCCAAGGACACGCTATTGCCGCGTCGCGGCGAAAGTGGCGCGGTTTTACGCGACGGCAGGATGTCAGGCGGGGATCGCCGAAGATTTGAGCGCCAATTGCCCTTCCAAGCAGCAAATCTGAGCGTCGAGTGCATGTTTTGGGCACCAGACAAAGCGAAGTTCCGCCGATGCCCCCACAGAATCACGCCAGCGTGAGTGGATCGGCACCTTGCCGCCGGTGCGGTTTTCGCTCACCTTGCGCGGGATATGACCGACGGGTTCCGCTTCCTGCACTCTGCCGACCTGCATCTCGGGCGCCGCTTCGGCAGCCTGCCCGAAGGCGTGCGCGGTCGTCTGATCGAGGCGCGGCACCAGATCATCGCCCGCCTGGCGCAGGCGGCGCGCGATCACGGCGCGCGCGACATCCTGCTGGCGGGCGACACCTTCGACAGCGAGACCCCGGCGGACCCGACATGGCGGCAGGCGTTGCTGGCGATGGGAGCGGACCAAGGGCTGCGCTGGTGGCTCTTGCCCGGCAACCACGATTCCCTCGCGGCCGAAGCCTTGTGGGACAACATCGCCCGCATCGCGCCGCCCAATGTGCACCCCCTGACCCAAGCCGCGCCGGTCGATCTGGCCCCCGGCGTCACGCTGCTGCCCGCGCCCCTGCCCCGCCGCCACGCCGGGCGCGACCTGACCGACTGGATGCCCGGTGCCGCCACGGCTGAGGGCACGCTCAGGATCGGGCTGGCCCATGGCGGCGTGCAGACCTTCTCCGAAGATGCCAGCGACGAGGGCATCATCCCGCCCGACCGCGCCACAACCGCCGGGCTGGCCTATCTGGCGCTGGGCGACTGGCACGGGCAGATGACGGTCGGCCCGCGCACCGCCTATGCCGGCACGCCCGAGTTCGAGGAATTCCGCCACGCCGGACGCGGTGCCTGCCTGGCGGTGACCGCTTACGCCGGGGCTGTCCCGCAGATCACGCGGGTGGAAACCGGCCAGTTCGACTGGACCGAGCAACCGCTGTCGCTGGTCCCCGGTCAGGACGCCGCCGCTGCCCTGTCCGCGCTCCTGCCCCCTCCGGGCGCCGGTCGCCGCGACCACCTCCTGCGCCTGCGCGCGCAAGGCCGCGCCACGCTGGCCGAACAGCAGGCGCTGCGCGACGCGGCCGAGGCCGCCGCCCCGGAATTCGCCTTCTTCGCGCTGGACACCGCAACGCTCGACACCGAAATCGACGCCGCCGATCTGGACGCGCTCGACCACGGCGGCGCTTTGCGCGTCGCCGCCGAGGCGCTGGCCGCGCAAGCCCGCGACCCTGCCCGTGCCGAGGACGACCGCCGCATCGCTGCCGGTGCGCTCAACCGGCTTTACGCCTATCTGAGCGAGGGCGCATGAAGCTGCGCTCGGTCACCCTGAACGATGTGCGCCAGTTCACCAGCCCGGTGCGCGTGGCCGGGATCGGTGACGGCGTCAACCTGCTGTCGGCCCCGAATGAAAGCGGCAAATCCACGCTGTTCGACGCGATCCATGCGGCGTTCTTCATTCCCCACCGCTCGGCCAAGATCAAATCCCTGCGCCCCGATGTCGGCGGCAATCCTGAAATCGAGGTCACGCTGGAAGACGCGCGCGGCCTGCTGACCCTGCGCAAACGCTGGGGCCGTGGGCCCTATGCCGAGGTCTGGCGCGGTGGCCAGCTGGTCGCCAAAGCGGACGAGGCCGAGGCGCAGATCGCCGCGCTGACCCAGTCGCCCGCCGATGGTGGGCCTGCTGGGCTGCTCTGGGTGCGGCAGGGCATCACGGCGCTGGACGATACCGACAAGGCGGCGGTGAAGACGCGGCAGGATCTGCTGACCTCGGTCACCGGCGAGATCGCGGCGCTGACCGGTGGCAAGCGGATGGACCGGGCACTGGCCCGCGCACGCGAGGAACTCGACCGGCTGGTGACGCTGCGCGGGGCCAAGGCAGGCGGACCGCTGGACAGCGCACAAAAGACCGTGGCCGCGCTGGAAACCCGTGTCACCGAGCTGACCGACAAGGCAACGAAGCTGCGCGCGGCGCTGGGCGAACGGCGCGCGAAACGGCGCGAACTGGCCGAGTTGACCGACCCGCAAGAGGTGAAAACCCGCACCGACCGCCTGACGCAAGCCGATGCCGCCTTCAAGGCTGCCGACCGTCACGCCAGCCAGTTGCAGGCCGCCGAGGCTGCGCTCAAGGCCGCTGATCTGGCGTTGCAAGCGGCACGACGCGAGATCGACAACCGGACGCGCACGGCGCAGGCAATTGAGACGCTCACCGCGCAAAGCAGCACCGCGCAATCTGCCGCCGAGGCGGCCGACGCCCGCGCGACCGAGGCGCAAACCGCGCTGACCAAAGCCACCGACGCCCATGCCGCTGCCCGCAAGGCTCTGCGTGAGGCCGAGGTGCAGATGCAAGCGGCACTCAGGATCGAAGCCCGCCGGGCCGAAGTCGCGCGTCACGCACAGCTCTCGGAAACGCTGGCACAGGCCGAAACCCTCGCCGCCACGCTGCCCGCCTTGCGCGAGGCCGCTGCAACCGGCCCCGATGCGCGCCAGTTGCAAGCCCTTGAGGACGCGGCCAAAGCCCTTGCCATTGCCGAAGGGCTGGCTCAGGCTACCGCGCCTCACCTGACCTTCACGCCCCTCCCCGGTGCGCCCACGGTCTCACTCGACGGTGCCCCGCTGGACAGCACCCCCCATGCGATCACGCAGGCCGTTACGCTGGACCTTCCCGGCCTCGGCACCCTGTCCATCGCCCCCGGCGCGGGTGATGCGCCCGACAGGCTGGCCCGCGCGCAAGACGATCTGGCGCGCGCGCTGGCACAGGCCGGCACCGATGCCCCCGAGGCCGCGCGGCGCGCGGCGCGGGCGCGCGGGGACGCCGCGCAGCGGTTGAAAGAGGTGCAGGAAGCCCTCAAGCGCCTTGCCCCCGAAGGCATCGACGCGCTGCGCGGCGCGCTGGCCCGCCTCGCCCCGCAAGATGTGCCCGAGGCCCCCGATCTGACCACCGCGACCGACGCCGTCGAGCGCGCGCGCGCCGCCGAGACCGCCGCCGAGTTGGAAACCGCCCGCCTGCGCCCCGCCTGCGACACCGCGCGCGAGGCCGCCTTTGGTGCACGCCATGAAATAGGCGCGCTCACCCGGCGGCTGGCCGACGCGCGCGCCGATCTGGCCGAGAAACCCGACGCCGAAACGCTGAACCAAGCCCTCACACAGGCCGACGCCCAGCGCCAAACCGCCGCCCAAGCCCACCAAGCCCTTGCCGCCGGGGCCCCTGATCTGACCACCAGCCGCGCCGCGCTCAGCCGGGCGCAGAGCGTGGTGAAAGCGGCAGACGACGCGATCAACGCCCTGAACACTGCCCTTGCCGGGCTGGACGCCACAGTCGCGCATCTGTCCGGCGAAGGCGTCGAGGAAGACCTCGCCGATGCCACCGCCCGCCTGAATGCCGCCCAAGCCACCCGCGATGCGCATGAGCGTGAAGTGGCGGTGCTGCGCTGCCTGATCAGCGCGCTTGAGGCCGCGCAATCCGCCGCCCGCGACCGCTATTTCGAGCCGGTGCTGACCGAGCTGCGCCCCATGCTCCGCCTGCTCTGGCCCGGCGCCGAGCTGAGCTTCGACGGCGACAGCCTTTTGCCGGTCGAGCTGCTGCGCGACGGGCGGATCGAATCGATCGGCACCCTGTTCTGGCGGCACGCGCGAGCAGATCTCGCTGCTGGTCCGGCTGGCCTTTGCCCGGCTGCTGGCGCGCAGCGGTCAGCATGCGCCGGTGATTCTGGACGACGCGCTGGTGTTCACCGATGACACGCGGATGGAAGCGATGTTCAACGCCTTGCATGCGCAGGCGGCCGATCTGCAGATCCTCGTTTTCAGCTGCCGCACCAGAGCCTTGCGGCAACTGGGCGGAACGGTTTTGCAGTTCGAACCTGTGGGCTGAGCATTGCTGCATTGCAGAATGCAAAGTTTCCCATTGACAGAATGGCCGTGTGCGCCGCAATTTAATCAGGCGATTAATTAACCGGGGGAGTCGGTTGTGACGCGACCCGTTGAGCAGCGACAGGACCGGAGCTTGGCGCAGGAATCGATCCTTGATGCCGCCGAGATCGTCTTTGCCGAGAACGGCTTCCACGGCGCAACCACCCGCGCCATCGGCCTGTGTGCGCAGGCGAATGCCGCGCTGATCCACTACTATTTCGGCTCGAAAGAAGCGCTGTATGAAGCGGTGATCGCCCGGCGCTCGGGTGCGATCAACGACGCGCGCCGCGCCCGGCTGGCGCAGCTGCATGCGGCGGGCGACGTGACGCTGGAGATGGTGCTGGACGCCCTGCTTCGCCCGACGATCACGATGGGGCGCAACCCGGTGGGCGGCGGTGCCTCGTATGCCCGCCTGCTGGGCCATGCGGCGACCGGGACCGATGCGCGCTCGCAGCGGATCATCGGGGCCTATTATGACGATATCGCGCGGCTCTTTGTGGCCGAACTGGCCGCTGCGGTGCCCGGACTAGGCCGCGCAGGCGCGGTGCGCGGGTATCTGAACACGATCTCCATCGGCATCACGCTGATGGCGCCGACAGGCCGCGTGCAGGCCCTGTCGGACGGGGCGCTGGCCGATGACGATCTGGAGGAGGTCATCGCCGGAGCGGTTCGCTTTAACGCGGCGGGTATCCGCGCGATGGCGCAAACCGGCGAGTAGCCCCACGAAAATGCGCAGAAATCCGGGTCCGGGGAGGATCCGGCAACGACCAACCGAGGAGGAGAGACCATGACACTGACCATCCGCCGCCTTTTGGCAGGCACCGCACTGGCAACCGGACTGAGCGCCGGTCTGGCGCTTCCTGCGATGGCTGACGAGACCATCGACATCACCATCGTCAACGGCCACCCGCCGATCTTTCTGTGGGTCAAGCACCTGACGGAATCCTTCATCCCAGCCGTGGATGCGGCGCTTGAAGGCTCGGGCTATGCGATCAACTGGACCGAGGCCTACGGCGGCACGCTGGCCGGCGTCGGCGGCGAGCTGGAAGCCATCGAGAACGGTCTGGCCGAGATCGGTAGCGTGCCGACGGTGTTCATGCCCAACCAGTTGCCGTTGCAGAACGTCACCTACAACACGCCCTTTGGCCCCTCCAGCGCGCAGATGGTGATGAGCGCCATGGAAGTGCTCTATGACACCATCCCGGCGATGGGCGAGAGCTGGCATACCTATGATACCGAATACCTCGGCGGCGGCTTCGCGCTGGACAACTATATCCTCATGACCAATTTCCCGGTCACCTCGATTGACGATCTGGCTGGTCACCGCATTGCGGCCCCCGGGCCGGCGGTCAACTGGCTGGAAGGCACCGGCGCGGTCGGTGTCGCGGGCAACCTGACGACCTATTACAACGATCTGCAGACCGGGGTGTTTGACGGGGTGATCGTGTTCGCCACCGCCGCCGCCCCTGCCCGTCTGCAAGAGGTTGCGCCCTATGTGACCGTGACCGACTTTGGCGCGCAATCGGCGGGCGGCATCGTTGCCAACCAGACGTGGCTGGCCGACCAGCCGGAGGTTGTCCAGAACGCCCTGCGCGCCGGGGCTGCGGCCTATCAGGCTGGCTATCTGGAAGAGCAAAGCGCCCGCGTGACGGCCGCCATGGCAGCCATCGCACCGGATGCTGACCACCTTCACACGCTGGCCCCGGAAGAGCGCGCGCGCTGGGCCGCCGCTCTGCCCGACGTGGCTGGCACCTGGGCTGCTGCGACGGATGCGGCGGGCCTGCCTGCGACCGAGGTGCTGAACGCCTATGTCGCCACGCTGCAAGCCGCCGGGGCCGATCTGGGCCGCGACTGGTCGATGCGCTGATCGGGACGTTGATCCCTGCGGGCCGGGCGGGCGCTGTCCCCTCCGGCCCCTCTTCCCTCTGACGGAGCCCCTGCCATGGCCTCGCTCGACCAGCTTTCCACGGGCATCGCCCCGCTGGACGCCTTTTCCCGCCTCGTCGACCGGATCACCGCGCTGTTGTCCGTTCTGGGCACGCTGATGATTCTGGCCGTGATGCTGCTGATCGCCGCGGATGTAGTCGGTCGGTTCTTCTTTGACCGCCCTATTGCGGGCGTGCCCGAGATGGTCGCCATGTCCATCCTCGCCATCGTGTTCCTGCAGATCGCCAACACCACCGCGCAGGGCAAACTGACCCGTTCAGACGCGCTGCTGGGGGCCTTGCACCGCAACAACCCGCGTCTGGCTGAGGCCTTTGACGCGCTGTTGCATCTGGCCGGGGCGGTGCTGCTTTGCACGCTGGTATCGGCGTTTTATCCCCTGTTTCTGCGCTCGTACGGGCGAAATGAAATGGTCGGCACGGTCGGCCAGTTTCTGGCACCGATCTGGCCGGTGCATGGCATCGTTTTGCTGGGTGCCGCGATGATGGCGCTGGTCTTTGGCCTGCGCGCACTGGTGCTGGCAATCCGAGCCGTCAAAGGAGTCTCCGCATGAGCGGCGTCGAGATTGGTCTGTGGTCGCTGGCCGGTATTCTGGGCCTGATCTGGCTGGGCATGCATGTGTCCATCGCGCTGGCGCTGACCTCGTTCATCGGCATCTGGGTGCTGCGCGACAATGCGCAATACGCCGCCCGGATGATGTCGCTGGCCACGCGCGAGAGCATTTCAAGCTACCTGTTCGGCGTTGTGCCGCTGTTCGTGCTGATGGGTCTGGTGGTCAGCCGCGCCGATATTGGCCGCGATACCTTTGATGTCGCCAACCGCGCGCTGGGTCGGCTCAAGGGCGGGCTGGGCATGGCCACGGTCGGGGCGAATGCGATTTTCGCGGCGATTACCGGGATTTCCATCGCCTCGGCTGCCGTGTTCACCAAGGTCGCGGTGCCCGAGATGATGCGCATCGGCTATACCGCGCGCTTTGCCACCGGGGTGGTGGCGGGCTCGTCCGTGCTGGGCATGCTGATCCCGCCGTCGCTGCTGCTGATCCTGTATGGCATTCTGGCCGAGCAATCCGTCGGCCTGCTGTTTCTGGCGGGCATCGGGCCGGGTCTGGTGCTGGCGGTTGCCTATTGCATCGGCATCGCGCTGATGGTGCGCTACTGGCCCCGCTTCACCGGCACGCCGCGCCCGGTCCCGGCCAGCGTGCAGGAAGGCTCGCTGCTGGGCGATACCGCGTCCAAACTCTTCCCCATCGCCGCGCTGATCGGGCTGGTGCTGGGCGGTATCTATGGCGGCATCTTCACCCCGACCGAAGCGGGGGCCATCGGTGCCCTTGGCGCGATCGTCATCGCCGGGGTCAAACGCCGGATCGGGCCGCGCGTGCTGTGGCAGGTGACGCTGGAGACCGGGCATATCACCGCCTCGATCTGCTTTCTGATCATCGCCGCCACGATGTATTCGCGGTTTCTGTCGCTCAGCGGCCTGCCCGCCGCCGTCACCGAATGGGCCATCGCGCTGGAACTGGGCACGGTCGGTTTCGTGCTGATCTTCTGTGCCATCCTGATCGTGCTGGGCACCATTCTGGACAGCTCGTCGATCATGATGATCACCCTGCCGTTGGTCCTGCCCATCGCGCAGGCGATGCAGATCGACCTGATCTGGTTCGGCATCGTGACCGTGTTGGCCGTCGAGATCGGCCTTCTCACACCTCCCTTGGGCCTGTCGGTCTTTGTCATCAAGGGCGCGCTCGACGATGCGTCCATCCCCTTGGGCGATGTCTTCAAAGGCGCGCTGCCCTTTGCCGCGATCATGGTGCTGGTGCTGCTGGCGCTGATCGTCTTCCCCCTATGTCCACCGGACTGCTGTAAGGAGCCTGTATGCAGATCATCGACCTTTCCGTCGCACTCGAGTCCGGCATTGCCTCGGACCCGCCCGCGATGCTGCCGCAGATCAACTACATGAACCACCGCGAGACGCAGGCACAGATGACCGACTTTTTCCCCGGCATGTCCGCGCAGGATTTGCCGGACGGCGATGGCTGGGCGGTCGAAACGCTGGTGGTCAGCACGCATAACGGCACCCATCTGGACGCGCCCTATCACCACCATTCGACCATGGACCGCGCGCTGGTGCCGGGGGGCCGCCCGTCGATCACAATCGACGAAGTACCGCTGGACTGGTGCTTTCAGCCCGGCGTGAAGCTGGATTTCCGCCATTTCCCCGATGGGTATGTGGTCACGCCCGAGGATGTCGAGGCCGAGCTCAACCGCATCAATCACAGCCTCAGCCCGCTGGAGATCGTGGTGATCAACACCTCGGCCGGTGCGGCCTATGGACAGCCGGATTTCCTGCTCAAGGGCTGCGGCATGGGCAAGGCGGCAACGATGTACCTGCTGGAACGCGGCGTGCGCGTGACCGGCACCGATGCGTGGAGCTGGGACGCGCCCTTCTACCACACCGCGCAGCGCTACGCCGAAAGCCACGATCCCTCGATCATCTGGGAGGGGCATCGCGCCTCGATGGAGATCGGCTATTGCCACATGGAAAAGCTGGCCAATCTGGACCAGTTGCCTGCCACCGGGTTCAGGATTTCCTGCTTTCCGTTCAAGATCAAACGCGCCTCGGCCGGGTTCGTCCGCGCCGTCGCAATCATGGAGTGAGCATGGAAAAGGCAATCGTCCAGTTCGACGCCGCAGGCACCGCCTCGGGCAAGATGCGCAATGATCTGAGCGTCACCATGGTGCATCCCTTCGCCGAAGGGCCATGGGAAATGGCCACCGATGAGGGCGCGTTCCATGGCGGCGACGCCAGCGCGCCACCACCGCTGGCGCTGTTCGTCGGCGGGTTGACCGGCTGCATCATGACCCAGATCCGCGCTTTCGCCAAACGCATGGGCGTCACGCTGAGCGACCTCAAGGTCGAAACCCGCGTGCAATGGGACTGGCAGGCCAAGGGGCGCGTTTATGAGACCGCACCCAAGAGTTTTGAAATCGACGTGCTGATGGAAAGCCCCAACACACAAGCAGAGGTTGCAGCCCTGATCGAGGCCGCTAAGAAGGGGTGTTTCATCGAACAGACGCTGGGCCGGACCAATCCGATCCGCCACCGGCTGAAAACTGAAGGAGGCTGGGTAGATGTCTGACCCGATCCGTTTCGATACCCGCGTTGCCATTGTCACCGGTGCTGGCGGCGGCTTGGGCCGCGCGCATGCGCTGGCGCTGGCCGCGCGCGGCGCCAAGGTCGTGGTGAACGACGTGGGCAACGCGCAGTCCGTGGTCGACGAGATCCGCGCCGCCGGGGGCGAGGCGATGGCCAGCGCGGCCTCGGTCAGCGATGCCGATGCGGTGCAGGACATGGTCGCGCGGATCATCGCGCAGTGGGGCCGCATCGACATCCTGATCAACAACGCCGGCATCCTGCGCGACAAGAGCTTTGCCAAGACGCCCACCGACTTTTTCGAAGCGGTGATCGACGTGCATCTGCGCGGCGCATGGGTCTGCACGCAGGCGGTCTGGGAGATCATGCGCGCGCAGGGGTACGGGCGGGTGCTGATGACCACCTCGTCCTCGGGGCTGTATGGCAACTTCGGTCAGGCCAACTATTCCAGCGCCAAACTGGCGCTGGTCGGGCTGATGAACACGCTGGCGATCGAAGGCGAGAAAAGCGGCATCCGGGTGAACGCCCTTGCCCCCGCCGCGATGACGCAGATGACCGAAGCGCTGCTGCCTGCGGGCGCAGCCGACGCGCTGGGACCGGAAAAGGTCTCGCCTGCCGCACTGTTTCTGGTCAGCGAGGGCGCGCCGACGAAAACCATCCTGACGGCGGGCGCCGGCGTCATTGCCGTAGCGCGGATCGAAGAAACGCCGGGCCTTGCCCTGGGCGACGCGCCGGATGTCGATGACGTCGCCGCCGCCTGGGACGCCTTGCAGGCGCAACCGATCCACAATCCGGTGCGGGCCGCCTGGGAACAAACACAGAAATTCGTCGATATGGCGAAGGCCAAAGGGTGACGTGATGCGCAACCCCCTCGACGGTTTCACCGTCACCGCGCAGGATCTGTGGTACGTCGGCGAAGACCTGCAACGGCCCGAATGCATCCTTGCTGAACCCGACGGCTCTCTGTGGTCTGCCGATGCGCGCGGCGGGGTGGTGCATATCCGGCCCGATGGCACACAGGCACTGGTCGCGCAATCGCTGGACCAGCGCTTTGGCGGCACGCTGGACGAGGCGGATCGCTTCACCCAGGGCACCCTGCCCAACGGGTTGGCCTTTGATGTGGACGGCTCGATCCTGATCTCGAATTTCGGCACCGACCGGCTGGAACGCATGACCCGTGACGGGCGCACGACGGTGGTGCTGGATACGATCGACGGCACGGCCATTGGCAAGGTCAATTTCGTGCTGCGCGACAGTCAGGGGCGGATCTGGCTGACGATCTCGACCCGGATCACCAACTGGATGGCGGCGATCAGTCCCAAACTGAGCGACGGCTATGTCGCGGTGCTGGACAACGACGGCGCGCGGATCGTGGCCGACGGGTTCATGTTCACCAACGAGATCCGCTTCGATGCAGCCGAGGAATGGCTTTACGTGGTCGAGACCTCGGGCCGCCGGGTGACCCGCCTGCGGGTCGGTGAAGGTGCGACGGTGCTGGAGCGCGAAGTTTTCGGGCCTTCCGACACCGGCGGGTTCATCGACGGGATCGCCTTTGACAGCTTCGGCAACCTGTGGGGGACGCATGTCATGTCCGACCGGATCTTTGCCATCACGCCGCAAGGGGATTTCCGGGTGATTCTGGACGACGACAACCCCGGCCCGTCGGCGGCGCTGTACGAGGCCTTCGAGCGCGACGCCGTCACCCCCAACCACATGCTCGCCTGCGGTGGCCAGATCGCGCCGTGGTTCGCCTCGGTGACCTTCGGCGGGCCCGATCTGCAAACGCTCTACATCGGCTCGCTGCGCGGCACCCGCATTCCGGCGTTCCGCAGCCCGGTCGCGGGGCTGCCGATGGCGCATTGGCGGTAAGGGAGAAGCGGCGCTCAGGGGCATCGAGCCCCTTCGCGCCGCGCGGGGGCGCTGCCCCCCACCGGGCCGTTCCGGCCCGCCCCCCGGGATATTGAGAGAGCAAAGAGGGGCGTTAACGTCTGGTTAACCGCCCCTCATTTTCTGTCTCTAAATATCCTCAGGGGGGTGAATTCGCTGAAAGCGAAGAGGGGGCTGAAAGCCCCCTGCCCGGTCGCCCGCGGGCGAGACGCTGCAAAGCGTCTTGGCCAAGGGCGAAACCCGCCCGCGGCCCTGGTATCAGCCGATGCGGCCAGTGATATACGCCTCGGTCTGTTTGTCCCGCGGGTTGACGAAGATCTGTTCGGTGTCGCCGTATTCGATCAGTTTGCCGAGGTGGAAGAACGCCGTCTTCTGGCTGACCCGCGCCGCTTGTTGCATCGAGTGGGTCACGATGATGATCGTGTACTGCTCTTTGAGCTCGTGGATCAGATCCTCGACAATCGCCGTGGCAATAGGGTCCAGCGCCGAGCAGGGCTCGTCCATCAGGATTACTTCCGGTCCGGTCGCAATCGTGCGGGCGATGCACAGGCGCTGCTGCTGCCCACCCGAGAGCCCGGTGCCTGGCTGATCGAGACGGTCGGAGACCTCTTTCCAGAGCCCCGCCTTTTTCAGCGAGGATTCGACCAGCGCGTCGGTCTCGGCCTTGCTTTTCACCAGCCCGTGGATGCGCGGCCCGTACGCGATATTGTCATAGATCGACTTGGGGAACGGGTTCGGCTTCTGGAACACCATCCCCACGCGGGCGCGCAGTTCGACCACATCGAGCGAGGGATCGTAGATATCCTCGCTGTCGATGGTGATCTTGCCGCCGACGTGGCAGCCCTCGATCGTGTCGTTCATGCGGTTGAAGCAGCGCAGGAAGGTCGACTTGCCGCAGCCCGACGGGCCGATGAACGCGGTGACCGAGCGTTCTGGCACGTCGATGGACACATCGAAGATCGCCTGCTTCGCACCGTAATGCACCGTCACGTCGCGGGCCGAGATCCGGCTGTCGCGCGCGCCTACCGACGCCGGGGCGCTGGGGACGATGCGGTGGTTGCTGGCCATCGGCCGGGGGTCAGAGGTGGCGTCCATGTCATGCTTTCCTTTCAAGGCGGCTGCGCAGCCAGATCGCCAGAGCGTTCAGAAGGATCATCAGCGCCAGAAGCACGATGATCGCAGCAAAGGTGCGTTCTTCAAAGAAGTTACGGTTCTCGTTGCCCTGCCACAGATAGATCTGCACCGGCAGTGCCGCCGATTGCTCCAGTGGCGTAGCCGGGATGTTGGCCACAAAGGCGTTCATGCCGATCAGCAAGAGCGGTGCGGTTTCGCCCAGCGCCTGTGCCACACCCAGGATCGAGGCGGTCAGGATGCCCGGGAACGTCACCGGCAGCACATGGTGGAACACCATCTGCATGCGCGACGCGCCGATCCCCAATGCCGCCTGCCGAAGCGACGGCGGCACGGCGCGCAGGCTGGAGCGTGTAGCGATGATGATCGTCGGCAGGGTCATCAGCGTCAGCACCAGACCGCCGACCAGCGGGGCCGAGAGTGGCAGGTGGAAGATGTTGATGAACACCGCCGCCCCCAGCAGACCGAACACGATGGAGGGCACGGCCGCGAGGTTGTTGATGTTGACCTCGATCAGGTCGGTGATGCGGTTCTTGGGCGCGAATTCCTCAAGATAGATCGCGCTCGACACACCAATCGGCACTGACAGCAGGATCACCACCAGCATCATGTAGAGCGAGCCGACAAAGGCCCCCGCCAGACCGGCGCTTGCCGGTGACGAGCGGCTGTCGACATTGGTGAAGATATGCCAGGCAAAGGCCGGGTGGACCGCCCCTGTCTCCGTCAGCGCGTCAATCGCGTCGCGGGCCGGGCGGCTGAGTTGCTGGCGGTCATCGGGCAGGTCGCGGCTCAGCTTCCCCTTGGACCAGTTGTCGCCATCGGCCGAGAGCAGCATGCTGACGTTGCGCCGCTGCCCGATCAGGTCGGGGTTCGCCAGCACCATGTCGCGCAGCACAAAGCGGGTGCCGGTGTCGACGATGGACAGGGCCGAGCGGTCGTCGATCTCGACATCCACGCCTTGCATGGCCTGCGTAATCGACGCCGTGATCAGGCGGTTCCAGTTGACCATCGCCAACCGGCGCTGCCAGGCGAGCGAGGCCGCCTGAAAGTCGGCGTCGGACTGACCGGCTTCCTGCACCGGCGGGGCCGGGACGTTGATCACGTCGGGGTCGAAATAGACCTCGGTCTGCAGGTTGTACTGCCAGAAGGCGGGCAGACCATTGGACAGGATGTTGCCAAAGAGCACGGCGACAAAGGCCATGGCCGCCAGCACCGAGCCCAGCCCCAGCAGGCGGAAGCGGCTCTCGGCACGGTTGCGGCGGGTCAGCGACTGGCGGACCTGCGCGCGGCGCCGGGTGTTGGCGTCGAATTCAGTCTCGACACTGCTCATTCGTATTGCTCCCGGTATTTCCGAACGATGACAAGCGCGCCGATGTTCAGCATCAGGGTGATGACAAAGAGGGTCAGGCCCAGCGCAAAGGCGACAAGCGACTGCGGCGAGGCGAAATCGGCGTCGCCGGTCAGGGCGGTGACGATCGTCACGGTGAAGGTAGAGGTCGGCTCGGCCGGGTTGAAGCGCAGGATCGGCGCGTTACCGGCAGCCAGCACCACGATCATCGTCTCGCCGATTGCGCGGCTGACGGCCAGCAGGATGGCGCCTACGATCCCCGGCAGGGCGGCGGGCACGATGACCATGCGGATGGTCTCGGATTTGGTCGCCCCCAGCCCCAGCGAGCCGTCGCGCATGGTGCGCGGCACCTGCCGGATGATGTCGTCCGACAGCGAGCTGATGAAGGGGATGATCATGATCCCCATGACGATGCCTGCGGTCAGCGCCGACGTGGCGTTGATGCTCAGGCCAACCGCATCGCCCATTCCCGACAGGGCCGGGCCGACGGTCACAAGGGCGAAAAAGCCGTAAACGATGGTCGGGATCCCGGCCAGAACCTCGATCACCGGCTTGATCATGTTGCGCACGCGGGGCTGGGCGTATTGCGTCAGCCAGATCGCGCTCATCAACCCGATGGGCAGGGCCACCAGCATGGCAATCCCTGAGATCATCACGGTGCCCAAGAGCAGCGGCAGCATGCCGTACGAGCCGCTGGCTTCGTTCGAGGTGGTCGAATAGCCGGGGTTCCAGACGGTGCCGAAGAAGAAGTCGATCGGCGACACATAGGTGAAGAAGCGCAGCGTTTCGGAAACCAGCGAGACGACAATGCCCAGCGTGGTCAGGATGGCCACGATCGAGCAGAAGATCAGCAGCGCCTTGATGGCGGACTCGACATGGTTGCGCGCGCGAAGCCGGGCGGTCAGACGCCCGCGCGCCATCACCAGACCGGCGATGCCCACAAGCGCTCCTAGTGCGACGGCAGAGAGTTTCAGGATGGTGTTGAACCGGCCCAGGCTTTCACCCGCGCTGCGCTCCCACTCGGCCATGTCGCCGGCGACGCCGAAGCCCGAGGCAATGTTGCGCAACCGGGCGGCGGCTGCGGCATAGTCCGAGCCCGCAGCGACATCCGAGGGCATCAGGCTGGCCAGATACCATTCCTGCGCCTGCCCCGAGGTCAGGCCCCAGAGCGCGAGAATGAGAAGGAAGGGAACGACAGCCCAGAGGGCCAGCAAAGCTCCGTGGTACTGCGGCCGCGAGTGCAGGCGGGACTGCCCGGCCAACACGCGGCTGCGCGAATACCCTTGCCGGTAGGCGAAGGCCATCAAGGCCAGGACAAGGGCGGCGATCAGGACGCTGGTCATGCGCGCGGCTTCATCTTTGAGACAAGGACATGGCGCCCCGGGGATCGGGGCGCCACAGGGGATCAGGGCAGGTTATTGACCGACCGACACGCCGTTGGTGTAGGCTTCCAGCACGCCAGCGCGCTCGGCGTCGGGCATCGGGATCAGGCCAGCTTCTTCCAGACGACCACCAGCACCGGTCATCGCGTCCGACAGGAAGAACTCGACGTATTCGGTGATGCCGGGGATGACGCCGACGTGCTCGCCCTTCACGTAGAAGAACAGCGGGCGCGACACGGGGTATTCGCCCGAGGCAACGGTTTCCAGCGACGGGGTGACGCCGCTCATGGTGGCGACGCGCAGGGTGTCACGGTTCTGCTCGTAGAACGACAGGCCGAACACGCCGACGGTGTCACGGTCCGAGGCCAGACGGGCCAGCGTTTCGGTGTAGTCACCGGCGATTTCGATCACGTTGTCCTGACGCAGGGCGCCGCAGACTTCGTGGTCGGTGTCTTCGCCCAGAACGGCTTCACAGCCCGGGAAGATGACTTTCTCTTCAAACACTTCGCGCGTGCCGTGGTTCGAGGCGGGGATCGCCATCACGATGCGCTGGTGCGGCAGCTCGGGGTTGATTTCGTCCCACATGGTCGGCTGGGCAACGCCCTCGGGCATGGTCGCAGCGATGGCCATGTACACGTCGCGCGGCTCGAGCGCGAAGGCGTCGCCGTCGGCAGCCGAGGCAAAGACGATGCCGTCATAGCCAATGCGGATTTCGCGGATGTCGGTCACGCCGTTGGCGGCGCAGGTTTCGATTTCCGACGATTTGATCGCACGCGAGGCGTTGGCGATGTCGATGGTGCTCTCACCAACGCCGGTGCAGAACTGGCGCAGGCCGCCCGACGAACCACCCGACGCGACGACGGGGGTTTCAAATTCCGGGAAGATCTGGCCGAATTCTTCGGCGACGATCGAGGCGAAAGGCAGCACGGTTGACGAACCGGCGACCTGAATGTTGGTGCGGGTCTGCGCGGCCAGCGGCACGGCGGCCAGCAGGGCGCCGGTGGCGGCGACAATCGCGATACGGCTCGTGGTCTTGGCGAACATGGAGTTGCTCCTGGATCGGTTCGGGGTCCAGCCCCTACTCTTGAGGCTGTGCACCGGGTACGCCCGATACATGACGCTTCTGTCACGGCTTCATGACAGTTCCGTAACAGACCCCAAAGCGATCCCGCACCCAAGCGCAACTGCCGCGCGCGCCGTTGCGGTTAACATATTGTTAATCCATCAGTTCCGAGGGCCAGGGCGGGTTTGCCCCGGCCCGGCTGACGGTCACCGCCGCCGCCGATGCCCCACGCCGCAAAGCGTCACGAATCGTCGTCTCGTCCAGTTCCCTGAGTCGCGCGCGACTCAGGGCCGTGGCTTTTTGAAGGCTGTCGAGCACGCCGGCGTTGAACGTATCCCCCGCGCCGACGGTGTCCACCACGCTCACTTTGCGCGCAGGCTCGAACACCCGGCGCGTCTGTGTGATCGCCGTCGCGCCGACGCTGCCATCGGTCAGCAGCACCAGCGCCGTGCCGCCGTCCAGCAACCCCTGCACAAAGGCCTCGCGCCCGTCCGGGGCCAGCCAGTCCAGATCCTCAAGCGATAGCTTGACGATATCCGCGATCGCCAGCATCCGGCCCAGCCGCGCCCGATAGCCCGCCTCGTCGCGCACGAAGCCAGGGCGGATGTTGGGGTCGATCATCAGCACGCGCTTGCCCGCCTCGCGCTGCATCAGCGCTTCATAGGTCGCGCCACAAGGCTCGACCACCAGCGAGATGCCGCCAAAGAACAGCGCCTGTGCGGTCACGTTCGGCAGGTCGGCAACGCTCAACAGCCGCCCTGCCGTCCCTTCGTCATAGAACGCATAGCGCGCCTGCCCGTCGACCAGTTGCACGAAGGCCAGCGTACAGGGCCGGTCCGCCGTGACGCTCAGGCTGGTATCCACCCGCGCCTCGGCCAGCTTTGCACGCAGGATATCGCCCATGAAATCCGCGCTGAGCCCGGAAAAGAACCCGGTCGGCGCGCCCAGCCGCCCCAGCGCGATTGCAGTGTTGAACACGGCCCCGCCCGCATGGGGCGCAAAAGCGCCGCCGTCCACGGGCAACATGTCAATCAGCGCCTCGCCGCAACACAGGATCATCTGGTCCCCTCCCCGGTTTGATGCTTTGTCTTCGCGGGAAACGGGTGAGTCTGTCAATAAATAAATCACTCTGACTTATCTATTGACAGCCCCCGCCCCCTTCGCATGCTCAGCGACAGGAGACCCGCCGATGAACACCTCTCACGCGACCAATGCCGTCAGCATGCGCCAGTCCAATGGGCGTTTGCTGCTGACCCTGCTGCGCCGCCACGGCCCGCAACCCGGCGCCGCGCTGGCGCGGCTCAGCGGGCTGTCGGCACAGACCGCGTCGGTCATCCTGCGCGATCTGGAAGCCGAGGCGCTGCTGACCCGAGGCGAGCCGCAACGCGGGCGGGTGGGCCAGCCCTCGGTGCCGATGGCGCTGAACCCGGACGGGGCGTTCTTTCTGGGGCTCAAGATCGGCCGTCGCTCGAATGAAATGCTGCTGGTCGATTTCACCGGCCAGATAAGGGGTCGTCGCCTGCGCCGCCACGACTGGCCGACACCCGACGCCGCGCTGCGCTTTGGTCAACTTGCCGTCGACGAACTGATGGCCCAGCTTCCCGCCGCGCTGCAACCGCGCCTTGCCGGGCTGGGCATCGCCTGTCCGTTCCGGCTGTGGGACTGGCCGGGCGGCTCGGAACAGGCGATGGAGGCATGGCGCACCGCCGATCTGCGCCACGAATTTTCCGCCCTACTGCCCTATCCGGTGTTTCTGGAAAACGACGCCAGCGCCGCTTGCGAGGCCGAGCTGGTCTTCGGCAGGACCGCCCTGCCCGCCGACATCGCCTATGCCTATGTCGGCTTTTTTGCCGGTGGCGGGCTGGCACTGGACGGGCGGTTGCGCAGCGGGCCGCAGGGCAACGCCGGGGCGCTGGGATCGCTCAGTGTCCTCGACCGTGCGGGGCAGCCGCGCCAACTGATCGACCTCGCCTCGACCGTCGGACTTGAGAAGCGACTGCAGGATCACGGCCTGTCGCCAGATCTGCTGTGGGCATCGCCCGACGCTTGGGACGTGCCCGAGGCGCTGGTCGCTGACTGGCTGGCCGAGGCTGCGCAGGGGCTGGCGCAGGTGGCACTGACGGCCACAGCCCTGCTGGATATCGACGCGATGGTGATCGACGGCTGGATGCCCGCGCCCCTGCGAACCCGCCTGCTGGCCGCGACCGGGGCAGCGCTCAAAGCCCTGCCAGCGCCCGGGATCACCGCCCCGCGCCTGATCGAAGGCACGCTTGGCCCTGATGCCCGCGCGCTGGGAGCCGCCGCCCTGCCGCTGGCAGCACGGTTTCTCAGCGAGACCTGAAGCCGTTGCGGTCTTAGCCGCAGTCTTTGAAGTCTTTGTACATCAGCCGGGCAAGACTGAGTGCGACGCATTCGCTGGCAGGCACGGTGTCTTTGCTGAGCAAGATGTCGGCAAGGGAATGAAAACTGTCATCCGAATACGCGCCGATCTCTTCCGGTCCCGCATAGCCCATTGCCCATTCCGCAAAGGCACGCGCTTCGACCATATGGCTCCAGATCAGCGAGACACCGCTGTGGCGCAGGTCAGTCTTGATGCGCTCGTAGCAGTGCTCGACAACCTGCTTGCCGCCCTCCAGAACCTGAAAAAACAATTGATCGTGGTACATGAGAACGCCGGTAATCCCGTCGCGCTGGTTATTACGCACCGAGACGTCAAGAATATCATCCAGCATCAACGGGTCCAACGGTGTCAGCGATCGGCTGACATAGGCTAAATGGTGCACGTGAATAGCGCTGCTCCCAGCATCGATTTGTGAAACCGTTCTGTAAGACGGAAGGCCACCACCCTGTTTCAAGGGTTTACGCGTTCACACAAGGCCCGGGAAAGACAGATCCCGAGGCGGTCACAGCTTAAAAGCGCGCACGACAGATCCAAAGCCGAACCCCGGTGGACCCTGCAGCAGATGCTGAAAAATGCGCCAAACCGAACCCTTACCCAAGCGGCGCTAACATGAATAAAGCGGGGCTTGCCACCACAAACCGCACCCTACCGTGCGGAACCGTCACGGAATCCCGCGCGGCCGGAGAACGCCGTGACCTGCAGCCTGCAAACGCCGCTTAGCCGCCGATCACCACATCCGCCGGCTGTGACCGTTCGACCACGATACGCGCGTTGGGCAAGTCGTTCAGCCGGATCCAGTCCGCCGCGCCAGAACGCCCTTCCCAGCGCTGGATGAGCCGGGTTTCCAGCACGGACAGCGGCACGTCAAGCATCACCGTCAGATCCCAGAAACCGGCCAGCGCCGCCCAGGGGGGATCATCGAGCAACAGGTAATTGCCTTCGACCAGCACGATGCGCACATCCGGGGTGATCTCGCGGGCCGAACCTCGCGAGAGATCCAGCGCACGGTCGAACACCGGCACCAGAACCGAGGCCTCATCGGCCCGGACCCGCGCCAGATCGCGCGCCAGTCCCCCGACGTCAAAGGTCCAGGGCGCGCCTTTGCGGTCCCGATGCCCGCGCGACTCGAGCACAGCGTTATCAAGGTGATAGCCATCCATGGGCACCACGGCGGCCCGCGCGCCCAGCATCCGTGCAAGATCGTCGACCAGCGTCGATTTCCCGCTGGCTGGCGCCCCGGCCAGCGCGACGATCAGCCGCCCGCCCGACGCCGCCTGCCGCGCGTCGATCAGGGCGGCAAGCGCATCAGGCGCAGTCACAGCCATGCTCAGACCGCGGTTCCCGTCAGATAGCGCCGCAGCGCACCATCCAGAATTTCGCGCCACATCTGGCGATAGCGGGTGTTCTGATCTTCGGGCACCGGGCCAATGGCCTGATGCACCAGTTTCAGGCGGCAACCGCTGGGGCTGGGTTCAAGATCGAAATGCACGCGCCCGGCAACAACACCGCGCACGCCGAACCAGCCCTGAATGTAAATCCTGCGGTCCGGGTCAATGGCATCGACCACGCCCCAGATCACACCCGACCCACCGGGCCCCAGTTCCGTCAGCTTTGCACCGAGCTCGGGCTCAAGATGCATATGCCCGCCCTGTCCGGTCAGCCGCAGGCTGACTGGCCACCATGCGTCCAGCCCAATCGTCAGCGCCGCGAAAACCGCGGCAGCTGTTGCGACAAACTCATGGTCTTGCCGAATATCGAGTCCCGGCACGCCATGACCGATCATCTTTGTCTCCTCAAAATTGCCGTAGACAGGTCAGCCACGCAACTGAGACACTGGCCAAAAAAAGATAACCCAATGGACAGAACTAATTCTGAGGTAAACTCAGGGCCAAGACGCGTCAACCGTTCAATGGAGTCTTGGCTCAGAAGCCGGACACTTTCCGTACCAGCAAGCTGCCCCGCCGGACGAATTCGGACTGCCCCAGCAACCCTTGCGCAACCCTCTGCGGGGCCTTTTCGACCTGCGCCAGCAAGGCATCCGCGCGCCATGCGGCCAACAGCGCCGCGCGCGGCAACGGGCGCAGCGCAGGGCGCGCGGCCTTCAACCGTGTCCGCGCCTGCCGGGCAAGGGAGACAAGGCTCTCGGGGCGACCGTCGGGCAGAGGGTGGCGGCCTGCCGCCTCCAGCGCGGGGATTGCCAGCAGATAGTTGGCCAACCCCTGCGCCGTCCCCAGACGGCGCGCGGCATCGCTCTGCGGCCCGCCCAGCGCCTGAACCGAGGCCTCCATCAGCGCGCCCGCTGTGCCCTCAAGATAGCGCCACAGCGCCGCCTCATCCTCGAACGGGGCCGAGGTGCCGATCTCGGCCTCGCGCGCGTCGATCATGGCGTTGAGCGGCCCAACCGGCAGCCCGTCGCGGATCAGCACCTGCAGCGGGTCCGCCACCTCATGCGCCTTGGGCTCCTCAAGCGCCACCACGTCGCGCCAGAACTGCAGCCGCATCTGCGCAATGATCGCTTCGCGCGTGACCCACGGGGCGCGGGCCAGTTCCAGATTGAAGGCGTAAAGCACGAACAGCGGGCCACGCTGGGCCACAGGCGCCGCCATCGCGGCCAGAAAGCGGTCCGGATCGCCCCGGTCAACCAGAGCAGCGCAGGCATTGATCGCATCAGGTGTCATGCCCGCCGCATAGCGCGGCGGCGGGCCTTGCGCCAGCCCCGCGCGTCAGCTGCCGCGCAGGAAATCCACGATCCGCTGTGCGGTCTCGGGATCGTCCACCACCGACAGGTGACTGGCACCGGTCAGCGTATAGCGGCCCCGCTCGGTGATCGCACGGAAGGTGGGTTCGTAAGCCTCGGCGCGGAAGGCCTCATCCTGCGCGCCTGCGATCAGCAGAAAGGGCGGCAGTGCCGCGACATCCGCCTGCCAGTTGCGACGCGGTGCGAAGCTGGCGTTCAACCGGTAGGAATACGCCCGCGTGGCCGTCTGCCCTTGCGGGCCGTCCAACACGCTGGAAGGAAAGCGAAACTGGATCACCGGCAGCGCGTTCAGCGCCCGGATACGCACGGCGTTGAGCATCGTCAGCCCGATGATCCGCCGCGTCATCACGCGCGCCCACCCGCCCGACTCGGGCCGCGCGGTGGGCGCGTCGTATTGCACGAAGGGGGCCAGAAGCACCGCCCGGTCGATCAGCGCGCGATGCCCGCCCCCGGCAAAGCGGATCACCAGCCCCCCGCCCGAGGAATGGCCAAGCAGGACCACCTCCTGCCCCGATGCGGCCTCACGTGCGATCAGATCGGCCAGATCATCCTCGAACTGCCCGATATAATCGATGTCACCCCGTCGCTGCGGTGCCGGTCCGTGCCCGCGCAGATCCGGTGCAATCACGTCGAACCCTTGGGCAGACAGCGCCGCCCCCAGCCCGGCAAACTGTGCGCCATGCCAGCCCGAGCCGTGCACGGCGACGATCAGCGGCGCGCCCTCTTGTCCGGCGTCCCAGCGCCGGAACCCCAGCGACGCGCCGTCGCGCGCCACGTACTGGCGCAGGTCAGGCAACGCCGCCTGCTGCAAGACGCTGAAATCCAGCCCGCCGGTCTCGGCGTGCAGATCCGGCACCGGGCGGTCGCTCGCGATCAGGCCCAGCGCGAGCGCGCCCGTAATCGTGACACCAAGCGCAACAGAGACGGCAATTTTTCCGAGCACGCTCATTCTTCCTCCAATGCGAACAAGTCGTGTACGCTGACCGCCAGCACCTTCGCCAAGGTCAATGCCAGCGTGGTCGAGGGCACAAACACCCGGTTCTCGATGGTGTTGATGGTCTTGCGGCTGACCCCCGCCTCCTGCGCCAGCTGCGCCTGTGTCAGGCCCGCGCGGCGGCGGTAGTCGGCCAGATGGACGATCAGGCTCATCGCATCCTCAGATCATGCAGCACGAAAAGGCACAGGAACGAGGCCCCCATCAGGCACCCCATCGCCGCAACCGCGGCAGGCCAGACCACCTGTCCCGTTGCGCCCAGCACCGCAAACAGCGCAAAGATCGCCAGTGAAGCCCAATAGGCCTGCGCCGACGCGCGTCGCCAGACCAACCGGTACAGCTCGTCCTTCGAAGCCGTGGCGGCGGCGCGGCCCGCCGCCATGAACGCCACAGAGATCACCGCCGCTGCCAACAGCCCCAGCACCGAAGGCCAGTACCACGCCACGGGATCGGGCCGCCCAAGCACCAGCGCAGCCAGACCATAGGCCAGACAGCCTAAGCCGGTCAGACCCAGCGCCGTCGTCCGTATCGCCGCAATCGTTTCGGGCCGCATCGTGCCACCTCCATCAAGTAACCCAAGGGTTACATAGCGGCAGCAAGATGTCCCGTCAAGGTTACATTGCCGGCTCGATCCCGTCGCGGACCAGCTTCCACGTAATCGCATCCAGCAGCGCGCTGAACGACGCATCGACGATGTTGGCACTCACCCCCACCGTCGACCAGCGCCGGCCCTGCCCGTCCTCGCTGTCGATGATCACCCGCGTCACGGCCTCTATCCCGCCCTGCGTGATGCGCACCTTGAAGTCGACCAGCTTCATGTCGTCGATCGTGGCCTGATACGGCCCCAGATCCTTGCTCAGCGCCTTGTAAAGCGCGTTGACCGGGCCGCGGTCGGTGCTGGTCTCGTCAACACTCTCGCTGACCGACAGCACCTTGTGATCGCCGATCTTCACCACAACCACGGCTTCCGAGACGCTGACCATCTGATCATAGCGGTTCTTGCGCCGCTCGACCGTGACGCGGTAGCGTTTGACCTCGAAGAAGCTCGGCAACAGCCCCAGCTCTGCGCGCGCCAGCAGGTCGAAACTGGCCTGCGCGCTGTCATAGGCATAGCCCTGATCCTCGCGCGCCTTGACCGCGTCCAGAATGCGCGTCAGCCGGTCGTCGCCCTTGTCGATCTCGATCCCCGCCGATTGCAGCCGCGCCCGCAGGTTCGACTGCCCGGCCTGGTTCGACATCGGGATCACCCGCGCGTTGCCGACCAGCGCGGGCTCGATATGCTCATAGGTGGTCGGATCCTTCAGGATCGCACTGGCATGCAACCCGGCCTTATGCGCAAAGGCCGAGGCCCCCACATAGGGCGCCGAGCGCAACGGCACCCGGTTCAGGATATCGTCCAGCCTGCGCGAGATCTTCACCAGCCCGGCCATCGCCTCACGGGTGATCCCGGTCTCATAGCGGCTGGCATAGGGCTCCTTGAGCAGCAACGTCGGGATCAGGCTGGTCAGATTGGCATTCCCGCAGCGCTCGCCCAGCCCGTTCAGCGTGCCCTGAATCTGGCGCACCCCGGCATCGACGGCGGCCAGCGAGGCCGCCACGGCGCTGCCGGTGTCGTCATGGCAATGGATGCCCAGATGATCGCCCGGTATCCCCGCCGCGATCACCGCCGCGACGATCCCGCTCACCTCACCGGCCAGCGTCCCGCCATTGGTGTCGCACAACACCACCCAGCGCGCCCCGGCCTCATAGGCCGCCATCACGCAGGCCAGCGCGTAGTCGGGGTTGGCCTTGTAGCCGTCAAAGAAATGCTCGGCGTCGAACAAAGCCTCGCGACCCTGCGCCACCATATGCGCCACGGACTCGCGTATTGCCTCGATGTTCTCACCCAGCGCCACGCCCAGCGCGGTCGTCACATGGAAATCATGCGTCTTGCCCACCAGACACACCGCCGGCGTGCCCGCGTTCATCACCCCGGCCAGCACCTCGTCATTCGCCGCCGAGCGCCCGACCCGCTTGGTCATCCCGAAGGCGGTGAAAACCGCCTTGGTCTGCGGCCGCGCCTCGAAGAACTCACTGTCGGTCGGGTTCGCGCCGGGCCAGCCGCCCTCGATATAATCGACGCCCAAACCGTCCAGCGCCTTGGCGATCGCGACTTTCTCGGGCGTGGAGAACTGCACGCCCTGCGTCTGCTGCCCGTCGCGCAGCGTGGTGTCATACAGATAGAGTCGCTCGCGCTGTCCCCCGATGGGACGTGCGCCTGCCTCGTGCGATTTCAACGACATACCGCCCCCCGTTTACCTTTTCTTAACCCGCGCGCTTCATCTTGCCCGAAATACGCCACGGGGGTCCGGGGGTGTGAAACCCCCGGTTCCGACACCGCAACCCGCGCGCCGCTCACCGCAGCGCCCCCAGCTTGGCCGCATCGAAACCCGGCCCCGGCACCAGCTCGACCCCGGCCTTCGACATCCGCACCTCAACCCCGGCCTCGATCAGCGCGGCTTTCAGCGCGTCGACCGATGCGAAATCCTTGGTCGCCATGGCTTGGTCACGGAGCGCCGAGAGTCGCGCCCTCAGTTCGCTAACATGGTTTGCATCCACTCCATGCCCTTCGCAAAAGGTCATCGTGTGGCTACCAGAGACAAACTCATTGGTCGCCGACGTCGCAATGAAACCAGAAAATCGCTCGCGCAAGCTCGCCGGATCAAACCCCAATAATTTGAGCGCAGCAGTGAGAGCCCCCTCGTTTTGGTCCTTCAGGTACTTGCTCAACAAAGTGAGCGCGAGCGAGGTATTTAGATCGTTCGCAAGTGCGTCAACGAATTCTTTAGGCGGGTGCGCCCCCTGCCTGTCCATCCACGGCTTCTGCATCGGATCCATTGCAAGGAATTGCGCGATCTTGCGCAACATCGCCTCAGCCTCATCCCGCTTCTTTTCAGTCCAGTCCATCGGCTTGCGGTAATGGGTCATCAACATGACATATCGGATCACCTCGCCCGGCACGCCCTGCTCCAGCAGCTCGCGCACGGTGAAGAAATTGCCCAGAGATTTGGACATCTTCTTTCCCTCGACCAGCAGCATCTCGTTATGCATCCAGACCCGCGCGAAATCGGACCCCGGATGGGCGCAGCAGCTTTGGGCGATCTCGTTTTCGTGGTGCGGGAATTGCAGGTCGATGCCGCCGCCGTGGATGTCGAACGACGCGCCCAGCAGCTCGAAGCTCATCGCCGAGCACTCGATATGCCAGCCGGGACGGCCCCGGCCCCAGGGGCTCTCCCACCCCGGCAGCGAGGCGTCCGAGGGTTTCCACAGCACGAAATCCATCGCGTCGTGCTTGTAGGGCGCGACCTCGACCCGGGCACCGGCGATCATGTCATCGACCGAACGACCCGAGAGACGGCCATAGTCAGGATATGAGCGCACATCGAACAGGACGTGGCCCGAAACCTCGTACGCGTGGCCCTTGTCGATAAGCCCCTGAATCATCGCGATCATTTCGCCGATATACTCGGTCGCGCGCGGCTCTTGTGTCGGGCGCAGCGCGCCCAGCGCGTCCATATCGGCATGATACCAGCCGATGGTTTCCTCGGTCCGCTGGTGGATCAGCTCTTCCAACGTGCCCTCGGCCCCCGCCTCGTGCCGGGCCAGCGCGGTGGCGTTGATCTTGTCATCGGCGTCGGTGAAGTTGCGCACATACCGGACGTGCCCGTCGCCGTAGACATGGCGCAGCAGCCGGAACAGCGTGTCAAACACCACCACCGGCCTTGCGTTGCCCAGATGCGCGCGGTCATAGACCGTGGGGCCACAGACATACAGCCGCACATCGAGCGGATCGAACGGGGTGAACCCCTCTTTCGAGCGCGAGCGCGTGTTGTAAAGCCGGATCGCGGTCATGGTCTGTCCCTCTCCCAAGCCCAAGCTCATGCCAAATACACCCCTTGCGCGGGGTTAGCGACAGACCTTCCGGGTGGGGAAAGACAGCGCCCCGCGCGACCTTGCGGTCAGCGGGTAATGCAGCAGCAAATGAGGATGCGCAGCGTTGTCATGCGATTGCCCTAGCACTCCGGCCCTGCGCGCGCAAGCCAATCAGCGCAGCGCCTGCACCGTGACCGAGGCAGGAACGGCCGCGCGGCGCGCGTTCAGCACCTCGCGCCATGTCATCACCAGCCCCCCCGCGATGACAATCGACGCGCCCGTCAGGCTGACGGCATCGGGCCAGACGTCAAAGAACACGATGTCATAGACCGCAGCCCAGACCAGGGTGAGATAGAAGAACGGGGCGACAAAGCTGGCATCGACCAGCCGGTTTGCGCCCAGAAGCAGAATTTGGGCCGTGACCATGACGACGCCCATGCCGATCAGCCCGGCCCAGACCGTCGCGCCCTGCGGCCAGACAAAGACCGTCAGCGCAACAACCGAGGACAGCACCGCGCCCATGGCGTTGTTGATCAGCATGGTGCGCCCCGGCGGCTCGGACGTCGCCAGCCGTTTGATGACAATCGCCTCGATCCCCATCGCGACCGCCGCCCCCACTGCCAGCAGCGCGGCGGGCTGAATCACGCCTGCGCCCGGCCGCAGCAGCACCAGCGCCCCCAGCATGGCGATCACCGCCGCGCCCCAGCGCCATGGGCCGACCCGCTCGCCCAGCAGGAGCATGGCGAAGAGCATGGTGGCGACGGGACTGGTAAAGCTGAGCGCGTTCACATCGGCCAGCGGCAGTTGCGCCGCCGCCGCGAACATCAGCCCGCCGCCGGTCCAGCCCAGCAGGGTGCGCAGCGCGTGGCGGGTCCAGTTGGGCTTGGGGGTCTGCGGGCTTTGCACCCAGGCCTTGCGCCCTGAGGCAAGGCGCAGCGACAACACCACGGCCACGGCCAGAAACCCGAAGACAAAGCGCGCCTGACTGACCATCAGCGGGTGGATCACCGTGCCAAGCGCCCCGCTGCCCAGCGCCTTGGCGATCAGCGAGGTGCCCGCGACAAGCATCGTGCAGCCCAGCATCGAGACGACGGCAATCAGGATGGTCGAGCGCATAGGCGGGGGTTCCGGTCTTGTTCCGGGCGAGCCTAGACGCTTCACAGGCGAAAGAAAAGATCGCCCCTTCGGCCCGCTGCACCGGGTCTTTCAGGGCAACGCCGCGCCCGTCACGTGGTGGGGCACCCGACAATCGCCGCCGATTTGATCTCAATCAAGGTAAGCGCACCGAAAAAACGTGACCCTGCCCCGTATCAATCAGTACCCCCAGTAACCCGGAGAGCCCATGCGCCTGACAACCCGAACCAACCTCGCCCTGCGCACGCTGATGGTTTGCGCGGTCAATCCGGACCGGATCGTGCGCAAGAGCGATGTCGCCGCTGTCATCAATGGTTCAGAGAACCATCTGGCGCAGGTGGTCAATCAACTGGGGCAATCGGGCTATATCACCACGCTGCGCGGTCGCCATGGCGGCTTCATGCTGGCCCGGCCAGCGCGCGAGATCAGCGTGGGGGCGGTGTTTCGCACCTTCGAATCCGATCTGCCGTTCATCGAATGCATGGCCAAGGACAACACCTGTCCGCTCAAGGGTGTGTGCCGGATGGCGGGCCATCTGGCCAACGCGGTCGAGGCTTTCTATGCCACGCTGGACCCGCTGACGGTGGGGGAACTGGTGGAATGCAATGAGGGTCTGGAATCGATCCTGGCGCTGAACTCGATTGCGCGCGGGGCGTCGCTGGCGCGCTGCGAAAAGGCCAAGACCGTCGCAGCCTAGAAGGTGATGCTGAGCCGGTCGCGCATGATCTCGATGCGCGAGAACCGCTCAAGATAGCCCATGCCCAGCAAGGACGCATGCAGCGCGCCCTCATTGACCAGCGCACGCACTTGCCGGGCGGTGTGCCCTTCCAGCGTGACCTGCCGCAAGGTGACCTGCGCCGTGCGCGTGATGCCATTGGCAGTGCTGGCCGTGCCCAGATACTGCAGATCGTCGGCGTCAAAGCCCAGCTTGGCGGCGTCCTGCTGGGTGAGGACCATCTCGGTCGCGCCGGTGTCGATGATGAAACGCACCGGTTGCACGCGGCCATCGGGCCCGGTGATGTCCAGCGTCAGATGATACTGCCCGTCATGGCTGCGGCGCAGGATCAACCCCTCGCCGTCGGCGGATTGCACGGCTGCGGTGGTGTACTGGAAGTTGTCCCACAGCCCATAGGCCGCCACGGCACCGGTGAAGATCAGCGCCCAGAGCAGAAGGTGACGCACCACCGTCAGGATGCGTCCGCGTGTGGCGACCAGCATGTAGCTGATCAGAACCGCGCCAAGGATCGTCAGATAGACGAGCCGGGCGATCTGATCATCACTGAGTTGCTCGAAACTGGGCATCTACATGTCCTTGGGGTTCGCTCAATGTAGGCCAGTGATGGGCCTGCGCCAAGGGATACCGGCTGTCACGCCTGCGTCAGATGATCCCCGCCGCCCGGGCGCCGTTCAGGATAAACTGCACCGACAGCGCCGCCAGCAGCATGCCCAGCAGGCGGGTGATCACCATCTCGCCGGTACGGCCGAGCAGACGCTCGATCGGCGGGGCGAGCAGGAAAAAGACAAAGGCCGAGCCGGCGACGGCCAGCATCACGCCCAAAAGCGCCGCTGCCCCGCCCCAGCCGGTGGTCTGGTTCATCAACAAGATCATCGAGGTCATCGCCCCCGGCCCCGCGATCAGGGGCATGGCCAGCGGAAACACCGACGGGTCGGGCGCGTCCTGCGTCGCGTGCCCCTCTCTCCGCGGCTGGCGGCGGTCGAACAGCATGTCCAGCGCGGTCAGGAACAACAGCACCCCGCCCGAGATCTGGAACGCGGGCATGGTGATGCCGATGGTCGTCAGGATGCTTTCGCCCGCCAGCCCGAAGAGCGTCAGCAGGGCCGCCGCGATCAGGCAGGCCCGCAACCCCACGGCGCGGCGATTCTGTGCGGTCATGCCGGCGGTCAGCGGAATGAACAGCGGGGCCAGCCCGATCGGATCAATGATCACGAACAGGGTGACAAAGGCCGAGGTGAGAAACGCGAGATCAAGCATGATCAGAGGCTTCCGTGTCCGCGCATCAAAGTCAACGCCGCTGTGATTTGACGCAGTGCAGCATAACTCCATATGGTAAGATTTTCGCGATGACTCATCGAGCGCTCATGCCCCATTCCTTTCTGCCCGCAGCCGTCGCAACGCTGTTGTTTTCCGTTCCGCTGGCAGCGCAGACCGAGTCCGTGCTGAGCAGCCTCGACATCGCCCCGGCGGGTGTTGCCGCTGGATGTCAACGCGACGGGATCACCGATGCTTTGTGGACCTGCCTCGATGCGGCGGGTTTGCCGCCGGGTGGGCTGCTGTTCGCGCAGCGCCTTGCCAACGATCCACGGATTGGCGAGCCGGGGGTGGCGACTGGTTTTGTTGAACTGGGCGTGGTCGATCTGGCCGAGGTCGAATTCCCCTTCCGCGCCAATACCAATGTGCAGCCGGTCTTCGTGAACGGCGCACGGGGCGCGCTGCTGCCGCAGACACTGACGGCAGAAAACCCCGGCGACCCGCAATCGCTGGCCCTGCAGACCGCCCATCCGCAGGCCTTTGGCGACGCGCGGCTTCGCGTCACCGGGCATCGGGCTGCGAATGGCCTGCAGCGCTTTGTGCTGATGGAGAACCTGACCGATGGCTGCCGCGCCTGCGAGATTGTCGGGGCCGAACTGCGGGCGGTCGAGTTTCGCGACGGAGTATTGCAGCGGGTCGAGCAACTGGGGTGGTTGCCGCCCGCGCAGGCCGATGACGAGGCGCGCAACGCGGCCCTGTCCGCAGGCGATCTTCAAGCCGTCCAAGTGGCGCTGACGTTGCGCGGGTATCAGCCGGGCCTGATGGACGGGGCCAGCCGCGCCGAGACCATCGGCGCACTGGAAGCCTTTATGTCAGACAATTGCCTGACACCCCAGAGCACCGCGCCACAAGCCGCTCTCGCGCTTCTGGCGGCACCGGGGCCTTATCTGGACACGCCGCCCTGCCCGGCGGTTACTGCGGCCGGAAATTAAACGTCAGACCTTAAAGGCCTGACATTTACTTCTCAGCGTTTTCAACCGCTTCCACGGCTTTCATCCACAAAGCCTCGGCCCGGTCAACAGCGTCCATGACTTCCGCGTATTTGCGGTTCCAGACGTCCAGATCGCCTTTGCGCCCGTCTTCATAGAGCTGCGGGTCGGCCAGCTTCTTGGCCAGCTTCTCGCGCATCTCTTCCAGCTTGGCGACGCGCTGCTCGCATTTGCGCAGCTCGGATTTCAGCGCCGAAACCTGCTCGCGCGTGGCCTTGGGCTTGGGCGCTTTCTCGGCTTTCGGCTTCTCGGTGCCCTCGCCCAGCAACAGCGCGCGGTAGGCGTCGAGGTCTTCGAGATACGGCTCGACCGCGCCGTCCTTGACCAGCCACAGACGGTCGGCGACCAGCGACAACAGGTGCATGTCGTGGCTGACCAGAATGACCGCGCCGCTATAGGCGGTCAGCGCCTCGACCAGGGCCTCGCGGCTTTCGATGTCCAGGTGGTTGGTCGGCTCGTCGAGGATCAGCATATGCGGCGCTTCGATCGTCGCAAGCAGCAGCGACAGACGGGCCTTCTGCCCGCCCGACAAGCGGCCCACCACCGTCTCGGCCTGATCGGCCATCAGGCCGAACCCGGCCAGACGCGCGCGCAGGCGTGGCTCGCCCTCATTGGGACGGATGCGGCGCAAATGCTGCACCGGGGTCTCATCGAGGAACAGCTCATCCACCTGATGCTGCGCGAAATAGCCGACGCGCAGCTTGTTGGACTGGGTATAGCTGCCGCCGCGCGGCTCCAGCTTTCCGGCCAGCAGTTTGGACAGCGTTGACTTGCCCTCGCCGTTGCGGCCCAGCAGGGCGATGCGGTCGTCCTGATCGATGCGCAGCCCCAGACGCCGCAGGATGATCGTGTCGCCATAGCCGACCGACACACCCTCCATGTTGATGATCGGGGGCGAGAGTTCTTCCGGCGCAGGGAAGGTGAAGACGTGCTTGGCAGCCTCGGCCGGTGCGGTGATCGGCGTCATTTTCTCCAGCATCTTGACGCGCGACTGGGCCTGACGGGCTTTCGACGCCTTGGCCTTGAAGCGGTCGACGAAGCTTTGCAGATGCGCGCGGCGCACGTCCTGCTTCTTGGACTCGGCTGCCAGCACCGCGCGCTGTTCGGCGCGGGTCTTGGCAAACGTGTCATAGCCGCCGGTGTAGAGCGTCAGCTTCTTGTCTTCGAGGTGCAGAATTGCACCGACAGCGCGGTTCAGCAGGCCACGGTCGTGGCTGATGACGATGACGGTGTGCGGATATTTGGCGAGATAGGCCTCAAGCCAGAGCGCCCCCTCAAGATCGAGATAGTTGGTCGGCTCATCAAGCAGCAGGAGGTCCGGCTGGGCAAAGAGCACCCCCGCCAGCGCCACGCGCATGCGCCAGCCGCCCGAGAAATCCGAGCAGGGCATGAGCATTTCCTCAGCCGTAAAGCCCAGACCTTTCAGAATCGTGCTTGCCCGCCCCTCGGCTGACCACGCATCGATATCGGCCAGACGTGCCTGTATCTCGGCGATGCGATGCGCGTCGGTGGCGGTTTCCGCCTCGGCCATCAGCGAGGCGCGCTCGACATCCGCCTCAAGCACTGTGTCCAGAAGGCTGGTCGACGGCGACGGCACCTCTTGCGCGACGCCGCCGATGCGGGCGCGGGACGGCAGGCTGATCGAGCCGCCCTCAAGCACCAGCTCACCCCGGATCAGGCGAAACAGCGTGGTTTTGCCCGAACCGTTGCGGCCCACGAGGCCAACCTTGTGGCCGGTCGGAATGCGCGCCGACGCGCCCACAAGCAGCGGGCGTCCGTCAACAGAGTAACTGAGGTCATTTATGGTCAACATGCTGCGCCGCTTAGCAGAAGGGCGCGACACACGCCAGCGGGGGCCTTTGCGGATGCAGAAATTCTTGCACGGGTTGCAATTCCCCGCTGGCCCGCCTTTGGATGGCGCACACAGCCGAGGTATCCATGCACACGCGAACGCCCCCCATCTGTCGACCCTGATCTTGCTGACCGGCATGGCCGTGCTCAGCCTGAACATGTTCCTGCCCTCGCTGCCCCGCATGATTGTGGATCTGGGCGCAACGGAAAGCAGCATGGCGCTGGCCGTCTCGGGGTACATGATCGTCTCGGCTCTGCTGCAACTGGTCATGGGACCGGTCAGCGACCGGCTGGGCCGCCGCCCGGTGATGCTGTTTGCGGTGGCGCTGTATATGGTGGCCTCGGTCGGTTGCGTGCTGGCGCAGGACGAAATGCTGTTTTTGGTGTTCCGCATGGCGCAGGCGGTGATCATCACCAGCACGGTGCTGGGGGCGGCGATCATCCGCGACCAGTTCCCGGCGCGCGAAGCGGCCAGCAAGATGGGCGTGATCGGCGCGTCGATGGCGCTGGCGCCGATGCTGGGACCAACGGTGGGCGGGATTCTGGACACCGTGATCGGCTGGCGGGCGATTTTCGCGCTCTATGCCGCGCTGGGAGCGATGGCGCTGGCGCTGGTCTGGGCCGATCTGGGCGAGACGCTGAAAACCGGGCCGCGCCCGCTGCGCCTGTCGGATTACACGTCCTTGCTGCGCTCGGGCCGGTTCTGGAGCTACGCGATGTGTCAGGCGTTCTCGGTCGGGGCGTTCTATGTGTTCATCGCAGGCGCGCCGTTCGTGGCCACACGGCTGTGGGATCTGTCGCCTGCGTGGATCGGGGCCGGGATCGGGTCAATCACCGGGGGGTTCCTGCTGGGCGCGCTGGCCACGGCGCGGCTGGCGCCCCGGCTGGGCATCCACCGGCTGATTCTGGTCGGGCGGTTGATCCCGGCGGTGGGGCTGAGCCTGGGTCTGCTGGCCTTCCTCATGGGCTATTCCAGCCCGTTCTTGCTGTTCGGATTCACCATGACGGTGGGGGTTGGCAACGGGCTGACCATGGCCAATGCCAATACCGGCGCGATCTCGGTACGGCCCGATCTGGCCGGGACGGCGGCCAGCCTTGCCGGCGCGCTGGCGGTGACGGGCGGCGCGGCGCTGACCTGGATCACCCTGCTGGCGGTCGAGCGCAGCAGCACGCCCGTCATGCTGCTGTCGCTGATTCTCGGCTCGGCGCTGGCGGCGCTGGCGGCCGGGATCATCGCGATCCGGCTGGACCGGGCCGGAGGGTTTGACGAACTGTGAGCCACAACGCCCACCCGTCGCGGGTTTTCAAGCCCGGCGACCCATGGTAGACGCGCACGGGATTTAACCGGCGGCACGGGCATGGGGCCTTTGTCGCCCATCGAGAGAGAGTCACATGGCTATCGAACGCACGCTGTCGATCATCAAGCCCGACGCCACCAACCGCAACCTGACCGGCAAGATCAACGCCAAGTTCGAGGATGCGGGCCTGCGGATCGTCGCGCAAAAGCGCATTCACCTGACCCCGGCGCAGGCTGGCCAGTTCTATGAAGTGCACAAAGAGCGCCCCTTCTACGGCGAACTGTGTGAATTCATGGCGTCGGCTCCGGTCGTCGTGCAGGTTCTGGAAGGCGAAGGCGCCATTGCCAAGAACCGCGAAGTGATGGGCGCAACCAACCCGGCGCAAGCCGATGAAGGCACCATCCGCGCCGATTTCGCCCTGTCGGTCGGCGAGAACTCGGTCCACGGTTCGGACGCGCCGGAAACCGCCGCGCAGGAAATCGCGTATTTCTTCTCGGGTCTTGAGCTGGTCGGCTAAGCCACCACTTGAGGAATGATTGAGGGCGGGGATTTTCCCCGCCCTTTTTCCATGCGCGCGGGCAGGCGCTTACCGGCAGCGGCGGTTTGTTTCGCGCTGCGCGAGGCCCGTCTCGACCAGCAGACAGCGGTCGCGGGCGTCGTAGTAATAGCCGCGCGCGTAATGCATCACCGCATCCTCCATATCGCCGTCTGACACCAGCCACGCGCCGCGCAGATAGCGCCCGGCATAGCGCAGGTTCACCTCGGGATCGAGCAACTCACGCGGTTCGCCGCGAAAGCCCATGGTGCGGGCGGTCTGTGGCAGGATCTGCATCAGCCCGTAATACGGCCCGTTGCGCGCATCGGCGCGGTAGTCGCTTTCGCGCTGGATGACGCGGTGCAGCAGCGCCTCGGGGATCTCCAGATCCTGCGACGCCTGTATGATGAGCACGCGCATTTGCGGCGTCTCGCCGGGGAACAGGCGGCTGGGCACGTCAATGTCGTCCGGGCGCCCGCCCCCGCACGCGGCCAGCGCCAGCACCACGAGCACGGCCAGGGTTGTCTTCATCATCGGCACTGTCATCCGCTCCGTCGTTTACGCCGGGGTCCGGCAGGGTCGATCACGCCGATCTCATCAAGGATCGCCTCGATTCCCTCAATCCCCCCTTGGGCCTTATGCGCGGCTTTCAGCCCATCGAAGCGCAGACGCAGCGCGTCCTTTTCCGCGCCTTTGCAATCATTCCACGGCCGACCCTGCAGGGCCATGTGCAACACGTAGTAAACGATGAAATGCGGCCGCTCGCCGGATTTGAGCAAAAGGGCATAGGCTGCATCAGCGCCAAGATCGCGCAGCGTTTCGGCGTCATGGATCCCGGCGCGGGCGAAGCTCTCTTCGCTCGAGGGGCCAAGGTTGCGCAGGTCTGAAATCGGTGTCGGCATGGGGAAACAGTGCTGCGTGGCGAGGCGCTTGGCAAGAGGTCGTGACAGGGTGACGCTGATCCGGTCATGGACCGGGCCAAACTGCCGACCCCTGTTGCACGCGGTTTTGTATCAGCGCAAGTGCCAGCCACCCATATTGTCAGGCATTATTTGTATTCAGAGGGTTATCATGCTTATACGCGCGTTGATGCAGTCGGCAACGCTTTGATGCCTGACCCGTCCCCGTCCCCGTGCGTCTGATTGAGACTAATCAAACCTGCCCACAAGCAATGTCTGTCATTATAATGCCTGACATCTAAGCGCCGAATTCTGCTTGTCGTCAGCAGGCTCACCAGCCTAGCCTGCGCAAAACACTGGAGCCTCCCCATGGACCTGCCTTTCGACGGCGCGATTTCCGAGTATTTCAAGAATGGCGCGCCCAAGGCGGTGCGCAAGGCGATTGAAGAGGGTGCCAAGCGCGACATCCTGATCGACGACTTCCCCTATGACCGCTGGATGAAAAAGGACGACTACGAAGCGCAGATGAAAGACCTGCAGGTGGAGCTGGTCAAATTTCAGCGCTGGGTCGAATCGTCCGGCCAGCGCATCGTCGTGGTCTTCGAGGGGCGCGATACGGCGGGCAAGTCCGGCGCGATCAAGCGGGTGCGTGAAAACCTCAACCCGCGTGGTGCCAAGACCGTCGCCCTGCCCAAACCGACCGACCGCGAGCGCACACAATGGTACTTTCAGCGCTATATCGCCCATCTGCCCGCCGCCGGAGAAATCGCGCTGCTGGACCGAAGCTGGTACAACCGTGCCGTGGTCGAGCAGGTCTTTGGCTTTTGCACCCCTGAGCAACGCGCGCATTTCTTTGACCAGTTGCCGGGCTTCGAGAAAGCCTTGGTCGATGACGGCATTCAGCTGATCAAACTGTGGTTCAATGTCGGTCAGGCCGAACAGCTGCGCCGCATGCTGGAGCGTGAAAAGCACCCGCTCAAGCAGTGGAAGCTGTCGTCGATTGACGTGAACGGGCTGGAAAAATGGGACGCCTACACCAAGGCAATCGGCGAGACCTTCGCGCGCTCGGATTTCAGCTTTGCCCCCTGGACGGTGATCCGCGGCGACGACAAATACCGTGCCCGGATTGCGGCTGTGCAGCGGCTGCTCTCAAACTTCGACTACGACCGCAAGGATGAGGCGGCTCTGGGCGCGCCGGACGCGGGGATCACTGGGGGAGTGGCGCTGTGGCCGGGTCGTTAACCACCAAGGGGCACGGCGCGCGCGACAGCCACACCAGCCCGCCCTGCCCCGCCAACAGCGCGCCGGTGGCGTGATCGCCCTGCACCATCGCCAGCCGCATCCCCGATACCGGCCCCAGCGCCCGCATGAGCAGATGGGCGGACGCGGCAGCACGCGGCGCAGGTTTCCAGATCACCCCGCGCCCGGCCCCGGCAATCAACACTCCGACGATCCGCGCCAAGGCGGTCGCGGCGGCGCTGAGCACAATCAGCGGCCCGTCACCGGGCGGTAAGGTCGCGGGCACGCGCGGGGGCGCGACAGCGTCGGCGAACCCTTCCTCGCGGCGCAGCGCGCGCAGAGAGAGGCGCTGCCGGCATAGGCGTCCTCAAGCGCGGGTCTTTCGGGCAGCGGCCCGCCCAAACCAGCCACCGCGCGCGCGATATCGCCCTGCTCGGCGCAGGCGATGGTGCCCATCCGTGTGCCCTCGAACGGGTGAACCGGCACAGCACGTGTGCCAAGGGCGCTGTCCAGCGCCCCCCGATGTAGCAGGTGAACAGCCTCTCGTTCAGCTCGGCGCGAAACTGAGGGTCGATCAAGGGATCAGGTGCCCGTCGTGGCCGTGCAGCTGGCGGTCAGTTCTTCATAGCGCTGCACGATCCAGTTGGGCGCATCCGCTGGCAGCGTATCTGTGATTGCGGCCTGAACCTGCGCGAACAGCGCAACCGAGCGCGCGTTGTCGACCATCGGCACGGTCCCCGGCGGCACGGCGTTCTGGAAGACGATCAGCGCGACAGCGATCAGCAGGATGCCGCGCAACACACCGAAGAAGAACCCTAACCCCTGATCAAGCCCCCCGAGCGCCGAATTGCGGATCAGGCTGGAGAACAGCGGCGTGAACAGCGCCACCAGCACCAGCATGATCGCAAAGACCCCGGCAAACGCCGCGATAATCGTCAACTCGCAGCTGTCACCCAGAATATTGCCGATATAGGGGATCTCGCGGACCAAGGGCTCGAACGTGGGCGCCATGACAAAGGCGACCACGGCAGCGACAACCCAGCCTGCGATCGCCAGCAACTCGCGCACCAGCCCCCGCGAATAGGCGAGGATGGCCGACACAATGATGACCAGCGCGACTGCGGCGTCGACCAGAGTAAAGGAATCCATAGAAATCCGCTCCTTGGCACTATCCCGCGCCGAAAACTTCGCCGACAAAACCCGTGAGATCCGTCATCTCGCGCAGCTGAACGCCGACCTTGGGCCCTGCTTTACCACCTTTGGGTAGCATGGCCGTGGTGAAACCAAGTTTTGCGGCTTCTTTCAACCTGTTTTCTGTCTGACTTACCGGCCGCAACGCGCCCGACAGAGAGATTTCCCCAAAGACAACAGTGTCTGCAGGCAGTGCGATGTCTTCTCGCGCACTTAAAAGTGCGGCAGCGACCGCCAGATCCGCCGCAGGTTCGCTGACGCGCATCCCCCCGGCGACGTTGAGAAAGACGTCGAGCCCGGCGAAAGGGATGCCGCAGCGGGCCTCGAGCACGGCCAGAATCGTCGACAGACGCCCGCTGTCCAACCCGACCACCGTGCGCCGTGGGTTGGACAAGGGGGACGGCGCGACGAGGGCCTGAATTTCGGTCAGCATCGGGCGCGTGCCTTCGATCCCGGCGAAAACCACCGAACCGGGGGCGGGTTTGCCGCGCTCGGACAGGAACAGAGCCGAGGGGTTCGGCACCTCGGCCAGCCCCGCGCCGGTCATCTCGAACACGCCGATCTCATCGGCCGGGCCAAAGCGGTTCTTGACGGCGCGCAGGATGCGGAACTGGTGGCCGCGCTCGCCCTCGAAATAGAGCACGCAATCGACCATATGCTCGATCACCCGGGGGCCGGCGATCTGGCCATCCTTGGTGACATGGCCGACCAGAATCACCGACACGCCGCGCTGTTTGGCCAGCGTGACCAACTCATGCGCCGCCGCGCGCAGCTGCGAGACGCTGCCGGGGGCCGAGCCGATGTTGTCCAGCCACATGGTCTGAATCGAGTCGATGATCACCAGATCGGGGCGCTCGGTGTCGAGCGTGGTCAGGATGTCGCGCAGATTGGTTTCCGCACCCAGCCGCACCGGTGCGTCGCCCAAGCCAAGACGTTGCGCGCGCATGCGGACTTGGGCGGCGGCTTCCTCTCCGGAAATATAGAGCGTGTTCAAACCGTTGCGCGCGAAGGCTGCGACGGCCTGCAACAGCAGGGTCGATTTGCCGATGCCCGGATCGCCGCCAACGAGGATGGCGGATGCCTTGACCAGACCACCGCCCAGCACGCGGTCGAATTCGGCCACGCCGGACAGGGTGCGGGGGGCGGTGCCTCTTGCGTGGTCAGCGTGCTCAACTGGATCGAGCGGCCGCGCGCCACCGGGCCCTTGGGACCGGCGTTCAGCGGTGCCTCTTCAACGATGGAGTTCCACGCGCCACAGGCATCGCAGCGCCCGCTCCATTTGGTGTGGAGCGCGCCGCATTCCGTGCAGGTGAATTGGGGGGATGCCTTGGCCATGCAGGGGTTATCGCCTGCCCGTCCGCGTCGCGCAAGAGAGGCGCGGCTCACGCGGGCGGGAGTTGCCCTTTCAGGATCATCGGCAGGCCAGCGGCGGTGAAGACCACGGTGTCAGCCTGCGCCGCGATTTGCTGGTTGAGCCGCCCGGCCGCGTCACGGAAGCGACGGGCGAGCGCGTTGTCAGGCACGATGCCAAGCCCGACTTCATTCGCGACAAGGACGGTCAGGCCCGGGCGGGCGGCAAGCGTATCGCGCAACGCCTGCGTGGCGGGGTCGATGGGGTGCTCGCCCAGCATCAGATTGGTGAGCCAGAGCGTCAGGCAGTCGATCAGGACGGGCTGGTCGGCGGGGGCGGCGGCGAGGGCGCCTGCCAGCGCGAGGGGGGCTTCACAGGTCGTCCAGCCCTGCCCGTCCCGTTGTTGGCGGTGGTCGGCGATCTCGCTGGCGCATCTCATCATCCCACGCCTGCCCGGTGGCGATGTAGAGCGGCGCAGCGCCTGTGGCGAGCGTCAGGCGTTCGGCAAGGGCGCTTTTGCCTGAACGCGCGCCGCCCAGCACCAGCACCGTGCTCATGCCCAGTCCACCTGTACCCAGCCGCCAAAGGCAATGTCGCTTTGCCAGCCGTTTTCATCGCCGCGCGCCGTTTTCGCGGCCTTGATAACCCCCGCATGCGTGACGACCAAGGCAGGCCCGGGGCCCTGAGCCGCATCGCTCAGCGCCGCAGCGACGCGGTCATAGAGTTGCTGCACCGACTCGCCCCCATGCGGCCGTGCGCCCAGAAAATCGCGCATCCAGTCGTCGAGTTGATCACGCGGGATGGCATCCCAGGGCGTGTTCTCCCACGCGCCGAAATCCATCTCGATCAGACGTTCATCCAGTTCGACCGGCAGGCCGCGGGTTTGCGCCACGGCCTGCGCAAGGCGGTGACAGCGCGACAGGGGCGAGGACAGAATGCGCGTTACGTCAGGCAGTTCCGCGGCGATGCGCGCGGCCTCGGCCGCAAAGCTGTCGTCCAGTTGCATGTCAGTGCGCCCATAGCAGGTTCCCTCGGCCCGTTCCGGTCGAGTGTGACGCAAAAGTATTAACGCCATGCTAAAACCCCCAACAAAAAGCCCAAATCACCCAACACCTGCGCCGCGCCCAGCACGTCACCAGTCAACCCGCCCAGCCGCTTGAGGGCCCAGGCGCGGATCAACGCTTGCGCGGCGATCAACCCGCCCAAAGCCGGAACCAGCGCCCAGCCGAGCGTCGTGCCCGTCAGCGCGACCGCCGCAAGCAGCACTGCGATCAGCGGCCAGCGGGTCGCGCCCAGCGGCCCGGTCATTCCAGTGCCCGACCCTGCGGCACGCACATAGGGCCCGACGCGCAGCATCAGGGCCATGCCCCCCGACTGAGGCTCTGACCCGCGATCAAGGCAACGGGCGCAAACGGCCCCAACGCGGCAAGCGTTGCCACACGGACAGCAAGCGCCAGTCCCAACGCCAGGGTGCCATAGCTGCCGATCCGGCTGTCGCGCATGATTTCCAGCGCGCGCTCGCGCGGACGGCCCGAGCCGAGACCGTCGAACGTGTCGGCCAACCCGTCCTCATGCAGCGCCCCGGTCAGCAGCAATCCCGCCGCGACGGCGATGATCGCAGCGATGACCGGCGGCCAGACCAGCGCAGCCAACCACCAGATCACTGCCGTGAGCCCACCAATCAGCAGACCAATCGCCGCAAACCAGCCCGGCGCACGGGCAAAATCGGCACTCTCAAGTGCGCCCGCAGGCAGCCGCGTCAGAAATGCCAGAGCTGCGCGCGCGCCTCGCATCGCTCAGTCCTTGTTCGAGACCCCGGCGGCCTCAAAACTGGCCATATCGGTCATCATCGCCGCGGCAGCTTTCAGCAACGGCCAGGCCAACAGGGCACCGGTCCCCTCTCCCAACCGCATGTCCAGCGCCAGCAAGGGTTTGGCGTCGAGCACGTTGAGCAAGGCGGTATGGCCAGCTTCATGCGAGTGATGCGCGAAGACCATGGCGCTGCGCGACTCGGGTTCGAGCTTGGTCGCCAGAACCGCTGCGGCGGTGGCGATGAAGCCATCCACGATCACCACCCGACGCTGGCGCGCGGTTTCCAGCATCGCGCCGGCGATCATGTTGATCTCAAACCCGCCGTATTCGGCCATAGCCTCTTGGGGTGTCAGCGCACCGGTCCGCGCAACGGCCCGGGTCAGGATGGCGAGTTTGCGTTGAACGCCCGCGTCGTCCAGCCCGGTTCCGCGGCCGATCAGATCCGCGAGCGGCAGCCCGGTCAGCTTATGCGCCAATGCGCTTGCCGTTGCCGTGTTGGCGATGCCCATTTCGCCAAAAGCGAGCGCGTCACCCTCTGCCTCGCGCGCGCAGGCGGCGCCATGGTCCAGCGCCAACTGTGCCTGTGCCGCGCTCATAGCCGGGCCCGTCAGAAAGCTGGCGGTACCGGCGCCAAGGCGTCGGTCAATAAGCTGGGGATGCGACATCGGCTTGCCCGCGACGCCGGAATCCACAACCTTGAGCGTCACACCGTTCACCGTGGCGAACACATTCGCCGCCGCACCGCCGGACAGGAAAGTCAGGACCATCTGGCCAGTGACGACCTGAGGAAAAGCCGACACACCTTCAAGCGCAATGCCGTGGTCCGCAGCAAAGATGACCAGCGTGCAGTTGCGCATCGTGGGTTCGGTGGTTTCTTGCAACAACGCAATGGTTTCGGCGAGGGTTTCTATTTGCCCCAGCGATCCCAGCGGTTTGGTCTTTGCGTCGATGGTCTGACGGATGCGCGCGGCGAGAGTATCGATCAAGGTCAACCTCGGGTTCTGGTCGGGTTCCTGCCCTTCCTAACACCCCGCCCCTCCGTTGCAAGCGCCGCGGGCGACCGCTCATGCCCGCGCCGCGACACCCGATGGATCGAGGTGTTGCGCGATGGTATCGGTGAGATCCTTGAGGGAAAAGGGTTTACCCAGGAATACCGCGCGGGGCGTCCGGTTCAGCGCAGCGCTGAACGTATCGGCGGTGTGCCCCGAGACGAAGACCACCGGGGTCCCCGGCCGTGAAACCAGAGCCTGGGCGACCCAGCCGGGACCGTCGATGCCAGGCATGATGACATCGGTGACGAATATGTCGACGCGGATCGTCGGATCAGCCAGGAATTCCAGAGCTTGTTCACCATCTTGCGCTTCGAACACCTGGTATCCCTGCAGCCGCAGTGCACGCGCGGCGAAGGCGCGCACGGGGGCTTCATCTTCGACCAGAAGAACCGACCCTCCCCGCGCGGCAAACACTGGCCGAACATCGCCGGCCTGTGCCGCGGCCGGATCCTGGGATGGGCGGTCGGTCTTAAACGGCGCCGCAGGCTGGCTGAAACCGCCGGGCTTCGCCGTCAGCGTGACCGGCGACGTGAACGCACGCGGCGCCTCTTTGGTGGTGTGCCTGGTGCTCACCCGGGCCGGCTCAACGGGATCAAGGACATCGGCACCGGCAGCGATACCGAAATAGAGCGTGAAAACAGTACCCGAACCTTCATGGCTGTCGGCGAAGATGTAACCGCCCATTTGCTTGACGATGCCATACGCTGTGGACAGACCCAACCCTGTCCCCTCGCCAAGCTTTTTCGTCGTAAAGAACGGCTCAAAGATCTTGTCGATGATATCGTCCGGTATACCGAGACCCTGATCGATCACGCGGATAAGCGCATACGTCCCCGGCGGAATGCGCGCCCGCCCCAGTTCGCGCTCTTCGCGCAGGCGCAAAGCCTCGGTCTCGATCCGGATCGTTCCCCCCATCGGCATCGCGTCACGCGCATTGACCACCAGATTCATGATCACCTGCTCCAACTGCCGACGATCCGCACGAATTGCGCCGACGTCGGGGGCATGGCTCAGGGATACGGTGATGCGCTCCCCGACCAGCCGGGTCAGCAGATGGGTCAGATCCTCCAGAAGGCTTTCGAGGCGAAGGACTTCGGTTTTCATGGTTTGCTTGCGTGAGAAGGCCAGAAGTTGGCGCACCAGAGCCGCGGCGCGGTTGGCGTTCTGGTGGATTTGCAACAGATCATTGTAATCAGGATCGAAGCGATCCCGGTTCAACAAGAGCAGATCGCAGTGCCCCGAGATCGCGGTCAGCAAATTATTGAAATCATGAGCGACGCCACCGGCAAGTTGTCCGATTGCCTGCATTTTCTGGCTCTGAACAAAGCGCGCCTCAAGCGATTTGAGCTCGGTTGCATCCGACACAACGGCCACCAGAGCCCCCTGCATTTCCGGCGCCGTGGCGCGACGCAGAATAATCTGCACGAACGTGTCCTGCCCCGTCAGCGGCGCGCGCAAAACCTCGGGCCGTCCAAGCGTTCGTCCGTTGCGCGCATCCTCAAGCCAATCCGCAACCGGACGCCCCAACCCTTCGACAACCTCCCAGAAAAAGTGCCTCTCTCCCTCGGCCACCCCCAGCAGCGCGCGCGCGTGACGGTTCGTTTCGGCAATGCGTCCCTCGGGATCGATCTGCATGAGAGCGACTGGAATCTCTTCGAAATTCGACGCTGCCGCCACCTCACCTTCTTGCAAAACGCGCCACGCTGGCATCAGAACCACGTCAAGCAACCCGTCCCGCCCACCAACAGGCAAGGCGCGCATGGAATGGCCATTGTGTAGCGTAAGTGCCAAAGGCATCTGTTCGCCAGCATCGCGGGCGGCTTCAACGGCCTCCAGAACCTGCGCCGCGTCCTCTCCATGATCGAAAAGGCTGCGTGTCGCCGCGTTGGCGCGCACGCCTTCGGCATCGCGGGTAAGCACCGGCATCCCAAGGTCGTCAATATATCTGCCGCCGCCGCGATTGAGAGGAGAAAAACGCCAGGCCACCAGGTCGCCAGCAGCACCCAGACGATGAAGGGAAAGCCTTAGTCCCTTCTTTTGACGCCAGAATTCGCGCGTGACACCACCAGTTTCTTCAACGTCTGCGAGGAGTGCTGCGACCACTGGCGCGGCCTCGACACACCAGGCACCCAGGATCCGAACCGGATCCGTCTCATACCCTGCCGCTGGATTGGCCGCCCTTGGTGCACCGTCAAACGTCGTTATGACGACCGGATCGGGATCAAACTCCGCCGCGTGAAGGAGTGACGCACTGCGGGCTGTATCGCGCCTTTCATTCAGCAGACGCGACAGCGCCGCCGCAAGAGCCAGGATCATGAGGGTTCCAGAGACACTGGCAACGACAAGTGCCGCCGCCCCGAAGCCAGATACAGCGGCGGCCCCGGCAAGAAGAGCGCTCCCGAAAGCGGCAACCAGGATCTGATTCGCGGCGCTCGCAAGGCGCTTGAGCGGTGTCGCCAAACCGCCGCGGGCATCCACCTCCGACGCAGCGAAGTTGCTGTTGAGGATATGCGAGATCGGGATGGCGCAAGGAACTGGGCATAACCCCGTTGTGGCTCCAAGGCATTAAGGCATGATTAACAACAGCACTATGGTACCGGAAAACGGATTTCGCGCATAGGTTTAGCTGCCAGCGCTTTTGCGCAGCACCGCCAGATAAAAGCCATCGCCCCCGTCAAGGGGGGACAAACGCCGCTCGAGAATACAGCGCCAGCCGGGCTGGTTTTCCAAAAACGCTTTAACCCGATCTTCATTTTCCTCGCGCAGCATCGAACATGTCGCATACCCCAGCAAACCGCCTGGCGCCGTGAGGTCCGCGCACTGGCGCAAGATGGTGTCCTGAATTGCCGTCAACTCGGCCAGCCTCGCGGGTGTAAAAGCCCATTTCGCCTCGGGCGCACGTCGCCAGCTGCCTGAGCCAGAACAGGGTGCGTCCGCAAAAATGGCGGACCACGTCCCGGTGGGCGGGCCGGAAAGAACCTGGATGGCTGCCCCTGCACGTTTGGCGCGTGCTGGCAGGTCGGCCATGCGGCGGGGATCAATATCATGCGCCGAAACGGAGAATCCTTCGGCGGCAAGTGCCAGCGCCTTGCCACCGCCCCCGGCGCAATAGTCCAGCACGGGGCCGCGGGCATGGGCGGCAAAGTCGAGCGCAATGGCCTGACTGGCCGCGTCCTGCATCTCGACGCGCCCTTCGGCCAGCGCGTCAGAGTTGCGCAAGCGACGGGGGTTTGCGGTGATTTCGAGCGCGGTTGGCGCCAACGGGTGCGGGCGCGTTTCGATCCCCAGCGCCGTGAGCTCGCTGACCACCGCGTCACGGCTGGTCCGTGCCGTGTTGACGCGGAGAAAAACCGGAGCGCGATCGCGCATGCGTGACAGGATGACGTCGGTCTGCCCCTGCAGCGCGGCCTCAAAATGGTCGAGCAGCCAGTCCGGACAGTCGAGCGCGACAGGCCGGGCCAGAACGGGCAGCGGCGCGTCCAGAAGGCGCGCCTCGGCTTCGCTCAGTTCAGCAGGAGCGTGACCGACGCCGGTCCAGGCTTCGGGCCGGATCCCGGCCTCGCGCGCGAGGCCGAGCACCAGCGCGCGCCCCGTTTCGCCGCCACCGAGAGCCGCCGCCGACCGCCGGCGCCGCACCGCCTGAAACACCAGATCGCGCACGGCCTCGCGATCACCGGACCCTGCGAATCGGCTGGCCCGCGCCCAGAGGGTGAGCGCCTGCTCAACAGGGTGCCCGCCCAGCCAGCGGTCGAGAAGTTCAATGGCGGCAGCCTCGCGCGCGGCAGGGGTCATGGGGCCTCGGGGGTTTTGAATACCCGTCGTGCATGCGGCAGTGACGCACGGATGGCAAGGCCCGCCACCTTGCCGAACATGGCGGCATGCGGCACTCTGGCCACGACCCAATGCGAGCACGCCATGTCCCTGCCCCTGAACCCTGCCTTCGCCGCCACCTTTGCCCCGCCGGTCCCCGAAGCGCGCCGTTGGTTAACCCAGACCACAGTGCCGTCGGAGTATCCGCTGCTCAACCTGTCGCAAGCGGCCCCGGTCGAGCCGCCGACCGCGGATCTGCGTGCAGCCATGGCGCGGGCGATCGAGCAAGACCCCGAGATCCACCTCTACGGTCCGGTTTTGGGTAATGCCGCCCTGCGCGAGAGATTGGCGGCGCGGACGGCTGCGTTGTACGCTGGCGCCGTGCGGGGTGAACAGGTCGCGCTGACGTCGGGCTGCAACCAGGCATTTTGCGCGGTGATCGCCACGCTCGCCGGACCGGGGGACGACGTCATTCTGCCAACGCCGTGGTACTTTAACCATGTTATGTGGCTCAGCATGACTGGTGTGAAGGCTGTGCCGCTGCCCACAGGCTCGGATCTGTTGCCCGATCTTGAGCGCTGCGCCGCCCTGATCACGCCCCGCACCAAAGCGATCACGCTGGTGACGCCGAACAATCCCGGTGGTGTCGAGTATTCCGCCGAGACGCTGGATGCGTTTGCTGCCCTGGCCGAACGCCATGGCATCGCCTTGATCGTCGATGAGACCTACCGCGATTTCCACACGCAAGACGGACCGCCGCATCGGCTGTTCCAGAACCCGGACTGGGACCGGAATTTCATTCATCTCTACAGCTTTTCGAAAGCCTATCGCCTGACGGGCCACCGCGTCGGGGCGATTGCCGCGTCGCCCGCGCGTCTGGCCGAGATCGAGAAGTTTCTCGATACGGTGACGATTTGTGTATCCGGCCCCGGGCAAATGGCGGCGCTTTGGGGGTTGGAGAACCTTGAAAGCTGGCTGGCCGGTGAGCGCCTGGAAATTTTGCGGCGACGCCGCGCCCTGCTGGACGGTTTCGCGCAGGTCCCTGGGTGGGAGCTGCTGGGTTGCGGCGCTTATTTCGGCTACGCGCGCCACCCGTTTGAAACCGATTCAACCACTGTCGCCAAACGGTTGCTGGCAGAGGTCGGCGTTCTCATGCTTCCGGGCACGATGTTCCGGCCCGACGCACAAAGCGAGGGTGCAAGAGAGATGCGAATAGCCTTTGCCAACGCGGATGTCGGCGAGATCGGGCACTTGATCGAACGGCTCAAGGCGGTGAGCTGAGCCGATTCAACCCTTGCGCAGCCTGTCACCGGATCGGATCACGCCGTCCTGCGTGATGCTGCACAAGAGGCCTCGCAGACGTAAAGCCGGATGGCCCGGCGCGGTGACCCAGTCTTTGGCCGGGGCACCGTAGCGGGTCTTCCATTTGACGCAGGCATCATTGAACACGTCGGACACACGCAGCTGCGCCGTGCCAACCTGCAACACCGTCCCGGTCGGCAGATTGGCCTCGGACAGGTCCATATCGACGATGAACGTGTCGCCCGGATGTGGTGTGGCCCTGCGGTCACGCCAGACAAGATCGAGCACGCGGCGTTGCAGGATACAGACCTGAATGCCCGGATGCGGGCTGCCATCGGGCAAGCGCAACCAAGGCGCAGTCGACCATCGCTCGCCCGGGATACCCCTGGCGGCGGTCAGCGTAATCTGATCGACGAACTGGCGGGCCCCGTAGCCGGGGCGCAAGCACAGTTGTTCGATGGCCGCGCCATCCTTTGGCGCGGCCATGATATGCGGGATTGCGGCATCAAGTTCGGCGCGGGTCGCCTGATCGCTCATCCAAACCGTTCCTCAATCGTCGAGCACGGGGCCTTCTTCTTCACCGACGTGGAAATCCAGACCGTTGGCGGCGCGGATCTTATCCTCGATCTCCATCGCGATGGTCGGATTGGCCTTGAGATAACTCTTGGCATTCTCACGCCCCTGCCCGATCCGTTCATCGCCGTAGGAATACCACGAGCCGGACTTCTCAACGACACCAGCCTTTACGCCGATGTCGATCAGCTCGCCGGTTTTCGAGATCCCGTCACCATACATGATGTCGAATTCGACCTGCTTGAACGGCGGCGCAACCTTGTTCTTCACCACTTTCACGCGGGTCTGGTTGCCGACGATTTCGTCACGGTCCTTGACCGAGCCGATGCGGCGGATGTCCAGACGAACCGAGGCGTAGAATTTCAGCGCGTTGCCGCCGGTCGTCGTTTCGGGCGAGCCGAACATGACGCCGATCTTCATGCGAATCTGGTTGATGAAGATGACCATGCAGTTCGACCGGCTGATCGACCCGGTCAGTTTGCGCATGGCCTGGCTCATCAGGCGGGCGTGAACGCCCAGACTGGAGTCGCCCATGTCGCCCTCAAGCTCGGACTTCGGGGTGAGGGCAGCGACCGAATCGACCACCACCAGCGACACCGCGCCCGAACGCACCAGCGTATCGACGATCTCCAACCCCTGCTCGCCCGTGTCGGGTTGCGAGATCAGCAACTCGTCCAGATTGACGCCCAGACGCTTGGCGTATTGCGGATCAAGCGCGTGCTCGGCGTCAACAAAGGCGCAGACGCCGCCTTTTTTCTGTTCCTCTGCAATGACATGCAGGGTCAGCGTCGTCTTGCCCGAGCTTTCCGGCCCGTAGATTTCGATGATCCGCCCCTTGGGCAGACCACCGATCCCCAGCGCGATATCCAGACCGAGCGAGCCGGTCGATGTCGACTCAATCTCGGCCACAGGGTTATCGGCCCCGAGACGCATGATCGACCCTTTACCGAACTGACGTTCGATCTGGGCCAATGCCGAGTCGAGTGCTTTCTGCTTATCCTGTGAACGCTTGTCCTGCATGTCGAGAAGGCTCGCGGTTGCCATGGTTTAGCCCCTTATTTCACAGCCCGCCCGGGGCCACAATACAGCGTTTGTTCCAGCAATGTTCTCATCTATATGCGGACATAAAGAGAACATTTCAAGCTTTCTTTGTCGCATTCCCTATTTTTGCCAGTTTAGTTAAGAAACCGTTCAAACCGTCAGGGAAAGGGCGCGCGATGCTTGTCTTCTGGGAACAGCGCCTGGTGATCCTGGCCACGCCAAAGACCGGGTCCACGGCGATCGAAACCGCGCTGGCACCGCTTGCATCGCTGTCGGTGATGCAACCCGGCGCTCTCAAGCACAGCGACGCGCGCAACTGGCAGCGGTTCCTGCGGCCCTATCTGCGCGAGCTGTCGGGGCAGGACTTCACCGCCGTGGCGCTGATGCGCGAGCCGATAGACTGGCTGGGCTCGTGGTACCGGGTGCGCCAGCGCGAGGATATGTTCGAGCTGCCGGGCTCGACCATGGGCATGAGCTTTGCCGACTTCATCGAGGGGCATCTCGACACCCCGCGCAGCGTGGTCGCCGATGTGGGCTGCCAATCGGCGTTTCTGAAGGGCGATGACGGGAGAGCCTGCGGCGTTGACCGGCTGTTTCGCTATGAAGAGATCGGCGGCTTTGTCGCGTATCTGGAAGAGCTTCTGGATTTCGCCATCGAACTGCCGGAGGTGAACGTGTCACCCAAGGGCGATGGCGCCCTGCCCGACGCGCTGCGCGCCCGTGCTCAAACGCGGCTGTCGGCAGATTACGCGCTGTATGCGTCCATCGGCTGAGATCTGGGTGGAAAACCTGGAGCGGGCGGCGGGAATCGAACCCGCGTCATCAGCTTGGAAGGCTGAGGTCTTACCATTACACAACGCCCGCAACTGAAGACGGTTCGTATTTCATGAGCTTGAAGACGTCAAGGGCAGCCCGACGATGAGCCGCAGGTCAGCGAACAGACACCGCCTTATGCCAGACGTGCCGCGTAGGGTGATCGCAGCGTCCTTGGTGCCTCGGGCGCAAAGGGCGGGTAGCGGGCGTTTGCCACCCGGTGCTCGGCGCGGTTTCGAGCGGGCATGGCGAACGGCTGCTACGCTGGCCCAGAACTCGAGGGTGACGGATGATGCGTTGCGCGTTGCTTCGTCTTGGTAAACCGCGCCGATGTTGTTGCCGTCGGGCTCCGACACGGACATCACCGCCGTTTAGAAGCTCTCGGTCGCGGGATGATCGCGCACAACCAGCTGACTATGATCAATCAGGCGGCCATGATGCACTTTCAGGGGTTTGCGACTCGTCCCGAGACATCATCAGCGCACCGTTGACGCACAGTTCCGAAGGGGCGGAAAGGCCTCGAAGCGTTCGCTTGCTTGCGACACGCTGATCAGGACCATATGCGGCGACCAAACGGTTCACCAGAGGCCCCTGCCCACCGCACCGCCGCCAGACATCGTCAAGCCGGTTTTCGGTCGAGGTGACGTTGCGCATCGCAGGCGACTGGTGACACGTTGAAGGGTCTCGCTACCTTGGGACAGCGACCGGGTTCTGAAAATCGTCGATGGGTGGACACGCTTTGGGCTGGAAAGCTTTGCCGCGCTCTCGCTTGCCCAACGGTGACAATCGCCCCGTCGACGCACGCTGCCGTCAGATCGTTTCCGCCAGATTGAACAGACAGTCGCCCAGCCCCGCCAACGTCAGCGCCCGGCGGCATGAAACAATGCCATCCACGGCGAACCGCAGTTCGGTCGGCGGGGTCAGCACCTGATCGATATGATAGAGCAGGCCCGCACTCTGGCCTTTGCTGACCGCGTCACCCGGCGCCGCGTGCGGCTCGAACAGACCGGTGTGGCGGGCGTAGATCGACAGATCGCGCGGCAAAGTCCGCGCAAAGCGCGTCTTGGCGCGCGGCGGAACCTCTGCGCCCCGCCAGATCCCGTAGGCCGCCAGAACGCGGCGCGTGCCTTCTTCGGCGTGGCGCGTGCCCTCGGGGTCCAGCGTGGCACCGCCCCCCAGTTCGCAGGTGATCGCCGGTATCCCGCGCTCGGCGGCAGCGGCGTAGAGGGTTGTCGCCCCCCGCCGCCGCCGCCCTGCGTCAAGATGCTCCACGGCGCACTGAAGACCTCAAGCAGCGTGCGGATGGCGGCGTCGGTCTCGGGTGCCTTGCCGTAGTGTCCCAACCCGCACTGCAAATAGTTCAGCGAACGCCCGCCCGAATGCAGGTCGATGACCAGATCGGCACGCGCAAAAAGTTCGGTCGAGATGTAATGCGCCAGCATCTCGGTCGGCGTCCCCGCAGCGCGCCCGGGAAAGGCGCGGTTCAGGTTGCCTTCGTCCAGCGGCGAGACACGGCGTCCGGCGCGCACGGCCGGGGCGTTGAGCGCGGGCAGGATGATCACCCGGCCCGTGACATCCGCCGCGTCGATCGCGCGGGCCAGACGGTTGAGCGCGACCTGCCCCTCGTATTCATCGCCATGATTGCCCGCGCAGAGCAGCGCGGTCGGCCCCTCGCCGTTCTTGATGCGCACCACCGGGACGCCGATCCAGCCATAGGCCGAGGTGTCGACCGAATGCGGAATGCGCAGGAAGTCGCTGTCCTTGCCCTCGGCGTCAAGATCGAGACCACACCAGACCATGCTCTTGTCCATCGCCGCGCCTTTCACAGGATTTGTCCCAGAAACAAGCGCGTTCGCTCGTTCTGCGGGGTGTTGAAGAAGTCTTCGGGCGGCGCGGCTTCGACGATCTCGCCCCGGTCCATGAACACCACCCGGTCAGCGACCTTGCGCGCAAAGCCCATCTCATGCGTGACGCAGATCATCGTCATCTGACCCTGCGCCAGGTCGATCATGACATCGAGCACTTCCTTGATCATTTCGGGGTCCAGCGCCGAGGTCGGCTCGTCGAACAGGATCACCTGCGGGTTCATGCACAGCGCCCGCGCGATGGCGACGCGTTGCTGCTGGCCGCCTGACAACTGGCTGGGAAACTTGTCGGCCTGCTCGGGGATGCGCACGCGCGCAAGGTAATGGTGCGCGATCTCTTCGGCCTTGGCGCGCGGCATCTTGCGGGCGCGGGTCAGCGCCAGCGTGCAGTTGCGCAAGACGGTCAGGTGCGGGAACAGGTTGAAGTGCTGGAACACCATCCCGACCTCGCGCCGCAGGTCCGGCAGGCGGGTGCCGCGCGCTCCGATCTCGGCCCCGTCGACAATGATCTTGCCCCCGTCGTGCCGCTCAAGCTGGTTGATGCAGCGGATCAGCGTGGACTTGCCCGACCCCGAGGGCCCGCAGATCACCACGCGCTCGCCCTTGGCGACGGTGAGCGAGACGTTGGTCAGCGCCTGAAATGTCCCGTATTTCTTGGTCACGCCCTGCAACGAGACGGCGGGGATCACAGTTTCGGTCATTGCTCTCACTTTCAATACGCGGCGCTCAGCGTCTGGTCGAGGCGAGCAGGCGCAGTTCCAGCCACCGGACGCCCTGACCGATGGCGACGGCCAGCACCAGGAAGATCGCGCCGACCACCAGCATGGGTTCGGCATAGCGGAAGGTTCGCGAGCCGATATCCAGCGCTGAGCCCAGCATCTCGGGCACCGCGATGACCGCCAGATACGGCGTCGCCTTGAGGATCGACACAAAGTAGTTGCCCATCGGGGCGGCGATATTGCGCAGCATCTGCGGGGCGATGACAAAGGCGATGACATCGAGCCGGGTCAGGCCGATGGCCTTGGCCGCCTCGGTCTGCCCGCGCGGGATGGCGTCGATCCCGGCCTTGAACACCTCGGCCAGATAGCCGCTGTAATAGACGCTCAATCCGATCACGCCGACGACCAGCGCAGGCAGCACGACGCCCCAGAACGGCAGCACGAAGTACAAGAAATAGAGCTGCACCAGAACCGGGGTCGAGCGGATCGCGTCGATGACAAAGCGCATGAGCAGCCCCATCACGCGGCTGGTGCGGCGCAATACCTCGAACACGAACCCCAGGATCGACGCGCCGAGCGCGCTGGCCACCGTGACCCAAAGCGTGGTGAACAAGCCCTTGAGAATGAAGGGCAGTGTCGAGAGTGCGAAATCGACATCAAAGGTCATGAAGCCCCCTTGCGGGCGTCGAGACCCGCTGCTCCAGCATCCGTCCCAGAATGGTCGCGGGATAGCAGACGATGAAATAGGCCACGAGCAGGCCGGTATAGGTGCCGACCGGATCATAGCTCAGCTGCGACAGCTCTTTGGCGCGAAAGGTCATGTCGGTCAGGGTGATCAGCGACACCAGCGCAGTCCCTTTGACGAGCTGGATGAACTGGTTGACGAAGCTGGGCAGCATGGCGGTGAAGGCTTGCGGCAGCTCAACCAGCCCCAGCACCTCCCAGCGCCTGAGGCCGAGCGCGAGCCCGGCCTCGACTTGTCCCTTGTCGAGCGATTGCAGGGCCGCCCGCACCGCCTGGCTGCCATAGCCGCCGATGTTGAGCCCCAGCGCCATCGCCCCGACTGTCATTCCCGACAGGGTGAGGCCGAAGCTGGGCAGCGTGTAATACATCACAAACAAGGTGATGATCACCGGCGACGAGCGCCAGAACTCGATCACGGCGGTAACAGCAAGCCGGGCCCACCCGCGCGTGAAGTGCTGCAAGATGCCGGCGCCAAAGGCGAAGGGCACGGCGTAGAGCATGCCGTAGAACGTCACGGCAGCGGTGACGCCGAACCCCTCGAAGATGCCCGCAAGGATGTTTGGGAAGGTCACGAAGCCTGTCCTTCAACCGCGACGTCAGCGGGCGGCGCAGATATCAGCCGTGGTCCGCGACGGCGGCATTTCAGCCGGACCGAAGCCATAGCGGCCCATGATTTCTTCCAGCGTTCCATCCTCGATCATGACCGACAGCTGGGCGTTATAGGCGTCGCGCAGCGCGGTATCCGCGGGCCGGAACGCGATGGCGGTATACATCGCCGCCGGGGTGCCATCCGCCCGCATCAGGCCCTCAAACGGCTCGGCGCGCTCGAGCCCGCGCTCGGCCAGGTTGGGATCGGCCAGCAGCGAGATCACCGAGGGCGACGACAGTGTCGCCGCCTGTGCCCGCCCGGCCAGCAGCGCCGAAACCAGATCGTTGGTTTCGGGCAGTTGCAGCATCTGATCCTCGGGCACGCCGGCTTCCATCGCATTGCGCGAGTTCAGCGTGCCCCGGCCCCCGGCCAGCATCAGATCCGGGTTCTGGACGAAATCGGCGTAGGAGTGGATGTTATGCGGGTTGCCCTGCTCGACCAGAAGCCCGTCGCCGATGGACAGGTCCGGCTCGCTGAAGATCACCTGCTCGCACCGCTCAGGCGTGATGGCGATCCCCGAGGCGATCATGTCGAAGCGGTTGGCGCTGAGTCCGGGGATCAGCGCGCCAAAATCCGAGATGACGAATTCAATGTTCTCGACACCCAGATGCGAGAAGGCGGCCCGCACCAGATCGGGGTGATAGCCGGTGGCCTCGCCGTCGGTGCCGCGAAAGCCCCAGGGCGCGCGGTTGTGAATGCCGATGACCAGCGTGTCCGAAGACAGGCGCTCGGTCAGGGCAGTCTCGGCCATGGCAGGCGCGGCGAATCCGCTGGCAAGCGCGGCGCTGCACAGGGTAGCGGCAAGAAAATTGCGTCGGGTCTGGGTCATCGGGACGTCCTGTCTGTTGGGCTGGGGGTGGCTGTCGGCCAGGTTTGTTTTTATTCAGCGTCACGCGCTGTTTCTTCGAGCGCTGCGAACAGCCGCTCGAGATCCGCCATCAGATCGGCTTCATTTTCGAGCCCGATGCTGACGCGCAGATAGGTTTCGGGTGCGCCTGCCCGCGGCAGGCTTCGGTCCCCCGAAATGTTCATCGGCGCCAGCAGGCTGCGCGTGCCGCCCCATGAGGCACCGATGACGAAATGGTCCAACGTATCCAGCGCCCGCATCAGCCGCGCTTCCGCCCCGGCGGTCAGGACGATGCTGAACACGGCGCTTGAGCCGCTAAAATCGCGTTTCCACAGCGCGTGGCCCGGGCAGTCGGGCAGCGCGGGGTGCAGGACCTGCGTCACGGCGGCCCGGGTCTGCATCCATCGCGCCACGCGCAGGGCAACCGCCGAGGCATGCTGCATGCGCACGCTCATCGTCTGCATACCGCGCAGCACCAGCGAGCAATCGTCCGGCGATACGCCGATGCCCAAACGCCCCAGCGACCGGCGCAGCTGATGGCCCAACGCGACCGTCGCGGTGGTGATCGAGCCCATCAGCACATCGGAATGGCCCGAGAAATACTTGGTCAGCGCCTCGACCACCAGATCTGCACCATGGGCGATGGGTTTGAAATTGAGCGGCGTCGCCCAAGTATTGTCGCAACCCACCAGCGCGCCCTGCGCATGCGCCAAATCGGCGATGGCGGCGAAATCCTGCACTTCCATCGTGGTCGAGCCGGGCGATTCCAGCCAGACCAGTCGCGTCTGGTCGTCGAGCCGCGCCCGCAGATCGTCCAGCGAGCCGGGATCGTAGAAGTCGGTCACGATCCCCATGCGCGCCAGATCCTGACGGGCAAAATCACGCGCGGGGGGATAGACCGTGTCGGGCATCAGGATCTTCTGGCCCGCCTGAACAAAGGTCAGCATCGCCACCGAAATTCCGGCCTGCCCCGACGGCACCAGCACGGTCCGCTCTCCGCCTTCCAGCGCGGTGATCTGGCCTTCCAGCGACCGCGTGGTCGGCGTACCGCCCAGCCCATAGCTGTAGCCATCCGGCCCGCGCAGGCGGCGGTTCTGATAGCCCTCGGCATCGGCGAAGGGGATCGTGCTGGCGCGGTAGACCGGCACGGCCAGCGTGTCAAAGCCGGTCATATCGGCCTCAGGCGGGGTCACGCAAAGCGTCTGGTCGTGCATGGCATCCTCGGGACTCGTCTTCATAGCCCCGGTTTTACGGCGTTGCGGTCTATTCCGTCCAATACTAAGGTCTGATCACTCCATTCTCTCAGGTTATGGGTTTCGTGCCGTGAACCAACGACAGATCGAGATTTTCCACACCATCATGACCGCCGGCACCGTGTCGCGGGCCGCCGATCTGCTGCGCATCTCGCAACCTGCCGCATCCAAGGCGATCATCGAGCTTGAGCGCAACATCGGCTTTGCGCTGTTCGAGCGGATCAAGGGCCGCATGGTTCCCACCGCCGAAGGGCAGATGCTGCACCGTGAGGTCGAAGCCTGCTTCATCGGCCTGTCGCGGCTCAACTCCGCTGCCGCGCGGATCCGCGATTTCGGCGCGGGCGAGATCCGCATCGCCTGCCTGTCCGCCTATAGCACCACCATCGCGCCGCTGGCGCTGGCCGCCTTTCACCGCGCCTACCCCGAAGTGGCGATCACCATGCAGACGCATATGTCGTCCGTGGTGCGCGATCTGGTGGTGGCCGGGCAGTTCGACTTTGGCCTTGCCGCCGACGAGATCGACCTGAGCGGCGTCGATGCGCGGCCCTTCGTGACCAAATGCGCGATGGTCGGCCTGCCCAAGGGGCACCCGCTGTGCGCGTTGGAGTCGATCACGCCACAGGATCTGGACGGGCAGGAATTCGTTGCGCTGGCCGCCGAAGACACCACCCGGCAAGAAGCCGACGCGATCCTGCGCGCCGCCGGATCGACACCGCGGATCGTGTTCGAGACGCCCTATTCGTCGACCGTGTGCGCGATGATCGCGGCGGGGATCGGCTGTGGCTTTGTCAATCCGCTCACCGCCGAGCTCTATCGCGGCACCCAGATCGAACTGCGCCCCTTTGTGCCCGCGATCCACTTCCGCACGCTGTTGCTGACCGCGCCGCAGACCCGCCCCTCGCGGATCGTCAAAGCCTGCATCGCCGCCTTCGAAGAGGTTGCGCGCCAGCAGACCGGCTGATCGCGTGCCTTGAAGGCTGCGGGCTTTCCCTGGCGCGACGCTCCAAGCCGCCCAGGCCATGAATTTAGCTTGCGAATCGCCACTATTTCAGCAAATATTGCGGTTATGGATACCATTGACCGCACAATCGTCGACCTTCTGGCCCAAGATGCCCGCCGCGCGCTGGCGGATATCGGTGCGCATGTCGGCCTGTCGCCCTCGGCCGTGAACGAACGTCTGCGCCGTCTGGTGGCCAGCGGTGCGATCCAGCGGTTCACCGTCGCGGTTGAGGCGCAGGCGCTGGATCTGCCCATCCTCGCCTTTGTCTGGATAGCCCTGTCCGAGCGCGCCGATGAGGCAGCCTTCCGCGCCCATGCTGCCGCCGATCCGCAGATCGAGGAGTGCCACCATGTCACCGGCGACTGGTCCTATCTGGTCAAGATGCGCACCGGCTCGCTGGCCGATCTTGAGACCTTTCTGGCCGGGTTGAAGCAGCTGGGATTTCTGGGCCGTTCACAGACGGTGCTGGCGCTGTCTTCGCCGGTGGCCGGGGTTTTTGTGCCACCCGTCGCGAGCTGACAGCATGTTGTTTTTCAAGGCTGTTCTGTTGGGCTTCGCCGTCGCCATCCCGCTTGGACCCATCGGTGCGCTGTGCATCGCGCGCACGCTGCACATGGGCTTCGCCGCCGGGTTTGCCGGGGGTGTCGGCACCGCGCTGGCGGATGCGACCTATGCCGCCTTTGCCGCCTTTGGCTTCGCCGCGATGGCGGGCGTTCTGGACGGTGGCGCGGGCTGGGTGCGCATCCTTGGCGGCCTGCTGCTGATCGGTCTGGGGATACGCGGCTGGCTAAGTGGTGGCGGCCAAGCGACGCCCGCCACAGCCAATGCCCGCACCCTGATCACCACGGCGGCGGCGACCTATGCGCTGACCATCGCCAATCCGGCCACCATCCTGTCCTTTGTGGCGATGTTCGCCGGGCTGGGGCTGGCCGAAGACGCAACCATCGCCACCGCCAGCATCGCCGTCGCGGGCGTGTTCCTCGGCTCGCTGGCCTGGTGGGCAATCCTGTCGGGCGGCGTGGCGCTGACGCGCAGCCGCTTGCCCGCCGGCTTTGCGCGGCTGGTTTCACGGTTGTCCGCCGTGATGCTCATCGGCCTCGGCGGCTGGGCGCTCATCCCCGCGCTCTAGACTGGACCGGGGGCGCCCGCGCGGCGCAGGCTCTGGCGATGCGCCGACTCCTTGCCCTTCTCCTGATCCTTACACTGGCCGCCGCTGGCCTGTGGCAGCTGTCGCGCGCGCGCAGCTTCCAGCTGTTCGGTGCAATGGTGGACCGGGTCGAGACCACGCAGCCGCTGGTCGCGCTGACCTTCGATGACGGGCCGGTGCCGGTGCAGACCGAGGCGATTCTTGGCATCCTTGCCGGGCGCAGCCTGCGCGCCACCTTTTTTGTCACCGGACGCGAGGCCGAGGCGAACCCCATGCTCACCGCCGCGCTGGTCGCCGCCGGGCACGACTTGGGCAATCATTCCTACAGCCACACGCGGATGGTGCTGGTGCGCCCGGCCTTTGTCGAACGCGAGCTGGCCCGCACCGATGCGGCGATCCGAGCGGCGGGGTACACCGGCCCGATCCATTTTCGCCCGCCCTATGGCAAGCGCCTGTTCGTGCTGCCCTGGGTGCTGGCCGAGCAGAACCGCACCACCGTCATGTGGGACATCGAACCCGACAGCGACCTCAACGCCGGGGCCGAGCGCATCGCGCGCATCGCGATCGAACAGGCGCGGCCCGGCTCGATCATCCTGCTGCACGCGATGGCCAGCAGCCGCAGCGCCACCCGTGCGGCGCTCCCTCTGATCATCGACGGGTTGCACGCGCGTGGATTTCGGCTGGTCACCCTGTCCGAGCTGCTCGCCGCGACCCCGTGACGCGCCACGTTGCGCCGGGGGCCTGCCCGGCCTAAGTTGGCGCGCAAATCAAATACGGAGTACCCGATGCCCGCGCTTCATGATGCCATCGACCAAGGCGGACTCGAGGAATTTTCGGTCGTCTTCACCGACCGGTCCCTGAACCATATGTCGCAGCGTTTTCAGGGTGTCATGCGTGACATCTCGGGCATGCTGAAAGAAGTCTACAATGGCAGTGCCGTGGCGCTGGTGCCCGGTGGCGGCACCTTCGCGATGGAATCGGTCGCGCGGCAATTCGCGCGCGGCAAATGCCTTGTGGTGCGCAACGGGCTGTTTTCATTCCGCTGGAGCGCGATCTTTGACGCGGGCGATCTGAACGACGGCACCGAGGTGATGATGGCCCGCCCCGGTGGCAATGGCCCGCAGGCGGCCTATGCCCCGGCCCCGATCGCCGAAGTCACCGCCAAGATCCGCGCCGAGGCCCCGCAGGCGGTCTTCGCGCCGCATGTGGAAACCTCGGCCGGGATGATCCTGCCCGACGACTATATCAAGGCGCTGGCCGATGCCGCGCATGAGGTCGGCGCGCTGATGGTGCTCGACTGCATCGCCTCAGGCGCGGCCTGGGTCGACATGAAGGCGCTTGGCGTCGATGTGCTGGTTTCGGCGCCGCAAAAGGGCTGGAGCGCTTCGCCCTCGGCCGGGATCGTGGTCATGGGCCCGCGCGCCGAGGCGCGTCTGGCCGAGACCACCTCGGACAGCTTCGCGCTGGACCTGAAGAAATGGCGCGCGATCATGAAAGCCTATGAGGACGGCGGCCACGCCTATCACGCCACCCTGCCGACCGACGCGCTGGCCGGTCTTCGCGATGCGATGCTGGAAACCAAGGCAATGGGTTTCGAGGCCGCGAAGAAGGCACAATGCGCGCTTGGCAAGGGCGCGCGGGCGCTGCTGGCCGCCTATGGCCACCCGCCGCTTGCGGCAGAGGGCTTTGGCGCGCCGGGTGTCGTGGTGTGTTTTACCGAGCGGCCCGAGCTGCAGAACGGCTCGGCCTTCGCTGCCGCCGGGTATCAGATCGCGGCGGGCGTGCCGCTGATGGTCGGCGAGGGTGACGGGTTCCGCACCTTCCGCATCGGCCTCTTTGGTCTTGACAAGCTCAAGGACGTGCCGGGCACGCTGTCGCGGCTCGACGCCGCGCTCAAGGCCGTGGAACTCGACGGCTGACATGCGCCTGCTCGCGCTCAGCGCGCTGGTCATGGTCGCTTTCGCGGCCAACTCGCTGCTCAACCGCGCCGCGGTGGGCGGCGGGCTGATCGAAGCCCTGCCCTTCGCGCTGATCCGCGTGACGGCGGGTGCATTGGTACTGGCGGCGCTGGCGCGGGCGTGGCCGGGACGGGCGAACCTGCTGCCCGCTCTCTGGTTGACGCTGTATCTGGTTGGCTTCTCGCTGGCATACCGGGCACTGGACAGCGGCATCGGCGCGCTGATCCTGTTCGCGGGCGTGCAGGTAACGATGCTGGCCGGTGCGGTGATGGGCGGCGAACAGCCGCCCGCGCGCCGGTTCTGGGGTGCGGGGCTGGCGCTGGCCGGGCTGGCGGGGCTGCTGTTGCCGGGCGCGGATGCGGTTCCCGCCCTGCCCCCCGCCCTGCTGATGGGCGCGGCCGCGCTTGGCTGGGGTCTCTATTCCCTCGCCGGTCGCCGCGCGGCCGATCCGCTTCAGGCGACGGCGGCGAATTTCTTGCTGGCGACGCCCATGGTCGCGCTGGCCTGCCTGCCCGCCGGACTGGGCGATATCGCCCCGATGGGCTGGGTGCTGGCGATCGTGTCGGGGGCCGTGACCTCAGGTCTGGGTTACGCGCTGTGGTACGCGGTGCTGCCGCAGCTCGGTGCCGCCCGCGCTGCTGCGGCACAACTGACGGTGCCGGTGATCGCGCTGGCTGCGGGCGCGATGCTGATGGGCGAGCGGCTGAGCAGCGGCGCGGTGCTGGCTTGCGCCGTGGTGTTGGCCGGCGTGGCACTGGCGACGCTGCCGCGGCGACGGTGATCGCCTGCGGCCGGGCAAGGGGGCCTTGCCCCCTCTTGGCCTGTCGGCCAATTCACCCCCCAGGATATTTAAGGACAGATGATAAGGTTTTGTTAACCATGCGCCATTTTCTGTCTGAAAGTATCCTCCAGGAGGGTCCGGGAGGATGGAAAATCCTCCCGGTTCTGCGGCTTACCCCAGCAGAGCGGCGTCCAGCGGATAGCGCGTCAGGTTGTCAAAGCCGGTCTCGGTGATCAGCACCTGATCTTCCAGCTTGATCGAGAAATCCCCGCCCTCGGGCGAGACCAGCGCCTCGACGCAGAGCACCATACCCGGCTCCAGGGCGACGTCGAAGGCGCCCTCGACCCAGCCATCGGGATAGGGCACGTAGGGCCATTCATCGCACAACCCGACCCCGTGCATCTTGCACGAATATTTCTGCGCCCAGAACTCGGGCGCGAGCGGGTGGCCGCTGTGGACCAGTTCCTTGATCGTCACGCCCGGCTTGAGCATCGCCATGTTCTGCGCGATGTGATCGACGGCGTGGTTCATGGCCGATACCATCGCGTTGGTCGGTCGCCCCTCGCCGATCCACCAGGTGCGCGAGATATCGATGCAAAAGCCATAGGTCCCGATCAGGTCGGTATCAAAGGCGACGATTTCATCGGGCTGGATGAGCCGGGGACCGCATTCCTGAAACCAGGGATTGGTGCGCGGACCCGAGGCTAGAAGGCGGGTTTCGATCCATTCGCCACCCCGGCGGATGTTGGATTTGTGCAGCTCGGCCCAAACGTCATCCTCGGAGATTCCACCCTTGAGGATTTCGGTCCGCGCGAAGTGTTCCATTTCAGCGATCGAGGCTTCGCAGGCATGGCTGGCGCACCGCATCGCCAGAACCTCGTCGGGACCTTTGATCGCGCGGGCGCGTTCGGTGACTTCCTCACCCTCGTGGATCTCGAAACCGGCGCGTTCCAGCGCCTTGAGGCCCAGGATCTGGATCTTGTCGATCGCCAGCCGCTTGTTGTCGCCGGCATGCGCGCGCAACACTTCCGTGATCTGCCCGGCAAAACCGTTGGCCGCGTCGCCGCCCTTGTCGCCGGTCACCGCGTAGAAGAAGGACGCGCCGTGGCGAAGCTCTTTCACCAGCGGGTTGAAATCGACCAGAAACGGCGCATTCTTGTATTCCCAGACCACCATGTGGCCATCTGCGCAGACCATGCAGGCGCGAAAAGGGTTGTGGCTGTTCCACAGCTGCATGTTGGTGGTGTCGGTGGCGTAGCGGATGTTGAGCGGGTCGAACAGCAACAGCCCGGCCAGATCGCGCGCTTGTATCGCCTGCACCAGCCGCGCCAGCCGGTAGGCGCGCATCCGGGCCAGATCGGGCAGGGTCAGGCCGGCTGCCTCCCATTCGCGAAAGGCCAGCTGGGTCGGGCCGATCTCGACCCGGTCGTTGTCATTGGCGCTGCCGTCGCCCAGCTCTGCGCCGCGGGTTGGGTCAATCTTGCGCCGGTCTGCGTAGTGGTCCATCGTCTGCCCCCGAAATCCCTGCCCAGCCTTGCGCAGGGTTTATGGACAGTCTTGTCCAAAAGCGACTTGGGGAAAGGCCACAATGGCGATTTTGCACGATGCCTTGCCGTTCAAGACCTGGATGGACCCGCGCCTGAGCCGCCTGCCCGGCATTCAGCCCCTCGATCCCGAGGATTGGTTGCGGGTTGACGAGGTCTACGCGCAGCAGATGGCCGAGCGCGAACGCCTGCTTGCCGAGCGACCCTGCGCGGTCTTGGCCGCCCTGCCCGGATCGGAAGCGGCGGTCGATGAGCTATTCGAGGCCGTCACGGCGCGCCTGCCCGCCTTGGGGTTCACGGCTGGGAGCGAGGGTTGGCGCTGCCCGGACGGGCGGTTCGTCGCGCGTGAGGGAGCGCCGCTGGCGGTGCTGGGGCGGTTGGTGCAAGAGGATCTGGTGCTGTTGCAGGATGGCCCCGACGGGCATCATGTGATGACGGCCGCCGTGCTGTGCTTTCCCGCCAGCTGGACGTTGAGCGAGAAGATCGGGCGCGGCTTGCCCGGCATCCACACACCGGTCGCCTCCTACGATACCGGCGTTGGGAAGCGGGTTCAGCGCCTGTTTGATCTGATCCGGCCAGAACAACCGCTGTGGCGGGGCAATGTGCTCGATTACATCGATCCGGCGTTGTTTCAGCCGCGCCGTGAAGCGGAAAAACGCGCGCCCGATACCGAGCGGCGCGGCTATATCCGCAGCGAGCGGCAGGTCTTGATGCGGCTGCCAAAGACGCGGGCGGTGCTGTTTGCCATCCATACCTATCAGGTGCGCCGCGAAACGCTGACCCCCGCCGAAGAGGCAGCCTTTGACGCGCGCCATCGCGGCTAGGCACGCCCCGCCCAGAAGCGGCGCTTTGGCGGCGGGTCCGGCCCGTCGCCCTGACGCAGCGCGGCGGCGAGACGTTCGCTTTGGCGGTCGAGCTGCGGGACGATGGGCGGGCGCGGGGATGGTTTGCCAAAGAGCCGCCCGAGGCTGCGTTTGTCGCGGCGATCCGCGCGGGTCAACAGGGCGGCTTCCGGCGGCGGTTGTTCGGCGCTTGTGTCCCGTTCGGTGCCGGGGCGCGGCAGGCTGAGCCGGTCTGGCGACGGCGCGGTCAGCGGCGCGGACAGGTCGCCCTGCGCGATCAGCACAGCGGGGTCGGCGCGGCGGAATTCGTCAAGGCTGAGCACCAGCCCCCCCGGCTGCCAGATCAGCAGCGAGGGCGTCGCCGCCTCAAGCACCGACAACAGGCAATGGCGGCCTTCATGCACCAGCAGACGCTCGCTGTCCTCCAGATCGGCCAGCGGAGCGCCACGGCGGCGCAGCAGGAACCCCATCGCCCGGCTATGGGTGCGCAGGGCGCGGCCCAGATGGACGCGGGCGAAATCGGGCGCGTCGCCGATGACGGGCCGCAACAGGCCGTGCATCGCGCTGGCGGGTAACGGATCAGGCGCGACGGTTACCACCATTTCATACGGCTCTGCGCGCAGGCGCAGAGTGCTGGAGGTCAGCTTGAGGCCGACAATGCGCCGCCCCTCAGCGCGCAGGTCATCGAGCAGGTACTGCATGGCCAGCACGAGGTCCGGCTCGCCGTCCCGCGCATCAAAGAGCAGTGTTGCCCCGGCGATGCCTGTCCCTGTGCGCATAATGCCCTTCCACCGCTGCGCTGACGTGCCTGCGCAGAGGGAAAGGATACCAGAACCGCCGCCCGCAAGCGCGCTGGAAGTCTGCACAATTTTGCACGACTTTGACCGAATAAATCAGAAGGGGAAGGCAATGCCCATCGAGGCGAACCAGCCGCGCAACTCGGCGGTGATCTGCTCGAACGCATCGGTCTGGTTCAGCACGATGAAACCAAACACCCCCAGAAAGAACACCGTGCGCAAGATCCCGGCTGCGCGGGACGCGCCCGAGGACGTCGCGCCGACCGGCGCGGCGCGGGACGGCGTGCTGCCCCAGGGCGCGGTCGCCTGAGCCGGGCTGGACGGGGTGGCGGTGCTGGTGCGCTGCCCCCGGCCCAGCGGCGCCGAGACCATTTCGGCCAGACGCGCGGCGCGTCCACGGGCGGGCTCGACCGCGTCATAGCGCGTGTTATGCGTCATCGACGGCGGGTCGAGCAGGTAATTCTTGCTCAGATACGGCCGGTTGTCGGGATGACGCACATCGAGGGGGTGGTACTTGGTCATAGCCCGTCCTTGCAGAGACCCGACACCATGAGGGTCCGGCGCAACTGTAGTCTATATCCGCCCGTCCCCAAACGGAAAAGGGGCGCCCTTATGGGCGCCCCTCAAAACCGTGATCCTCAGATCAGCAGCTGTAGTACATCGCGTATTCGATCGGGTGCGGGGTGTGCTCGAACGCGTAAACCTCGTCCCATTTCAGCGCCATGTAGCCTTCCAGCTGGCTCTTGGTGAACACGCCGCCTGCGAGCAGGTAGTCGTGATCCTTTTCCAGCTCTTCCAGGGCTTCGCGCAGCGAGCCGCAGACGGTCGGGATGGCGGCCAGTTCTTCCGGCGGCAGGTCGTACAGATCCTTGTCCGAGGCTTCGCCCGGATGGGTCTTGTTCTTGATGCCGTCCAGACCAGCCATCAGAAGAGCGGCGAAGGCCAGGTAGGGGTTCGCTGCCGGATCGGGGAAGCGGGCTTCGACGCGTTTGGCTTTGGGCGATTCCGTCCACGGGATGCGAACGCAGCCCGAGCGGTTGCGGGCCGAATACGCGCGCAGAACCGGGGCTTCAAAGCCCGGGATCAGGCGCTTGTAGCTGTTGGTCGACGGGTTGGTCAGCGCGTTCAGCGACTTGGCGTGCTTGAGGATACCGCCAATGAAATACAGCGCTTCGATCGACAGATCCGCATACTGGTCGCCTGCGAACAGCGGCTTGCCGTCTTTCCAGATCGACATGTTTACGTGCATGCCCGACCCGTTGTCACCCTTCATCGGTTTGGGCATGAAGGTCGCGGTCTTGCCGTAAGCAGCGGCCACGTTGTGAATGATGTATTTGTATTTCTGGATGTTGTCGGCTTGCTCGACCAGACCGCCAAAGATCATGCCCAGCTCGTGCTGGCAGGTCGCGACCTCGTGGTGGTGCTTGTCGACCTTGATGCCGATCGACTTCATCGTCGACAGCATTTCCGAACGGATGTCCTGGGCTTCGTCCACCGGGTTCACCGGGAAGTAGCCGCCCTTGTGCGCAGCACGGTGGCCCATGTTGCCGCCTTCGAACTCGGCATCCGTATTCCAGGCCGCCGCATCAGCGTCGATCTGGAACGACACTTTTTGCGGGGTCACGGAATAGCGCACGTCGTCGAACAGGAAGAACTCGGCTTCCGGGCCAGCGTAGAACGTGTCGCCGATACCCGAGGATTTCAGGTAGGCTTCGGCTTTCTTGGCAGTCTGACGCGGGCAACGGTCGTAAACCTCGCCGGTGTCCGGCTCGACCACGTCGCAGTGCAGCGCGATGGTTTTCTCGGCATAGAACGGGTCGATGTAGACACTGCTGGTGTCCGGCATCAGTTTCATGTCCGACTGATCGATTGATTTCCAGCCGGCGATCGACGAGCCGTCGAACATGAAGCCTTCTTCGAGGAAATCCTCATCGACCAGATCCGACACGACCGTGACGTGCTGCAGCTTTCCGCGCGGATCGGTGAAGCGGATGTCCACATACTCGACCTGCTCGTCGCTGATCAGTTTGAGAACCGTTTCAACGCTCATATTTGTCCCCTGATTGTAGTGTAAAGTTTAGGCTCAGACCGCGTCGTCGCCGGTTTCACCGGTGCGGATGCGGATCACCTGTTCGACGGGTGAAACGAAAATCTTGCCATCGCCGATCTTGTCGGTCCGCGCGGCGGCAATGATCGCTTCGATCGCGGGATCGACCATGTCGTCGGTCAGCACCACTTCGATCTTAACCTTGGGCAGAAAATCAACGACGTATTCGGCGCCGCGATAGAGTTCCGTGTGCCCCTTCTGGCGTCCGAAGCCCTTGACCTCGATCACCGACAGCCCCTGAATACCGATTTCCTGAAGGGCTTCCTTCACTTCATCCAGTTTGAAGGGCTTGATGATAGCTTCGATCTTTTTCATGCGCGGACGCTCCCTCCGGGTTCGGGCTCGCAACCCTCAGACCACGTTCCCGCCAAGGCGACAATCCGCTAGCCTGCCGGGGTGCGGCTTTTCCACCATTCGCGGCGGAAATCCCCCGATATCGCACATTATTTGTGCAAATGTACTATAGTTTAGGCTTCAACTGAATGCAAACGGGGCGGACGTGATCGAATTAGTAACATCTGCACAAATGCGCGCCATAGAAACGGCTGCGATTGAGTCGGGCGCCGTGCGCGGTCTGGACCTGATGGAACGCGCCGCCGAGGGGGTCGTTGCCGCCCTTGTGACCCGCTGGCCGGGGGCTGAACGTGCCTGTGTGCTCTGCGGGCCGGGCAACAACGGCGGCGACGGGTTTGCGGTCGCGCGGCTGCTCGCCGCCCGGGGCTGGACGGTCCGCGTGCTGGCGGCGGCGGGTGCGGACCGGATGCCCCCTGACGCGGTGTCGAACGCGCGGGCTTGGACGGGGCCGGTTGCTCCACTGACGGCTGAGGCGTTGGCAGAGGGGCCGCAGGCGGATGTCTATGTTGACGCGGTGTTCGGCACTGGCCTGTCGCGGCCGGTCACGGGCGAACTGGCGCGGGTCGTGGCAGCGCTTGCGCGCGTATCCGCGCGTGTGGTGGCCGTCGACGCCCCCTCAGGCCTGTGTCTGGACAGCGGGCGCAGCCTGATCCCCGGCGGCATCCCGGCCCGTGCCGCGCTCACCGTCACCTTCGGCTGGCGCAAGCCCGGTCATGTGCTGGCACAAGGACCAGAGCTGTGCGGCGAGATGGTCACCGTGGATATCGGCGTGGCCGCCTGGCGTGAGGCTGCGGGCGTGACGGCCAGCCTTGTCACCCCCGACGACCCGGCCTTTGCACAGCTCGACAAAACCACCGCCGCGCATAAATTCACCCATGGCCACGCGCTGATCCTGACCGGCGGCATGGGCCGCACCGGTGCCGCCCGCCTGTCTGCCCGCGCCGCACTTCGGATCGGGGCGGGACTGGTGACGCTCGGCGCGCCGGGGTCCGCGATGATGGAGGTCGCCGCGCAGATCACCGCGCTGATGCTGCGCCGGATCGACAGCCCCGAGGCGCTGGCGGAAGCGCTGGCCGACACACGCATCACCGCGCTCTGCCTTGGCCCCGGTCTGGGGATCGAGCGCGCGGCAGCGCTGCTGGGCGCGTTGCGGGAAGGCGGGGTGAAACCCCGCCCTACGGTGGTAGATGCGGATGCGCTGACCGCCTTGGGACCGGTGAGCGGCGCCCTGCCCGAAGACTGGGTGCTGACCCCGCATGGCGGCGAATTCGCCCGGTTGTTTCCCGATCTGGCCGCGCGCCTGAGCGCCGAACCGGCCAACGGCCCCGCCTTCTCGCGCCTCGACGCTGGGCGTCAGGCGGCGGCGCGCGCGGGCTGCGTGGTGGTGCTCAAAGGCCCCGATACGGTCATCGCCGCGCCCGATGGCCGCAGCTCGGTCCACGCCGCCAGCGGTGCTCAGGCTGCGCCGTGGCTGGCAACGGCGGGATCGGGGGATGTTCTGGCGGGGATAATCACCGGTCTCTTGGCGCGGGGCGTCGGCTCCTACGCCGCCGCCTGCACCGGCACGTGGCTGCATGCCGCCGCCGCGCGGCACGTCGGTCCGGGTCTGATCGCCGAGGATCTGCCAGAAGCCCTGCCTGCGGTACTGCGCCGTGTAATCGGCCACCCCGGGTAGGGTGCGCTTGAGCGCACCGTCTTCAGTGCAGGTAGCGCTCGACCCCGGCCACCGGCGCGCGGGTGCTCGCACTGGCGACCTCGATCCCATCGGCCCGGATCACCTGGGGCGTGTCAAAATGCAGCCGGATCAGAGGCACGGCGGCGCGCGTCTCCCGGCGCACCAGCAGATCGTCCACCAGCGACGAGGCCGGTGTCAGCATCTGCGCCTGCCCGTGCAGGATCATCGCCCGCCAGTCACTGACCAGCACCTGCTGATCCACCGGCACCACCAGCGCCCGGCCCTGCCCGACCGCCGCCACCGGCGCGCCCGGCTCGATCACGACAACATCCACATCCCGCGCCGCCAGCACCGAGGTGCCGCGCAGCTCGACCAGACCGTCGGCCGTCTCGATGAGATCCCCGGCCAGCAGAAACTCCACCGGCATCTCGCCGTCCCGCGTCCGAACCAACGTGCCCGGCACCAGCCCGGTCGGACGCGACCGGCGCGTGGCAAGCGGAAGCGGCGACAGCTGGGGCGTGATGGATGACAACATGGATGACTTCCTCTGACAAAAACGCGGTGCTCGATATTGTTTCCATTTTGGCACCAATAAGGGCGAAATTATGACCTGCCCCGCGCATTTTGACGGCGATTCCCCCTCGCGTTCAAGCCCGTGGCACGCTAGAACCCGCCTTGGCTTGCGGGTGTGGCGGAATTGGTAGACGCACCAGATTTAGGTTCTGACGCCTTTGGCGTGGGGGTTCGAGTCCCTTCACCCGCACCACTTTCAAGAAACATTCCTTGCGCCCCCCCCGGCAACCACCGGTGGTCTGATGGACATGTTTCCCCGCTGGTTTCCCGCCCTCCTGTCCCTGTCCAGTCCGCGGCGAGGCTGAGCGGCGGTGCAGCGCCAGCCCTTGATCACCAGAACCTATTGGCCCCGCGCCCTGCCATCGCGCGTGCCCGCAGGCATCCTTCATCGCCCCTCCCAGATTTGCCGAAGGCCGCAAGTGTCTTGTCATACGCGGCGGGGCTTGCCACCATGCCCGCCCAGATTGACGGAGACACCATGGCCTATTGCCTGCCGACCCGAGCCCCTCGCCTCGTCGCCCAGAGCCTCATCCTTTCCCTCGCCGCGACCGCTGCCTTTGGCGGCACCATGGCCGACGTCAGCGCCCTGTGTTTCGACCGCAGCCGTGACGGTCTGGGGATCCGCGCCACGCTTGAGCAAGAGGGCTGGCACCAAGCCGTCGCCGATCGCGACGGGCGCTACACGGACCTCGCCACCGCGCTGGTGCTGGAGATCACCGACGAGGGTGACGATCTCGACGCGCGCTTCGCGCGCGCCCCGCAGTTGGCCGGGAACTTTGAGCACATGGTTCTCTCTGGTGCGGCCCGCGTCTATGAAAAGGACGCAGCCCTTCTGTTCGTGGCGCTGCGCCCCTTGCCTGAGGGTGGCGAGCAGGTGACCTGCATCCTTGGCATGCCGCGCAACCCTGAAACCGACGCTCTGATGGATCAACACGGCGGGGCGCAAGACGATGCCGCCACCGGCCTGCTGAGCCGCCGGGTGATCGAGGACGACGGTACAGGCACCCGGTCGATGCGCCTTTGGTCGCGGCTCACGCACGAGCCCGCGCCGACGCCGCTGAGCGACCTGTTCTACATGGAACGCCTGACGCCGCAGGGTTGAGCGCAGCTGCTGCCCCCGCTCCACGCCGCTTTGATGCCGGTTCACGCAAGAAAGACAGGGATGAAAACGCACACGCTTTTACTTGCCGCCGCCCTGAGCCTCGGCGCTCTGCCCGCCGTCGCGCAGATCACCGTAACCGCCGCGCCCGAAGTTTCGGCCCTGATGGCCGATTGCACGCCGACGACAGCACAAGGCGCAGAGATCGTCGCCGGTCTGCGCGCGCGCGGATGGGTCGACCCCGACACCGCCGAGCGGCGCGCGACACTGACGACACTCGCGGCGGCGCATCTGTGGTCTTTCCTGCCGGACCGCACGCCCGAGGCGCAGATCGAGCTTCTCGGCCCGCTGACCGACGCGGTGGAACGCGCGCTCGATGGCGGCGGCGCACTGCTGACCAAGGGCGATGAGCGCGCGCTGATCCTGTGGGACGGCGACAGTCTCTCGTGCCTCTGGGCCGGTCCGCAAACCCAAGCCGTCGATACGCTTGCGGTCCAGCTCGGCGGACCCCTGCCGGCCAGCGAAGGCTCCACGACCCGCGCCATCAACCAGCGGCTCGAGGCCGGGGGCCGGAACTGGCAACGCCGCATGGCCGTCGGCCGCACCCCCGTCACGGCGCTGCCGCCCGTGGCCGTCGCGCAGGCCATCACGGATGCCGCGCGGCTGGATCGATCACCCGAGTGACGGGCTAAAACGGGCGGAAAGGCGGCGCATCGTCGGCATTGATCGGCCGGGCTGGCGCTGACGGCATCGGCCTTGACCACCCGCCGAAACGCTGGCGGGGCCTTGCCGGCACGATCTTCAGCGACTGTGCCGGCTGGACTATCAGTTAAAGTACCAGTTCAGCCGCAGGCTGACGACGGACGCGTCGCCGTCGATACGCAACTGTTCCGGGAAGCCGATCTGCGAGACAGTCCCCGCTTCCTCGCTCGAGCCAAAGCGGGTATTGCGATAGCTGACGCCAATCGACATCTGGTCGCTCACCTTATAATCCACACCGAGCCCAAGAACGAACCCCGGCCGCGAGGTGGAAAGATCAAGCGTGCAAGGCCCCACGGCGCAATAAGGCGCGCGATTGGTGACCCGGCGTTCGGCCCATGCCAGACCGGCTTCGGCATAAACCAGCCAATTGCCGGTCGCTTGGCCAATCTGCCCGGTGACCGTCAGCATGGGGCCGAACTGGGTCTGAAAGGTTTCGCCGGACGTATAGGGATTCTCGGCGAGGCGATCATGGTCAAGGTCGGCAACACCAACTTCCCAGCCAAGCACCAGACCATTGTCCCGCTGAAAGCGCTGGCCAAGATGCAAACCATAGGTCGAGCCGTTCTCGGCAGAGGAATAGCCCGCGTTCGGCGGCACGAACAGGCTTGTGCCCATGGCCGTCCAATCAACGTCGCTTTCCGTGTAACCCGCGCTCAGGCCTGCATAAGTGCCAGACCAGTCCTGCGCTGAGACAGGGGCCGCGACGCACAGAAGGGCGCAAGCGGCGGCGGCAACGGGGCGGCAGGCAACAGGCATAGATCTCTCCCAAAAGACACGTGACTCGCTGCGACAGGCGGTGCAACGCGCGTGAAACCTAGACAAAAAAGGGAGAGAGGGACAACCGATAATATTTCTCGGCCATTAATGCCACAAAGTGAAATCAAGATATTAAATCCCGGCATATCTCTTTCACCACACACACGGTTTCCCCTTATCGCGTGGCGTGTGGAAGCGGCAAATGGCCAGTCTACGCCGATAAAACCCGGCCTGCCTCAGCCGCCCATGCCTTAGCCGGGAACAAACTATTTCCAGCGGCAGTGTTCTGAAACACACATCCTGACCAAAACGCGCGCGTTGATTGCGTTTTGGTCAAAATGTGTGTTCCTCGCCATTTGCGGTGGAAACGCGGGGTTTGGCAGCGTCTGGCGCTTTGCCCCGGCCCCTTGCGGGCACGGTTTCACGGGTGCCTGATGCCCGGCTGGGCCGGTTGCCCTGCGTCGGCCAAAAGCTGTCGTCGCGGCGGCAGCGGACGGCCATCAGCACCATGGACGGCTCTGTGGCGTCGTGTATCCTTCACAGACGGACACCCCGCCCGATTGGAGCACCCCCATGCGGAGCCTTTTGAGCACTCTTACCTGTCTTGCCCTGCTGCTGCCCGGCGCGGTGCAGGCGGCCAGTTTTGACTGCACGCTGACCACGCTCACCCCCAACGAACAGGTGATCTGCCAGAACCGCGACCTCAACGATCTCGATGTCGAGATGGCAACGATGTTCCGGCTGCTCTCGGGTCTGTTCGCAATGGGCATGCGCGGTGCGATGCACGACGATCAGAGCGCATGGCTGCGCGAGCGTATGGCCTGCGGTGCCAATGCCGCCTGCATCCGCGACGCTTACAACCGGCGTCTTCAGGCGCTGCAGGCGGTCTACGACGGCATCGACCGCCCGATCTGAGGCAACGATACCCGTCCCGCGGCTTTCATCCGCCTGCATTGGTCCGCGATCAGACACAAAGCGTGGCACAAACCGCACAGTTTCCACCCCTGCGACAGGTTAACCTTACCCTGATCTGCAGATTTCCCCTTGACGCGCCAAAAATCGCCCTAGCATTAGGTCAACACTACTGCCCTTTAGGAAGCGATCTCGTTGCGTACGTACCCTATCCCCTTTAACGAAGAGGCCCGATTGCGGTCTGTTTTCGCCGTGCCCGGCCTAGGGTCGGACAATGACGCCTTGTTCGAGGCGCTCTGTGAAGCCACCCGAAAGCTGCTGGATTGCCCCGTGGCGCATATCAGCATCCTTGAAGACGATACCCAATGGTACAAATGCGTCGTCGGGATGGATCTGGACCGCATGCCGCGGGAAATGAGCTTTTGCGCCTACACGGTCCTGACCGGCGATCCGCTCGTCGTCGCCGACCTGTCCGCCGACCCTCGGTTCAAGCGTCACCCGATGGTGGTCCCCGGCGGTCCGCAGGCGCGGTTTTACGCGGGTGTGCCGCTGGTTCTGGCGTCGGGTCAGCGGCTGGGCAGCCTGTGTGCGCTCGATCTCAAGCCGCATGAAAGCCCCTCCGAGGCGCAGATCGCCATCCTCGTCGATCTGGGCCGCGCCGTTGTCGCGGCCCTCGAAGCGGCACCACCGCAGCCCGCAACGCTCACCGATGATCTGTCGGCCAAGCAGGCCTTCATCGCCCTGATCGGCCACGAACTGCGCACGCCGCTGACCATCCTGTTTGGCAGCTTGCGCCTGCTCGAGATGCAGGAAGGCGAGCCCGCCAACCCGCGCCTGACCCGCGCCGCGCGCAAATCGGTCGAACATCTGATGGCGCTGGTCGAGACGATCATCCACTTCAGTGATGCCTCGTCGGGAGAGGTGACGCTGAACGAGCAGCTGTGCGACCTGTCCGAGCTTTTCGCGGTCATCGAAGGCATGACGCTGCCGGGTGCCTCGGGCGCGCTGAAAACCATCGAACGCGATCCGGATTTCGTGTCGCTGCGTGTTCAGCTTGACCCCGACCATATGAAAACCGCCCTGAATGCCTTGGCGCTCAATGCCATCAACCATGGCGGCGACCAGATCCGCGTCGGTGCGCGGCGGGACGGCGACGGCAATCTCGAGCTGTGGGTCACCGACAACGGACGGCTGGAAAATCACGTCAATCTGGCGCGGCTCTATGAGCCTTTCGTGGTGGGCGGTGACATCAAGAACCGTGACACGCGCGGCGGTCTGGGGCTGGGCCTGCCGCTGACCCGCAAGCTGGTCGAGCTGCACGGCGGTGACTTTCTGGTGCGCACCACCGACACCGGAACAAGCGCGGTCATCCGCCTGCCTGTCTGGCGCACCGAGGTCCCCGAACCCGCCACCGCGCGCCGGGCGTGACACCAACAAAGGCGCGCCCGGCCCCGGCCGGTCGCGCTCTGCCGGGCTGTCTGCGTCCGGGGTGCGGTGCGCCGGGCTGTCAGGTCGCGGCATAGCGCGCGGCAGTGGCGGTCAGACGCCCAGCGTGCCCGTAAATGTCCTCAAGCGTTTCCAGAGGAACACGCTCTTCTGCCTCACCATCGAACAGCCCGAGGTACTTTACCGTCCTGTTGAAGTGCAGCCGCGCAAGCGGCTTTCGATTGTTATTATCAATCAGAACACCGCAATAGCTTTTCTGATCGCGCATCACCACGCGGCTAGGTCTGATAGTGCCACCGACAATCGCCTTGATGATCATAAAACCTTCGGTCTCTTCGGGGGTCGTGACGATGTCCGAGGTCTCTTCGGCAACCTCGGGCGCACTTTCGGTTGTGGCAAGGGCCGACGACAGTCGCACCTGCACTGCCTCGCGAACCATATCACGGAAGGCCGATTTCACCAGTCCGCGGAACTGGTCGACGATCGCCGCAGTAAACCGTCCCTCATGCAACGGACCTACGACCAACCGAACAAGATCTTCTGGCGGGTCTTCCATGAGTTTCTGGATCTGCGACTTTACCGCCGACGTGTAGCGCAGGCGTTCAGCGTCCGCGAGAATTGCCTGAACGTTGAATCCCTTTTTCTCAAACTTAACCAACTCGGCCAGAATGTGTGCCTGAGGTTCAGCCAGGTCAAATGTGAAGAACGGTCGCGCATCAAGCTTGTTGGGTTCGTCCAGGTCAGAGAAGAACTGAAAGTGGCGACCATTCGTAAGAATGGCGAACTTCGCGCTGGTAACAGTGAAATACCGAAACAACTGCGCCAAATGGACTTTATCCAGTTTGGTCGTGATAGGCTTGCATTCGATCAGGATACGGATTTCATCGTCGATCTTGATCGCATAGTCGACCTTTTCGCCGCGTTTTCCCACTGCATCAGCAGTGAATTCAGGCACAACTTCAGTCGGATTGAAAACGTCGTACCCAAGGCTTTGTAAGAACGGCAACACGACGGCAGTCTTGACAGCTTCTTCGGTCTGCATGGTTGAGGCGTGGCGATTTACCCGGTCCGACAGCAATTTGATCGTTTGCTCGATACTCACGTTTATTCTCCTGCAACCCACAATTATACAAATCCCAGCGTGAGGTGACGCGTGCCAGCCTGTCAAGAAATTCCGCTGGCGGCCCGCCGCAATCCCACAATCCCCCCCCAGAACGTCGTGCGGGTTTCCGCTGGGGAAGCTGCGGCGTCGTGCCTTGGACGTAACGCGTCCTTGGCCCTTGTTTCACACCGTCCGCCATGCTCTGCCTGCGGTGTGCCCCAAGGACGATTGCCATGAAACGCTGGATCGACACGATGGACCTGGCGCTGAGCGCCCTCACGGCGCTGGGGCTGATCGTGGCCGCACTGGCGCACTGGACACCGCTGCCCGACGGGTTTGGCCCGCCTGCCCTGCTGCTCGCCTATCTGGCCGGTGGGGTGCCCGCGACGCTGACGGCGGGGCGTGAGCTGTGGCGCGCGCGTGTGTTCGACATTGATCTGCTCATGGTCGTCGCCGCGCTGGCCGCGCTCTCGGTCGGTGCCGCGATCGAGGGGGCGGTGCTGCTGACGCTCTTCTCGCTGTCCAACACGCTGGAACACCGCGCCATGGGCCGCGCCCGCCGCGCGGTCGAGGCGCTGATGGCGCTGCGCCCGGATACGGCACTGAAACGCGACGGCGACGCGCTGCGCGAGGTCGCCGTCGCTTCGCTGATCCCCGGCGATACCGTCGTTCTGCGCCCCGGCGCGCGGGTCCCGGTGGACGGGGTGATTGCTTCGGGCGATGGCACGCTGGATGAAAGCACGATCACGGGCGAGTCGATGCCCGTCCACAAGGCCGCCGGCGACCCGGTGTTCGAGGCGACGGCCAATCTGGACGGTGTGCTTGATGTGACCGTCGCGCATGGCACAGCCGAGTCAACCGTGGCGCGGATGATCGCGCTGGTCACCGATGCGCAGGCGGCCAAGGCCCCGTCCGAGCGGTTCAGCGCGTGGTTCGGTCAGCGCTATACCGTCGCCGTGCTGCTTGGCGCGGCGCTGGCCTTGGGCGTCTTCCTGCTGCTGGGCTGGAGCTGGGACGACGCGCTCTACCGCGCCGCGACGCTGCTGGTTGCGGCCAGTCCCTGCGCCGTGGTGATCTCGGTCCCCGCCGCGATCCTGTCAGCGCTATCGGCAGCGGTGCGGGGCGGCGTGTTGTTTAAGGGCGGCGCGGCGCTGGAAACATTGGCCGAGGTGCGCGCCTTTGCCTTTGACAAGACCGGGACGCTGACCACCGGCAAAGCCGAAGTGACCGGGCTTTGGGCGGCGGGTGACGAGGACGCGTTTCTGTCGACACTGGCGGGGCTTGAGGCGAATTCCGAGCATCCCATTGGCCACGCGTTGCGCGCCGAGATGGCGCGGCGCGGGTTGACGCTGGTGGCGGCGCAGAACGTCCATGCCGCGCCCAGCGAGGGTATTCTGGGCGAGGATGCGCAGGGCGCGCTCTGGGCCGGTAACGCCCGCATGGCGGCGCGGATGGGGGCGGATGTGACCCGGCCCGCGGTTGCGGCACTGGCCGATGGCGCACAGACGTTGATCTATGCGGGACGCGGGGCCGACCTGTTGGGCGCGGTCACGGTGGCCGACCAACCCCGGCCCAGCTCGCGCGCCGGGCTGGCGGCGCTGCGCGCGGGCGGCATTGCCGAGCGCGCAATGATGACCGGCGACCGGCGCGCTGTGGCGCTCAGGATCGGCAGCGATCTGGGGCTCGCGCCGGATGAAATCCACGCCGACCTGCTGCCCGCCGACAAGGTGGCGCTGGTCGCCGCGATGGCGGCGCGCGGCAAGGTGGCTTTCGTCGGCGACGGGGTGAATGACGCGGCGGCGCTGGCGCGGGCCGACGTCGGCATCGCGATGGGCGCGGCGGGGTCCGAGGTGGCGTTGCAGGCCGCCGATGTGGCGCTGTTGTCCGACGACATGACCCGTCTGGCCGAGGCGCACCGCTTGGCGCGGCGCACGGCGCGGATCGTCAAGCAGAACCTGATCTTCGCGCTGGGGGCGATGGCGGTGCTGGTCACCGGCGGGCTTTTCTTCGAGCTGCCGCTGCCGCTGGCGGTGATCGGGCATGAGGGCGGGACGGTTCTGGTGGTGCTCAACGGATTGCGGCTGCTGGGCGATCCCATCCGCGCCGACCGGTCGCACAATCGCCGGTAGAACTTACGTTTTATTGGAAAAATCTTTGCCCGGGGCGGAACCTTTTGCAGTCCGTCAACGTTGGGTTCAACGTTTTGCGACTCTCAATTGTGAAACGCTTTGAAAGCCAAGGTGCACAAAGGGTCGGCCTATTTTGACACGTCTCTCTTTTCGACACGAGCTGCGTCAGCAGACGCAGGCCCAGCACGTGGCCACCGAGCATGACCTCGCCCGTTTCACCGCCTCTCCCATCGGGCACCTGCCGTGGTTTCTGGCGACCCAGCGCGCCGGGTTGTGGGCGGTCTTTTGCAGTGTTGACCCTGCGGCGCTGATCTGCACGCCCGTGTTGCACGATCTGATCGCCCGCCTCGATGCTGATCTCGCGGCCACCGGAACAACTGCGCACCCCGCGCAGCCCTTGCGGGGGCTGGACCCGCTGGCGGTCGATTACCTGATCCTCGGCTCGCGGCTGGGCACCGAGGTGCTGCGCCGCCAGATCTTTGCCGATCAGCCGCCCAGCGCCCTCCCGGCCTATTTCCAGCTGTCGCCGCAGCCCGACCTATGGCGCGCGCATTGCGCGGCGCTTGACGTCATCGACCCGGCCTCGGCCCGCGCGGCGACGATCATCGCCGATACCAACACCGCTTTCTCGCTGTTCCAGCAGGCCGCTCGCCGGCAAGACACCCCTGAAAAAGTTGCTGCATTATGATGCCTTCCACCCCTGTCGATCTGACCAACTGTGACCGCGAACCGATCCACCAGCTGGGCCGTGTGCAAGCCTATGGCGCGCTGGTGGCTGTCTCGTCCGACTGGATCGTGCAGCATGCCTCGGCCAACCTGCCCGATATTCTGGGGGTAGAGGTCGAGCAGGCGCTCGGCGCGCCCCTGACCGCGCTGATCGTGTCCGACGGGTTCGCCCGCATCCGCGAGACGCTGCGCAGCGTGCAGACCCCCGATGGCGTGGTGCGGCTGTTTGGCGTGGTGATGCGCGCCAACGGGCGGGCGTTTGACGTGTCGATCCACCAATCCGGCACGCATCTGATCGTCGAGTTCGAGCCCAAGCGTGCCGCCAGCGGGCGCGACGTGATGACCGAGGTGTATCCCCAGATCGCTGCCGTGCGCCGCAATGGCAGCCTGCGCATGCTGGCGATGGACGCGGCGCGCGGATTGCAGGCGCTGTCGGGCTTTGACAGCGTGATGGTCTATCAGTTCCAGCCCGATCATTCGGGCAAGGTCATCGCCGAAATCCGCTCGGACGGGCGGCAGAAATACGACGGGATGATGTTCCCGGCCTCGGACATTCCGGTGCAGGCCCGCGCGCTCTATCAACGCTCGCTCTTGCGGCTGATCGCCGATGTCAGCGACACCGGCAGCCCGATCCATCCGGGCATTGACCTGTCGGGCCGTCCGCTGGACCTGTCGCTGGCCGTGACCCGCGCGGTATCGCCGATCCATATCGAATATCTGACCAACATGGGCGTTCAGGCCTCGATGTCGGTGTCGATCATGAAAGAGGGCAAGCTGTGGGGCCTGTTTGCCTGCCACCACCACAGCCCGCGCTATATCGACTACGAGCGCCGCACCGCGATCGAGATGTTCGGGCATATCTTCTCGTATGAGCTGACCAGCTTCGAAGACCGCGCCCGCAAGGAAGCCGAGCAACAGACCGGCCGCCTGCAGACCCTGTTGATGAGCCATATGGCCGATGGCCGCGCGCTGTCGGAAAGCCTGCTGTTTGCGTCCGAGGATATTCGCGGCGTCATCCCGCATGACGGCCTCGCGCTGATCGAAGATGGCACCTACAGCGCCACCGGCACCGCACTCAGCGAAGAAGAAGCCCGCGCGCTGGCCCGGTTTCTGGACCGCTCCATCGGCTCGGGCGTGTTCGCCAGCGAGTGTCTGGGCAAGGTGCATGACACGGCGCGCGATTATCAGGACCGGGTCGCGGGCATTCTGGCGATTCCGATCTCCAAGCGCCCGCGCGACTATCTGCTGCTCTCGCGCCGCCCGGTGCTCGAGACGATCGATTGGGCAGGCGATCCGTCCAAGCCGGTCAGCATCGGCCCCAACGGCGTGCGCCTGACCCCGCGCAAAAGCTTCGATGTGTGGCGCGAAACGGCTCAGGGGCGCAGCGCGCCGTGGTCCGGTCAGCAGATCCACGCGGCGGAAATCCTGCGCACGGTGCTGCTGGAGATCTTCCTGAAGATCACCGAGGCCACCAGTCTTGAGCGCAAGCGCGCGCAGGAACAGCAAGAGCTGCTGATTTCCGAGCTGAACCACCGGGTGCGCAACATCCTCAACCTGATGCGCGGCTTGCTGGCCCAGTCGCGCTCGTCGGCGCGCACGCTGGAGGAATTCACCGACAATCTGGACGGTCGCATACAGGCACTGGCCCGCGCGCATGACCAGCTGACCGCCGAGCATTGGGAGCCCAGCTCGCTGATCTCGCTGATCTCCTGCGAATTTGCCGCCTATGCCGACGACAAGACCGAGCGCGTGCACATCACCGGCCCCGACGCGATGATCACCCCGCGTGCCTATACGACGATGGCGCTGGTGCTGCATGAGATGGCGACCAACTCGATGAAATACGGCGCGCTCTGCGACCAGTCGGGCCGCCTCCAGATCACGCTGCGTAGCGACAGCTCGGGCGGGCTGCTCATCGATTGGGTCGAGCGCGGCGGCCCGCCGGTATCGCCCCCCAAACGGCGCGGCTTTGGCTCCACGATCATCGAGAATTCCATCCCGCACGAGCTGCGCGGCGATGCACAGATTTCCTACCGGATGTCAGGGGTCGAGGCACAGTTCCGCCTGCCGCCCACCGCGATCACCGAAATCCGCAGCACCGATGCCGCACCAGCCGCCCCCCGGCGCTCGAACCTGCGCGCAAGTCCGGCATCGCGGGCAAGGCGCTGGTGCTTGAGGATACGCTGATCATCGCCATGGACGCGGCTGGCATCCTTGAGGATCTGGGCGCGTCCGAGGTCAAGATCGTCGCCAGCGTTGCCGCCGCACTGGACTGGATCGCCAACAACCCGGTCGATCTGGCGCTGCTCGATGTCAATCTGGGCGAGGAACAGTCCGTTCCCGTGGCCGAAGCCCTGCATGCCAAGGGCGTGCCGTTCGTGCTGGCCACCGGCTATGGTGCCTCGGCTGAGCTCGTCGAGGTCTATCCGCCCTGCCCCATCGTGCAAAAGCCGTTCTCGGCAGCCTCGCTCAAGGCGGCGTTTGCCCAGCACAAAAGCGGCGCGTGAGTCACCCCACGCGCCGGCTTTGCCGTGTCAGAACCGCGTCCAGGGGTTGATCCCTTGACGTTTCAGCGCGCGGTACATCAGGAACATGTAGTACACATCCGCCACAAAGATCGCCGCGATGAAGGTGATTACAAACGCGCCGTCGTCGGCATGGGTGATCGTATAGATGATCCCACCGGTCATCGACGAGCCGATCCACTTGGCCCAGGCGATGGTAAAGCTTTGCCCTTCGGTGTTGCCCCGCATGTAGTACATCGCGATGAACGAGATCGACATCAGCGCGTTCTGGATGAAGGCGATGACCTTGGCGGCCTCGATCTGATCGTTGTTGAAATACAGCGTGAACTGGCGCAGGAAATTGCCGCCGTTATACATGATGAAGAACGAGAAGATCAGCATCGCGATGGTGAACGCGACCCACGCGCGCCGGCTGACATTGTATTTCTCGGCGAAGTATTTGTAGCCGTATTTGAAATACGTATACAGGATCACCACATCCAGCGTCGCCCAGACCAGAAAGATCATCTGCGCCTTCAGCCCGCCATGCGGGATCAGCGTCGCATCGGCGCTGCCATAGGGCGGGATCAGCAGCGCAAACACCAGCTCCCAGGCCAGGTTCAGCGTCAGCGCGACAATCGGCATGCCGTAGGACTTGTCCTTGAACCCCCGATAGATGATCGCCGCATAGGCCAGCGCCCAGGTGTAGGTACAAAGATGGTAGGCGAAAATGGTATAGCTCTGCATGCTCGGGGCCGTCCGTTGTATCGTCTTGCCCCTGCGGGGCATCATTTCCGGGTCCATGGCAGGCCGCTGCCGAAAGCTGCCTGTCCGCAAAACAGGGCAGGATTGATCACGGTTTTCGTCTCTTGTCTACCAAGCGGGGCCTGCAATGCGCGCAGCACCGCCACGTAGCACCCCTCGCCCCCTTTCACCTGCCTCTGCCTTGCGCTATCTGCACATCAAGCGGACAGGAGCGCGCGATGGATTACGAAAAGCCCGGCCCGGTCGAGGACAACTGGCGCGAAGCCATCTCGTCGATCGAAGAAATCATCGACGAGGCCCGCAATGGACGGATGTTCATTCTGGTCGACCACGAGGATCGCGAGAACGAAGGCGATCTGGTGATCCCGGCCCAGATGGCCACGCCCGAGGCGATCAATTTCATGGCGACCCATGGCCGCGGGCTGATCTGCCTGTCGATGCCGGGGCACCGGATCGACGCGCTGGGCCTGCCGCTCATGTCCACCAACAACGCCTCGCGCCACGAGACCGCCTTTACGGTGTCGATCGAAGCGCGTGAAGGCGTCACCACCGGGATCTCGGCCTATGACCGCGCGCGCACTGTCGCCGTGGCCATCGACCCGTCCAAAACCGGTGCCGACATCGCCACGCCGGGCCATGTGTTTCCGCTGCGCGCCCGCGAGGGCGGCGTGCTGGTGCGCGCAGGGCATACCGAAGCGGCCGTCGATATTTCGCGGCTGGCGGGGCTGAACGCGTCAGGCGTGATCTGCGAGATCATGAAGGGCGACGGCGAAATGGCCCGCCTGCCCGACCTGATCGCCTTTGCCCAGATGCATGGCCTCAAGATCGGCACGATCAGCGACCTGATCGCCTATCGCCGCCGCCACGACAATCTGGTGCGCGAAACCGCCCAACGCGCCGTGACCTCGGCGCATGGCGGCGACTGGTCGATGCGGGTCTTCACCGACCAGACCCAGGGCGCCGAGCACGTCGTGTTGACCATGGGCGATCTGACCACGCCCGAGCCGGTTCTGGTGCGCATGCACCAGCTCAACCCGCTCGAGGACGTGCTGGGCATCGGCGCGGACCACGCGGGCGACCTGCGCTGCGCGATGAAGATGATCGCGGCCGAAGGGCGCGGCGTTGTCGTGCTGCTGCGCGACACGGCGATGACCCTCGCTCTGGACGAAGGTGCCTCGCCCAGTACCCTGCGCCAATACGGTCTGGGGGCGCAGATCCTCGCCGCGCTTGGCCTGCATGTGCTAACCTTGGCGACCAATTCGCCCACCCCGCGTGTGGTGGGACTCGAGGCCTACGGGCTCAGCATTGCGGGCACCCGCCCCATTCCCAAGGAGTGAGCCATGGCCGGAGCCAGCCACTATACCCTGCCGCTGCCGCGCTTTGACAAGCCGGTCAAGCTGCTGATCGTCGTCGCGCCCTATTACCGCGACATCGCCGACATGATGATCGCCGGTGCCCGCGCAACCCTGGACGAGGCCGGCGCGACGCATGAGCTGATCGAAGTGCCGGGCGCGCTGGAAGTGCCCGCCGCGATTGGTCAGGCACATCGCATGGCCAATTTCGACGGCTTTGTGGCGCTGGGTTGCGTCATCCGTGGGGAAACCACGCATTACGACACCGTGTGCAACGACAGCTCGCGCGCGCTGACCCTGCTGGGCCTGCAAGGCGCGTGTCTGGGCAATGGCATCCTGACGGTGGAAACCATCGAGCAGGCTATCGTCCGCGCCGATCCCAAGGACCAGAACAAGGGCGGCGGCGCGGCCGCGGCCGCGCTGCACCTGATCGCCCTGCAACGCCGCTGGGGCGGCGCACGCGGCACCGTCGGCTTTCGTCCGGCAGGCGACTCTGTGCTGATGGCTGACGGAGGCTCTGACGCATGAGCGCGCCCAACGACAAACGCGCCAAACGCGCCGCCGCCCGGTTCTACGCCGTTCAGGCGCTGTTCCAGATGGAAATCTCGGGCCAGACGGTCGAGCAGGTCCGCGCCGAGTTCGAAACCCACCGCATCGGGGCCGAGACCGAGGAAGAAAACTGGGTCGACGCCGACGTGCCGCTGTTTCGCAAACTGGTGGATCTGGCGGTCGACCGGCAAGGCAAGATCGACCAGCTCACCGACCGCGCGCTGGTCGCCAAATGGCCCATCGCCCGCATCGACCCCACCCTGCGCGCCCTCTTCCGCGCCGCCGGGGCTGAAATGGCCGAAACCGACACCCCGCCGCGCGTGGTGATCACCGAATTCGTCCAGATCGCGCAGGCCTTCTTTCCCGAAGGCCGCGAGTCCAAATTCGTCAACGCCGTGCTCGACCACATGGCGCACGAGATCCGGCCCGAAGCCTTCTGACGTCAGCGCGGGTCCGGGACCGGGGCAAGGGGGCCTTCTGCCCCCCTCTTCGCTTTCAGCGAATTCACCCCCCGAGGGTATTTTCAGACAGATGATAAGGTTTTGTTAACCATGCGCCTCATCTGTCCCCAAATATCCCGGGGTGAATGGCGCGGCACGCGCCAGAGGGGCAGCGCCCCTCAAACGCACTTAACGGCGTGAGCCCGCAGGGCTCTCCGCGCGGTCACGCAACCTCGCTCAGGGTCTCATCAGCGCCCAGCGGCATGCAGGACGTGCCCTCGGGCAGCGGGCCGCCGTCGATTTCCCAGTCGCGCGGCGGTTGGCTGCGGGTCAGCAACCGGTCCAGCCGCCAGCGCTGTCGGCGGGCGTCCGGTGTCGGCGCCAGCGGGTGCAGCGCCCAGCGGCTTTCCACCCCCGCAATGCGGCTGTCGGCGCTGTCGCAGGCCATCACCAGCCCCAGCGGCGCCGGCAGCACGCGCCCGGCCTGACGGTTGCGCGCCAGCCCCTCGCCCGCCGCCAGATGCAGGCGGCGCAGGGCGCGCAGGTCGGGGGCGTCGGCCAGTTCGGCCAGCACCAGCGCCACGCAGCCCGCGCGCAGCGCCTCTTCCAGGCTCCACAGCACATCCACCGGTTTGGCGCAGGGCACCACGATCAGCGCGCCCGGATCGGGCAACAGCGCGCGCAGCCCCTGCGGGCAGAGTTGTTCGTTCCGCCAGCCCGGCCGCAGCCACACCACCGGCCCCTCCCCCTGCGCCACCGCTGCCGCCAGCGCCGCCAGCGTGGTGCGGGCCGGGCCGGTCAGCTCATGCACCCGCCCGCGCGCCAGTGTCATCTGCGGCAGCGGGGCCAGCGGCGCGGGGGACGGCAGCGGCCCGTTCTCTGCCCCGATGCCCTGCACTGCCGCAATCTGCTGCGCCAGCGCGGCAAGCTCCGCGAGCCGTCGTTGCGAGGGGGAATCGTCAGGATCAGCCATCCCCGCACCCTAGCATGTTCTCTTTTTGTTCTCAATCCCGCTCCGCTTGCCTTTCCCCCCGACAGGTTACGTTCAGGGCAACAGGAGACCGCATGAGCACCCATACCCTCGGCCCAAACGGCCCCGAAATTCCCGAATTCTGCCTTGGCACCATGACCTGGGGCCGCCAGACCGCACCCCCGGACGCGCATCGCCAGATTGATCTTGCGCTCGAGCACGGGCTGAATTTCCTCGACACCGCCGAGATGTATCCGACCAATCCCGTGCAGCCCGAAACGCTGGGCGGCACCGAGACGGTCATCGGCGACTGGATCGCCCGGCACGGGGGCCGCGACCGCCTGATCCTGGCGACCAAGGTCACCGGCGAGGGCAGCGCGGTGATCCCCGGCGGCGCGCCCCTGATCGACGCGGCGCGGCTGCGCGCGGGCGTCGAGGCCTCGCTGAGCCGCCTCAGGACCGACCATATCGACCTCTATCAGCTGCACTGGCCCAACCGGGGCTCGTATCATTTCCGCCGCAACTGGGGCTTCAGGCCCGGCCATGACGCCGCCGTCGTGCGCGCGCACATGACCGAGGTGCTGACCGAGGCCGCGGCGCTGATCGCCGAGGGCAAGATCGGCCAGATCGCGTTGTCGAACGAAAGCGCCTGGGGTCTGGCGCAATGGCTGCGCATCGCACAGGAGACAGGCCTGCCCCGCGTCGCCTCAATCCAGAACGAATATTCCCTGCTGTGCCGTCTGGCCGATACCGACATGGCCGAGGCTTTGGCGATGGAGCAGGTTCCGATGCTGGCCTTCTCGCCCCTCGCGGCGGGTCTGTTGACCGGGAAATACGCCGGGGGCGTGACGCCGGACTCGTCGCGCCGGTCGGCCACGCCGGATCTGGGCGGGCGGATCACCCCGCGCGTGTTCGACGCCGTCGCCGCCTATCTGGGCGCGGCGCGCGACTGGGGCGTGGACCCGGTGCAGATGGCGCTGGCGTGGTTCAGGACCCGGCCCTTTCCGGTGCTGCCGATCCTTGGGGCAACGACGACCGCGCAGCTCGAGCAGCAGCTTCCGGCCCTGTACATGGCGCTGGATGCCGAGCTGGTGACCCGGCTTGACGCGATCCACCGCGCGCATCCGATGCCGTATTAAGATGGCCCTGCGCAACGCCCTGATACTGGTGACAGCGCTGCTGGTGGCGGCCTGTCAGATGGCCCCCGCCGCAGCCCCTGTTCCCGCACAGGCACCGCCACAGGCACAGGCACTGGCACTGGCACCGGCGATCACCGAAACCACCCTGCCCCCGGCAGGCCAAAGCGCAGATCTGCCCCCCGAGCCGGTCACCGCCCCCGGCCAGCCGACACCCCCGCGCCCGCGCCGCCGCCCGATCCCCCGATGCTCGCCCAGCAACGCGCTGCCTGTCTGCGCGATGGGGGCAGTCTGACACCGCGCCGCGGGGGCTTTATGCCTGCCTCCACACCACGCGCGATGCAGGCCAGCGCTGCGATGCGGCCAGCGATTGCGAGGGGCTGTGTCTGGCGCGCTCGGGCACCTGCGCGCCGTTTACGCCGCTCTTTGGCTGTCAGGAGGTGTTCACCGCTCCCGGTCGGCGCGAGACGCTCTGCATCGACTGATCCAAACGAAAACCCCGCCTCGAAAGGCGGGGTTTTGTCATTCAGCGATCAGGCCAGATCGGGCGGCGTGGCCTCGGCGGCCAGTTCGGCCACCAGGTCGTCAAGCCCCATCGACGCGGTGCGCGTGTCGCCCAGACGGCGCACCGAGACCGTACGCTCGGCCACTTCGCGCGCGCCCAGCGCCAGGATCACGGGCACCTTGGCCAGCGAATGCTCGCGGACCTTGTAGTTGATCTTCTCGTTGCGGATATCCGCCTCGGCGCGCAAGCCCGCCTTGGTCAGGGCGGCCACGACCTCGTGCACATAGTCATCCGCATCCGACACGATCGACGCGACAACCACCTGCTGCGGGGCCAGCCACAGCGGGAGCTTGCCGGCGTGATCCTCGATCAGGATGCCGATGAAGCGCTCGAACGAGCCCAGCGTGGCCCGGTGCAGCATGATCGGGCGATGCTTGCCGCCGTCGGGGCCGACATATTCCGCGTCCAGCCGCTCGGGCAGGTTGGGGTCAACCTGCAGCGTGCCGCATTGCCAGTCGCGGCCGATGGCGTCGGTCAGCACGAACTCCAGCTTGGGACCATAGAAGGCGCCTTCACCCTCGAAGATCTCATAGGTATGCCCCGCCGCCGTCACGGCGCCAGCCAGCGCGCCCTCGGCGAAGTCCCAGCTTTCTTCGGTGCCGATGCGCTTTTCGGGGCGCGTCGACAGCTTGATGCGCCACTTGGTAAAGCCCAGATCGGCATAGACGCCCGACAGGAACTCTATGAAATCGCGCGCCTCGCTTTCGATCTGCTCTTCGGTGCAGAAGATGTGGCCATCATCCTGCGTGAAGCCGCGCACCCGCATGATGCCATGCAGCGCGCCCGAGGGCTCATACCGCGCGCACGAGCCGAACTCGGCCATGCGCAGCGGCAGGTCGCGGTAGGATTTCAGACCGTGGTTGAAGATCTGCACGTGGCACGGGCAGTTCATCGGCTTGAGCGCGTTGACCACCTTCTCGCGCGCGCCTTCCTCGTCAACCTCGACGATGAACATGTTCTCGCGGTAGTTTTCCCAGTGGCCTGAGGCTTCCCACAGCTTGCGGTTCACCACCTGCGGCGTGTTCACCTCGACATAGCCATTCGCCCGCTGCTTGCGGCGCATGTAGTCTTGCAGCGCGGCATAGATCGTCCAGCCGTTCGGGTGCCAGAACACCTGACCGGGGGCCTCTTCCTGCATGTGGAACAGGTCCATCTCTTTGCCCAGCTTGCGGTGGTCGCGCTTGGCGGCCTCTTCCAGCATGGTCATGTGCGCTTTCAGGTCATCACGCTTGCGGAACGCCACGCCATAGATGCGCTGCAACATCGGCCGCGTGCTGTCGCCCAGCCAATAGGCCCCGGCGACATGCGTCAGCTTGAAGGCATCGGCGGGCACCTGACCCGTGTTCTGCAAATGCGGGCCGCGGCACAGATCCTGCCACTCGCCGTGCCAGTACATGCGCAGATCCTGATCCGCCGGAATGCGGTTGATCAGCTCGATCTTGTAGGGCTCACCGGCGTCCTCATAGAACTTGATGGCGTCCGCGCGCGACCAGACCTCGGTGCGGACCGGATCACGGGCGTTGATGATCTTCTTCATCACCGCTTCGATCGCGCCCAGATCGTCGGGCGTGAAGGGCTCGGCGCGGTCAAAATCATAGAACCAGCCGTAATCGCGCACCGGGCCGATGGTCACTTTGGTGTCCGGCCACAGCTCTTGCACGGCGCGCGCCATGATATGCGCCAGATCGTGCCGGATCAGTTCCAGCGCCGGGGCGTCGTCTTTCAGCGTGTTGATCGAGAAATTCGCATCGGCCGTGATGGGCCATTGCAGATCCCAGTGAACGCCGTTCACCTGCGCGGAAATCGCGGCCTTGGCCAGCGACGGCGCAATGGATTGCGCCACCTCGGCGGGCGTCACGCCTGCCGCATACGCGCGCACATTGCCATCGGGAAAGGTCAGGGAAATCTGGCTCATCGGCCGGTTCCTCGTCATTTTGGCGCCCACGGAGCGCCCGGTTGCGGGTTATGTCGGCGGTTTCTGCGCCGCCCGGCGGGCATTGTCAACGCCGCAGGTGACGCCGGTAAGCCGAGGGCACCTGCCCGGTCTGCCGCAGGAAAGCGCGGCGAAAGGCGTCGGTATTGGCGTAACCGGCGCTGGCGGCAACGGCGTCGATGGGCGCGCTGGTATCGGCCAGCAGATCCTGCGCCACCGCGATGCGCAGCGCGGCAAGGTAATCGAGCGGCGACTGGCCGGTGGCGGCGGCAAAGCGGCGGTGCAGGCTGCGCTCGGACAGCGCCGCCAGCCGCGCCAGATCGGCAATGCGCCAGCCCCGCGCCGGATCGGCCTGCATCGCCTCTTGCGCGCGGTGCACGGCGGCATCGGCATGCGCGCGCCCCTGCGGGCCGGGGCGATAGAGCCGCTGATCGCGCCGCCCGGTGTCGAGCACGAAAAAGCGCCCGACCTCGCGCATGACCGCACTGCCCGCCAGCCGCGCGATCAGCTCGTGCCCCAGATCGATCCACGAGAAGAGCCCGCCCGCCGTCAGCACCGGCCCGTCGGTCAGCGTGACCCGCTCGGGCTCGATCCGGGCCGCCGGAAAGCGCGCCGCCAGCCGGTCGGCCAGCGCCCAATGCGTCGTCGCGCGCCGCCCGTCCAGCAGTCCCGCCGCACCCAGATAGAACGCCCCGGCGCAGGCCGAAGCGATCAGCGCGCCCTGCCCGCGCTGCCCGGCGATCCAGTCGGCAAGCGCCGGATCAGGACTGAGATAGTCGAGCGAGCCGAACGCAGGCGGCACGACCACCGCGTCAAAGCGCTGCTGGGGCAGATCGGGGCCGACGCGGCTGGCCGTGATCACCGGCAAGCCGCGCTGCACGCAGAGCCTGCCCGCATAGGTCAGCATTTCGTCCAACCCCTCAAGCGCGGCGCGCGAGGCGCCGGGATAGGCGATCAGGGCAAGGGTGCGGTTTGGCGGGTTCGGCATGGTTTATGTCCGTTCCGCCAGTAGCACGCGCACGCCGCACGGTGCAAGCTGCGTGCAACAACCACAGGAGTTCCCATGCCCGAAACCGCCCTTCTCATCGTCGACATGCAGCGCGACTATTTCCCCGGGGGCCGCATGGCGCTGGAAGGAACCGACGCCGCCGCAACCCAAGCCGCCAAACTGGTCGCGCATTTCCGCGCGCAGGGCTGGCCGGTGCTGCACGTCCAGCACATCATGGCGCGCAGCCCCGCGCCCTTTTTCGAGGCCGGGACCGAGGGCGCCGAAATCCATCCCTCGCTTGCCCCGCAGGACGGCGAGACGCTGATCGTCAAAGCCTTCCCCAACAGTTTTCGCGAGACCGGGCTGAAGGCCGCGCTGGACGCTCTGGGCATCGAGCGGCTGGTGATCGCCGGGGCGATGAGCCACATGTGCATTGACGCCACCACCCGCGCGGCGGGCGATCTGGGCTATACCTGCCTCGTCGCCGACGACGCCTGCGCCACGCGCGCGCTCAGCCACGGCGGCGTTACGGTGCCCGCCGCACAGGTCCACGCGACAATGATGGCCGGGCTGACCAGCTACGCCACCGTCGAGCCGACAGACGCGGTTCTGGACCGCCTCGGCTAAGGACTTGCCTTGCGCCGCCTCACCCCGCAGAATCGCCGCAAACGGGGGTGGTGCGATGCGCAGCTTTGACGAGATCCTGACGATAGCCGCCGCCCGCAAGGGCGGCGTCGAGGCCGTTATGGCAGCGATCCCCACCCCGCTGTCCCCCGACCAGCTGGCCGCGATCCCTGACGATCGCTGGCTGGCGCAAATGGCGCGCGGCATCCTGCAGGCCGGGATCAGCTGGAAGGTGGTCGAGAATAAATGGCCGGGTATCCAAGAGGCCTTCCTCGGCTTCGACATCGGCGCGATCACCTTTCAGCCCGACGACTGGTTCTATGACCTGTGCGAAGACACGCGCGTCATCCGCTCGCCGCCCAAACTGCGCGCGATCCTCGACAACGCCGCGATGATCCGCCGGGTGCGCGACAGCCACGGCAGTTTTGGCCGCCTCATCGCCGACTGGCCGGATGAGGATTTCGCCGGTCTGGTGCAGTGGCTCAAGTCCGAGGGCGCGCGGCTGGGCGGCAATACCGGCCCCTACATGCTGCGGCAGATGGGCAAGGACAGCTATATCCTGTCGCAGGACGTGGTCGCCCGGCTGGTGGCCGAGGGGGTGATCGACAAGGAACCCAGCTCGAAAAAGGCCCATGCCGCCGTGCAGACCGCCTTCAACACCTGGCGCGCACAATCGGGCCAGCCGCTGACCACCATCAGCCGGGTGCTGGCGCAAAGCACCGGTTGAGCCGCTTGCACCTGCCCCGCGCCCGTGCAGAATGCCCGGCAAAAGGAGTGCCCGCCCATGCCTATCGTCGACTGGTCCCAGCTCAAGGCGCATGAGCTGCGCGCCCTCGCCGCGCAGAATGCTGTCGTCATCCTGCCCATCGCCTCGATCGAGCAGCACGGGCCCCACCTGCCCACCATGACCGACACGCGGCTAGGCTATGAAATCGCCACCCGCGCCGCGCGCAAAGCCTATGACCAGCGCCCCGTCGTGGTTACCCCCGTCGTCTGGTCGGGTCTCAGCGAGCATCACATGCCTTACGGCGGCACGCTGACGCTGAGCCACGCCACCTTCCGTGCCGTGATCCGCGATCTGATCGACGCGATCACCCGCCACGGCTTCCGCGACATCCTGATCTCCAACAGCCACGGCGGCAACCAGATCGCCATGCAGCAGATCTGCGACGAACTCAGCCCGACCTCGCCCGCGACCCTGGTGGCCACCACCTATGTCTCCGAAGCCGGGCAATCGCTGGCGCAATATTGCGAGGATCAGCCGGGGGTGATGCATGCCGGTGAAGCTGAAACCTCGATGATGCTGGCCTGCGAGCCGGAACTGGTCGATGCCTCGAACCTTGGCGGGATCACCCACGGGATGGACGGTGCGGGGTTCCTCAAGGCGGGCAAGGCAAGCTATCGCTGGCGGCCATTTACCGCCGCCACCGGCAACGGCATGGCGGGCAACCCCACCCGCGCCAATGCCGACAAGGGCGAGAAGATGCTCGAAGCCGGGGCCGAGGCGCTGGCCGCCCTGATCTCCGACCCCGCCACCTGGGCCGCCCCCGCCGACAAGCGCGGCGACGGCACGCAAGGGGTGCCCTTCGCGTGACCGATTTCCTCACCACCCAGCAGGGCCGCCGCCTGGCCTATGTCCTGACGCCGGGCACCGGCCCCACCGTGGTTTTCCTCGGCGGGTTCAAGTCCGACATGACCGGCACCAAGGCGCAATTCCTTGAGGGCTGGGCAAAAGAGCGCGGCCGCGCCTTTTTGCGGTTTGATTACTCGGGCCACGGTCAGTCGAGCGAGGATTTCCTCGACGGCGCGATCGGTGACTGGGCGCAGGACGCGGTCGCGGCGATCACCGCGCTGGCGACGGGGCCGCTGGTGCTGGTCGGCTCCTCCATGGGCGGCTGGATTTCGCTGCTCACCGCCAAGGCGATGCCAGAACGTATCGCAGCGCTGGTCGGCATCGCCGCCGCCCCCGATTTCACCGAAGACAGCATGTGGGCCAGCTTCGACGCCCCCCAGCGCGCCGCGCTGGAACGCGACGGGCACGTCGCCCTGCCGTCCGAGTATGACGGCGGCCCCTACATCATCACCCGCCGCCTGATCGAGGAAGGCCGCAGCCAGCTGGTCCTGCGCGACCCGCTGCCGCTGCCCTTCCCGGTTCGCTTGCTGCAAGGCTCGGCGGATGTGGACGTGCCGCAAGAGGTCGCGCTGCGCCTCTTCGCCCATGCCGACAGCCCCGACATGACCCTGACACTGGTCAAAGGCGCCGATCACCGCTTCTCGAACCCCGAGAACCTGAGCCTGCTGGCCGAGACTTTAGACAGCTTGTCCCTGTGACCCGCCACGCGACGTCTTGACCTTCCCTGCCCGGGTGAAGCATGTACAGACCCAGCGGTCCCGTAGCTCAACTGGATAGAGCACCTGACTTCTAATCAGGTGGTTGAGGGTTCGAGTCCTTCCGGGATCGCCACTATAGCCGCAAGCTTTTGAAAATACTGCCTTATTTTCATGTTTTACAGGCTGCTACGCTTGTTTTACATCGTTCTGTTCTTGTTCCGCCCTGACGACCTGACGTTTCCGGTTCACCGTGAGGGTGTAATGCTCGGCTTCCTTGAGCGTCTTGTGCCCGCCCCACGACATGATCGCCTGGGTTGGGCCACCCGATTCCGCGATGGCCGTCAGGCGCGCGACGCGCAGGCCGTGGGCTGTCTTTCCGATAATGCCAGCGGCCCGGGCTGAGGCGCTGATCAGGTTGGACAGGCCCTTTGCCGATCGCGAGCGCCCGCCGTGGGCTTCAAGCATCGTGAACCCGCCCGGCGCGACGGCGCGCACGGCCTCGATGGCGGTGGCGCGGTCCCCGGCCCAGCTGGCCGCCCACGATGGGAGCGGCGCGGTCCAGGGCACATAGGCCAGACCCTTGGTCTTTTCCTGCCGGAAGGTCAGCACGCCGTCAGGGCCGATCTGCGACCAGGCCAGTTTCACCGCATCACTGTCCCGGCAGCCTGTCCACCATAGCAGTTCAAAGCACCCGCGCGCCGAGGTGCCGATAGGCCAGCGCGCCCGATAGGCCGCGACATCTTCGTCGGTCCATGCCGCGCGGTTTGTGGTGTTTTCTGCGATCTTTTTAATACCAGCGCTCGGATCAGAATCGAGCCACGCCCGTTCGATGCAATTCGCGAACACAAGCCGCCACGCCCGCAGCCGTTTGTTGCCTTTGATCGGGTCCAGCTTGGCCAGATCAGCCCTGATATGCTTGGGGCGTAGAGTGGTGATCTTGACCGTGCCATAGTCCGAACGGATGACGTCAAACTCGCGGCGCATCATCGCGCGGTAACCCTCGGACAGGGCGGAAAACGTGCGTGCGCGGCCGACATCCTCGACGGCATGGGCCAGCGTTCCGATAACGCTCTTGGATCTGGCCGGCGTTTGCGAGTCCTCGGCCACCCATGCGGCGATGAAATCCGGGTGCGTTTCGGGCAGGTCGGGCAGAAGGGCCCGGGTCACGCGGTGATACCGATAGACGCGGCTGCCGCGCTTGACCCTGTGGACCCGGGGCAGTTTCACGGCGTGATCCCGAATGCTTGGTCGCATGCAGCCTCGTCTCGTTTGCTCTGATCGTCGCCCTCATAGGGCAGATCCGACGCAAACCGGTCAAGGTCCATACGGTCAAACACGCGCTTGCCACCCAGCATCCGACGCGGGATCTGCAGCTCGCGCAGCTTCGATGGCGAGATCCCGAGATACGCCGCAGCCTCGGCAACCGGCAGCAGGCGCGGGGCAAAGGTGATGCTGGCGCGGGCGGTCATTTCCAAATCCTTCCGCACTTGACGCATTCGGTATGGTTGCTGATCCTCTCCCACTGGTGGCGGCAGAAGAGGCGCTTGAGGGTGAGGCGGATGGCGCGGGTCATGGCTTGGCCTCGGGCACAAAGGCGGGCTTCGGACCTCGCCCGGAGTGCCAGCGGATCAGCCTGCCAAGGTCCATGGCGCTGACCTCGATCGCGCCCAGCCTCACCGCCTCTTCACGCTTCGCCTTGGCGATGTCGAAATGCTCATAGACCGATCCGGCCTTCTGGATCCACTTGCGAGCGACGCCGATCTTGTCGGCCATCGCCAGCAGCTCCTCGGTTGAATCCGCCATCATGTGGCACATCATCATGCGCCCGTAAGGGTGGCGGGCTGGGTCGACGTAGACGGTCATTGCCCTTCCTCCGTTGGCAAGCGCTGCGCTGCGTCGCGGATCAGCTGACGCAGGCAGTCGGCCATGCTGGTGCCAGCGGTCAGCGTCAGCTCGTAGAGCGCCCGGTAGTCACCGGGGTCGAGGCAGACGACCACTGCGCGCTTGCCGACCTTGTGCGGCGGCGACATGCGCGGTTGGGTGATGCGGCGATCAGGCATTATGCATCCCCCTGCGCCACTCGGCGACCATGTCGGAGAACCATTCAAGCGCCGTCACCTCGGCATGTGGGGCGACGTCTGCAATGACTTCGGCTGCGCTGCGCATCGGGCGCGCCTCGTGGATAATCAGGCAGGCTGCGGCCAGCAGCTCGAAAGACGCCTCGGCTGGGTCGCCACCCGTGCGCAGATGCAACGATTTCGTAGCACGGTATATAGCCAGAATCCGTGCAGCGGAAACAGGCGGAGGGCTGTCGGGTCTGTCAGGCATTGGCGATCTCCAGCAACACATCGACATGACAGGGAGCGCCGGGCTTGCACCAGCAGGCGAGGTTCTTGCCGCGCAGCTCGGTGCGGATTTCGGCCTCGGTAGGATAAGGGCGGTTCTGATATTCCAGCATGTCGCGGAAAAACCGCACGGCGGTTTCGGCGTCCTTGACTTCTTCTTGCAAAAACGTTGCCCCGGTTTCGAGGCGGCGCGCGTCGCCGATCGTGAACGGGTTTCCCCATTTCGTGCTGCGGTCGACCTTCACGGTGTTCTCCGGCATCCGCCAGCCTTTGGCGCGGGACAGTTGGACGCGGTCAGGCATCAGCGCGATCCCCTGCCAATACCCGCCGGTCGTGGTCGGCCTGCGTCCGCCCGTCCTTCAGCTGGTCATATTTCTTGATGCCCCACACGATGGCGTAGAGCGCCCAGAGGAAACCGTGCGACCAGTCGGTGAGGTCATAGTCGCCGACATCTGTGAACTCGTGGCCGTCGCGCGAGCTGAAGTCGCGCAGCAGCTCATAGGCCTCATGCTCGTTCGAGCAGTCGCCATTGAGGAGTTCGTCCGCGATTTCCTTGCGCAGATCGTCGGCCTCGCCAAGAGTGGTTTCCCACCTGTCCGTCATGTCCTTCACGGCGCTCTTGAAGCACTCATCCGAGAAGGTCTTCGCTGATCCATACTTGCAGCCCGCCTGCATCTTCTCGTGCCAGTACTGCGGGTTGATCTCCAGCTTGCCGGCGACTGGACGGAAGAAGGTGAACATGTCGTGGTGGCGCGCAAACACATAGGTGCCCATGTCACCCGAGATCGCCAGATGTCCGGCCCAGGTGGTGAGACGGAAGTGGTATACGGAAGATCCGGGGCGACCAAACCTGATCGAGCGGTGAACGCCCTGATCCAGCTCGATGGTCATCTCGTGGAGACGCGTGTCGCGGAGAAAGCTAAGGAGTGTGTCTTTTCGGTCAGCCATGCCGTTTCCTCTTCTCGCTTGCGATCTGCGCCAGCTCGGCGGTGGCCATGATCAGGGGTTTGAGTTCGTCCGGCGCGGCGTCGTAGTCGCGGCCAAAGCGACCGGTCAGGCGCGGCAGAAGCGCCCTCGGGATCACCCGCCAGTTGGAGGGGTCTGTGTTGCCACGATCGCCATCCAGCGCTTTGAGCACATGGCCGTCAGGCACCGGCCCGTTCGCCTGCTCCCAAAGCCAGCGGTGTTTCATCACGCGGCGAGTATCGGCTCCGGTGTGCGGGTTGGTCTCGGCCACGATGAGCCAGACATAGCCGTCCTTGTCGGTGGATTCGTGCCCGGGGCCGCGCCATGTGTGAGGGCGCTGGCCCGACTTGAACTGGGTCGCCGCGCTGCGCTCGTTGTAGGGCATGCGCTTGCCCTTGTTCTCGGGCACGCGACCTTTCTCGTAGCACCCGGTGCGCCCGGTAAGCCAGCCCTTGCGCTTGCACAGCGCCGTCAGGTTGATCCGCGAGACGTCCTTCCGATCGAACAGCGCGCAGAACTTCGTGTGCAGATCGCGGCGCGGCAGATCCCGGTTGCGCTTGATCCAGCGCAGTTCGGCGTCGGAGTAGGGAATGCTCTGACCCTTCATTCCGATGCCTTCCCGATCTGGGGCAACATCGGCAGGATCTGCTGACCATGCTCGGCAAAGAGTTTCGCCGCCGCCAGCTGGGTGCGCGCGTTGTCGGTCACGCGATCGGCCAGCGACACGATGGCCTCGGCGCGCTTGGCCTCGGTTTCGATCTGCTCGGGCGTCAGGTTCTCTTCGGCCAGGCGCTCGAGCTGGGCGAAAAGGTGATCGGTCAGGTTGGTCAGCCGGTTTTTCATGGCGGGCCCTCAAATCCAGAACGGCAGCGCCAGCGCGACGGCGAGGCTGACGATTGCGATGGCGTAGGCGACGGCGACCAGCGGGACGGTGCGCGGCGGGCGGGCCGGGCCGTCGATGAACTGCGCGCCTCGGGCGGCGGTGAGCGTCGCGCTGGCGCGCTCATGCGCGGCGGTCAGGTCGAGGGGTGGCTCGGTGATCATGATGGGCTTCCCTGCGTCAGAAACGCCTGCGCTGCCGCCTGATCGGCGGGGGTGCCGTGCAGGCGCAGCCAGTGGGCGGCGCGCTGGCGGGTGGCGAGGGGGAGGCTGGTGTCTTTCATCGCCCAGCGGCGCGCGACGGTGGGCGCAGCGCAGAGCAGCGCGACGGCACCGTGGCGCAGGGGCGGGTTGGTGGAAGCGGTGGTCATGGATGAACCTCAGCGTTGGGTTGGGATGCGACCGCGCCATGCGTCGAAGTCGGTGCACAGGGCGGCAAAGCGGGCGGCGGCGGCGGAGTCGGTGTCCAGCGCGCGGCGGCTGGTGATGCCGCACTGGCCGCGCAGGTATTCGGCGGCGGCGGTCGCGGTGACCGGCCCGCCCGGCTGGGTGATCCGCTGGGCGACGAACAGGCGGAACCGCGTGTCGTTGCACAGGATCCCGGCCCGCCGGGCGAGCGCGGTCACGCGCTGGCCCCTTCGGTCGCCAGATCGCGGGTCAGGATGCGGATCGCCGCGCCGACGCTTTGCATCGCCTCGATGTCGTCGTCGGTCAGTTCGATGGTGAAAGCATCCTCAAACGCCATGACCAACTCGACCTTGTCGAAGCTGCTGATCTCCAGCTCGGCGAAGGTGGTCTCGGGGGTCAGGTCGACGTCATCCGAGATCCAGAGTCTCGCGCAGCAGGCGCAGGATCTCGGCGATGCGGTCGAGCACCGGCGTGGCGGCGTTGTGGATCTGGCTGTTCTGGGCCAGCGTGATCAGGGCGTCGAAGGTCATGTGCCGGCACCCTCGACATAGGGGGCGACCAGCGCCTGCAGCTCGGCCCGTTGGAGGGCGACAGCCGAGATGATGCCGGTGATCGCGCTTTTGCCCAGATCGTGATCGCGCGGGCCATCGCGCAGGAAATCGGCACCCCAAGACATCTCGAACAGCTCGCGGATTGCCGAGCCGAATTGTCCGCGTGTAGGTCCGTTGCTGTGTGCCCCGTTCAGCACCTCGATCATCGCGGTGAGGCGCTTGATCTTGTCGAGCGTGCTGGCCAGCTGCTGCACCATGTCGGGGCTGAGCCTGGCGGCGGGGTGGGGGCTGTCCATGGCGGGGGCTCCTTGGGCTGGGAAGTCGGCGCGCGGGATGTCGTCGACCGGCAGGCCGAGGCGGTCGATCGCCGCGCGGACGTGGTTGGGGTGCACAACGCCACCGGGCATCACGCGGCACCGCCGGGCTGGCGGGGGTGCGGGCTTTGCGGCGGCGGGCGGCGGTCAGCAGGGTGCCCCAGATGTCGAGGCGGTCCTCGGGGTCGAGGATCAGGCTGTCGGGCCGGACGATCAGCGCGCGGCGGAACTGGCTGAGCAGTTCGGCGCTGAGGTCGTCGTGCACGACCAGGGCGGTCTGCGGGGTGGGGGTTGTCATGGGGGTTCTCCGGTTATGAGCATGTCACGAAACTTGCCCACAGGAAAAGTTTAAGTCAAGCTATAAACTTGACTAATAGAAAAGTTTTGAGATAATCAGTTGCGCGCGGCTGCTACGCCGCCCTCACTGCGCCATGGTGGCGCGCATGAAAAAGCCCCGCGCGAGGCGGGGCGGAGAGGTTGCGATGAGCAGACAGAACGCTGGCGATCAGCCGCCTTTTACGGCTGAGCAAATTGCCTATCTCCACCGGATGATAGCAGAGGATCGCACAGACCTTATTGCTGAAGCAGTCAAAGCGACCTTCCGCGTACAAGCTGAAATGCGCCCAGTTGGCACGACGGAAATCGTTTGGTGCGAAGGTGTCAAAGCGACCTGATCCGTAACGCGATATCCGAGAGCGTTTGTTCGGAGGCTGCCAGTTGCGCACGGACTTCGTCTGCGTTCACGACGCGCCGACCGTCCGGTGTTTTCGTGCCTTCTAGCGATGACCGGAAAGCCCGCGCGAGCGCGATTTTACCAATTACAAGCCTGGCGCAGGGGGGAGATGGCTTGCTCAAGTCCGGTTATCGGAAAGATCATGTCGATCCGGCTATCATTGAAGGGCGTCGCGCGGAGAAACAGCTGATCGCCACCGAAAAGATCGCGCACGAATGGAATGGCTGTGTTTCCGCGCCACAGCCCTAGCGCACTGTTGTCGCTGGACTCCCGCATCGAAACTTGGCGCGCTGTGCGCTGGTCTATGCGGACATCGACCCGTCCATAGGATTGAATGTCCGCCATGAACAACCCGTTAAAGGTTACATAGGCGCTGGTGGTATTCTGCTCGCACCTGATGATCATCGTTGCTGGACCCGCCACGCCAAACATACCCGGAATTTCGGACAGCGAATTTACCGACAGAACCACGCGCCGCGAGATCGTCGAGTTCAGATCGCGTTTGGCTCACACGCCATCGGGAGGCCGGAGTTGTGGGCTGCGGTGCCGGAGCAGCCCCGGCAGGACTTGCGGCAACTGGTCCGTCTGGTGTTGCTCTTCTCGGATTGTCTGGCGGCGCGCACATTGACACCAAACCAAAGAACCCGACCGCCCCCAGAAAGGTCCACCCCAAAGCTCGCCCAAAGAATGCCAATGTGCTTCCTCCAATTCACTCACAACCAACACCTGCAAGAAACCGCAGTGCGCAATTCCGGTCAACAGCAAAGCCGACATTTTCGACTACAGCCCGTGGCCCCGTGCGACCGCGACAACTGCGCCCTGAATTCTGGCGTCCGCCTCGGAGATTGGATCTTCCGTCGGATCTCCAGATAGCAGAAATGGCGGTGCATAGCGCAAAATCCGGGTTTCCGACGTGTCACCGCTAATGACGGCCGCCAGCACAGTGTTGCCCGGTCGAGGCGGGTTGCGCATGTCGATCACCAGTACGTCGCCCGGCAATATGCCCAGCAACGGCTCGCCGGTCTTCGTCATGAACATCGCGCGATGCCGGGTCTTTGGTGCAAGATACGCGTCCAGAGTGGTCTCTTGAGACATGCTGCGGCTCGTGTAGGGCACAACCTGTTCGGCCAGCCCAGCTGGCTCAGCAGCTCCGAGCAGGTCTGAGGACTGTAACCCTGTAAGTTCCGCGATTTTTCGCAGGACATCGACGGATGCCTGCTTGCGACCATTGGCGATGTTTGAGACGTGGCTCTCTGTCACGCCAAGCGCTTCGGCAAGGCGCCGTTGGCGTCCTCGTTCGGCATTTAAGTAGAGTTTCAGGATCGTGCTCATTTGTCGGTGCGTCCCACGACCGCCGAGAACAATCCATCACCTGAAAGAAAAGCTTTTCTCTTGGTTAAGTTGCTGCTTGACGCGGAAAAGCTTTCTGTGAGAAAAGATTGGCCATGCTCAGGACACTCATCAAAGACTCCGGCGTCAGCCAGCGACAGTGGGCCCAGAACCTTGGGATCACCGAAGGGCATCTTTCGTCCATTCTGAGTGGAAACAAGAAGCCGTCCCTCGAACTGGCCGTGAAGATCGAACGCCTGACAGACAAGACCATCATGGCCGCTGACTGGTATCCCGCGATGTCCGCCGCCGGAGGGGTCGAGGCCGACGGCAGCGTTCGAGCAGCCATCGGGGATACCCCGGCAAGCACGGCGGTTTCCTGATGCCGTCCGTTCCACACCCCTACCCCCTCGATGATGCCGCGCGTCACGCAACCATGGAAGGTCTGAGCATGTCCCCCGGAAAGAGTTCCAGACGGCGGGCCCTGACCTATCGGCAGCACTTCGCCGCCGCCTGGTCGCAGTTCGTCCGCGAGAGTTTCGACAGCCCCGAGCACGCGGCGCATCTGTTCGGCGTCGACGGATCGACCGCGCGCAAATGGTGGGAGGGCAGTCATGCACCCTCGGGGTTTGCTGTTGGGTATGCGTTTTCACTGGCGCCGGATGCGGCGTCGCGTTTTCTGGGGGGTTCCGTGTAATGGGTATTCGGTTTCGCGCGACGGTCGCCGAGCTGCTGCTTGCCAACCATGTGCGCGCGTTCGGCGCGTGGTGGCAGGAACGGGCGGCGCAGCGGCTGGGAAAGTTTTCCGGGGGTTGTGCGGACCCCTTGAAAACGGATGCGGAAAGCACAGACCCTTCCGTGGAACGCAAGGCGTCGACCGACACTGTCGTTTCTGTGCCGGTGCGGGGGGTGATCTCGTGACCGCCGACTGGACCCCGATCCCGCGGCCAAGCTGTCGCGGATGCTGGCCACGCTGGACCCCAAGTCGCTGGGTCACGATCTGGTCACCATTCTGAGCGAAGGCCCCAGCGATCTGGTTGAACTGGCGCGGCGGATCTTCGGGCCGCGCGAGTTCCGCGTCTATCCTGACGTCATCGTGGCGCGCTCGTTCTCGGGGTCAAAAGCGCGGCTGGCCGACAGGCTGGGTGCGCAGGGGTTGGCGATTGTCGAGCGCCGCGCCGGGCGGGCCCAAGAGCCGCTGTCTGCCGTCTGGGCCCTGATCGACGTCGAGCCGGTGCGGCTGGGTCACGCGCCGCTGCGTCATGCGTCGCGGCGTGTCGACTGGGTTGCCGATGTGGCCGAGCCGCGCGCGGTGCTGGTGCAGGCGCTGGCCGAGCAGCTGGACGCGCTGCCTGCCGGACATCTGCTGGCGTTCCACACCGGGGTGAACCGCCCTGCCCCGGCGTTGGGCCGGGTCGCGCGTGACGTCGCCGACGCGGCGGGTTGTCAGCTGTTCAGCTGGCCCGAAGATCTGCCGCATGTCGATCCCCGCCGCTGGAGCTGGGCAATTCTCAAGCCGCTGGGCTGGTCTGCGGGCCGGGCATCAAGAACTGAGTTTCGACTTTCAGTCGGCACGCAGGAGGTGGGCGCATGAACTTCCGTCACATCGACCTGACCGGCTTCCATCCCGCCGATGCGCCCGCTGACCAGATGCTGCCGACCATGCTCTGGGCAGACGTCTCTGCGCTGACCATCGACACCCGGTATCAGCGCGCCCTTACGGCGAAGGGCCGCAACATCATTGCCCGCATTGCCCGCGGCTGGGACTGGAAGAAGTATCAGCCGATCCTCATTGCACCGGGCGATGCCGGGCAGTTTGCCGTGGTGGATGGCCAGCACCGTGCGCATGCAGCGGCCCTTTGTGGGATCACAGCGCTTCCGGCGATGATGGTGCCGATGACTCTGAGGGAGCAAGCCGCCAGCTTCGTCGCTGTGAACCGGGATAGGATTAGCCTTGATCGGCTCGCCGTCTATCGCGCGGAACTGCAGGCCGGCATGGAATGGGCGATTGCCGCCAGCAAGGCGGTTGAGGCGGGCGGCTGTCGGATCGCCACGGCGAACCCCAGCGCCGCCTTCAAAAAGCCGCGCGATATTTACGCCATCGGCCTTATCCGGCGCATGATCGAGGCTGGCGAGGGCGAGGCAATCACCGCCGGGCTGGCGGGCATTTCCAACTCCATGCAAGGCGCTCAGATTGAAGCTTACGCGGGGCCGATCCTTAGCGCATGGCTTCCAGCCATCGCCACTAACCAGCGGTTTATGCGTCTGGAATTGGCGGCAGTGTTTGACGCCATCGACTTCGCCGATCTGTACGATGACGCCATTGCCCGGTCGAGGATGGCCGGGGGAAGCGCTCGTGGCCGCGTGATTGACGTTGTGGTGGGACGCCTGCATGCCGCCCACCAAAGGGCATCCGCATGACCTATTCGCGCGACCTCCTCCCCGCGCGGATCGCCGTCACCAGGGCAGCCCGGGGCACTCACGCCCCGCGTGGTGGCGGCGCCAGTTCCCGTGCGCGGCGGGTTATCCGCGCTGCTTGCCTCCCGTCAACTTCCCCGGCGGCGTTCCACGCTGCCGGGGCCTTTTCAGCCCAGCCTGTTCTTCGCCTGCGGTCCGTCGCAGCCGTGGGACAGGGGACGTGCGCACCCCACAATGCCGCTGCGCGCACCAGCAAGGGAGACTGCCATGAAGGTCTGATCGACGCGAAGTTGCACACACAGAGGGCGGCGCTTTCGCCAATCACGCGCCGCCCGTTTTCTCAGCCGCCTTCCGAAAGGATGTGCATACTGCGCACCCCCTTTCCGAGCGCGGTGAACCGCCATGGACGGCGGGCTTACTTCACTAAGGACGCGACCCGGAAACGGGCTGCGGGATCGGTCCCCGCCGCCGCGCTCGAACAATCCCAAGCGAAAGAACCAGTCGCGATCCAGCCGGGAGAGCACCACCCGTTCCCGCGCCCGGCTGGCGGTTCGAGTAGGCCATCTGCGAGGCGGTTCGCAGACTGTTGGCGTCCGGCAGTTACGGCGTCAGAGGTGACGAACCGCAGCGGGTGGAAGCCCCGCATTCAGCCGCCTTCCGGTGGTGTGACCTGCAGCCGGGGACGCCCGGACGTGAACGGGGCGGTTAAGCCGCTGCTGGTACTGGTCACACCTCCCGAGCGCGTCCGGTTCGTTTTTGTTAACCGCACCCCATACGGTGGCCATCCCGGCCGGTGCGGGCGCGCTTGGTCCTTCACCTTTTGTGCAGCGCAGGCTGTCGGTTTTTCGAGGGCGCATCCATGACGCAAAGCGAGACTTTGGCAGCGGCGATCTATGATGAGATCAAGGCCTTTCCCGGCGGCGCGTCGTCTTCGGCGATCGCTGCGCATCTGGGCGGCGGGGTAGGATCGACCGGTGACTATCCGCACGATTACGGCGATTTCGGGCGGTGCGAGGCGTTGCTGACGGCGTTCCCTCAGCTGCGCGGGGATCTGCCCCGGATGGCAGAGGTAAACGCCTATTGGGCCGCGTTGGTGCCGCAGTGGGACCGCATCCGCGCGATCACTGACGACGAAGCGCAAACCAAGGCGATCAAGAAGATTATCGCGCCGATCGAGGCGCTGGATCCGGGCTGCTTTCAGATAGGATCTGGCGCCGCAATTCGCAGCGGCAGCGTCCGGTTTTCCCATGAAGATTTCAAGGCTGCAAAGGCCAGAAGGCAAGGCAAGCCTCCGATGAAGGAAACCGCCGAGGACGAAGCCGTGAAGCAGCACGCTTATGACGTGACCGCTGATGAGCTGCGCCAGTTTGTCGAGCGCTATGAGCATCTTGAGGCGGAAAAAGACATCACCGAGCAGCAGAAGGAAGTGATGGCCGAGGCCAAGGGCCGTGGCTATGACCCCAAATGCCTGCGCAAGATCATCGCTCTGCGCAAGCGCGAGCCGGATGATATTGCCGAGGAAGAGGCGATCATTGACCTGTATAAAGCCGCGTTGGGCATGACATGATCGCGCCCGACGCCAAGGCTTTCTGGGCCACCCTGCGCGACCACCCCGCCGTGCGCTTTGGCGTGACGGTCGAGGCGATGGCGATGGTTGCACGGGGTCAGGTGTACCTGGCGACACCCTACACCCGCCTTGCCGCGCCGACCGGGGTTTACGATCCGGCCCGGGCAGAGGACGCCGCTGCCCTTGCCGCGCAATGGCAGCGCTGGCTGGCGATGCGCGGTGTTACCGCCGTCTCGCCGATCGTGCAGTCGCAGGCCGTAACGCGGGATGTCAGGTCGTGGAAGGGCGGCGCAGCTGCGGCCTCGCTGGCGCTGGACGCCGCGTTCTGGACCCGCTGGTGTGCGCCGATGCTCGATGCGTCGAGTGCGATCTATGTCCCCTGCATCGCCGGGTGGCGCGACTCGGACGGCATCCGGCATGAAGTGGAAAGCTTCGTCGCGCGGCCCCGGCCGGTCTATGTGGCGGGCTGGCCATGAGTGCGGCTTCAGCAAAGGCCCTGTTCCGCGCCACGCGCCCGTCCCCTGTCGCCGGGGTGCCCTTGATCGCTGATCTGCCAAGGCAGGACGCGCCCGCCGACGCCCGCGATCCGCTGGATTATGACCCGACGCCGCCGGACGCGACTGCCGCCTTTCTTGGCGCGGAGATGGACGCGATCCTTGCCCACGGTCGCCGTGTCTGGGAGCCTGCCGTTGGCGCTGGCCATATCGCCCGGGTTCTGGCGCAGCACGGGTTCGAGGTCATCGGCAACGATGTGCAGGACCGGGGCTGGCCCGGTGTGATCCTGCGGAGCTTCTTTGCAGTGCACGAGGCGCTGGCACCGATCCAGATCACCAACCCGCCTTACGGCCAGATCAGCGCCCGCGACGGGCATGGCCGCTGGCTGACCCACGCTCTGGCGCTGCAGCCGGGCTATCTGGCCATGCTGCTGAACGCCGACTGGCCGGCGGCGCGGATCAACGGGTTCGACGCGCTGTTCGCCAAGCATCCGCCCAGCGTTGAATATCTGTGCTGCTGGAAGATCGACTTTCGCGGCGGCGGATCGCCGCCCCAGCGCAACAGCTGGTTTGTCTGGGACACCAACCGCCCTGCGCCTGGCCCGAATACGTGGCTGCGCAAGCGGCTGTATCGCGATGCGCCGGATGCACGGCAGGGGGTGCTGGTGTGACCCAAAGCAGCACCCCGGCGACAATGAGCGCCAAGCCGCATTTACAGCCAGTCGGGACCGACGATGTGTTCCGTTACCCGATACCGCTTGGCGTCCGGCTGGAATCGCACGGCTGGTTCCAGTTCCACCACGCGTGGTGGCGCACGTCTGATTTCCGCAGGGATGCTGACCGCGACGTGCGCGGCGTGTTCCTCGATTTGCTCTGCGCGTCGCAGGATGAAGATCCCGTTGGCACGCTGCCGGTCAGCGATAGCGATCTGGCGTGGGTCGCGCGTATCAGCCTGGACGAGTGGATGCGCTTGATGGCCCGGCCGATTACGCCGCTCTATGGCTGGACGCGTTGCATCGTCAGCGACGGGCGCGTGCGGCTTTATCATCCCAAGCTGCTGACCGTCACAAAATCGGCAGCACAGTCAAAGGTCGACGCCGAGCAGAGGCGTGCCGATGACCGCGAGCGAAAGCGTCTGAAAGACCTGCCAGAGCGCATTCTGCGCGCGGGCGGGTCACGCCGCATGTCGGAAGATCAGTCCTATGTGGTCCGGCTGGATCAGGTGCTTTGCGAAACCTTGGAGCCCGGCACATCGCGCACCGTTTTGCGGGTCAAGCAGGCAATGGAGGCACTGGATCTGGCATCTATGGGCCGCTGAGGGGCTGCGTCAAAACATTCCGAAAACCTTCCGCCGGAAAGTTTCTGGAACGTTTTCGGAAAGAAACCGACCAAACGGGCACATTTGCCCGTTTTTGCGGCCCGAAAACCTTCCGGACTGAAAGGAGAAGAGAAGGAAATGAAAAACTTAGGAAACAACGGCAACCGGTTGCATGTGGATAAGTCCGGCAGGGCTGAGAAAGGGGCGAAGATGGAAACGACAGAGACCAATCGGGACCGGGTGCGCAGGCTGCTGTTCGAGCCGCTGGGGTTCAGGCACCCAAAGAAGGTGGCAGAGGCGGCGGGCGTCGCGATGCTGAACGCCGTGGCGGATGAGCTGTCCTATATGAGCGACGACAATCTTGCCGTGCTGGCGCGCATGATGCGGGTGCATGGCGAAGGATCGTCGCGGGACTTCTGGCCTGCCCGCGCGGCCTTCATCAGCTTCGCGCATCTGTGCCAGCCCCTGCCCCTCGAAGCTGACACCAAGCTGCTCAGCTGGTTCGCCTCGCGCGAGGGCGACCAGATGGTGCAGGACGGCACGCTGGTCGAGACCTGGCGCTATTTCGAGGTCAAGCGCGTGCCCCCGGCAACGCCGCAAGCGCGGTCGCTGGTGTTGGACCGGGCGCGCGACGCGGCCCGGCGCATTGCCATCGTCCATGAACGCCGGGATTGCGGCCTGGGCGTTGATCCGGCTGAGGCCGAATTCGTGCGCCGGTATGAGGCCGATCAGGCGCGGATGATGACACTGTTGCGCGACGTGCGCGCGGCGAAGGCAGAGGCGGTGCAGGGATGATGATGGCAAGAGCATTTGACGGGCGCGGTGCCGTGGCTGTGGGCGATGTGGTCAGCACCTCGGGCCCTGCACCCTTGTTCCAGCCCGGCCCGGCGCAATGGTACGCCCTGCGGGTGGCAGCACAGCGCGAAAGCTTCGTTGAACGCTGGCTGTCCCTGCGGGGCGTGATGGGGTTCCATCCGGTCCTGACCCGCACGGTGGTGCGCCACGGGCGCAAGCTTCAGCAGGCCAAGCGCTACCTGCCCGGTTACGTCTTCGCACGGTTCCCGGGGTATCCTGTGGTGCATGCCATCCGCACCCTGCCCCATGTTCTGGGCGCGCTGACGGTGCAGGATGGTAACTGGGCCTGCATCAAGCCCGAGGATCTGCGCGCGCTCTATGACATGCGGCAGGTCGATGCGAAGATTGAGGATGCCGAGGCAGCAGCAGCGGCACGGCGCAAGGCAGCGCGTGCTCTGCGTGCCGGCGGTGGTGCGCTGTTTCGCGCGGGCCCGATGGCCGGAACGCGCTGCGAGGTTATCGAGATCGCAGGATCCGGCGATGTGCGGGTTCGTCTGCGCCTCTTTGGGGCCGAGCATCTGGTCTCGACACGGGCAGAAGATCTGATCTCGATCCGCAAGGCCAGTTGACAGACGGGCCAAGACGTCGCTAGTGTCCCTTCCCATAGCCTTATGGCTGCGCAACCCACCCTCTCGGGCATCGGACGCAGTCGGTTGGGCGGCGAGGGTTCGTTCAAACGCGAGGCCCACCACGCCTGAATAGCGCCTAGCGGAAACGCCGGGCGCTTTTGCGTTTCAGGGTATGGCTAAGGGCATGCCCAGTATGCCACCCACATTTCGTGCCCCGCACCAGCCTGACCGTGCTGAGCGTGCCAAGGCTACCGACAAAGATCGAGGATCTGCGCGCGAGCGTGGCTATTCCACCCGGTGGGACAAGGCGAGCAAAACATATCTCGCCCGCAACGTTCTGTGCCTTGCCTGCTTGGCAAGCGGACGTGATGAGGCATCGCGAGTGACCGACCACATCATCCCACACAAGGGTGATCAGTCGCTGTTCTGGTCTGTGACAAACTGGCAGCCCTGCTGCAGATGGCATCACGATGTGGTCAAGCAAAAGCTCGAAGCTCTCTATGCGGCGGGCCGCATCGCTAAGGCAGATCTAAACCTGACCAGCACCAGGGCTTTGAGCTTGGCTGCGTCACTTCGAGGCATCGACTAGGGAGGGGGTGGGTAAATCCCTGCAACCCTTAACGACCGGGACCGGCGGGTAAGAAAGTAAAAATTCGCGCAGGTTTTGGCAGAACTTTTTTGTTGGGCTCAATCAAGGGGGCGATCGATGGCTGGTGGACGGCGGGGTCCGGCGCCGGAACCTGCGGCGGTCAAGAAGGCCAAAGGGAATTCCGGGCGCAGACCGAATAAATCAGAGCCTATCGAGGCCGAAGCAGCTGCAGCAGTTGCTGCGATCGACGGGGCAACCGGGGAGATTCAGCCCCCGGATTGGGTGAACCCCGAAGGTCGCGTGATCTGGTCTGAGATCGCCCCGCGCCTCGCTGCGATGAAGATCCTGCAGTCGATCGATGCGCACACCTTTGGCCGTTACTGCCAGGACTTCGGGCGCTGGGTCCAGCTGCAGCGCGTGCTCGACAACGAAGGAACGACCTACGAAAGTGAAAGCCCGCATGGAAAGTACACGCGCGGTCACCCGGCATTCATGCAAGCCGATCGGCTGAATCGTTCGTTGATCTCGATGGAAGCTGACTTCGCTCTGAATCCAGCCGCGCGTCAAAGGCTCTTTGCCGCGCGGGCGCAGGCAGCCGCGTCGCCGGATCTGTTCAACCCGAGCTCGCCGCGCAGTGCGGCCGAAGGTCAGTCAGAAAAGTCATCACCGATCGGGCTACTGAATTGAGATGACGCTACCGAAACGGCCAAAAGGCGTTGGCTCGGGAGCGCAGTATGACCGGACGCGCGGCCTTTGGGTGTCGGGATCATATTGGTTCGATGAGAAAGCAGCTGACGCAGCAGTTGATTTCTTCCCCCGCTACCTTCGCCTGACTTCTGGCGAATGGGCGGGGCGGCCATTTGTTCTTGAGGACTGGCAGGCTGACGACATCGTGCGCCCTCTGTTCGGCTGGAAGCGGCCAGACGGGACGCGCCGCTATCGTCGCTGCTATATCTGGGTGCCGCGCAAGAACGGCAAGACAGAGCTCGCTGCGGGCATAGCGCTGCTCATGCTGCTCGGCGATGGCGAGGAAGGCGGCGAGGTCTACTCGATTGCGGCTGATGGTGATCAGGCTGCGATCGTGTTCAACAAGGCGACGGCGATGGTCGGGAAGTCCGAGGCGCTGTCGAATGAGCTTACGTGCCTGAAAACTGCGATCTACTGCGGTGCGCTGAATGCATCGTTCAAGCCGCTATCCGGGTCCGGCAAAGGCAAGCACGGCAAGGCCGCCAGTGGGCTGATCGGTGATGAGATCCACGAGTGGCCGAGCGGCGAGCTCTACCAGTTCATGCACGATTCGGAGGGCAATCGCCGCCAACCTTTGGAGTTCCTGATCTCGACCGCAGGGAAAAAGGGCGGTTACGGCTCTGAGGTCTACGACGAATGCGAGAAGATCTGCGACGGGGTGCTCGATGACCCTGAGACGCTAGTTGTCATCTACGCCGCCGACCCGGACCATGACGACTGGACGCAGGAAAGCACCTGGTACAAGGCAAATCCAAATTTGGGCGTGTCAAAAAAGCTAGAAACAATGCGCTCCGACGCGCGCCGTGCCATGCAATCGCCTCGGCTGGAAAACAGCTTCAAGGCCTACCACCTCAACATCTGGTCGGAACAGGCTGTGCGTTGGCTACCAATCGACATGGCAGACGACACAGGCCGGCGCTTTGGGTGGAAATACTGCGCTGGCCCTCACGGCTGGCAAGACCTTGAGACGCTTTTGATCGGCAAACGGTGCTTTTCGGGGATCGATTTGTCGTCGATCAACGACCTTACGGCCCTGCTGCACTGGTTTCCGGTGCAAGATGGCCTCCAAACTCCGGCCGTCGTAGCAAGGTTTTTCAAGCCAGAGGATCTGATCGGCGAGCATAGCAAGCGTGACAAGCTGCCCTATGACAGGTGGGTCGGCGCCGGGGCGATCATCGCGACGCCAGGCAACGTGGTTGATTATGCGTTTTTGAAGAAGACGCTCTTTGACGACGCCGAGCGTTTCGAGATCCAGAATATCGGCGTTGACCGGTACAACGCCACACAGACCACGATCGAGATCGCTCAAGAGGGGCTGCCGATCGAGTATTTTCAGCAAGGGTTCATCTCGATGTCGCCGCCATCCAAAGAATTGGAACGGCTGGTGATGTCGAATGCACTGCACCACGGCGGTCACCCGGTTCTCGATCGACACGCAAAGGTGGTTGCGGTCGAGACTGACCCGGCCGGAAACATCAAACCGACGAAAGCCAAGTCGGCGCAACGCATCGACGGCATCGTTGCCCTGGTGAACGCCATCGGCGTGGCATCGCGTGACCAGGGCGACGCCGGAAAACTGACCAGCGAACGAATTCTTGAAAGAGGTGGCCTGCTATGACCGAATCCGATGAGACGCCGCGCCGCGCAGTCTGGATTGATCGCCGGGATGTCGTCGGTTTGGTCGGTGTCGGGTTGCTGGGCTATGGTGCAGGCCTGATCCTGCCCGCGGCTGGCTTTCTGGTATCCGGTGCCGTCTTTACGGCGGTTGCTGTGTTCGGGGTTCGCGGCTGATGGGCTTTCTCTCGTCTCTGACAGCGCGTTCAGCCCCGGAACAGCGCAGCACAGTGAACCCCAAGCACCCGCGCGATCCCGTTCTTGCGCAGATGTTCGGCGGTGGCGACGCCGTTTCGGTGACGCCGGACTCAGCGATGCGCGTCACGGCGGTCTATGCGTGCATTTCACTGATCGCCGAGACGCTGGCGGCTCTGCCGCTGCACGTCTACCGCAAGAAAACCGACCCGCAAACCGGCCGGGAGTCTCGCGAAAAGGTCGCTGATCACCCGCTCTACCGTCTGCTGCACGAGATGCCAGTCGCGGGGATGACTTCTTTTGAGTGGCGCGAGATGATCCTGTCCCATACCGCACTGCGCGGCGACGGATTTGCCCGGATCATCACCGATCGCGGCGGCCAGATTGCCGAACTGCCGCCGATCTTGCCCGATCATATTCAGCCTTTCCGCGATCGGCGCGGCCGGCTGCTCTATCGTTGGTGGGAGGATGGCCGAGGCCCGACGCGGATCCTGTTTGATGAGGAAGTGCTGCGCATCCCTCACAAGATGATGGATGGCGTCACCAGTCTGTCGCCAATCGCGACACACCGTCAGACCATCGGCAACGCACTCGCGGCAGGCCAGTTCCTGCGGTCGTTCTATGCCAATTCGGCACAGCCCAAGGGCGCGCTGATGTCCGATCAGCCGTTGACAGATGAGGCGGCCAAGGCTCTGCGCAAGAGTTGGGAGGAGCGTCACCAGGGACCGGAGAATGCCGGGCGCGTCGCGATTTTTGACGGTGGTCTGAAATGGGAAAGCATCGGCATGACCATGGATGACGCACAATACATCGAGCTGCAGAAGTTCAGCATCGGCGACATCGCCCGGATCTACCTGGTTCCACCGCACAAGATCGGAGAGATGGGCGCCGCAACCTTTGGTAACATCGAACATCAGGCGATCGAGTTCGTTGTCGACACGATCCTGCGCTGGGTGCGCCGGGTCGAAAGCCGGTACAACGCCTATTTGCTGACGCCATCCGACCGGGCGGCCGGGCTTTATGCTGCCTTCGACATGAAGGGCCTGCTGCGCGGCGATGCGACTGCGCGGGGGAACTTCTATCGCGCCCTGTTCTATATCGGCGCGATCAGCCCCAACGAGATCCGCCGTGCCGAGGATATGAACCCTTATGCGGGCGGCGAGGGCTACTACGTGCAGGGCGCCACTGTGCCTATCGCAGCGATCGACGCGGCCACCGGCGCCGCACCCGGATCCGTTGATGCTGCCCTTCAAGCCAAGGTCGAGCAGATCGTCAACGATGCGCTGGCCGGCGCCCAAACGACCCCTGAAACGCCACCATCGAAAAAGGTTCAGCCATGACTTTCCCGAAAGAGACCCAAGGCACGCCGGTCGCTGAGCGCCGCTTTTTTGCGTGCCCGGATATCGAGGTGCGCGCTGCCGGAGACGCCGGGCCCACGGTGCTGATCGGCTACGCGGCGCTGTTTGATGAGCTGTCCGACGATCTGGGCGGGTTTCGTGAGAAGATCGCGGCGGGCGCCTTCGCGAAGGCTGTCGGCGGCGATGTTCGCGCGCTGTTCAACCATGATCCCAACCTGATCCTTGGGCGCACTCGCTCGAAAACTCTGGTGCTGGCCGAGGATAATCGCGGTTTGCGGTGTGAGATCACCCTGCCCAACACCTCGATCGCCCGCGATCTGGCCGAGTCGATCCGTCTTGGTGACGTCGACCAGATGTCATTCGGTTTCCGCACCAAGGCCGACAAATGGGAGGACATCAACGGCAAGCTCACGCGCACGCTGCTTGAGGTCGAGCTGTTCGATGTCTCGCCTGTGACCTTCCCGGCCTACCCGCAGACCGAAATTGCCAAGCGTTCGCTGGCGAGCTGGCAGGCTGACCAGCTGCCGCCTGTGCCCGATTACGCGATCGAACGTCGGCGGCTGGAACTGCTCGCCCTCTGACCACCCCGAAATTCTGCAACGACCAATCCCCCCGCACGCGGGTTCTTAGGGGGTGGCATGGTGCCGCCCTTCGTCAAGGCAAAAGGATCTTTGACATGACGCTCACCGAAATGCGCCAGAAGCGCAAAAAGCTGATCGAGGATGCCCGCGCGCTTCTGAACGCGGCTGACACCGAAAAGCGCTCGCTCACCGGCGAGGAACAGACGGCTTACGACAAGCTGTTCAACGAGGCCGATGAGCTGCGCACGCGGATCGACCGTGAAGAGCGCCAGCTGCAGGCCGAACGCGAACTGGCCGAGAACCTTGAGCACGACGAAGAGCGCAACGCGCAGGGTGGTGGTGATCGTGGGGCGGGGCGCGGTCGCACCGATGCGGTCATGGAATCCTTCCGCAGCTTCTTGACCGGCGGCTCTGCCGAAGCGTCGCGCGAGTTCCGCGACCTTTCGGCGGGTGTGAACGTCGAAGGCGGTTTTCTGGTCACGCCGGAAACCTTTGTCAACCAGCTGATCCAGGCGCTGGACAACAGCGTGGTGATCCGCGGCCTGGCCAATGTCATCCCGATGCCGAACTCGGCATCGATCGGCCTGCCGAGCCTTGACAATGACATTGACGATGCGGACTGGACCACCGAGCTTTCCACCGGGTCGAATGATACCTCGATGGGCTTTGGCAAGCGCGAGATGCGGCCGCACCCGCTGGCCAAGCGCATCAAGGTCTCGCAACAACTGCTGCGCACCTCTGCTCTGCCGGCCGAGGCGCTGGTGCGCCAGCGTCTGGTGTACAAGTTCGGAATTTCGCAGGAAAAGGCTTATCTGATCGGCAATGGCAACAAGCGCCCGCTGGGTCTGTTTGTCGCGTCGAACGATGGTGTCCCGACCTCGCGCGATGTTTCGGCTGACAATGCCGCGACCTATCCCACCACCGATGGCCTGATCAATGCCAAATACAGCCTGAAATCGGGCTACCAGATGCGGTCCAACTGGCTTTTCCACCGCGACGTGGTCAAGGAAATCGCCAAGCTCAAGGACGGCAACGGTCAGTATATCTGGCGTGAGAGTGTGCGGGATGGTGAGCCCGATCGCCTGCTGGGCCGGCCGGTCATCATGTCGGAATACGCACCCAACACGCTGACCTCCGGTCAATACGTTGGCCTGCTGGGCGACTTCAGCCAATACTGGATCCTGGACTCGCTGCAGCTGACGATCCAGCGCCTGAATGAACTCTACGCCGAAACCAATCAGGTCGGGTTCATCGGTCGCTATGAAGGCGACGGAGCCCCGGTGCTTGCCGAGGCCTTTGCCCGCGTCAAACTGGGCTAAACCCCGCCCGCTGCGATTGGCACGGGCCGCGCGGGCCCGTGCCATTTCCAAACGATCCCAACATGAGGTGAGGCCATGAGCCCGACTCTGATGAATACCACCCGCATCGTGTGGGCCGCGGTAGCGGTCGCTGCCGGTGCTTCCATCGACAACGATTCCGCGATTATCGACATGGCCGGTTATGAGGGCGTGATCTTCTTGACCACGGTCGAGGATTCCGTCGCCACCGGTGTCGCGGCGATGACTGTTGAACAGAACTCGGCGAACTCGGGTTCGGGCATGGCCTCTCTGGCTGATGCCGTCGCGACGCTGACCTGCGCCACGAATGACGACATCAACGGCAAGGTGCTGGCTGTCGATGTCTACCGCCCTCGTGAGCGGTATTTGCGCGTCAACCGTACCTCGGCGACGGCAAACATCGCCTTTGGCGCGGTGATCGCGATCCTGTACGGCCCGCGCAAAGTGCCGATCGATGGCTCTGCCGATGGTGATCTGGTCTCGGTCACCTCGCCCGCCGCAGCTTAAGGCCTGACGGTCACAACCAGCCAAGGGATCTGACAAATGGACGTGAAGATGCACAGCATCATGGCGGGGCCCGATGGCTGCGCCGACGCGGGACAGGTGGTTTCATTGTCGCCCGCCGCCGCCGAGAGCCTGATCAAAGGCGGTTTCGCGAGTATGGCAAAGCTGCCTGCACGCGAGACCGCCATGATCGACCCGCGCGACATTCAACAGCGCGAGCGCGAGGCTGCCGCCCAGCAGGCCAAAGATGAGTTGGCGCGCAAGAGCGCCGACGCTGTTCGCGCTGCGCTCGATCGGCTCGATCCGGGCGATGATGAGGATTGGACCGCTGGCGGCAAGCCCGCGATGCACCGCGTCAAGGAACTGACCGGCAGCGCCACCCTCACGCGTGCCGAACTTGATGGGCTCTTTCCCGATTTCGTGCGGCCTGATGACACGGACATCAAGATCAAGGTCGATCCGGCTGCGGTGCTGCCGACCGACACCGCAGCCCCGGCCAAAAGTGGCCCGCGCACCAATCGCGCCTGATCACCCAGCGAAAGACGGATCCAATGAGCTATCAACACTCGACGCTTATCACTGCACCGGTTGCAGCGCTGATTTCGTCGGAGGCTGCGCAACGTTGGGTCCGTCGCGGCGATGATGCAGACGATCTCGAAGACACCAATTTGTTGCTCGCGTCCGCGATGTCGCATCTCGACGGGATCGACGGCATCCTGCGTCGCGCCCTGATCACCCAGACGTGGCAGGACACATGGTCCGCTTTCCCCACCGGGGAACGCTTGCCGCTTGCTTTGGCGCCGGTTGCCTCGATCGCGTCGATCACTTACGTCGACGACAGTAGCGTTGAGCAGACGCTCGCCAGCAGCACCTACCGTCTGCACAAGGATTTCTCAGGGGCATTTCTGAGGCTCGATCCAGAATCGTCGTGGCCCAGCACTGCTGACCGCGACGACGCCGTGCAGATTACCTATGTTGCCGGCTATGGCGACGCTGCTGCGGATGTGCCTGCCGAGATACGGCTTGCGGTGCAGGAACTGATTGAACAGTGGGATGGTCTGAGTGAGGCAAGCACGCCAGAGGTGCTTCCGGCCAAAATCATGACAAAGCTGCGGCGGTTTATCCGCCCCCATTTTTGACTATGGCGATGATCGGCAGACCCCGCGCGTTGCTCGATCGTCGCGTGCAATTCCGGCGCGCGACGTTGGTGACGACCGGTTTCGGGTCGGACTGGAAGTGGAACGAGGTGGCCCCGGATGCGGACAATATCGGCTTGTTGGTCTGGGCTCAGAAGACGCCAATCAGCGACGGTGAACGCTGGCGCGCGGGCGAGGCCGCCGCGCATGTGACGACGCGTTTCGTTGTGCGCTGGTCGCTATTTTCGTCTGGGATCACGCCCAAGGACCGGCTCGTTGAGTCAGGCCAGGTCTACGACATTCACGGGATCAAGGAATTGGCGGGGACGCGCCGTCAGTGGCTGGAAATCACCGCGAGCGCGAGGACCGATCAATGAGCGTGACTGTTCGCCTTGAGGGATTTGCGGAGCTGGAGCGTGAGCTTGAGCGCTTGGGCCGCGAGGCAACCCAGAAGGCGAGCTTGCGGCGTGCATTGAAAACCTCAGCCGAGCCGATGGCGGCGATCGCTCGCTCGCTGGCCCCGAATGACCCTGCGACCGGTGCGCCTGATCTGGCCAATTCGATCGCGGTCAGCACTAAATTGAGCAAGCGCCAGCGGTCACAGCATCGCCGGATGTTCCGGGATGACCGGGCGTCGGTCGAGATGTTCGTGGGCCCCGGCCCCGACCCGGCGGCTTGGAACCAAGAGTTCGGCAACATCAATCACCGCGCTCAGCCCTTCATGCGGCCTGCGTGGGATCAGGACAAGGATGCGATGCTGGACCGCCTGAAGCGTGAGATATGGAATGACATCCAACGCACCGTGGCGAGAGCAGCGCGACGCGCTGCCGCGCAAGCTGCAAGGGGGTCGTGATGACACAGGTTTTCTTGAAAGTTCACTACCCGCTTTGGCGTCTGCGGGCCGCCAGGCTGGTCATCCACGCCCTTGGCGCCATCGAATGGCTGTTTCCGGGTTCGATAAACTGTGATCGCTGGACAGAGGGTCTGTCCTCGTTCGTTGCGCGCGGCGTGAAGATCAAGGTCGAATGATGGAAGAGGATCTTCGCGCCCTTCTGACCGGATCGGCAGATGTGATTGCTATCGCGCCGATCGCGCGCATCAACTGGGGTGCGCATCCGCAAGGGATGCCGCTGCCCGGGGTTATTCTGACGGTTGTCGATAATGCCGAAGGGCTGGTGATGAACGGGCCGAATGGACTGTTCGAGGGGCGCGTGCAGATCGATTGCTACGCGGAAACCCTTGATCAGGCCAAGGCGTTGGCGCGTGCCATTCGCCCGGTGTTGCATGGGTATCGGGATACCAACTTTCGGCTGGTGACGCATGTTGCCACCCGGGATAGCCGCGAAGGCGGCGCGAACGAACCTGACCGGCCGCACCGTGTCAGCATGGATTTCACCACTGCATGGAGGGCATGAGATGCCGCAAACTGCATTCGCGGGCGATATCGCCTATGACTGGGAGCTTTGGATTGGTCGCACGGTCGCGGAGACCACCACATGGACCCAGATCCTCGGGTTCGAGGCCCTGCCCTTTCCTGACCAGACCCCGGAAGATGTGGACGTGACGCATATGCAGTCACCGGGCCGGACGCGGGAAACCATCCCGGGCCTGCTGCCGGTGGCGGACTGGTCGCAGGAAAAGCAGCTGTGGCCTGGCAGTGCTGGCGACACTCTGCTGGACACGCTTGCGGGGCTTACTGAGGCTGGCACCAAGGAGGACGTCCTGTTCGAGTTCAATCTCGACCCCGCCGGCACGTCGATCCGGCGCACTTATCGGGGGTATGTGAACAACTATATCCCCACCGGCACCGTGGGCGACAAGGCCATGGGCGCGCTGTCTGCCAAGATCATGGAGCGGCAGGCCTCCAACACCAGAACGATCGCGTGAGGTTGAAGCATGACTGATCCCCGAGGGTCGATGAAAGTGCAGCTGGGCGAAAAAACGTACAAGCTTCACATGGGCATGTCGTCGATCGCTGATCTGCAAGAAAAGCATGGACAGGATGCCTTGGAAAAGCTGGAGCCTCCGGTTGGCGCTGGCAAAAGCTGGGTGCCCAACATGCGGATCGTCACCGATGTGGTGCTGATCGCGCTTCAGCGGCACCATGAGGATGAGGCCGACAAGTATCTTGTCGATGACTTGATCGCGGCGAACCCGAATCTGTTCACGGACTTGATGACAGCCATGAACCCTGAGCAGAAGGCGGCACCCTCGGGAAACGGGAAACGGCCGAAGGCAGCGGCCTAGAAATTCCCGGCCTCTTGAAAGACTACATCGCGGCGGGCGGATGTCCGGCGCGGTTCTGGGATCTGACCCCACGCCTGTTCGTCCTTGAGATGGAAGGCATGGTCGCGCGCCAGCAGCGCGAACAAGCGATGGTCTGGTGGGGCGCGACCATGCCCCGGATGAAAAAGCCGCCAAGTTTCGAGGAATTTACCGGCATCAAGCCGCGGCGCGGGCAGAACCTCGCGGCGTGCATTGCTGCCTGGGATCGGATCGACCGGGCGCTGATGCGGAATAAGAAAGGATAGAGCGATGTCCTCTAGCGTTGTCGGTGCCCTGCGGGTCAATCTTGGTCTGGACGCGGCCCAATTCACTACCGGTGCGCGTCAGGCCCAGTCCACCATGCAGCAGCTCGGCCGGAGGATGCAGCAAATCGGCGCGGCGGTCAGTGTGATCGGTGCTGGCATCGCTCTGGCCGTGCGCGGTCAGATCAGCGCCATGGACGATCTGGTCAAAACGGCTGACAGGATCGGGATCCCGGTTGAGGCTCTGTCGCAGCTGCAGCACGCGGCGGAGCTGTCGGGTGTCGAGATGGGCACGCTTCAGGGGGCAATCGCCCGCATGTCGCGCGGTATGGTCGAGAACGCCTCTGATTTCACTGATGTCGGGATTGCGGTCAGGGATTCTGCGGGGGCGATGCGCCCTACGGTCGATGTCCTGCAAGACGTCGCCGATCGGCTGGCGCGCATGCCGGAGGGGGCCGAGCGAACAGCGCTTGCGATCCAGCTCTTGGGCCGATCTGGCGCAGAACTGATGCCGTTGTTGCGTGGCGGATCCGCCGGGCTGAGTGCGCTGATGGATGAGGCCGATGCTCTCGGTCTGACGCTTTCTGAGAATACCGCCCGCGCGGCTGAACTGTTTGGAGACAACCTGACGCGCTTGCATCGTGTCGTCACCGGCATTTCGCGGCAGATTACGGCGGCGCTTCTGCCGGCGCTGACCTTCATTACCAGCGCTGCGGTAGAGTTTTCTGTCGGTTTCGCCCGCCTTTCACCCACGATGCAGACTTTTGGCGCGACACTTGCGGCGATCACTGTGGTCGCCGGGCCCCTGTTGATCATCCTGGGCACGATCCTGCGAACTACCGCCATGATCGCATCGCCGGTTCTCTTGGGTGTCGCGGCTTTTGCAGCGCTGACCGCAGGAGTGTCGGCCTTTGGTCCACAGGTTTTGAGTGCGGTAGCTGCTGCCAGCGATGCTGTCGGCGGCTTCCAGGGCTATATCATCGCGGCGTCTGCTGCGGTGACCGCCTATTTCATCCCGGCAATTGCCCGCGCCGCTGTCGGGCTTGTCGCCGCGTATGTCCCCGCGATCTGGGGAGCCATAGCGGCAACCGGCACCTGGGTCGCATCACTGATCACCCTGCGTGGCGCACTGCTGGCAACCGGCATCGGGGCCTTCATCGTCGGCGCTGGTTTTGCCATCAACGCTTTGCTGACCTTGCGCGAGCGAACCGGAAGCTGGGGGGAGGCATTGTCGCTTCTGGGCGACGTCGCTCGCGGCGTCTGGGCTGGCATCGTGATTAGCGCATCAAGCATTCCCACTGGGCTCAGAGCAGTTTGGGCGGGCGTCGAGGCGGGATTCCACACTTTGGTCGGCAGCCTTTCTGGTATCTGGGCAGGCTTCCTTCGGAACATGGTCGGCAGCCTCGGTGGCGTCAGCACGCCCTTCGGCGACGTCAATTTTGCCGAGATTCTTGGGTTGGACGAAGCAATCGGAAGCCGCGCAGACGAGTTTGCGAGACTTCAGTCCGAATTGGCAGGCACCGCCCGCGACCGTGGTCAGCAATACAGAACCGATGCCGTTCAGCAAATTACTCAAGGCTTTGACCACGCCCGCGAGGCGCTGGCAGCCCTGCGGGCAACAATGGCCGACGCCGGGATCGAAACGACCGACACAGCGGCTGCGCTGGCGGCAATCAATCAAGCGCTGGCAGAGACGCCTGGTGCTGCCTCGGGCGCGGCGGCCGGTGTCGATGCCGTCAGCAAGGCGACCGAAGACGCGCAGTCTCGCATCCAGAGCCTTGCTGGGAACATGAGCCGATTTTTCATACAAGTGGTGCAGGGCGGTGATTCCGCCCGTCAGGCTATCAGTCAACTGCTGAGCCGGGCGGCGGAGATGATGTTGAACAACGCACTGATGTCGTTGCTGGGCAGCACGACGGCCGGAAAGACCGGAGGTGGCATTTTCGGAAGCCTGCTGAACGTCTTGTTCAACGCCAACGGGAACGTCTTCAGCGGCAGCCCTTCGCTGTCTGCCTATAGCGGTCAGGTGGTCAGCCGACCGACCATGTTCGCATTTGCCAAAGGCGCGGGCGTGATGGGCGAAGCGGGACCGGAAGCCATCCTTCCGTTGCGTCGCGGTAGTGATGGAAAGCTTGGCGTTGCGTCCGGCGGCGACGGCGGTGCCAGTCACATCGGAATCGGCTTTGACCCAAGCATGCACGCCTTTGTCGCAACGATCTATGACGACACGGGCCGGATGGTGAAGCGCGCGGTTCAGGATGCAAGGCCTGGTATCGTCCGCGATTCGGTTACCGCTACGCATAAAAGCTTCGGTGAGGTGCGCCCGGCATGACGGTGATCTACGCCTTTCCGCCGCTCAAATACACCGCGACGCTGATCGACGACGAACTGCCGTCGCGGTCGTCGCGCGGTGTGTTCAGCGGACAGGACTATGTGTCGTCGTCGGGTCCGCGCCGCCGGATCATTCGCGTCACAGCGTCATCGCTGTCGGGAAACCGCGACGGGGCGGGCATGAGCGCAAGCCTCAATCGCCTATTGGACGGCGGGGTCAATCTGGTGCGCATGGCGTGCCCATCGATCAACTGGTGCCATGAAGCGCGCCCGCTGGCCTCGGCTCCTTTGACCTGGACAACCGAGGGTGACCCGCTCGAATGGACGGATGGCGGCGATTCGCTCTTGTGGTTCACCGGCCCTGCCCTGGCGGCGACAGTCACCACGTTGAACGGCTTTGACGCTTTGGCGCTTTCGGGCTTGACCCCGGGGGCGCTGGTCTGCCGCGCCTATGATGTGATCAGGGTATACGTCGAGGGCGAAGACGGCGGCGCATCGCGAGCCGTCAAGACGGTGTTTGCGGATGCGTCGGGCGATGCGGTGATCCCGCTGTTCGATGCGCTGCCTGCCGGGATTGTCAGCGTGGGCGACACCGAGACAGCGGTTTTCCGGGTCACCAGCCGGTCGCCTTCAGACCAGCCGGTCAGCGGCAACTGGATGTATTCCTGGGCGCTGCGCGAGGTGTTGCCGGGTGAGTATCCCGAAGATGCCACCGAGGTTGACCCATGGGCCTGACGCGCGACATCGATGATGATCTGCTCGCGGCCATCTCGGCGGGCGGCTTCCAACCTGTGACGCTGGTTTTCGTGGACTGGCCGGATGATCCCGTGCGGGTTCATTCCGGGTCCGGGACGATCAGCTGGGGTGGGCACGACTGGATCGGCCTGCATGAAATGAATGCCGGAACGGTCACCCTGCCCGATGAGGCGGCATCGCTGGCGATGGTCGAGGGTACGGCAACGGCGGGCGGTGATCCTGACCTGATCGATGAAATCCTTGGCGACGCCGAAGCAGCGCGCGGTCGGACGGTCCAGGTATGGTTCGGCGCGACGACCGAGCGGGCCGGTTCGGTGCTGATCGGACAGCCGATGCTGTGCTTCACTGGCGGCATCGGCACGGTGAGCGATGAGGACACCGCCGACGGCGACATTGATATGGTCCGGCTGGTGAGCCTGCAGATCACCAGCGGCCCGTCGCAGCGCTCGCGCGCCGCGACGCATCACAGCTGGGATGACCAACGGCGCACCGACCCTGACGACACGGCAGGGCGGTGGGTATCGGGGGCAATCGGAAATCTCGTGGCATCGCTGCCGAAATGGTGACGCACGATGCGGCTATGGACGCGGTTCTGGACGTGATGTCCGGGCCGTGGGTCTGGGGGGTGTCGGACTGCTGCACGGCGGCGTGCGACGTGTTCCAGCGCCTGCACGGCATTGACGCGATGGCACCGCTGCGGGGCCGGTACAGCACCGAAGCTGGGGCCTATGCGCTGATCCGTGATGCGGGGGCTGGCGGCGGCTTTTCATGGGGCTGGCTTCTGAATCGAACCTCAAGCCCGGTATCGGCTTGCCGGGGGAAATTGGCCTCATTCGTGCGGGTGGGCGGCGGGCGCTCGCCATATCGGTCGGGGGCGACATGTGGGCATCCCGCATCGATGGCGGTTTTGCGACGTTCAAGAAAGTGATCCTGTCATGCCAGATCTGATCATCAAGGCCCTTGTGGTCTGGGGGGTGAACGCAACGCTTGCATCAGCGCTGGTCAATCTTGGGATATCGGTCGTTCTTTCGGCCGCGTCGCAGCTGCTGCAGAAGAAAAGCCAAGGCTCTGACCTGTCACGCGAGCTTGCGACGCCTGACAGCCTGCCGCCGTACCGCGTGGCCTATGGCCGCAATGGCCGGATCCAAGGATCGCCAGCGCCATATTGGGTGGTCAAGGACGGTATTCTCTATGGCTGTATCATCCTGAACAGCCGCCCCAGCGCGGGCACGAACTTCGCGCTGTTCCTTGATCGTCGCCCGGTCGGCCTGACCGGCAATCCCTACGATTTCGGCGGGCATTCGACGGGCACCGCCACCGTGCTAGAGGGCAACACCACCGTCGATGTCATGCATGGGCTCGCCTCGGCTCCGATTGGCGACGGCATGGCCGCATGGACCGACGACGGGCCGGTGACCATTGCGACGGTCGGCTCGACCGACCTTCGGGTCACGCTGGATGCGCCTGCGCCGGTGGGTGGCACGGTCGTGACCTGGCGCGCGGTCAAGGGAACCATCGGCGGTGTTGCGATCAACTATCCCTTCGCCAGTCATGTGAACGTCTGGTTCGGGCGCGGGGATCAGACGCACCCACCGGCGGCCATTCTTGAAGAAGTCGGCGATCTGCGCGGCATCAACCCGGAAAAGTTCTGGGCAACGGACCGCTGGTCGGGTCGGACGGTTCTGTGGGTGCGCTTCGTCGCGGGTGACATTGAAGAACGCAACACCCGCTGGCCGTCCTCGCCGCCTATGCTCGAGGTTCAGGCGGATTGGACAAAGGTCTGGAACCCGCTCGATCTGACGCAGGACGCGGATGATCCCGAGACATGGAAGGTCAGCGACAATCAGGCGCTCTGCCTGCTGGACGCGCTGCGCTTCAACCCGATCGCGCGCTATCCGTTGGCCCAGATCGCCCTGCAGAACTTCACCGATGCGGCAGTCATCGCGGATGAGCTGGTGCCCCTGAAATCAGGCGGGGCCGAGCGGCGCTATCGCGTCGGCGGGCTGATTGCCTATAGCGACGGTTCAGAATTGTCTGATGTCCTTAAGCCGCTGGAAAGTGCCGGCGCGGGCACATTGTTCCGATCTGGCGGTCAGATTGGCTATTCCCCGGGGGCGTGGGAAGCGCCCGAGGTGACGCTGAGCGAATGCCTGCGGGACCAGCCGGTGATCTTCCGGCGCACGCGATCGACGCGTGATCTGCCCGGGGCGGTCAAGGCGGTTCACCCCGACCCCTCCGCTGGATGGGAAAGCACCGAAGAGCCGCCCTACCCTGTGTCGGCGAACTGGGACGGCGATGACGACCGGATCACGGCGATCGATCTTGGCTTGGTTTTTTCGAGCCCGCAGGCGCAGCGCATCCAGAAGATTGTCGCGGAGCGGATGAAGCTGCAGCGCCAGCTGTCGGCGCTGTTCCCGCCGAGCGCCCTCAAGGCGCAGGCTGGTGGCCGGGTGGCGGTGTCACTGCTGGGCCGCCCGACAGATGCCCGCAATGGCACCTATCGCGTGACCCGCTCGCATCCGGCGCAGTGGCTCGAAAGCGGCGGCGGTGTCGCGCTGCAGCTGCCGCTGGATCTCGAAGAGGATGCCGAAGCGGTCTATGCGTGGAACGCGGCAACCGATGAAGCGGAGCGGCTGGACCAATCGACAGTTCCCTCCGACCCTACCGTCCGGCAGACCAGCTGGGTGTCGGCATCGGTCGATGGCTCGACGATCTTTCTGACCTGCTCGGTCCCGGGCGACTACGTTTACGAAGAGCCGATCACGACCTTCTATCCGCGCATCGATTCAATCGAGGCCCGGTTTCGTCGCAATCAAGAGCCGTTCTGGCTGCCCATGGCAAACTTCTCTTTCGAGGCCTCAGACGACCTGATCGCAGAGGGTGGCTTGGGCGCGACTATTTCCGGGTCCAGCTATGACTTTGGGATCCGCTGCCGGGTTGATGATCGTGTCAGCGCTTGGGTGCCTCTCTACGCGGTGCAGGTCGGGTTCTCTCTTGGGATGCCCACGGGGGTTTCCCTGACGGCTGGTGCAGGCTCGATCGAGATTGACGCAACGGCCCCGTCCGAAAGCGCCTGCGCGGCGCTGCAGATCTGGGTCGGCACCAGCGCCGATCAAGAGCTTGCCATCTTCTATGCCGAGATCACCTGCGATCCCTCGGACCCGGTGAACACCACCGTCACCGGGCTTCCTGCTGGCGTGCTGCACCACGTCTTTGTCCGCGCCGTCACCGAAAACACCGCCGTCGGCCATTGGGCCGCGACCGTCACTGCTACCCCCACATAAACGAGGTCCAGCTATGGCCGTATCCCCGCGCACTCGCCCGATTTCGGGCGGGGTTGTTTCCAATGAAGCCGATCTTGCCAACGAGGCCGCATGGATCGAGGCGTTGCTCGCAGGCAAGGCCAGCGCCGCGCAGGGCGCGTTGGCAGACAGCGCGGTGCAACCCGGCGATAACATCGATGATCTGGCTGAAACTGATACTGCCAAGATCATGTCGTCTGTTGAGCGTGCCAAGCTGGCCGGTGTTGAGGAAGGGGCGACGGCAAACGCCTCGGACGCCGCATTGCGCGCGCGGGCGGATCACACCGGCGAGCAGGCGATCAGTACGGTGACCGGTCTGCAGGCTGCGCTGGATGGTAAGGTTTCCGAGTCTGACCTTGCCGCGGTCGACGTCAATCTTGGTTTTGTCACCGATAACGTGACCTTCGAGCATGGTGCGCCGATCGAGTTCACGCTGATCAAATCTGGTTCAGGTCAATTTTTCCGCGATGAGACATCGCGAGATCTCGATCTCTTGCAAGAATATGGGCCGTTGACGCGCCGCCTTGTGGGCGAGCACGGTGCTCCTGCGACGCTCGACCTGGTGAAGACGGAGGATGGATCTTTCTATCGTCGCTTTTTCTATGAAGGGGATCTGGGGGTTTACGGAGCCTATGTCGACAGCGACGGTAATGCGCAGATCGTCGGCGCTTCAGCTCTGTGGCCACTGACGGACGGGGCTGAGGGGAGCGCAACATACAAAGACCCCAGCAACGGCGGTACTTTTGCAGGTCCTAAGGCGCTGTCTGCGACTGTATCAGCGGTGGCGATCGGGCTCGTCGAACAGGCCTTCCAGCCGGGGTATGATGGGGTCCCGCATCTCTACCAATATCCCCGGCGAGGTGGATGGTCGATTAGCCCATCGTATAAAAAGGTACTCGTGCTGACCTTGAGCGGTCAGTCGCTTAACTCGGCCGTTTCCTACGGGTTGCTGAACGGCACCTGCCCTGCACCTGGCCGATTGGGAATGTTCGCAGGTGGAGTCCGCCCCGGTCAGATGTTCGCCAATGCAAGCAAACCCAACCGGTTCCAATATCTCTACACGCCCGAGGATCTTGGGGCGATCGTGGATATGCGCGAACAGGAAGACACGATCTGGTCGGCCTATGCGGAAAGCGATTGCACCGCAGTCAGCAACTACATGTTGAATGAGGTCGACAGCGACACCGCAATCGTCGGCATCAACGTGGCTGTCGGCGGCGCAAATACGTCGGAGCAGGGGCCTGGCAGCGCAACGTGGCGCAACCTCGCGCTTTGTTACGCCCAGCTGCGCATGATGTGCGAGGATCGTGGCGTCGAAATGATCATCGGCCCCATGCTGTGGTCACAAGGCGGCTCCAACGTAGCCGACACCGAAGCGGAATATGTCGCTGAGATCGAACGCATCTATGACGGCTGGCAAGATCTGATCGAAGGTCACGGCGGAACCCGTCACGAAGCTCCGATGCTGGTGCACGGAATGACGCATGCAAACGACACCACCGCTGGCACGACCAATGGCACGATGGAAGTTTCGCGCGCGCCGCTGACGCTGATGCAAGATGCTGTTCGCAACTTCGTCGCGGTTGGCCCCGAGTATCTCTACACCAACGCAGAAGATGAAGGCCTCAGTTCGGATACCACACACATGGGGTATCACGGCGTCAACCACCGGTCGTGGTTCGTCTATGAGGCGCTGCTCGGCACCTACTTCGGTTCTGCCGGATATGAACCGCTCCGCATGATCAGCGCTGTCCGCACCGGGGCTGAGGTCCGCGTGCGCTTCAACACCGCCGCCGCAAACATCGTCGGGCCTATCGTGATCGACAACGCGGCAATCACCGCCGTGTCAAATGCCGGGCTGAGCTGGTGGGACGCGGGCGATGGCAACAGCGTGACCATCAGCAATGTCGCCGTCGAATCCGTCGACAGCGGCACCGATTGGGAGGTTGTTGTCACGCTGTCCGATACGCCGACTGGCACCGCGCAGCAGCTCGGTGCCGGGTTGCGCGATACGGCGACCGGTGTCGGAGGGACATATCAAGGCCCGGTCATCGGCGCTCGCACCTCGATCGCGGACAGTGCCGGTGCCGGGGATGATCTTCTGATCAATGGCCAAACCCGCACCAAATCCCACGCCCTGCATACGCAACTTATCGACATCACCTGAGAGGAAACAGCATGGCTGGTCTGGTTATCCCTGGCTCAACAAACGTCACCCTCGGCACGCAGTTTTTCCTGCCGGAGTGGTACGCACAACTCTACGCCCGCCTTGGTGGCGGCTCCCAGTTTGTAAACAACTATTTCGCAGGCTGGATGCTTGAACCTGAGTGTGTGCTCTTGGGCGGTCCTGTTCCGCACAAAATGGCTTACGCCGGTGCGACGGGCACGCCACCAGCCGTGACGGAAGTTGCAAGCATGAACGATCTGCCTTGCTTCACCGGCTGGAACGGGTCGCGGCACATCGACACCGGTAAGCCTGGTGGCAAAGCCTTCACCATCTTCTTGTTGGTGAACATCACGCAAGACATGCTGGACGGAGGTGTTGTCACCAACGGACGTGCGATCACCCGCTTTTCTGGGTCGACGCACATCGGCATCGGGGTTTCCGAAACCGGTGCGCTCTACTTCCAGCTGGCCGACTCGGGCGGCACCATCTCCATCGCAGGGTCGACGCTGTCGGCAGGGCCTAACCTGATCACGGCGACTTGCCATGAAACCAGCGCCAACAACTATCTGACGAAGTTGTTTGTCAACGATCTGGAGACCCCGGTCGGCACCCTCGCTCGGGCACTCACGATGGACCTCGGCAGCACATGGAAGGTCGGATCGATCGGTGCGACGACTTTCTGGAAAAGCGCCATCGCAGGCTGGATGGTGCTCGACCGCGACATCACCGAGGACGCCGCCGCTCACGCCATTGTCGCGTCGCTGGCGCCCTCGATGGTCGCCTGGATGACGCCTTAAAGGCATCAGGCGCCGCCGGTTGAGCAGCAAATCGTTGCGCTCAGGCGATGACTGAAGCACCGATTGAGGGGCTAGATGGAAGCTGCAATCACATCTTTGATCGCATGGGCGACAGACCAAGGGCCGGGCTACATTCTGGCTGTGGTCATGGGCGCGCTCTATTTCAGAGGTCAGCAAACTCTGCGCGAAACTGATGCGCAGCGCCTTGCTGACGTCCGAGATGATGCGCGCCAGCTCTTTGAGGCGATCCATGCCCTTCGCGAAGCGATGGTGCAGATCAACCGGGCGGGGCGATCATGATCTGGCCCCTGAACCGCAAGAAGCCCAGCAAGGCAGACAAGCCGACAGCCAAGAGCGAAGCCGATGCGGCGCGCTCGGCTGCAAAGGATCTGCTGGCCGCAGAGATCGGCCAGCTACGGGATGCACTGAACAGTATGAGGACCGCCGAGTGACAAGTATTCTCCCCGCCTTCTTCGCTCAGGCTTCCTCGGCCCTGGCGATCATGGGCATGCTCTTTGTGATGCGAGCCTTCTGGCCGCTCACCCGCCAGCAACTCGACCCTTTCGGACGCTATACCGTCGCCGCTGTGATCCTTCTGGTGTCGGCCAAAGTCCTGCGTTCGCTCTGGTGGGATTGGGCGCGTGTGGTCTTCGGAGATAGCTGGCCCCAGATGCGCGACGCTCTGGGTGGCGTGGACTTCAATGCGGTCTTTAACCTGATGGTTTTTGCCGCCTCTGTCCTGTTCCTGCGGGCCCGACTTTACGCAATCCCCGAACCCGAGCGCGCCCGCTGGCGCTGGTGGTCGGCATGGGCGCACCCGGGTAATCGCTGCATCATCCCCTGGAGGAAACGCGATGAATGACGCCGGATTTTTCAACGCGGTACGCCGCAGCCTTTTTGGTGGGCGACTGAATCAGTCGCAGGTCGACGGGATGAACGGCATCCTGACCGCGTTCCAAACGGTCGGCGATGGCCGCCGCGCGACGCTGGCCTATGCGCTGGCGACAGCCTTCCACGAAACGGGTGCTCGCATGGTTCCGGTGCGCGAGGGCTTTGCCGCCACCGACGCCGGGGCGCGCCGGGCCGTCAACAAACTGGCCGAGCGCCGGGGTGCGGCCAGCGCCGTGGCGCGCTACGCCCTGCCCCAGCCGCCCTATGGGCATGTCTATTACGGGCGGGGCCACGTCCAGCTGACATGGCTGGATAACTACGCGGCGTCTTCCGCCGACGCGGGTGTCGACCTGGTGCGCTATCCTGACAAGATGCTCGAACCGGTGATCTCGGCGCGGGTGCTGATCAAAGGTCTGATCGATGGGCGCTGGAACGGCAGGCGCAAGGGCATCGGGCACTATGAGATGCTGGACGGGATCCCCGGCCTGTCGGCCGAGGAAGCCGCCGAGGCGCGCCGCACGGTCAACGGGCAAGACAAGGCCGCGCTGATCGCGGGCTACGCGGCGCAGTTCGACGCTGCGCTGCACCTCGCCGGCATGTCGCTGGAATAGCCCAACCATCCTGCCCGCCGCATCCACACCCATGAAAGGAGCCACCTATGGCACGCAATGGACAAGTCCCGATCACCGACGTTTGGACACAACTCACGAATGACGATGTGACCAGCATCACCTTCCAGAACGTCAGTGGCTACGGCATTTATGTGCAGGTCACCGTCGGCGAGACGCCCCCAGCAACTGGAGCGCAGGGCATCCTGTACAACCCGTACTCGGGCGAGCGTAACGCCGATCTGGCCGATCTGGCGCCGGGAATCGCTGGAACCCGCATCTATGCCCGAACCGGCGCGGGGCAGTCCGGCATCGTATGGGTGTCGCATGCGTAGCATCCGATCTCCGCTGGACGGGTTCGGCTCGCCTTTTGGCCAGCAACAGCGCAACAGCTGGTCCCCCGCAGCGGTCTTTGGCGCGTCCGACTCTGGCTTCCTCTTGGATGGTCGAGACCCTGCCACGCTGTTCGCTGACGAGGCGGGCGAAACCCCGGCGGATCTTACGGTTGCCCTGGCTCTGGTGGTGGACAAGAGCGGCAATGCGATCAATGCCACCCAGTCCTCCACCGGCTTTCGCCCGACACGCCAGACCACCGGCATGCAGTTTGACGGTAGCGACGACCGGCTGACGACAGCGTTCGTGCCGGGCGCTGCGGGAACGCTGGTCGCGCGGTTCAAGGCGAATGAGGGAAGTGTCGGAACACGCGTGATCGTCGGATCTTCTGGTTCCGGCACCCGCGCCTTGCTCGCGCTGGACGCCAACGGGCGAGTGTCCGGGGGCGTTGGCGCAAACTCGGCAAACGTGATCTTCGGCGGGCCTGACCTCGGCAGCGATTGGCACACCGGCGCGCTGCTCTGGGATGGCACCACGGATCGTTTGTACGTGGACGGCGCAGAGGTCTACAGCGGCGCGCAGAGCGGGTCCACGATCAACGGTCTCGGCATGGCTGTCGGTGCTCTCAACAGCAGCGGGACGCCCGTCTTCTTCTTCCCCGGCCCGATCTCTAATGTCCTCGCGATCAACCGCGCGCTCGGCCCCGCCGAAATCGTCAATCTTCACAACAACTGGAGCGCCTGACATGGCCATCAGAACGCCGGTGGTTCCGGAATGATCCGCGCCCTAGCCGCCCTACCGCCATGGGCAATCGGCCTCGTGTTCCTGCTGGCATCGTGGGGTGGCGCTGTCGGGTACGGCTACCATTGGCGCGGGAATGTCGAACGCGACCGCGTGGCGCGCGCGCAGGCCGATCTCCGGGAAGCTCAGGCGCGCATCATCGGTCTGGCCGAGGCGCAGGCCGCTGCCGCTCTGGAACGTGACCGCCTTCAACAGGAGCTTGACGATGCCGCTGCGAACGATCCTGACGCTGACCGCATGTGCCTGGGCGCTGACAGCGTGCGCCGCCTGGGTTCGTTCTGACCCGCCGCCCGACACCATGACGGCGGCCTGCCCGGTCCCGGTGGACCTGCCGCAGCGGGCACTACGGCAGGTCGAGGTGGAAACGCTCTGGCGCGCCGATCGCACGGCGTTGCTGGACTGCGGCGAGCGGCTGCAGGTGCTGGCGCAATGGGTCGCTCAGTGACACCTTTCCGCGCCCGCATGTTCGCGATACGTTCCGCACATGTCCGGCGCGATTCTCATCCACGTCACCTGCCCTGGTTGCGGCCATTCCGCGACTCTCGGGGCTGATCAGCTCGGCTGCGAACCTGAGCGGTTCATGGCCTTCCACCGGCTGCGATGCAGTGCCTGCGGGCGGCAGGCCTCGCGCGAGGACATCATCAAGTCATGGCATGCAGGAGAGACGACGCCGCCCTATCGGGGCAGCTATTCGCGGAGGTGAACGGTCAGTTCTGCCCCGCGTTGAACTTCGCGAGCATCCGCATTAATGCCACGCGCACCAAATCCTTGTTGTACCGGTCCCCGGTCGGGCAAGGCTCATCCCGCAAGATGTGATAGGCTTCCTCGATGCCAAGGCCGCCTCGCTGCGCGAGCCTGTTGAGCGTTTGCCCGCCGTGGTTACGCTGAGCGCTTGCCTCATGCGGGAGAAGTGCAGGCCAGGGGATAGCCTTGATGATCGGGTCTCCCATGATCGGGAACATCATCTCTTTGCTCATGTCATCTCCTTTGCTCGGAACTGGCCGAGGGGTGGTCCGCGCCGCCGGCAAGAGGTGCTGTGAGATGCACCCGCGCGGTTTTACAATTCAGTTTGTAAGTCATTGAAATCCCGTGATCTAACAAGGCGCTGTTTTACAGCGCATCCCGTTGGGATCAGGGGATTTTTCCGTTCCTTCCGGGATCGCCACAAAGCCTTGAAAATCTGTTCTTGATTGATTTTCACCTGCGCAAGGCAGGGTGCTTCGCATGTTGCTGCGTGTTGCTGGTTCACCAGCTTCGCCTCACCGCCCGGCGTCGATGAACCTTGCCCGGTCAGCCCGCCAGCCGCCAAGACCGGCAATCTTGCTTCAGTAATACCGCCCGCGGCCCTGTACATGCGCCCAGTCCGGCCACAAGCCTGCGGCCTCGATCCCCCAGATCACCGCAATCAGGACAAGCGTGATGCCGAAGGTCAGCACCAGCCGACCCCGCGGCTGGCGGGCTGTGCGCCGAAGCAGGCGGAACAACAGGACGAAAAGGGGCACGCGCACCTCCCCTGGCAGCGGGTGTTTCGCCGCCCTTTATGCGCGCCTTCGCCCCCCATAGCCAGAGCCGGGCGCAAAGCCCGCGACTCGCCTTAGTCCACACGCCGATTCAGGGTTGATCCGCCCCGGCCCGCAAACTAGTAAGGCGCAGATTTCTTCAGGCCGCCGTCCGGGCGGCCTGTCAGCATATGCGAGGAACACAATGCAAGTCACCGAGACCCTGAATGACGGCCTGAAGCGTGGCTACACGATCACCGTTACCGCCGCAGAATTGACGGCGAAGGTGGACGAAAAGCTGCGCGAGGCCCAGCCCGAGGTCGAGATCAAGGGCTTCCGCAAGGGCAAGGTGCCGATGGCCATGCTGAAAAAGCAGTTCGGCCAGCGCCTGATCGGCGAAGCAATGCAGGAAGCCGTCGACGGCGCGATGCAGCAGCATTTCGAAGAAACCGGCGCACGCCCGGCGATGCAGCCCAAAGTCGAGATGAAAGACGGCGAGACCTGGAAAGAAGGCGATGACGTCATCGTCGATCTGTCCTACGAGGCCCTGCCCGAAATCGCCGATCCCGATTTCACCGGCGTGACGCTGGAGCGTCTGGTGGTGAAAGCCGATGACGCTGCCGTGGACGAAGCGCTGGCCAATCTGGCCAAGCAGGCGCAGAACTTCGAAGACAAGGACGGCGCTGCCGAGAACGGCGATCAGGTCGTGTTCGACTTCACCGGTCGCATCGACGGCGAAGCCTTTGACGGTGGCACCGCGCAAGACTACCCGCTGGCGCTCGGCTCGGGCCAGTTCATCCCCGGCTTCGAAGAGCAGCTGGTCGGCGTGAAGGCCGGCGAAACCAAGGACGTCACCGTCAGCTTCCCGGCTGAATACCAGGCCGCCCATCTGGCCGGCAAGGAAGCCGTCTTTGAATGCGTGATCAAGGCCGTCAAAGCCCCGGCCGAGGCCGAACTGAATGACGAGCTGGCCAGCCGCTTTGGCGCCGAATCGCTGGACGCGCTGAAGGGCCAGATCCGGGACGGTCTGGAAGGCGAATACGCCCAGGCGTCGCGCGCCATCGTGAAGCGCGCGCTGCTCGACCAGCTGGACACGGCGGTCAGCTTCGATCTGCCGCAGTCGCTGGTCGATGCCGAAGCCTCGCAGATCGCCCACCAGCTGTGGCATGACGAAAACCCCGAGGTCGATCACCACAACCACGACACGGTCGAACCGACCGACGAGCACAAATCGCTCGCCGTGCGCCGGGTGAAACTGGGGCTGCTGCTGGCCGAAGTGGGCCGCAAGGCCGAGGTTCAGGTGACCGATGCCGAGATGACCCAGGCGATCATGGGCCAGGCGCGTCAGTACCCGGGTCAAGAGCGCGAATTCTTCGAATTCGTGCAAAAGAACCAGCAGATGCAACAGCAGCTGCGCGCGCCGATCTTCGAGGACAAGGTCGTCGACCTGATCCTCGGCAAAGCCGCCGTGACCGAAAAAGAGGTCACCAAGGACGAGCTGAAAGCCGCTCTGGACGCGCTGGAAAACGAAGCCTGATCACCGTCTGACGGCATCGCGACCCTGCAATCGCCCCCGCGCCTCAACCGGCGCGGGGGCTTTTGGTTACCCGGCAAAGCGCGGCAGTAGCGCCGCGCGGCGTCAGGAGGCATCCTGCCCCCTCCTCAGCAAAAGCCGGCGTCATCCCCTGAGGATCGTTGGCGGGCCAAGACGCGCGCGGGGGGCACTTGCCCCTCATCTTGCCTTAAATACGCAGCACCGGGTCGGTTCATCACCCCCGTCAGGGCCAGGCGGCGCGCGCCGCGCGTCAGCGTGGCGCACCCGGCCCAACGAGGCGCGCGGATCTTTGATCCGCAAGCCGAGGCGGGAGCCCCGTGGTGCCGGTCACTCCGCCGCGTGGCGGGGGCCGCGTTTGAGAGGACGGGCAGCAGGCGCCTCAGGCGTCACGACAGACGGGACCGCCGGCCCCGCGACGGCGGGTGCCGGATCCCAGATGATCTCGGCATGGCGCACCTTGCCGCTGCGGCGCTTGAGCGCGCGGTCGGCGCGGGCGCGGCCCGGCGCGAAAGCGCGCAGGAAGGGCAGCAGCGCCTTGGCAAAGCCCTCGATCCAGATGCGCGCCGCCAGCAGGGCCGGGGTCAGCACCAGCGTCAGCACCGTCGAGATGCCAAGCCCGAACACCACCGCCGTCGCCAGCGGCTTCCACCACATCGAGGTCGGGCTGTTCAGCGTATAGCCGCCGTTCACAAAGTCGATGGACAGCCCGTACATCATCGGGGCCAGCCCTGCCATGGTGGTGATCGTGGTCAACAGAACCGGGCGCAGGCGTTGTTCCGCCGTGCGGATGATCGCCTCGATCCTGGGCATGTAGCGCAGGAAGTCCTGATAGGTGTCGATCAGCACAATGTTGTTGTTCACCACGATCCCGGCCAGCGCCACCACCCCCGTTCCCGTCATGATCATCGAGAAGGGTTGTTTCATCACCAGCATGCCGATCAACACGCCCGCCGTGGACAGCACCACCGCCAGCAGCACCAGCACCGCGTTGTAAAAGCTGTTGAACTGGGCCAGCAGGATGATGAACATCAGCCCCATGGCCGCGCCGAAGGCGACCCCGAGGAACGCGCCGGTCTCTTCCTGATCCTGCTGTTCGCCGGTCCATTGCCAGCCGATACCGCCGGGCAGCGGGGTTTCCTGTTCCAGCCAGCTGGTCAGCGCCGCGATGCGCTCGGTCGGGGTGACGGGCACGATATGCTGGCCCGCCTCGATGACCGCCTGACGCGCGCTCTGGGCCGCCTGCGCCGCCTCCGAGCCTTCGGCATGCACACGGGCGTCGAGCGTGGCCAGCGGCGCCAGACGGGCGATGGAGCCATCGGCATTCACCACGCTGACCATCTCGGGCGCGGCGTCGGCCTTGACGTCGAAATAGCGTTGCTCGCCGTAGCGGTCGATGGTGCCGCGCTGCGCGACGGCCTCGCGCGTGACGAAATTCGACAGTGGCACCAGCCCCTGCGGCGTCTGGACGCGCAGCGTATCGAGCGTGGAGAGCAGCCGGTCCTCTTCGGGCAGGCGCACGCGGATCTCGATTTCCTCATCCGAGGTGTCGACGCGCATCGTGTCCAGCATCAGCCCGCGGGTGACCAGCTGCACCATGCCGCCCACCGTGGCGACATCGGCACCAAAGCGGCCCGCCGTGGCGGTATCGACGCGGATTTCCCAGTCGATCCCCGGCAGCGGGCGGCTGTCCTCGATCCCGATGATGCCGCCGATCTCGCGCATCCGGGCTTCGACCGTTTCCACCGCCTGCCCCAGCACCTCGAAATCCTGCCCCGTCAGGCGCAGGTGGATCGGCTTGGCCGAGGCCGGCCCGCCCGACATGATCATGTATTCGGTGATGATGCCGGGGATCTGGCGAAACTGCGCCTCCATCCGGTCCAGCACCACCTGCCCCAAAAGCTCGGGCCGGCCATCGCGTTCATCCCAGTTGAGCAGCTCGAACTGGATCTGCCCGACCATATCACGCGGTGCCTGACCGCCGCCGGTGTTCTGCTCCAGCCCGCCCGAACCGCCAAAGGCAAAGCTCGAGGCGATGCCGGGTTCGGCCAGCACGATCTGCTCGACCTGTTGCAGCAGCGCGTCCTTTTCCGCCAGCGACAGGTTGCCGCGTGCGCGGACATAGACGATGCCCTGCTCGGGCTCTGTCGAGACAAAGAAATCAACGCCGTAGTTGTTCTCGCCGTAATACGTGAACACCTGCCAGACGCCAAAGACGATGCCCGCCGTGACCACGAAGGGCATCACCGGGTTGCCGACAACCGCCTTGGTCAGCCAGCCGAACGGCGTGCGGCGATAGCCCGATTGCACCGCGCGGGCGCGCGGGCGCGGCTTGACCGCGTTCAGGCTGATCGACATCCCCGCCGCCCCCAGCATCGTCGCCAGCGCACCGGGCAGCACGGCCAGCACGCCCATCTGCGCGACGGCCCCGGCGTCTGGGATAAGCAGGCCGGGGTTGAGCATCGTGGCCAGCCCGCCAACCATCACCACCAGCGCCACGGCCAGAAACGGCAGGCGCAGCAGCCACGGCAGGCGGCGCAGGTGCTGGGCGATGCCGTCAAAGCTGCGGGCAATCCGGCCGGTCACGCCGCCCAGAATGGGCAGGAAGATCAGCGCGACGATCAGCGAGGACGTCAGCACGAAGATCAGCGTGATCGGCAGCATGCCCATGAACTCACCGGCCACACCGGGCCAGAACAGCATCGGCAGGAAGGCGCAGAGCGTCGTCGCGGTGGACGAGATCACCGGCCAGAACATCCGCTTGGCCGCCGTGGTATAGGCCTGCATCGGCCCCTTGCCGCTGGCGATCTCGCTGTCGGCGTATTCGGCGACCACGATGGCCCCGTCGACCAGCATCCCCACGGCCAGAATCAGGCCGAACATGACGATGTTGGAAATCGTCACCCCCATCACGCCCAGCAGGATGAACGACAAAAGGAACGATGACGGGATCGAGAAACCGACCAGCAGCGCCGTGCGCGTGCCAAGGCTGGCCAGCACCACGATCATCACCAGCGCGATGGCGGTCAGCACCGAGCCTTCCAGCTGGCTGATCATCGAGGCAACCTGATAGCTGCGGTCCAGCGCCGGGGTGACAGTGATCGACTCGCGCAGCTCTGGCGGCCAGCTGGCGACCTCGGCATCGACGGCGGCGCGCACCTCTTCGACCGTGCCGATCAGGTTGAAGCCCTTGCGCTTGACCACCTGCAGCGCCAGCGTCGGCTGCCCCTCGAACCGGGCGGTGCCCTGACGGTCCTGAAAGGTCATGTTGATCGTGGCCAGATCGCCCAGCGTCACCACCCGGTCGCCGACATGCTTGATCGGCAGATCGTAGATGTCCTGCGGGTCCTCAAAACTGCCGGGCAACGACAGCGAGAAGCGGCCCGAGTCGGTCTCGATATCCCCCGCCGCGACCAGCTGGTTGTTCATCGTCACGGCGTTGATCAGCTCGACCGCGCTGACGTTATAAGCCTCAAGCCGCAAAGGGTCGATGATCACCTCGACCATCTCGTCGCGGGTGCCCGACACATCGGCGGACAACACCGCATCGACGCCCTCGATCGCGCGCTCGAGATTGCGGGCAGCGCGCATCAGCGTGCGTTCGGGCACGTCACCCGATACCGCGATGATCACGATGGGAAACTGGCTGAAGTTGAACTCGTTGATCGAGTAACTGTCCGCACCGTCGGGGAAATTCGTCGCAGCCCGGCTCATGCGGTCGCGCACGTCGGCGATGGTGGCGGTCTTGTCCCAGTCGAATTCGAATTCCAGCACGACGCTGGCGTATCCTTGCCGCGCGGTGGCGGTCATGTCGGTGAGGCCGGTCAGGCCGGACAGCTCCTGCTCCATCGGGCGGACCAGCAGCGTCTCGGAATCCGCCGCCGAGATGCCCTGAAACGGCACCGAGATGAACAGCGCGGGCACCTCGATATCCGGCTCGCCCTCTTTGGGCAGTCCGACATAGGCCATGACCCCGGCGCCCAGCGTCAGGAACACGAAGGCCAGTACCATCCGCGCGCGGGCTGCCGCCCAGTCGATCATGCCATGCATGCGCTCAGTCCTCGCCGCGGCGCGATACCCGCACCTCGATGCCGTCGGTTACGTATTCCTGCCCGACCACGACCACATCGGCCTCGGCGGGCAGCCCGCTGACCCAGAAGCCCTGCGGCGCATCGCGCAGCACGGTGACGGGTTGAAAGAAGGTATGGTTGGTCTCATCGACCAGCCGCAGGCCCAGCGTGCCGTCATCGCTGATCGTCAGCGCCGAGCCGGGCACCAGATGCCCGCGCGTTGCGGTGGCGGCGACCAGAATATCGGCGCTCATGCCATCGCGGATCTCAAGATCGGGGTTGGGCACCGTCACCTCGACGCGGAAGGTCCGCGTCGCCGGGTCCGAGGCGCGGGCAAGGAAGGTCACCCGCCCCTGCACTTCGCGCCCGTTCGACAACCGCGCCCCGGCCAGCGCGCCATCGGCCAGCCGGTCGATCTGCGCCTCAGCGGCATAGCCGACGATCAGCATCGGATCGAGCTGGATCACCGTTGCGCACAGGCCGCCTGATTGCATCAGGCTGCCGATCTCGGCCGAGTTCACCTCCAGCAACCCGTCGAACGGCGCAGCGATGGTCAGGCGGTCCAGCTCGGTGCTGGCAGCTTCGACCCCGGCGTTCGCCGCTTCGACCCCGGCCAGCGCCGCCTGAACGGCAGCGTCTGCGGTGGCGGTGGTGTTTTGCGCGCGAAACCCTTCTTCGGCCAGACGCGTGGCGGTGGTCTGGTTGATCTGCGCTTCGGACAGGCGCGCACGGGCTTCGCTCAGCCGTGCCTGTGCCTCGCTCATCTGCGCGGCGCGGGTGCCGGGATCGAGCTGGCACAGAACCTCACCGGCGCTGACCAGCGCGCCGCGCGGGCGCGGCTGCGAGGTCACCAGACCGCCGGTCTGCGCGCGCACCTCGACACTGCGCGAAGCCGCCGTGCGGCCGCGCAGCACGATGGCGCTTTCCAGATCGCGCTCGGTGATCCGCTCCACGACGACCGTGAACAGCGCATCCTCGACCGGTGCCGCTGCGGCAGCCCCCATCGGTGCCGTTTCGACCGGGCTGGCTTCCACGCCGACAAAGGCCATCAGCGCGTCACGCTGCATGACCAGCAGGTACAGGAACGCCAGCACCAACGCGGCAGTAATCAGCGGAACGACACGCATCAAAGTAACCTCTTGGGGCCGGGAACCGCTGCGCGGCGCAGCAATTCTTCGGGCCTTTTCAATCCGATCATCGCGCAGCTTGAACGGCTCGGCCCAGAGATGGGCCTGCCACAAGCAGCCTGACACGTTGTCTATACGCAACAGGTTGCCTGTGGATTACCCCCAAACCCCTTATTTTGCAAACGCTGCGGGCCTCATGCCGCAGCGTCATGCGGCAGGTGCACCGAAGATTCTGCACCTGCACAGGCGGCAGGCCGCCAAACGATGCGTTGACAGGAAAAGCGGCGAACCCCCGCGCCTGCGCAGGCAGCGCCCTTGGCAAGGGCTGGCGTCTCGGGCTATGAGAGGCGACGTGTGCCATAAGGCGCAGCCGTTCAGAAAACCGGAGGCCAGACGTGAGCAACCCCGACAGCTTCATCGACGAGGTGAACGAGGAACTCAAGCGCGACCGCCTGTATGGGGCGATGCGCAGATACGGCTGGATCGCGATTGCGCTGGTCCTGATGATCGTCGGCGGTGCCGCGTTCAACGAATGGCGCAAGGCGCAGGACGAAGCCGCCGCGCGCAGCTTTGGCGATGCGGTGATTTCCGCGCTCGACACCACCGATCCGGCCACCCAGCGGACCGAACTGACCGCCATCGACGCCACCGGCGACCGCGCGGGCATCCTGAACCTGCTGCTGGGCGCGGCCGATATCGAGGCCGAGGATCGCGCCGGGGCGATGGAAACGCTGGCCCGCGTCGAAAACGATTCCACCCTGCCGCTGGCCTATCGCCAGATCGCCGCGTTCAAGCGGGTGATCATCGGCGGCACCGACATTCCTGTCGACGAACGCCGCGCGACACTGCAAGGGCTGGCACAGCCCGGGCAGACCTTCCGCCCGCTGGCGCTGGAACAACTGGCCCTGCTGACCATGGAAACCGGCGACCAAGACGGCGCGCTGGCCCAGGCACAGGCCCTGCTGCAAGAACCCGATGTGACCGATGCGCTGCGGCGCCGGGTCGCGCAACTGATCGTCGTCCTGGGCGGTGACCAGCCCAGCGACCTCGGCTGACCTACTGGGGGATAACCCGTGAGCCTGATCCGTACCGCGACCCTGATTGGCCTGGTGGCGTTGAGCGCCGGCTGTAACCGTGAACGCCCGCTGGAAGGCGAGCGCGTCGCCCTGCGCGCCCCGTGGGGCGGCTCGGACGGCGTGCAAGCCAACCGCGCGCAGCCGATCTCGCTGCCGGCGCAAAGCGCCAATGCCAGCTGGACCCAGCGTCAGGGCACGCCCGGTGCGCGCCCGTCGCACCCGGCGCTGTCGGCCAACCCGCAGCTGATCTGGTCCACGACCATCGGCACCGGCGACACCCGCCGCGGACGCCTGACCACCGATCCGGTGGTCGCCGATGGCCGCGTCTACACGCTCGACGCCGCGGCCCGGGTGCAAGCCACCTCGACCGCCGGGGCCGTGCTGTGGAGCACCGACCTGACCGCACCGCGTGACCGGGGCACCTCGGCCTCGGGCGGGTCGCTGGCCGTGTCGGGCGGGCGGGTCTATGTGACCTCGGCCTATGCCTTCCTTGCTGCCCTGGACGCCGCAACCGGCGCGGAGATCTGGCGCGTCGACTTTGACGCCCCGCTGACCGGCTCGCCGGCGGTGAATGGCAACAACGTCTATGTCACCGCCATCGACAGCAGCATGTGGAGCCTCAACGCCGCCACCGGCCGGATCGACTGGACCCTGCCGGGCACGCCTGCCCTGACCACCGTCGCGCGCGGCTCGGCCCCGGCCATCGCGGGCGATGCCGTCATCTTCCCGACGCAGGCCGGTGAATTGACCGCCGTGCGCCGCTCGAACGGCGGGCGGATGTGGACCACGGTCGCCGCAGGCCGCCGTACCGGGGCCGCGCTGGCCTCGATCCCGGCGCTGACCGGCGATCCGGTGATCGACGGCAACCGCCTGTACGCCGCCAACCAGTCGGGCCGGGTGTTCGCCATCGACGTGCGCTCGGGCGAAACGCTGTGGACCAGCCCCGAGGGTGCCAATGACCCGGTGTGGCCGGTCGGCGGCTCGGTGTTTCTGGTCAGCGACCAGAACCGCCTGATGCGCCTCGATGCCAGCGATGGCTCGCTGATCTGGGCGCAGGATCTGCCGCTCTATACCTCGGACCGTGTGCGCCGCCGTCTGGCGATCTACCCGCAGAACGGCCCGGTTCTGGCCGGCGGCAAGCTGTGGGTCGCCTCGGGTGACGGGGTGCTGCGCGGCTTTGACCCGGTCTCGGGCAACACCGTCGCCGAGATCCCGATCCCCGGTGGCGCGGCCTCGTCGCCCATCGTCGCGGGCGGGGTGATGTACATCCTGACGCGCGAAGGCAACCTGCTCGCCTACCGCTGACGCTTTACAAAGCTCCCGCCGACGCCTATGTCGGCGGCTTCTGAGCATCCAGGGGCCGCAATGAGCTTCACTGTCGCCCTCGTGGGCCGCCCGAATGTGGGCAAATCTACCTTGTTTAACCGTCTGGTCGGTCGCCGCCTTGCGCTGGTCGACGACCAGCCGGGCGTGACCCGTGACCTGCGCGAAGGCGACGCGCGGCTGAACAACCTGCGCTTTACCGTCATCGATACGGCCGGGCTGGAAAACGTCACCGACGACAGCCTGCAGGGCCGCATGCGCCGCCTGACCGAGCGCGCGGTCGAAATGGTCGATGTCTGCCTGTTCATGATCGACGCCCGGATCGGCGTGACCCCGGCGGATGAGATCTTCGCCGACATCCTGCGCCGCCGCGCACGGCATGTGATCCTGGCGGCCAACAAATCCGAAGGCAACGCAGGCGAAGGCGGCTATCTGGAAGCCTTCTCGCTGGGCCTTGGCGAACCTGTCCGCCTGTCCGCCGAGCATGGCGTGGGCATGGACGAACTCTATGACCTGCTGGTGCCGCTGGCCGCCACCTTCGAGGAACGCTCGCAGGCCGAAGCGCCGCAGACCGACGTCAGCATTGACGAGGATTCAGAGGCCGACAACACCGAAGGCTTCGGTGACGACATCCCCGACTGGGCCCCGACCGAGAAACGCCCGCTGCAGGTGGCCGTCATTGGCCGGCCGAATGCCGGGAAATCGACGCTGATCAACCAGATCATCGGCGAAGAGCGCCTGCTGACCGGGCCCGAGGCCGGGATCACCCGCGATTCCATCGCCCTGCCCTTCTCGTGGAACGGCACGCCGATGCGGCTGTTCGACACCGCCGGCATGCGTCGCCGCGCTCGCGTGACCGACAAGCTGGAAAAGCTGTCGGTGGCCGACGGGTTGCGCGCGGTGAAATTCGCCGAGGTGGTCGTGGTGCTGCTGGATGCCGCCATTCCATTCGAAACCCAGGATCTGCGCATCGCCGATCTGGCCGAGACCGAGGGCCGCGCCGTGGTCATCGCGGTCAACAAATGGGACATCGAGGAAGACCGGCAGGACAAGCTGAAACTGCTGCTGGAATCGTTCGAGCGTTACCTGCCGCAGCTCAAGGGTGCGCCGCTGGTCACCGTCTCGGCCAAGACCGGGCGTGGCATGGACCGGCTGCACGAGGCGATCATTCGCGCGCATACGATCTGGAACCGCCGTGTGGGCACCTCGCGCCTGAACAACTGGCTGGCCGCGATGACCGAGGCCCACCCGCCCCCGCCCCCGGCGGCAAGCGCGTGAAGCTGCGCTACATGACCCAAGCCAAGACCCGTCCGCCGGGATTCGTGGTCAAGGTCTCGCACCCCGAGGCGCTGCCGGAAAGCTACAAGCGCTATCTGGTCAACGGCTTGCGGCTGAGCTTCGACATGCCGGGCACGCCGATCCGGCTGTTTTTGCGCAGCGGTGCCGAACAGAACCCCTACAAGGACCGCAAATCCTCGCAGCCGTCACGGCTGAAAAAGCACATCAAGCCGGGGCACTAAGGGCGGGCCTCGGGGGGCATCGAGCCCCCTCGGCCCGGTGGGGCCAGCCCCACACCCCGCCCAAGGGAGGCGCACGCGCCCCCTTGGGAATCCCCCCGTGGATATTTTCAGAGCAAAGAAGCGCGGTTGATCTGAATCAAGGTGAACGGGCGAGGCGCGGGTCACTCTGTTGCATCAGCAAGGAGTTTGACCGATGGGCCTGTTCAGCAAAATCGACCAGCACGCCGACCTCATGAACCGCATGGCGACGACCGTGCACGCCGACCTCGATGAAGCGATCATCCGTGCCGATCTGTCGGCGCAAGAGTTGCGCAATGCGATCTTCACCTGCATCGGTTGCACGGGGGTCTGCGACTGCGAAAGCTGGCTGGAAGCGCATGCCGACGGGGCCGATGAGACGCCCGCCTATTGCCGCAACGGCGCGCTGTTGCAGCGCCTGCAACGGCCGCTTTGACGCGAAAGCGGTTAACACAGGGTTACCGCGCCCGCGCAACCCGTTGTAAATCCGCAACCGGCCGGGCTGTCCAACGATGGGACAGCCGCCCGTTCAGCGGATCTTGAGCGTCGCCAGACCGATCAGTGCCAGCACCAGCGAGATGATCCAGAAGCGGATGACGATCTGCGGCTCGGCCCAGCCCTTTTTCTCGAAATGGTGGTGGATCGGGGCCATCAGGAACACCCGCCGCCCGGTGCGCTTGAAATACGCCACCTGAATGATCACAGACAGGGCCTCGACCACGAACAAGCCGCCGACGATGGCCAGCACGATCTCGTGCTTGGTGGCGACCGCAATCGCCCCCAGCGCGCCGCCCAGAGCAAGCGAGCCGGTATCGCCCATGAACACCGCCGCCGGCGGCGCGTTGTACCACAAAAAGCCCAAGCCCCCGCCCGTCAGCGCGGCGGTGAAGATCAGAAGCTCGCCGGTGCCGGGCACGTAATGCACATCCAGATACGAGGTGAAATCGACCCGGCCCACGGCATAGGCGATCACGCCCAGCGTGGTGGCGGCGATCATCACCGGCATGATCGCCAGCCCGTCCAGACCATCGGTCAGGTTCACCGCATTGGCCGAACCGACGATGACAATCATCCCGAAGGGCACATAGAAGATACCCAGATTGAGCAGGAATTCCTTGAACACCGGCAGCGCCAGCTGGCCCGACAGATCGGTCGGGTGGGCATAGGCAGCGATGACCGTCGCAATCAGCGCAATCACCAGTCCCGCCGCCATGCGGATCTTGCCCGACACGCCTTTGGTATTGGCCTTGGTCACCTTGGCGTAGTCATCGGCAAAACCGATCACGCCAAAGCCCAGCGTCACGCCCAGCACCAGCCAGACATAGACATTGTCCAGCCGCGCCCACATCAGCGTCGAGAAGGTCAGCGCCGACAGGATCAAGAGCCCGCCCATCGTCGGCGTGCCCTTTTTGGTCAGCAGGTGTGATTCCGGCCCGTCCTCGCGGATCGGCTGGCCCTTGCCCTGCCGTTTGCGCAGGAAGTTGATCAGCGGCTTGCCAAAGACAAAGCCGAAGATCAGCGCGGTAAAGAACGCCGCCCCTGCCCGCACGGTGATATAGCGAAACAGGTTGAAGCCGATGAAGGCTTCGGAAAATTCTGCGAGCCAAAAAAGCATGGCTACTCTCCCGTGGTATCGTCGGGCAATGGGTGGCCCAGATGGCGCAGCGCGTCGACGACGCGCGACACATAACTGCCTTTGGACCCCTTCACCAGCACCACGTCTCCGGGATGCACAAGGTGATGCGCCTTGGCACCAAGATCGTCCGCCTGCGCGGCACAATGGCCGCGCTTGCCCTGCGGCAGCGCTTGCCAGAGCGTTTTCATGCGCGGGCCAACGGTGTGGATCAGATCCGTTTTGGCGACAGCCGGGTGCTGCGCGATGGCGGCGTGCAGGGCAGTCTCATCGGGGCCAAGCTCGAGCATATCGCCCAGAATGGCGATGCGCCGGCCACCGGGGCCGGGCTGGGTGGCGGCCAGCACGTCAAGGGCGGCGGCCAGCGAGGTCGGGTTGGCGTTGAAGGCGTCGTCGATCAGGATCGCCGTGGCCTCGGTCGCGGGGTCCAGCAGCAGCGTCTCACGTTTGCCCCGGCCAGCGGGGGGCTGCCAGCGCCCAAGGCCCTGTGCGGCCAGCGCCAGATCGAGCCCGAGCGCGCGCGCCACGGCGAGACAGCCCAGTGCGTTCAGGGCGAAATGCGCGCCCGCGTCGGAAAGACGGATGTGATAGGTGTCACCATCCATGATCGTCGTGGCGACCAGCGCCGAGGGCGTCAGGCGCACCGAGGCCAGCGCCACCTGCCCGGCCTTGCCGAAGCTCACGCCCTGCGGGCCCGCGGCACCGGCCAGAATCGGTGAGGTCTCAAGATCGGCATTGTAGATCGCGACGCCGCCCGGGGTGAGACCGGCGTAGATATCGGCCTTCTCAAGCGCGATGCCCGCCAGATCGGTGAAGGCCTCCAGATGCGCGGGCGCAATCGTGGTGATCATCGCGACATCGGGCCGGGTGAGCAGCGCCAGCGGCTTGATTTCACCGGGGTGGTTCATGCCGATCTCAACGATGGCGAAATCGGCATCCTGAGGCAGCCGCGCCAGCGTGATCGGCACGCCCCAATGGTTGTTGAAGCTGGCCTCGGCGGCGTGGACGCTGCCGAATTCCACCAGCATCTCGCGCAGCATTTCCTTGGTCGAGGTCTTGCCGACCGAGCCGGTCACCGCGATCACCTTGCCCCTGGCCCGCGCGCGGCCTGCGGCCCCCAGCGCGGTGAGGCCCGCCAGCACGTCCTCGACCAGCAGACAGGGGCCGGTTACACCCTCGGGGATGTGGCTGACCAGCGCGGCGCCGGCGCCCTTCTCGAAGGCCTGCGCGACAAAGTCATGCCCGTCGCGCGCGGCTTTCAGGGCGACGAAAAGATCGCCGGGCCTGATCGAGCGGGTATCGATGGACAGGCCCGAGACGGCGAAGGGCGCGGTGGCGCGGCCCCCGGTCGCGGCAACGGCGTCAGTATCGGTCCACAGGGTCATGTCACAGCTTTCCATCAAGTGCCGCTACCGCGACGCTGGCCTGTTCGAGATCGTCAAAGGGATAGACCACGTCGCCGATGGTCTGTCCCGTCTCATGCCCCTTGCCCGCAATGAGCAGGGCATCGCCCGGCTCCAGCGCATCGACGGCGCGCAGGATGGCTTCGGCGCGGTCGGGAACTTCGATCGCGTCAGGGCAGGCTTTCACTATTTCTGCACGGATCAGGGCTGGAACCTCGCTCCGCGGGTTGTCGTCTGTCACAAATACAACATCCGCGTTTTCCGCCGCGGCCTTGCCCATCAGCGGGCGCTTGGTCTTGTCGCGGTCGCCACCGGCCCCCAGCACCACGATCAGACGCCCCATCACATGCGGACGCAGCGCCTTGAGCGCGGTCTCGACCGCCGCCGGGGTATGCGCGTAATCCACGAAGACCGGCGCGCCATTGTCGCGGGTGGCGGCCAGCTGCATCCGCCCGCGCACGCCTTGCAACTGCGCCATGGCGGTGATCGCCTCGGCGGTATCGCCGCCCGTCGCGATCACCAGACCCAGCGCCAGCAGCGCATTCGCCCCCTGAAAACCGCCAACCAGCCCCAGCTCGACCTGATGCGACCGGCCCTTGAGGCCGAAGCGCAGGGTCTGGCCCTGCGCATGGAAGCGTTGCGCGATCAGCTGCAGATCGCAGCTGGAGCCCGAGCCGACAGCCAGCACCGGCTGCGACACCAGCCGCACCAGCCGCGCGCCAAACCGGTCATCGGTGTTGATCACCGCGACGCCATCCTCTGGCAGCAAACGGGTGAAAAGCCCCGCTTTGGCCTGAAAATACTCTTCCATCGTCGCGTGATAATCGAGATGGTCCTGCGTCAGATTGGTAAACGCCGCTGCCGCCAGCCGCACCCCGTCCAGCCGCCGCTGGTCCAGCCCGTGCGAGCTGGCCTCCATCGCGGCATGGGTCACGCCGGCCTCGGCGGCATCGGCCAGCAGCCCCTGAAGGGTCAGCGGGTCGGGCGTGGTATGGGCCAGCGGACGGCCCCAGACGCCTTCGACCCCGGTGGTGCCGACGTTGATCGCGGCATGACCCATCGCGGCCCAGATCTGGCGGGTAAAGCTGGCGACCGAGGTTTTCCCGTTCGTCCCGGTCACCGCCACCATCACCGCTGGCTGCGTGCCGTAGAACAGCGCCGCCGCGCGGGCCAAAGCCTCGCGCGGGTCTTCGGCAACGATCAGGGCGACATCGGGGTGACGGGCCAGCGTCTCGGCGGCGATACGCGCGCCGTCGCGGTCGGTCAGCACCGCGCTGGCGCCCATGCGCAGCGCCGGGTCGATGAACTCGCCCCCATGCACGCGCGACCCCGGAAGCGCTGCGAACAGCGTGCCGGGCTTCACCGTGCGGCTGTCGAGCGTCAGCGCGCGGATACGCACCCGCGTGTCGCCAGAACGGGCGGTCAGTCCCAGATCGCCAAGGCTTGTCTCTTGCATTCTTTCCCCCAACGCCGGTTAGGGCGATGCCTACCGCAGGCGCAGGGCCGCTTCAACGTCTGCCGGGTCCTGTGGGCGCATTCCCAGCACCGGCGCGGCCCGGCGCACGATCTCAGCCGCGACCGGAACCACGGTCCAACCGGCAGTGCGGCGCGCCACCGGACCCGAGGTATCCTGAGGTTCGTCCATCGTCACGACAATGACGTAACGCGGATCGTTCATCGGGAAAGCGCCGGCGAAAGTGGCAACCAGACGGTCGTCATAATAGCCGCCTTGCGGGTTGGGCTTGTCGGCAGAACCGGTCTTGCCACCGACGACATAGCCCTCGACCTCGCCCATCGAGGCTGTCCCTTCGGTCACCACTTCGCGCATCAGCGTGCGCATGATGCGCGAGGTTTCCTCGGAGATCACGCGCGGCCCCGGCATCACCGTGGCGCGGCGTTGCAGGGTCGGCTGCACCAGCGTGCCGCCGTTCACAATCGCGGCGTAGCCCGCCGCCAGATGCATGGGCGTCATCGACAGACCGTGCCCATAGCTGATGGTCATTGCCGACACCTCAGACCAGCGCGGATCGTATTGCGGTTGCGGGCGGCGGGCTTCGGGCAGCTCCAGTTGCAGCGGGTCCAGAAAGCCGAACTGCCGCAGGAACTCGCGTTGACGCTCGCTGCCGATCATTTGCGCTATCCGCGCGGTGCCGATGTTGGACGACCGGATAAAGATATCCTCGACCGACATCTGCGCCCCGTAATTGTGGTAATCGCGGATCGAGAAGCGGCCGACGCGCATCGGTCCGCGCGTGTCGATCATCGTCTCGCGGGTGATCAGGCCCATATCCAGCGCCTGCGCGAGCGCGAAGGCCTTCATCACCGAGCCCAGTTCGTACAGCCCCTGTACCCCGCGGTTGAACAGCGGCGAGGTTTCCTGCTCGGCCAGCGAAACAGGCGGCGCGGGGCGGTCGTTCGGATCAAACACCGGGGCCGAGGCCAGCGCGACGACTTCGCCGGTGTGAACATCCATCAGAATGGCCGAGCCACCGATGGCGTTCAGCATCTCGATGCCCCCTGCCAGCACCTCTTCGACGATGGCCTGAACGCCCAGATCGATCGACAGCGCGACCGGCACATCGGCCAGATCAGCGTCACTGAGCCGCTCGTTCATGTCGTACTCGACACCCGCAACGCCTTGAATTTCCGCCGCTGTCACGCCTTGCTCGCCATAGGCCGTGCCACCCAGCAAATGCGCCGCCAGTGAACCGTTGGGATAAAGCCGCATGTCGCGTTGGCCCAGCAGCAGCCCCGGCTCGCCGATGTCATGCGCGGCCTGCTCCTGCTCGGGCGACAGGCGCGAGCGCAGCCAGACGAAGCGACGGTTGGGGTCGGTCAATTGGCCGACCAGCCGCTCTTCGTCCATATCGGGGAAAATCCGCGCCAGTTCTTGCGCGGCGCGGCGGCCGTCGATCATGTAGCGCAACTCGGCATAGAGCGAATGCGTGACCAGATTGGTCGCCAGCACCCGGCCGTTGCGGTCCAGAATATCGGCCCGCTCGCCCGAGATGCCCTCACCGACCCAGGGCTCGGCCTCGACCACCGGGGTAGCGGCCAGCATGCCCATCTTGGCCCCGATTGCGGCGTATCCGGCAAAGAATGCCGCCGCCAGAAACAGGATGCGCCATTCCGCCCGCCTGCGGCCCACATCGCGCACCTGTTCGCGCCGGACGCGCAGGTTCTCGCGCTCGATGCTCTCAGGGTTCACGCCCTGCGCCCGCGCATCCAGAATGCGCGGCAAGGGGCGGAGCGGTGTGCGGGGCGGCTGGTGGGAATGATCGGTCACAGCGAACCCTCGGTCTGGGTGGCGATCAGCGGATAGGGGATTTCACCGATCTGGCCGAATTGCGCGCCTTGCAGCGGCATCAGGCCCAGACGGGCATAGTTCATGTCGACCAGCGCCCGCAGGCGTTGGGGCCGGTTCAGATACGCCCATTCGGCGCGCTGGACACTGAGCGCTTCGTTCAGCGCGTGGATCTCGGCACGCAGGCTGCGCACGTCACGCATGGCGGTCTGGGTTTTCTGGTTCTGATCATAGGCCCAGATCGCCAGCCCCATCACCGCGAAAGCCGACAGCACGTAGAAAAGCGCGCGCATCAACGCTCTCCTTTCAACGCTAACCTTGGCAGTCCCAGCGCCGAGCGGTCAGCACCGCTGGCCGGCGCTTCGGTGCGGCGCGCGATACGCAACAGGGCCGAGCGCGAGCGCGGGTTGGCGGCGCATTCGGCGTCATCGGCGGCGATGGCCTTGCGGGTCAGGGTGACAAAGCGATCCGCCTCGACCTCGACCATTGGCGCGTGGCGGCTGCCCTGCCCCATCCGGCCCGAACGCTGCTGCAAGAAGCGTTTGACGATGCGGTCCTCAAGCGAGTGAAAGCTGACCACGGCCAGCATCCCGCCGGGTTTCAGCGCGCGCTCTGCGGCTTCCAGCCCGTCGGCAAGCTCGTGGAACTCGGCGTTCACGGCGATACGCAGCGCCTGAAAGCTGCGCGTCGCGGGATGGCTCTGCCCCGGCTTGGGACGGGGCAGATTGGCTGAAACAATCTCGGCCAGTTTCAGCGTCGTCTCGATCGGTGCCACCGCGCGCGCCGCCACGATCGCGCGGGCGATCCGGCGTGAAGCGCGCTCTTCACCGTAATGATAGAGAATATCGGCCAGCTCGGTCTCGTCGCAGTCGTTGACCAGATCCGCGGCCGACAGCCCTTCCTGGCTCATCCGCATGTCCAGCGGGCCGTCGCGGTTGAACGAAAACCCGCGCTCAGCCAGGTCCAGCTGCATCGAGGACACGCCCAGATCCAGCACCACACCGTCGAGCAGTTCACCGGCCAGCGTGTCGAGGTTGGAAAACGTGCCCTGCACCGGGCGGAAGCGGTCGCCGTAAGGCGCGGCCCAGTCCTGTGCCAGTTCCAGCGCCAGCGGGTCGCGGTCGATGCCGATTACCGTCTCTGCGCCCGCCTCGAACAGCCCGCGCGTATAGCCGCCAGCACCCAGCGTTCCGTCCAGCCAGACGCCTGCGACCGGCGCCACCCCGGCCAGCAAGGGGCCAAGGAGCACGGGGATATGCGGGGCGTCTGGGGTGTTCGGCGTCATCGGTCCTTGCGTCACTCTGCAGCGGCCGCTTGCGGCGGCAATTTGGGCAACAGGGAGGTGGGGTTGAAGCGGTCGCCCCGTTCGCGCAGCAGCGCGTCGGTGCGGTCATTCTCGAAGTCGTCGTAGGTCTCGGGCTTCCACATCTTGAAGTGGTCGTTGCCCGCGATGAAGAAAATCTTGTCGCCCAGATCCAGCTTGCTGCGCAGCTTTGCCGGCAGCACGATGCGACCATCGTCGCCCAGCTGAACCGTCATGGCGCTGCCGTGGAAAATCGTTTCCAAAATCTCGCGGTCATCGCTACCATCATCCATCAGCTCGATGCGCGCTTCGATTTTCTCGATCTCGCGCAGCGTGTAGCATTTGAGATGGTTCTGAGAGCGGGTGCCGTACACGATGACAAAGCTCGGGCGCTCGCCCTGTGCCATACGGTGGTCGCCGGACACGATCACGGGACGAAAGTCGGCCGGGATGGAGACGCGCCCCTTCCCGTCGATGCCTTGCGTCTCGTTGCCGCGAAATCTCAGCGACACTGTGCCCGCCTTCTCTATGGGCCCGCCACAACGGAGGGCTGAAATTGAAACGGCGGCCCGGGTGCTGCCATACCCGGACCGCCGCCCTCGTTCCCATTTTTCAGGGAGCCCAAATACGAAACCATCTCATTGGGGGGGGATGTGAGATGCTGCTCGCTTCGCTTTGGATCTTTCGTTGTAGTGTTTGCCTGTACTACTTCCCGGGTTTCTATTTTTGCTTTGCCTCGGTGAAACAAGGTATTCCATGGGAGATCATGGGAAGCAACGGTACATTTCAGTCCACGCGACGATTTTCGCGGGATTGGGCGGCGCGCTCAGCGCGGATGACGACCCCAAATCAAGCTTTCGGAGCCTTTGGTTAGCAAGATATTGTGGTTAACCGGCGCTTGGCCCACCACATCGGGCAGAAGACAAAGCCTGCGCTGTTCCCGAAAGAAACTCCGGCTCGCCCGAAAATTGTTGCCGTGAAGCAACAGAATTTATCCTCATTTTATTAACATGTTTATCCACAGGCTGAAATCGGCGTGCACAGGGCTGTGATCCGATTCGGCCAGTTCCTGCCGACAGAGTCGCGCGTTTTTGGGCAAAATCGGCCCGATTCCATCGATTTTCGCGCTGAATCGGCTCTCCCATGGATTCCCACCAGATGCCGGACCGGCCCCGAATCGGGCCGCAGCCTCCCATCGCCGCCCGCTCGGCCCACGCCTGTCCCAGGCCAATCCCAGCCGGGTGCCATGAATTCCCAAAGCATGTCCCTGGATTTCCCAAACCCGCCGCCAGAAGGCACCAAGACGTAAAAACAAAGACTTAGATCGAAATCGTCTGCAAATTCCCGGTGCGCCCCCGCTTCCCTCCCGCAAACAGCCCGGCGGGTGCCGGGATTTCCCGGTCCGTCCCTCCCCTGATTTCCCAGATCGCCCACAGAAAACGGCCCGGAACCTCTCAGGTTCGGGCCGTTCTGGGAAATCACGGGGAAAGGCTGGGCCGGATCAGGCCAGTTGCGCCATCAGCCCCCGCGCGATCCGCCGATAGCTTTCAGCAACGGCGCTGTCCGTGGCCGCCACGGGGACACCGCCATCCCCCGACAGCCTGACCTCCAGCGTCAACGGCAGCGAGCCAAGGAACGGGATGCCGGTCTTCTCGGCCTCGCGCGCAACGCCACCGTCGCCGAAGATATGCTCCTCATGGCCGCAGTTGGGGCAGATGAAGGTCGACATGTTCTCGATCAGCCCGATCACCGGCGTTTTCAGCGTGGAGAACGCGTTCAGCGCCCGGCGCGCATCCAGAAGCGCCACGTCCTGCGGCGTCGACACCACAATTGCGCCGGTCACGTCGAACTTCTGGCACAGCGTCATCTGCACATCCCCAGTCCCCGGCGGCATGTCGATGATCAGCGCATCCAGATCGCCCCATGCCACCTGCGTCATCAACTGTTGCAACGCGCCCATCAGCATCGGACCGCGCCAGATCAACGCCTGATCCTCGGGCAGCATCAGCCCGATCGAGATCACCCGCACGCCATGCGCCACCGGCGGAATGATCGTTTTGCCATCGGGCGAGGCCGGTCGCTTGGACACGCCCATCATGCGCGGCTGGCTGGGGCCGTAGATATCGGCATCGACCAGACCCACGCGCCAGCCCTCGCGCGCCATCGCCACGGCAAGGTTGGCGGACACGGTGGACTTGCCCACCCCGCCCTTGCCCGAGCCGACGGCGATGATCCGCTTGACGCCGGGCACCACCGACGGGCCGGGCGTCGGGTGACGACCGATGCTGAGCGAAGGGGCCTCACCCTTGGGCGCTTGCTGCTTGGGCGCCGGGCCATGCGCCGTCATCGCCACCGATACCCGCGCCACGCCGGGCAATGCCGCCACGACACGCTCGGCCTCTGCGCGCACCGGATCCAGCGCGCGGGCCTCGTCAGCCGTCTCGGCCTCGATCACAAAGCGCACCGCGCCGCCATCGACGACCAGCGCCCGAATCAAATCGGCACTGACCAGATCACCGCCCTTCGGCAGCGCCACGCCCTTCAGGGCTGCAAGAATCTCTTCGCGCGTCGGCGCCGAGCTGGATGACATGGGCAAAGCCCCCTTTATTCCGAATCATTGCGCCTAACCTGAGTGTGTTTACGCACAAGGCAACCCCCACCCGATTAAGCACGCTGTGGCGAAAAATGCTGCACCTGCGAAACCGCGAGGCGGGCCCGGAGCGGATCGGGCCGCGCGCCGGGAACTCAGACGCTTGGGTTACCCTACGTCGCCATGACTTCGCTGCATAGCAGCGTTGCTCATTCGAGGGATTGTGCAAGTGCAGCATAAAGTCCATCTTTGCTTCAACGGGGAAAGAAATTTGTCCAACCCCAGATGAACGAAAGAGTAGACACCATGGCATACGCATCAACCCAGCAGACCCGCGGCTTTGGCCTCTTTGGCCAGATCGCTTCGGCTTTCGGTTCGCTGAGCGCCGCTTGGACCCGCTCGCGCGTTTATGTTCGCACCTACAACGAACTGAACGCACTGACCACCCGCGAGCTGGCCGATCTGGGCATCAGCCGCAGCATGATCACCCGCCTGGCTTACGAAGCAGCCTACGGCCGCGACGTCTAAAAGGCAAAGAATTCCAGGCCCTTGGGCCTGCGACCAGAACGACGGCCCCTCCTCCTCCCTGGGCCGATCGTGCAAGGAACCGCTGCTACCTCCTCCCAGCGGCAGGTTCCGACCAGTAGCTTAGGCCCCTCCTCCTCCCTGGGCCGACAGCACTCCGGCGCGGTTCCCCTCCTCCTCCCTGGGAACCGCGCCCCGAATTCCGGGGCCGAAGGGCTCCAAAACAGATACGACGACCGAACCTCCTCCCTCGGTTTTCGTTATGGCGCGGCGGCTCCTCCTCCTCCCTGAGGCGCTGCGCCCCATAGACGGCGGGCCAGACCTCCTCCCCTGTCCCGCGAAACGGCGCGGTTGCCCCTCCTCCTCCCTGGGCAACCGCGCTTTTTTCATGTCTTGAGGGCACCCTGACAGGCGCTGGAAAACCCGCATCTGCGGCATTTCATTCAACTGCTATAGTTAAGCGCTCGACTTCCCTCAGAAGGGAACGTCGTCCATTCCGTCAGCGGGCAGCACATATTGCGACAGGATGTGCTTTTCCCCGGCCTGATCGAAGGCCACGGCCAGCTTGTCGCCATCGACCGCGATGATCGTGCCGGTGCCGAACTTCTTGTTGAACACCCGCTCGCCGGCCGAAAAATGCACCGACGGCTCGGCCGAGCCGCGCAGGGCCTTGGGCGCCGCCGGGGCAACCCGGCCCCGCGACTGCATGCGTTTCCAGCCCGGCGCGTTATAGACATCGGCCCGCGTGGCGCGGCCTTCGAGCGAGTCATCATCGACCGGCGTCGCGTGATGCGCTTTGCCTGCACTGAAACCGCCATGAATGCCCGGCGGCGTCAGAACTTCGACATGCTCGGGCGGCAATTCGTCGATGAACCGGCTGGGCAGCTGGCTTTGCCACTGCCCGAACACCCGGCGGTTGGCCGCGAACGAGATCATGCACAGCCGCTCGGCCCGCGTGATGCCGACATAGGCCAGACGGCGTTCCTCTTCCAGGCCCTTGAGCCCGCTTTCGTCCAGACTGCGCTGGCTGGGGAACAGCCCGTCTTCCCAGCCAGGCAGGAACACGGCGGGGAATTCCAGACCCTTGGCCGCGTGCAGGGTCATGATGGTGACCTTCTCCTGCGATTCCTCGGCCTCGTTATCCATGATCAGCGCGACATGCTCCAGAAAGCCTTGCAGGCTGTCGAAGCCCTCCAGCGCCTTGATCAGTTCCTTCAGGTTCTCTAGCCGCCCCTCGGCCTCGGGCGTCTTTTGCGCCTGCCACATGGCGGTATAGCCGGATCTCGTCCAGCATCATCTCGGCCAGCCGCACATGCGAGACGCTCGGCGGCGGCACGTCGTCCTCAATCACCAGATCATCATTGGCCGACACCACCGGGCTGCGCACCATATCGTGCCAGCGCGCCATGCTTTCGATGAACGCGCGCAGATTGCCCGCCGCCTTGCCGCCCAGGAGCCCGTCGCGCAACACCAGCGCCGCGCCCATCAGCAGCGGCACCTCGGCCTCGCGCGCGACGCGCTGGATGGTCTGCTGCGCTTTGTCGCCAATGCCACGCTTGGGGTTGTTCACCACCCGCTCGAACGCCAGATCGTCGGTCGGGCTGACGGCGAGGCGGAAATAGGCCATCGCATCGCGAATCTCGAGCCGCTCATAGAATCGCGGGCCACCGACCACGCGATACGGCAGGCCGATGGTCAGAAACCGGTCCTCAAACGCGCGCATCTGATGGCTGGCGCGCACCAGAATCGCCATGTCATCGGGGCTGATCGGGTCCAGCCCGCGCGTGCCACGCTCCAGCGCCTCGACCTCATCGCCGATCCAGCGCGCCTCATCCTCGCCGTCCCAATGGCCGATCAGGCGGACCTTTTCGCCCTCGGTCGCCTCGGTCCACAGGGTCTTGCCCAGCCGCCCCTCATTGGCGCTGATCACGCCCGAGGCCGCGGCCAGAATATGCGGGGTCGAGCGGTAGTTCTGCTCAAGCCGGATCACCTTGGCACCCGGAAAGTCCCGCTCGAACCGCAGGATGTTGCCCACCTCGGCCCCGCGCCAGCCATAGATCGACTGGTCGTCATCACCGACACAGCAGATGTTCTGATGCCCCTGCGCCAGAAGCCGCAGCAGCAGGTACTGGGCGACGTTAGTATCCTGATACTCGTCCACCAGAATGAACCGCAGCCAGCGCTGGTATTGCGCCAGCACATCGGGGTTCTGCTGGAAGATCGTCACCACATGCAGCAGCAAGTCACCGAAATCACAGGCATTCAGCGTGCGCAGCCGCTCTTGATAGGCCTCATACAGCTCGGTCCCGCGGTTGTTGAACGCGCCCGCTTCGGCCCCCGGCACCATATCCGGGCGCCATGCGCGGTTCTTCCAGCCGTCGATCAGATTGGCCAGCGCCCGCGCGGGCCAACGTTTGTCATCCAGATTGGCGGCCTGAATCAGCTGCTTCATCAGCCGCAGCTGGTCATCGGTGTCGATGATGGTGAAGTTCGACTTAAGCCCCACCAGTTCCGCATGCCGCCGCAGGAACCGCACGCCGATCGAATGGAAGGTGCCCAGCCACGGCATCCCCTCAACCGTGTCGCCCAGCAAGCCAGCGATGCGGTGCTTCATCTCGCGCGCGGCTTTGTTGGTGAAGGTAACGGCCAAAATCTCATTCGGACGCGCCGTACCGGTGGAAATCAGATGCGCAATCCGGGCAGTCAGGGCGCGGGTCTTGCCGGTTCCAGCGCCCGCCAGCATCAGCACCGGGCCATTCAGCGCCTCGACGGCGGCGCGCTGCTCGCTGTTCAGCCCATCCAGATACGCCGCCTGACGCGAGGCGGTGGCGCCTGCAAAGGCCATGGACGACAGGCTGGGCCGGTTCGAGTCGCTCATTCAACGTTCCCTACTTGTTCTAGTCATGCCCGTCTTGGTCGCCCGGTTCAACCCCTTGTCAGCGACGGCGCGCCAGATAGGCCTGCGAAAACGCGACATAGCCCGCCGCCGTCACCCGCAAATGCTCGCGCATCTGTTGATGCAAGGCGGGCAGCTTGTCAAAGGGCACGGCGGGAAACACGTGATGTTCGGCGTGATACGGCATGTTCCACGCAAAAAACCGCACCAGCGCGGTGGTGAACGTCGTGCGCGTATTGGCGAACATGTCGGCAACCTGGGGGCAATCGCCATGCTCGGCCAGCAGGTACAGGCGCAGGAACGGCTGGCCCAACAGCAGCGGGACGACCCACAGCCACAGGATCAGCGGCGACCACAGCAGGGTCAGCGCCGCCAGCGCATAGACCGCCAGCAACAGCCGCGCCTCACGCTCGGCCTTCGCACGGGCGCGGGCGGGCAGATAGGCGGGATGCTCGCGCCCCGCCGCCAGCCGCAGGATCAGCCGGATCGACGCGCCCCACAGCGGCAGGCCCGACACATGCCAGAGCCACTGCGCGCGGGTTTCGGGCTTGGGGCTGTCCAGCTCGGGGTCGCCGGGCTGGTTGGTGAAGCGGTGATGCGCCAGATGGAAATAGCGAAACCATGTGAAGGGGTTGAGGATCAACGCCCCGGTCACCGCCCCCACCCGGTCGCATAAGCGATCGCTGGCAAAGGGGGTCTTGTGCGTGCATTCATGTTCCAGCGTGAACAGGAAGACCAGCGCGATCCCCTGCAGCGGCATGAGCAGCCACCACCCCGGCACACCGATGGCAATCAGCGCGCCCAACACCATGATCACCCCGCCATGCCCGGCCAGATGCCACAAGCCCGCCGTGGGCGAGCGATGGGTCAGGGCGGCACGGGTCGCGGGCGGCAAGGCGCTCAGGAAATCACTGTGGGTCATGCGGTCCGGCTTCGTCCCGGACATCGGAACTGTCAAGCCGCCTGCACCAGTGGACAGGGCGAAAACGGCCGGATCTCGACCGCCTCGCCTTTGAACAGGCAGAACGAGGCCTGCGGGATCACTTCCCAGCCGCATTCGTCGGCTTCCAGCGGCTCGGACACCACGGCCCGCCCGCCCCGGCTGTCCGACCAGCGGTGCCACAGGCTGGGCGCAGCATCGTCAGACGCATAGCGCGCGGCATAGAGCGTCTCGCCATCGCTGAACGCGCAGGTCATGCGCAGATGCGGCGCGCCGCCCTTGGCCCGGCTCAGCGCCATCATCCGCGCCGCAGCCCGCTCCAAGGCACCTTGCGGATCGCGGTCCAACCCCTCGGCCAGCGCGATCAGGAACAGCGCCTCACTGTCGCTGGCCCCCTTGCGGTGGGGATACAGCGCTTCAGGGATCATCATGTCGGCGTCGCGGCGAAAGCTGTCATAGCCGCCGATCTGTCCATTGTGCATGAAGCTCCAGCGGCCGACGGTGAACGGGTGGCAATTGTTGCGGCTGGTCGCGGTGCCGGTCGAGGCGCGCACATGCGCCAGAAACAGGGGCGAGCGGACCTGTGCCGTGATCGAGCGCAGATTGGGGTCGGACCAGGCCGGATAGGTGTCGCGGTAAAGCCCCGGCTCAGGCCGCTCGCCATACCACGCGATGCCGAACCCGTCAGCGTTGATCGCCGTCGAGCCTTGCGTGGCGTGCTGGCTCTGCTGGATCAGCGAATGGCCGGGCCGGCTGACGATGTCTTCCAGAAAAATCGGCGTTCCGACATAGGCAGCCCAACGGCACATTCAGTGACCCCGGTTCTCGATCCGTGCATGCAGACGGCGGATGATACGGCTCGCCGTCGCCTGACAGGCAAAGGGTAGCACGGCATGAACTGCCGCCGCCAGCCCCGCCAGTATCAGCCAGCCACTGAAGCCGCTCGCGAAGCGGGCGTGCTCGAGATAGCTCTCGTCGACGGCGGCAGGGTGATCAAGGAACAGGCGCTGGATCATGGCGGGTCTCCGGTTTGGGGTCCAGACAGTTTAGCGCCGGGTCGGTGGGAAAGGGTCGCAAAGTTTCAGGTCTTATGGCAAGATCGTGTGACTGCATCCCAATAAGAAGCCAAATACGATGATCCTGGACGACACAGACCGCCGCATCCTCGCCGTTCTGCAACGCGACACGTCCTTGCCGCTGGACGATATCGGCGCCGCCGTGAACCTGTCGCGCAACGCCGTCTGGCGGCGGATCAGGCTGCTGGAAGAATCCGGCGTGATCCGCGCCCGCGTCGCGCTGCTGGATGCCGAGAAACTGGGGCTGGGCCTGATCGTCTTCCTGATGGTGCGCACCAATGATCACCGGCCCGGCTGGCTGGCGCGCTTTGCCAAGGCGACCCGCGACATGCCCGAAATCCTGGGCGCCTACCGCATGACTGGCGATCTGGATTACCTGATCCGTGCCCGCGTTGCCGACGTCAAAGCCTATGACGCGCTCTATCAACAGCTTACGCGGCGGGTGGATCTGGCGGATGTTTCGGCGAGCTTTGTGATGGAAGAACTCAAAGACACCACCGCCCTGCCCCTGTGAGACCGGGCAAGGGGGCCTTGCCCCCCTCTGCGCGTGCCGCGCATTCACCCCCCAGGATATTTAAGGACAGATGATAAGGCTTCGTTAACCCTGCTTCATTTTCTGTCTGAAAATATCCACGGGGGGTTTCCAAAGGGGGAGCGTGCTCCCCCTTTGGCGGGGGAGCGCGAGGGGCGAGCAGCCCCTCGCTTTTCAGAGCTCCGCGTCGTCGACCAGTTCGACCACGACCAGATCGCGCACCGATGCGCCGCGCGCGTGGCTCAGCGCCTCTTGATACGCGTCCGAGCGGTAGCAGGCCGCGCCCTCTTCCAGCGAGGAGAACACCGCGACCACGTGCCGCGCGCGGTCTGCGCCTTCCAGCGTTTCATAGCGCCCGCCGCGGGCGATGAACTTGCCGTTGAACGCCGCGATTGCCGGGCCGGCGAGCTTGGCGTAGCGGCCATAAGCCTCGGCGTCGGTGACTTCGACATGGGCGATCCACAGGGCTTTGGGCATGTTATCCTCCGATGACGGCTTGCGCCGCTTTGAGGGCTGCGTCCGCCCCGGCCATATCCGCACCGCCGCCTTGCGCCAGCGCCGGGCGGCCGCCGCCGCCCTTGCCGCCCAGTGCCGCGACCGCGGCCTTGAGCACATCGACCGCCGACAACTGCGCCGTCAGATCGTCGGTTACGCCGGCGCAAACCGCCGGTTTGCCGCCGGTATCCGCGATCAGCAGCACCACGCCCGAGCCCAGCTTTTCCTTCATCGCGTCGACCATCGCGGGCAGATCCTTGCCCGAAACCCCGCTCAGCACCTGACCGATGAACTTGACGCCGTTGACCTCCACGGCCTCGACCCCGCCGCCGCCCGTGCCACCCATCGCCAGATCGCGTTTCAATTGCGCGACCTCGTTGGACAGGGCCCGGCGCTCATCCGCCAGCGCTTTCACCCGCTCGACCACATCGGCCATCGAGGTTTTCAGCACTGCCGCCACCTCGGCCAGCCGGGCGTCCTGCGCGCGCAGATGGCTGAGCGCCGCCTCGCCGGTCAGCGCCTCGATCCGGCGCACGCCCGAAGACGATGCGCTGTCGCCCAAGAGCACAAACGCGCCGATATCGCCGGTGCGCGCCACATGCGTGCCGCCGCAGAGTTCCAGCGAATAGGTGTTGCCGTCAGACCCTTTGCCCGAATCCAGCAGACGGCCCATCGACACCACGCGCACTTCGTCGCCGTATTTCTCGCCAAACAGCGCCTGCGCCCCCAGAGCGCGCGCGTCGTCGGGCGTCATGATCCGCGTGTCCACCGGCGCGTTCTGGCGGATGAAGGCGTTCACCTCGGCCTCAACCCCCGCCACATCCGCAGCACTCAGCGCCGCGCCATGGCTGAAGTCGAACCGCAGCCGGTCGGGCGCATTCAGCGAGCCGCGCTGCGCGACATGGTCGCCCAGAGCGCGGCGCAGGGCCTCGTGCAGCAGGTGCGTCGCCGAGTGGTTGGCGCGGATCGCGCTGCGGCGGGTATGATCCACCTCCAGCTTGACCGGCTGGCCGACGCGCAGCGTGCCTTGCGTGACCTCGGCCACATGCACGAAGACGCCGTTCATCTTGCGGGTGTCGCGCACCACGGCCTCGCCGCCGTCCCAGCGCAGCCAGCCGGTATCGCCGACCTGACCGCCGGATTCGCCATAGAACGGCGTCTGGTTGACCACGACCGAAACCTCGCCCGTCGCCGTCTTGACCGCCGCATCGCCCGCAACCAGCGCCAGCACCTGCCCTTCGGCGGTCTCAGTGTCATAGCCCAGGAACTCGGTGCCGCCATGGGCATCGGCCAGCTCGAACCAGATCGCCAGATTGGCGGCCTCACCCGAACCCGACCAGCTGGCGCGCGCCTTGGCTTTTTGCTCGCCCATCGCGGCCTCGAAGCCCGCGACATCCACCGCACGCCCGCGCTCGCGCAGCGCGTCCTGCGTCAGATCGAGCGGGAAGCCATAGGTGTCATAGAGCTTGAACGCCGCTTCGCCCGGCAGGTTGCTGTCGTCGGCAATCTTGTCCAGCTCGGCATCCAGCAGCTTCAGCCCGCGGTCCAGCGTGGTCAGGAAGCGGGTCTCTTCCAGCCGCAGCGTCTCGGTGATCAGCGCCTCGGCCTGTTTCAGTTCGGTATAATGCCCGCCCATCGCGCGCACCAGCGCCGGCACCAGCTTGTGCATCACCGGGTCCTGCGCGCCCAGCATATGCGCGTGGCGCATGGCGCGGCGCATGATCCGGCGCAGCACGTAGCCGCGCCCCTCATTCGAGGGCATCACGCCATCGGCAATCAGGAACGAGGTCGAACGCAAATGGTCGGCAATCACCCGGTGGTGGGTCTTGCCCGGCCCGTCCGGCGCGCCGTCGGTGACATTGGCCGAGGCCTCGATCAGACCGCGCATCAGGTCGGTGTCGTAGTTGTCGTGCTTGCCTTGCAGCAGCGCGCCGATCCGCTCCAGCCCCATGCCGGTGTCGATCGACTGACGCGGCAGGTCGATCAGATCGCCGCTTTCCAGCTGCTCGTTCTGCATGAACACAAGGTTCCAGATCTCGATGAACCGGTCGCCATCCTCATCCTTGGAGCCCGGAGGGCCGCCCCAGATGTGGTCGCCGTGGTCATAGAAGATCTCGGTGCACGGACCGCAGGGACCGGTCGGCCCCATGCGCCAGAAGTTGTCATCGGTGGGAATGCGGATGATGCGGTCGTCGGACAGACCGGCAACCTTTTTCCACATGTTCGCCGCTTCGTCGTCGGTATGGTAGACCGTGACCAGCAACCGGCTCTTGTCGATGCCGAAATCCTTGGTCAGCAGTTCCCATGCAAAGGGAATCGCATCGGACTTGAAGTAGTCGCCAAAGCTGAAGTTGCCCAGCATCTCAAAGAACGTGTGGTGGCGCGCCGTGTAGCCCACGTTGTCGAGGTCATTGTGCTTGCCGCCCGCGCGCACGCATTTCTGCGAGGTCGTGGCGCGCGAATAATCGCGGTGCTCCAGCCCGGTAAAGACGTTCTTGAACTGGACCATGCCCGAGTTGGTGAACATCAACGTCGGATCATTGCGCGGCACCAGCGGAGAGCTGTCGACCACGGCATGACCCTGGCGGCGGAAATAATCGAGGAAGGTCGAGCGGATATCGTTGAGGCTTGCCATCGGCGAAAGGGGCCCTTGCCTGAGGTGAAACGCGTGTCGCGCGACATTTAGAGGAATTCCGCCGCATGGTCCAAGGGGGAATCGCGCATTCGGGCGTTTCAGCGGGGATTGCGGGTGCCGAACCGTCGCGCCCCCTTAGCGCGGCATCAGAACCTGCACGCCGTCCAGCCCGGCCAGATCGGCCCATTCGGTGGTGTAACCGGCATCCAGCTCGGCCAGCCGGTTGCGGACCCAGCCCGGCAGCGCGGCAGCAGGATCGGCCAGCGGGGCGCGCCCGAAGCGCTCGGCAAAGGCATGGGCGACGTGGCGCAGCTGGGCGGTGCTGACCAGCGGCTTGCCGGTCAGGTAGCGCTGCGCCCGCAGGCGGGCCTCGGCGCTGAGACCATTCAGGGCGAAATCCAGCAGACCATTGGGCGGCAACACCGCGTCGGGACCGACAACCTGCCCCAGCACACGCGGCCAGACCGTGCCCAGATCCTCGTGCCGCCATGCCACCAGCGCGGCGCGCGGCAAATGGCGGCGGATCGCGGCACCAAGCCGGGACCACGGCAATGTATCATCGGGGATCAGCGGCAGCAGCGCCTCGGCCGCGCCCGGCTCGTCGGGCAACAGCATCGGGATCACGCCGCTGGCCGTGCGCACGGCCATCAGCACGGTCAGGCGGGTGCGCGGAAACAGTGTGTGAAGCGCATACAGCCTGCGCGACACGTCATGCACATAGAAACCGTCGGCCTGCAGCACATCGGCGGTGGACCCCAGCAGACCCGGCGCGCTGACCACCATGCGCCGCTGCTCGCCCGAGGCCCCAAGCCCGCGCAACAGGGTCTCTTCGCGCTGCTGCGGGTCGGTGTCGCGCCCGGCATCCAGTGCCTCAGAGATCCGGGTGAGAAAAAGGCGCGGCGGCGGGGCGCAGATGCCTTGGGCGTTCAGCGCCCCGCGATTGCCCGCGATCCAGTCGGCGATCTGGCCCCCGTCGGTGCCATGCGCGCCGATATGAAGGACCAGATGCATCAACGGGTCTTTAACCCCGCTCATGATGCCCCGGGCCGATTGCAGCGCGCCCCGGGTTTCTTCGGTGGACAGCTGATCGTTCAACCGGGTGAACTCGGCCACGGCCTCGCGCGGCTGGTCATTGTTGAGATAGGCATAGCCGCGCAGCATCGCCAGATCGCGGCGCAGGGAGCCGCTCAGCTGTTCCAGCGCGGTGAGATAGGCAATCGACTGCGCGAAATCGCCCGAATGATAGGCCCGCACGCCGCGCTGATCCAGAATCGTCGATTCCACCGTCACGCGCTGCTCTTGCGTCAACGGGGTCGAGGCGGCCAGCCGTGCCCCCTCTTCCGTCATGTTCATCGACAGATAGGAAAGGATCATGCCAAAGCGCGAGATCGCGCGGCACATCGCCGCCCAAGGCGCTGCCCGATTGCGAGGCGGCGGTGAACCCGGCCAGCGCCTCGCCGGCGCGGTCGAGGTTATAGGCGCACCACGAGCGCTCGTAGAGCACCTCGATCGAGCGCGGGTTGGCCGACGCGGCAAGGCACCCGGCCCAGTTGCCCTGTTCTTTCAGCCCGCGCACCTGACTGGCGCGGTTGTCGCCGCGCAGCGGCAGACGGCCCGGCGCGGTGGCGACCTGCGGCGCGGCGGGGGCGGCACCGCCCGTGACCACGGGCGCGGCGGCGCTTGGAGCAGCGGCCACCGCAGCGGCCGGAGCGGTCGGAGCCACCGTGCGCGCGGGCGTGCGTGCAGCCCCGCCGCGACCGGCGCGCAACCGCGTTTCCAGCTCGTTCAGGCTGTTGGTGTTGGCCGGTGCGGCCTGACGGGCGACGTCAAACAGCGCGGCCAGTTCTTCCAGCGTGGTGACGTCATTGGCCTTTTCCAGCGTCGGGGTCACTTCGCTGATCCGCGTGCACGACGACACCACACCGCGATAGGTGGTCACGGCGTTGCCGTTCTGGCCCGCCGCCTGATAAAGCTCGGCCAGACGCCACGCATTGTTGATCCGGTCACAGCGCATCAGCGCCGGGGTACGGCGCACGGCGGCGATGGCCGCTGCGGCGTCCCGGCGGGCGTAGGCCTCATCAAAGGCGATCTGCGATTCGCTGGTTTCCAGCACGCGCAGCATCTCGGCATCGGGCGACCAGCCCGGCACACGTGCGCGCGCCTCGTCGATCAGCGCCCGCGCGCCGACATAATCATTGCGCTGGATACGCGCCCAGATCGGCTGCACATCGACCGAGGCGCCGGTGGTCGAGGCCTGCGCGCGCAGGTCGTTCACATCCGTCGGCGGCGTCCAGCGCGGAAAGGCCGAGCGCAGGCGGCGCATTTCGGCCTGTACGGCGCGCTGGTCGTCATGGTCGAGATAATAGATCAGCGCGCGCAGATCCTCGGCACCGGGGGCCTGCGCCAGCGCCGGAGCGGGCATCGCCAAAGTCAGCGCCAGCGCCAGCCCGAAGCTGGCAGCAGACGCGCGAAGGGCGGAGGGGATCAAATCGGGACGCATTCGGGACTCACCTGATTGGCAGCGATCATCGCGAACATTTGCAAGGTCGCCGGGTAATAGGGTTGGGTGGGATCAAACGCGGGCATATCGGAACCGACAGAGCCGGGATTGCCCGTGCAATTGATCAGCGCGGCCAGGGCGCGGTAGCCGGGATCGTTGGACGCCTCGAGCACCGCGCCGGTGCTGGGCTCGATCCGGGTCGGCACCGGGGCGCCGGGCAGGACGGTCTGTTCGTAGACGCGCATCATCTGCGACACGGCCGGATGCGACTTGAGCCCCGACCAGATCAGATACAGCGGAATGCGCATCGCCTCGTACCCGGCGGCGGATGAGAACCCGTCAGCCGGTCCGATCCCGCTGGCGGTTACCTGCAACCAGTCGGGCACCGGGCCGGACACGGCCACCCGCTGCAGGATCGCTTCGGCGTGTTGCGCCACCTGCGCCAGCTCGACAACGCCGGTCGCCGCCGCCAGCTCGCGCAGGGCCAGCGGCATGATGTAGCACGGGTTAAACACTTGCCGGTCGGCATGAACAAAGCCCTGCGCGGCGGGCAGGAAGATCTTCTCGGCGGGATTGGCCATGCTGTCGACAACGCAGCGATCGACCAGCGCCGCAGCGGTGATCTGTGCGCGGCCCAGATAGCTGCGGTCGTCAAACCGCGTCGCGGCGCGCACCATGGCCCAGGCGTAGAACAGATCGCCGTCCGAGGCGTTGTTCAGATCCGGCACCCGGTTGCTTTCTTCGGGCAGATAGCGCCAGGCCAGCAACCCGTCGCCGCGCACGGCAAGGTTCATCTCGCTCCACTCGACGATGCGCGCGAAGGCGTCCAGATCGTTGAACTCAGTCGCCAGCAGCGCCCCGTACCCCTGCCCTTCGGAGTGGCTGGCATTGTGCTGCAGCCCGTCCACGACCCTGCCATCGGCGCGCAGATACGCCGCTTTCCACGCGTCCCACACCGGGGCGGCGCTGACCGACAGATCAGCGGTGGCCAGATAGCCCTGCGCCGAGGCACCGCCAGCCGCGGCAAAAGCCGGTGCAGCACCCAGCAACGTCAGGAAATTGCGACGATTCATTTCTCATGCTCCCGCGTGGCAATCACCAATCTGAGGGCGAAAAGTGCCGAAATAAGGGCGAGGAAAAAGAGGCCGGCCACGTACCGGATCGGCATGGCCGACACGAAATTGCCGACCACATGGCGGACGTTGCCCAGCGTGACGGCCTCCAGCAGCACCGGCTGGCGGTCAGGCGCGACCCAGCTTTGCCAATGGCCGTCCTGATCCAGAACCGAAACCTGACCGCGCGGGCCTTCGGCATTGGTCCGGGCGGCAACGATGGCCGAGGCAATCGCGCTGATGTCCGAATCCGGTGCGCGCACCATCCACAGGTTGTTGGGATGCGTCGCGTCCAGCTGGATCAACACCGCCTGCGCGTGCTGCTGCTCGAGCCATTGCTCCAGCAACATGCCCGACCGCGGCTGCAACCATTGCAGCGCGGTGCTGAACCCGTTCTGGATCCAGTCCCAGCCCCGCGCCAGCGCAGCGGTGCTGTCGGACCGGTCCTGCACGCGCAGCAGCGCATGCGCGGGCTGCTCGGCGGGCGCGCCGGTCAGCGTCGACGGGTAGTCTGTCATTGCCGCCTCAAGCGACCGGCGGCTCAACTGATAGCCCCCCATCGGCACCGAGCCCAGATCATCCAGCGACAACAGCGTCAGCCTGGTGTTCAGCGCCGCCGCATCGCTGCGCTCGCCGCCGCTGAGGGCGGCACGCAGGGTCACCACGTCATTGGCGTCGAACGACCGCGAGGACATCTCGTTCACATGGACGCTGGCCGGGGTCAGACCGGCAAAACCGATCTGCATGTCGGGCAGATACATCGACGGGCTGTAGGGCATCGTCAGGGTCGAGCTTTGGCCAATCGCCAGAAACGGCGTTTCGGTGAACGGGCATGGCATGTCGGGCGGCGAGCCGGGGATCATCGCCTCGAAGCTCACGGTGTTGATGCCCGAGCGCAGATAGCGCGCCTCGAACCGCAGCGGGAACTGCTCGATCAACTGACCGCCCTCGCCGCGCAGCGGCAACAGGCGAATGTTGGTGCCGTTGACATTGACCAGCAGCGCCGCGCCTTCGGGCAGGCCGTCGACATAGATGTAGTCCAGCGCGATCTCGGCCTTGGCGTTGGTCAGCACCACGTAATCGTCGGGCAAGCGAAAGCGCGCATCGATGCGCGCATAGCGGTCGTACACTTCGGTCGTGCGGAAGCCGAACTCCGAAAATGCCACCGGGCGTTGGGTGTCGATCAGGGCCGGCGCGGCGCGTTCGGCGACGCGGGGCAGGATGTTCTCGAACTCGGGCAAGGCACCGGGGCGCGAGATCGGGGACGTATTCCACCACCATCACCTGCGCGCCATCACCTGCCGCGCGAAAGCTCAGCCGGTTGACGGCTGACGGCAGGAAGGTGATGCGCGACGCCGACCGGCCCGTGCTCTGCACGCTCCAATAGGGCGTGAAGCGGAACGGAATCGGGTCGCCCCCCAACGCCGCGCTGATGCGCTGCGTGATGGTCGAAACCCACTCGTCCTGATAGGCACCCAGCCCGTCGGCCCCGCGGATCTCGATGCCCGAACCGGTCGCCGACGCGGCGGCGAGCCCCATCAGGAAGCCCTCTTGCCCCGAAATCCCCTCGGACGACGACAGCACCGCACCCGAATTGGCCAGATCAATGTCCGACCACAGCGCAAAACTGGCCTCGGGGCCGCAATAGATGCGGTGGTACTGCATCAGTTCGATGCGCACGTTGTTTTGTCCGGCCAGCACCACGGCCGCCCCCATCGGGAAGTCAACAGCGCCGAATTCGGTGAAATTCTCCAGCCGCCCCTCGCCCACCAGCGTGTCGTTGACGTACACGCGGTACTGCGAGCGCTCGGGCAGCACGTTGATCGACGACAGCGTCGAGATGCGCATCGCGCGCACCTGATCCGGGCGCGGCACGAACAGCGCGAATTGCAGCGTGCGCCGCTCACCGTCGAAACGGATGGCGCTGCCCGCCGGGCGACCGCGGGCCTCGATCGGGCGCAACGGGCTGACCACAGACGGATCATAGGCCACCGGCTCGACAAAGTTGCCGCGGTGCGCTTCGGCGTCGAAGCGTTCCTCATTCAGGCGGTCAAGATCGCCTTCGGACATACCGCCGCTCAGCGCATCATCGGTGCTGGGCAGCGGGATGATGCCGTCAGACTGGGCAAAAGCCGGGGCGACCCCGACCGGCAAGGCCAGCGCAAGCACGGCCAGCAGGGCGACGCGACGCACCAGCATCAGATCGTCCCCCTTGCAGATCGGGCGAGCGTCCATCCGCGCCGCGCGCCGCATTCTGCGAGATCGCGGCCTGCAACAGAGAGACCGGACGCGACGGTGCCGCAGGATCGAACGCCTCGCCAAAGGCGAGCAGATGCGCCGGCGTTGACTCGTTGATCTCTTCGGTGCGTTCGCGGATCCGGGCGCGCTTTTGGCGGGCCGGTTCGTTCGCAAGGGCGCGCAGCGTGTGGTAAATGCCCTGGAACGACAGCGACAGCACATAGGCCATGCCGCGCACCAGTCCCATCTGCTTGTGACGGCTGGCGCGCACGGCCTCCCACGACGCCGAGTCACCAAAGATCATATGCGCCACGGTTTCGCGCACGACCATCGGCTGATCGGGGTCAAAGCGGACCCCCAGCGCGACGGTTTCACCTTCGCGCGTGACCGACTGAACCTGCGCGCGTACGGCGTTTTCCAGATGCGGCGACTTGGGGAATTCGGGCGTGAAGTAGAACGCCTCGCCCTTGACCGGCAGCGGCGCGGACGAGCCGTCGGCATTGGTCCGCGTACGCAGCACGATCCGGCAACCCGAGGTCGAGGCATCAACCACCGTGGCCGACTGGAACGACGGGTTGTCGACCCCGATGGCCACCGTTGCGGGCACGTTGACCGGCACCCGCGGCACCGACCGGCGCTGCTGACGCTCGGCAACAGCCCGCAGCGCGGCACCGACCAGCAGGAAGTTGTAAACAGCCCAGCCGCCCACAACCATGATGATGTTGTGATCGCCCGGATACATGACCCAACGGACCGCCGCCGCCACGACGCCCAGCAGGGTCAGCGTGAAGATGAACACCATCGGCTTGTAGATCGGCGAGACGAAATCCTCGATCAGAACCTCGTCCTTGGCGGTCACGTTGAACTTGGCGCCGCGCGGGTTCCAGAAGGTCTTGAAGATCGCCGCCGACAGATACGGGGCCTGCGCAGTCTCATAAATCTCGGAGATCAGCGGCCAACGCACTTTGCCGTACAAGGCGTTCTGGATCATAAGGTTAACGACCATGTAGCTGGTCATGTACACAGCGACTTCCTCGATGGTCGCCACGAAGATCTGCAAGCCGAAGAACAGATACATCAGCGGCGCAAGGATGAAGGTCATCCGCACCAGCGGGAACAGCCAGAACGTCATCGAGTTCAGGTAGCACAGCTTTTGCGTGATGCTGAGACCGCCGTATTTCAACGGGTTCTTCAGGATCAGCAACTGCATCATCCCCGTCGCCCAGCGGCCCCGCTGTTCGATGAAGGACACGAAGGTCTCAGGCTGCAGACCGGCGATCATCGCGTGATCGACATACAGCGACTTCCAGCCCCGCGCGTGGATCCCCAGCGCGGTTTCGGCGTCCTCGGTGATGGTATCCCCGGCGAAACCGCCCGCCTCGTCCAGCGCCTTGCGGCGCAGCAAGGCGGCCGAGCCACAAAAGAACGCCCCGCCCCACCGGTCCAGACGCGCGGTGCGACAGGTGATAGAACATCTCGTTCTCGGGCGGGCAATCCTTGCGCAGACCGACGTTGCGGTCGATGGGATCGGGGTTCAGGAAGAAGTGCGGCGTCTGCACCAGAAAAAGCTTGGGGTCTTCGACGAAGTAGCCAATCGTGCGGGCCAGAAAATCGCGGCTGGGGACGTGGTCGGCATCGAAGACGACCACGATCTCGCCGTCCAGTTTTTCCAGCGCCGCCGACATGTTACCGGCTTTGGCGTGCTCATTGCGCGCGCGGGTCGAATACATGACGCCCAGCTCGCTGCACAGCTGGATCAGGTCGCGCCGACGTTTGCGCGATTTGGCCGCCAGTTCGGGGTCATCCGAGTTGCACCGCTGATCGGTGCCGCCATCGTCGCACAGAACCACCGTGCGCTTGTCGACCGGGTAGTGCATGTTCTTGGCCGCCGACAGCGTGACGGCGAGCATCTCGACCGGCTCGTTATAGGACGGCACCAGAATATCGACGGTCGGCAGATCCTTGGCAGCCACCCGCGGCGGCAGTTCGCGCGTGGCGGGGTCCGCGGTCATGAAGGCCGACAGGAAGAACACGCCGATGGCGTAGCTTTCGACGATGAACAGGACAAGTGCCGGAATAAACGAGACAATATCACTGGGCGGCGGCAGCGTTTCGGTGACCCGCCAGGCCCAGTAGCGCATCACCAGCGTCGAGGCGACGGCCATCATGGCAAAGCGCGCGACCATGCTCTGCATGGCCACCGGCTTGAGAACGGCCACCACGATCACCGAGGCAATGCCAAGCGTCGCCTGCACCTGAATGGAGGTCGGCACGCTGACCAGACCCGCGACAAGGACCATCACACCGATCCATAACAACAGGTTGGTCTTGTCGCCAAGCGACAGCGCCCTTGTCCCGATGATCCTCATTGAACGCTTCCCCGCATCACTCGTACATCCCGATAAAGCCTATGAAAATCAATGATCTTATCCACGTGGCGCCGCATGGGGAGACAGCGTGTAAATCGTGCCCTGCGCACCGCCAACACCCATCGCACCGCCGCCCATCGGGGCCAGAGCCTGCTCCAGCGAGCCGTTCACGCAGTTGCGCATGACCACATCCAAGGCCTGCGTGCCGCGCGGCAAGGGGCGCGCGCCGACACCAAGACGGCGCAACACCAGAACGCAGACCCCGCCTGAACCGACGTTCTGGGTTGCGTAAAGATAGGCCCCCAGCGCATCCGTGCCGGTCTGCATGCTGCTGGCCTGGACGGTCTCGAACGGTGCCGGCATGCCGCCGAACCGCGCCGACATCTGGGCGAAATCGAGCCGGTTCAGATCGGCGCTGCCCGAGGTCTGCGCCCGGATATGAATCGCATTGTCGCCACGCATCGCGGTTGCGTTGGGCAGGATGATCCGCTGCTCGATCGCGCCGCCAAGGTTGCGCTCGAACACCACCAGCGCCTCGGGGGCGTTCACCATCGCGCGGTTGGGCGCGACCACAGCAAATTCCACGGTGTTTTCCAGCGTTTCCATGGCCGGGCTGCGGCTGGAGTTGAAGAACCCGTAAACGCCGCCCGCCGCCTGGTTGCCGGCTTGTTCCGAGCAACCGGCCAGCACCGCAACCGATGCCGTCAGAGCCAGAAACGCCCGACCCATGGTCGAGCGTGCCGCGAAAATCCGCTGTGCAACGGACGCAATGGAGCGTTGAGGGACAAGTCCCTGGACTGAATTGATCATGGTGCCTGCTCTGCCGTTTGTGCCGTCGACACCAACAGGCTTCGGGTCAGACGCAGGTTTCAGGACAGAACTGCCCTGATCAACTGCCCGTTTTGACCGAATTTCTGCCACTGCCTCGGTTTTTCTTTGCTGATAACTTTACGAAATTCGTCCGAATCACGCAATCCACTTTCTCAGACTGCGATTCAGACCGGGCATTTCCGTGACATTGCCGGGGCGCGTGGCCACAATTAACCATCCTCGCCCCTATTTTTGGCAACAATAATGCGGTTTTCCAGCGATTATCGCCGAAGCGAGGAAAAGAAGCTGCGCAGCAGCGCGGCGGCCGGTTCTTCGGCAATGCCGTCGTAAACCTCGGGCGCATGATGACATTGAGGATGGGTAAAAACCCGTGGTGCCTGTGCCACGCCACCCGATTTCGGATCGCTCGCCCCGTAATACAGCCGGGCGATCCGCGCGAAACCGATCGCAGCGGCGCACATCGGACAGGGCTCCAGCGTCACCCACAGCGCGTGGCCCGGCAGCCGCTCGCTGCCCGCCGCCGCACAGGCCGCGCGCAGCGCCAGCATCTCGGCATGGGCGCTGGGGTCGCTCAGCTCGCGCGTACGGTTGCCCGCGCGGGCCACCACAACGCCCTGCGGATTGGTGATCACCGCGCCCACCGGCACCTCGCCGCGCGCGGCGGCGGCGCGGGCTTCGTCCAGCGCGATCTCCATCGGCTTGATTGACATGGGGCTCGGGAACGGGTTCATGGGGCCTAGATGCCCGTCCCCGCCCGACCGCGCAAGCCTGCCCGCATGGGTTGGCGCCGCCACACCGGGTTTTCGCGGGAAAACCGCCCGTCCCCCTCCCCTGCCCCGCGTTGCCCTGATGACCAAACCCTCGACCCCGAAACGCCCCAAAGCCACAGCCGTGCCGACCGGCGCCGTCCGTGACGGCGACCGCATCGCCAAAGTGCTGGCCCGGCTGGGCGTCGCCTCGCGCCGCGTCGCCGAGACGATGATCGCCGAGGGCCGCGTCCGCGTGAACGGCGAGGTGATCGACAGCCCCGCCCTGAACGTCACCGCCCGCGACAAGATCATCGTCGATGGCGTGCCCTTGGGTGCCAAAGAGCCGACGCGCGTGTGGCTGTATAACAAGCCGCTGGGTCTGGTGACGTCAGAGCGCGACGAAAAAGGCCGCCGCACGGTCTTTGACGAGCTGCCCGAGGACATGCCGCGCGTGCTCTCCATCGGCCGGCTTGACCTGAACTCGGAAGGTCTGCTGCTGCTCACCAACGACGGCGAGCTCAAGCGCCGGCTCGAACTGCCCTCGACCGGCTGGCTGCGCAAATACCGCGTCCGGGTGAACGGTCGCCCGACCGACGCCACGCTGGCCCCGCTCAAGGCGGGCGTGACCATCGACGGCGAGCGTTTTCAGCCGATGATGGTGTCGATCGACCGCCAGCAGGGCGCGAACGCCTGGCTGAGCGTCGGCATCCGTGAGGGCCGAAACCGCGAGATCCGCCGCGCGCTGGAATCGGTCGGCCTGACCGTCAACCGCCTGATCCGCACCGCGTACGGCCCGTTCCAGCTGGGCGATCTGGCCGATGGCGCGGTCGAGGAACTGCGCCCGCGCGTGCTGCGCGACCAGTTGGGGCTTGGGGCCGATGACGTCGCCTCGGGCCGCGCCGCGCCGTCCAGACCGGCCGATAAACCCGCGCCCGCCGGGGCCAAACCCACGGGCGGGAAACCCGCCGCCGGTAAGCCCGCCGCCGGTAAGCCCACCATCGGCAAGCCCGCCACCAAGCGCCCCGTGCGCCCGGCCAAACCCGGCACGATCGCGCCCGACGAGATGCCCGGGCGCAAATCCTGGGGGGCCAAATCGCACGGCGGTCCGCGCAAGGGGCCGGATGGCGAAACCGTCAAGCCGCGCTCATGGGGCCAGAAATCGGCCAGCCCCAGCGGCAGCAAGGACGGCGCTCCGCCCCGCCGCCCCAAACCACGCGGCTGAGCACCGGCGCGCACCCCATCGGTGCTTTCCAATCCCGCCGGACCTGTCTTATAGTTTCATAAATCTCTCCTATATCGAGGGGACTCTCCCGCTATTGGGGGGCAAGACACACAGCCCCGGCCTTGGGGCACGCGACGGGGAATTGAGACGTGAGCACCACGGGCCTGCAAAAGACCTCCTACCTGCTGTTGGTCGCCTTGATCGTCTACGTCTGGTTCGTGGGGGGCTGAGGCATGGCACGGCGATACGGCGGCGCATACAGCCCCGGTGGCGATCCCCGCTCGGACGAGGAACGCAGCTCGACCGCGGTCAGCACAGGCCCCAAACGCGGCAAGAAGGCCAAGCGCAAGCGGGTGAACCCGGTGGGCGCGCGGGTCAACATCCTGTTTATGCTGCCTTTCCTTTGGGCATTCAGCGCGTTCTTCCGCGATCCCGCCGGACTGGCGCAGCATCTGGGCGTCTTTGCCCTGCTGATGCTCTCGGCCTGGCTGACGCGCGAAGGTGTGATCGCCCAGGACGCTTACGCCCAACGCCGCGTCGCCCGCCGCCCGGCGATCCCGCGCAAGATCTTCGGCTCGGTGGTGATGGGTCTTGGCCTTGGGCTGGCCGGTCTGGGCAGCGCCTATGGCATGGCCGGTCCGGTGATCTTCGGCCTGTTCGGCGCGGGTCTGCATTTCTTCGCCTTCGGCCCCGACCCCTTGCGCGACAAGGGAATGGAGGGGATCGACGAATTCCAGACCGACCGCGTCGCCCGCGCCATCGACACCGCCGAGGCCTATCTGGCCGCGATGTCCGACGCCATGCTGCGCGCCCGCGACCGCACGCTGGAAAGCCGCCTGACCGATTTTCAGTCCCATGTCCGCGAGCTGTTGCGCACGGTCGAGGATGATCCGCAGAACCTGACCGCTGCCCGCCGCTATCTGAGTGTCTACCTTGAAGGCGCGCGCGATGCGACGGTCAAGTTTGTCGAGATTTATGAGCGTGATCGCAACGCCGAGGCGCGCAGCGACTATGTGGCCCTGCTCGACGATCTTGAGCAGAATTTCATGCTGCGCACCGAAACCCTGCGCGACAACGACCGTCAGGCGCTGGATATCGAAATCGACGTGCTGCGCGAGCGGCTGGAACGCGAAGGCCTGCGCCCGCGCATTCCCGGCCCCAACAGCATCCCCGACCCGCAACCCCGTTGACCCCGTTTTCAGCACCTCATCCCTTGAAAGGAAGCCCCGATGTCCGACGAGATCCGCCAGCAGGCCACGCAACTTGCGACCGCCGTTGAAGAAACGGCGCTGACGAGACTGCCCGAGCCGGTCGGCGAGCTTGTCCCGCTGGATCAGGCCGAGGCCCCGGTTGCCGATGCGATCCGCAGCCGGATGAATGAAATCGACATGGCGGAAACCTCGTCGATCATCGGGTTCGGTGCCCGCGCCCAGGTCGAGCTGCAGACCATCAGTCAGGCCATGCTGAACGACGTGCGCAACAAGGATGTCGGCCCCGCCGGTGACAGCCTGCGCCAGATCGTCACCACGATCCGTGGCTTTTCGGTCAGCGAACTCGACACCCGCCGCGAACGCAGCTGGTGGGAGCGTCTGACCGGCAAGGCAGCACCGTTGGCCAATTTCATGGCCCGCTATGAGACCGTGCAGGGCCAGATCGACAAGATCACGGAGAACCTGCTCAGCCATGAGACCGTCCTGCTCAAAGACATCAAGTCGCTGGATGTGCTCTATGAAAAGACCCTCGATTTTTACAACGAGCTGGCACTCTACATCGCCGCTGGTGAAGAAAAGCTGAAGGAACTCGACGCCACCACGATCCCCGCGCAAGAAGCCGTGGTCGAGGCCGCGCCCGAAGATCAGAAGATCATCATGGCGCAGGAGTTGCGCGATCTGCGCGCCGCGCGCGACGATCTGGAGCGCCGGGTGCATGACCTCAAACTGACCCGTCAGGTCACCATGCAGTCGCTGCCCTCGATCCGTCTGGTGCAGGAAAACGACAAGTCGCTGGTCACCAAGATCAACTCGACGCTGGTGAACACCGTGCCGCTGTGGGAGACCCAGCTGGCGCAGGCGCTGACCATCCAACGCTCGCGCGAGGCGGCGGAATCGATCAAGGCGGCCAATGACTTGACCAATGAACTGCTGACCAAGAACGCCGACAACCTGCGCGAAACCAACCGCACGGTGCGCGAGCAGATGGAGCGCGGCGTCTTCGATATCGAGGCCGTCAAGCACGCCAACGATCAGCTGGTCGCGACCATTCAGGACAGCCTGCAGATCGCCGACGAAGGCAAGGCCAAGCGCGCCGCCGCCGAAGAGGAACTGCGCAAGATGGAGATCGAGCTGCGCGATTCGCTGTCGGCTGCCAAGGCGCGCGAAAACGGCGCTCAGGCCTGACGTGCGCATACCGGGCGACCCTTCGGTCCGGTCCCTCGCGGCGCTGGGGTTCAGCGCCGCGCTGACGGCAGGCTGCACCTCGCTCGGCGGGAGTGCGCCCAATCCCATGGCCGCCCCCGCGCCGGCTCGGCCCGCCGAGGTGCTGGCCATCGACCCGCAATCGGCCGACTTGCGGCGCTATTACACCGAGATCGAGACGCAGCGCGTCTCGAACCGGATGTTGCGCACCGATCCGGGCACCAACGACCTGCGGCTGACCGCTGGTCGGCTGGCCGAAACCTATATCGACGTCGCCCTGCGTGACGAGCATTCCGAGCGCGGTGCCGCCTCTGGCCGCTCCAGCGTGCTGCGTCGCTGGGCCGTGCCCGTGCGCTATTCGCTGGAGTTCGGCGCAACCACCGGACGCGCCACCCGCGCTGCGGATTATCAACACGTGCGCGCGCTCGCCGCCCGGCTGGCCGAAGCATCGGACCACCCGATCAGCGTTACGCCGCTGGGCCAGACCGACGGCAATTTCCACGTTCTGATCCTCTCGGAAAGCGAACGCCAAGGTGCTGGCGACCGGCTGCGCGCGCTGATCCCCGGTATTGACGATGGAGCCGTGCGCCTGATCACCGACATGCCGCGCGAGACCTTCTGTCTGGTGCTGGCCTTTGCCCGCGACGGGTCGGCCAATTACACCGAAGCCGTCGCCATCATTCGCGCCGAACACCCCGATCTGACCCGCCTTGCCTGCTATCACGAAGAACTGACCCAAGGGCTGGGACTGGCCGCGGATTCCGACGGTGCGCGGCCGTCGATTTTCAACGATGATCAGGAATTCGCGCTGCTGACCGAACAGGATCTGCTCTTGCTGCGCATCCACTACGACCCGCGCCTGACCCCCGGCATGACCGAGGCCCGGGCCCGCCGAACGATTTTTTCAATTGCCTCCGAGCTTGTGGCGGGTGCAAGTTGACCCCATCTTTTGAATAGATTTCTTAAGGAGTGACCCATGGTATTCAATTTCCTCAAGGGCCAGTTCATCGACGTCATCGAATGGCTGGACGACAGCCGCGATACGCTCGTTTATCGTTTTGAACGCTACGGCAACAACATCATGATGGGCGCCAAGCTGACGGTCCGTGAAGGACAGGCGGCCGTGTTCATCCACGAAGGCCAGATGGCCGACATCTTTGGTCCCGGCCTTTACGAGCTGGAAACCAACAATATGCCGATCATGACGGCCCTGCGCAGCTGGAGCCACGGCTTCAACTCGCCCTTCAAGTCCGAGGTGTACTTCGTCAACACCCGGCGCTTTCCGGGCCTGAAATGGGGCACGCAGAACCCGATCATGCTGCGCGACCCGGAATTCGGCGCGCTGCGCCTGCGGGCCTTTGGCAGCTATACGATCCGCGTGACCGATCCGTCCAAGTTCATGACCGAGATCGTCGGCACGGATGGCGAATTCACCCAGGACGAAATCTCGGGGCAGATCCGCAATATCGTTGTGCAGAAGGTCTCGCAGTCGCTGGCGGCCTCGGGGATTCCGGCGCTGGACATGGCGGCCAACACGCAGGATCTGTCCAAGATCGTCGGCGAGGCGATCGAGCCCACACTGACCGAATACGGCCTGTCGATGCCGGAACTCTACATCGAGAACATCTCGCTGCCGCCCGAGGTCGAGAAGGTGCTCGACCAGCGCTCGTCGATGGGGATCGTGGGCGATCTGAACAAATACACCCAGTTTTCGGCGGCTCAGGCGATGCAGCAGGCGGCCTCGGCTGGTGGCGACAACGCGATGGGTGCCGGAATGGGCATGGGGATGGGCATGGGCATGGCGCAGTCCATGGCCAATGCGATGACGGGCAACAATCAGAGCAACACGCAGCCCGCCGCCGCCGCTCCGCCGCCACCGCCCCCCGCCGCCGCGCAGTTCCACGTTGCGGTGAACGGCCAGACGACCGGGCCCTTCGGCACCGCGCAACTGCAACAGATGCTGGCGCAGGGTCAGCTGACCCGCGACACCATGGTCTGGACGCAGGGCATGGCCGGCTGGGAAAAGGCCGGAGCCGTGCAGGCGCTGGCACAGGTCTTCGCTGCCATGCCGCCGCCGCCGCCCCCGCCCGCCGGGTAACGCGCCATGAGCGACACAAGCCCCCCGCCCCGCCCGTTGCGGGTGATGAACACCGTTTCCCGTGCGAAAATTGCGGCGCCCAGCTGCGGTTTTCGCCGGGTCAGCGGCGGCTCACCTGCCAGTATTGCGGCCACGAGCAGGACATCCCGCATTCCGAGGCCGAGCGCGATGTCGCGCTGGAAACCATGGATCTGCGCGACGCGCTGGCCAATCACCTGCCCGCCGACGCGATCGAGGAACACCGCATCCTCAGTTGCTCGAACTGCGGCGCGCAGGTCGATTTCGACCCCGCCCAGCACGCGGCGCAATGTCCGTTCTGCGGCTCGCCGGTGGTGACCGACACCGGCACCCAACGCCAGATCAAACCCGCCGCCGTCCTGCCCTTCAAACTGGCCGAGCGCGAGGCGCATGATGCGATGAAATCATGGCTGGGGCGGCTGTGGTTCGCCCCCAACAAGCTCAAGGACTACGCCCGCTCGGACGGCTCGCGGCTGGACGGGCTTTATGTGCCCTACTGGTCTTTCGACAGCGACACCCGCTCGCGCTATACCGGCGAACGGGGCGACGCCTATTACGAAACCCGCACGGTGAACCGTAACGGCAAGATGGAAACCGAGCAGGTCCGCAAGATCCGCTGGCACCGCGTGTCGGGCCGGGTCGCGCGGCATTTCCACGATATGCTGATCATGGCCTCGCAATCGCTGCCGCGCAAATATGTCCGCGCGCTCGAGCCGTGGATGCTGGGCGAACTGGCGCCCTATTCGCCGCAGTTCCTGTCCGGGTTCCGCGCCGAGGGGTACACGGTGCAGCTGCCCGATGGCCACGTTCTGGCGGTCGAGCGCATGGACGAGGTGATCCGTCAGGACGTGCGCCGCGACATCGGCGGCGACGAGCAGCGGGTGCATTCGGTCGATACCGAGCATCAGGATGAGCGGTTCAAGCACGTGCTGTTGCCGATCTGGATGGCGGCCTATCGCTATCGCGGTAAATCCTATCGGTTCGTGGTGAATGGCCAGACCGGCAAGGTGCAGGGCGAACGCCCGTGGTCTGCCTGGAAGATCACCGGCGCGGTGATCGTCGCGATCATCGTCGCGGGCGTCATCTTCTACATCACGCAGAACCGCTGATGCGCGCGCTGGTACAACGGGTGACCGAGGCGTCGGTCTCGGTCGACGGGGCGGTGGTCGGGGCCTGCGGGCCGGGGCTGATGATCCTGATCTGCGCGATGCAGGGCGACGGGCCGGACAAGGCCCGCGCGCTGGCCGACAAGATCCTGAAACTGCGCATTTTTCGCGACGAGGCGGGCAAGACCAACCGTTCGCTGGCGGATGTGGGCGGCGGGGCGCTGGTGGTCAGCCAGTTCACGCTGGCGGCGGATACTTCGCGCGGGAACCGGCCGGGGTTTTCCGCCGCTGCGCCGCCGGATGAAGGGCGCGCGCTCTATGAGCTTTTCGCCGACCACCTTGCCGCGCAGGGCGTCGCGGTCGGGCGCGGGGAGTTTGGCGCCGAAATGCAAGTGGCGCTGGTCAATGACGGGCCGATGACGATCTGGCTGGACATGTGACGCAAGGCGGGGGGTGTTTCGCCCTCGTCCCCCGCGCTGACGCGCAGGCTCCTTGGGCGACCCGCCGGGGGCGCTGCCCCCCGGACCCCCCGGGATATTTGGCGAGCAAAGAAAGGCAGCCGTGGGCGCTGGGGTAAACGCAAGGTTACCCAGGCCCTCTAAATCTTTGAAAATATTCAGAAGGCTGCATTGTCCCATCGTGGGACATCGCGCCTTTGCGTCTGTTTCGCTGCCGTGCCATGCTTTGCCCATCAACAGGAGGGCCCGATGGACGACAGTGATTTCACCCGCACCGAATACGACGCCCGGCTCGCCAAGACCCGCGCCGCCATGGCCGAGGCCGGGCTCGACACGCTGATCCTGTCGGACCCGTCGAACATGGCCTGGTTGACCGGCTATGATGGCTGGTCCTTCTATGTCCACCAGGCGGTGATCATCGGCCCCGACGGCCCGCCGCTCTGGTGGGGCCGCAGCATGGACACCGCCGGGGCGCGGCGGACAGTCTGGATGCAGGCCGATCAGATCCACGGCTATGACGACACCTACGTCCAGAACCCGGCCAAGCATCCGATGGAAACGCTCGCCGCCTTGCTGGCCGATCTTGGCTGGGCGAGCGGCCGTGTGGGTGTCGAGATGGACAACTACTATTATTCCGCCAAAGCCCATGACGTGCTGGCGCGGTCACTGTCCCTGAGGGACGCGACCGGGCTGGTCAACTGGCAGCGCGCGGTAAAATCCCCGGCTGAAATCACCCGCCTGCGCCGCGCCGCCCGGATCGTGGAAGCGATGCACCAACGGATCCTCGACATTGCCGAGCCGGGGCTGGCCAAGCACAAGCTGGTCGCTGAAATCCTGCACGCGGGCACGATCGGCGCGGACGGGCACTGGGGCGACTACCCGGCGATCGTACCGATGACTCCGTCCGGCCTGGACGCCACCGCGCCGCATCTGACCTGGGATGACCGGCCAATGCAGCGCGGCGAGGCGCATTTCTTTGAGATCGCCGGGGTATACCGGCGCTATCACTGCCCGCAATCGCGCACCTTGTTCTTCGGCGAGCCGCCATCGACCTACCGTCGGGCAGAAGAAGCGGTGCAGGAGGCGACCGCTGCGGCGCTGGCGGTGGCACGCCCGGGCGCGCTGTGTGAGGACGTCGCCGAAGCCTTCAACAGTACCCTCAACGCGCGCGGGTTTCACAAGGACAGCCGCGTCGGCTATTCCATCGGGCTGAGCTACCCGCCCGATTGGGGCGAGCGCACCCTGTCGCTGCGCCGGGGCGACAAGACCGAACTGCGGCCCGGCATGGTCTTTCATTTCATGCCCGCGCTTTGGCTGGACGATGGCGGGATCGAAATCACCGAGCCGATCCTGATCACCGAAAGCGGCGTCGAGCAGCTTTGCCGCTTGCCAGGGACGCTGTTCGTCAAAGGGTGAGGCGCCCCTCACCCGACGCGCGCAACGCTGAGCAGCTCTTGCACGACACCGGTTTCGCTGAACAAGGTCATCCGCGCGCGCCCTGCGCCCTTTGAGGCATAGAGCGCGCGGTCGGCCATTGCCAGAACCGACGTCGGCGCACAAGGTTGGGCCGGATTGGCGAAGACGACACCGATGGAAAGGCTGATCCGACAGGGCGTGCCGTGGTAGTGGATGGGTTTACGCATCTCGTAGAAGATCCGCTCGCCGACGCGGCGGACCGGCCCAAGATCTTGCACACCGGCCAGCAGCACCACAAACTCATCCCCGCCGATGCGCGCGACCAGATCCCCGATCCGCGCGCTGGCGCGGAGTTTCACCGCGATTTCGGCCAGAACATGGTCACCAGCCGCGTGGCCGAGCGTGTCATTGACCTGCTTGAAGTGATCGAGATCGATATGCAGCAGCGCGAACCCCTGCCCCGCATTCAGATACCGCTCCATCCGTGCCTCAAGCGCGCGCCGGTTGCCAAGGCCCGTCAGGACATCGGTCAACGCCTCTTCCTCTGCCCGGGCTTTCGCGCCTTTCAGCCGCGCTGCCATCTTGGTCACTTCGCCCATGACCGCCGCCTTGGCCTCAGCCAGATAGAGCAGTTCGATCGCCAGATCGGTGGCGGCGAAATCGGTGGCGGACAGCCCGTGATCGCGCACGGCATCGCGCACCGCGTAGCCAAACGACAGATTGACCAAGGCCCCGCGTTGACCTTGAAGCGGAACAGCGACGCCCTTGAAGCGGGTCCCCGGCGGCGCGCGCAGCGTCATCGACACGCGCTGCGCCTGAACCAGACGCAGAGCGCCCCCGTCCGGCGCGGTCGGCGCAGCGTGAACACGCTTTCAAGATCCTGACCGATCACCCCGTCGCCCAGCAGTTTGCGCAGCGTCGGTCCGGCACCCCGGATCTGGCAATCGCTGTCCAGCCACAGAAACAGAGGCATCAACGCGCCCAGTGTCGCTTCGCTGAACGCGTAGCCCGACAGGCACGCATCGTCCTGCATCACCGCACCTCGGCGGCAAGGTCAAAGCGGCGCCCGGCGTGATAGGCCGGATCATGAACCTTGATGGCGATCACCTCATCCGTACCCGAACCGGTGCCGTGGTGTTCAAGCACCACCAGCGCCCCGTAATCATCGGCCAATGCCCTGAGCGCGCCGACCAGAACATGCCCGAACCCCGGCCATCCGTCGCGGCACGCCAACGAGAAACCACCGGTTTCGACCTCACTGATCGACAGTTCCGGCAGGCCCAGTTCGGGTACAGCCAGATGGCTGCGGCCCTGCAAGTCATCGAGCGAAAACAGAAAATCGGTGAAACTGACGCCGCCAAAGCGCAGCAGGCGGCGCAGAGGTTCCTGCCGTTCGCCGGAAATCAGATAGGTGCCCAAGTCTTCAAGCAGCGCATCGCGGGACCGGCGCAGCAGTTGGGCAGCCGTAGCCAGAACGGTCGTCGTCAGGCCGTCATCGTAGAGCTGCATCGCCTCGAATCCGTCGCTGCCCAGCACAGCGTCTGCACCCGACCGGTGAAGGATTTCTTCCCAGGCATCCGTGCCGAATGCATCGCAGATAAACGCCTGCAGCGCCTTGTTGATAAGACCGTGCATCGCCGCCCCTTTCAGGTCACAGGGGCAACGATGCGGCAGACTCCCTAAGAAAGTGCAAACACGTTCAAAACAGCGCCAGAAGCTCTGGCAGATGGCCGATATCCGGCCGCACCGCATCGGCCAGATCGGCCAGATCCGCCGCCGTGGCGACCCCGGTCAGTACCGCCAGCGTCGCCATGCCCGCAGCGCGTCCGGCCTGCAAATCATGGCGCGAATCGCCGACCATCAGCACCGACTGCGGGTCCAGATTGCAGGCGCGGGCGAAGGCCAGCAGCATGCCCGGCGCCGGTTTTCCGCCGTGACCGCTGTCGAATCCGGCCACAAAATCAAAGAGATCGAGCACATCATGCAGATGGCTGCGCGCCACGGCTTCGTAATCATTCGTTGCCACGCCAAGCCGCAAACCCGCGTCGCGCAGGCGTTCGAGCAAGGGGCGCAATGGCACCGCCTGCGCCAGAGGCGCGCTGGCCGCTGCTGAGGCGATCCGCGCCTCGAGCGTGTCGGCCGTGACCGCAAGGATCGGCGCGAGCAGTTCTGCCACCTCGCGCCCGGTGCCCGCAATCACCGGCGACTCGGGCAGAAACCGCCCGGCGTCGGTATCAAAGGCCATCGCCTGCGCCATCGCCCGCACCCGTACCGGATCCCCTTGGGCAAGCTCGGCAATCAGCGCGCGCGCCCAGGCGCCCCATGTTGCCTGGAAATCGAACAGCGTGCCGTCCTTGTCGAACAGAATACCGCGAATTGTCTGCATCTTTCAGGTCCAGTGAAAATCGGCCCCGCCCGGCAGCGCTGAGCGCGCCTGCAGGGGCGTTTCGGGCGGATAGCCGAGAGCGGCGCAAGCGTCGATCAGCAAGGCTTCGTCTGTCATCAGGAATTCGATCACTGCCAGCAAAAAGCCCGGATCGGTCAGGCGTGCCGCCAGTGTCGACGGGCTCTCACCAGACCAGCTGAGAAAGCCGGTGATCCGGGCGTTATCATCGGCCAGCCAGGCAAGAACCTGAGCGGCAAAGGTTTCGGCGGTTTGCCGCGTCATGGCCATGGCTGCGAGTGCCTTCGGGGAAGTGGAAAGAATTCATTAACTATTTGGCGCGTAGGATGAACAATGTCCGCGACCCGACATGTTCAAGGGTAACGTGCCATGGACTAGCCGCGCAAGGTATAGGGTGATGACCGGTAGGATTCTCATTGTTGACGATCTGGCCACCAACCGGATCATATTGAAAGTGAAACTGAACGCTGCGTGCCACGAAACGCTGCTTGCCGCCTCAGGGGCCGAGGCACTTGAAATCGCACAGGCCCAGCAGCCCAAGCTGATTTTGATGGACATGCAACTGCCTGACATGTCGGGCATTGATGTGTGTCGCCGTCTGCGCGCGTCGCCCGCGACGCAGCATATCCCTGTGGTCATCGTGACCGGCATCAACGACCGGGTCAGCCGGTTGCAGGCGCTTGAGGCCGGGGTGGATGAATTCCTGGCCAAGCCGCTGAATGAGGTGATTTTGCTGGCGCGGATCCGCAGCCTTTTGCGCGTCCATCAGACCGAGACCGAACTGCGGCTGCGGTCGGAAACCTGGGGCGGGATGGATCTGGCCGAGGGGGAGACGGTGTTTGCGATGCCGGGGCGGATCGGCCTGATCGCGGCGGAAACGGCGATCTCGATGGTCTGGCGCAGCGCCCTGTCTCCCTATCTGCGAGGGCGGCTGATGGTGCTGTCTCCCGCCGCGGCGCTGGCCGATACCCCGCCGGGCGCGGCACCCGATTTCTACATGATTGCCAGTGACCTGGGCCGCTATGGATCGGGCCAGCGGCTGGTTTCGGATCTGCGGTCGCGGATGACTAGCCGGCATTCGGCGATGGCACTGGTGCTGGCGCATGCCGACCCGGAAACGGCGGCGATGGCGCTGGATGTCGGTGCGAGCGATCTGTTCACCATGCCGATGGATCCGCAGGAAACCGCGCTGCGCATCCGCCAGCATGTGCAGCGCAAGCGCCGCGCCGACGGGCTGCGCAGCGCGGTCAGCACGGGGCTGAAAATGGCGATCACCGACCCGCTGACCGGGCTCTATAACCGCCGCTATGCGCTGGCGCATCTGGACCGCATCGCCGCCGAGTCGCGCGAAACCGGACGGCGCTTTGCCGTGATGGTGCTGGATCTGGACCGGTTCAAAGCGATCAACGATACTTATGGCCATGCGACCGGCGATGCCGTGCTGGAAACCGTCGCGCACCGATTGAGCAGGGTGCTGGACCCCGGCACGCTGCTTGCCCGGATTGGCGGAGAAGAGTTTCTGGTGGCAATCCCCAGAGCAACGCTTGGCGACGCCCGCCATGCCGCCGAAACGCTGTGCAGGGCGATCGGTGGCGCGCCGATCTCGCTGCCCGATGGGCGGGGCAGCATCACCGTGACCATCTCGGTCGGGCTGGCGATGTGTTCAAATCCGCCCCCCACACCGACGAGGTCCGCCGCGCGCGAGGCGCTTGCGCGGGCCGATGCAGCGTTGATGGATTCCAAAACCGACGGGCGCAATCAGGTGACCATCAACAGCGCAGCATGACCGAGGGCGAGTGAGGGGCGCAGGTTTTGGGCAAGAGCTGGTCGGTGACGTTCGCGGCATGCGAGGGCAGCGGATTGACCGGACCTGTCGTCGCACCGAAAGGACGGGTTGCGACACAGACACCGGTGAATGGCCAACGACGCCAGCCAACCTGAACACGGCTGTGCGGTCGTGGCCGTCACAGCTGCCAATCCGCAGGCGCTATTGCCAGCCTTTCCGGCCCGATCAAGGCGCCGGACCCCGCGCAGAGAAACGGGGCCAGACAGGCCCCGCTCATACCCGCCGCTGCACGGCAATTACCGGTCGTGCCGCCGCAAGCCTTCTTCGAACCGGTCCGCCATCGCGCGGCGCTGTTCCGGCGTCAACTGTGCGACCTGCGCGGCAAAATCTGCATGCACCGTGTCCAGCCGACGCGCGCGCTCGTCACGGTCCCCGGCCATCACGGTGGCAAAAGCCTGCGGGTCGAACGGATCAGCGCGCAGACCGGCGAGCATGCGGGCGTTCAGCTCGGCGTTGCGCGCGCGGCGCTCTTCGCGGCTGGGTCGATGGCCATGATCGCCCGGCATCCCCCGCCGGTTGACCGAAGCGCGCAGCGCATCGCGCGAGTCATCGGGCAGCGCCCACCAGAGCGCGCGCATATCGGGCTGACCCGGCACAAAGCCATCCATCCGTGAGGCGCGCATCGCCCCGCCGACCAGCACGCCGACAACCAGCAGGTTAACCATCAACGACAGCACAAGCGCGATGCGCAGACCGCGTCCGGGTTTGCGCAGGCGCGGGGTCGCAGGGGTGGGTGTCAGATCGCTCATGATCGCCTCATTCGATATCGCCGTCGATCAGCGCCAGAAGGTCGCTGGCCGAGGTCGCCAATACATATGTCTCGGTTCCGTCCCATTCCGTCGCGGTGGGGCTGACGCTGGCGGCACTTTGCAGCACGGTACTGATCAGATCACCGGTCGATCCGGGCGCGGCAAAGCCGATCCAGACGCCCGCCAACCCGGCAGCGCCGACGCCCGCCAGCGACGGTGCCCCGCCGAATTCCGCCAAAGCACTGCGCAAACGGGCCAGCCAACCGGGTTTTGGCGGCACGAGGGCACCTTGCGCGTCAAGCGATGCCGCAACCAGGCGGGCTGCGAAACCCTCGGACAAGGCAGCAGGCGGCGCAGCGCGCGCCTGGGCAAACAGGGCGTCGAGGGCGGTGTCGTCAAATGGATCGTCTGAACGGTCAGTGCTCATCGGTCATACCCCAGTTCATCGCGTCGGCCCGACAACAGCTGGGCAAGACGCCGTTTTCCGCGTGCGGTCAGGCTTTCGACGGCCTCGACCCCAAGTCCCATACTCGCGCCGATGTCGGGATTGGTCATCCCTTCCAGATGGCGCAGCACTACCGCCACGCGCTGGCGTTCGGGCAACAGCGCCAGTGCTTCGTCCAGTGCCCGCTTGCGGTCGTCGTCGATCATCGTCTCGACAGCACCAGGCGCGGGATCGTCGGGCTCGTCGATGGTATCCAGCCCCACCCCCGCCTGCGCCGCAGCCGGTCGGTGGCCAGATTGACGGTCACCCGGTGCAGCCATGTGGACGGCTGCGCGCCGCCCGGCTCCCATTTCGGGGCGATCTTCCACAGCCGCAGCAGGGCTTCCTGGGTGACATCCTCGGCCTCGGCCTGATCCTGCAACAAGCGTTGCGCCAGCCGAAAGACCCGGGGCGACAGCCGGTCCACCAACAACCGCGCCGCCAGTGCATCGCCCGTTGCGTAACGGGCGAGCAGCGCGTCATCGCTGTCGGTCTCGGCTGCGGTCATCGTGAGGGCGGTGTCCCTTGGCATGGATCCGTCTGGCGCGTCGGGGCCGTGAGAGGGCGGTGAACGGGCCGGGTTCCCGCTGAGGGGTAACGCCCGGCCCGCCGGTTAGCAACTCAGATCAACGGATCTCAGTTGAAGCGCGGGCGCTGTGCCATCCAGTTCAGGAACTCCTGCGCCTGCCCCAGTTCGGTGGCATCGATGCTGCCATCGTCGTTGCGGTCCATGCGGGCAAAGCTGCGTGACGCCATATCGCCACCGCGCTCACCGCGCATCTCCCCGCGCTGCCCGTCGCGCTGGCCGCCACGCTGTCCGTCGCGCATCTCGCCCCGGCGACCATGGTCGTCGTCGCCGCGCATGTGGTGGCCGCCCCAGCCGCCATGGTCGCCGCGCATGCCGTGACGCTCACCATGGCCGCGTCCCATGCCGCCACGGCTCTCACGGCGGGCGTCACCCATCGCGGTCATGCCGGTGATCAGCTCGTCACGGGTCAGCGCGCCGTCGCCGTCCGCATCCGCCTCAGCGATCAGCGCATCGGCGCGGGCGGCGGTCCGCTGGGCGCGCATTTCGCTGTGCAGCGTTGCGCTGTAGGCGGTCCATTCTTCCGCCGAGATGCCGCCGCTGCCGTCGGCATCCGCCGTTGCAAAATCGAGCGTCGGGGGCGTCATGCCTGCCATCGGGCCGCTCTGGGCAAAGCTTGCAGCCGGAACGGCGGCGATCAGCAGGGCGATAGCGGTGAGGGTCTTGGTGTTCATGGTTCTCTCCTATCGTGCGCCGCCGGAGGCATCCTTTGGCGCGTTGATACCTCTCTAACGCCGCGCACCGGACATTCCGTCGCAGCGTTTCGCGTTATCCTGAACTTGACCTGTTTCTTTGCATGCACCATCTTGAGGGCAACACGGATCAACCGGCTTTGATGCCCCCCGCGTCGAAGGCACGGTCCGTCCCTTCCGACATCGCTGCGGTGCCAGAAGACCCGCACACGACTTTCTTTCATCGCCGCGACGCGGCAGAGAGGTTCCGCCATGACCATGATCGCCCAGCCCATCGAAATGGTTGACGACCGCCCGTTGAAGCCTGCGTTGCGCAAGGGCTGGTCGGGGCGTTGCCCGGCCTGTGGCACCGGCAAGATCATGCGCGGCTATCTGAAGGTCGTCGACGAATGCCCCAATTGCGGTGAAGACCTGCATCACCAGCGCGCCGATGACGGCCCGGCCTATCTGACCATTCTGGTGGTCGGCAAATCCATCATGGCGCTGTATCTGGCGGTGTATCTGGCCTGGGGCCCCTCGCCCTGGGTGATGATCACCCTGTGCTGGACACTGGCGCTGGCGCTGGCGCTCTATCTGCTGCCCCGGTTCAAGGGGGCACTGGTTGCGCTGCAATGGTCGCGGCGCATGCATGGCTTTGGCAGCGACGCATGACACTGATCGCCGTCGCCTCGCCCCCGATCCGTGACGCGGCCACCATCGTTCTGGTGCGCGATGCCGACACGGCAACACCCCGCGTGTTGATGGGGCAGCGCGGGTCGGCTGCGGCCTTCATGCCGTCGAAATATGTGTTTCCGGGCGGTGCCGTCGACGCCGATGACCGGCTGGTCACCCTGCCCGCCCCGCTGGCCGACGTCGAACGCGCGCGCCTGGCCGACCGGCCCGTCACCGCGACCGCCCCGGCGCCTGAGGCGATGACCGCCGCCGCGATCCGCGAGCTGTGGGAAGAGGCCGGGCTGATGCTGGGACGTCCCGGCACGTGGGAGGGCTGCGTGCCCGCCGATTGGGCCGAGTTTGCCGCCGCCGGGCTGCGCCCGTCTGGCGATGCGCTGCGGTTCCTGTTTCGCGCGGTGACGCCTCCGGGCCGGCCGCGCCGCTTTGACGCGCGCTTCTTTCTGGCCCGGGCCGAGGATATCGCGGGCGACCCCGACGATTTCTCGCGCGCGACGGATGAATTGAGCCATCTGCACTGGATCGCCCTGTCCGAAGCCCGCTCGCTCGACCTGCCGTTCATCACCGAGGTCGTGCTGGCCGAGGCCGAGGCGATCCTGCGCGAACAGCGTCAGGACAGCGTGCCGTTCTTTGACAACTCGGGCGCTGAGTCGACCTTCCGCCGCATCGCCTGAGGGTCCGCGCGCCGGATCGGCCCCCGAAAGGATGGCCCGGATGTTTTCGGCGCAATGCGCCCTGAATATTTGAACGATTTCCCGTCTTGGTTGCACTAACAAAAACGCTGTGTATCGTCAGCGTCGTTGTTTCAAGATCGGGATTCTTCATATGTCCAAGACCCTGCTGCGTTTCGCGGCTTCATCGCTGGCCCTTGCCTGTGCAGTTTCGGCGCAGGCCCAAACCACCCCCATCACCCCCCGCACCATGATCGTCATGGATGGCTCGGGCTCGATGTGGGGTCAGATTGACGGCGTGCCCAAGCTGGAAATTGCCCGCTCGGTGGTGGGTGAGGTGCTGGCCGGTATGGCCCCCGATGCGACGCTGGGCCTGATCGGCTATGGCCACCGTCGGCGTGGCGATTGCTCGGATATCGAAGTGATGGTTGAACCCGCTGCCGGGACCGCCGGACAGATTTCGCAAGCCGTCAACGCGATGCGGTTTCAGGGCCGCACGCCGCTGACCGATGCCGTCCGCCGTGCCGCCGAGGCGCTGCGCTATTCCGAAGACCCCGCGACCGTTGTGCTGGTCACCGACGGGATCGAAACCTGCGAGGCTGACCCTTGCGCGCTGGGGCGCGAGCTTGACGCCTCGGGCGTCAATTTCACCGCCCATGTGGTGGGTTTCGGGCTGAGCGCCGAGGAAGGCGCGCAGGTTGCCTGTCTGGCCGAGGAAACCGGCGGGCAGTATTTTCAGGCCGATGACGCCGCCGCCCTCACCCGGGCGCTGACGCAGACGCTGGCCGCCCCTGCCGCCGCCCCTGCGGTCGAGCCGGTGCCTGCACCGGTTGTCGAACCCGCAGCTGCCCCGCCCGCCCCCTGCCCCTGCCCCCGGCCAGCCTGTCGGCCTCGCTGACCGCACCGGCGCAGAGCAGTCTGACGGTCGAGGTGACGGGTCCGCTGAACCCGCTGGATTACATCGACATCATCGAAGAGGGCGGCACCCGCACCAATTCGGTGCAAAGCTACAGCTATCTGCGCGACGGGTTGCCCGCGCAGATCCGCGTACCGGTCGCGCCGGGGCGCTACACCCTGCGCTATGTCGAAGAAATCGAGGGCCGCGCGCCGCGCATTCTGGCCTCGCAGCCGCTGGAAGTCACCGATCTGACCTATGCCCTGACCGCGCCCGAAACGGCCATGGCTGGCAGCACGCTGAGCATTGGCTGGACCGGCCCGAACGCGCAAGGCGACTATATCGATGTGATCGAGGCGGGCGCGACCCGGACCAACTCGGCGGCCGCGGACGACTACCTGACCGCCAACCCGCTGCCGCTGATCCTGCCGCTGACGCCGGGTGCCTACGAGATCCGCTATATCGCCGAGGGCCCCGAGGGCCGGGTGGTCGCGATGACCCGCCCGCTGACCGTCACGCCGCCGATGGTCACCCTGACCGCGCCCGCGACACTCGCGCCGGGGGCGGAATTCACCGTGCAGTGGCAAGGACCGGCGAACCCGCGCAGCTGGATCGACATCGTGGTGCCGGGCAATGCCGAGTTCTCGGGCGAGTTGACCTATGCCTATCTCGACCCGGCCAGCCCGCAGGTCACGCTGTATGCGCCAACCGAGGCGGGCAGCTACGAGCTGCGGTTTGTGGCTGAGGATATGCGCATGAACCGGCAGGTTCTGGCGCGGGTGCCGCTGAGCGTAGCGGCGGGTGCTGTTGCACCGTCGGACGGGAAATAAGAAAAGCGGGGGGCTGCGCGCCCCCAGCTTATCGGGAAGACGGGGGGCTGCGCGCCCCCGGACCCCCTCGCCAAAGGGGGGAGCACGCTCCCCCTTTGGAAACCCCCGTGGATATTTAGGGACAGATGATGCGCGCGCGGGTCAGCGGTTCCCGGGCGCTTTTGCAGCAGCGGCATTAGCGAGGCCATGTCGGGGCCGTGGTCCATGCCGGTAACGGCACGGCGAAGTGGCATGAACAAGCCCTTGCCCTTGCGACCCGTGGCGGCTTTGACAGCGCCGGTCCAGTCGGACCAGCTGGTCGGACCATAGGGCGGCGGGGGCAGCAGGGTGAAGGCCTCGGCGATAAAGTCGGTGTCTTCCTCGGCGACCAACGGCTGCGCGCCGTCGCGGCAGAGCACCCACCAGGCATCGACATCGGCCAGCGTGGTGACATTGGCCTTGGCCACGTCCCAGAAGGCCGGGGCGATAGCGGCGGGCACACCGAGGGCGGTCAGGTGGTCGGCGACGGTCTCATAGGGCAGCGCCTGCACATGCTGGCGGGTCAGGGGCCAGAGGTCTTCGGCGTCGAATTTGGTGGGGGCCGCGCCGAACTGGCTGAGGTCGAAGCTCTCGGCGATCTCGTCAAGGTTGGCGCGCAGCTCGACCGGCTGCGACGAGCCGAGGCGGGCCATCAGCGACAAGAGCGCCATGCGCTCGACGCCCTGCGCGCGCAGGTCGCGCAGGCTGAGCGTGCCCAGACGTTTGGACAGCGCCTCGCCCTGCGGGCCGGTGAGCAGGCTGTGGTGGGCGAAATCGGGTGGGGTGCCACCGATCGCCTTGATGATCTGGATCTGCGTCGCGGTGTTGGTGACATGGTCGCCGCCGCGCACGATATGCGTGACGCCCATATCGGTGTCATCCACCGACGACGCGAAGGTATAGAGCACCTGCCCGTCGGCGCGGATCAACACGGGGTCGCTGACCGAGGCGGCGTCGATGGAGATATCCCCCAGAATGCCGTCAGTCCATTCAATGCGCTCGAGATCCAGTTGAAAGCGCCAGTACCCCTCGCGCCCCTCGGCGCGCAGCTTCGCGCGGCCCGCGTCATCCAGCGCCAGCGACGCGCGGTCATAGACCGGCGGCTTGCCCATGTTGAGCTGCTTCTTGCGCTTGAGGTCCAGCTCGGTCGGGGTCTCGAAGCATTCATAGAACTTGCCCGCGGCGCGCAGCTGGTCTGCGACCTCGGCGTAGCGGTCCAGCCGCTCGGACTGCCGCTCGACCTGATCCCATTCCAGACCGAGCCATTCCAGATCGGTCTTGATGCCGTCGATATACTCTTGCTTCGAGCGCTCGCGGTCGGTGTCATCCAGACGCAGGATGAACTTGCCGCCGGTCTTGCGGGCGATGAGGTAGTTGAACAGCGCCGTGCGCAGGTTGCCGATGTGCAGGTAGCCGGTGGGCGACGGGGCGAAACGGGTGACGGTCATGATATGCTCCTGTTGGCCGCTGTCTTGAACCAGCAGCCGCGATTTGTCCATATCGACGCCGGTTTCGCCCCCCTGCTTTGCGTGCAATCCCGTCAGTCGCGCCCGGCTTTCAGGATCCCCGCCGCCAGCGCGCCCGGATCAGTGACGCAGAACCCGAGGCTGCCGGGGTCCGAGACAGGCCGGAAAAAGTCCCGGATTCCCTGACGGGCGCGGGTGCCAGCCAAGGCGGTGCGGCAGGGCGGTGTCTTCAGTGCGGAAGAAACGGGGGTTGGGCAGGTCCATCCTGGCCGGTTTTTGGGGGCAGGCTGATCGGGTCCGCGCAGGTGGCCTAGGGGTGGGGACCGAGGCCGTCAGACACCGCCTGCGCCAAGGGCAGATCGGCGTCGTTGAGGACCCCTTCACGCCAGACCGGGAAGGGCAGCGCCTTGGCCCGCGACCGGCTTGCATAGAGTGCAGGGCTTCAGCGCGCCATGGATCACGCGCAACTTTCGGTGGCCGACAGCGCGCAGATGGAGCGCTACGGTGACCCGGCTCCGCTTTCCGACGCGTTCTGCAAAGGCATCCGGCCTGGGCCCGGGCGGTTGGCGGCGGGGGAAGGGGATGATCAGTGGCAGGCGGGGCTCCCGCCTCGGCTCACGGATCAAAGATCCGGTCGCCTCGTTGGGCCGGGCGCGCCGCTGACGCGGCGCGCGAAGGGGCTTTCAGCCCCCTCTTTGCTGCGCAAATTCACCCCCGAGGATATTTAGAGACAGAAAATGAAGTATCGTTAACCCTGTTTCATTTTCTGTCTGAAAATATCCACGGGAGGAGTCCAGAGGAGGGGCGTGCCCCCTCCTCTGGCGAGGGGTTCGGGGGCGAGCAGCCCCCCGATCTGCCCCTGTCAGTCGTCGCTGTCGATCACGGCCGGGGCATCGCGGAACCCTGTGGCGACCACGTATTTCTCCGACGAATCCGCCCGGCTGGCGGGCGGTTTGACGTTGACCACCTTGGTGAATCGCTGCTTGAGCAGTTGTTGCAGCTCCCCCTCCGCCCCGCCTGCCAGCACTTTGGCGACAAAGGTGCCGCCGGGTGCCAGCACGTCGAATGCGAAATAGGCGGCGTGTTCGCACAAGGCCATGATGCGGTTATGGTCGGTCTGCTTGTGACCCGAGGCGGAAGCGGCCATGTCGGACATGACCACATCGGCCTGCCCGTTGAGCCAGACCTTGACCTGCTCATCCGCGCCGTCCGCCAGAAAGTCGAGCACATGGACCTCGGCCCCGGCGATCGGCTCGACTTCCTGCAGATCGACGCCCAGCAGGGTGCCCACGCGTTTCCCCTGTTTCTCGCCCAGGGCGTTGACCCGGGGCACGGCCACCTGCAGCCAGCCGCCGGGGGCGCAGCCCAGATCGACCACCCGCGCGCCGGGCACAAGGAAGCGGAATTTGTCGTCCAGTTCCAGGATCTTGAACGCCGCGCGGCCGCGATAGCCTTCGCGTTGGGCGCGGCTGACGTAGGGGTCATTGAGCTGGCGCTCAAGCCAGCGCGTCGACGAAAGCTTGCGCCCCTTCGCCGTCTTGACCTTGACCTTGAGGTCACGTTGTCCGCGCCCCGAGGTGTTCTTGCCACTGGGGGTTTTGGTACTTGGTGGTTTTCCGGGCGGTGTCGCCATCGTCTTTCCTTTCACAGCCCCGCCAGCACGCCGTCGTGGCTCATCTGTGCATAAAGCAACCCTTCGCGCAGGCCGCGGTCGGCAACCGACATAACATCGGTTGGCCAGACGCGCATCAGGGCCTGCAAGATCGCGGCACCGGACATGATCAGCCCGTGCCGCTCGCGCCCGATGCGCGGGTCGGTGCGCCGGCCTTCCGGCCCAAGCGCGAGATAGTCGCGGATCACCCGGTCGATCTGCGCCGAGGTCATGGTCAGCCCGTCAACCTTGTTGCGGTCATAGCGCCGCAGCCCCAGATACGAGGCCGCCACCGTCGTTACCGTGCCCGACGTCCCGATGATCTGGAACCCCTCGCGCGGGGCCGGGTTCTGGTAGGGCGAGAAATTGTGCAGCTGTTCCTCGAAATGCCAGCTCATCAGGGCGAAGCGCGCGGCGTCATCCTCGACATCGTTGAACTGCTCGCGCAGCGTCGCCACACCCAGCGGCACGCTGATCCAGTCGACCACCCGCGCCTGCCCCGGCAGCGGCGCGGCAAGGCCCTGCGCGGCAAAGCCCAGCTTGACGGTCAGGATCGACGCGCGGCGCTCGGCCGGGGGGACGTCCGACAGGTCGATCCACACCAATTCGGTCGAACCACCGCCGATGTCGATGACCAGCAGTTGCTCGGTTTCTGCAGCCACCAGCGGCGCGCAGGAGATCACCGCAAGCCGCGCCTCTTCCTCGGCCGGGATGATCTCCAGCCGCAGGCCGGTCTCACGCTGGATCTTGCGGATGAATTCGGCCGAGTTGCGGGCGCGTCGGCAGGCCTCGGTCGCGACCAGCCGCATGCGGATCACGGCGTGCTCATCGAGCTTGCGGCGGCAGATGCGCAGGGCTTGCACGGTACGGGCCATCGGCACATGCCCCAGCCGCCCGGTGCTTTCCAGCCCGGTGCCGAGCTCGACGGCCCGGGAAAAACTGTCGACAACCTCAAACTGCGCGCCTTTGGGGCGTGCAATCAGCATGCGACAAGAGTTGGTTCCCAGGTCGAGGGCGGCATAAAGCCCCCCATCACTGGGACCAGACTGGCGCTTTGGCTCGATTCCGGCCGGAGTCCGCGCGCGATTGGGCGGCCTCGACGATTGCGGATGCGCCGCCGCGCCTGCGGGACGCTCGGGCGTCATGTACGCCCTCCATTTCGTGTTACCGCTACTTTAGAGTGCAGCGGAAACCCACGCAAGCGCGTTCACGGCGTGCATCCGTCCTGCAACAGTGGTTGGCGGTTGCCAAAGCGCCCGTCGGCGTCGGCAACTTCTCGCCAAGCGGGAAGGCGCCGAAAATCGACGCGCATCTTGGTTGCACAACGGCGTGATTGGCTTTCGTTCCGGAGCAGGCGGATACTTCGGCTTAACGAGACCCGACCGTCAAGGTGATTCGAAAAGCCAGGGCAACCCCGGACAGCTGCGCGTGACACGTGCCCCCAAACGGCACCGGCCTTCATTTTTAACCGGCACTCATTTTTAACGGAGAGCGATACCATGACGCGTTTCATTTCATCCAGCATCGCCGTCCCGGCCCTTCTGGCGGTTTTTTCCGCCGGAGCGGCGCTTGCATCGGGGCCAACAGAACCCGTCTACCAACCGCCGATGACGGTTGCAGCGCCCATTGCGACCTATGATTGGGGCGGCGCGTATGTCGGCGTAACAATCGCCAGCCCGACGGGGGACAACGTCTGGTCCGAGCGCAGTATCGGGGCCACCGCTGAACCGGGTGACTGGAGCGGCCATCCCTGGGGCGTGACCTTTGGCTACGATATGCAGAGCGGCCCGATGGTGTACGGCGCTGCGTTTGACTATTCCGGCTCGACCTTGACGGCGAATGGCGCGACCAGCGGCACTTTTGGCTGCAGCGCGAGCAACGTCTGTTCGACCGAGGTCAGCGACGTCTACAACCTGCGGGGCCGCATTGGCCGGGCCTTTGACCGGACCTTGGTCTACGGGACCCTTGGCTTTGCCAGCGGCGCGGCAACCGGCACCGCAACGGTTGCAACCGGCAGTGATCGCCTGAACGGTTGGGTGGCGGGCCTGGGCGTCGAACATGCCCTGACGACTTCGTTCTCTGTCAACCTCGAGTATCTTCACACCGATCTCGGCCGTCTGGAGCTGCCGGGCGGTGGCTGCAGCGTCGACTGCTTTACCGACGTGGCCTACGGGCAAGTCCGACTGGGTGCGAACTTCCGCTTCTAACCAGACCGCTCTCACCGAATTCCGTGGCACGCCCCGTCCGGGGCGTGCCCGGTTATGTCCCTGCCGGGACACACCCTTGCAAAATGCAAAAAAATGCACCGCGCCCGGGTACGAATGGAACCAAATGCGTCAGGCAGCGTTGTCTGATCAGCACATCAAGAAACGATTGGAATGAGCCATGAAAACCTTTGTCATCGCAGCCCTCACCTCTGCCATCGGCACCGCTGCACTGGCGTCGGGCCCCGTTGCTCCCGTCTATGAACCCCCCGTCACCATCGCACCGGTTGCGTCGTATGACTGGTCCGGCGCGTATGCCGGTCTTGGCGTCACCTACGGTCGGGGCGATATGTCCACCGGCGTTGCAACGCCCAACTTCCCCGACGTGCAGGGCGCGGGCCTGAGCGGGATCGCCGGCTACAACTGGCAGAACGGCAACATGGTCTATGGTGCGGAAGTCGCGCTTGACGTGTCGAACCGCGATGGCACCAACGATTGTGGTGTCGGCGGTACGCTGACCTGTACCAGCGCCTCGGACCATCAGGCCTCGATCCGTGGTCGTCTGGGCTATGCCATGGACCGCTCGCTGGTCTTCATGACCGCCGGTTACGGCACGGATTCGCGCAGCGTTGTTGTCGATAACGCCGGCGTCACCGTTGCAGGCGACGGCGCGCGCTTTGGCGGTGCCATGCTGGGTCTGGGCTATGAGCACGCCCTGTCGAACGACTGGACCGTTCGCGGCGACTACGAGCACTACTTCTATGGCGATGAAACCTTCGGCGCGACCACGGTCGACGGCGATCTGGATCTGGTGCGCTTCTCGCTGGTGCGCCGCTTCTGATCTGACGCTTCAGCGCTGACATCGGGCCCGCTCTCCGGCACAGGAGAGCGGGCCTTTTGTTGTTTTCCGCATCAAGATGCTGAGGATTTTTCACATCCCGACGGCTGGCCCCTGTCACGCCGCACCTGCTATCACGGGCAGGTCGCTTACCGCTGCGGCAAGGTCGAAAACGGCGCGCCCGCTGCGCGCAGTTCCGGCCAGAGTGCGCCGTAACGCCCCTACAGGAGTCCCCATGTCAGACGCCCCGATGCAGCCGGTCACCATCGTCTTCTGGCGCGATATTCCCGCACAGGTCATCGTCGGCAAAGGCCGCCGTGCAGCCAAGGTGCAGCTGCCCGAACGCTTCGAGCAGGCCATCGACCGCTGCGCGATGAAAGTGGGCGCACGCGACGCCGACAGCTACATGGCCGATTGGCGCAAAGCCGACCCCTATGATGTCGCTGGCGAACAGGAACAGGTCGCCCGCGCCGAGGCTGCCAAGCTGGAACAGGACTACGACGCAGAGGCAATCAAGGCGCTGATCGCCAATGACGGGTGGGCGGCGCGTGGCTAACCTCTGGGAGGCTCTCATGGCTCTGTTCCCCTTTGGCCGCAAGGCCGCCCCTGCCCGGACCGGCTCTGCCGCGCTAACCGCTTTTCTGAACGGCTACTCGATCGAGGTGATGCCGCGCACCGCCGAAAAGATCCCCGATTTCCGCACGCTGCTGCCCGCCGGCACCCGCGTCTACATCGCCCATATCGAGGGCACGCCAATCGAGGAAATGGCCGCGACCGCCAAGCGCCTGCGCGCTGAGGGGTACGAGCCGATGCCGCATTTCCCCGCGCGCATCATCGCCGACAAGGCGATGCTGGCCGACTGGGTGGCGCGCTACAAGGGCGAGGCGGACGTCAAGCAGGGCCTGATTCTGGCCGGCAACCCGCAAAAGCAGCTGGGCGATTTCAACTCGTCCATGCAATTGCTTGAATCGGGCTGCTTTGACGGGTTCGAGCGGTTGCATGTCGCGGGCCACCCCGAGGGCAACAAGGACATCGACCCCGACGGATCCGACCGCATGGTGATGGAAGCCGCGCGCTGGAAAACCGCCTTTGCCCAACGTACCGATGCGAAAATGGCCATGGCCACGCAATTCTGCTTTGACGCGGGCCCGGTGATCGACTGGGTCAACAACCTGCAAAAAGCGGGCGTCGATCTGCCGGTGCATATCGGCATCGCGGGTCCGGCCAAGCTGCAGACGCTGATCAAATTCGCCATAGCCTGCGGCGTCGGCCCGTCGCTGAAGGTCTTGCAGAAACGCGCGATGGACGTGTCCAAGCTGCTGCTGCCCTATGAGCCGGACGAGCTGCTGATCCAGCTGGCCGAGCACAAGGCCGCCAACCCCGGTTTCGGCATTGAATCGGTGCATTTCTTCCCGCTCGGCGGCATCAAGACCAACGCCGAATGGACCCATCGTCACGGCCAGACCCCCGTCAGCGCGGCGGCCTGACCGGATGCGGCGCGCGGCTTTGCTCTTCGATCTGGACGGGACGATGCTGCACACCGATCCGATCCATATCGCGGTCTTTGCCGATCTGATGGCTGCGCGCGGGCTGGCGGTGGACGAGGCGTTCTACATGGCGCATGTCCACGGCCGCCTGAATGTCGATATCTTCGCCGAGTTCCTGCCCGGTGAGGCCGATCCGCAGGCGTTGTCCGACGCCAAGGAAGCCGAGTTCCGCCGCCGCCTGCCCCGCCCGTTTCCCGCCATGCCGGGACTGGGTGCGGTGCTGGATCACGCCGAGCGCGCCGGATACGGGCTGGCCGTGGTCACCAACGCCAACCGGCTCAATGCCGAGGCGATGCTGGCCGCGATTGGCCAGCGGGCGCGGTTCGAGGTGCTGGTCATCGGCGAGGAATGCGCGCGCGGCAAGCCGCATCCTGACCCCTATGCGCAGGCGATAACCCTTTTGGGCGTCGCCCCCGCCGATTGCCTCGCGTTCGAGGACAGCCCCTCGGGCATCCGCGCCGCCCATGCTGCCGGGGCGCGGGTGATCGGCCTGCGCTCGACCCTGTCCGACGCCGCATTGCGGGCGGCGGGTGCTCACCACACGATTTCCGATTTCACCGATCCCACGCTGGCCCCGCTGCTGGCGAGCCTTGAAGGAGTTACCCCTTGACCCGCACCGTCCTCGAATCCGCGACCAAGACCGTCATCATCGGCTTTGACGAGCCCTTCTGCGTGATCGGCGAGCGCATCAACCCCACGGGCCGCAAGAAACTGGCCGCCGAGCTGGAGCTTGACGATTTCTCGACCGTCGAGCGGGACGCGCTTGAACAGGTGATCTGCGGGGCGACGGTGCTCGACATCAACTCGGGCGCGGTGTTCACCAACAAGATGGCCAGCGACCCGCGCTATGCCGACAACAACTTTGTCGAGCCGCCGCTGATGAAGCTGCTGATCGAGCGCGTGCAGGCGATCACCGACGTGCCCTTGTGCATCGACAGCTCGGTCCCCGGCGCGCTGGAAGCCGGGCTGAAAGCCTGCAACGGTCGCCCGCTCTTGAACTCGGTCACGGGTGAAGAGGACCGGCTGGAAATGGTCCTGCCGCTGGTCAAGAAATACAACGTGCCGGTTGTGGCGATCTCGAACGATGACACCGGGATCTCCACCGATCCCGATGTGCGCTTTGCCGTCGCCAAGAAGATCGTCGAACGCGCCGCCGATTTCGGCATCCCCGCGCATGACATCGTCGTCGATCCGCTGGTGATGCCGATCGGCGCCATGGCGACCGCCGGGCATCAGGTCTTCGCGCTGGTGCGCCGTCTGCGCGATGAGCTGGGCGTGAACACCACCTGCGGGGCGTCGAACATCTCGTTCGGCCTGCCCAACCGCCACGGGATCAACGCGGCCTTCCTGCCGATGGCGATGGGCGCGGGCATGACCTCGGCCATCATGAACCCGATCCGCAGTCAGGAAATGGAGGCGATCCGCGCCGCCAACCTGCTGATGAACCACGATTCCAACGGCGGTGAATGGATCCGTCTGGCCAAAGTGCTGGAAGCGATGAAAGAGGGCGCGACCTTCGCCGAAGCCTCGGCTGCCGCCTCGGCCGCCGCCTCGGGCCGGCGCGGCGGGCGTCGCGGTCGCGGCTGATCCATCTCAGGGGCAGCCCGCCGGGGCTGCCCTTTTTCCCCTGCGCTCAGGCCTTGGCCGCGATCGCCGCCGCCGCGCCGCCCATAACCAGCGCGCTGGCCCGGTTCGTCAGCCTGACCGCGCGCGGCGTGCGCAGCAAGGCGCGCGCCCGCTGCGCCAGCGCGATCCATCCCAGATCAACCACGGCCAGCGTGACCAGCGTCACCCCGGCCAGCACCGCCGCCTCGCCCCAGCCCGTCGCCCGCAGATCGACCAGCGTCGGCAAAAGCGCCAGATAGAACACCATGATCTTGGGGTTGCCCAGCGTCACCGCCAGCCCCGCGCCGAACATTGACCACGCCGAGCCGCGACGCGGCAGCGCCCCCTCACCCGCCTGCCCCGGCGCGCGCCACATCTGCACTGCCATCCAGACCAAATAGGCAACACCCGCCCATTTGAGCACCACAAAAGCCAGATGGAAGCTCTGCGCCAATGTGGTCAGCCCGGCCAGCGCGGCGAGCAGCCACGCCACCTCGCCTAGCCACATCGCGGCCACGAAGGGCAGCACATCGCGCCAGCCACGCGCCAGCACCCGCGACACCAGCGCCCCAATGCTGGGACCGGGCGTGCCCGCCGCCACCATCAAGGCCAGCGCAAACACCGATATAGACATCATATCCATAGAAGCTCTCCCTGCGTTGCCCGCAGTCTGTCGCGATCTCTCGCGCCGTGCAATCCTGACGTGATTTCCGCCGAAAAGCCGCTATCCTTCTGGTGTCAGACCGGAGGTTCCCATGACACCGCCCCTCGCCCGCGCCGCCGCCGCGTTGATTGCGCTGATCGCTTTCGCCTCGATCTACGGGCAGCTTCTGATCATGGGCGCGCAGCCCGAACTGGGCAGCGTGCTGGCCCGCCTGTGGGTGCTGGTGCGGTTCTTTACCATTCTGACCAACGGGGTGACCGGTATCGCCTTCGCGCTGATCGCGCTGGGGCGGCGTCCCGGTGACGGTTGGCTGGCGGGAATCGTTTTGTCCATCGCCATGGTCGGCGGCATCTATCACACGCTGCTGGTCCCCGACACGCCTCTGACCGGACCCGATTTCTGGACCGATCTGGGCTATCACACGCTGGTGCCCTTGGGTGCCGTCCTGTGGTGGCTGATCTGGGGCGGCAAGGCGCTGAGCCTGCGGATGCTGCCCGTCTGGCTGATCTGGCCGGTGGCCTATTGCCTCTATGCTTTGGTGCGCGGACAGAGCGACGGGATCTATCCGTATTTCTTTCTCGACCTCGGGCAGTATGGCGTGGCGCAGGTCGCGCTGAACATCGTCGGGCTCTGCGTGGCCTTTGCGCTTGGCGGGCTGGTCCTGCTGGGCATCGCCCGGCTGATGCGCGGCCTTGACCCAGATCAACGCAGGCCGTCACCGCCCGCGCTATAAGTCCCTCACACGCGAATACGGAGCAACATCATGTACACCAACATCATCGTCGCCGTCGACCTGAGCCATGGCGAGGCAGGCAAGGCCCTGATCGCAAAGGCCGAACAGCTGCTGGACGACGGCGGCGTGATCCGCCTGCTGCACGTTCTCGAGGATGTGCCGACCTATATCGCCGCCGAACTGCCGCGCGACCTGAACGACCGCCGTCAGGCCGAGGCCAAGGTCGAGCTGGCGCTGCTCTCTGACGGCAAATCAAGCGCGATCCAGACCGAGATCCGCACCGGCGCGGCAGCCAGCCAGATCCTGCAATGCGCCGATGACACCGGGGCCGATCTGATCATGATCGCCTCGCACCGTCCGGGCTTGAGCGACTATTTCATCGGCTCGACCGCCGCCCGTGTCGTTCGGCACGCGCAATGCTCGGTCCTGATCTCGCGCTGAACGGCATCAGGTGAAGTGAATGTTGAACCGGCTGCGCACCGCTTGGTCCGTGGCCGGGTCAATCTGGCTGGGCGCCCGCGCCAGAATATCCGCCGTGCGCTTCTTGGCCGCGTCCAGCAGCATCGGCCGCCCCGCCTCGCCCCATTCCTTGGGGCTCATCCGGTTGGCAACTGCCGGATAGATGTATTCGGTCTGCATCAGTTTCAGGGTCTGATCGGTGCCCAGATAATGCCCCGGCCCGCCCAGACAGACCTCTTTCATCACCTCCAGCGAGACCGAATCGTCGGTCACATCAATGCCGCGCACGCATCTGAGCGCCTGCCCCAGCAGATCATCCCCCAACGTGATCGACTCAAAGCTGAACCCCAGCAATGAGGCATGCATGCCCACCGCCTCATAGCACAGGTTCAGCCCGGCCAGCCCGGCCAGCGTATTGGTGATGCCCTGCTCCCATCCCGCCTGCATGTCAGGCAGCTTGCTGTCGGAAATGCCGCTCGCCGCCCCGCCCGGCAGACCGTAGAAGCGGTGCATCTGCGCGCAACCCGCCGTCAGCAGCGCCTGCTCGGCACTGCCGCCCGACATCGCCCCCGTGCGCAGATCGCTGACGAAGGGCCAGGTGCCAAACACCGCCGGATGGCCTGGCGCCATGGCGTTGACATAGACCACCCCCGCCAGACATTCGGCCACTGCCTGCACGATGGTGGCGGCAATCGGTGCGGGGCTGGTCGCGCCGGCCTGCCCGGCAGACAGCAGCAGCACCGGCATGCCCGCGCGGATACAGGCCTCCATGGTGATGCAGCTTTCCTCGGCGAATTTCATCGGCGGGACAACGAAGCAGTTGGAATTGCTCACGAAGGGCCGCGCGCGCCAGGCCGCCTCGCTGCCTGCCACCATGTGCAGCAGCTCAAAACACCCCGCCACATGCGCCGGATCGCTGAACGAGGTGCCGACATGCTTGGTCGTCCCCGCCAAGGCACCGTAGAGCGTGTTGATATCCATGTCGAAATTGTCGATCACATCGCGACACACGCAGATCCGCTGGAAGAAATGCACATTGTCCAGATGGTGCACCAGCCGCGCCGCGTCATGCAGATCCTGCGCGGTCGAGTCGCGGTAGGTGTTGGTCTCCAGATCGACCACATGCACCGCCGCGCCCGCCGTGCCGTAATGCACCCGCGTGCCCTCAAGATGCAGATCGTGGCGCGGGTCGCGGCCATGCAGGGTGATGCCGCGCGCCGCCTTGGCCAGCATGTCCTCGACCAGCGCGCGCGGATAGCGCAGCCGCCCGTCACCGCCCAGAATGGCCCCGGCCCGCGTCATGATCTCGATGCCCGACTGCGGTGCATTGGCCAGCCCGATGACTTCCAGCGCCTGCAGCGCCGCCTCATGGATGCGCTGAACCGAAGCCGCGCTCAGCGGGTTGTACTGCCCGCCCGACATCCCCGCCCGTACCGGACGCAGCATCTCTTCCAGAGGAGCCGCGCGCAGCGCAACCCGCGCCCCGCGCCCCCCGCTCCGCCGTGCCTTTGCGGGCGCGCACACATCATCCGTCATCGCGCAACTCCTTCATCTTGCTGAAAATACGCATCTTTTGAACGGGGGTTTCCCAAGGGGGCGCCTGCGCCCCCTTGGGCGAGGGGGTCCGGGGGCGAGCAGCCCCCCGGCTTCGTCACATCCGAACGCGCACCGCCGTCGGGTCATAGAGCGGCACCAGCGACGGCCTCGCCGCCACCCGCCGCCCGGCAATGTCGATCTCATAAGTCCCGGCCAGCACATCCGCGCCCGGCACGCAGGGCACGTAGCCCATGGCAACCGAGGCCCCCAGCGCATGGCCGTAATTGCCCGAACTCACCGTCCCCACGATGCGCCCGTCACGCCAGATCGGTTCGTTGTGATAGGCCATCGCGGCAGGGTCGCTGAGCAGGAACTGCACCATCCGGCGGGTCAGCCCGGCCTCGCGTTTGCGCAGCACCGCGTCGCGGCCGATGAAGTCGCCCTTGGCCGTCCTGACCGCAAATCCCAGCCCGGCCTCAAGCACGTGGTCCTCATCGGTGATGTCATGGCCCCAGTGGCGAAAGCCCTTCTCTATGCGGCAACTATCCAGCGCGTGCAGACCGCAAAGCACCATCTCCGGCGCTGCCTCGACCAGCGCCTCGAACACATGCGCGGCCTGATCGGTGCTGACATACAGCTCCCAGCCCAGCTCGCCCACGTACGACACCCGGTGCGCGCGGGCCAGACCAAGGCCCAGCTCGATCTCCTGCGCGGTGGCATAGGGGAAAGCGTCATTGTCCAGCGCCGCCGGGCTGACCCGCGCCAGCACCACGCGCGCCTGCGGGCCCATCAGGCACAGCACCGCCTCGCCCGCCGTCACGTCGGTGATGACGGCAAAGGCATCGCCGACATGCCGCCGCAACCAGGCCAGATCGCGCTGCAGGGTCGCGCCGGGGACGACCAGCAGGAAGGCGCTCTCGGACAGGCGTGTGACGGTCAGATCGCTTTCGATCCCGCCCCGGTCGTTGAGCATCTGCGTATAGACAATCCGCCCCGCGGCGACATCCACGTCATTGGCGCAGAGCCGTTGCAGGAACGCGCAGGCATCGCGCCCCTCGACCCTTATCTTGCCGAACGAGGTCATGTCGAACAGCCCGACCCCGTCGCGCACCGCCAGATGCTCGGCCTTCTGGTTGCCAAACCAGTTCTGCGGCCCCCAGGCATAGCGGTATTCCCGTTCCTGCCCCGGCTTGGCGAACCAGTTGGCGCGCTCCCATCCCGCCGCCTCGCCAAACACCGCGCCGCGCGCGGCCAGATGCGCGTGCAGCGGCGAGCGACGGATACCGCGCGCGGTTTCGACCTGCCGGTAGGGGAAGTGGTCGGCATAGAGCAGGCCCAGCGTCTCGGTCACCCGCTCCTTCAGATAGCGCCGGTTGCGCTGGAACGGCTGCGCGCGGCGGACGTCGACATCCCACAGATCAAACGGCGCTTCGCCTTCAGTCATCCAATGCGCCAGCGCCATCCCCGCCCCGCCGGACGACACGATCCCCACCGAATTATACCCCGCCGCGACCCAGTAGTTGCCCAGTTCCGGCGCGGGCCCAAGGTAGTAGCGATCATCCGGCGTAAAGCTTTCGGGACCGTTAAAGAACGTGTGGATCCCGGCTTTTTCAAACAGCGGCATGCGGTTCATCGCCAGCCCCAGGATCGGCTCGAAATGCTCGAAATCCTCGGGCAGACTGTCGAAGCAGAAATCCTCAGGGATACCCGCCATGCCCCAGGGTTTTGCCTTGGGCTCGAAGGCCCCCAGCATCATTTTTCCTGCGTCTTCCTTGTAATAGGCGCATTCATCGGGCACGCGCAGCACCGGCAGACGGCCCAGGCCTTCGATCGGTTCGGTCACCAGATAGAAATGCTCGGCGGCGTGCAGCGGCAGCGTGACACCCGACTGAGCCGCCAGATCGCGCCCCCACATACCCCCGCAATTGACCACATGCTCGCAGGCGATCACCCCGGCCTCGCCCCCCGCCTCATAGGCGACGCCGGTGACCCGCGTGCCGTCGTCCAGCACCTTTGTGACCTTCACGCCCTCAAACACCTGCGCGCCGCGCATCCGCGCGCCCTTGGCCAGCGCCAGCGCGATGTTGCCGGGATCGCATTGCCCGTCGAGCGGCAGATGCACCGCGCCGACCACATCGCCGACATTGAGATGCGGGTACATCGCCTTGACCTGCGCCGGGCTGATCTCGTCCACCGCCACGTCAAAGGCGCGGGCCAGCGCGGCCGAGCGGTAGAGTTCCTCGCGCCGGGCTTGCGTCAGCGCCACGCTGATCGAGCCGGTCTGGCGCATCCCGGTGGCGATGCCGGTCTCGGCTTCGAGCCGGACGTAGAGGTCTGCCGAATACTTGGCGAGGCGGGTCATGTTCAGCGAACCGCGCAGCTGGCCGATCAGCCCGGCGGCGTGCCATGTGGTGCCGCAGGTCAGCTGCTTGCGTTCCAGCAGAACAATGTCCGTCCAGCCCGCCTTGGCCAGATGATAGGCGACGGAGCAGCCCGAAATGCCCCCGCCAATAATCACCACACGGGCATGCGTTGGCAGGGGCATGGGCGACACCTCAGGCGATGGGATAACCCGCCGCGCGCAGGCGGTGGGCGATGGCGGCGATGTGGTCGGGCACGGTTTCGCAGCAGCCCCCGATCAGGGTGGCCCCCTGCGCGACCCAGCCCATGGCGAAGTCGGCGTAGCGCTCGGGCGTCATCTCGGGACGGTTGGTCAGCGCGTCGACGGTCGGATTGGCCTTGAGGAAATCCGAGGTGATCTGCTGGAACCCGTTGCCCTGTCCGCCGAAGGGTTTGCCGAAGGTCGCAAGGATCGGCATCGCCTGATCAATCGCCTCGGGCGACGAACAGTTGACCAGCACGGCATCGGCCTGCTGCGCCAGATCGGCAAGGTCGGTCAGCGGCTCGCCCGAGCGCAGGAGAGTGCCGTCGCGATCCTCGACCGTGACGGAAATCCAGCGCGGCGTGTTTGGCGCGCCCTGTGCGGTGCCGTCAAGGAAGGCACGGACGTTGGAAAGCGTGGCCAGCGTCTCGCCGATGATCACGTCCACGCGGGGGGCGAGGATCGCGGCGATCTCGGCATAGAGCGCGGCGGCTTTTTCCGGCGGCGGCATCAGATCGCTGCGGTAGGACGCGCCCAGCGGGCCGGTAGAGCCGGCGATCAGGCCCGTGCCATGCGCTTTGCGGGCGGCGGCGGCCTCATCAAGTGCTGCCTCATGCAGTTGGGCAAACCGATGATCCATCGCGTTATTGACCAACCGGTCGTGGTGGATCGCGTAGGTATTGGTCGTGGCAAGGCTGGCGCCGGCGGCGAAGTAATCGGCGTGGATCGCCTGCACCAGACCGGGGTGGTCGATCATCACCCGCGTCGCCCAGAGCGGCGAGGGATTATCACCGCCGCGTCGGATCAGCTCTTGTCCCATCCCGCCGTCAAGGAGGGTGACTGTTGGTGGCAGCGGGCTGCTCGCGCCACGGTCTGACGCAGAACCGGGGGGCTGCTCGCCCCCCGGAGCCCCCTCGCCAAAGGGGGAGTACACTCCCCCTTTGGAAACCCCCGTGGATATTTCAGGACAGAAAATGCTCATGCGCGCAGTCTTTCGTTACGTGGATCCCAGAGCGGGCCGGGGCCTTGGATCGTGGCCGGGCGGCGCTCGCCATAGATCTCGATCTGCACGTCTGTTCCCGGGGTTGCAAGGTCGGCGCGGATCATGCCCAGCGCGACACAGGCATTGACGCGGTGCCCCCAGGCGGCCGAGGTGACCTCACCGACGATCTGATCACCGCACCAGATATTGGCCATATAGGGCGGGTCGAAATCGGGGGCGTCGACGGTGAGGGAGGTGAAGCGCCTCGCCGGGCCGTGCTGGCGTTCGGCCTCAAGCGGGGCTTTGCCGGGGAAGTCTTTGGACCAGTCGATGAAGCGCTCAAGCCCGCCCTGCAGCAGGGAATAGTCGGTCGAGAGGTCGCCTTTCCACGCCCGGTAGGCTTTCTCGATGCGCAGCGCGTTCAAGGCCTTCATGCCGAAGGGGGTGGCCCCGGCGGCAAGAAGTGCGTCGTAGAGCGCGGGGGCGTCGCTGAGGCTGCTGTGCAGCTCCCAGCCGAGTTCTCCGGCGAAAGAGACGCGGATCAGGGCGCAGCGGTGTCCTGCCACGCTGGCGTGCTGAACCGACAGCCAGGGCAGCGTCAGGTCTGCATCGGTGAGCGGGGTCAGCAGGCTACGCGCCTTTGGCCCGGTGACGATGAAGCAGGTGGCGGCGTCCGAGTGGTCTTCGATCTGGCAGCCCGCGGGCAGGCCGCGTTCGAGCACCGCGCGGTCGTGCAGCTGGGCGACGGCGGCGGTGATCAGGCCGACCGCGTCGCGGCCCTCGTTCATCACCGTCATCTCGGTCAGGATACGGCCGCGATGATCGGGGAAATAGGCCAGCCCGATGCGGCCCGGCGCAGGCATCTTGCCGCTGATCAGGCTGGCAACATGGTCGTGCGCACCCGGTCCGGTAACGCGCAGGCGGGTGAAGCCGGGAAGGTCCAGCACGCCGCAGCCATCGCGCACCGCCTCGCATTCGGCCCTGATCCGCTCGGCCCACGGACCGTCACGGTGGAAGGTCTGCGTGGCCTCCCAGGAGGTGTCGTCGCCGGGCCGGGCGAACCACTCGGCGCGTTCCCAGCCATTATAAGGGGCCATCTGGCCGCCCAGCGCGACCACCCGCTCGTGCACGGGCGAGCGCTTCTGATCCGCCCCGGCAGGCCAGCGCGCCATGGGGAAATGGATGCCGTATTCGTGGCCATAGACCTCCATCCCCTTGGCGACGCAGTAATCCTGCCCCTCGAACCCGGTAAAGCGGCGCGGGTCACACGACCACATGTCCCATTCCGTGCCGCCTTGGGTTACCCATTCGGCCAACACCTTGCCCGCCCCCCGGCCTGACAGATGCCGAAGGTGAACACGCAGGCCTCAAACGCATTGGGCACGCCGGGCATCGGGCCGATCAGCGGGTTGCCGTCAGGGGTATAGGGGATCGGGCCGTTGATGACCTTTTGCAGCTTGGCCTTTTCCAGGAGCGGCACGCGGGCCATCGCGTCGGCCATGTGCCATTCAAGCCGGTCCAGATCATCGGGATAGAGCTGAAAGCTGAAATCCTCGGGCATCGGGTCATCGGGCGTGGCCCAATGCGCGCGGCAGGGGTTTTCATAAGGGCCAAGGTTGAAGCCCATCTTCTCTTGCCGCAGGTAATACGAGCTGTCGACGTCGCGCAGCAAGGGCAGCTTGCCGCCGGTCTCCTTGGACCATGCTTCCAGCTCGGGGATGGTATCGAACAGCAGATATTGATGGCTCATCACCATCATCGGCACGCGGCGCCCGAACAGCGCGCCGACGCGCGCGGCGTAATAGCCGGCCGCGTTCACCACATATTCGCAGCGCACCTCGCCCTTGGGCGTGTCGAGCACCCATTCGCCCTTCTCCCATCGCGCGGCGGTCACCGGGCGGAACCGCTCGATCCGGGCGCCCAGCTGGCGCGCGCCCGCCGCCAGCGCCTGGGTCAGCTGCGCGGGGTCGATGTCGCCGTCATACGGATCATAGAGCGCGCCGGTCAGGTCGTGGGTTTCAAGGAACGGGTAGCGGCTGCGGATCTCGCCGGGGCTGAGGATCGCCAGATCCATGCCCTGTGTGCGCCCCATGCCGACAACCTTGTGGAACTCGCGCAGCCGCTCTTGCGTGTGGCCCAGCCGCACGGAGCCGGTGACATGATAGTTCATCGGATAGCCGACAGCATCGCCCAAACCGCGATAAAGGCTGGCCGAATAGCGTTGCATGTTCATGATCGACCAGGACGACGAAAAGGTCGGCACATTGCCCGCCGCGTGCCAGGTCGAGCCTGCGGTCAGCTCGTTGCGCTCGAGCAGCAGGCAATCGGTCCAACCCGCCAGCGCCAGATGATAGAGCGCCGAGGCGCCGACGGCCCCTCCCCCGATGATCACCACACGCGCTGTCTCGACCATGCCGCTCTCCGTTCTCTGTGCTCATATGAGCGCAGCCCGGTCGCGCTGGCAATTCGCATTTTCGCGGCCAATTGATCGGAAAATCCGATCAGCAGCGCTCACCTTGTTCCGCCGCCACGAACCCTCTACCTGTTGCACGACAACCCTGGAGCCTTCATGCGCAAGACCCTGACTGCCCTCGCCTTGCTAGTCGCCTCGCCCGCGGCGGCCCAACCCGTCCTGCTGGCCACGATCGGCATGATCGGCGACCCGGCCCAGCGCATGGCGGGTGACTGTGTGCAGGTCGAGGTCCTGATCGGGCCGGGGCTGGACCCCCATCTCTATCAGGCGCGGCCTTCGGATGTGGCCCTGCTGCGCAGCGCCGATCGCATCGTCTCGCTGGGGCTGGGGCTGGAGGGGCGGCTGGGTGCGATTCTGGAGCGCGTCGGCGCGGCGGTGCTGGGTCCGTCGGTCGAGCCAGAACGCCTGCTGCTGCACGGCGACGCGCCCGACCCGCATATCTGGATGGACCCGGGGCTCTGGGCGACGACCTTCCCGGCGCTGGCCGAGGTGCTTGCAGAGCTTGCGCCCGCGTGTGCCGAGCAGATCGCCGCAGGGCGCGACAGCGAAATCGCCCGGGCCGAGGCGCTGGACCTCTGGGCACGCGACACGCTGGCGACCATTCCCGAAGCGCAGCGCGTGCTGCTGACCGCGCATGACGCTTTCCACTATTTTTCGCGTGCCTACGGGCTTGAGAACGCCGCGATCCAGGGGATTTCCACGGAATCCGAAGCCTCGATCGCCGACATCGACGCCACCGCGCAGCTGGCCGCCGACCGGCAGGTGCCCGCAGCTTTTATCGAAACCACCCTCAACCCCCGCGCCGTCCGAGCGCTGGTCGAGGCCGCGGCGTCCAAGGGCCATACGCTCAGCATCGGCGGCTCGCTCTATTCCGACGCGCTGGGCGAAGCGGGATCGGGGGCCGATACATGGCCCGGCATGATCGTTGCCAATGTGACCACGATTACCGAGGCGCTCGGTGGCACGGTCCTGCCGCTTCCCGCCTCTGTCTTGCCCTGACCCACAGGTGCCGGGGGGCCGCCGCCCCCGGACCCCCTGCTTCAAGGGGAGCACGCTCCCCTTGAAAATCCCCGTGGATATTTAAAAGAGCAAAGAAACCGCGCCTCTTTGCTCCTCTAAATATCCTGGGGGGTGAAGGGCCGGAACGGCCCGAGGGGGGCTAGCCCCCTCTCTGTTGCGCGCGGAACGCGCGGGCGGCGGGCGGGGGCTCGATGCCCCCGCCCGCCGCCACCCGCTCACCCGATCACTTCGAACCTGTCGACATCGACCATGCCCAGATCGGTGATCTTGAGATGGGGGATGACCGGCAGCGCGACGAAGGCGAGTTGCAGGAAAGGCTCTTCCAGCTCGACCCCCAGCGACCGGGCCGCTTCGCGCAGGGCCACCAGCCGGTCACGGACGAACTCGAACGGTTCCAGCGACATCAGCCCGGCGACTGGCAGCGCGAGTTCGGCAAGCACCTTGCCGCCTTCAACCACCACAAAGCCGCCTTCGATCTGCCCCAGCCGCTGCGCGGCCAGCGCCATGTCGGCGTAATCGACGCCGATCACAGCGATGTTGTGGTGGTCATGGCAGACGGTCGAGGCAATCGCCCCGCGTTTCAGGGTAAAGCCGCGCACGAAGCCATTGGCGATGTTGCCGTTTTCGCCGTGCCGCTCGATCACCGTGATCCGCGCCAGATCCTGCGCGGGATCCGGGCGTTTGTCGCCATCGGTCGCTGGGATCTGCAGGCGCAGGTGTTCGGTCAGGATCTTGCCGGGCCAGATGCCGATGACCGGGGTTTCCGGGTTGTTGCCGGCATAGCGGAAGCTCTGGGGCGACAGCGGCGGCACATGGACCGAGGTGCGCGCGACCGGTTCGATCACCTCCCGCGCCGCAAAAGCCGCATCCTCGGCCAGCACGCCGCCGCAGAACACCATCGTCGCGCGGCACTGGGCCGGGTCGTCCAGCACGACGATATCGGCGCGCTTTCCCGGTGCGATCTGGCCGCGATCCTTCAGACCGAAGGCCTCGGCTGCGCTAAGCGACGCCGCGCGGTAGACCGACAGCGGGTCGCGGCCCTTTTCGATCAACCGGCGGATCATGTAGTCCAGATGGCCATGTTCCGCGATATCCAGCGGGTTCCGGTCATCGGTGCAAAGGCACATATAGGCCGAGGTCACCGGTGTCAGCACCTCGGCCAGCGCCTCAAGATCCTTGGAAACCGAGCCTTCGCGGATCAGCACCCGCAGCCCCTTTTGCAGCTTTTCGGTCGCCTCAGTAGCCGAGGTCGCTTCGTGTTCCGTTCGGATACCCGCCGCGACATAGGCATTCAGGTCGCGCCCCGACAACAGCGGCGCATGCCCGTCGATATGGCGGCCCTCGAACCCCTTGAGTTTCTCCATGCAGCCCGGATCGCGGAAAATCACGCCCGGATAGTTCATGAATTCGGCCAGCCCGATGACGCGCGGATGATCCGCCAGCGGCAACAGGTCCGCCGCCGTCAGCACCGCGCCCGAGGTCTCCATATGCGTGGAAGGCACACACGAGGACAGGTTGACGCGGATATCCATCACCGTGCGGGCGCTGGCTTCAAGGAAGTACTGAATGCCGGTCAGCCCGGCGACATTGGCGATCTCGTGCGGGTCGCAGATCGCCGTGGTCACGCCGCGCGGCAGCACGCAGCGGTCGAATTCATAGGGCGTGATACAGGACGATTCGATATGCAGATGCGTGTCGATGAAGCCTGGCACCAGCAGCTTGCCCGACACGTCAATCTCGCGCTTGCCGCTATAGTCGGCACCGATCCCGACGATCCGGTCACCGCAGATCGCCACATCGCCCGCGATCTTCGCGCCAGTGACCATATCCCAGACCACGCCGCCCTTGAGCACCAGATCGGCAGGCTCGTCGCCCCTGCCTTGGGCGATCCGGGTCTCAAGCATCGCCATCGACCCGCCGCAACCGCGCGATCAGCGAGGAGGTATCCCACCGCCCACCGCCCATGTTTTGCACGTCCTTGTAGAACTGGTCGACCATGGCGGTCATCGGCAGCGGCGCGCCGATCTCGTCGCCGGTCTGCAGGCAGATGCCCAGATCCTTGCGCATCCAGTCGACGGCGAAGCCATAGTCGAACTTGTTGTCCAGCATGGTGGCGTGGCGGTTCGCCATCTGCCAGCTGCCCGCCGCGCCGCCCTGAATGACCTCGACCACCGCCTTGCCGTCCATCCCGGCCTTTTCGCCAAAGCGCAGCGCCTCGGCCAGACCCTGCACCAGACCCGCGATGCAGATCTGGTTCATCATCTTGGCGATCTGCCCCGACCCCGACTCGCCCAGCCGCTTCACCGTGCGCCCATAGGCCTGCATCACCGGCTCGGCAGCCGCATAATCGCCCTCGGCCCCGCCGCACATGATCGACAGCACGCCATTCTCGGCCCCCGCCTGCCCGCCCGACACCGGCGCGTCGACAAAGCCCAGACCGGCCGCGCGCGCCTCGGCTTCCAGGTCGCGGGTGATCTTGGCCGACACGGTTGTGTGATCGACAAAGATCGCACCCGGTTTCATGCCTGCGAACGCGCCGTCCTCGCCCCGGCAGACCGAGGCCAGATCGGCGTCATTACCGACGCAACACAGCACAAACTCAGCCCCTTGCGCGGCTTCGCGCGGGGTCGGCGCGGCCTTGCCGCCATGCTCGGCGGCCCATTTCTCTGCCTTGGCGGCGGTGCGGTTATACACCGTTACCTCGTGCCCGGCCTTTGCCAGATGCCCCGCCATGGGATAGCCCATGACCCCCAAGCCCAGAAATGCCACCCGTGCCATGTCCGTCCCCTTACTGCCGCTGGTTTGAATTGCGCTCGCGCGCCCAAGATCATAGGAAACGAACCTGGTTCCGAGGTCAACACAACGAGGCCACCCCCATGATCACCCTGTTCCGCTGGCTGCTGCGTCTTGCGACCGCACTCGTCGTGCTGTCCGTCGTGGTGGTGGTCGGGGTGTATTATTTCCTGTCGCGCTCATTGCCCGATTATGACGCCGACTGGCGCGTTCGGGGCGTCTCGGGCACCGTCGAGATTGCCCGCAACACCTGGGCCGTCCCGCATATTTTCGCCGATAACGACGCGGATGTGTTCTTTGGGCTGGGCTTTGCCCATGCGCAGGACCGGCTGTGGCAGATGACGCTGATGCGCCGGACCGTACAGGGCCGCTTGAGCGAGATTTTCGGCGAACGCACGATCCGCACGGATGAGCTGATGCGCCGGCTGGATCTGTACGGGCTGGCGCAGGAATCGGTCAGCGCGCAGGATGACGACACGCTGACGGCGCTGGATGCCTATGCGCGCGGCGTGAATGCGTGGATCAATCTGGTCAATGACCGGGCTCTGGGCCGGGGTGCGCCGGAATACTTCCTGTTCCCCGGCGAGATCGGCTTGTGGCAACCGGCTGATTCCCTTGCGATGATCAAGCTGATGGCCGTGCAATTGTCGGGCCATCTGGAAAATGAAGTGCAGCACGCGCGTTTGTCGGCCCTGATCGGCGAAGAGCGTGTCAACGATCTGATGCCGATCGACGACGGTTCGGGCCTTGCCGCCCTGCCCGATTTCGCCAGCCTGTTCCCGACGCTGACCGATACGCAACTGGCCATGGCCCCGTCGGTCCCCGGACAGGCACCGGGGGAGGATTTTTCGCCTTTCACGTCGTCTGCCATGGCGGGGGCCTCGAACGTCTGGGCAGCGGGACCGCAGCGCGCGGCGAATGGCGGCACGCTGCTGGCCAATGACCCGCATCTGGGCTTCACCGCACCGACAATCTGGTATCTGGCGCGGCTTGAGCTGAGCACCGGCGCGGTCACCGGCGGCACCATCCCGGGCATCCCGGCGGTGCTGGTCGGCCGATCCGAGGCTTTGGGTTGGGCGCTGACCTCAAGCTACATGGACGATCAGGATCTTTTCCTTGAGGAACTGGATCCCGACACCACCCAGCGCTACCGCACGCCGACCGGTTGGGCCGAGTTCGAAACCCGCCGCTCGATCATTCAGGTCGCTGACAGCGATCCGGTGACGATCACCCTGCGCTGGTCCGAGAATGGCCCGATCCTGCCCGGCTCGCATTACGCGCTGGCCGCGATCACCCCGCCCGGTCAGGTCGCAGCGCTGAGCTGGACGGCGCTGACCGGCGACGACACCTCGATGAGCGCGGCGATTGGCATCATGCGCTCGCAGTCGGTGGATGAAGCGCTGGAAGCGGGCGAGATGTATGTCGCGCCGTCACAGAACCTGACGCTGATCGACCACGACCATATCGCCATGCAGATGATCGGCCGCATGCCCCGCCGCAATGCTGCCCATCCGACGCAAGGCCGTATGCCCGCCCCCGGTGCCGACCCCAACGCGCGCTGGGAGGGGACGTTCCCCTATGCGTCGAACCCACGCTTTGTCGATCCGCTGACCGGCCTGCTGGGCAATACCAACAACAAGCCGCTCGACCGCCCTTTCCCGCTGCATGTCAGCTTTGACTGGGGCGATACCACGCGCATTCAGCGCTGGGTGCGGCTGATGCGCCAGCGCTCGGTCCACACGCGCGAAAGCTTCATCGAGGCGCAGCTCGATACCGTCAGTCAGGCCGCGCGCACGCTGCTGCCTCTGGTCGGGGCCGAGCTGTGGTTTCAGGACACCCCCGCCAACCCCGGCACGCCCGAGGCGCAGCGCCAGCTGGCGCTGCAACTGCTGGCCGACTGGAACGGCGAGATGTCCGAGCATCTGCCCGAGCCGCTGATCTACGCCGCGTGGATGCGCGAGCTGCAGTTCCGCCTGATCCGCGACGAACTTGGCCCCTCGACCGACATGTTCACCCATATGGAGCCCGAGTTCATCGAACGGGTGTTCCGCAACACGGACGGCGCAGGCGTCTGGTGTGATGTGGTGCAGTCGGCGGTGGTGGAAAGCTGCGTCGACATCGCGCGCACGGCGCTGGATGCGGCGCTGCTGGAGCTGGAACAGGCCTATGGCCCGGCGATCGAAAGCTGGCGCTGGGGCGATGCCCATCAGGCGACGCATGACCACCCGGTGCTGGGCGACGTGCCGATCCTGCGCCATTTCGTCAACATCCGCCAATCGACCAGCGGCGGCGACAACACGCTGATGCGCGGTCTGACGCGCGGCGGCCCTCCGGGCGCACGCGAGCCGTATCTGAACGTGCATGGCGCAGGCTATCGCGGCGTCTATGACATGGGCGACCCTGAGGCGAGCGTGTTCATCATCTCGACCGGCGAGTCGGGCCACCCGCTCAGCCGGCACTATGACGACCTCGGCGTGCTCTGGCGGCGCGGCGAATATATCCCGATGACGCTGGACCCCGATCTGGCCCGCGCCGGGGGTGTCGGGGTGACCCGCCTTGAACCCCGCCCCTGAGCGCGCCATATTGACCGCCAAGGCAGAAAGAACCGCAATGATTTATGAAACGCCCACCGAATGGTCCGACGCCGCGCATAAACGCGTGGTGCTGTTCGGCATGTCCGGGCTGGGCAAGACGCGGATCTCGGCCATTCTGCGCGACGGCGGGTGGTTCCACTACTCGGTCGATTACCGCATCGGCACGCGCTACATGGGCGAGGCGATCACCGACAATTTCAAGCGCGAGGCGATGAAGGTTCCGCTGCTGCGTGAACTGCTCTTGTCGGATTCCGTCTATATCGGCTCGAACATCACCTTCGATAACCTGTCGCCGCTGAGCACCTATCTGGGCAAGCCCGGCGACCCGGCCAAAGGCGGGTTGCCCTTCGACGAATACCGCCGCCGTCAGGGCGAACACCGCGAGGCCGAGATCGCCGCGCTGATGGATACGCCCAAGTTCGTGACGCGGGCGCAAGAGCTCTATGGCTACGACAATTTCGTCTGCGACTCGGGGGGTCCATCTGCGAGGTGGTGAACCCTGACAGCCGCGTGGACCCGGTGCTGAGCGTGCTCTCGCGCCATCTGCTGCTGGTGTGGATCGAAGGCTCGGACGAGCATACGCAGGCGCTGATCGAGCGTTTCGACCGCGCGCCCAAGCCGATGTATTACCGGCCAGAATTCCTGCTCGAATGCTGGAACGCCTATCTGGCGGAAACCGGGCGAATGCCCGGGGCGGTGGACCCTGACGCCTTTGTGCGCTGGACCTACGCCCGAGCGCTGGCACATCGCCAGCCCCGCTACGAGGCGATGGCACGCAACTGGGGTCTGACGGTCGCCGCCGACGATATCGCCCGCGTTCAGACCCCCGATGACTTTCGGGAGCTGATCGTCGAGGCCCTTGCCAAGCGCGCCTCACGGGCGGCCTGACGGCCCCCGATCCCGCACCCAATCGACGGATTTATCCGATGCCTATCACCCTGCCCGAAAACCTGCCCGCCTATTCCGTCCTCTCGCGCGAGGGCGTTATGGTCATGGACGACAGCCGCGCCGCCATTCAGGACATCCGCCCGCTGACCATCGGGTTGCTGAACCTGATGCCGAAAAAGATCCAGACCGAGAACCAGTTCGCCCGGCTGATCGGCGCGACGCCGTTGCAGATCAATCTCAAACTGATCCGCATGACCGAGCACCTGACCAAGAACACCGCCGCCGAACACATGGAAGAGTTCTACCGCCCGTTTCAGGACGTGAAGGACGAAAAGCTGGACGGTCTGATCATCACCGGCGCGCCCATCGAACACCTGCCCTTTGAGGAGGTGACCTACTGGGATGAGCTGTGCGAGGTCTTTGAGTGGACGCAGACCAACGTGCATTCCACCTTCGGCGTGTGCTGGGGTGGCATGGCGATGATCAACTACTTCCACGGCGTGCCCAAGCATATGCTGGACGCCAAGGCCTTCGGCTGCTTTCGCCACCGCAACCTTGCGCCTGCCTCGCCCTATCTGCGCGGGTTCTCGGATGATGTGCTGATCCCGGTCAGCCGCTGGACCGAGATGCGCGCGCCCGAGGTCGACGCCGTGCCCGGCCTGACGACGCTGCTGGGCTCGAACGAGGTTGGCCCCTGTCTGGTTGAAGACCCCGCACATCGCGCGCTCTATATCTTCAACCATTTCGAATATGACTCGGGCACGCTCAAGGAAGAATACGACCGTGACGCGCAGTCGGGCAAACCGATCAAGGTGCCGGTCAATTACTATCCCGGCGACGATCCGACCCAGCAACCGATGAACCGCTGGCGCAGCCATGCGCATCTGCTCTACGGCAACTGGATCAACGAAATCTACCAGACCACGCCCTACGACACGGCCAAGATCGGCGCGTCATCGGCGGGTTAACGGCCGCCCCCTGCACCGAAAAACCCCGGACAGCCGACAGGCCGCCCGGGGTTCTTTTTCAGGTCGCGGATCAGATCCGGCGCGCGGGTCAGGACGCCTTCTTGTTCACCGTCGATGACAGCGCCGCAATCAGCCGGGCAACCAGACCCAGATGGCGCAGCGCCTGTTTGGGGGCGTCGGCAATCGGTCCCAGTGCCTCGTCGACTTCACGGGCACGCTGGCCAAGGTCATCAAGGCCAAAGTTCCCCGCCGTGCCCGCGATCCGGTGCGCGATATAGACAACGTCGCGCAGATCCTCGGCAGAACCGGCGCCGCGAAGCAAGGCGTAGAACGCGCCCTCAAGCCGCTTGTGATACTCGCCCAAAGCAATCTGATAGCGCGGGCGCAGTTCTTCGATCGCGGCCTCAACAGCGTCTTGCGGGCTGACGAGAGGGATGTCGCGGGGCGACTCCCACGTCGTTTGGGTGGGGTTTGAGTTGTGCATTTTTTTTATTTCACAAAGAGACTCGCCAAGCCAAGGCCCGGCGTGCGTGCAGAGACATAAGCGCCTTCATTGCGCGCCAACAGGGTGCGCTCCAGCTTTTCCAAAGCCATATCCAGAGCCTTCTCGACCGAGCCGCCCGAAAAGAGCACCCCGATACGCACCGGCTCGCCACAACGGTATTGCAACAAGGCGCGGCCATCGAACCCCTGCGTTGCGCCCATCTTGTTGAGCGCCTCAGAAGCCTGCCGTTCCACCATGGACGGCGTGATGGCATTGGCGTGCTGCACGGTGATCAGGAACGATCCGCTCCCCGCATAGGCAACGAAATACTCCCGGTCGCCCAGAGCGGTACACAGGCTTTCAGCCACATCGACCAGCAGAAAGTAGTAATCCGACGCCGACAGCGTGCGGTAGTACCCTTCCAGCCCGGTGACATGCACCGCAAAAACCGAGGTCGAGAACAGACCCGAGCGCGACAGCTGCCGCAGGTAGTTCTCCATGTTCAGCCGCCCGATGACACTGGGCACGCCAAAGATCGTCACCGGTTCGGTGAAGGGGACGCGAAAGTCATTCTCGATCTTGTCGCGCAGATCCTGGATCTCGAACGCGGCGCTTTTCGCACGGGCGCTGTCACGCACCAGACGATCAGCCATCTTGATCCGCGTGCTCAGTTCCAGCGGATCGAACGGCTTGGTGACGTAATCCGTCGCCCCGGCGTTGAACGCGCGCTGGATATAGGTTCGCTCGGTCATGGCGGTCACCATGAGGATCGGCGCGTTTTCATACTCACGGCGCTTGCGCACCCACGAACACAGGTCGATGCCATCCATCTCTGGCATCTGAATATCAAACATGAAACAATCGTAGGGCGTCGTCGCCTCTTCGATCTTCTTCATCGCGGCCTTGGCGGAAGGTGCAAGATCAACGTCCGTATACCCAGACGCCCGCAAGCCGGAGAACAGGATCTCCAGAACCATTTCGTCGTCATCGACGGCAAGAATCTTCATGTCACTGCCTACCTTCGTTTGGATCTCACACACTGACACCGACAGATGGTCGGCACCGCACCGGGCATGAGCCCCTGTTCATCGTTAACAATTTGTCCAAGGAACGCGGCAGGAATGTGACCATACAGCGGTCTTTCCATGCTCGAATTGGCGGTAACAAATCCCCCCAATCAACGGCTGCGAACACCGTGCACGACGGTGCAGCGACGGCGCTGAATCTTGCGCCATGTCGGACGTCGGCCCTAAATCTGCCTACATGCTGTGACATGCCTCGCGCGCAACCCGTTGCGCTGGCGTCCCTTTCGCGCCAAGCTTGCAGCGAGAAAGCACATGCAAGGGTTACGCGATCACACGCTGTGAGCCCGCGCAGACACAACGGCACTGCGACAAAATGGCGAAAATACGCCTGTTGCAAAAAGCCAGGATACAACGGTGGGCTCGGCCAAGCTGGCGCTCAAGACGAAGGAGAGTTCATGGACGCCCAATGTGCCGACGACGCCTTTCAGACCCTCGGCATTTGCCTGCTGACCATTGATACCGGCGGAACGATCGACAAATGCACCCCTGAAGCCGCGCAGTTGTTCGGCTATGCGCGTGACGAGATGCGGGGGCTGCCCTTGGCCAGACTTCTTCCCGATCTTGCCCTCGAACGCGCCCGCAGCGTGATAAGCCGTGAGATTGACGACGCGTCGGCCAGCGGGGTTTCAGGCCGGTGCAAAGACGGGACCGAACTGACCCTGCAGTATTTCATCAAACGGGTGAAAAATCCGGTTGGAACCTCGCATTTCACCCTGGTCGTGAACGATATCGGCGACCAAGCAGAACCGTTGAAAAAGCTGCATCATGACCTGATGCTGTCCGATCTTGCGATCCGGGGGGCGGGCATTGGGGTTGTCGAATTCTTCCCCGACTCGATGGTTGTTTCGACGTCGCCGATTGCGCAGGATATTCTGGAAATCAAGGCAACCGATCCGGCCGAGATGCGTCAGGAATGGCGGTCGCGGGTGCATCCTGACGATCTGGAAATTGCCCTGTCACCCACCCAGATCCTGATGACCTCGAAGCTTGATCAGGCGTCGTGCGAGTATCGCTTTCGCAAGCCCGACGATCAGTCATGGCGCTGGATCCGCGCTGGATTGTTCGTGACGGAACGCAAACCGGATGGGACGCCGCGCATCGTGGCCAGCACGCTGATCGACGTAACCGAACGAAAACGCCACGAACTTGCACTGATGCGCAGCAACGAGCAATTCCGCCTTGCCTTTGATAACGCGCCCATCGGCAAGGCCATCGTTAATCTGGACGGAACGATTCATTCTGTTAATACTGCGTTCTGCTCGCTTTACGGTTACAGCGAAACCATGTTGGTGGACAAGGAATTCAATTCTTTCCTGCTTCATGAAGATATCGACAGTGATGTGGGCCAATTAGAATTGCTCAAGGCCGGTGAAATTCCCTCCTACCGGATCGAAAAGCGGTTGGTCCGCGGCGATGGTGCCATTGTCTGGGGATTGATGAGCGTCGCCTTGATCAAGGCAATAAATGGCGATCCGGAATCTTTTATCGTTCAGATTGTCGACGTAACCGAACATCGCCGCCTGATTGAATTGAAGAACGAGTTCGTCGCGACCGTAAGTCACGAACTTCGCACGCCTCTTACCTCCATCGTCGGGGCTCTATCCCTTTTAACATCTTTCACCGACGAGAATTACTCGGACCAGACTCAGCGCCTTCTCTATATCGCCCAGCAGAATGGGAACCGCTTGCGCGCCTTGATCGACGATATTCTGGATTTCGAAAAATATTCTTCGGGACAGGTGACCTTCACCTTGACCGAAACCCCGATCCTGCCTATGATCGAGGACGCGGTCATGGCGAATACACCCATTGCCGAGAAATACGATGTGACCTGCAATGTCATCAGTCTGAGCCGCCGCCTGAACGGCTACACCGATCAGAAGCGCTTTCATCAGATCATGGCGAACCTGCTGTCCAACGCGACGAAATTCGCCAACAAGGGCAGTGTCGTGGATATCATGGTGGAACGAACCGGCGATTTTGTCCGCGTCGCGGTGAAGAATCAGGGCGTCGGCATCTCGGATGCCTTCCGCAAGCGCATCTTCAAACCCTTCTCGCAGGCCGAGCAGTCGGCCACCCGCAGCCGCGGCGGGACGGGGCTGGGGCTGAGCATCGTCAAACAGATCGTCGAGCAGTCGGGCGGCGAGGTTGGCTATGACAGCGTGCCCAACGGCTTTACGACCTTTTGGTTCACCATTCCGACCAAACGCCCTGTCCCCCGCACCAGCGCGGTGCGCGATGAAACGGTCTACGAGAGCGGGAACTGATCAGAAGGGCACGAGCAGCGCGGTTTAGTCTGACGCTGCCCGCTTGCTCATGCGGCTTTCGGCACGTGCCACGGCGCGATCAAAGGTCTTGCTGATCTCGACGCGCCTTGCCCGGATTGGGGCGGATCGGGTTGCCAATGGTGACGATGGCCTCAAGCTGCGTGCCATCGACATACGTGAGACCCTTCTTGTCGATCAGCAGCTGCAAGGTCCGCTCAAGGCCCGCCGAAGGCTCCATCGACTCTTTGTAGAACATCACCAGGAAAACGCCGTTTCCAGAGTAGGCCAGCGCGCCCTCAAACTCGCGAAACACGGCGCTGAGGGCCGTGGCGATGGTGACAATCAGTTGCTGGAACTCGGCCGGCGACGCCTTTTCATAGATCTCTTCGATGTCGTTGATTTTGGCCGCGACCACCTGCGCCGTGCCCAGACCAGAGTCCGACAGCTGCAGGATATAGTTACCCAAGGCGGTGTATTCGATCAGCCCCGGCACGCCTTCGATCGGGATTTCACGCTCGAGCGGGATCGCAGGCGTATTGCTGACCAGCGTGACCGCATCGTGGGTCAAAGCCTGAACGCTGCGGCGGGCCGCGACCAGTTCAGCGATCACGCGCAGGCGGGCGCCCAGTTCGGTCACATCAAGCGGCTTGGTCAGATAGTCGGTCGCCCCGGCCTTAAACGCGCCGTCTACATAGCTTTTTTCGCGCATCGCGGTCAGCATGATGATGGGCGTCTTGCTATAGGCAGGCATGGCCCGGATGCGACCGCAAAGTTCGATACCGTCCATCTCGGGCATGCTGATGTCCAACAGCATGCAGTCATAACCGTTGGAGGAGTCGTTCAGCAGCGCAAGTGCCTCGGGGCCGGATGCGGCCTTGGTCACATTGGGAAAGCCCACCTTCGCGGTGAACAAGCCCAAAAGCTCAAGTATAAATGCGTCATCATCGACGGCCAGAATCTTCATAGAACGCTCCGTGACGCCGGACTTGTCACCTCTGAGTTGCAAACAATACGCTACCAAATCTTTCTAGCTGATTCTCACAGATGTGAAACCATGACAATATGTAGAATTCCATCCCCGCGAAACCGCGTGCAATGTAAACAAATCGTCACCAATCAGCTCAAACAATGGTTATCGATGATTAACAGAGAACAATAAGTCTTCAGGATCAAACGCCCGTGGACGACAGTATAGTGGCAATGTCAGACGAAAGCGCAATCGGGTCAAACGGCTTTATCACAATTCCCGCCGCCCCGATATCCCGCAGCCGGTTAACCACGTCTTCCTGAGTCTTGGCGGTCATGAAGATGACCGGAACCTGTTTGCACTTGGGCAGACCGCGCAGCTGCTCGAGGGTTTCCTGCCCCGACAGACGCGGCATCAGCACGTCGAGCAGAATCAAGTCTGGCGAGATCTCTTCCGCCTTGGCGACCGCCTCGTAGCCATCCGAGAACTGGAACACCTCATGGCCGCCGATGGCCTCCAGAGCGATCTTGGAGATGTCCAGAATATCGTAGTCGTCTTCAACCTGCAAAATCCGCAAACGTGTCATGAACTGATCCTTTCGGACGCTGTGCCGTCTTGGTCCTATAGGGGTAGGGATTTGACCACATACGCAGCTGAGAGCAAGGTCGCCGTCCAAGAAATGCTGAAAAAGATGGGGTTTTTGGCCTGCGGCGGTCACAAATCGACGCGATTCTCCGCCAGTCCGGCGACACCCGCCGGCACCGAAAAGACACATCCCTGATCCGCGTCAGGATCGTCGAGCCCGTCATAGGCGCTGGTGACGAACAGCGTCGCCAGATCGGCGCCACCAAAGGCCGGGCAACTGCTGTGCAGCCCGGCAACCGCAAGCGAGCGATCAAAGCTGCCGTCCGGCAAGAACCGGTCCACGCACCCTGCCCCCCAATGGGCGTTCCAGATCCCGCCCTCGGCATCGCAGACCGCGCCGTCGGGGAAGCGGCCCTTGGGGGCAAGATCGACAAACGGTGCCGCCGCGCCCCTCGGCCAGCCCTGCGCATCCAGCGCCACGCGAAACAAACGCTGGGCTTCGGTATCGGCGAAATAGGCCAGCCTGCCATCGGGCGAGAAACACAGCGCATTGGGGATGGTCATTGACGCAAAGAGCTTGCGCAACTCGCCACGATAGTAGCGATAGAGCGCCCCCATGCCAGGCTGCGCGCGCTTGCCCATCGTGCCGATCCAGAACCCGCCCTGCCGGTCGGCGCGCCCGTCGTTCGAGCGGGTGAGCGGGCTGTCGGCCTCAAGCGGGATCACCAGCGTGCGGTGGCCCGTTAGCAGATCGAAGCGCCACAACCCGGTCTCGGACGCGATCAGCAGCGTGTCGCGGTCCACCCAACCGGCTGCCGAGACCATGTCGTCAAACCGCCACTCCAGTGGCTTGTCCCCCTCACGCGAGAGCAGTCGCTTACCCAGAATGTCGAACCAGAAGAGCTGACCGCGTTCGGGGTGCCACAAGGGCCCTTCGCCCAACGCGCAACGCCGTGTGTCATAGACCGTGCTCATGGGAACACCGCGTCATAGGCGCTGACCAACGCGCGAGCCCGGATCGCGACCGTGGCGGCATCATCACCGGGCCGGTAGAGTGCGGTGCCGATGCCAAACCCGTCCGCCCCCGCGGCTTTCCACTGGGCGAAGTTCTCTGCCCCGGCCCCGCCGACCGCCAGCACCTCGGTTCCGGCAGGAAGCACCGCGCGGATCGCTTTCAGCCCGGCGGGACCGATCAGCGTGCCGGGGAACAGTTTCAGCCCGTCCGCCCCGGCCCGCAGCGCGGCAAAGCAGTCGCTGGGCGTCATCACACCGGGATACGAGCGCATGCGCGCCGCCTTGGTGGCGCGGATCACCTCGGGGTTGGTGTCGGGCGACACGACCAGCCGCCCACCCGCCGCCTGCACCGCCGCCACATCCTCGGGCGTCAGCACGGTGCCCGCGCCGATCAGCGCGCGGTCGCCAAAGCGCGCGGCCAGCAAAGCGACCGAGCGCAGCGCCTCGGGCGAATTGAGCGGCACTTCGATGATCTCGATCCCGGCGTCGAGCAGTTCCCCGGCGATCCCTTCGACCGCGTCGGGCGTGACGCCCCGCAGAATGGCGACGATGTTTCGGCTCATGTCTTGTCCCCTCCAAACCTGTGGGCCGCGATCAACCCGCCCAGTGCCAGCGCCGCGCCGTCCTGCTGGCGCACCGCGCAGCCCGCGTCGGCCAGTGCGCGCGCATAGGCCGTCGCAAGCGCCGCGTCGCCGATTACGGTAACCGGGACGCCTTGCCAAAACCGCCGCATCGCCGCCAGCTCCGCGCCGATCAGCAGCCCCGACAGCCGCGCGCGCGCCGCCCCCGCGCCCACGGGGTGCAGCAACGAGGCGGCGCGGATGCCAAACAAGGCCCCGCTCAGCCCCTGCGGTTCGGCGAGGGTGTCAGCGGCGGCCGCCGCGAACGCATCCGCGTCCCACGCCCTGTCCAAAGAGTGACGCAGCACCGACTGCTGGCTGAGCAGCGCGAAGATCTCGCCGGTCATGGCCGTGCTGAATTCCTGCACCATGCCGCCCGCCACGCGCACCCATTTGGCGTGCGTCCCGGGCAGGCAGAGCGTGCCGTCATAGCCCGGATCAGACGCAATGAACCCCGCGATCTGCGTTTCTTCGCCGCGCATCACCTCCGCCGGATCGCGCTGACACAGCCCCGGCAGGATGCGCACCGACAAAAGCGGATCGCGCGTGGGCGCGGTCACAGCCCCGCTGCCCGCAGGGGCACAGGGGACAGCGGCATAAGGCGCCTCAACCCACCCCTGCCGCGCGCCCGCCATGCCGCAGATCAGCACCTCAAGCCGCTGGCCCGCCCGGCGCCAAGGCGCAATCAGCGCCGCCAGCACGGGCTCAAACCCCTCGCCCGTCAGCCCGCCCATGCCCTGATCCGACGCGGCGCTGGCAATCACCCGGTCCTGCGCGTCCATCGCCCAGACCCGCAGGCGTGAGGTACCCCAATCCGCTGCGATCCAGTCGGCGCTGACCATGGCTCACTCCAGATCCCGTGGCAGCAGCGCGGCGGGCAGGTTCTGGTAGCACACCGGTCGCAGGAACCGCCGGATCGCCAGCGTACCGACCGAGGTTGCGCCGAAATTGGTGCTGGCCGGGTACGGCCCGCCGTGCACCATTGCGTCGCAAACCTCCACGCCGGTGGGATAGCCATTAACCAAGAGCCGCCCCGCCTTGCGCTCGAGGATCGGCATCAGGCCTTGGGCCATCTCGGTGTCGGCCTCGTCCATCTGCAGCGTGCAGGTCAGCTGGCCCTGCAACGAGCGGGCAACGGCGCGCATTTCCTCGGCATCCGCGACCTGCACGATCAGACCCAGCGGGCCGAAGACCTCATGCCCCAGCGCCTCATTCGCCAGCCAGTCGGCACCGGTGGTCACGAAGAGACAGGGCGTCGCGTTGCGCCGGTCGCAGACCGAGGTCAGCGCCGCCTGCACCCCCGCCGATCCCGCGATCTGGTCGCGGCCCTTGCGATAGGCGTTCGCGATGCCGTCGGTGAGCATGGTCTGCGCGGCGGCCCCGTCCAGTGTGGCCGTCGCCTTGGCGATGAAGGCGTCACTGTCCGCGCCCTTGACGGCCACGATCACGCCGGGGTTGGTGCAGAACTGCCCTGCGCCCAGGGTCAGCGATCCGGTCCAGCCCGCCGCGATCTGCGCGCCGCGCGCGGCCAGCGCGGCGGGGAGCAGGAACATCGGGTTCACGCTGCCCAGTTCGCCAAAGAACGGGATCGGGTTGCGCCGCGCCGCGCACAGATCAAACAGCGCCCGGCCCGCGCCCAGTGAGCCGGTAAAGCCGACTGCGGTGATCAACGGATGCTGCACCAGCGCGACGCCGACCGCGATGCTGCCGCCCTGCACGACCGACACCGTGCCGGGATGCACGCCGCAGCGGGTGATCGCTGCAAGGATCGCCTCGGCGACCAGTTCGGTGGTGGCGGGATGCGCCTCGTGCCCTTTGACGACCACCGGACAGCCCGCGGCAAGGGCCGAGGCGGTGTCGCCCCCGGCAGTCGAGAACGCGAGCGGAAAGTTCGACGCACCGAACACCGCGACCGGACCGACCGGGCGCTCGATCATCCGCAGTTCAGGCCGGGGCGCGGGCTGGCGGTCCGGCAAGGCGGGATCGACGCGCCGGTCAAGGTAGTCGCCCGCGCGGATGTGGCTGGCAAACAGGCGCAACTGGCCGGTGGTGCGTCCACGCTCGCCATCAAGCCGGGCTGCGGGCAGGCCGGTCTCGGCGTTGCTGGTGGCGGTGAGCAGCGCGCCGCGCGCCTCGATTTCCTCAGCTATCGCCTCAAGAAACGCGGCGCGGGTTTCGCGCGAGGTATAACCATAGGACCAGAAGGCATCCTCGGCGGCCTGACAGGCGGCATCAACCAGCGCCGCCGATCCGGCGGAAAAGCGATAGGCCGGGCCGGTGGCCGGGGCCGAGGAGAAGGTCGTTTCTGCCCCCACCCATGCCCCCGCGATCAGGTGTTTGCCGTGCGGTTCAGAGCGCATGTCCATCCCCCTCATTTCCCCCAGCGTAGTGCGATCAGATCCAGCTCACCCGCCAGTTGCAACAACCGTGTGTGCGTACGCTCGGACATCGGCTGCAACGGATGGCGCACCGCATCGCTGCCGATCACCCCGCCCGCCTTCATCACCGTCTTGGCCGCCCGCAACCCGCATTGGCGGTTTTCGTGGTTGATCAGCGGCAGGCACAGCTTCCATTGCGCCAGCGCGCCGTCGATGTCGCCCGAGCGGTAGCGGGTGACGATGGGACGGATCATCTCGGGCTGCAGGGCCGAGGTCATCGTGCCCGTCGCACCTGCATCGAGATCGGCAAGCAGGGTGACGGCCTCCTCGCCATCAAACGGCCCGACGATATCAGCCCCTCCGGCCGCGATCAGCGCCGCCAGTTTGTCGGCGGCAAAAGGCGTTTCCATCTTGAAATAGCTGACATTCTCAATCTCGCGCGCCATGCGGACCAGCAGCGGCACCGACAATGTCACCCCCGACAGCGGCGCGTCCTGCACCATGATCGGGATCGAAATGGCGTCCGACACCGCCGCGAAATGCTCCCAGATCCCCAGCTCTCCCGGCACCAGACCCACGCCATGATAGGGCGGCATCATCATCACCATGCTGGCCCCCATCGCCTGCGCGGCGCGGGCACGCTCGACAACGATGCCGGTGTGGAAATGGCTGATGGTGACGATCACCGGCACCCGCCCGGCGACATGCTCAAGGCTGAGGCGCATCAAAAGGGCGCGCTCGTCATCCGACAACAGGAACTGTTCCGAGTAGTTCGCCAGAATGCAGATCGCATCGACGCCCTGATCGATCATGCAGTCGAGCACGCGGCGCATGCCCTCTTCATCGACCCGACCATCGGCATGGAAGGGCGTCGGCGCGACGGGCAGGATACCTGTTAACGGATGCTTCATGGTTTGGTCCTCTCCTGATCCGACCCCGGGCGGCGGGTCAGCGCGTAGCGCGAAACCTGCGTCCAGCGCGCGCCGGGTCTGAGCGTGATGGGCGGAAAATCGGGTTGGTTGGGGGCATCGGGCCAGGCTTGCGGCTCGATGGCCAGACCGGCGTGCGGGCGGTACGGCTGGCCGGTGTGCGTGCGCAGCGCACCGGTGTTGATGTGCACACCGTCATAGAGCTGCAGGCCGATGGCGTCGGTGGCGATTTCCAGCGTCACGTCGCCATGGCTCAGCCAGCAAACCGGGCGCAGCGCGGGTGTGCCCGACAGGCAGAGGTTATGGTTGAGGGGCGCATCCCCCGCCACCATGACAGCGCGCTGAGAGCGGAAATCGAAGCGGGTTCCGGCGACCGGGGCCTGAATGCCAAGCGGGATCTCGGCAGCATCGGTGGGTAGATAGGTCTCAGCCGTGACCCGCAGGCGATGGTCTGCCAGCCCGTCGGCTGCGCCAAGGGTCCAGTAGGAATGCGGCGCAAAGTTGCAGAACGTCGGCGCGTCGGTCTGCGCCTCCAGCGACAGGGTCAGCGCGCCCTCGGCATCAAGGCTGTAGCGGGCGGTCAGGTCGAGCGTGCCGGGAAAGCCGTCCAGCCCGTCGGGCAGCCGGATCGACAGCGCGCAGCTGGTGGCATCGTGGCCCTCAAACCGCCAGTTCGCCTGCCCCGTCCCGTGCGAGCCGCCGTGCAGCGTGGTGCGCCCGGCCTCGTTGCGGTCCAGCGCCAGCACGCGCCCGTCCAGCACCGCACGCCCCCCGCGATGCGGTTGGCAACGCGCCCGACGACGGCGCCGAAATAGATCATTTCGTCCAGATAGGGCGTGAAATCGGGGCTGCCGAGAACCATGGCCTCGGCCACGCCCGCGATGCGGAAATCCTGCACGCTGGCGCCCCAGCTCATCACCCAGACGGTTGTGCCGCCGTTCTCCAGCCGGACGCGCCAGACCGGGCTGCCATCGGGTGCCGTGCCGAACTGTTGGACGTCGTTTCGCTGCATCAGATCCTCACCACGTGAACGGGGCAGCCGCGACGCGACGCCCCAAAACATGAGCGTCGGCGACCAGCCGCAGGGGCGCAAGATCGACGTTGCTGCCGCCGCGCTGAATAAGCGTGGCGAATTTGGCGTAGAGCCGGGGATATTCGCCGTCCAGCGTCGGGTCTGCGCTGTCCATCCCCTCGACCCCGTCCACCGACAGATGCGCGCCGCCCTTTGTCAGACGCATCTGGCCCGCGTCGGTCTCGGCCTCGATGGTCCACGACTGCACCCCCTCATGGCGCCAATCGAACACCGCACTGACCTTGGCCCCGGCGGGGTGGAAGAACTCCAGCGTCGCGGCAATCGGCGTCTGGCGGTTTTCTGGCACCTCGAGCACCGCCGACGAGACATGGATCGGCACCGGCAGGATCTCGGTCACGATGGACAGCGCGTTGATGCCGGGGTCAAAAACCCCCATCCCGCCGGGTTCCCAGATCCAGTCCTGACCCGGATGCCAACGGCGCACGTCTTCTTTCCACACCACGCGCAGGCTGCGCAGCGCCCGCCCGGCCAGCCAGCTTTTCGCCGCCGCCACGCCTGCCGCTTCGCGCGAATGCCACGTGGCGAACAGCGAAACGCGGTGCGCGCGCGCCAGCGCTTCCAGCGCGTGAACCTCGGCCAGCGTCGCGCCCGGCGGTTTTTCCAGCATCACATGCCGACCGGCAGAAAGCGCTTGGACCGCATAGGCAAAGCGCGGCACCGGCGGCAGGCAAAGCGAGACGACGCGAATATCCGGGCGCTGCGCAAACAGCGTGTCCAGATCCGGGTAGTCCTGCACACCCTCAACCCGCCCCTGACGCGAGACCGTCGCGGCCAGATCCCAATCCGGGCTGGCGGCGATGGCGGGCACATGCGCGTCCCGCGCGATCTTGCCGATGCCGATCAGCGCGATGTCCATCAATGCGAGTCCTTTCCGACCGGAGATCCCCGGCACCCTTTGAGGAAATCCAGATCCGCCCCGGTATCCGCCCCCTCGACATGCGCCTGATGCAGCCACGCATAGCCGCTTTCGGGGCGCTCGTGGTTGGGCCGCCACGCGGCCAGCCGTTCGGCAAGTTCCGCGTCGGAAATATCCAGATGCAGGCTGCGCCCCGGCACATCCAGCGCGATCATATCACCGTCGCGCACCACGGCCAGCGGCCCGCCCGCCGCCGCTTCGGGCGCGGTATGCAGCACCACGGTGCCATAGGCGGTGCCCGACATGCGCGCGTCGGAAATGCGCACCATATCGGTGATGCCCTTTTTCAGCACCTTGGACGGCAGGCCCATATTGCCGACCTCGGACATGCCCGGATACCCCTTTGGTCCGCAATTCTTGAGCACCATCACGCAGGTTTCGTCGATGTCCAGATCGGGGTCTTCGATGCGCGCCTTGTAGTCGTCGATGTCCTCGAACACGACCGCCCGGCCCCGGTGCACCAGCAAATGTTTTGACGCCGCCGACGGCTTCAGCACCGCGCCGCGCGGGGCCAGATTGCCCTTGAGCACCGCGATGCCCCCCTGCGCCGCCAGCGCCTGATCCAGCGGCAGGATCACGTCGTCATTGTGATTGATGACGTCCTTGACCTCGTCCCAGATGCTGGCGCCTGAAACGGTCAGCGCATCCCTGTGCAATTGCCCGCCCTCGGCCAGACGTTTGAGCACCACGGGCAGGCCACCGGCATAAAAGAACTCTTCCATCAGGTACTTGCCCGAGGGCATCAGGTTGACGATCGTCGCCACATCGCGCCCGCAGCGGTCCCAGTCATCCAGCGTCAGGTCGATACCCACCCGGCCCGCGATGGCCAGCAGATGGATCACCGCGTTGGTCGAGCCGCCAATCGCGCCATTGGTGCGGATCGCGTTCTCAAAGGCCTGTTTAGTCAGGATGTCGGACGGCTTCAGGTCATCCTTAACCATCTGCACAATGCGCCGCCCCGACAGTTGCGCCATCACGCGGCGGCGGCTGTCAACGGCCGGGATCGCCGCGTTGCCCGACAGGGCCATGCCCAGCGCCTCGGCCATGCTGGCCATGGTGCTGGCCGTGCCCATCGTGTTGCAGGTGCCCGAGGAACGCGACATCGACGCCTCGGCCTCGACAAATTCCTCTTGCGTCATTTCGCCTGCCTTCACCGCTTCCGAGAATTTCCACAGATGCGTGCCCGATCCGACCCGCTCGCCGCGGAAATACCCGTTCAGCATCGGCCCGCCCGTCACCACGATAGACGGCAGATCGGTCGAGGCCGCCGCCATCAGCAGGCTGGGCGTGGTCTTGTCGCAGCCGACCAGCAGCACCGCGCCGTCAATCGGCTGGCCGCGCATCTGTTCCTCGATGCTGAGGGCGGCCAGATTGCGAAACATCATTGCCGTGGGCCGGAAGGTGTTTTCCGAGGCCGAAAAGACCGGCACCTCGACCGGGAAACCCCCGGCCTCCCACACGCCGGCCTTAACCTTTTCGGCCAACTCGCGCAGATGCCCGTTGCAGGGCGTCAGGTCCGACCAGGTGTTCAGAATGCCGATCACCGGGCGGCCGTCGAACAGGTCGTGCGGGTGGCCCTGGTTCTTCATCCAGCCGCGGTGATAGATCGTGTCGCGTGAGGTGCCGCCGTACCATTCCTGGCTGCGCAGCTTTCTTGGCCATGATGCCGGTTGAAAAGTCATCTTGATCCCCTTGGAAAAGCGGCTGCGCTCAGCTCTGCTTGCCCTTGTTGTAAACATCGAAACAGACAGCGGCGAGCAGGACCAAACCCTTGATAACCTGCTGATAATCAATACCGATGCCCATGATCGACATGCCGTTGTTCATCACCCCCATGATGAAGGCACCGACCACCGCGCCAACAATCTTTCCCACCCCGCCGGACATTGACGCCCCGCCGATGAACACCGCCGCGATCACGTCCAGCTCGACGGCGAAGCCCGCTTTGGGCGTCGCCGAGTTCAGCCGGGCGGCGTAGATCAGACCGGCCAACGCGGCCAGCATCCCCATGTTGACGAAGGCCAGAAAGGTCAGACGCTCGGTCTTGATGCCCGACAGTTTGGCGGCTTTCTGGTTACCGCCCAGCGCATAGATGCGCCGCCCGATCACGGTATTTTCGGTCAGAAAAGCGTAGATCACCGTCAGCACCGCCATCGAGATCAGCACATTGGGCAGGCCCCGGAAGGTGGCAAGCTTGTAGGCCACGAACACCAGCGCTCCGGCCACGATGGTGACGCGGGCGACGAAGAAGGCCGTCGGCTCGGTCTCCATGCCGTATTGCTGCTTGCGGAAACGGGCGCGCAGGCTGAGCCAGACGATGGTGCCCGCCGCGATGATCCCCGCAGAAACGGCGGTGCCATTGGGCGTGGGACGCTCGAACCCGAAGATATCGGGCACAAAACCGGTCGACAGCGCCTGAAAATTGCTCGGGAACGGGCCGACAGACTGGCCTTCGAGCAGCCAGAGCGACAGGCCCCGGAACACCAGCATCCCGGCCAGCGTGACGATGAAGGACGGGATCTTCCAATAGGCGACCCAATAGCCCTGCGCAGCACCGATAAACAGGCCAACGACCAGACAGGCGGGCATGGCGATATAGATCGGCCAGTGCCACTGCACGACCATCACCGCCGCCACCGCGCCGATGAACCCCATGACCGAACCGACCGACAAGTCGATGTTGCCCGACACGATGACCACCAGCATGCCCAGCGCCATCACGATGATATAGCTGTTTTGCAAGAACAAATTGGTGATGTTGATCGGCCGCAACAGCGTGCCGTCGGTGACCACCTGAAAGAACAGCATGATCGCGATCAGCGCGAACAGCAGGCCGTAGTCGCGCACATGGGTCTTCAGGTAATGGCCGAAGTTCTTTTGCACCCGCACGGTGCCGGTGTCAGCCGATTGCATGGCTGTTCTCCTGTGTGTTCACGATGAGCGACATGATGCGCTCCTGGCTGGCCTCGGCGGCGGACAACTCGCCGACCAGCGCGCCCTCATTCATGACGTAGATCCGGTCGCACATGCCCAGCAGCTCGGGCATCTCGGACGAGATCATCACCACCCCTTTACCGTCGCGGCTCAGGTCGTTGATAATTCCATAAATCTCGAATTTGGCACCGACATCGATGCCGCGCGTCGGCTCGTCGAGGATCAGCACCTCAGGCCCGGCGAACAGCCATTTTGACAGCACGACCTTTTGCTGGTTGCCGCCCGACAGGTTCACCACATGCTGAAACACGCTGGGTGTGCGGATGTTCATTGCCGCCCGGTAGCCTTCGGCGACGCGGGTTTCCTCGGCCATGTTCAGCACTCCGGCGCTGGACACGGCGGGCAGATTGGCCAGGGTGATGTTGCGCTCGATGGTCTCATCCAGCACCAGCCCCAGGCTTTTGCGGTCCTCGGTCACATAGGCCAGCCCTGCGGCAATCGCGCCCGTCACGGTCGAGACATTGACCGGCTGGCCATGCAGCCGCACCTCGCCCGAGATGTTGCGACCGTAGGACCGGCCAAAGAGGCTCATCGCCAGTTCGGTACGGCCCGAGCCCATCAGCCCCGCGATCCCCACCACTTCGCCGGCGCGGACGGTGAAGCTTATGTTGCGGATCACCTGACGGTCGGCATGCTCGGGGTGCCAGACGTTCCAGTTCTTCACCTCAAGCAGCATCTCGCCCGCGCGCGGCTCTCGTTCGGGGTAGCGGTTGGCCATGTCGCGACCGACCATGTCGCGCACGATCTGGGCTTCGCTGACCGCCTGCGCGGTGGCGTCCAGTGTCGAGACCGTCGAGCCGTCGCGGATCACGGTGATCGTATCGGCCACCCGGCGGATTTCGTTCAGCTTGTGGCTGATGATGATCTGGGTGACGCCCTGCGCCTTCAGCTCCAGCATCAGGTCCAGCAGCGCTTGACTGTCGGATTCACTGAGCGCGGCGGTCGGTTCGTCGAGGATCAGCAGCCGGACCTCTTTCGACAGCGCCTTGGCGATTTCGACCAGTTGCTGCTTTCCCACGCCCAGCCTGTCCACCAGCGTGGTCGGCGGTTCGGTCAGCCCGACTTTCCTGAGCAGCGCCTCGGTGCGCTTGTTGGTCTCGTGCCAGTTGATGACCCCGCCGCGCGCCAGCTCGTTGCCCAGATACAGATTCTCGGCAATCGACAAGAGCGGCACCAGCGCCAGTTCCTGGTGAATGATGATGATCCCACGCGCCTCGCTGTCCGCCGTCGAGCGAAACTGCGCCAGCGCGCCGTCATAGTGGATCTCGCCGTCATAGCTGCCTGCGGGATAGACCCCCGACAGCACCTTCATCAGCGTGGATTTCCCGGCGCCGTTTTCGCCGACCAGCGCGTGAATTTCCCCCTGCCGCACCGACAGGGTCACCCTGTCCAGCGCCTTGACGCCCGGAAACGTCTTGGTGATCGACCGCATCTCAAGCAGCGCAGGCATGCTCGTCCTCCATGGATGCACCGGGTCCGCCCGCATCCGGTGACACGGACGGACCCTTGGGCCAAAGCCTTGCTTTTGCGTCAGTTCAGCTGTTCGGCGGTGTAGTAGCCCGAGCCCAGCAGCACCCCTTCCCAGTTCGACGCATCGACTGACACCGGCGAAAGCAGGTACGAGGGCACCACCAGCACGCCGTTGTCATAGGTCGAGGTATCGTTGATCTCGGGCTCGGTGCCGTTGATCAGCGCTTCGACCATGCCGACGGTCACGCGGGCCAGTTCGCGGGTGTCCTTGAAGACGGTCGAATACTGCTCACCGGCGATGATCGACTTGACCGAAGGGATTTCGGCGTCCTGCCCCGAGACGATCGGCATCGGCAGATCGCCCGAGCCGTACCCCACACCGCGCAGCGACGACAGGATACCGATGGACAGCCCGTCATAGGGGCTGAGCACGCCATGCACCTGATTTTCGGTGTAATACGCCGACAGGATATTATCCATCCGCGACTGCGCCACGGCACCATCCCAGCGCAGCGTGCCGACGGTTTCCATGCCTTGCTGACCGGACGCAACTGTGATCGTGCCCGCGTCGATCAGCGGTTGCAGCACCGACATGGCGCCGTTGTAGAAGAAATAGGCGTTGTTGTCGTCCGGCGAACCGCCGAAAAGTTCGACGTTATAGGGGCCGTCGCCAAAGCGCTCATTCAGGCCCTCGACCAGCGAAGTGGCCTGCAGCACACCGACCTGAAAGTTGTCGAAGGTCGCGTAATAGTCCACATGCCCGCTGTCGCGGATCAGGCGGTCATAGGCGATGACATGGATGCCCGACGCCGCGGCGTTTTCCAGCGCGTTGGACAGGGTGGTGCCGTCGATGGCGGCGATCACCAGCACATCCACGCCGCGCGTGATCATGTTCTCGATCTGCGCCAGCTGGTTGGGAATGTCATCTTCGGCATATTGCAGATCGGTGTCATAGCCGGCGGCCTCGAACAGCGCGACCATCGAACGTCCGTCCGATATCCAGCGAGACGATGATTGGGTCGGCATGGCGATGCCGATGGTGGTGGCATAGGCGCCGCTTGTCAGCACAAGCGACGTCGCCACCGACGCCAGAAGCGCGGTGAATTTCATGTTTTCCTCCCCAAAGGCGCGCCCGCAGCAAAAAGCGTGGCGGGACGCGAACTCCGTTTCCCCGGGTCTTGTGACCCCGAGATTGTGATAGCTTCCGGTTGTATGTGTGTAAAATTTGATTATTGCTCATCTGCATATCATTTATGATATGCTCTGCCGCATGACCCTTGCCCATCGCCTGAAACCCGCGCATCTGCGGCTGATCCTGAAGATCGCCGAAACCGGCAAATTGCAGACGGCCGCCACCAGTCTGGCGATGTCGCAGCCCGCCGCCTCGCGCATGCTGTCCGAGATCGAAACCCTTGCCGAAGCGGAATTGTTCGAGCGTCACGCCAAAGGCATGACCCCCACCCTGGCCGGTGCCGCCTTTGTCCGCCACGCGCGGGTGATCGTGCAGGGCTTTGACCGCCTTGACCTTGAGGTGTCAGACCTGAAAAGCGGGCGTGGCGGGATGGTGCGCATCGGCTCGGTGACCGGGCCGGTTGCGGGTTCGCTGGTGCCCGCGATCCGTCAGGTGAAAACCCGGGCGCCGACCATCGAGATCACCATCGAGGTCGCGCCCTCGGTCTCGCTGGTGCGCGGGCTGGTCGAGGGGAATTTCGACTTCATCATCGCCCGCCTGCCCCCCGATGCCGACAGCCGTGATTTCCGCGTCTACCCGGCCCGCGACGAGGTGGTTACCCTGATGGTGCGGCAAGATCACCCGATGGCGGGCCGCCAGAACGTCAGCCTGAGCGACTTGACCGGCTATGAATGGGTGATCCAGGAACGCGGTTCGCCCATCCGCCGCGCCGTGGACGGGGCGTTCCACGCCAACCGGCTGGCGATGCCGTCGCATATCACCAACAGCTCGTCCTTGCTGGTGGCGCTGGCGATTCTGGAGAAATCCGACGCCATCTCGCCGCAGTCCCGCGAGGTTGCGCAGTTGCTCACCCGCGATGGGCTGAACGCCCGGCTGAGCATGCTGGATATCGATCAGGATATCTTTGTCGCGCCCTTCTTCCTGATCCAGCTTGAGGGTCGCAAACTGTCACGGATCGCTGAAATCGTGCTGGAAACGCTGCTGCGCGAAATATGACCGGCTGGCGCGAAACGGGCAAACGGGTTTCGCGTGGCGATTGTGTCGCCACACCCCAAGCGCAGCCTTGACAGCTGTTTTCTATCAGTTTTATCTTTCGCCGTCTTCAGTTGCACACAACGGCTGACCCATAAGGACCGCTTGGCCCGCCTGGGTATGTTGGCCGTCGATTAACCCGTAACGGCTTTTACTCTTCCGTTGCCTGAAAAGGAGAAAGCCGTGCGCCTTTCGGAAAGCGACACCGCCGCGCTGCAAGTGCCCGCCACGCGCAGGCTGGTCCCGCTTCAGTCGTTTCAGAATGTCCTCGCCGGCCCCTCGCCCAACCGCATGACACCCGGTGTCCATTGGCCCGATTTCGAGAACCAGACCCATGCGCGCCTGTGGCGTGGCAATCGGCGTGTGTGTACCCTGCCCGAGATCCAGCATGACGGCAGCACGCGGATCACCGAGCCGGGCCTGTTTGTGTCGATGTATGACAATCACTTTGGCCACATGGTCGCCGAAACCATCCCCCGCATCCCGCAATCGCTGGCGGAAGCCCCGGATCTGCCCTTGTATTTCAGCGCGCGCGCGGGGTTTGGACTGGCCAATCTCAGCCCGATGTTTCGCAGTGTTCTGGGCTGGCTGAACGTCCCTCTGGACCAACTCCGGTTCATTGGCCGCCCTACCGAATTTCGCGACCTGACCATCGCGATGCAGGCCGAACACCTCGACGGTCCGCCCACCGCCGAAGGCTACCTGCCTTTGCTCGAGGCGCGCATTGCCGGACAACTCGACATGCCGCGTCCCGAAGGGATCACTTTTGTCAGCCGCGCGGCGCTTGCACCGGAAAAGGGTCGTCACGCCGGAGAGCGCTATCTGGCCGATTGCCTCGACGGTCTTGGGGTGCGTGTCGTCTATCCCGAGAACCTGACCCTGCACGAGCAGATGAAGGCCTATGCTTCGGCGAAATACCTCGTGTTTTCCGAAGGTTCGGCAATCCATGGCCGCCAGCTGCTGGGGCGGATCGATCACCATATCTCGATCCTGCGTCGTCGCCTGCGCAGCACCATCGCACAGCACCAGATGGCCCCGCGCGGCGCGTCGCTCACCTATGTCGGCTGCTTTGGCGGCTCTCTGGTGACGACCGACGAGGACGGGCGAAAAATCGATCATTCGATGATATCGTTCTATGCCGTCGCGCCGATGATTGAGCATTTCGAAAGCCTCGGCGTGCCACTTAGAAGGGTTTGGGACTGGGCGGCGTACAACCGCGCGCGTGATGCCGATGTCATGGCCTGGGTCGGGGCGATGTACGACCCGAAGGTCTATAGCTGGCTCAAGCCTCACAACACCGACGCCTACCTCCTCGACCAGTTGGAACCGCTGGGGCTGGGTCATCTGCGCACACCGATCCACGCGCTGATCCGCCTGATGCGCCCCGAGGGCGCCGCGGCTTCGACCCCCGCGACAAAGGCGCAGCCCGCTGTCGCACCGAGGGCAACCGACTTTGCCCTTCGCGGAGAGACCGGCGTCGACATCTTCACCCGGCTGGAAGACGTGGGCGCAAATCGCCCGCGCTATCTGTGCCTTGCGACGGTTGTCGACCTCGGCGGCATCGCCAGCGTGCAGATGCACGAACCGACGCAGGGGCGCGATGCCCGCGATCTGGCCCGTCTGGCCAGAGCCTTTGCGCAGGACGCGGCGCTGAGCCAAAGCTTTTCACTGACCGACGCCTCTGCCTGGCCCCGCGCCGGGCACGGCGAAAGCGCGAACAGCCTGTTGCAACACGCGGCGTTCTTTCTGGCGTGGCAAGAAGCGGACGCCGCCTCACAGCATTTCATGGGGCAACTCGACAGGGTGATTGCAAGCCTGTCGAACCATCCGGGTGCCCTGTCTGCCCCCGTGGCGTTGCTCTATAATTTCAACCGGATAAGCGTGGGCGTACAGGTCGCGCGCCGGGTCACGGCGGTGCTGTCGCAATGGATCGCGATGCAGCAATGGCCCGCCGGTACGCGTGACAGCACCGGTCACGCGCTGCGCCTGCTGGGCGATTTGTGCACACGCGGCGCCGTGCCTGAACTGGCGCTGTCGTGCTACGAGATTGCGCTGCACGCGGGCGACAACGGGTTCCGCCGCCGCAAGGCGTATGAGGCCGCGCGTGCCTTGGGGGACAGGGGCAAGATGGAGCTGCACCTTGCCGCGCTCAAGCGGTTCGAGGCCTGACGCCTCAGCCGCCTGCCCGTGCGCGGGCTTGGCGGGCCTGTTCGGGCAAACCGACCTGCTCGTAAACCTGCGCCAGCAACCGGTTGAGCGGGATGCCGTCGGGGTCATAGGTGCGGCGCATTTCCAACACCTGCTGCGCGGTTGACGCCTCGCCTGCCTTGATCAGCGCATCAAGGTGGATCTGGTCGAAGAAATCCCGCTGCGCATGCGAGCCGCCGATCTCCTGCAGACGCGGCAAGGCCCGCCCCAGCGCGCGCGCCGCCGTGGCGGCATCACCCGCCGCATGGGCGATGATGCCCGTCGCTGCCGGCAGCGCCACATCCGCCCAGGCCGCCTGATCATGGGCCGTTGTGGCGGCGCGGGTGCGGATGGCGTCCATCAGCGTTTCAGCCTCGGGCCGACCCGCGCGGGCCAGCGCGTAGAGGTACTGCAACGTCAGGAACGGGGAAACCGTGTCCGCCCCGCGCGCCGCGATCCGGTCCGCGACATCGGCCCAACGATCCCCGACGTCGATCCCGGCAAATTCCATCCGCGCCAGCAACGAGGCCGCGCCGATCTGGTCCTGCGAGTAGTCTTTCTCACACGCCCAGACATGCGCGTCATAGGTCGCCAGAACATCCGCCTGCCGGTCGCGGCTGATGTAGAACAGCGCCAGATGCCACCAGTTATGCGTATGCATGAAGGAATTGAGGCCCTGCCACGTCGGCGCGACCTCTTCCAGAAACGCGATCCCTTCATCCACCCGTGCCTGCGTCAGCATCACATGCGCCAGCGCGTGATGCGCCCACGGGTCTGTCGGCTCGATGGCAATGGCGCGGCGGGCCGAGGCCTCGGCGTCGGCCATCAGGTGACATTGCTCATAGCCAAAGGCGATCATGCCGTGGACATAGGGCATTGCGGCGCAGGCGGGCAGCGCATGCAGGGCCATGCGCAGCATGCCCGAGGCATCGCCCAGATTGAAAAGGTGGTACTGCCCCAGCTTGATGATCGCCAGATCGGTCGGATATTCCCGCGCGATAGCCTCGCACCGGCGGATGGTTTCGGGAATGTCGCCCGCAACCCACGCCGCCAGCACCTGCGCATTGGCCTTTTCGCGCGGCGTTCCCGCCGCTTTCAGCGCGCGCTCCAGATAGGGCGCGGCAAGCGCCGGAGCCGCCGGCGATTCAAGAAACATCCACAGAAAGCCGGTATAGGTGTTGCCCAGGCAACTGCCCGGATGATCCTCGATCAGGCCCATGAGGGTCACGGCCTGCGTCTGATAGGCCAGAACGCCGTGCAGAAAATCGTTGATCGCGGCGACAAGATCGGGCGCGGTATCGGTGATCTCGTTGCCAAGCTGGTCGCGGGTCATTGCCGGCCCTCCGTCAGAAACGGGAGCAGCGCCGCAAGCGTCGCGGCGGGGGCGTCCCAGTGGATTGAGTGCCCGGCCTCGGGGATCGTGGTGATGGTCAGATCGGCAATCGGGGCCAAGGCCGCACGCGCCGACGCCTCAAGGATCAGCAGGTCGCTGCCCGCCAGCACCGAGAGCGTCGGGCAGCGCACCAGCGCGGGCAGTCCGCTGGCGTCGGTCTCGTGCAACGCGGCAACCTGCGCGGCCATGGCGGCGGCGGATTGCGCGTGCGGATAGGCCAGCGACTGCGCGATGGCGGCGTCAAGTTGGCCGGGGACATCAAAGAACCGGGGGTGAAACAGCCACGGCAGGAAGGCCCGCAGCCAGAGGTCAGGCGCCTGCCCCTCGGCCCGCAGGCGCAGCATCAGGTCAAACAGTGCGACGTTGCGCCCGCCCCTGACCGGCGCGCTGGCCAGCAGGCCCAGGCGTGCGACCGTTTCAGGAGCCGTTGCCGCCATCCGCAGCGCGATCATCCCGCCCAGCGAGTGACCGACCACCGCCACCGGGCCAAGCTCCAGATGCGCGGCCAGCGCCAGCGCGTCATCCGCCCAATGCTCCAGCGACAGCGGCGCGTCCTGCGGCGTGGTGCGCCCGGTGCTGCGGTTGTCGGGGCGGATGACGGTGAAATGCGCGGTCAGCGGCGCGACCAGCGGTCCCCAGCTGGCGCTGTCACTGGCGGTCCCGGCGATCAGCATCAGGGGCGGACCCTTTCCGTCGATCTCATAATGCAGGGTGACGTCGGAAAGCGCGAGCGTAGGCATCAGGACCTCCGATAGCAGGGAAGCAGATCGCCCGGAGCGGGTGTCGCCTCATACACCGCGCGGGCGATGGCGCGGCTCAGGCACAGGGCGGCGGCGTGGCCGATGTCGGCCAGTTCGAAGTCATTGGGCATGGTGCCGGTGCCCGTGGACAGCGCAAAGACCAGATCACCGTCGCCGGGGGTATGCGCGGGGACGATGGCGCGGGCGATACCGTCATGCGCGGCGGTGCTCAACCGGTGGCATTGCGCCTTGGTCAGCGCGCGGTCGGTGGCGACGATGGCGATGGTGGTGTTCGTCAGCGGTGGCGCGGCCATGGTGCCGAAAAGCGCGTCTTTCTTGGCCGAGACCAGCGGACCGCAATAGCCACCCTTGGGATCAGGCCCCGCACCGCCAAACTCGCCGTCCAGCTCGAACGGAGCGGCCCAGAAGTGCTGCTCGCCCGGCGTGGTGACGCTGCCGACCGGGTTCACCGCGACCAGCGCGCCGACCGTGGTGCCGTCTTCCAGCACCAGCGATGCCGAGCCGAGGCCCCCCTTCTGCATCGCCGCCAGCGCCCCCGTTCCGGCACCGGCTGTCCCCAGCGCGAACTCCGGCGTAGCCGCCATCAGCGCCGCGCGGCCCAGAGCACGGTAGGGGTTCTCGTCCCAGTCCTTGTCGCCGCCGTTGAGCAGATCGAACAGGATCGCGCCGGGCACCAGCGGGATCACCGCCCGGCCGACCTGCACGCCACGCCCGGCAGCGCGCAGCCCGTCCATCACGCCCGAGCAGGCATCAAGCCCAAACGCCGAGCCGCCTGACAGCACCAGCGCATCCACGGCGACGGCGGATTTGTCGGGGGCCAGCAGATCCGTCTCGCGCGTGCCGGGCGCGCCGCCCATGACATGCACCCCGGCCACAAAGGGCGCGTCGCCGGTCAGCACCGTGACGCCCGATTTCAGCCCCGCATCCTGCGCATTGCCAACCCGCAGACCCGCCACATCGGTGATCAGGTTGCGCGGTCCGGGCTTATATGCAGCGGCCACCGTCGACCTCCATCGCCACCCCGGTGATCATCGACGCCTCGTCCGAGCACAGGAAACACGCGGCGTTGCCCATGTCCTCGGCGGTCGAGAACCGGCCCAGCGGGATGGTGGACAGGAATTTCGCCCGGATTTCCGGCGTGTCCTGCCCCATGAAGGACTTGAGCAGCGGGGTCTCACCGGCCACCGGGTTCAGCGCATTGACCCGCACGCCGAAGGGCGCCAGCTCTACCGCCAGCGAGCGCGTGGCGGTGATCACCCAGCCTTTGGACGCGTTGTACCAGCTCAGGTTCGGGCGCGGCGAGACGCCAGCGGTCGAGGCAATGTTCAGGATATTGCCCGAACGCCGCTCTTTGAACCCCGGCACAAAGGCCTGCGTCATCAGGTAGATGGCCTTCATGTTGACCGCGAAAATGCGGTCAAAGTCAGCCTCGCTCACGGTATCGGTCGGCATCGGCAGATGCGTGACGCCTGCGTTGTTCACCACGATATCCACCGGCCCGATCGCCAGCGCCGCATCGCGCATCGCTTCGACACTGGCGCGGTCGGCGACGTTGCAGGTCTGTGCCGTGCCGCCGATCTCTTTCGCCACCTCTGCCGCCGCGTCGCCGTTGATGTCGGCGACGATGACACGCGCGCCCTCAGCCGCGAACTTGCGCGCGATCCCGGCCCCAAAGCCCGAGCCTGCGCCGGTCACGATCGCGATTTTGCCCTGAAGTCTCATCTTATCACCCATGCCATGCTGCGACTGTCTTGAGTTGCGAAAACCCGTAGAGCGCCTCGAAACCTTTTTCGCGCCCATGCCCGGATTTTCCAACCCCGCCGAAGGGCAGTTCCACCCCGCCCCCGGCACCGTAATTGTTCAAGAACACCTGCCCCGCGTGCAGCGCCTTGGCCAACCGCATCTGCCGCGCACCGTCGCGGGTCCAGACGGCGGCGACCAGCCCGTACTCGGTGGAATTGGCGATGCGCAGGGCTTCGGCCTCGTCCTCGAACGGGATCAGGACTTGCACCGGGCCGAAGATTTCCTGCTGCGCCAATGCGTGATCCGAAGGCACCTCGGCAAACAGCGTCGGGCGGACGTAGTGGCCGGCGTTCCCGGCCTCGGGCGTCAGCACGCCCTCGGCGGCGATGGTCAGGTCGGCGCCCTTGGCCAGATAGCCTTGCACAATGTCTTTCTGGCGGGCCGAGATCAGCGGGCCGACCTTGGGGTCCGACAGCGCCGGGCCGACGGTCAACGCACCATACGCCTGCGCCATGCGCGTGCGGACCTCGTCATACACCCCGCGCTGCACCAGAATGCGCGACGAGGCCGAGCAGGTCTGCCCGGCGTTCTGGACGCCTGCGTTGACCAGAAACGGCAGCGCGCGGTCCAGATCGGCGTCGTCGAACACGATCTGCGGCGACTTGCCGCCCAGCTCCAGCGTCACCGGCACAACGTTCTTCGCCGCCGCCGTCTGGATCAGCGAACCAACCCCGACCGAGCCGGTAAACGACACATGCTGGATGCGCGGATGCCCGGCCAGCGCCGCGCCCGCCTCGGCCCCGAGGCCCGTCACCACGTTCAGCGCCCCGGCGGGCAGCCCAGCGTCCAGTGCCAGTTGTGCGAAGGCCAGCGCGGTCAGGCAGGCTTCCTCAGCGGGTTTGAGCACACAGGCATTGCCCATCGCCAGCGCCGCGCCGACCGAACGCCCGATGATCTGCATCGGGTAGTTCCACGGGATGATATGGCCTGTCACCCCATGCGGTTCGCGCAGGGTATAGACGGTGTAGCCGTCCAGATAGGGGATCGTCTCGCCCATGATCTTGTCGGCGGCCCCGCCGTAGAATTCCATGTAGCGCGCCAGCGCCACCGCATCGGCGCGCGCCTGCGTCAGCGGTTTGCCGACATCGCGGGCCTCGAGCTGCGCCAGTTCCTCGGTCTTGGTCAGGATCAGCTGGCCCAGCCGGGTCAGGATGCGCCCGCGCTCCAGCGCCGTCATCCGGCCCCAGTCGCCCGCGCGCGCGGCATGGGCGGCATCGACCGCTGCGTCAATCTCGGCGGCGGTGCCGCGCGCGATCTCGGTGAGCGTCTCGCCGGTTGAAGGATCGCTCAATGTCAGGCGTTCAGCACCCGGCGTCCAGACCCCGCCGATCAAATGACAGGCAACAGGAATTGCGAAGGATTCAAGAGGCATCGGCGGTCTTCTTCATATCAGGGAGTTGCGGCGCGGCGGCCAGTAGCGTGCGCGTATAGGGGTGTTGCGGGTCGGAAAAGACCTGCTCGGTCGGGCCTTGTTCAACGATCTCACCGGCCTGCATGACCATCACCCGGTCGGTAATCGTGCGCACGACGCTCAGATCGTGGCTGATGAACAGATAGCTCAGCGGGCGTTTGCGGCAGAGGTCCGCCAACAGATCCAGCACTTGCGCGCGCACCGAGACATCCAGTGCTGAGACTGCCTCGTCAAACACGATCAACGCCGGATCGTTGATCAGCGCGCGGGCGATGGCGATGCGCTGGCGCTGCCCGCCCGAGAATTCGTGGATGTATTTGTCCGCGTCGCCGGGCGTCAGGCCGACATCCGTCAGCGCCTGCGCGATCTTCTGCGCGCGCGCCTCGCCGGTGGGCGGGTCGCGCAGCAGATGGAACGGTTCGGCGATCAGCCGACGGACGCGGTGGCGCGGATTGAAGCTGCCATAGGGATCCTGAAACACCACCTGCATCTGGCGACGCACGTCCAGATTGGCGCGGCTGTCGGTCCAGACCGGCGCGCCGCGCATTGTGATCGAGCCCGACTGCACCGGCTCCAGCCCCAGAATGGCGCGGGTCAGGGTGGATTTGCCGCAGCCGGACTCACCGACCAGCCCCAGCCGCTCGCCCCGGTTCAGCGTGAAGGACACGTTCTTGACCGCCTGTATTTCCGGGCGCGGGCCGAACAGGCCCTTGCGCGGCTGGCGATAGCTGCGGATGACGTTTTTCACCTCAAGCAACGCTTGCGGAAGGGGCGCGACAGGCAATGTGACCTTGTGGGCCGAGGCTGCAAACAGCGCCTTGGTATAGGGGTGCTGCATGGCGCGGAACAGGTCCGCCGTCTTGCCGGTCTCGACCACCCGCCCGTGCTGCATGACCACGATGCGGTCGGCCATATCGGCCACCACGGCAAGGTCATGGGTGATCATCAGCAAGCCCATGCCGAAATCCTGCGTCAGATCCTTGAGCAGGTCGAGGATATGCGCCTGCGTGGTCACATCCAGCGCCGTGGTCGGCTCGTCCGCGATCAACAGCTTGGGCCGCAGCGCAATCGCCATGGCGATCACCACCCGCTGACGCTGGCCGCCCGACAGCTCGTGCGGATAGCGGGAAAGCGGGAAGCGATCCTCGGGCAGACCGACGCGGTTGAGCATCGCGCGGGCCTGTGCCAGCGCCTCGTCCTTGGACACGCCCTCGTGGATGCGGATCGTCTCGGCGACCTGCGCGCCGATGGTCTGCACCGGGTTCAGCGCGGTCATCGGTTCCTGAAAAACCATGCCGATCTGCCGCCCGCGCACCGTGCACATCTCGGCCTCGGACAGCGCCAGAAGATCGGTGCCCTCCAGCAAGATCCGCCCCGTGGTTGTCGCGCGGGCGGGCAGCAGGCCCATCGTGGCGAAAGCGGTCATCGACTTGCCCGAGCCGCTTTCACCGGTGATGGCGACGATCTCGCCGGGCGCGACGGTCAGGGACACATCGTGCAGGATCGGATAGGTGCCGATCGACAGGGTCAGGTCTTGGATGGAAAGAAGGCTCATGTCCGGGCCACCCGCAAACGGGGGTCGAGCAGGTCGCGCAACCCGTCGCCCATCAGGTTAAGCCCCAGCACCATGAACACGATGGCAAGCCCCGGCATCAGCGCGACATGCGGCGCGATGCTGGCGAGGGTCTGTGCGTCGGCCAGCATCCGGCCCCAGCTGGCGGTCGGCGGCTGGGCGCCAAGGCCGATGTAGCTGAGCGCGGCCTCGGCCAGAATGCCCAGTGAAAACTGGATGGTGCCCTGCACGATCATCAGATTGGCGATGTTGGGCAGGATATGCTCGATTGAGATCCGCGTGGCGGATTTACCCGACACCCGCGCCGCCAGAATGAAATCGCGCGACCACAGGCTGAGCGCGGCACCGCGCGTCAGGCGGGCGAAGACGGGGATGTTGAAGATCCCGATAGCGACAATCGCATTCATTGCGCTTGCGCCGAAGACAGCGGTGATCAGGATGGCGATGACCAGCGAGGGGAAGGCAAAGATCAGATCGTTGCCGCGCATGATCAGCTCGTCCAGCAGCGACCCGCGCCGTGCGGCGGCCAGCAGCCCCAAAGGCACGCCCAGCCCCATGCCGATACCGACGGCCAGCAAGGCCACGGCAATCGAGGTGCGCGCGCCCATCATGATCATCGACAGGATATCGCGGCCCAGTTGGTCGGTGCCCAGCCAATGCGTCAGGCTTGGGGTCTGCAGGCGCGAAGGGATCGAGAGGGTTTCGATGTCGTAGGGGGTCCAGACAAAGGACAGCACCGCCGCCCCCAGAAACAGGACGGACAGGAAGGTGCCCAGGATCAGGCTGCGTGGCAGGGTCATGAGCGGGTTCTCAGGCGGGGGTCGACCAGCGCATAGGCCAGATCAACCGCGAAATTGACGACAATGACGAGGAACACGAGCAGCATCACCACGCTCTCGACCACGATCAGATCGCGCGACGAGATCGCCTGAAAGATCAGCCGGCCCAGACCGGGCAGGAAGAACACCTGCTCGATGACGATACCCCCGGCCAGCAGGAACGAGAATTGCAACCCGATGATGGTCAGCACCGGGATCAGCGCGTTGCGCACGGCGTGGCGCCACAGCGCCTGCCGCCGGTTCAGGCCCTTGGCGCGGGCGGTGCGGATGAAATCCTCGTTCAGCATGTCCAGCAGCGACGAGCGCATGACCCGCGCCAGAATGGCGGCCTGCGGCAGGGCCAGCGCGATGGCGGGCAACAGCAGCGCCTTCAGGCCGGTGAAGAAGCCGTTCTCCCACCCGGGAAAGCCCCCGGCGGAAAACCAGCGCAGTTTGATCGCGAAGATCAGCACAAGGATCATCGCGAACCAGAAGTTCGGCACCGCCACCCCGAATTGCGTGGCCCCCATCACCGTCATGTCCCCCGCCCGGCCCCGGCGGCTGGCAGCGTAGATCCCGGCGGGAAAGGCGATGAGAATGGTCAGCGTCAAGGCAAACAGCGCCAGCGGAACCGAAACCCAGACCCGGTCAAGGATCATCTGCGACACAGGGGTGCGGTAGGTATACGACTGCCCGAAATCGCCGCTCAGCATGCCGGTGGTCCACGCCAGATAGCGCTCGGGCTTCGACACATCGAGACCCAGCTCGGTGCGCAGTGCGGCCACGGTGTCGGGGCGGGCGTTGACGCCCAGCATATACGCCGCCGGATCGCCGGGCACGACCTCGACCACGGCGAAGATCACCATCGAAGCCACGAGCAGGCTCAGGCAAAGCGAGGTCAGTCGACCGATTGTGTATCGGATCATCGCCGGGCAGCTCCAGAGGTGTCAGACAGGGGGAACGGTGCGGGACGGCAAAGGCGCTGCGCGCCCTGCCCCGGTGGGACGACGCCCGGATCGCTCCGGGCGCCGTCAGTCAGCTTACGGCCAGCTGACGCCGGTCAGGTCGATGGCGGCGGTCGGCTGGTTCAGCCACAGCCCTTCGATGCCTGCACGGGCGACCGTCGGCACGGCCAGCTCGAACAGGAAGCCAACCACGTAGTCCTCGGCGATCATCGTCTGCGCCTGGGCCAGCAGGCTTGAGCGTTCCTCGGGATCGGTGGTCGAGGTCAGCGTCGTCATCAGCGCCTGAAAGTCCGGGTTGTTGTACTGGAAGTAGTACTCGGGATTGGCGTAGATGCCGATGTCCATCGGCTCGGTATGGCTGACGATGGTCATGCCGAAATCATGGCCGCGGAAGGTATTCTCCAGCCATTGCGCCCATTCCTGGTTCTCGATCTCGGCGGTGATGCCGACCGCGCGCAGCTGCGCGGCGATGATCTCGCCGCCGCGACGGGCGTAAGAGGGCGGCGGCAGCTTGAGCGTGGTGGTAAAGCCCTCGGGGAAGCCAGCCTCGGCCAGCAATTCGCGCGAACGGTCGGGATCATAGGCCGACAGCGCCGTCAGATCGACGTAGTCGGGGTTGTGCGGCGCGAAATGCGTGCCGATCGGCGTGCCGATGCCATACATCGCCCCGTCGATGACCGCCTGACGGTCGATGGCATGCGCCACGGCCTGACGCACCAGCAGGTTGTCGAACGGTGCCTGCGCGTTGTTCATCGCCAGAATCGTCTCGCCCTCGGTGTTGCCGACCAGCACCTGGAACCGCGGATCGGCTTCGAACTGCGGCAGGTTTTCGGGGGCCGGGAAGCCGACGAAGACATCCACATCCTCGGCCATCACCGCCGCAAAGGCAGCGGTCGGGTCCGAGATGAAGCGGAAGGTCGCGGAGTCCAGCGCGGCAGGCGTGCCCCAGTAGGAGGGGTTGCGCACGATATCGATGTGATCGCCCTGCACCCAGTTGTCGAACATGAACGCGCCGGTGCCGATGGGATGCGTCGCCGCATCGGCGATGCTCTCGGGCGCCACGATCACCGCGTCCCCCCAGGCGAGGTTGAACAGCATGGCGCCATTAGGCTCACCCAGCGTGATCTGCACCGTCAGCGGATCAACCACCGTCACGTCGGTGATGCCGGCGAACAGGGCTTTTTGCGCGTTGGTGCTGTCCTCGGCCCGGGCGCGGTCAAGGCTGAATTTCACATCCTCGGCGTCCATGGTCGAGCCGTCGTGGAAGGTCACGCCCGACCGTAGGTGGAAGGTGTAGACCAGCCCGTCTTCGGAAATCTCCCAGCTCTCGGCCAGACCGGGAACCACCGAGCCATCCGACATGAAGCGCGTCAGCCCTTCAAAGATGTTCGAATACACGACCGAGTCGACCGCCTGCGCCGCCCCGGCGGTCGGATCAAGGTTTGGCGGCTCAAGCTGCATCGCCACGCGGATGTTGGTCTGGTCGGCCGCCGCAGCGGTCGCGAACAGGGCCGTTGAACTGGCCAGGATAAGCGCCGTCAGATGTTTCATCAGTTGGTCTCCCCGTTTATAGTGGCAGGCAGAAGCAGCGACACGAGGCTTTGAGCCATGACCGCCGCGCTGTCCATCATATCGTCAACGCCGACATATTCGTCTGGTTTGTGCGCAAGTTCCAGCAGTCCCGGCCCATACGCAACGCAGTTTTTCAACTTACCGATACGATCAATGTGCTTTTGGTCGTAACTCCCGGGGGAGGCTACGAATTCTGCGGTCTTGCCCATCACCGATTCAATGGCTGCGGCCACGGTGCGCGCAATGGGCGCGTCACGGTCGGTCATCGAGGGGATGACATGGTTCAGCTCTTTCATCGCATAGTCAAAGTTCGGCCGGTCGCGTTTCAGGCCGTCCAGCAGATCGGTGATCTCGGCCTGAACGCTGTCGCGGGTTTCCTCGACCAGATAGCGCCGGTCAATCACGATCCGGCAGCTGTCGGGCACGCAATGCGAGGGCAGCGCGGTCGAGCCGGGCTGCTGCTCGGGCTGGCCGCCATGGATCGAATTGATGTTCATCGTTGACGAGCGCGCACCCTCGGGCACCACGGGCATATCGGTGCGCCGCGCCGCCATCGCCGGGAAAAGCCGGTCCTCGAACACGTCGAGCACCGCGCCCATGTGGCGCACGGCGCAATCGCCCAGAAACGGCATCGAGCCATGGGCGATCTCGCCGAAGGTTTCGATCTCGGCCCACCAGCCGCCGCGGTGGCCCAGACAGACGCGGTCCTTTTGCAGCGGCTCGGGGATAATCACGTGCTGCACGCGCTCAGGCGAGAAGAATCCCTTCTCGGCCAGATAGGCCACGCCGCCATAGCCGCCCGATTCCTCGTCCGCCGTGCCCGAAATCTCGATCGCGCCCGCGAAATCGGGGAAGGTTTCCAAAAACGCCTCGACCGCGACGATGGACGCAGCCAGCCCGCCCTTCATGTCGCAGGCGCCCCGGCCATAGATCTTGCCGTCGCGCAACAGCCCGCCGAACGGGTCTACCGTCCAGCCCGCCCCCACATCCACCACGTCGATATGGCTGGTGAAATGCACGCAATCGCCCGGCCTCTTGCCCTCGCGCCGCGACACGACGTTCCAGCGCGGGTAGGCGTCGCAGTCGCCCGGCGTGCCATAGGCCCGGATCAGCTGCGTCTCGAACCCCATCCGGCGCAGGCGACGGTCGAGATACTCGCAGATATCGCGATAGTTCTCGCCCGGCGGGTTCAGCGTCGGAATGCGGATCAGATCCTGCGTCAGGGCGATCAGGTCGTCGCGCCGCGCATGAAGGGCTTCGGTCAGGGCGGCGTGCTGCGTTTGGGGCATGACAGGGTTCTCCATCCGCGCAGATTGGCGCGGGACAAATACGGTATCAATACCGTATGAATACGGCATGGATACCCAGCCCCCCGATTTCGCCCGCCTCGCCTATGATTCTGCCCCCACCGGCATCGTGCTGACCGAACAGCGCGTGATCCGCACCTGCAACGTAACCTTCGCCCTGCTGCTGGGTTACCGGGTGGACGAGCTGGTTGGCCAGTCGTTCCGCGTGCTCTATGAGTCAGACGAAGAATTCGAAGATATTCGCGATATCGGCCTGATCATGCTGCAGCAGACCGGGCAATACATTGATGAACGGCTGGTGCGGCACCGTGCGGGCCATGGCATCTGGTGCCGGTTTCGCGCCCGCACGCTGGTGCCGCAGGCACCGCTGGAACGGGTGGTCATGAGCTTCGCACCGATCAACGATGCCGAGCCGATCACCCTGTCCAAACGCGAACGTCAGGTGCTGGAGCTGATGAACCGCCGCCTGACCAGCAAGGAAATCGCCAAACAACTGGGTCTGAGCCCGCGCACCATCGACGATGTGCGCAGCCGGTTGATCAAACGATTCGGCGTGCGCCGCGCGCAGGATCTGCTGGGCCGGTTAAGCGGGCGTCAGGGCTGAGCATCGGCCAGCCGCCGCTGGTCGTCAGGCAGTGTCTCGCCGTTTGCGCATCTGCTTGACAATGTTCAACTGATGGATCTGGCTGGTGCCCTCGTAGAGACGAAACAGCCTGACATCGCGGTAGTACCGCTCGATGGTCGACGCATTGGCGACATAGCCCGCGCCGCCGAAGACCTGAACGCAGCGGTCTGCGATGCGCCCGCAGGCCTCGGAGGCGAAATACTTGCAGATCGACGCTTCAAGCGCGATGTCCTTGCCATCGTCGCGCGCCCGCGCGGTCTGCAGGATCAGCGCGCGGGCCGCTTCGATCTCGGTCTGGCAATCGGCCAGCAGGGCCGCGACCAGCTGGAAGTCGATGATCGCCTGCCCCGACTGGTGGCGCGTTTCGGCGTGGTCCATCGCCAGATCCAGCATGCGGATCGCCGGGCCGGTACACAGGGCGGCCAGATGGACGCGCTGCTTGTTGAGCACCTTCATCGCAGTGCGGAACCCTTGGCCCTCAAGCCCGCCGATCACGGCGCTGGCGGGCACGCGGACGTCTTCAAGCAGCACCTCACCGACCGGCGAGCCGCGTTGTCCCATCATCGCGTAGGGGGCCGAGGTTGACAGACCCGGCATGTCCCGCTCGACCAGAAACGCCGACACCCCGCGCGCGCCCTTGCTGTCAGGATCGGTGCGCGCGAAGACGGTGAACAGGCCAGCGATGGGCGCGTTGGTGATATAGCATTTGCGCCCGTTCAGGATGTAGTCATCGCCATCCCTGCGGGCCGAAGTGGTGAGCGAGCTGGCATCGGACCCGGCGTCCGGTTCGGTCAGCGCGAACGAGCCGGTGATTTCGCCGCTGGCAAGGCGCGGCAGGTAGTCGGCTTTCTGCGCCTCGGTGCCATCCGCGACCAGCGCTTCGGACCCGATGCCGGTGTTGGTGCCGACCCGCGCGCGAAAGGCCACCGCGCATTGCGACAGCTCCATCGCTCCCATCACCAGTTCCTCGGTCGTCAGCCCCGCGCCGCCGTAAGCCTGCGGGATCGACCAGCCGAAAAAGCCGCGCGCGGCCATGTCGGCGACGATCTCGGTGGGAACCTCGTCGGTTTGTGCCACGCGGTCCTCGGCCGGATGCGCCACCGCGCGCACCCAATCGTGGACATCGCCCAGAAGGGCGTCGAGCCGGGTCTGATCGCGGATCATGGCTTACTCCTGTCCCGGGTTGCTGAAATCGGGGCGGCGTTTTTCAAGGAAGGCCGCCAGCCCCTCGCCCGCCTCACTGCCATAGCGCGCGGCGTTGATGCCCCGGCCCTCGATATCGACCTGCTGGGCCAAGGCGTTTTGCGGCGCGCTGGCGAGCTGCGATTTGATCGTTTCGATCGCGGCACTGGCCCCGGTGGCCAGCGCCTCGGCCAGCTCCAGCGCCGCAGCCAGCGCGCCGCCCGCGTCGGCCACCACATTGACCACACCGGCGGCGTGCAACCGCTCGGCGCTGACCGGGCGGCCCAGCATGCACAGCTCGGACGCCAGCTGGCGCGGCAAGGCTTCGCGCAGGAAATGGGTGGTGCCGCCGTCCGGGGTCAGCCCGATCTTCACATATGCCACGGTGAATTTCGCCCCGGCCGAGGCGGTAACCATGTCGCACGACAGCGCCAGTGCTACCCCCAGCCCGGCGGCCCCGCCCTCGACCGCGGCGACCAGCGGCGTCGGGCAGGTGCGGATCGCCAAGATCATCGCCGCCAGCGCGTCGGTGTTGCGGCTGACCTCGGACAGCGGCAACTGGCGGCTTTCCTGCAGCGCGGCGACATTGCCGCCCGACGAAAAGAACCCCTGCGCCCCGGTCAGGACGATGGCGCGCACCGCCGTGTCGTGCCCGGCGTCAATGACGGCGGCGGTCAGCGCCTCGTACTGCGGGCGGCTGATCGAGTTGCGCGAGCTGGGACCGTCCATGGTCAGGATGCGGACCGCGCCGCGGGTCTCGATGCGGATTTCGGTTGTGCTTTTCATGCTGCCCTCGTCACACGATGCCATTGGCGCGCAGACCGGCGATCTGCGCAGGGGTCAGACCCAGATCGCGGAAGATCGCGTCATTGTCCGCGCCCAGCGATTTGGCCGCCCAGCGGATCTTGCCCGGGTTGCGCGTCAGGCGCGGGACCACATTCTGCATGCGCACGGTGCCGAAATCCTCGTCCGCCACCAGGGTGATTGCCTCGCGGTCCTGCATCTGGGCGTCGGCGAAGATCTGTTCGACGGAATAGATCGGCCCGATAGCCCCGTTCTCACGGGTGAAATCGGCCAGCACCTGATCCAGCGTGTGGCTCTCCATATAGGCGCGAAACACGCCGTCCAGCTCCTCGCGATAGCGCATCCTGTCGCGGTTGGTCTTGAAGCGGGGATCGTCGATCAGATCGGCACGACCTATGGCGCGCATATTGGCCGCTGACATCGAGTCGGTCGAGCCGGTCACGGTGACATAGCGCCCGTCGCCGGTGCGAAACACATTCGCCGGGGCGGTGTACTGGTTGTTGTTGCCGTCGCGCTCGCGCACCTGACCCAGTTGATCGTATTCGATTGCCAGATTTTCCAGCAGACGGAAGGTCGCCTCGGTCAGGGCAAGGTCGATCTCTTCGCCCTGCGTGCCGTTGCGCGCGATGCCCAGCAGCGCGGCGCAGATCGAGAACGCGCCAAACAGCCCGCCGATGGCATCGGCGATGGGATAGCCCGGATGCACCGGATCGCCGTCCTTGGTGCCGGTGATATGGGTCAGCCCGCCCATCGCCTCGAAGATCCGCGCAAAGCCGCCCTGTTTCGACGTGGGCCCGGTCTGGCCGAAGGCCGAGACGCGCAGGATCACCAGCTTGGGGTTGATCTGCCACAGCGTCTCGCGGTCCAGCCCCCATTTCGCCAGCGTGCCGGGGCGGAAGTTTTCCACCAGCACATCGTTTTGGGCGATGATCTGCTTGATCACCGCCAAGCCCTCGGGCTGCCGCAGGTCCAGCGTCCCATAGCGTTTGCCACGGTTGGTTACTTTCCACCACAGCGGCTTGTTGTCGCGAAACGGCGGGAAGTTACGCAGCCCGTCACCGCGACCGGGGATCTCCAGTTTGGTGACATCCGCGCCGAAATCTGCCAGCAGCGAGGCGGCGAAGGGCGCGGCGATGATCGTCGCGATGTCGAGAACCTTGAGGCCAGCGAGCGGGCCGAAGGCGGGATCGGTCATGGGGTAATCCTTGCTGCAAAGCGTGTCTCGGGGATGCCCGTTGCGCCGGTGCCGTCGATGGCAAACAGGTGCCCGCCGTCGGGATGCTTTGACACCGCGCGTCCGGTGCCGGAATCGCGGATCGAGGTCACATAAAGCGTGCCCATATCCGCGCCGCCGAAGGCCAGGCTTGAGGGCAGATCGACGGGGGCGTTGAAGCGGTGCAACAGCCGCCCGTCCGGGGCAAAGCAGCCGATCTCGGCGCTGTGGATCATCGCGGCCCACAGGTTGCCGTCGCGGTCCACCGTCTGCCCGTCGATGCCCGATCCCAAGGGTGCCGTGTCGACCAGCACGCGCGGTTCCGACGCGGCACCCGTCGCCGGGTCATAGTCGCAGGCATAGGTTTTGCGCGCGGGCGTGTCGGTGAAATACAGCGTCGCGCCATCCGGGCTGACGCAGACGCCGTTGCCGATGCGCAGACCGGTGGCCAGCACCCGCTGCCGCCCGTCCGCACCAAGCTGGTGCAAGGCCCCGAGCGGCGCGCCCGAGCGCCCCATCCCGGCGCAGAGGAACCGGCCCTGCCGGTCGGTTGCCCCATCGTTCAGCCGCATGGCGGGATCGGCCCCCTCAAGGGTCAGCAGGGTCTGCACCGACCCTGAGGCCGGATCTACCAGCAAGAAGGCATGATCGCGTGCCACCAGAAGCTGCCCGGCCTCTGCCAGCGCCAGCGAACCGATATGCCCCCCGATCCGCACAGCCTCGGCTTCAGGCCGGGTCGGGCGGTGGCAGCGGATCTCGCCTGCCACCCCGTCGATCCACCACAAGCACGCGGCCCCGGCGTCCCACACCGGGCTCTCGCCCAGCGCGGCGGGACGGTCGGACAGGCGGGTGACGATCAGGCCCTCCACGAGCCGGTTTTTCGCCTGCTCAGGCATTCCTGACCTCGCGGCGGGCGCGCAGTTTTCCCCGGATAGTCGCGGCGACCGCGACGAGGATGATCGCGATCAGAATGGTCATGATCGTCCCGGCAATCGGGCGTTCAAAGAACGTGCCCAGATCACCATTGGCGACGATCAGCGAGCGGCGGAAGAACTGTTCGATCATCGGGCCCAGCACAAAACCCAGCAACAGCGGCGCCACCTCGAATTTCAGCGCTTTCATGCCCACGCCGAGGAAGCCGAAAGCCACGAGGATCGCGATATCCATGATCTGGTAGTGCACGCTGTAGATGCCGATACAGGTCAGGGCGACAATCACCGGGAACAGCAGATTATACGGGATTTTCAGCAGTTTGACCCACAGACCCACCATCGGCAGGTTCAGAACCAGCAGCATGAAATTGCCGATGATGAAGCTGACGATCAGGCCCCAGAACAGATCGGGGTTGGACTGAATGACGTTCGGCCCCGGAATGATGCCGTGGATCATCATCACGCCCAGCATGATCGCCATCACCGGATCGCCCGGAATGCCCAGGCTGAGCGTCGGAATGAACGCCGCCTGTACCGAGGCATTGTTGGCCGCCTCGGGCGCGGCGACGCCCTCGATCGCACCATGGCCGAATTCTTCGGGGTGTTTGGAGACCTTGCGCTCGACCGCGTAGGAAACGAAGGTCGCCACCAGACCGCCGGTGCCCGGCAACGCGCCAAAGAACGAGCCGATGGCCGAGCCACGCACCATCGGCATGGCCGAGCGGCGCCAGTCCTCGCGCGTGGGCATCATGTCCTTCATGCGGATCTTGCCTTCCTGCACCTTGGGCAGCTCGGAGCGGCCCGCGTTGGCGATGATCTCGGGCAGGCCGAACAGGCCGATGGCCACGGCGACCAGCGGCAGGCCGTCGTAGAACTCGGTCATGCCAAAGGTGAAGCGCCCGACGCCGCTGTTCAGGTCCAGCCCGATCAGCCCCAGCGCAAGACCCAGCGTCACCGACACCAGCGACCGGATCGAGCGCCCGGTGCCGATCACCGCCGCCGCAACCAGCCCCAGCGACATCAGCGCGACGTATTCCTGTGGCCCGAACTGCAACGCGACGCGCGCCAGCGGCACCGAGAAGCCGACCAGCAGCACGACCCCGAACAGGGTGCCGACAAAGGACGCGATGGCCTTCATGAACAGCGCAGGTCCGGCCCGGCCTTTTTGCGCCATCGGATACCCTTCGATCCCGGTCACCGCACTGGTGGCCGTGCCCGGCAGGTTCATCAAGATTGCCGCCGTCGAGCCGCCGAAATCAGCGCCATAATAGATCCCGGCCAGCATGATCAGCCCGAACGTCGGATCGATATGGAAGGTGATCGGCATCAGCATGGCCAGCGTGGCCATGATGCCGATGCCCGGCAGCACGCCGACCAGCGTGCCAAGGAACACGCCGATGAAGCAATACATCAGCCCTTCCCACGAAGCGGCGACGCTGAGCCCGAGGGCAATATCGGAAAGGAGCGATGACATGTCAGTAAGCCCTCATCTGCAAGCCAAGCCCGACGCGGAAGATCAGGGTGCAGCACACCGCCGTGCTGACACCAAGGATCAGCGCCACCGGCCATTTGGTGTTCGGGTTGGCCAGTGCCGCCAGAAACACCGCCGAGGTAACCGACACCAGCAGGCCCAGCGACTCGATGGTCAGCGCAAAAGCGCCGAAGGCGGCGGTCAGAAACAGCACGCCGCGCATCTGCCCCCGCTCAAGCGAGAACAGCCTTTCGCTGCGTTGCGCCGTCAGCAGCATGATCACCGCCAGCACCAGCATGGTGCCGCCGATAATGGCGGGAAAATACCCCGGCCCCATGCTGCGCAAGGTGCCGAGGCGATAGCTCATCGACTCGATGACAATGAACAGCCCGATGCCGCCGGTTACGAACGCGGCGATCAGATCCTCCGCCCGGTCCTTAAGATAGTGCATGAACCCCTCCCTAGAGCACGACGCAGTCGTTTCAGTGTTGACCGCCACCTGCGGTCCTGCTGCCAGCCCGGATGGACTGGCCGGTAATAATCCCGGCGCCAGTTCCCGACAGGAAACGGCACAGGGACGCAAGGTCAGCGGTGTCGTCGCCGTCCCAGCGAACGCAATTGACGCGCAGCCCGGCAGGCGCAACTTCCAGCGCCAGCGTTCGGGCCAGCATGCCCAGCGCGGCGCTGGTCGCCTGTTCGGCTGGCGTTGTGCCCACCGGGGCCACGAACAGCAGCGAGAACGCGGCGGTACGCCCGTGATGCGCCGCGCAGGCCTGCGCCATCTGGCGCGCGGCGGACAACTGGTCCGATGCCGGGGCCAGCCCGGCCAGCGCCCGGGCGTCGATGACCGAGCCAAGCGCGGCCTGCGCGCTTAACCCCTCGGGTCCGCGCAGCGCGACCTGTCCACCCAGCGGTGCCAGAGGTCCGGCGACAAGATCGGCGCCGGCCAGCCCCTGCCCCGCCGCCGGCGCCGTGCCCGCGACCGGCGTGCCAGCCGAGCTGCCGCCATCCACCACCAGCACCCGCCCGGTCAGCGCGCGCCCTGCGGCACTGGCGCAAAACGCCACCGCGCTGGCGATATCCTCGGGCTCGGCGATCCGGCCCAGCGGGACGGCCCGCGCCACGGCGGCCAGATCGACCCGGCCCTCGGCCTCAAGCTGTGAGACCAGCGGCGTGCGCGTATACCCCGGCGCGACCGCGTTCACCGAGATCCCCAAGGGCGCGCAGTCCTGCGCCATCGCCTTGGTCAGCGCGGCAACACCCGCTTTGGTCGCGCTATAGGGCCCGCGCAGCGCCAGCGGCCGGTACGACGCACCCGAGGCAAGGTTCACGATGCTGCCGCCCCTGGGCAACAGACCCACCGCCGCCGCGCTAAGCCGTTCGACCGCCGTCAGGTTCAGCGCAATCAGCCGCTCGAACGCGTCTTGCGGCAGCTCCACCAGACTGCGCCCGCTGGTGTCGGTCATCCCGGCGTTGTTGACCACACAATCCAGACGCCCCAGCGCCTGCGCTGCGCGCGCGGGCAAGGAGGCAGCAACCACGGGATCGGTCAGATCCGCACCAAGGCCAACGTGTCCGTCACCCAACAACCGGGCCTTCTCCTGCGCCGCCTCAGCGTCCAGATCGGCCAGCGCGACGCGATAGCCGTCCTGTGCCAACCGGCGACAGATCGCCCAGCCGATGCCGCCGGTTGCGCCGGTGACAAGGACGGTGCGGTGCTTCGTGGGGGATGTCATGCCCGACCTCAGGTGATCGCGATGCCGATGCCGCCGTCGGTCGACAGCACCTGCCCGGTGACGAAACCGCTGTCCTCGCCCAGCAGATAGCCGATGGCGCGGGCGATATCCTCGACCGTGCCCAGACGGCCCAGCGGCGTCTGCGCGATGCGCTTGGCGTCGCGCTCGGCGTTGCGGTGTTTGGCGGTGCCTTCGGTCGGAATGGCCGACGGGGCGACGGCGTTGACGCGGATCCCCTTGGGGCCAAGTTCGACGGCAGCGGCGCGGGTCATGCCCATGACACCCGATTTGATCGCGCTGTAGACCAGCGAGTTCGGGGCCGAGCGGAACCCGGCCGCCGAGGCGACGTTGACGATAGCCCCCCCGCGCTCGGCGTCCATCACCGCCGCTGCGGCCTGAATTGCCCAGATGATGCCGGTGAAGCCAACGTTCAGCATCCGGTCCACGGTTTCAGGGGCGATGTCGGGGATCGCCTGATACCGCACCCAGGCAGCGTTGTTGACCAGCCCGTCCAGACGCCCGGTTTCCTGCATCACGGTGTCAATGGCCGCACCGATGCCCTCGCGGGTGCCGACGTTCTGCACCACCGCAAACGCCTGTCCCCCGGCGGCCCGGATTTCCGCGACGACCTCGGCGGCGAAATCGTCTTTCAGGTCGTTGACGCCGACGGTCCAGCCGCGCGACGCCGCCAACAGCGCCGTGGCGCGGCCGATGCCGTGACCGGCACCGGTGATGAGAAGGGACTTTTGTTCAGCGGGCATCGGCGATGTCTCCATACCATTCGTTGTCTGTGGACCCGAGCACCGCCTGCGCGATCTCGTCGAGCCGCGCGCGCGCGGCCCCCTGATGCGCCAGCGCGCGCATCCGGCGCAGGTGCCGGTGCAGCGGCACATCCCAGGTGAACCCCATGCCGCCCAGCACCTGAATGGCGCTTTCCGCGACCGACGGCCCGGCCTGCGCCGCCCAGCACCACAGCGCCTCGCGCGCCATGTCGGCGCCTTCGCGCGGCGCGGTCAGCGCCCGCGCCAGCCCGCTGCGCAGCGTCTCGGCGACCACGGCGTCACGCGACATCCGGTGCCGAAGCGCCTGATTTGCCGACAAAAGCTTGCCAAACTGTACCCGGTCCTGCGCATAGTCCGACGCCAGATCAAGGCAGGCCGACACCGAACCCAGAACCATGGCCGTACGCAGGATCTGCGCCTCGGCCTTCAAGGTGGCTACCAAGGCCGCGTCCAATACGATGCCCTGCGGCGGTGCGGACAGGCGCAGCACCGCCTCGGGCACCTCAAGGTCGAATTCCGGTGCTGCGTCAACGCGGACCGGGTCGTCGGTTGCGACCAGCACCGCGCGGCCATCCGCCAAGAACACCAGCACCTGCGCCGCCTCATGCGCCAGCGGCGCACGACCGACCACGCCGTCGTCACCGAAGCCCGCCCAGGCGATGCTGGCGATCACGCTGCCCTCGCACAGCGCCGTCGCCATGTCGGGCGCGACACCAGCCAGCGCGCGGGCCAGCACCATCGTTTCGATCAGCGGATAGGCCAGCAGGCCCTTGCCCGCAGCGCTGGCAATCGGCACGCCAAAACGCATCGACAGGCCAAGCCCGCCGCAGTCTTCGGGTGCCAGAACGCCCAGTAGCCCGGCCTCGGCCAGCAGCTGGGCGCGTTCAGCGGTTGTGCCCGCCTTGGCGCAGGCCTCGACGGCCATGAGGGCCGTTGCCTCGAAATCCGCGGGTTCTAGGTCATCATACATGGATCAGGCCACCTTCTTGAGATGGAGGATGCGGTTGGCAATGATGTCGAGCTGGATCTCGGTCGTGCCGGCGTAGATCGTCTCGGCCCGGCTTGACAGGTAAGCCTCCTGCATCCGCGCCTGCACGTCGCGCAGCGGGCCATCGACCCCCGGCGCAAAGCGCGAGACGATGTCAAAGGCCAGACGGGCGAAGCGCTGATGCGCCTCGGACCAGAAGAATTTGGGGAAACTGCCGCGCGGGCCGATTTCCTCACCGGCCAGCAGGCTGTCGACCAGCGTTTCGACATGGCCCTTGAGCAGCTCGATCTCGGTGCGGATCTCGGCCAACTCGCGCGCGTGGGATTTCAGGACCGCGTAGGCGGCACTATCGCTGCGACAGGCAGCGACAAGATGCTCAAGCTCGCTCTGAAAGCGCCAGGGCCGGTACATGCGGTTCGTGGCGCGCTCGATGGACAACACGCGCGTTGCCGCCGCCCAGCCTTCGTCCGGCGTGCCCAGCATGTTCGCCTCATCGACGATCACATCGGAAAAGAACACCTCGCAGAACGAGCGCGCGCCATCAATCGAGCGGATCTCGCGCACGCTGACGCCGGGGCTGTCCATCGGCACGGCGAACATCACCAGACCGCGGTGACGGTCCTGCACGCTGCCGGTGCGCGCCAGCAGCAGACAGCGCTGCGACTTGGAGGCCCCCGAGGTCCAGATCTTCTGGCCATTGATCCGCCAGCCGTCCGCGGTGGCTTCAGCCTTGGTGCGCAGCGCAGCCAGATCCGAGCCCGCGCCGGGTTCGGAAAAGCCCTGACACCAGATGGTCTGCATTCTCAGGATCTCGGGCAGATACTCGGCTTGCTGCGCCTGCGTGCCGACGGCCATGATGATCGGCCCGGCCAGTTCCTTGCCGATGGAATTGACCGAATTGGGCACCGGCGCGCGGCCGATCTCGCGGTTCGCTTCCAGATGCTCGCGCAGGGTCAGCCCGTGACCGCCACAGGCCTTGGGCCAGGTGATCCCGGCCAGCCCGGCCTTGTGCATCTCGGCCTCGAACGCGACCCGCTCGGCCAGCGATGCAGGCTGGCTCAGGGCGCGGTCGGTGCGCAGCGCGTCGGTGAGATTGTCGTGCAGCCAGGCACGGGCGCGGGCCGCATGCGCGCCGGGCGTGAAAGCGTCCGCAGGGGCTGTGGGTGTCATTGGGCGGCCTCTTGCTGGGCGGTCTGGTGCGGGATGATCAGCGCGTCGAGCGCAAGCACGCCCTGCCCGTCATCCCGGACCAGCACGGGATTGATGTCGATTTCGGCCACGTCCTGCGCATGACGCACGGCAAAGCGCGACAGCGCGGCGATGGCGGCGCACAGCGCGGCCTTGTCAGCCGGGGCACGGCCCCGCGCGCCATCCAGCAGCGGATAGGCGCGCAGCTCGCGCAGCATCTCGGCGGCCTCGGCTTCGGTCACGGGAGCCAGACGCAGCGCGGTGTCCTTGAAAATCTCGGCAAACACCCCGCCCAGTCCGACCATGACTGCCGGGCCAAAGATCGGATCGGTCACGGTGCCAAGGATCATCTCGGTCCCGCCTTTGACCATCGGCGCGACCAGCACGCCGTCGAACGCGGCGTCCGGCGCGTGGCGCGCCACGGCGTCGCGGATGCGCGTGTAGGCGGCAGCAGCGCCTGAGGGGTCAATGCCCAGCTCTACCCCGCCGATATCGCTTTTGTGCTGGATGTCGGGCGACAGCACCTTCATCGCGACCGGCCCGCCGATGCGGGTGGCAGCATCCGTCGCTTCGCTGGCCGAGGTGACGGTGATCTCTTGCGCGAAGGTCAGGCCCGCGTCGGTCAGCACCGCCTTGGCCGATGCCTCGTTGCGCGTGGAACCCGCGGGCAAAGGTGCCGCAGGAATCAACGGCAGAGCCGTCGCCCCCGCAGCGCGGATCGCCTCGACCTTGGCAAGCGCGGCAATCCCGCCCATCGCGGCGTCAATGGTCGGAAAACAGGCGATGCCGAAGCTGCGCAGCTCGGCGATGGCGTCGCTGGGACCAGACAGGCAGGCGACCAGCGTCTTGCCCGGATGGCGGGCGGTGACCCGCGACAGCGCCTGGGTGAAGACCGTGCGCAGGCGGGGAATTTCCATGCCCAGCGCCAGCATCAGACAGACCGTGCTGTTCGCCTCATCCGCCAGCGCGGCATCAACCAGCGTTTCCAGAATATCAGGGCTGGCCGACATCTGCGCCGTGGCATCGACCGGGTTCGCCGTGGCCGCCAAGGGCAGCGCCGCCCGGATGCGCGCCTGCGTCGCGGCGGTCAGCGGGTTCACGCCCACGCCGTGCTGCGCCGCCGCGTCGGCCATCATGATGCCGAACCCGCCCGAGGCCGCGATCATCGCCGCCGACGGTGTCGTGCCGACGTGGCGCACACCAATGGCTTCGACCGCAGCGCCGACCTGCACCAGTTCCTCAAGCGAGCGCACCCGCACCGCGCCGTGACGCAGGAACACCGCGTCAAACACCCGGTCGCTGCCCGCAAGCCCGCCGGTATGCGACTGCGCGGCTTTCTGACCAGCTTCCGAGGTGCCGATCTTGAGCACGATGACCGGCTTGCCCGCCGCCCGCGCGCGGTCGAGCGCCCGCGTCAGGCGCGGAGCATCGCGGCAGGTTTCGATGCAGCACAGGATGACGCTGGTTTCCTCGTCGGTCGCCAGCCATTCAAGGGCATCGGCGGCCTGCAGATCGGCCTCGTTCCCCGTCGCGACGAACCGCGCAAGGCCCGCGCCGCTGTCCTTGAGCTGGCGCAGCGCCGCGCTGCCGATGTTGCCGCTTTGCGAGACGATGGAGACGCCGCCCACCTTGGGCATCTCGTTTTCCAGCGCGACCGAAAAGGTGCCAATCGCCCGCTCGCGCACGCTGAGCGCGCCCAGACAGTTAGGGCCCAGAATGCGCATCCCGGTTTCCCGCGCCAGCGCCGTCAACCGCTCTTGCCGCGCTGCACCCTCGGGGCCGCTTTCCGCAAACCCGGCGCTCAACACGATAGCGGCCCCTGCCCCTTTGGCGGCAGCAGCCTCAAGCGCGGCGACAGCGCCCACGCCGGGCACTGCGACCAGCACAAGGTCGGGCACGCCGGGCAGATCATCGACCGACGCAAAGGCAGGCAGGCCCTGTACGACGTCAGCTTTGGGATTGATCGGCCAGATCGCCCCGGCATAGCCGTATTTGAGCAGCATGTGCATCGGACGGCCGCCGGTCTTGGTCGGCTCGGAGGATGCGCCGACAATGGCGATGGAGCGCGGCGAGAACAGCGCGTTCAGGCCCTTTGCGGGCGATGTCAGGTCCATCTCAGCGCCCCTTGAACACCGGATCGCGCTTTTCAAGAAAGGCCATGCGGGCTTCCTTGGCGTCCTCGGTCTTTGACAGTGCCATCGTGTAGTTCTGCTCAAGCCGGTAGGCATCGCGCTGAGGCATGTTCTCGACCATGTTGGCCGCCTGCTTGGCATAGGCGATGGCCAGTGGGGCCTTCCCGGCAATTTCCTGCGCCAATTCCATCGCGGTGGGCAAAAGCGCCTCGGGCGTGGTGACCTTTTCGATCACCGAGCGCGCAAGCAACTCGTCAGCGGTCAGCCGCACGCCGGAAAAGAACATCCGGCGGGTGGTGGAACGTCCGAACAGCGAATGCAGCATCGACGCGCCCCCGGCGAGGCCGACGTTGATCTCGGGCATGCCGAACACTGCGTTGTCCGAGGCATAGAAAATATCGCACGAGGCCATCAGCCCCAAACCCGCGCCCAGTGCAGGGCCGTTGACGGCAGCGATCACCGGCTTGGCGCATTCGCGGATGGCATTGCCCGTTTCGCGGGTGATTCGGTTGTGCTCGAGAAAGTCGCCGGGCTTGTCGGCGTCCGGGCGATCCTTGAGATCGGCCCCGGCGCAGAACATCTTGCCACTGCCGGTCAGGACTGCGCAACGCACGTCATCGCTTTGGGAAATCGCGTCGAAGACCTCGACCAGTTCATAGCGAGTCGCCCGGTCCAGTGCGTTCACCGGCGGCCGGTCGAGCGTCACAAGCGCCACCATGCCCTGCAGCTCAACGCGCACATTCTTCTTGTCAAACACGGTCGATTCCCCCTCCGAAACGCCCTGACCGATCGGTCAGTCAGCCTCACGCTAGCAAGAGTTGCCACAGCCCACAATGACTTTTTGTCGGAAAATCCCCTCTTGACTGACCGGTCGGTCAGTGCCTAGGCTTCCCACACGCATGCCTTTGCAGGCCGCGCTACGTTCAGGGAGGAACAGCACAATGATCACGATGAACCGAAGGGGTGTACTCGCCACAGCCGGGCTTGCACTCACCACTGCCCTCACGCCTGTCGCAAGCTTTGCGCAATCGGGCGACCCGATCAGCCTTATCGTGCCCTATGCCGGCGGCGGTCTGATTGACGGTCTGGTGCGCGAGATTGCCGACGCGATGTCGCAGACCCTTGGGCAACCCGTGCTGGTCGAAAACAAGCCGGGCGCGAACGGCATCATCGGCGCGACGCTGGCAGCCCATGCCGCCCCCGATGGCCTGACCTATTTCGTTGGCGCGACGGGTCCGTTGTCGCTGAACGTGCTGCTGCGCGACGGCCTTGATTACACCATGGACAGCTTCGCCCCTGTCGGCACGATGATGAGCGGTCCGCTGACGATCTCGGTGCCTGCGTCGATGGACGTCGAGGATATCGACGGTCTGGTGTCCTATGCCCAGGAGCGCGGCACACCGCTGCGCTATGCAACGCTGGGACCGGGCAGCGTGACCCATCTGTTCGGCATGGTCTTGCAGGACCGGCTGGGCGTCGACATGGTTGACGTTGCCTATGACAACAACCCGTCCGCGATTACCGACCTCATCGGCGGGCAGAATGACCTGAACTTCTCGACCCCGATCTCGCTGGTCGCGCATCAGGAGTCGGGCGATCTGGTCATGCTGGCGATCTCGTCGCCCGAGCGCCACCCGCGCTTCCCCGACCTGCCGACCACGACCGAACTGGGTTACCCCGAACTGGTGTCGTCGTTCTGGTTCGGTCTTCTGGCCCCGACCGGCACCCCCGAAAGCGACGTCGCGCGGGTCAGCGACGCGCTGCAAACCGCGCTGAACAATGCGGATCTGCAAGAGCGCATGAACAACGTCGGCATGACGCCCGAGGTTGGCGGCCCCGAGGCGATGCAGGCGCAGATGGACTGGGACGTCGAGTTCTGGGGTGGCGTGATCAGCGCGAACGACATCCGGCTCGAATAACCCTGACGCTTACGCCCCGTGCAAAGGCCCCGTCGCAAGACGGGGCCTTTTGCTGTTCCGCGCCGCGGATCAGCGCCGGGTCAGCCCGTTGAGAATGATATCGGCGTATTGAGTGACGATCTCTTCAGCGGTCAGGCTTTTTGACGGATCGAACCAGCGCTGCATCCAGTTGATCCCTGACAGGATCAGCCGCCCCGCCGCCGCCGGATCAACCTCGCGGAACTCCCCCGACTCGACACCTTCGCGGATCAGATCGCGCAACCGTTGCTCGAACAGCCGCCGACGCGCAACGCGGCGGGCCATGCGGTGGCGGTCAGGGTCGGTCCAGAAGGCCGTACTGGCGGCGATCCAGGACGAGCGATGCTCGGCAAAGAATGACGCGGCAGCGGTCATGAAGGCATGGATCTTTTCCGACGCGGTGCCGGTTTCAGGAATGCGGGCTTCGACGAAATCATAAAGGTTGCGGGTCGAGTTGAACGAGATCCGCGCGTAGATTTCGTCCTTGCTGACAAAATGATGGTACAGCAGCGCCTTCGAGACCCCCGCCGCGACGGCAATGTCGCGCATCGAGGTGCCTTCATAGCCTTTTTCGGCAAAGATCCGGGTGCCGACTTCGAGCAACTCCTGCACCCGCGCGCTGCCCTCATCCATCCCCAAATCGCCACTGTCGTCTGCCCGGCTGTCTTGCTCATTCATCGTTGCTGTCCCGAAGCCGTCTGCGTTGCCGTAAAGTGACGGCCCCTGACCGATCGGTCAAGACCTGCGCCCCGGCAAACTGCCCTCACGCAGGGCGCGGCCCCAATGCGCGACGACAAAATCGATATAAAGCCGCAGCTTGGCGGGAATAAACGGCGCTTCAGGATAGGTGACGAAGATACCCTCTTCAAACGTCGCATTGGTTACCCGCATGTCAGGCAGAACGACCACCAGCGCGCCGGACGCGATCTGATCGGCAACCGTATAGTCATCGAGCAACGCAATGCCCTGTCCTGCCAGCGCCATGTTCAGCAGCACCAACCCGTTGTTGGAGCTGAACACGGCCGGGATGGCCAGTTCATGCTCTGCCCCGCCATCGCGGAACCGCCAATAGACCCGTTCGTGGCTGGTCCAGTAGGTCAGACAGGCATGCGCCGACAGGTCTTGCGGGCGGGCAATGGCGGGCGTGCGCGCCAGATACGCAGGCGAGGCCACCAGAATGCGCTGGCTCAGAAACAAGCGCCGCCGCACCAGCCCTTGCTCGGCAGGTGGTGCGATGCGGAAATCGAGGTCGAACCCGTCCTCGCGCAGACGCACCGGCTGTTCGGACAGATGCAGATCGACCACCAGATCGGGGTATAGCTGCGAGAATGACGGTTGCAGCCGTGACAGCACCGACACCCCGAACATCGTGCGCGAATGCACCCGCAGAATACCGCGCGGCGCTTCATTCTGATCGCTGGCCGCATTCTCTGCCGCCTTGACCGACGCCAGAATGTCGCTGGCATCGCGGTGATAGCGCTGCCCGGCCTCGGTCAGCGTCAAGGCGCGGGTCGAACGGTGGATCAGCGTGACGCCCAGACTGGCCTCAAGCTCGTTCACATGGCGCGACACGCTGGCCGGGGACAGGCCGTAAAGCCGCCCGGCAGCAGAGAAACTGCCGCTTTCGGCGGTCGCCACCAACAGCTCCATTGCCCGCAGCTTGTCCATTGCCACCTTTTCAATTCTTGCAAAGCTGAGCTGCGAAACTGCCCGGTTATCACCAAAATTGCAATAACCTACACTGGGGGCAGATGTTCAGACGGGAGGAAAATACCATGGACTTCGGCGCCTTCATTCTTGCGCAGCAGCGCGGCTATCATCAGTCATCGCATCAGGTGATCGCGAATGCTGTCGAGCAAACCATCATGGCCGAAAAGGCTGGCTTTTCAAACGCCTGGTACGCTGAACACCATTTCAACAACTACTCGCTGTCACCCTCGCCGCTGATGATGGTTGCCCATTGCGCCGGCAAGACCAGCACGATCCGCCTTGGTTCGGCGGTCTGCATCCTGCCGCTCTACCACGCCCCGCGCTTTCTGGCCGAGGTCGGCTTTGTCGATACGCTGTCGAACGGCCGTCTGGAGCTGGGCATCGGCGTGGGCTATCAGGATTTCGAATTCCAGCGCTTTGACACCAATCTGGCCGATGCCGGGAAAATCTTCGAGGAATACCTCGACGTCATCCCCAAGGCGCTGACGCAGAAGATCTTTGAGCACCATAGCGAGTATCTCAACATCCCGCCCAGCTCGATCGCGACGCGCCCGATGCAAGACCCGATGCCGCCGCTGTGGATCACCACCGGCAACCCCAAGATCCGCGCCCATGCCTTCCGCGAAGGCTATAACATGTTCGTCACCGCCCTGCTCAACGGCATGGATTCGGTGCGCCATGTGCGCGGGCAGCTGGATCAGGCGATCGAGGAGTCTGGCACCGACGGTAGCAAGTCGCGCATCGGCTTCCTGCGCTGCGGCTATGCCAGCGACAATGACGCCGAGATCGACTCGTATCTGGAAAACGCGATCTTCCAGCGCCGCCTGTCGTTCAGCCTGAAGAACCGCACCCAGACCACCGACGACGGCTACATGATGAAAGAGGTTCCCAGCGACAGCGATCCGACCATCGAAGACCTGCGCCGCAACCTGCCTGTTGGCAGCGTGAACCGGGTGATCGAGCGGCTGATCGAAGAAATCGAAGTGCTGCGTCCTGACCATATCGCCTTGCAGACGCAACTGGGGGACTTCGACCAGAAGACCATGCTCAAGCAGATGGAACTCTGGGGCGACACGATCATCCCGGCGGTGCAGAAAGCGGTCGGCAGCACCACCAAAGTCGTCGCGGCGGCCGAGTAAGCCCATGCGCATCGTTCTCACCGCCGGAGCGGCCCCTCGGCTGGAAAGTGCAAAGGATTTCAAGCGCTTCTCGATAGCGCTTGAGGCCACGCTGACCGCAGAGCGCAGCGCAGCCGTCGCCCCGGTGGCCGAGCTCGAAGACGCGGATCACGCCTGGGTTCGGCCGGATGCGATCAGGGCGATCTCGCCCTTTGCCGGTCAGCCCGACTGGGAAAACGGCTTTGCCGCGATGGTCGGCTTTGCCGTCAAACACGGCTGGGTCGACACGCAGGGCCGTATCCGGGCGCATATCGAAACGATCGAGGCGTTGCCCCCGGTCGATGCCGACGCCTTCCGGCAAGCCATGCGCCGCTTTGCCTCGGGCGTGTGCATTGTTGCGGCGGGCGATGGCGAGGCGCGCTGCGGGATGACGGTTTCGGCCTTTTCATCCGTCTCGGCCGAACCGCCCATCGTGTTGGTGTGCCTGAACCGCCGTGCCGCCGCCCATGCCTGCGTCACCAGCGCGCCCAGTTTCAGCATCAATATCCTGCGCGCCGATCAGACCGAGGAAGCGATGCTCTTCGCCGGGCAGCGCGTCCGCCATGGTGCGGCGCGTTTTGACCACGACTGGGAGGCGGGCGACCACGGTGCCCCCCTGCTCAAGACCGCGCTGCAGAGCCTGACCTGCACCAGCCTCGCGCAGCACGAGGCCGGCAGCCACACGGTGCTGATCGGTCGTGTCGTGTCGGTGACGGCCGGATCACCCGACGCGGCGCTGGTCAATTATGACGGCGCGCTGGGACGCTTCGACCGCGCTTCCTGAGCGCGCTTCCAGACGGGGCGTCCTGACCTCGCTTCCAGACGGGGCGTCCTGACCGCTCAGTCCTTGCCGATCCGGTACACCGGATCATCGGGCCACGCTGCGCCAACCGGCTGGCGTGGCCCGAAGCGTTCCGCCTCGGACCCCTGCGGTACTGGCTGCGGATCGACCCAGTCATAGACCACGGTCCGGCGCGCCACCCGCCATTCGCCGCCACGCCGCTCGAACAGGTCGCAATAGCGCCCGCTCATCATCACCTGCCGCACCACACCGTCCGGGCCCGCGCCGCGTTGCAGGGCCAGAAAATAGCTCTCGACCTCGGCGCTGTCTGCGTCGCGGAAGGTGATCAGGATGTTGGTGACATGATGCACATTGCGCGGATCGCGCGCCCAGGCACCGCGCACCCGCTCGTAAAACTCCGATACCGGCCCCGCTGTCGCACCGTGGCTGTCATAGGCATCCGGCCAGTACGAGGACAGGAGCGCCGCTTCATCAGCGCGGTCAATGCCGCGCGCATAGCGGTAAAGGCAGTCCTTGATCGCCTCACGCGACAGGTAGTCGTCCAGACCGGTTCTGCTCATGTCTCTGCTCCGTTCCCCGGGATGGCTGCGGTGACGGCCAGCGGTTGCAGGCCCACCGGAAGCACGCGTCACCTATTGCGCCGTTTATGCCGCAACGGCGCTGCGGTTGCCAGCACACGGTCGGGTGCAGGGCGGCACGGGTGCGCGTTTCGCGGCCACAAGCGATCGGTGCGCGTCCAGCCTGCCCGGCCGGTTTCGACAATCAGCGCCGATATCGGTGGGGGCGCTGCGCCGTCTGACCAGCGAGAACCGCAACAGCCCAAAATCGCCCGGTAAAACGGGCGATGGCAGAGACACTGACTGTTGAAAATGGTCGGGGCGATAGGATTCGAACCTACGACCTACGGTACCCAAAACCGTCGCGCTACCAAGCTGCGCCACGCCCCGACAGGTGCCTCTTAGACCAGCTTTGCGCGGCTGGAAAGAGCGATTAATCGCAAGGCCATGCTGCCGTGTCTTGCGCGATCGCCGGGTGGCGCAGAACGGCGCCCTCTTCGATGTTCAGACGCTCGGCCATGCCGCCGTTGATTTCCAGAACATACTTGATGCCAAAGCCGCCATCGATGCCGGTGCGGTCCAGTGGGATGGCGTTGGCATGCACGGTTTGCACCACGCCTTCGGCGTCAAGAAACAGCATATCCAGCGGGATCAGGGTGTTTTCCATCCAGAAAACCGCGCGCTGCGGGGCGTCGAAGACAAAAAGCATGCCCGAGAAGCGCGGCATCGACTCGCGGTGCATAAGGCCCTGCGCACGCTCGCTCTCGGTATCAGCCACTTCAACGGTGAAGGCTGCCTGCCCGAAGTCGCCGCGCAGTTGCACATGGTCTTGCGAACAGGCGCTGGCCGAGGCTTGGCCCGCCCCGAGAACAAAGGCCAAAACAACGCCGACAAACCCGTTCCGCACCATAAACCCTTAACCCTTGTTGTGCAGCGCAGTTTCCCACGATGCGATGGCAACCGCCATGCGGCCACGCTCGCCTTCGACGATGCGCAGGCCCACGGCCTCGCCCGGTTGTAACTCGGCAAAGCCGGATTTGCGCAGCACTTCCATGTGAATGAACACATCGTCGGGCAGACCGAAGCAATTGGCAAAGCCAAATCCCTTGATCTTGTCGAACCATTTGATGCGCGCAGGCTCCAGCGGAAGATCGGCAATCGCCGGATCTTCGGCCTCGCGAACTTCGTCGGTTTCAAGAATGGTATCAGGCGGCGGCGTGATTTCGAAGACTTCGACCGCCTGAAGACCGCGTTGGGTCTGCTGGACGCTCACGTCGATTCCCGCGCGGTCACAGACCGAACTCTGGCCAAAATTGCGCAAGGCGTTTACGTGCAGAAGAATGTCGGGACCACCCGTGTCTGCAACAATAAACCCAAAGCCCTTCGTGGGGTCGAACCATTTGACACTCCCGCGCACTCGCGGAAGGCCCCGTTCTATCTCGACCATTTATATTCCCAACCATTAACATCGCCAACCTTGCGGCAGCATCTTCGCATTTTGCAGCAATGGCAAGAGGTGGGCGTTTCACGAAGCGTGAAATTCAGGGATTCAGTCGGGAAACAACCCAAGGCTCGGCATCATTTAGACGTGTAAACCGGAAGCGGTCATGCAACCGGAAGGCGCCATCTGCCCAAAATTCGATCTCGACCGGCGTGATCCGAAACCCACCCCAGTAGGGTGGACGCGGCGGGTTGGTGCCGTGACGAAGCGACATCTTGGCAACGTCTGCCATCAAGGCCCCACGCGAGGCAAGGGGTTGGGATTGTTGAGAAGCCCAGGCCCCCAGACGCGACTGCAGCGAGCGGCTGGCGTAATAGGCATCGGCCTGCGGACCGTCCTCACGCGCGACCAGACCGCGCACCCGGATTTGTCGGCGCAGCGATTTCCAGTGCATCACAAAAGCAGCCTTGCCCGCAGCCTCGATTTCGCGGGCCTTGGCGCTGCGATAGTTCGTGTAGAACACAAAAGCCCCCGTACCGTCACCAAACTGTTCAATCTCCTTGAGCAATACCATGCGGACATTGGGCAGCCCGTCGGAATCGACGGTCGACAGGGCAATGGCGTTGGGATCGTTGGGCTCGCTGGCCTCTGCCTCGGTCAGCCAGCGTTGGGCAAGGGCGAAAGGGTCGTCCCCGACAAAGATACCAGTGCGCGAAGCGTCGGAATCAGAAGTGGTCATGGCAGAACCCTTTGCAGGCAAGAGAGGCATTGGTACGGACACTGGCAGGTTTTCACCCCCGCGAGCAAGAGCGCGCGCCCTTGATGCGCTGGGGGCTTTGGCCTAAAGCTGGCCGTAACGTAAACGTCTTATCCGGAGACCGCGATGTCAGCAGGACTTATGGCGGGTAAAAAAGGCCTCATTATGGGCCTCGCCAATGACAAATCCATTGCCTGGGGCATCGCCCAAGCTCTTGCCAGCCAAGGCGCAGAGCTGGCGTTCAGTTATCAGGGCGAAGCGCTGAAAAAGCGCGTGGTTCCGCTGGCCGAAAAGCTGGGCACCCCGCGTCTGTTCGAGTGCGACGTGGCCGATATGGCGTCTGTGGACACCATGTTCGATGACCTCAAGGCACAATGGGGCGAAATCGACTTTCTGGTCCATGCGATCGGCTTTTCCGACAAGAACGAGCTGCGCGGCCGCTATGTCGACACGTCGCATGCCAACTTCCTGATGACGATGGACATCTCGGTCTATTCCTTCACCGCCGTGGCCAAACGCGCTGCTGCGATGATGCCGGCGGGCGGCTCGCTGCTGACGCTGACCTATTACGGCGCCGAGCAAGTGATGCCCCATTATAACGTCATGGGCATCGCCAAGGCCGCGCTGGAAGCGTCGGTGATGTATATCGCCGAGGATCTGGGCAAGGACGGCATCCGCTGCAACGCCATCTCGGCCGGACCGATCAAGACGCTGGCCGCCAGCGGCATCGGCGATTTCCGCTATATCATGAAGTGGAACGAGCTGAACTCGCCCCTGCGCCGCAACGTGACGCAGGAGGAGGTCGGCAAGGCCGCGCTCTACCTGCTGTCGGACCTTGGGTCGGGCACCACGGGTGAGATCCTGCACGTCGATGCGGGTTATCATGTCGTTGGCATGAAAGCCGTGGACGCGCCCGATATTGACGTGGTCACTGGCCGCAAGGACTGAGACTGCGATGACGCTTGCCGCTTTTCTGGCCTTCGCCGGGTTGTCGCTGTTCGCAGCGGTCAGCCCCGGCCCTGCGGTTCTGATGTCGGCGCGCACCGGGCTGACCGAGGGCTTTCGCACCGGGGCCCTGATGGCGCTGGGGATTGCGGCAGGGGCGGTTTTCTGGGCCTCGGCGGCAATGTTCGGGCTCAACCTGCTGTTCGCCGTTGCCCCGGCGCTGCTCTGGGCGCTCAAGCTGGGCGGCGCGGCGTATCTGGGCTGGCTGGGCTGGCTGATGTGGCGCGACGCGCGCCAGCCGCTGGTCATGGGCGATGACCGCCCTGTGCCGCGCAGCGGCGCGGCGGCGTTCCGTCTGGGGCTGTTTACCCAGCTGGCAAACCCCAAACCGGCGGTGATGTTTTCGGCGATGTTTCTGGGCACGGTCCCACCGCAAACCCCCGCTTGGGTCTATGCCGCGCTGCTGGCGGTGGTGTTTCTTAACGAATCCCTGTGGAACATGGCGGTCGCGCGGCTTTTCTCGCTTGATCGGACGCGCACGCGGTATATCAGCCTGAAGACCATGATCGACCGCGGCTTCGGCGCCCTGCTGGCGTTGCTGGGCGTCAAGATCGCCGCGACCTGAGGAGTTTGCCATGACCGACCGCCTGCCGCATGAAAAAGGCTTTCACGTCAGCTGGGACCAGCTGCACCGCGACGCGCGCGCGCTGGCATGGCGCTTGCAAGGCCACGGCCCCGATGAAGGGCACTGGAAAGCCGTCGTCGCCATCACGCGCGGTGGCATGGCCCCGGCGATGATCGTCGCGCGCGAGCTGGACATCCGCACAGTCGATACGATCAGCGTGAAATCCTACCACGCGGGCGGCGGCAAGGCCGACAAGCGGCGTGAAGCACAGGTGATCAAGTCCCCCGACGCCGAGATGATGGGCGACGGTGAGGGCATCCTGATCGTTGACGATCTGGTCGATACCGGCAAGACGCTGGAACTGGTGCGCTCGCTCTATCCCAAGGCGCATTTCGCCTGCGTCTATGCCAAGCCGATGGGCGAGCCGATGGTGGACACCTTCATCACCGGCGTGAGCCAGGACACCTGGATCTTCTTCCCTTGGGACATGGCCCTGCAATATGTCGAGCCCTTCCGCGGCCGCGACTGAGCCGCCCTGCCCGCGCCCTTCAGCCCCCGGCCCCCGCGCCGGGGGTTTTGCGTTTAGCGGTGCTCAGCCGCGGCACTCGTCGGCAATCTTGTCCACCGCGCGCTCGGCCGCATCCTCGAACGGCGACAGGACCAGCGTCGCCCCCAGCACGCGGGCCGCGTCGGCCTCGGACCGGTGGTTGACTGTCACCGCGACCGCGCCGGTATAGCCCGCATCGCGGAGCGATTGCAGGAAGGCGGGATGCGGATCAGCCTGCGCCAGCGCGCCCCGGATCGGCGGCACGGTCGAGATCACCGCGCGCACCCGGCGCAGTGGCAGATGAGCGATGAACTCAGGGTCCGTCGCGTCGCCAAAGCGCGCGTCCAGCCCCAGCGCACGCCAGTGGCGCAGCGCCTCGGGGTCGAAATCGACGCCCAGCAGGCGAAACCCGCGCGCCTGCAACCCCTGCCCGATGCGCTGACCATAGCGCCCCAGCCCCAGAATCACCACGTCATAACCCCGGCCCGGCTGGTCGGGGCTGTCGCCCTCTTCCTCGCGCGTCATGTCGCGGCGCTCGAACCGTTTGAGCAGCGGCTCGGCCAATGCCAGCAGGCTGTGCGAGGACGCGATGCCATAGACCGACAGCGCGATGGTGATCAGCGCGACCAGCGTGATCAGCGCGCCCGTCCCCTCTTCGACATGCCCGGCCGCCACGCCCATCGCCAGAAAGATCAGCGAGAATTCCGAGATCTGGCCCAGCGTCACCCCGGCCAGAAACCCGGTGCGCGTGCGGTAGCCCAGAAACCGGGTCAGCAGCAGCACGATCACCGGCTTGCCCAGCAGCACAAAGGCCGAGAACAGAAGCGCAGGCAGAATCTGCGCGCCAAGGCCTCCCAGATCGACCCCGGCGCCAAGGCTGAGAAAGAAGAACAACAGCAGAAAATCGCGCAACGGGGCCAGCCGCGCGCCGATCGCATCGCGGAACGGGGTCGAGGCCAGTGAGATCCCGGCGGCCAGCCCGCCCAGCTCCTTGCCCAGACCGATCTCATCGCCCAGCGCGGCAAATCCCGCCGCCCAGCCGACGGCGAAGATCACCACCAGTTCGGGCGCGCGGGCAATGCGCGACAGCAGCGGCGCGGCCAGCCAGCGCACAAAGACCCAAACCACGGCCAGCATCCCCACGGCACCGCCCAGCATCAGCAGCGGATCGCTGGCATGCGCCGCTTCGCCTGCGCCGCCCAGCGCCGCGACCAGCACCATGGCTGCGACCACCGCGATATCCTGCACGATCAGGATACCCAGCGCGATGCGTCCGTGCAGCGCGTCGATCTCGTGCTTGTCGGACAGCAGCTTGACGATGATGATCGTCGACGAAATCGCCAGCGCCATGCCGATATAAACCGCCGCCAGCAGGTCATACCCCAGCGCCAGCGCCAGCGCGCCACCGATCACGCCGGTCAGTGCCATCTGCCCGACACCCGCCGCCACCGCCACTCCGCCGAGGTTGCGGATCAGCCCGACGTCCAGTTTCAGCCCGACCAAAAACAGCAAGACGGCGATGGAAATCTGGCTGAGCAGGGCGATGAAGGCCTCGGACTGCACCAGCCCCAGCACATCCGGCCCGGCCAGAATGCCGGTGGCGATGAACGCCACGATCAGCGGTTGGCGCAGGGCCAGCCCGATCAGGCCCAGCCCCGCCGCCATCAACACCAACAGAGCGATCTCAAAGAAGACCGGCGCGAGGGAGGTATCGTGCATAAAATCCTCAGCGCGCGGCGCTTAACACGGCCGAGGCCGGGGCCAGCGCGACACCGCTGCGCCCGCGCCCTTGGGCGAAATCGGCAAGCTCGGTCATCAGGCCGCGATCATCGGCGGATCCCGCGATCAGGATACCGGGACGGCGCAGGGCCTCAAACGCGGCGCGGTCGATCATCCGGCGGACGGCAATCTCGCTTTGCCCGGCGCTGTCGATCTCACGGTACACTGCCACCGCCGGCAGGTCGCTGTCTTCAGCCGCTTGCAGGAACGCATCCAGCCCCCCGCGCAGCGCAATCGCCGCGTAGCCATCCACCGCCAGCATCGCCGTCAGATCGCGGGCCAGCGTCGGGTTCGCCCCCACGCCGTTCAACGGCACGTCCATCAGCGCCACGGTTTCGGGGAAATCGCGCATCCACGCGTCCAGAATCACCGTCAGGTCCGCAGGCGTCGCCAGAGCGGGCATCCGCGCGGCCAGCAAGGCGATCTCGTACCCGGCGCTGCGGTATTCGGCAGCGCGGCGCGGCGCATCCGCGTCATAAGGATCCAGCGCGACCGTAACCGGCACCCCCAGCGCCAGAATCGCGGATTGCGAGGCGGCACTGTCGGTCAGCACCACGCCCAGCGGGCGCTCGTCACCGCTGATCGCCGGCTGCGCGGCGAAGCGTTGCGCGGCGGACAGGCCGGGATCGGCAGGATCCGGCGTCGGTTCGGCGGTGGATCCCTCGGGCACCGGCGCACCGATGCGCGCCAAGCGGCCGACGGTCACGCCTTCGACCTGACGCGGCGCGGAATCGGCCGTCGCACCCCGGCGCACGGCAACCTGCGGCGTTCCGGTGGGCATGGGCTGCACCGGGGGGCGCTCGATCGCAAAGCCGGGCGCGCGCGGCAGCAGCGGCTCGGACAGCGGGACGCGGGCAGCCGGAACGGGCGCGAGCGGGGACTGGCTCTCGGCCGGGGCGGTGGGCTCAGGGGCCGGTTGCGGGACGGGGTCAGCCGTCACGGGCGGTTCAGGCTGGGGCATGGCGGGCGCGGTCGTGTCGGGGAGCGCGCGCTCGACAGTAGAACGCTCGGTCGGCACAAGGGCGCTGCGCGCCTGAGCCAGCGCTGTCCCGGCCTGCGCAAGCGGCGTGGCATCAGCGGCAGGCGCCGTCACCGCGCCGGGGGTGTCGGTTGCCCCTGCGGCAAGCGGCGGGGCGTCGGCAGCAGAGGGCAGCGTGACCACCGGCGATGGCCCCGTTTCAGACGCAGCGCCCATCGGCTCAACAGGGGCGGGCTCGACAACCGGTGCTTCGGCTTCAGCGGGGGCGCTGTCGGGCTGTGCGTTGGCAGCGGACGCGGGTTGCGGATCGGGGCGGTCGGTATCGGGCAGCGGCGGGGTCAACGCCGTGCGCGGCGCGGCGGGCGGGTCTTGCACACGTGGGCTGGCATCCGCCGGAGGCGTAACACTCGGGGACGGCTCGGGCGCTGTCTCGACCGGCGTTGCCTGCGTCGCGGGGTCCGCAGGCGCAGGATCGAGACCTTCAGACTCCGCCACCAGATCGTTCGAAGGCACAGGATCCACGCTCTGTGTGGCAGGCTCTTGCGCCGTCGCCTCGACAGCGGGACCGGCGGGCGCGGGCGTGTCACCGGTCACGGATGGCGCATCGGGGGCAGCCGTCGCGGGCACCAGATCCACCTCGGCCTGACGCTCGGCCTCGACCTGCGCGGGGCTGGGTTGCAGCCTGCCCGGCGCGTCAACCGGCAACACGACCGAAAGCACAACGAACCCCAGCCCGAAACTGCCCAAGCCAACGACGATTCCCTTGATGAACCCGCTCATTCGCCCCTCTTTTTGTTTGGTCTCAGCCTGCCCGCTTGCCCCCTTATACTGCGTCAGCGCCACGCGTGCACCCCTGCCGTCGCGCACAGAGCACCGCTTACACGGGCTTGACCCCATGCGGCACGCGGTTGCATGTAAGGGACGCCCCAAAACGCCCGGATCCGCGCCATGTTGCTCCTGATTGATAACTACGACAGCTTTACCTACAACCTCGTGCATTATTTTGGCGAACTCGGCGCCGAGGTGGTGGTCAAGCGCAACGACGCGCTGGACGTCCAGCAAGCCATGGCGCTGAACCCCTCGGCCATCGTGCTCAGCCCCGGCCCCTGCGACCCCGATCAGGCGGGGATCTGCTTGGCCCTGGTCGCCGCCGCCGCCGAGACGAGAACGCCGCTGCTGGGTGTGTGCCTTGGCCACCAGACCATCGGACAGGCGTTTGGCGGCAAGGTGGTGCGCGCGGGCGAGATCGTGCATGGCAAGATGGGCACCATTCACCACGCTGACGGCGGGGTCTTCGCGGGCCTGCCCTCGCCGCTGGAGGCGACGCGCTATCACTCGCTGATCGTCGAGCGCAACAGCCTGCCCGACTGCCTTGAGGTCACCGCCTGGCTGGAAAGCGGCATGATCATGGGGCTGCGGCACCGCGAGCTGCCCATCGAGGGCGTGCAGTTCCACCCTGAAAGCATCGCCTCGCAACATGGCCACGCGATGCTGAAAACGTTTCTTGAGCGCGCGAAGGTTTCGGCATGAGCAGCATCAAACCCCTGATCGCCACCGCCGCCGAGCGGCCCCTGACCCGCGCCGAGGCCGAGCAGGCCTTCTCGATCCTGTTTGCGGGCGATGCGACCCCGGCGCAGATGGGCGGGCTGTTGATGACCCTGCGCACGCGCGGCGAGACCGTGGATGAATACGCCGCCGCCGCCGCCGTGATGCGCGCACGCTGCGTCAAGGTCCGCGCGCCCGAGGGGGCGATGGACATCGTCGGCACGGGCGGTGACGGCAAGGGCACGCTGAACATCTCGACCGCGACAGCCTTTGTGGTTGCCGGTGCGGGGGTTACCGTGGCCAAGCACGGCAACCGCAACCTGTCGTCGAAATCGGGCGCGGCGGATGCACTGGGCGCGCTGGGGATCAACGTGATGGTCGGTGCCGCCGAAGTCGAGCGTGTGATCCGGGATGTCGGCATCGGCTTCATGATGGCGCCGATGCACCATCCGGCGATGCGCCACGTCGGGCCAGTGCGGACCGAACTGGGCACGCGGACAATCTTCAACATCCTGGGGCCGCTGACCAACCCGGCCGGGGTCAAGCGGCAGCTGACCGGGGTCTTCGCGCCCGCGCTGGTGCGCCCGATGGCCGAGGTGCTGCTGGCGCTGGGGTCGGAAAAGGCGTGGCTGGTGCATGGCGGCGACGGCACGGACGAGCTGTCGATTGCCGCGCCCTCGATGGTAGTGGCGCTGGAGAACGGTGCGCTGCGCGAGTTCACTGTGCACCCCGAGGATGCCGGGCTGCCGCTGCATCCGTTCGACGATCTTCTGGGGGGCGACCCGGCCGAGAATGCAGTCGAGCTGAAAGCGGTTCTGGCCGGTGCCGGGCGACCTGCCTACCGCGACGCCGTGCTGCTGAACGCGGCGGCGGCGCTGATGGTGGCCGACAAGGCGACGACGCTGAAAGAAGGCGTCGCCATGGCACGCGAGAGCATCATGTCGGGCGCGGCGGCGGCCAAGGTCGCGGGACTGGCACGGCTGGTGCCGATCGGGTGAGGGCGTGGTGGGGCCAGCCCCACACCCCGCTCAAGGGGCGCACGCGCCCCTTGAGAATCCCCGTGGATATTGAGAAGACAGATGATGGGCGCACAGTTCATTTTCTGACATTTCGCGGCAAATCTGGTGCCGATTCATCAGGCAGAATGTTACTTTTCCGACTTTAGCAGCGGTAACAGGTGCGTAACCTCAGGCGCGCCGGCGGCAAATGTCAGACAATCAACCAATCATCTTTCCTGCGTCGCCAAGCGTCTCATAGTGCCGCTGCAACCGCAGCAGCGCAATGCGCAGAACGATCTTGCCCGAGCGCGCTGACCAGCCCATGTGGCGCTCGGCGGTCTCTAACCCCTCCATGAAACAGCAGCAGCGCAGGGCCATATCGGCCAGTCCCGGCCCCAGTTCCGCCAGCGCCATCAGCACCCGGTTGCGGGCACCCGACGCACCCCGGCTGCTGCCGCCGACCGATTTTTGCGGACCGGTCAGCAGCCGCTCCCAGTCCTGCGTCACGCGAGGGCCGGTCTGCGCGGTCTCGAAATCTTCCCGCAGGCGTTCGGCGGCGGCGACCAGATCGGGCGTCAGGAAGGGCTTGCCGTCCTTGTCGCGCCGCCGGGCAAGCGCCGTCACCGGCGATTCCACGGTGATCGGGCGGGTGCCCCGGCACTCGTCATCCTCGGACGCGCGCAGCGTTGACGCCTGAGGGTCATCGCCCTGCACCAACCGCCGCAACGCTGCACGCCCCGTGGTGGTGAGTTCGTAGCGCAGCACCCGGCCTGCCTGCACGCAGGCGATCCAGTCGCGCAGTGCAAAGGCTTCGGCCACCGGGCGGTCGAGCACCGCCAGCCGCACCGTACCCGACGCCCCGTCCCGCAGAACAACCGCGCGCTCCATGTCCGGGGCGACAACCAGCAGCGCGCCCTCCTCGGCCAGACGGGGAAGAACCCGCCGCGCCTCGGCATCCAGCGTTTCTTCGCAAGGCGGCGGCGGTGCATCGGGACCGCCGTCGCCGATCAGGGGCAGCCTCGTGTCGCTCTGGCGCAGCCGCCCCAGCGCGCACTCCACCAGCAGATCGTCGCGGCGGTTCTCGAACCGGCGCACCTGACGCAGCACCGTCGAGGCATGCACCCCTTCGGCCCGGGCGATGTCGCGCAGCGAACGCCCGCTTTCGGTATGCGACAGATACAGCCGGACGGCCGAGGGCACCCACTCGGGCAGATGCGTGATCGGCGAAAGATTGGCGGTCATCGGATCCCCTTTGGCCATGGTGCGACCCCGTCCTTCCGACGGGTGGCCAACGCGACAACCTCGGTCCTCCTCGGAAAAGCACGTTTCGATAACGTCAACATTCTCAACCTATGACCCACTTTGTTACCGGATCGTTAACCTTGCAGCCGGTTCACTGTGCGGCCCAACCTCAAAGGAACGTTGAACGGACCGCGCGGTGCTGGGCACCGCAACGCAACACCCACAAGGGTCGTGAGATGATCGGGGCGTCACTTTTCCAACCTTCGAAAGGAATCGCCCATGACCTGCACCCCCGTGACTCGATCCTGATGGTCCTGTCCGAGCTGACCACTATGCGCCGTCCGCAACTGCTGATGCGCACGGCGCGTCATGGCGCCATGGACTATGTCCGCGAAACCGATCTGCGCCGTATCCTGCGCCTGCCCGCCACGCCGCCCCCCGGCGTGGCGACGCTGCGCCACCTGATCGCGCTGGAGGCACAGCACGATGACCTGCGCACCCGCGCCCCCCACGAAGCGGGCAATCCATGGCGCGCGCCACGTCACGTCGAGGTGCTGATCGCGCTGATCGCCGAGGCCCGGCTGCTGGCACAGGCCGCAACACCCTGAGCCGGTCGCTTTCCGCCCTGCCCGGGTCGCTTGCCCCCTTTCGGCTGCGCGGCGTCACGCTATGGTGCAGCTCAAGTTAGGCGGACAGGACATTCCCATGGCAAGCGACGCGCTGGTGATCTTTACCCCCTCGGGCAAGCGGGGGCGGTTTGCGGTGGGGACACCCGTGCTGACAGCGGCGCGGCAACTGGGGGTCGATCTGGACTCGGTCTGCGGCGGGCGCGGGATTTGTTCCAAGTGTCAGGTCTCGCCCGGCGTCGGAGCGTTCCCCAAGCACGGCGTCACCGTCGCCGCCGATGCGCTCAGCGACTGGAACGCGGTCGAGCAGCGCTACAAGGACAAGCGCGGCATGCTGGACGGGCGGCGGCTGGGCTGTCAGGCCAAGGTCATGGGCGATGTGGTCATCGACGTGCCGCCGGAAAGCCAGTTGCACCGGCAGGTGGTGCGCAAGGCTGCCAGCGCGCGGGTGGTGCAGATGGACCCGGCAACGCGGCTTTACTACGTCGAGGTGGCCGAGCCCGACATGCACGAGCCCTCTGGCGATCTGGAGAGGCTGGCGCTGGCGCTCAAGGACCAGTGGCAGATTGAGGCGATCGAGGCCGGACCGTCTGTGTTGCGCAAGCTCCAACCCGTGCTGCGCAAGGGCAAATGGAGTGTGACAGCGGCGGTGTTCCGCGACCATCACGGCGGTGCCGCAAAACTTCTCGACGTGTTCCCCGGCTTTTATGACGGCCCTCTGGCAGGGCTTGCGATTGATCTGGGATCGACCACGATTGCCGCGCATCTGTGCGATCTGCGTGACGGGCGGGTGCTGGCGTCGGGCGGGGTCATGAACCCGCAGATCCGCTTTGGTGAAGATCTGATGAGCCGCGTTTCTTATGCGATGATGAACCCCGGCGGCGATGTCGAGATGACGGCATCGGTGCGCGACGCCTTGAATGCCTTGGCAATTTCCGTGGCGGCAGAGGCGGTGATCGACCCGCGGGCGATCATGGAAACCGTCGTTGTGTGCAACCCGGTGATGCACCACCTGTTTCTGGGCATCGACCCGGTTGAGCTGGGTCAGGCCCCGTTTGCGCTGGCCACGTCGTCGTCGCTGTCGCTGCCCGCGCGCGATCTGGGTCTGAGCGCCATCAACGCCGAAGCGCGGCTCTACACCCTGCCCTGCATCGCCGGGCATGTCGGCGCGGATGCCGCCGCTGTGGCGCTATCCGAGGCACCGCAGTTGCGCGACGAGCTGGTGCTGATCGTCGATGTGGGCACCAATGCCGAGATCCTGCTGGGCAACAAAAAGCGGGTTCTGGCCTGTTCCTCGCCCACCGGACCGGCGTTCGAGGGCGCGCAGATTTCCAGCGGCCAGCGCGCGGCCCCCGGGGCCATCGAGCGGATCGAGATCGATCCTGAGACCAAGGAACCTCGCTTTCGCGTCATCGGCAGCGACCTGTGGTCGGATGAACCCGGCTTTGCCGAGGCCACCGCGCATACCGGGATCACCGGCATCTGTGGGTCGGGCATCATCGAGGCGGTGGCGGAACTCCGCATGGCCGGGATCGTCGATGCGGCGGGCCTGATGGGCGCTCCGGCGCAGACCGGCACCGAACGCAGCGTGGCCGAGGGGCGCACCTATTCCTACCTGATCCACGATGGCAGCGCGCAGAACGGTCCGCGCATCACCGTCACACAGGGTGATATCCGGGCGATTCAGCTGGCGAAATCAGCGCTTTATGCGGGCGCGCGCCTGCTGATGGATGAGATGGGCGTGGACCATATCGACCATGTCGTGCTTGCCGGAGCCTTTGGCGCGCATATCAGCGCCAAGCATGCGATGGTGTTGGGGATGATCCCCGATTGCCCGCTGGACAACGTCACCAGCGCGGGCAATGCCGCCGGAACCGGCGCGCGGATCGCGCTGTGCAACATCGCGGCGCGGGCCGGGATCGAGGCGCAGGTCAAGCAGATCCACAAGGTTGAAACCGCGATCGAGCCGCGCTTTCAGGAGCATTTCGTCAACGCTTCGGCCATGCCGCATGCAGTGGACAGCTTCCCGCATCTCAGCACGGTCCTGACCCTGCCGCAGGTCAATCACAACATGGGCAGCAGTGGCGATGGCGGCGGTCGGCGGCGGCGGCGCTGATCAGCCGGGCATCCCCAGCGACTCGGCGGTCCAGATGCCATGCTGTGACATCAGGTCGGCAGCACAGCCCATGTCCAGCGCGACACGCCCGTCACCATCGACGCTGAGTCGGGTCAGATCGGCGGTGCCACCGACGTTGCGCCGTCCGGGTGGCAGGATGCTTGCGTCGACCCAGATGGCCGTGCCGCCGAGTTCGAGCATTCCCGACAGCCAGACGTCATCGACCGGCCACCATCGGCCCGGCCCTTCGGCAAGTTGCGGCGCAAAGAAGGACGGGCGCACCATCACGCCGCACCAGCCGCCCAGCAGATCGGCATAGCCGCTCTTGCCGACCAGCGCGACAGGCGGCCCGTCGCCGTAGCCCTGCCTTGCAAAAATCGGCGCCACGACAGTGGGGGACAGGCGACGCATTCGGGGCATGCGGTCATCGCGCAGCCGCGGCCCTTGTGCGCGGCCCGGCAGGTGGCGCCCCAGTGCAGCCAGGGCGTCACCGGGGCGCTCGCGGCGCAATGCCTTGAAACGCCGGTGCCAGTCGGGTGCATAGATCGAATCGTCATCGCAAAACAGCAGATCCACGGCCTCACCGGCACGCTCGAGCGCGGCGGGAACGACCTTGGTCGCCGGTCCCCAGTCACGCGCGCACCGTCGAATGGTGACGCCCGCTGGCAGGGTGGGCAAACTGCCGTCCCATTTGGGGAACCGGGAATAGGTTTCCGGTATCCACAGCTCGACCGGCGCGGGCACATCTTGCGCCACAAGGCTGGCGAGCGTGGGACCAAGCGCCCCGAAACGGGGCGGGATCGTGGTCAGCGTAATGACACTGGGGGCGTCAGGCATCCCGGTTAGAAGCGCAGGCCGAAGGCCCCGCTCACTTGCCCATCTTGCTGAGCTTGGCTTCCAGTGCGGCCAGCTGACGGCGGATCGCGCTGAGGTCTTCGTCGGCGCTGTCGGTCGAGGCTTCGGCCTCGGCCTCACCCTCGGCAAAGCCGGGGATCTTCTGCCAGCCGACCATCATCTGCTCCATGAACGCCTGCTGCTGACGCTGCATCGCGTCAAAGCCGGGCATCTTGGACATCTGCGCCATCATCGGGTTGATCGCGGCCAGTTTGTTGGGCCCTTCGCGCAGCATATCGAACGACATTGCCAGAAACTGCGGCACGACGCTCTGCGCCTGCGCGGTATAGCTGCGCACCAGATCGGTCAGCACATCCAGCGGCAGGACATTCTCACCACGGCTTTCATGCTCGGCAACGATCTGCAGCAGGTATTGGCGGGTCAGGTCATCGCCTGTCTTGAGATCAACGATCTGCACTTCGCGCCCGGCACGAATGAACCCGGCGATATCCTCTAGGGTAACGTAATCGCTGCTTTCCGTGTTGTAGAGGCGGCGCGAGGCATAACGTTTGATCAAGAGCGGCTTTTCGGTCTCGGACACGGCTGTGCTCTCCATTCATATTGCGTTGCAGCAAGACTAGACCGCGAAAACCATTCAGGAAACAGGATTCTTGTCTGTAGCGTCGAAAGACGCACAGCAAATGGGCAGGGTTGGTCCGGGAAAGCCTTGGGCGCGCATTCGCGGTGCCAACTCTCCCTCAGGCAGCAAAAAAGGGCGAGCCGAAGCTCGCCCTGTTGACCATCCGAGGGGAGGAACCCGGTCGGTCAAGCATTGGTCTGGCAGACCCAGGGGTCCGCCCTTCCCGCTTACTTCGCAGCAGCGCCGGCTTTTTTGGCGGCAGCGGTGACTTCGTCGGTCGCTTTTTTCGCAGCGGCGGTCATGTCGGTGGTCGCTTTCTGCACAGCAGCAGTGGCTTCAGCCGACATGTCTTTGCCAGCGGCGAGCATCAGCTCGACGGTGTCCATCTGAACGCGCTTGGCGATCTCGGCGAAAGCCGACATGTGCTCGGAGGCCATTTCAGCCGAGGCCGAGGCGAAATCGGTGTAGGCTTTGGCGTAGTCGGCGGGCTCGGCCTTGACGGTCGAGACTTCGCCGATTTTGGCGAGGGTCGACTTGGTCCATTTGGTCGAGACTTCAGCCGACTTCTCGGCGGCTTCCAGCACAACTTTGCTCATCTTCTCGCCCAGAGCGGCCTGGGTTTTGAACGCGTCCTGCATCGCTTTGGTGTCGACCGGGAAAGCGCCCATCATGTCTTGCATGGATTTGGTGAAATCGTTCTTGGTCATCGCACGTCTCCTGTTTCGCGTCCCGAACCATCCCGGGGTTTTGCGTATGAGGAGACTATGGATGCTGCAGCGCAGAAAATCAAGATATTTATGCTGCGCCGCAGCATTTCCTCTAAGCGATTGATCAGGCGTCGATATTCGACAGCACATAGGTTCCGGGTGCAGGCTCCATCGCCGAATCACCCAGAGAGCGAGCAGAAATCAGCTTGCCCGACCGGCTGCGCAGCCACTCTTCCCAGCGCGGCCACCACGAGCCCTGATAATATTCGGACTGCGCCCGCCATGCCTCGGCATCGCCATCGACCGGCGCGTCCGAGGTGTAATGGCCGTATTTCTTCTTGTTCGGCGGGTTGATGATCCCGGCGATATGGCCAGACTCGGACAGGATGAAGGTCTTGTTCGTCGACCCCATCTGCCCCACGCCCCGGAAGCTGGAACGCCAGGCGGCGATATGGTCCGTCTCGCAGGCGATGGCACAAAGCGGCACTTTCACGCCCGAGATATGCAGCTTTTCGCCCAACAATTCGAACCCGCCGTCGCACAGCTCATTGCGCTGGCACAGCGCGCGCAGGTATTCGACCGTCATGCGACCGGGCAGATTGGTGCCGTCGCCGTTCCAGAACAGCAGATCGAAGGCGGGCGGGGCCTCGCCCATCATGTAGCTGCGGATCGCAGGCGCATAGATCAGGTCGTTCGAGCGCAGATAGCTGAACGTCTTGGTCATGTAATACGAGCGCAGATAGCCCGAGAGCTTCGCCTCGGCCTCGATCCCGTCGACGAAATCATCCTCAAGGAAGACGCCCACCTCTCCCTGATCCGAAAAATCGGTAAGCGTGGTAAAGAAGGTCGCCGACTTGATCGACTTGTCCTTGCGCTTGTCCATCAAAGCCAGCGTCAGGCTCAGCGTGGTGCCCGCGATGCAATAGCCGATCACGTTGATCGCCTTGACGCTGCACAGCTCTTTCACCTTGGCGATCGCTTCCAGATAGCCCTGCTCGACATAGGTATCCAGACCGACATCGCCAAAGCTGGCATCGGGGTTCACCCAGCTGACCACGAACAGCGTATAGCCCTGATCGACGATCCACTTGATCAGGCTGTTCTGCGGCTTGAGGTCCATGATGTAGAATTTGTTGATCCACGGCGGGAAGATAAGCAGCGGCGTTTCGTGGACTTTTTCGGTCGTGGGCTTGTACTGGATCAGCTCGAACATGCGGTTGCGGTAGACCACCGAACCCTCGGTCGTGCCGATATTGCCGCCGACCTTGAACGCGTCGCGGTCGGCCAGCGTGACCAGCAGATCGCCCTTGTTGGCCTCGATGTCGCGCACCAGATTTTCCAGACCCTTGACCAGAGACTCACCTTCAGTCTCGACCGCTTTCATCAGCGCATCGGGGTTGGTGCCCAGAAAGTTGGTCGGCGCCATCATGTCGATGATCTGCTTGCCGAAATACTCCAACCGGCGCTTTTCGCGCGGCTCGATGGTGTCCAGCTCGTCAATCGCCGACTGGATCGCCGCCGAGGACAGCATGTACTGCTGCTTGATGTAGTTGAAATAGGGATGCGTCTTCCACAGCGGGTTGGTGAAGCGCTTATCGTCGGGGGTGTGATCCTCAGGCGCGGAAAGCTGACCGGCGCGCAGGGCCTCTTGGGCTTCAACGAAATGCTTGAGCGTCTTGCCCCAATAGCCGACCTGCTGCTCCAGTATTTTGGACGGGTTCTGCACCATCTCGGTCCAGTAGGCCGAGGCCGCTTTCATATAGAGCGAGGGGTCTGGCGCTTGCAGGTCGGGGCGCTGCGGGCTCTGCTGGGCAAACCCCGCAATCAGACGTTGCGTCAGCGTCTCGATGCGCGCCAGATTGGCGTTCAGGGCCTCAAGTCCCTCTGAATTTTCGTATTCAGAAGTTGCCATTGTATGTCTCCCCCCTAAACTACTGCAGTGCAGCATAGTTCAGCTTGTCTGACAGCATAGCCCGGCGCCAACAGTGTTGAAACCCCGGAATCTGTGCAGACATCCGGCGAAATCGCGGAGATTCCGATGAAGCAGATGGCGACATACGACCTGATGGAGACGATGCGGAACACCAACGAATGGCTTGGTGCCTCTGCGCGTGCGATGGCGTCATATCCGGTGTTTGGCATGGTGCCAAATCCGATGGTCGAAATGATTGCGGCCTGGGGCAAAGTCACCGAACGCAGCTTCGCCCGGATGGTGACCAAACCCGCCTGGGGCATCGGTTCGGTCGTCGGTGAAGATGGTCGCGACCACATGGTCGAACCCAAGGTCGAGATCGCGCGCCCCTTCGGTGATCTGGTTCGTTTTCATATCCCCAACCGTCCCGAAAAAGCCCGCCGCATCCTGCTGTGCGCGCCGATGTCGGGCCATTACGCGACACTGGTGCGCTCGACCGTGACCAGCCTGTTGCCCGACGCCGAGCTGTGGGTCACCGACTGGCACAACGCCCGCGACATTCCGGTGTCCGCCGGCAAGTTCGATGTCGAGGACTACACCCAGTATCTTGTCGATTTCATGAAGCACCTCGGCCCTGACACCCATGTCATCGCCGTGTGCCAACCCGCGCCTCTTGCGCTGGCCGCAACGGCGATGCTGGCCGAAGAAAGCCCTGATGCCCAGCCGCTGACGCTGACGCTGATCGGCGGTCCGATCGACCCCGACGCCGCAGCCACCGACGTGACGGATTTCGGGCGTCGCGTGACCATGGGCCAGCTGGAAGACATGGCGATCCAGCGCGTCGGCTTCAAATATGCGGGCGTGGGCCGTCTGGTCTATCCGGGTCTGTTGCAGCTGGCCGGGTTCCTGTCGATGAACCTTGACCGCCACACGCAGGCATTCACCGACAAGATCACCGCCGCCGCGCGGGGTGAGGACAGCGAGAGCGATCAGCACAACCGCTTCTACGACGAATACCTCGCCGTCATGGACATGACGGCCGAGTTTTACCTGTCGACCGTCGAACGCATCTTCAAAAACGGTGAGATCGCCAAGAACGCCTTTGAAGTGAACGGCAAGATGGTCGATATCGGCAAGATCACCAATGTCGCGGTCAAGGTCGTCGAAGGCTCCAAGGATGACATCTCGGCCCCCGGCCAATGCCTCGCCGCGCTGGCGCTGCTGACCGGCCTGCCGGACGCGTTGAAAGCCCAGCATCTTGAAGAAGGCGCAGGGCATTACGGCATCTTCGCCGGGTCGAGCTGGCGCAACAACATCCGCCCGCTGGTGTTCAACTTCATGGACACCCATGCCGAGCGTAAGGCCAAGAACGCCAAAGCGGAACCGGCAGTTAAACTGGCGGCCTCGAACGTCTGATCCCGGTGTTACGGGATTAATGCGGCCCTGCCCCTGCGGCGGGGCCGTTTGCGTTTCAGCCAAAGCCCGCTTCGGCTTTGCCGGGCGACAGCCTGAGCAGCCGCGAGTCACGCACCGCCGCCGTGCGGTGCTGCGCGGCCTTTTGGTAGTCAGCGTCACGGATCATATCGATGAAGGCCTGTCCGGTGGGATAGACGGCGATGAACGCCTTGTCCCAAACATCACCCTGCGGGCCGATCAGCATCAGCTCGGGCTTGCCGCTCCACAGGATGCTGCCCCCCAGCCGCTGAAAGATCGGCCCGCTTTCACGGGCATAAGCGGCATAGGCCTCGGCGCCCGTGGCCTGCCGCCCGTCGTCGTAAACCGCCTGTTCGCGCAGGCGGACGAGGTTGAGCATATGGATCGGCTGATCGCGCGGCAGATCCTTGAACAGGGAGAAACGGGCGCGGTCGGGGTTGGTGTGTTCTGTGTCCATCGCGCCAGCCTAGTCCCCGGCCCCCGCGCCGCGCAAGCTCAGGCGTTGAGATCCTTGAGCAACCGCCCGTGTTTGCGCACCTCGGCAACGACCTGCCCGAACGTGTCGAACCCGCGGGCGCGCAGCATCGGCACCAGCTTCAGGAACGCCTCGGCCGTCGCCACCGTGTCGCCGATGGCGGTGTGACGCGCCTCATCGGGGATGGTGATGCCCAGCCGGGCCGTCAGCGCATCGAGCGAATGCTGTTCCAGCTGGCCGTACACCACCGCCGACAGCAGCACCGTATCCAGAATCGGATGGTCGAACACCTGCCCGATCGCCGCCTCTTGCCGGCGCAGAAACGCCATATCGAACGGCGCGTTATGGGCTAGCAGCACGGCGCCCTGCGCGAACTTATGGAACTGCCGCCCGGCCTCGACCACGTCCGGCGCGCCGACGACCATGCTGTCGGTGATCCCGTGCACATCGGTCGAAGACGGCGGGATCGGGCGGCCCGGGTCGACCAGCGTATCGAACACCTCACTCTCAACCCGCCGCCCGTTGACCAGCCGCACCGCCGCAATCTGCACGATGCCATCGCTTGCGGGGTTGAGGCCGGTGGTTTCGGTGTCGAACACCACCACCGTCAGGTCTTCCAGCCGCGTCTCCGCGACAGCGGCGGTACGGGCCTTCGACAGCAGGTCGAAATCATAAACCACAGCGCGGCTGATCGGCGGCGGGCGGCGACCGGCGCGGCGGGCGGCGCGGATCGGCATGACCACCGCGTTGCAGCCGTCGCCGCTTTCCGGCCACGCCTCGGTCCCATGCGCCAGCAACACTGCGCGCGCCGTCAGCTCGCCTGTGTCGCGGCCCAGCGTTCCCGCCAGCCAGCCGTCCAGCCGGCCCACGGACAGCGGCGCGCCCTGCCAGCACAGGCGCATCACCGCGCCGGGACCATCCTCTTCCGCGATCTCGATGCGGAACGCGCGCGCCAGCCCCTCACCGGCGATGCGCCCCGCCAGCCAAGCCCAGAACGCCACGATCTCGAACCCGTCGAGCTGCACAATCAAATCAAGGCTCTGCGTCTCCAAGGCGAACCCGTCTGCCTGAAACCGCCCCTTGAGCCCGTCGAGCAGATCGCCCGAGCGCGTGTTGCCCAAGGGCCGCCAGTCGGTCTGGATCGCGTCATAGCGAGCGCCCAGCTCGGTCACGGCTTCGGTCAGGGCCGCGACCTCGGACAGCAGCGCGGTGCGCAGATCGGGCGCGTCGCCGTCGCCTTCCAGCTCGGCCATCACACCAATCACCGTCTGCAAATTCGCCGCCGGACGGCGCACGCGGTCGAACACATCGGCCAGCAACGCGTCGCGGCTGGTGTGGGCGGCGATGTCGGCGGTGACGTCGCGCAGGGTCAGCACATAGCCGGGTGCTACGCCCTCCTCGCGCCGCCTGAGCACGCGCATCCGCCCGGCCAGCAGCCGCGTGCCGTTCGCCGTGGCGCAGAGCAGGTCTGAGGCCATGTCAGGATCGCCCGCCCCGGCCAGCCGGTCATAGGCGTGACGGATCGGCCCTTCGCGCAGGTAATCCAGCAGGTTACGGTCCAGCCCGGGTGCCGTCCCACCGCCCAGAATATCCACCGCCTGCCCGTTGTAGAACGCCAGTTGATGCTCGGCGGAGCACAGGAGCACCGCGACGGGGACATCGGCCAGCAGTGTCTCCAGCCGGGCTTTTTCCGCCGCCAACCGTGTTGTTTCTCGCGCGACGGATTCAGCCAGCGCGCTGCGGGTTTCGATCAACGCGCGGCTGACGGCCTCTGCCGCCGGGGCCAGATCGCCCAGATAGCGCGCAGCGCGGGACTCGGTTTCCAGCCCGTGCTCGATGCCCGCATGTGCCCGCGCGCGGATCGCCGAGGCAAGCTGATCAATCGCCCGCGCCACGTTGGTGTCGAACAGGAACCAAACCCAGACCACCAGTCCCAGGATCGCAAACCCGGCGACCAAAGCGCCCTGTACCACCTCGGGCGCCGCGTTCCCCGAATTCCGCAGCGCCACCCACAGCCCCGCCGCAACGGCCGCCACCGCGCCCAGAGCCAGCAGCCCAAAGAACAACAGGATCCGCAGGCGCAGGCTGAGTCGGTCAAGCATGCCGTGCGGCACCCGGTGGCAGAGTATCCAGCGCCGGCTCCCCGGCCAGTATGCGCCGGACCTCGGCCCTCAGCACCTTCAACTCGAACGGTTTCGAGATGAACCCGTCGGCCCCCATCGCCAACCCCTTGCGCCGCTCCATCGCCGAGCCGCGGGCGGTCATCATCAGGATCTTCACCCCGTTCAGGCCGGGGTCCATGCGCACGTTCTGGCAGATCTCATAGCCCGACACCTCAGGCAGCATCACGTCCAGCAGCACCAGATCGGGCTGCGTTTCACGGATCAGCTCGACCGCGCCCGCGCCGGTGGCGATGCGGGTCTGGTCATAGCCTTCGCGAGTCATCAGATAGTCCAGCGCGATGGCGATGTTGTCCTCGTCTTCGACGACCAGAATGCGCTTACGCGCCGCTTGCGCGCCCATCATTCCCCTCCTCGACCGCCGCGCAGGCCGTGCGCAGCACCGGGTTGTCAGCGTCCAGCGGAAACCACTCGGCCCCCTCAAGCGTTCCGTCGGCATTCATCGCGACACCCTCGACCACATCGGCGCGGGCGTTGTTGACGCAATCATAGATCACCACCACACCGCGCGTCGGCTCCCAGCGGCCGATGAACACCACCTGCGTCATCACCATGCCGGGCTGGTCGGGATGCGTGCGGGTCTCGGCCAGATTGATCGCCGTCATCCGCGTCACCTGCGGCCAGATAAAGGTCCAGGGCCGGTAGAACACCGCCTCGCCATTCTCGCTGGCCAGCGCCAGCTGCGGCTGCGCGGTGATCGTGCGCGAGGGCCATGTGTATTCGGCCCAGATGGTGAACGCGACCATCCCGAAGGCCACCGTCGCCGGATAGATCCAGCGGTCGATGCGGTTGCGCAGGATCAGCCGGTTGACCAGCAGCACGATCCCCATCAGGCCGAACCCCGTAGCCAGTGATCCGACGAAGTCGATCAGCATTCAGCCTCTCCCTGTTTATCCCAGTGCGCCGCTGCGTTGTCCCAGCGCCGATTGCATTGTGCGCACGACGACGAAGGCGTCGCGCAGGTGGCTGCGTTCAAAATCCGACAGATCCGAAGGCGCCAGAAAATTGTCCGGCTTGCGCCCGGCCTTGACCAAAGCGGCCTGATTTTCCAGCCGCAGGCGGGCAATCAGGTCATAGGCCTCGATCAGGTCGCGCGCGCCGGAAACCGAGACGATGCCGACCGCCTCGGCCGCCTCGATCCGGGCGCGGGTGTTGACCTCGGTCAGTTGCCCCGACAGCGCGTAGATCCGCGCGATGTCGGTGACCGGCACGACGCCGTTGTGCTTCATGTCGATGTGGTTCTTGTGCTCGCCCGAGCGGATCGTGGCAAAGCCGCGCAGCAGGCCCAAGGGCGGCTGGTGCTTGAGCGCGTTGGAAATCATATGGGCGACGAAGATCGAGTTCTTGGCGGCCTTGGCCAGGGTCTCGTCCTGCAGATCGCGGAACAGCGACACTGTGCCGCCGATGGGCCGCAGGTCGAACATGACCGAGGCCAGCATCTGCGCTTCGGGGCTGGGGGTGTCGATCCAGCCTTGGAAATACTGCCGCCACACGCGCTTGGGCTGGCACCAGCGGTCTGCCGTGGCCATCATGTCGCCGGGGCAATAGACGTAACCCGCCTTGTCCAGCCCGTCCGAGACAAAGCGCGCCAAGGCCTTGAAATAAAGCCGGTCTTCCGCCGTCGCGGCATCGTCAAGGATCAGGCAATTGTCCTGATCCGACACGCCGGTCTGCTCTTGCCGCCCCTGAGAGCCACAGGCAAGCCACAGATAGGGTACGGGCGGCGGGCCAAGCTTGGCTTCGGCCAGTTTCAGCAGGCGGCGGGTGACGGTGTCGGCGATGTCGGTGATCAGCCGCGTGACCACCTCATGCGCGTTGTTGGCCGCAATCAGATGCATCAACAGGCGCGGGATGCGGGCGGTGACCTCGGCCATTTCCTCAGGCGTCTCGCAACTGGCCGCATCACGCACCAGCTGGGCCGAGCTGACGGCCTGAAAGCGGGTCAGGTCGGTCTGCGTGACCATCCCCTTGAGCGTGCCGTCCTGTACCACCGGCAGATGTCCCACGCGGCGTTCCAGCATCATGTGCAGAATGTCCGACCCCAGCGCATCGGGCGTCAGGGTCAACGGATCGCGGGTCATGATCGTGCCCAGCGGCGTGTCGCCGGGCAGCCCCTCGGCCAGCACACGTTCGGTCAGGTCGCGGGTGGTGACCAGCCCCAGAAGCGCCTGTTCGCGGGTGACGGCGATGCTGCTGATATGGCGCGCGCGCATCAGCTGGGCGGCTTGGGTGACGGTAGCCTCGGGCGGGAGCGTCACCGGGGTGCGGGCCATCAGATCGGCGACCTTGAGCGTGGTCAGATCCGTGCCCCGCGTCTCGATGGGCCGCGAGCGGTTGAAGAACCGCTCGAACGACGGGGAGGTGGCGATCAGGTGGCGCAGCTCGGCGGCGGGCAGAACCAGCACGACCGAGGGCACAACGGCGCTGGCCGTGGTCATCGCCAGCCCGTCGCGCAGCAAGCCCCGCTCGCCAAAGGAATTGCGCGGGCCAAGGATCGACACCAAAGCGCCGTTGCGGTCGCTGACTTCGACCGAGCCGCGCTTGATCAGATACAGACCCAGGATCGGCTCGCCCACGGCGTAGATCTGATCCCCGGCAAGATATTCCCTGCGGCCAAAAGAGCGGGCGACACGCGTCAGCTCGTCTCGCGGCAGGCTGTCATAGGGGTGCACGGACTCGAGGAAGGCGAGGATCGTTTCGATCTGGCTATCCATGGCTGCACCCGACTGCGAGAGAGGATGGAGGGGCGCAAAGGCGCGCCCCTCCGGTTGGTTTGCTCAGGGCTCAGTGCGTCGCGCGGGCGACACCGGCACCCCGGGGAACACGGATCGATTCCACCAGATCCTGGATCTCTTGCGGCGCAGGCTTCGTCATCCCGAGGACGACATAGGCCACGATGAAGTTCAGGACGGCAGCAACCGAACCAAAGGACGCCGGCGAGATGCCGAACAGCCAGTTGTCAGGGGTGTTGCCCAGCATGTTGGTGCCGGGGATGAAGAACCAGCCGACATAGGTGAAGATATAGACCATCTCCACGCCCAGACCGACCAGCATGCCCGCGACCGCGCCGGTCGAGTTCATCTTCTTCGAGAAGATCCCCATCATGATCGTCGGGAACAGCGAGGCTGCTGCCAGACCGAACGCGATCGCCACAACCTGAGCCGCGAAGCCCGGAGGGTTGAGGCCGAGGATCGTCGCCACAAGGATCGCAACACCCATCGACACGCGTGCCGCCAGCATCTCACCCTTTTCCGAGATGTTCGGATTGAACACCGACTTGATCAGGTCATGCGACACCGCCGACGAGATCGCCAGCAGCAGACCCGCCGCCGTCGACAGGGCGGCAGCCAGACCACCGGCAGCGATCAGCGCGATCACCCAGCCCGGCAGACCCGCGATTTCCGGGTTCGCCAGAACCAGAATGTCGCGGTTGAAGGTGACCATCTCGTTCCCGGCCCAGCCTGCTTCCGTCGCCATCGCCGGAGCGTTGGCTTCGTTGTAGTACTGGATCATGCCGTCGCCGTTCTTGTCGTCGAACGCCAGCAGGCCGGTGTTTTCCCAGTTGTGCATCCAGTCCGGGCGCGCGTCATAGCTCAGCGAGGGCTGGTCGATGCCGTTCGGGTAAATGCTGGTGATGATGTTCAGACGGGCCATCGCACCAACGGCCGGAGCCACGGTGTAGAGCAGCGCGATGAACACCAGCGCCCAACCAGCCGAGGCACGGGCATCCGACACCTTGGGCACGGTGAAGAAGCGGATGATGACGTGCGGCAGGCCAGCGGTACCGATCATCAGCGACAGGGTAAACAGCACCATGTCGAGGGTATTCTGGTGATGCTCGGTATAGGTGCGGAAGCCCAGATCGGTCAGCAGCCCGTCAAGATGAGCGAGCAGCGGAACACCGCTGGTGTCATTGCTGAACAGACCGATTTGCGGCAGGAAGTTGCCGGTCAGTTGCAGCGAGATGAAGATCGCCGGGATGGTATAGGCGACGATCAGCACGCAATACTGCGCGACCTGCGTGTAGGTGATGCCCTTCATGCCGCCAAGAACGGCGTAGCAGAACACAATGGCCGACGCGATCCACAGACCGGTCGAGCTGCTCACCTCAAGGAAGCGCGAGAACGCAACCCCGGCACCCGCCATCTGGCCGATCACATAGGTGATCGAGATGACGAGCAGCGCAATCACCGCCACGATACGGGCGGTCTGGCTGTAGAAGCGGTCGCCGATGAAGTCCGGCACGGTGAAGCGGCCAAACTTGCGCAGATACGGCGCCAGCAGCAGGGCAAGCAGCACATAGCCGCCGGTCCAGCCCATCAGGTAGGTCGAGTTGTCATAGCCGACAAAGGCAATGATCCCCGCCATCGAGATGAACGAGGCTGCCGACATCCAGTCGGCGGCGGTAGCCATCCCGTTGAGAACCGGGTGAATGCCGCGGTTGGCGGCGTAGAATTCCGACGTGGAACCCGCACGGGCCCAGATCGCGATCCCGATGTAGAGAGCGAACGAAGCGCCCACCACAAGCAGGTTAAGAGTAAATTGATCCATCTGTCCCTGCTCCTGTTATTCGTCGACGCCGAAGTCGCGGTCGATCGAGTTCATCCGCGCGGCGTAAAAGAAGATCAGCACGATAAAGGTCAGGATCGAGCCTTGCTGGGCGAACCAGAAGCCGAGATCCGTACCGCCGAAGGTGATCCCCGCGAGCAGTGGGCGAAGCAGAATGCCGAAGCCGAAGGAGACGAGGGCCCAGATCACCAAGCAAATGGTGATGAGCCGGATATTCGCCGCCCAATAGGCGCTGGCCGATTTGTCAGACATGGTTGTCCTCCCGGTTTTTCCTCCTGCCGGCACCCCGTTGGGGGATGCCCGCTTGTCAAAGAACAACGGCCCTGCCCGGTGGGGCAGAGCCGCTGTGTCAGGCTGTCACCTCAGAGACGATCCCGCCCAGTTCTGCAGCAATGGCGTCGATGGCTCCCATACCATCGACCGACCGCAGAACGTCGCGAGCCGCGTAATAGGCGATCAGCGGTGCCGTAGACGCGTGGTAGGCGGTCAGCCGTGCCCCCACTGTCTCGGCGGTATCGTCGGCCCGGCGTTTGAACGCCGTACCGCCGCATTTGTCGCAGCAGCCTGCCTGGGCTGGCTGTTTGAAGCTGTCGTGATACCCCTCGCCGCAATCGGCGCAGGTGTAGCGTCCCGAAACCCGCGTCACCATGGCCGCGTCATCGACCTCCATCGAGATCGCGGCGCTGATCTTCAGCCCCTGCTCGGCCAGCAGCGCATCCAGCGCCTCGGCCTGACCGGGGGTGCGCGGAAAACCGTCAAGGATCACGCCGCGGGCGGTGTCAGGCTCGGCCATGCGGTCGCGCAGGATCGCCAGCACAATCTCGTCCGAGACCAGCCCGCCCGCCGCCATCACCGATTTCGCAGCCATCCCGGCGTCGGTCCCCGCTGCCACAGCCGCGCGCAGCAGGTCGCCGGTGGACAGCTGCACCAGCCCGAAACGCTCCTCCAGCATCCGGGCCTGCGTGCCCTTGCCGGCGCCCGGAGGCCCCAGCAGGATCAGCACGGCAGCGTGGGTCATCGTCTCGCTCATCGCGCCCTCACCCCTTGTTCATGCGGTTTTCAATGAGGTCATCAACGACCGACGGATCGGCCAGCGTCGACGTGTCGCCCAGCGCGCCGTAGTCGTTCTCGGCAATCTTGCGCAGGATGCGGCGCATGATCTTGCCCGAGCGCGTCTTGGGCAGGCCCGGCGCCCACTGGATCAGATCCGGCGACGCAATCGGCCCGATCTCGGTGCGCACCCATTTGACCAGCTCTTTGCGCAGGTCTTCGGACGGCTCGATCCCGTTCATCAGCGTGACATAGGCATAGATGCCCTGCCCCTTGATCGGATGCGGATAGCCGACGACCGCCGCCTCGGCGACCATCTCATGCGCGACCAGTGCAGATTCAACTTCTGCGGTGCCCATGCGGTGGCCCGAGACGTTGATCACGTCATCGACGCGCCCGGTGATCCAGTAATAGCCATCCTCGTCGCGACGGCAGCCGTCGCCGGTGAAGTAATAGCCGCGATACTGGGCGAAATAGGCTTCCTGAAAGCGCTCATGATCGCCCCACAGGGTGCGCATCTGGCCGGGCCAGCTGTCGGCGATGCACAACACACCTTCGGCCGCGGTTTCGCCCTGAATTTCGGCGGTGTTGGCGTCCAGAATGACCGGCTTCACACCAAAGAACGGCTTGGTGGCCGACCCGGGCTTGGCCGGAATCGCGCCCGGCAGCGGGGTCAGCATATGGCCGCCGGTCTCGGTCTGCCAGAAGGTGTCAACGATCGGGCATTTGCCCTTGCCGACATGGGTGTTGTACCAGTTCCATGCCTCGGGGTTAATCGGCTCGCCGACCGACCCCAGCAGCTTGAGCGAGGACAGATCGTATTTCTCGACCCACTCGGGCCCCTGCCCCATCAGCGCGCGGATGGCGGTGGGCGCGGTGTAGAACTGGTTGACCTTGTGCTTTTCGCACACCGCCCAGAACCGGCCCGCATCGGGATAGGTCGGCACGCCTTCGAACATCAGCGTCGTCGCGCCGTTCGCCAGCGGGCCGTAGATGATATAGCTGTGGCCCGTGACCCAGCCGACGTCAGCCGAGCACCAGAACACATCGCCATCATGGTAATCGAAGGTCAGCTGATGCGTCATCGACGCATAGACCAGATAGCCGCCCGAGGTATGCACAACGCCCTTGGGACGCCCGGTCGAGCCCGAGGTGTAAAGAACAAAGAGCGGATCTTCAGCGCCCATCTCGGCATAGGGGCAATAGGGGCTGGCCTCGGCCATTTCGGCCTTCAGGTCGATGTCGCGATCCTGCACCCAGGTGGTCTGATCGCCGGTGTGCTTGACGACGAAGCATTTCACCTTTTCCGAGCAGTCAAACAGCGCCTTGTCGGTGTTCGACTTCAGCGGCGTCTTGCGACCGCCGCGCGGGGCGTGGTCGGCGGTGATAACGGCCTTGGCTTCGGAATCATTGATCCGGTTTGCCAGCGCATCGGGCGAGAAACCGGCGAAGACGATGGAGTGGATCGCGCCGATCCGCGCGCAGGCCAGCATGGCATAGGCGGCCTCGGGGATCATGGGCAGATACAGGACAACCCGGTCACCTTTGCCCACACCATTGGCCTTGAGCACATTGGCCATGCGGCTCACCTGCTCAAGCAGTTGGGCATAGGTGATGTGCTGCGCCTGACCCTTGGGATCGTCGGGCTCGAAAATGATTGCGGTCTGGTTGCCGCGCGTCGCGATATGACGGTCGATGCAGTTGGCCGAGACGTTCAGCGTGCCGTCCTCGAACCATTTGATCGAGACATTGCCATAGTCGAAATTGGTGTTCTTGACCTTGGTGAACGGCTTGATCCAGTCAATGCGCTTGCCGTGCTCGCCCCAGAAGGACTCAGGGTTATTGATCGACGCGGCGTACATCGCCTCGTAGGTATCAGCGTCGATATGCGCGTTGGCGGTGAACTCCGCCGACGCAGGGTAAATCCCCGATTGAGCCTGATCCGACATGGGCGCTCCTCCTGCAAACGGGCCGAGCGGCAGCGCGCGTCTTGCGTCGTGCTGCTCAGGCCTCCTCCATCCGCGGTAACAATAGCGCATCGGTCAATTTTTTTGTAACTCTTTTTTTTACAACGAGATTTTTGTAAATTTCTTCACCGAAAGCCGGGGAATTTTGTAAATTACCAAATCCAAACAGCAATTCCGCCAGTTTTTTCAGCCACCTGCCGGTAACGGAAATGTTAATGCCGTGACCTGCGGTCAGATGGCAGCGCCAACAGTCGCGAACGGGGCGCGCTGCGCCTCAGGCGATTGCTGCGACGCAGCGTCACAGCCGCCTGACGCTGCGTCCGGCAGAGTTGGCGCAGCGTCATGATTCGCCCCTTGCGCGAGATCATCAACTGGGCCGGCAACGAAACGGGGCCGGCACCTGTTGGTGCCGACCCCATCCCTGCGCCAAGGTGCTTCCGGTCAGAGCGGGTTATCGCCGCGCACCGTCACCACCACGCGGCCCCGCGTCGCGCTGGGCCAGGTCAGCCGCACCTGATTGCGGTTGCTCCCCTGTTGCGGCACGACATAGGGCCACGAGGTGCGCACGTCGTTACTGCTGCCGTTCGCCTGCCCCTCCATCACGATGGAGCTGACCGTGCGCGCCCAGCCGTCATAGGGCAGCTTGCCACCGGTCGAGATCGTCCAGCTGGCCGCCGCCGAGCTTTGATCATGGCGCAACACCAGCGGGCTTTCGGTCTGCGTGTCGATGCCATTGTAGGTGTTTTGCTGCCAGATCACGTTGCGGAACCGGCTGTAGTCGAGGTCGGCATAGGTGGTATTGACCCCATCCGCCCGGCTGGGCGTGGCATTGACGGTGCGAAACACATTGCCGGTGACGACTTGCCCGGACAGGAAATGCCCGATGCCATAGGGCTTGACCACGATGAACCGGAAACTGGAAATGACGTTCGACACAAGAAAGACGTTGTTGGTAACCGACAGCCCGCCAAAGCTGTATTCGCCGTTCCAGTTCGGCGTCGCGTCATGCTCGTTGGTGTGCTCGAAGAACGTGTTGTCGACGTAGTTGCCAGTGATCGAGGTCACGGTATTGGGATACGTCAACACGATCCCGGCCTGACGCACCGCGTTCTGCTCGTTGTCGCCGTGGTAGAAATGGTTGCCCTGGATCAGGTGATAGGTGCCGGCCATCACCGCGAATTTGCCAAAGCGCTGCACAAGGTTCGAGCGCAGCTTGACGTCATTGGCATTCACGTTGATCGCCACCGAAACCCGGTCCTGCGCCCGTTCCGGTGATTCCGACGACAGAAAAGTGCAGCGGTCAACCAGCATGCCCTGACAGCCCCGGCCAATCGAGGTGATGGCCTTGTCCTTGGGCTTGTTGAACGTGCAGTCGCGCACGGTAAAAATCGGCCCGTCGGTGGACAGGCTGAGGGCCGAGCAGATGCCCCGGCACTGGAACTCGACGCTGTCGATCTCGAAGCGCTCAAGCGTGCCAAAGCCGGACATGTCCAGCATGTGCTGGAATTTTCGGAACGTGTAATTCTGCGTGCCCTGTGCGTTGTACAGCGGCTGGCTCAGCGTCAGCGATTGCGCCGAAACGTTGCGCGCCTTGACATAGACCTCGCGTCCCACGCCGCTGCCTTCGACCCGGGCACCCACCGGAATATTCGCGATGTTGGTGACGTTGGTCAGCTGGCTTTGCTGGCCGGTCGAATAGGTGCCCTGCGAATAGGAAACCTGCGTATTCCACGCCGCGCCATCGCTGGCCTCGATCAACCCGTTGCGCAGCACCCGGCGGATTGCGTAGTAGTTCAGGCCCGTCGTTGCGGCCAGATCAATCGGCGCATCCAGCTGCACGCGGCGGCCCATCAGGTCGAACGTGTCGTGGTCCGTGTAGAAGAACAGCGCCTGCAACCCCTTGCGCAGGCCCAGCCCTTCACTGTTGAACGCCGCCGCATAGGACGGGAAATCGAAGTTCTTGGTCAGTTGCAGCCGCGCGTCCGCGGGCATCGACAAACGCCCCTGAAACCGCACCGGAACCTCGATCGTCAGGGTCTGCCCGATGTAATAGGCCCCCGCCGAGACCAGCAGCTCTCGCCCCGAGGCCTGCGCCGCATTGGCAGCGGCGACAAAGGCGTCGTAGTCATCGGCCACGCCATTCCCGACCGCGCCATAGTCGCGCACGTCGACCCAATCCATCATGTCGCGCAGCCAGTAGCTGGTGACATCCTCGATGGTGATGTCGTCAATCCGCACCACACCGCCATTCGCCCCGGTCAGATCCAGCCCGACATGGCCGTGATCCACCCCGGCCCAAGCCATATCCACACCGCCACGCGCGGCGGTGGCGATGATCGCGCTGACCTCGACGATCTCGCCATAGGTAGTCAGTGTCACGCTGGGCCCGTTGAGCGTTACGCCCGAAACCGCCCCGTCGCTGCCATTGGCGGCAAAGCCTGCGATGCGCACCGACGGCAGCGCCCCCGACATCGCCTTGACCCGCGCCGTGACCCGCAGATACAGGCCGTTGATCACCGGCGTCTCACCTTTCCAGCGCAACTTTTGCGTGGTCGAGGTCTTGAGCAGCTCCAGACAGCCCTCAAAATCCGGGTCCGACGGCACAAAGGCCGCATTCGCTGCGCCGTCATACGTGGGCGAGCCGGGCGTGCCATCGCCGCTTGACCACACATTCAACCCATCGGCGAAGGGCGGAGGCATCAGGATCAGCCCCTCGGTCACTGCCTTGTTCATGTCAGACCCCTGTCTTGGAAACCACGACGCTTTGACCGCAATGCGCACGGTCCTGCGGCGACAGGGGGTATCAAGCGGGGCTTAAAGCGGCTTGAGGTCAGCGCGCGTTGCGCAGGCTCAGACGCCGGTCCCGGTGTCGGGCAACAGCCGCACGGCCGAGATGCGCAGCGCCTCGCCCTCACCGATCATCGTGTATTCCAGCAGGTACGAGCGCCCCGCCTGATCACGGATCAGCACGCGCTGCACCTGCAGGCCCGCCCGCTCGGACAGACCCAGAAACCGCACCTCGGCCGGGTCCAGCACCATCGGATAGCCCTGCGTGACCATGCGGCCGAAACTCTCGGGCGAGCCGAACATCCGGCGCAGACTATCCGAGGCATAGCCAAAGGCCGTGTCGAAATCCTGCGCGCGGAACGCATCGATCTGCGCGGTGATGAGGTCGGGAACAGGTCGGCTCTCTTGCGCCTGCAGGCCCCCGGCAAAACCGGCGGCGAGGAGCGCGGACAAAAGCAGATGTCGCATGGCAATCTCCTGGCTGTCTTAGGGCTACGCATGCGCACCGCAATCGGATCACCACGCGGCGCGTGCGCGCAGGCGACAGCGCCCGCAGCTTGTGGCAGGGTGCGCGCATGAGCCGCTTTCGTCTGCCGTTTATCGCCCTCCTCGCCCTTGGTCTTTCGGCCAGTTCCGCCTCGGCCTGCCGTCTGGCGTTGGCCTTGGGCTTTGATGTCTCGCGCTCGGTCGACGGGGCGGATTACCGCAACCAGACCGATGGCATCATCGCCGCCTTAGCCAACCCCACCGTGCGTGACCTGTTGCTGCGGCCCGAGCAGCCCGTCGCCGTGGCGGTGTACGAATGGGCCGGGCAGTATCGCCAGACCCTGCTGGCCGACTGGGTACTGCTCGACAGTCTCGGGACCATCGACGCACTTGCCCAACGCATCGAGACCCATCACCGCGTGGACAACAGCCTGACCGCCGTCGGCAGCGCGCTGGTCTATGGCCGCGACCTGCTGCACCGCGCGCCTCAGGATTGCCCGTGGCACACGCTGGATCTGGCCGGCGACGGCCAGAATAACGACGGCTACGAACCCGCCCGCGTCTATGCCGAAGGGGGCTTTGACGGGATTGTGGTCAACGGGCTGGTGATCGGCGAGCACGACCCCGAGGTGCGCGCCTGGTACGAGCGCCACGTCCTGCACGGCCCCGGCGCCTTTGCCGAATACGCCGTCACCCACGCCGAATTCGCCGACGCCTTCCTGCGCAAACTGATTCGCGAGCTGACCGAGCCGATGCTGGGCATGACCGAAGTCCCCGCCACGCAGGGTTAATCGCGGTCCAGCAGCCAGCGGAACGCGCGGCGCAACTCGGCCACCGCGTCACGCTCATACCAACGCCCATGCGCCAGCACGACGCGCTCGGGCTGCTGCGCGATCATCCATTCCACCGCGCTGCGTGCCGCCGCCCGCCCCTTGCGGAACGTCGCCCGCATGTCGCGCGGGGCTCCGCCGTCGGGGTCGAGGTTCCCCGCCATCATCAGCACCGGCACCACCCAGACCGGCACCGCGCGACGCTCGAAATTCTCGATCAGGTCCGTCAGGATCAGGGTCTTGCTGGCACGGTGAAAGAACACCGCCTCGTGGTGAACGCTGCTGCCCGGCACGACCCGCGCCTCGATCCCCCCGCCCCAGTCGTCGGGCGCGCCATCGCCCACCGTCTCGTCAACGCGGATCGCCACATCGCGCGAGGCCGCGCGCTCGGCCACGCCGGGTGCCGCCCATGTCCGCGCCTGCGGGAACAGCCCCTGCCACGCCCCGACCGAGGCGTAATGAATCCAGTTCGGCGCAACCAGATGCGCGACCGGGCCCAGCGCCTGTATCTCGGCCATCAGACCGGGGTCGGGCGCAATCGGGGAATGCACCCACAACCCGCCTTCCGGCAGGCGGATCACCGTCATCCGGGTCGGAAACGGCAGGCCATAGAAGCGGATGATCGGGCCATCGACGATCCACAGATCGGGCGCGACGGGTTTCAGCGTGTTGAGCGGCTCATAGCCAGTGGGGCGTGACATGGCACAACCCTAGCACGGTCACGATGTCAGATTTTAGTCGTTGGGCACAAAAAAAGCGGCGCGCCCCCTTCGGAGCGCGCCGCCAAACGCACCGCCGCAAAGCTCAGGCGCTCAGCGTTCCCGCCAGCCCTTGCTCGATCAGCGCCACCGACTCGTTGATGCCATAGAGCGCGATGAACCCGCCGAAACGCGGCCCCTCGGACGCGCCCAGCAGCACCTCATAAAGCGCCTTGAACCACGCGCGCAGGTTTTCGAACCCGTGGTCCTTGCCCACGGCAAAGACCATCGACTGCAACGCCTCGGCATCCAGACCGCCGTCCCAGACCTTGAGCCGCCCGGCCAGATCCACCATCGCGGCGCGTTCCTGATCGTCGGGCAGGCGGAAAACCCGCTTGGGCGCGACGAAATCGTTGAAGTAGCGCACGGCAAACCCGGCCGCGGCGTCCAGATCCGGGTGGGTTTCGGGCGTCGCGTCGGGCGCGTAACGCTTGATGAAGCCCCACAGCGCCGATTTGTCCGTCGCCCCGGCCACAGCCGCCAGATTGAGCAACATCGCGAAGGGCACGACCATATGCGACGCGGGCGGGTTGCCGCCGTGGATGTGCCACACCGGGTTCGCCAGTTGCTGCTCGGGCGTCTGGCCCGGATAGGCGCGCAGCTGCTGGTGATATTCGTCCACCGCCTTGGGGATCACATCGAAATGCATCCGCTTGGCGGTCTTGGGCTTGAGGAACATGAAATACGACAGGCTCTCGGTCGAGGCATAGGTCAGCCATTCGTCAATGCTGACCCCGTTCCCCGAGGATTTCGAGATCTTCTGCCCGTTCTCGTCCAGAAACAGCTCATAGCTGAAATGCTCGGGCGGGCGGTGGCCCAGCACCTTGCAGATGCCGTCATAGATCGGCGTGTTGGTCGAATGGTCCTTGCCATACATCTCGAAATCGACGCCCAGCGCCGCCCAGCGCGCACCGAAATCCGGCTTCCACTGCAGTTTCACGTTGCCGCCGGTCACCGGCAGCGTCCATTCGCGGCCCGTCTCGTCATCGAAAGTGATCGTCGCGTCCTTGGCGTTGACCTCTTTCATCGGGACGTAAAGCACGCGCCCCGTCTCGGGATGGATCGGCAGGAAAATCGAATAGGTCTGCTGACGCTCATCACGCAGCGACTTGAGCATGATCTCCATGATCGCGTCATAGCGTTCGGCCGCAAGGCGCAGGGTCGCGTCGAACTGACCGGTCTGGTAGAATTCGGTGGCCGAATAGAATTCGTACTCGAACCCGAACGTGTCCAGAAACCGCCGCAGCATGGCGTTGTTATGCGCGCCAAAGCTGTCATGCGTGCCGAACGGATCGGGCACGCTGGTCAGCGGCATCTGCAGATACTCGCGCAGCATCTCCTGATTGGGCACATTGCCCGGCACCTTGCGCATCCCGTCCAGATCGTCGGAAAAGCAGATCAGCCGCGTGGGAATATCCGAGATCTCCTCGAACGCGCGCTTGATCATCGTGGTGCGCGCCACCTCGCCAAAGGTGCCGATATGCGGCAGACCCGAGGGGCCATAGCCGGTCTCGAACAGAACATAGCCCTTTTCGGGCGGCGCCTTCTCATAGCGTTTGAGCAGGCGGCGTGCCTCTTCAAAAGGCCAGGCCTTGGAGGTCATCGCAGCGTCGCGCAGAGAAGTCATGTTACGCTCTTTTCTATTGGCGGGCATCCGCAGGAATACCCGAGGGAACCCCGGCTTCCTATTGCCCGCCCACGCTCGCGTCAATATTCTGCACCCAAACCAGAACAGGACACCTTATGACCGACGCTGCCCCTTCCCTGACGCCGCAAGATGCGCTCGTCGCCCTGATGCTGACGGTGTCGGTCTCTGACGGTGCGATCCGCACCGAAGAGCTGCTGGCCATAGAGCAGGTGGTCAACTCGCTGCCGGTCTTTGCTGGCTATGACCCTGACCGTATCAAAATCGTCGCGCAATCGGTGTTCGAACTGATGGAGGTCGAAGACGGCCTTGACGCCCTGTTCGGTCTGGTGCGCGACACGCTGCCCGAACGGCTGTTCGAGACCGCTTATGCGCTAGCCTGCGATATTGCCGCCTCGGACGGTGCGCTCAAACAGGCCGAGCTGCGCCTGCTGGAGGAAATGCGCGACGAGCTGGCCATCGACCGCCTGCACGCCGCCGCGATCGAGCGCGGCGCGCGCGCCCGCTTCGCGCACCCTTAATCGGGCACGCCACCTGCCGCCAAGACCTTGGCCTGCGCGACCCAGTCGTCGCGGGTCACGCGGCCCTTGAAGGTTTCAAGGTTCTCATCGACCCAGCCGATGTCAGCCTCGGACCAGCTTGCGATCTGGTCGAAATGCCAAAAGCCCAGCTGGTTGAGCAAACCCTCCAGCTTGGGCCCGACGCCCTTGATCAGCTTGAGATCATCCGCCTGCCCGCCCTTCGGCGCGGACAGGCGTATCGGGCCTGCCTCGACCGGCGCGACCTGCGCGGCGGCCAGTTGCGTTTCAAGCGCGGCGATCCGGGCCGCGGCCTCCTGACCCTGCGCGCGGCAGACCTCCAGCTCGCCCGCCAGTCGCCGCGCCTCGCTGTCATCGCCCGCCCCCGTGACATCGCCCGGTCCCGTGACCACCTCCCGCCGCCCCCAGATCAGCCAGCCGACCACCAGCCCCAGCAGGGCTGCCAGCGCAATCAGCACCCAGATTTCACCCAAGAGAAAATTCCAGCCGCGAAACATCCGCCCTCTCCCGTCATTCGATCCAGCGCACAGCCGTGCGCCGGTTGGCCGCCCGGCCGGTTTCGGTGTCATTCTCGCCAACCGGCTGCGCGGCGCCATACCCTTGCGCCGTCATCCCATCGGCCGGCACGCCCCGCGCCACCAGCGCCGTGCGCACCGCCTCGGCCCGGCTCTGGCTCAGCGTCAAGTTGGCCGCAGTGGCGCCGGTCGCATCGGTATGCCCGCCGATCTCGGCCCGCAGCCCCGCCGTCACGCAGGCGCGCATCACCCCCGCCACCGCGTTCACCGCACTGCGGGCGCGCGCATCGAGCCGCGCCGAGCCGGTCACAAAGCCGATGTGGTTCGCCGCCAGCGTGGCATCGGTGTTCTCGGCACAGCTCTGCATCGTCGGCGCAAACCCTGCCACCGGCAGCCAGTACCCGCCGGACAGCACCTCGGCCCGCCCGCTCAGCGCATGAACCCGCTCGCTGCCCTCCGCCACCTCGGGCACCACCTGATTGAGATGCAGCGTCAGCCCGTTCGAAGCCCGCGCCAGATCTGCGCCCAGCGCTGCGCCCAGCAGATCCAGATCCGCCCCGGCCCCGAACCCGGCATCCACCACCGTACCCCCGGGCGATACTGCCACGTCCAGCGTCTCGACCTCGCCCAGCCACGACGCCAGCGCACTCACCACCGGCGAGACCTGCCCCGGTTCGCCCAGCAAGGCCACCCGCGCGCCATCGTCAATGTCCTCAAGCCCCAACGCCGCCGCCACATCGCCCGCACTTACACCCAACGGCAGCTTGCCCTGCAGCCAAGGCCCCGCCTCGGCTGTGTAGTGCAGCTGATAGGCGGGCGGCGTGCCGTCATCGAGCACGTCAATTGCCGCAATGAAATCATACCCTTCGGGCAGAATATCCGCGACGGCGGCATGCGCGGCCTGCTCCTCGGCTGAGGTGCGGGCCAATCCCAGCAGCGACAGACTGCGCCCGGTCAGGTCGAAATGCCCCTCTTCCAGAGCATTCAACCCACCCAGCCCGGCCATCGCCGCCTCGGGCCAATGCGCATCAGGAGCACCGGCAGCCAGCGTCAACCCGTCGACACCCTCGCCCTGCAGCATCGCCTGCGCCGCGTCGCTCGGCACCGAACCGCGCGTGGTCAACACCCCGCCGCGCCGCGCCACATGCAAGACGTAAGGATCAGCGACCGGCAGCACCTCAAGCCGGTCCACCACCACCCGCCGCCCGCGCAACCCATCAAGGGCCGCGATCAGCGCGACCTGTTCACCGGGGCCATCGGCCAGCCCGGAAACGGTAATGTCGCGCCCGGAAACCGTGGCCTGCACCCCATGAACCGAGGCTGCGGCGACCGTCTGCGCGGATAACGCGAGACGCTCTTGCAGGAAGGGCGCGTATTCAGCCCGCGCCCACCAGCCCAGCGCCACCACACCCGTTGCCAAAATCGCCAGCCCCGTCGCCAGACGCATACCCTACCCCACAATCGCCGCCCCCTATGCGTAGCACACAAGGACACAGACTCAATCGCAGGACGGCAGAACCGATCAGCTGTGCATCGCCGACCAACGCTCGATCACATCCTGCTGCAATGCCCGCGCCCGACCGGACCACGACCGCGCGCCAACCGGACGCTCACGCGTGTCATCGCTCAAGGCAGCCCGGCGCGGCAGATCGGCGCTGACGATGGAGAACACCACCGCCCGCCCGCCGCGCAACTGCGCGTAGCCCGCCAGTGCCGAGACGAAATTCAGCGTCCCGGTCTTGGCGCGCACCTCAACCGGGTGCGAGGCTATTTCCCGACCATTGGCGTCGCGCAACGGATGCTCTCGCAGCAGACCGGGCAACACGCCTTCCCGCCGGGCTGCCAGCAGATACTGGGCCATCGTCCGGGGCGCGATGCGTGATCCTTCGGACAGGCCGGAATGATCCAGCAACCCAAGGCCCGCAGCCCCATAGCGTTCGCGGATCCATCCGTTCATCCGCGACGCCGACGGGGCCAGCGCCTGCACCCCCGGGCCAAGCCGCTGCGAGGCCGTCATCCCGACACATTCAGCGGTGATGTTAGTGGAATACCGCAACATCTCGCGCAGGATGCTGGTCAATGGGTCCGAACGATGCTCGGCCAGAACCTGCCCCGGCGCGACCGTGGCACGGCGCGGCTCGGGCAGTTGGCAGCCTCGCGCCGCCAGCAAGGCGCGAAAAACGTCGCCCGCATAGGCGCCGGGTCGGCGCACCGGCAACCATCGCGACCCCGGTGTCCCCAGTGCATTGGCGGCAACAGTCCAGTGCTCGCGCTCGCCGCGCACGTCATGGGTATAGACCGGCATGCTGCGCGCGACGGCCTCGATATCGATCATCGATACGCCCGGCACTTCGGTGTTCGAGCGCGCGTCCATCGACAGCGCGGCGCGGCCATTGGCGACCTCCCAGCCGAAATAGACGCGGTTGAAATTCAGGTTCAGGCCGCCGATTGCAGGGTTATAGCCAGCAGGCACAGGCTGGCCGTTGTCGATCTGGTGAACGTCGGGCAAGGCACTGTCATCGACCAGAAACCGACCGTCAATCCGGCGCAGGCCCCGCTCGATCAGCTCATCGGCCAGCCGCGCCAGTTCGGCGGTCTGCAACGTCGGATCGCCGCCGCCGCGCAGCACCAGATCACCGCTCAGCGTGCCATTGGCGATCGCCCCGCCCCGCGACTCGACCCGCGTGATGAACCGATATTCAGCCCCCAGCGTCTGTAGCGCGTAGAGTGTCGTGACCGCTTTGGCCGTGCTCGCCGGGGGCATGCGCAGATCCGCGCGGTGTTCTTCGATCACCGCCCCCGTCTCGGCGTCCAGCGCGACCATCGCGGTCTCTCCGCTCAGATTGGCGCGCTCGATCAGCGATGACAGCGAACCGCTGGGGGCGACCAGCGCCGCAGGTTCTCCCGACAGCGCCGCGATATGCCCCGGTGCAGGCCGCGCGGGTGGGCGGGGTGAGCGTGTCGGCGCCGAGGCCATGGCGGGCACCGCCAGGCTGGCGAAAGCACCGGCCAAAAGGGCCCGGCGGCTCAACTCGGTTCGGTCGCAAAACATACGAAACCCTTGCCTTTAAACGATGCAACCTGCCCACATTCGGGCCGCCACACCAAGTTTAGACTAAATATCTCAGTGTAAATCGGATAATTCGCGGCGCAAAACCGGCGCGAACGGGACGCTTGTGCGGCACTTACCGGTCCGCCCGCCTCGCCCGCAAGGCCGTAGACGAGTCATGCCGCATCGGCATGTCCAGGTAAACCCATGCCGGTGGCCCCTTGTGGGCAAGGTGTTTTGCATCGCGCGTGGGCACCCGCCACTTGCGAAACGTCTGCGCCGTCGGTGAGGTCAGCGCGCGCAGCCGTTGCCCGGGGCGCGCCAGCACGGCCACCGGAACCCGTGCCATGATCTCGGGCCAGCGGTCCCAGGTGTGAAAACTGGCCAGATTGTCCGCGCCCATCAGCCAGACAAAACGCAACAGCGGATAGGCCTTTTGCAGCGCTTTCAGCGTGTCCGCCGTCGCCCGCGTGCCAAATCCGGCCTCAAGATCGGTGATTTTCACGCGCGGATGCTGCATCAGCGCGCGCGCAGCCGCCATGCGCTGTGCCAGCGGCGCCGGAGGGTTGGGCTTGATCGGGTTGCCCGGGCTCACCATCCACCAGATCTGATCCAGCCCCAGCCGCTTGAGAGCCTCCAGCGTCAGGTGCGCATGCCCTTCATGCGGCGGATCAAACGATCCGCCGAGCAATCCGATCACCTGTCCGGGCGCGGCCCAGGGTTTGCCCATGCGGTCCCTCCTCGCTGGCAAGCGCGCACCATGCCCCGGATCGCAGCGCGCGCCAAGGGGGCCACGCACCGGCAAGCCGCTGTTTTCACGCGCTGCCTTCGAACGCTCACCAGCGCCGGTTTGGACGCCGTGGCGTCACGAAGGTCTCTCCTCACCCACGCAATGTCGCAATTGCGGTTGAGCGGTCGCGCGCTGGCAGGTCACTTTGGTGCCACCCCAATGGCGAGCCTTCCATGTCCAGCGACCCCCTGTTGCAGCCTTTCCAGCTCAAGCACCTGACCCTCAGGAACCGGATCTTCATTTCGTCGCATGAACCCGCCTATGCCGAGGACGGCATGCCCAAATCCCGCTACCGCGCCTATCACGTCGAACGGGCGCGCGGCGGTGTCGCGCTGACCATGACGGCGGGCTCGGCCAGCGTGTCACGCGACAGCCCGCCTGCGTTCAACAACATCCTTGCCTGGAAGGACGAAGTCGTCCCTCACCTGCGCGATCTCACCGACGCCGTGCATGACGAGGGGGCGGCCGTGATGATCCAGCTTACCCATCTGGGCCGCCGAACGCGCTGGGATTCGGGCGACTGGCTGCCTGTCCTGTCGCCCAGTTTTGAGCGTGAACCGGCGCACCGGGCGTTTACCAAGCAGCTTGAAGACTGGGACATCGAGCGCGTCATCCGCGACTATGCGGACGCCACTGAACGCATGCAGGCCGGTGGCATGGATGGGGTCGAGTTCGAATGCTACGGCCACCTGATGGACCAGTTCATCTCACCGCTGACCAACCGGCTGCCAGCACCCTGGGGCGGCACACTGGACGACCGGATGCGCTTTCCTCTCGCCGTGTTGCAAGCCTGCCGCGACCGTGTCGGCCCCGATTTCCTGTTGGGTGTCCGCTACGTGGCAGATGAACGCCTCCCCGGCGGCGTCGAAGCCCCCGAAGGGATCGACGTTGGCCGCCGCTTCAAGGCTTCCGGCCTTGTCGACTTTCTCAACGTGATCCGCGGCCATATCGACACCGACCCGGGCCTCACCGACGTCATCCCGATCCAGGGCATGCCATCTGCACCCCATCTCGATTTCGCGGGCGAGGTCCGCCAGGCCGTTGATATCCCGATCTTTCACGCCGCGCGCGTGCCCGATGTTGCAACAGCCCGCCACGCCATCGCCAGCGGCAAGGTTGACATGATCGGCATGACCCGCGCGCATCTGACCGAGCCGCATCTGCTGCGCAAGATCATCACCCGGCAAGAAGATCGCATCCGCCCCTGTGTCGGCGCGAATTACTGTCTCGACCGGATCTATCAGGGCGGCATGGCCTTGTGCATCCACAACGCCGCCACCGGCCGCGAAGAGACCCTGCCACAGATCATCGCCCCGGCCCGCGCCAAGAAGCACGTCGTCATTGTCGGCGCGGGCCCCGCCGGGCTGGAGGCCGCGCGCGTGGCCAGCCAACGCGGCCACAGCGTGACCGTGTTCGAGGCCGCCAGCCATCCCGGTGGCCAGATCAGATTGACGGCGCAAAGCCACCGCAAGAAAGAAATGATGGGGATCATTGACTGGCGCATGGCGGAATGTTCGGCGACAGGTGTTAAATTTCGGTTTAACACACTCGCCGATGACGAAACCGTCCTCGCCCAATCCCCGGACATCGTGATCATCGCCACCGGCGGATTGCCCAACACGGAGGTGTTGCAGGCCGGAAACGATCTGACCCACTCGGCCTGGGACATTCTGTCCGGCGACGCAAAGCCGGGCCGCATGGTGCTTGTCTTCGATGACGCAGGCGATCATGCGGGCATGCAGGCTGCTGAAAAGATTGCGCAAAGCGGCGCAAGCGTCGAAATCGTCACTCCCGACCGCAGCGTTGCACCAGAGGTCATGGGGATGAACCTGACCCCCTATATGCGCGCGATGCAGGCGCTGGATGTCACCTTTACCGTGACCTGGCGACTCGTGCGGGTCGACCGGCAGGGCAACCAGCTCAAAGCCCTGCTGGGCAGCGACTATGGCCCCGCGACGCAAGAGCGGCTTGTCGATCAGGTCATCGTAAACCACGGCACCTTGCCGCTCGACGACCTCTATTTCGCGCTCAAACCGCTGTCACGCAACCTTGGGGCGGTGGATCACGAAGCGCTCATCGCCCAACGTCCGCAACCCCTCGCGCCCAACCCCAAGGGACGCTTTCAGCTCTGGCGTATCGGCGATGCCGTCGCGTCCCGCAACACCCATGCCGCCATCCTCGATGCCCTGCGCCTGATGGCCGTGCACTGAAAAAGACGCGGCAGCCAATGCCACCGCGTCTTGTCATCTTGTCGTAAATACGCACCGGGATTTTCAAGGGGGCCGTGGCCCCCTTGAAGCCGGGGGTCCGGGGGCGGCAGCCCCCGGCACCTGTTACATCGACGGCTCGACCGAGCGGGCCTCATCGGCCCGGCGACGGGCGCGGTCGTCCATGAACTGGTCGAATTCTGCCTTGTCCTTGGCTTCGCGCAGCCGCTTGAGGAAGTCGGTAAAGGCCGACTGCTCGTCCTCCAGACGCTTGAGCATATCGCTCTTGTAGGCGTCAAAAGCCGCGTTGCCTGACGGTTGGTGCGCCGCCCAGGCGTGGCGATGGCTGCGGTGCGAGCGGTTGCAAGATTTGCCGAACATACGTTTTCCCCAGATCATGTAAGCGAGAAGAGCAAGGCCCACAGGCCAGAAAAAGATAAAGCCGAGGACCATGGCGGCGATCCAGGCACCTTTGCCACGATCGTCAAGCCAGTCTTCCGCGCGGCCCGGCCAAGAGGCGATGGCAGTCATTGCAGGGTCTCCTTTTGCTGCAGTGTTAATGTTATTTACATTTACATAGGTGGCAAAGGCAAGCGTCTTCTTCAAGAGGCTGCGAGGGATTGTGCGTCGATTTTTTTCAAAATTGTCTGACGGCGCGAATGGCGCTCTGCTCCATCACTCGCCTTCCGGCGTATGAGAGCGGCCTGTTGGGGGGCAAAAGCGATCAGCGACACGGCAAGCGCCGGATAAAGACGTGACGAAATAAGTAGACATTCAGCGGGCTGGCCAGCAGCGCCTTGTGTCGCGCAGAGGCCTGCAGCGTCCGGTCAACGGTGATCATGATTCTTCACCATGGCGGCCAGAACCGCAACACCGGCGCCCGCGCCCGTGCGCACCAGCCTGCAACGACACCGCAAGCCATTGTCTTTTCTGGATATAAAAGGAATGTGGTGCCCGAGGCGAGATTCGAACTCGCACACCCGTTAGGGCGGAGGATTTTGAATCCCCTGCGTCTACCGTTCCGCCACTCGGGCCCGAAAATCGACTTAGCGCGGCGCGCGCGCAGGGTCAACGGGGCAGACGCGATCAGCGGCCCGCTTCCGCGCCAAGCCGCCCTTGACGTGCCACATAGGCTGGGGCACGAGGGGGATAACCGCCCAACCGGAAGCCCCTCTATGCTGCGTTCGCTCTATGACTGGACCCTGTCGCTGGCGTCGCATCCGCGCGCGCTTTGGGCACTGGCTTTCGTCGCCTTCCTTGAAAGCTCGGTCTTTCCGATCCCACCCGACGCGCTGATGATCCCGATGATCATCGCCATGCCGCGCCGCGCCTTTACCATTGCCGCCGTCGCAACCATCGCCTCGGTTCTGGGGGGCTTGCTGGGCTATGCGATCGGCGCGCTGGCCTATGAACAGATCGGCCAGCCGATCCTGGCCTCGCTCGGCAAGGTCGATGCGATGACCGAGTTCAACCAGCGCTTCGCCGATCTCAGCTTCTGGCCGGTGCTGATCGCCGGGCTGACGCCCTTTCCGTACAAAGTCATCACCATCATGTCGGGCTGGACCGGCCTGCCGCTGGCGACCTTCATCATCACCTCGATTGTTGCGCGGGCCGGCCGGTTTTTCCTCGTCGCCGGGCTGCTCTATTACTTCGGCGCACCCATTCGTGACTTCATCGAGAAGCGTCTGGGCTTGATGACCGTGATCTTCGTCGTACTACTGATCGGCGGTTTCATGGCTGTGAGGTATCTGTGAGAGACTGGGCTCTGGCATCCCTGGCGGGACTTGGTTCAGCGGCGCTGCTCGGCGGCGCGCTGTTTTTTCAATACGTTGTCGGCCTCGCCCCCTGCGAGCTGTGCATTTTGCAGCGCTGGCCGCATCTGGTCGCGTTCATCATCGGGCTGATCGTCTGGTTCGTCCCGTCGGTCTGGCTGATGGGTCTGGGCGCGCTGTCGGCGGCCACAGCGGGCGGTCTGGGCGTTTACCATACGGGCGTCGAGCGTGGCTGGTGGGAAGGCCCCACCCATTGCTCGGGCGGCGGAGATATCGGCGCGCTGACGCCCCAGCAATTGCTGGATCAGGTGATGGCCGCCCCGGTTGTGCGCTGCACCGATGTCGCGTGGGAAATGCTGGGCCTGTCGATGGCCAGCTGGAACGCGATCTTTTCCTTTGCGCTGGTCGGCGTCTGGTTGATCGCCATGCGCCGCAGCGCCTGATCAGCCAACAAGCGGATCTGTCGCGGCCAGCCGGGTAGGTCGGGGTTCAACCCCGACTCTCATGCCACCAACGGATCGCGCGCGGCCAGCACCGACCGCGTCAGATCTGCCAAACGGTGCCGCTGCTGGCCGCCCGCGTCAAAATTCGCCGGATCGAGCCAGGTCTCGAACGCCACTTTCAGCGCCGGCCATTCCAGATCAATCGCTGCATACCACGCCGTATCGCGATTGCCGCCCTTGACCACGCCCGCCTGCCGAAAAACGCCCTCAAAGCTCATCCCATAGCGCTGCGCGGCGCGGCGCGAGGGCATGTTGGCCGCATGGCATTTCCATTCAAACCGCCGATAGCCCGCCTCAAAGCTCCATTCCATCAGCCGGTAGACCGCCTCGGTCGCTTCGCGCGTACGCTGAAGCCGGGGGGCAAACGTCAGCCAGCCTGCCTCGGCCGAACCGGCCCGCGGGTCGATGCGCATCAGGCTGAGCGTGCCGCCCAACCGCCCGTCCGCCATGCGGATCGCATAGTGCAAAGGATCCCAGCCCAGCCGCGCCGTATCCAGCCACGCGGTATAGGCGGCCAGATCCTTGTGCGGACCGCTGGGCAGATAATCCCACATCGCGCCGCTGCTATCTTCGGCGTAAGCATCGAACAGATCGGCGGCATGCTCGCGGCCCAAAGGCTCAAGCGTCACATAGCGCCCGCTGATTGCAGTACGGCTGGGCAGTTGCGGCGGGGTCCAGTCGGACAGGTCGGTCATGGCGATGCTCCGGGCTATGTGCGCCCATCCTAGCCAGCGCGCGCGCCGCGTCACGCGAAAACGCGAACGGGGGCGCAGGCCCTTTGGCCGCGCCCCCGCATCGTCAGCCCTGAGGCCGGATCAGTCTTTGGGCACCACGCGCAGGCGCAGTTCGCGCAGCTGCTCGTTGGTGGGGTCCGAGGGCGCGTTCATCATCAGGTCTTCAGCGCGCTGGTTCATCGGGAACATGATGACCTCGCGGATGTTGGCGGTATCGGCCAGCAGCATGACGATCCGGTCGATGCCCGCAGCACATCCCCCGTGCGGCGGTGCGCCGTATTTGAACGCCTTGACCATGCCGCCGAAACGCTTCTCGACCTCGGATGCCGGATAGCCCGCCAGCTCGAACGCCTTGAACATGATTTCCGGCTTGTGGTTGCGGATCGCGCCCGAGACCAGCTCGTACCCGTTGCAGGCAAGATCATACTGATAGCCCAGCACGTCCAGCGGATCGCCCTGCAGCGCCTCCATCCCGCCTTGCGGCATCGAGAATGGGTTGTGGCTGAAGTCGATCTTGCCCTCGTCGGTCTTCTCGTACATCGGGAAATCGACGATCCACGCAAAGCGGAAGGTGTCCGTCTCGGCCAGACCCAGCTCGCGCCCGATCTCGTTGCGGGCACGGCCTGCAACGGCCTCGAACTGCTCGGGCTTGCCGCCGAGGAAGAAGGCAGCATCCCCCTCGCCCAGACCCAGTTGCACGCGGATCGCTTCGGTGCGCTCAGGGCCGATGTTCTTGGCCAGCGGGCCTGCCGCCTCGGTCTCGCCATTCTCACCCTTGCGCCACAGGATATAGCCCATGCCGGGCAGACCTTGCTGTTGCGCAAACGCATTCATCCGGTCGCAGAACTTGCGGCTGCCGCCGGTCGGCGCGGGGATCGCGCGGATCTGGGTGCCCTCATTCTCCAGCAGCTTGGCGAAGATGGCAAAGCCCGAACCCGCGAAATGCTCGGACACGACCTGCATCTTGATCGGGTTGCGCAGGTCGGGCTTGTCCGAGCCGTACCACAGCAACAGAATCCTTGTAGGCGATCAGCGGCCAGTCGGTATCGACCGTCTTGCCTTGCCCAAATTCCTCGAACACGCCCTGAATGACCGGCTGCACGGCGTTGAACACGTCCTGCTGCTCGACAAAGCTCATCTCGACATCGAGCTGGTAGAAGTCGGTGGGCGAGCGGTCAGCGCGCGGGTCTTCGTCGCGGAAGCAGGGCGCGATCTGGAAGTACTTGTCGAAGCCCGACACCATGATCAGCTGCTTGAACTGCTGCGGGGCCTGCGGCAGGGCATAGAACTTGCCCGGATGCAGGCGCGACGGCACCAGAAAGTCGCGCGCGCCTTCGGGGCTGGAGGCGGTGATGATCGGGGTCTGGAACTCGTTGAAGCCGATGTCCCACATGCGGTTGCGGATCGAGCGCACCACGTTCGAACGCAGCATCATGTTGGCGTGCAGCCCTTCCCGACGCAAATCGAGGAAGCGGTAGGTCAGGCGCGTTTCTTCGGGGTAATCCGGCTCGCCGAAAACCGGCAGCGGCAGATCGCCCGCTTCGCCCAGAATGCGCATCTCACGCACATAGACCTCAATGCCACCCGTCGGGATCTTGGCGTTGACCAGCGACGCGTCGCGCGCCTTGACCGTGCCGTCGATCGAGATGACCCATTCCGAACGCACCTTTTCCAGCGCGGCAAAGGCCGGGCTGTCGCTGTCGGCGATCAGCTGGGTGATGCCGTAATGGTCGCGCAGGTCGATGAACAGCACGCCGCCGTGGTCGCGCACGCGGTGCACCCACCCGGCCAGGCGAACGGTATCGCCGACATGCGCAGTGTTCAGATCGGCGCAAGTATGGTTGCGATAGGCGTGCATCACGGACTCCGGGTCAAGGCAATTGGACTGCCCGGATACACAGCGTCAGGCGTTGGAAGTCAAGCCCGAGGGCGTCTTCAGCCCTGCGGCGGCGGGCTGGCACCAAAGAACACGCCATCCTCGAGCACTTGTGCCACGGTCTCGCGCTTCACCATCGGCTGCTGGCCCGCATAGGCGTAGGTCAGCGCCAGATCGCACAGCTGGTTGATCAGCCGTGGCACGCCGTCGGTTGCCTGATGGATCAGCTCGGCGGCCTGACGCGAAAAGATGTTGGGATTGCCCCCCGCGTGCCGGATGCGCGACGCGATATAGCCCCCCGTCGAGGCGGCATCGAGGCGCGGCAGATGATAGCTGGCCGCGACCCGCTGGGCGAATTGCACCAGATCCGGGCGGCGCACCATCGCGCGCAACTCAGGCTGGCCGACCAGCAGCAGTTGCAGCACCTCGTCGCGGCCTGCGTTGATGTTGGTGAGCATGCGCAGGTCTTCCAGCGCGTCGCGGTTAAGGTTCTGCGCCTCGTCAATCACCAGCAACACACGGTTGCCGGCGTCGTGCTCGGCCAGCAGAAAGTCCTGAATCACCCCGAAGGGATCGCCATCGCCCCCCTCGGGCGCGCTCAGACCCAGCGCCGCACAGACCCGCCGCATCACGTCATTCACACCGGGCCGCGCATTCGAGATCATGCCGATGGTGACCGCATCGTCCAGACTGTCGATGAAATGGTGCAAGAGCGTCGTCTTGCCTGCCCCGATCTCGCCGGTCAGCAGCGTGATGGGCGCGCGGGTCGACAATCCATAGTCCAGCATCGCATAGGCGCCCCGGTGTTCGGGCGACCAGAACAGATACTCGGGATCAGGGGCCAGCGCGAAGGGTCTCTCGCGCAGCCCGAAATGATCGAGGTAAAAGTTGAGTGCCTGTGCCATGCCCGGTCCGGTTAATCCTGCGCCCCGTCCCTGACAACAGGGCGCGGCGTTCTGCGAAGGGGATATAGGGCAAGTTTGTCACCAATACCAAATTCTCGCGGCGCTTTCGGGGCACCGAGGTCACCGCCCGGCGCATGAGGTGATTCGCCACCCCTACCCTCGTTGGTTGCATCATCGCTTCCGGCACCCGCATTGGTCCGTGCGCTGCACCACGGCATGCGCTGCGCCAGCGCACCTGACGTAGCGGAACCGTTGCCGAATTTGAGACGATTCTCGCATTTCTGCACGTTCTTTGCACCCGGCAATGCAGTATGACACGCGGCGCAGCGATGCCCGTTTGGAAACAAACAGTTTACCGACGAAATAAGGCAAAATCGCCGCAATTTGTTTTTTTCATGCCCTAAAAAGGGTTAATTACGTCACGAGTACGCCGGATGGTGCCTGGGGGGTGTCAATCGGCCCCAACGATTTTCGAGTGCTGCCCAATGACCCTGCATTATCGCTCGCTCCCCGATGTTACCGGGGTCGATCTCGGACCGGTGCACGCCTCGAGTGTTCTGGAGCCGTGGGAAAGTGGCTTTCCCGCTTACGCTCTGATTCCGCTGCCGTCTCTGCATCCGTCGGACATCCTGCCCAAGCTGGGCTCGAACTATGCGGTCTATGGCAAGCGGGTGCTGGATGTGGTTTTGGCCAGCATTGCGCTGATTCTGTCGGCACCCTTGCTGGTGCTGCTGGCCGCTGCGCTCTGGCTTGAAAGCGGCAACCCTTTCTACACGCAAGAGCGACTGGGCCTGAACGGCCAGCGCTTCCGCATGTTCAAACTGCGCACCATGGTGCCCGGCGCAGCGCAGCGGCTGAACGAGTTTCTGGACCGCGACCCCGCGCTGCGTACCGAGTGGGAAATCACGCAGAAGCTCAAGCGCGATCCGCGCATCACGCCAATCGGGCGGTTGCTGCGCAAGACCTCGATGGATGAGCTGCCACAGATCTTCAACGTCCTGCGCGGCGACATGAGTCTGGTCGGCCCGCGCCCCATGCTGCCCGAGCAGATGCCGCTCTATCTGAACCCGCCCGCCTATCTGGGCCTGCGCCCCGGCATCACCGGGTTGTGGCAAGTGACGGCGCGCAACGAGGAAAGCTTCGATCTGCGCGCGATCATCGACCTGCGGTATGCGCAGCGGCTGTCGTTCATGGGGGACCTCAGGATCATCGGCGCAACCTTCGGTTCCGTGCTGTTCGCCACCGGATACTGAGCGCGACCTTCGCCCTTGCGAAGCCGCCGCCCCGCTGCCATGCCTGTCGCATGAACACGAACTTCACCCCTCCCGTTGCCCGTCACGCCCCGGTTCTGCTGGCTATCGTCGGCCTCTGCGCCCTGCTTGAGACGGTTTTCACGCTGGCCGACACGCCCTTTGCCGACTTCAGCGTGCTGCGCCGCACCGCGATGGTTTACGGCGCCTTCTGGCCCGGCCTGCTGGGCGGCTGGGACGAGGTTTTCCCCGGCCAGCGCTTCACCATGTTCCTCAGCCACGCCTTCCTGCATGGCGGCTTCTTGCACATGGCCTTCAATATGCTGATCCTGCTGGGGCTGGGCCGTGAAGCGGTTCTGCGGCTGGGTCAGGGCGGCGTGTTGCTGCTTTTCGTGCTCAGCGCCGTCGGTGGCGGGGCGGTTTATGGCCTGCTCAGCACCTCGGATGCACCGATGCTGGGTGCCTCGGGTGCCGTGTTCGGCTTCTTTGGCGCATCGGTCTATTGGAACATTCAGGCCCGCCGCGCGCGCGGTCTCTCGATCGAGCAACCGATCCGGCTGACCCTTGGTCTGGTGGTGATGAACGTCATTCTTTGGGCGCTTGTTGGCGGAATGCTCGCCTGGCAGGCACATCTTGGCGGTTTTATCACCGGAGCGCTGCTGGCCCGTGTTGTCACCCCGACACCGGGCCATCGCCACAGGGTGCGCAGCGGAACCCGTTGACAGGGCCGCCAATCCGTCATTGCATTCGATCCTGAAATACGCCCTATTGGCTGAATATGATCAAATGATGACGGAGATGCCTTGACCACCGCCGCCACCGCCTCGTCTGCCCCCGCCCCTCCGATCTCACCCTCGGCTCCTGTGCCAGTGATCGAAATCCGGGGGCTGCACAAAGCTTACGGCCAGCTTGAGGTGCTCAAGGGCGTCGACGTCAAGGCGCTGCCGGGTCAGGTCATCTCGTTGATCGGCTCGTCCGGTTCGGGCAAATCCACCCTTTTGCGGTGCTCCAACCTGCTGGAAGACAGCCAGCGCGGCGAAATCCTGTTCGAGGGCGAGGCCGTACACTGGCGCGGCGACGGGCTGGGCCGCCAGCCTGCCGACCGCGCACAGGTTGCCCGCATCCGCACCAACCTGTCGATGGTGTTCCAGAACTTTAACCTGTGGTCGCACATGACGGTTCTGCAGAACGTCATGGAAGCGCCGCTCACCGTGCTCAAACAAGACCGTGCAACGGTCGAGGCGCGCGCCCGCGCGCTGCTCGACAAGGTCGGCATCGGTGACAAATGCGACGTCTACCCGGCGCAGATGTCGGGCGGCCAGCAACAACGCGCCGCCATCGCCCGCGCGCTGTGCATGGAGCCGCGCGCGCTGCTGTTCGACGAGCCGACCTCGGCGCTGGACCCCGAGCTTGAGCAAGAGGTTGTCCGCGTCATCAAGGCGCTGGCCGATGAGGGCCGCACGATGCTGATCGTCACGCATGACATGCGGCTGGCGGCGGATGTATCGGATCACGTCATCTTTCTGCATCAGGGCCTGATCGAAGAAGAAGGCGCGCCCGCAACCTTGTTTGGCGCGCCGAAATCCACACGCCTGCAACAATTCCTCAGCGCCGGTCACTCGGCCTGAGGCAATAAGAACCCAAGTCCAACAAAGGGAAAATCCCATGAAAAAACTCGTTCTTACCGCTGCCCTTCTCGCGCTTGGCTCGTCCACCGCGATGGCCCAGACCGTGACCCGTCTTGGCACCGAGGGCGCCTACCCTCCGTATAACTACCTTGACGAATCCAACCAGCTGGTCGGGTTCGAGATCGATCTGGGCAATGAACTGTGCGCCCGCGCCCAGCTGACCTGCGAGTGGGTGCAAAACGACTGGGACTCGATCATCCCGAACCTTGTTGGCGGCAACTATGATGTCATCATGGCCGGCATGAACGCCACCGAGGCCCGCGCCGAGGTCATCGCCTTCAGCCAGGCCTACAAGCTGCCCGACCCGTCGGCCTATATGGCGCTGGCCGGCACCGATATGTCGGTGATGGAAGATGGGGTGATTGCCGCGCAGTCGAACACGATGCAAGCCAGCATGGTTTCCGACACCTCGGCGACGCTGATCGAATTCCCGACCGCCGATGAAACCATCGCCGCCGTGCGCAACGGCACCGCCGATGCGGTTCTGGCTGACCGCGACTTTCTGGTCACCTATGTCGAGGAATCGAACGGCGAGCTGGAATTCCTGGCCAACGTGACCCCTCCGGGTGCCGGCGTGTCGATCGGTCTGCGCCAGTCCGACACCGAGCTGCGCGCCACCTTTGATGCGGCGATCGATTCGATGAAAGCCGACGGTTCGCTGAACGCCCTGCTGGTGCAGTGGTTCGGCGACGAGGTCGATGTCTTCGAATGATCTGACAATCCGGCCCCCTGATTCTGCATCGGGGGGCCAACCCCCGGTGTCGCATGTTCGCGTTTTGCTCAGACCCTGCCACCCTGCCGCAATGGCAATGGATGGCCTGCTACCTGACCACCGGCTCGCATTTCGCGTTGTATCGGTCGGTTCTGGTGGTGCTTCTCTTGCTGGCACTGGCCGCCCCTCTGGCTTTGGGCATGGGCTTTCTCGGCGCCCTTGCCGTGCGCTCGGGCAATCTGCTGCTCAAGGGCATCGGCACGATCTATGTGTCGATGGTGCGCGGCGTGCCCGACATCATCTTTTTTCTCTTCGTCCCCTTCGCGATTGACCAAGGCGTCGAATACGCCCGCCACCGCATTCTGTGCCCCGACTGGGACCAACCGGTGCGGCAGGGCAATGATTTCATCGTTTGCGCGGCAGCCAAGATGCCCTTGGCCACCGATCCGCTTTGGGTTCACAACGTCTGGGGTTTCTCGCTGGCGTTGTTTGCCTTCGCGTTGGTGTTCGGCGCTTTCGCCGCCAACACGCTGAACGGCGCGATGAATGCCGTACCCCGCGCGCAGCTTGAGACGGGCGAGGCTTACGGCATGACCCGCCGCCAGACCTTCCGCCGCATCCTGTTGCCCCAAATGTGGGTCTACGCCCTGCCCGGCCTGTCGAACCTGTGGATGATCCTGACCAAGGCGACGCCGCTGCTGTTCCTGCTCGGCATTCAGGATGTCGTGTTCTGGGCGCGCGAGTTGGGCGGGCAGAAGACCGGGCATTACGCCTATACCCACCCCGACTGGCGTGTGTGGTACTTCCTTGGGGTGCTGGTGTTTTACCTGACGCTCACATGGGTCAGCCAGCGCGGCTTTGACCGGCTGATGCGCAAGCTCAACCACGGGCAAGCCACCGCAGGCGGTGAAGCCCAGCGAAAGGCTGCGATATGAGCGTCGATTTCGCCACCTGCGCCGAAAGTTTCCACGGTCTGATCCTGCGCTCGCTGGGTCGTGACTTTGGCGACCGGCTGCTGCCGCGCGGGCTGGAGATCAACGTGTGCGATCAGGTGTTCCTGATCGCCTCGGGTCTGGTGTGGAACGTGTATCTGGCCGCGCTGGCGCTGTTCTTCGGCTTCTTTCTGGCCACCGCCATTGCGCTGGCCAAAAGCAGCCAGACCCGCTGGCTGCGCTCTCCTGCCGAAGCCTTTGTCTTTATCTTCCGCGGCTCGCCGCTGTTTGTGCAGTTCTTCTTTGTCTACGAAGCGCTGGTGCTGCTGCCACGCGCGGGCATCGAGATTGGCCCGATCACGCTGGACACCCAATGGATGACCCGCGCCTGGGCCGGGGCGCTGTTTGTGCTGTTTCTCAACACCTCGGCCTATACCGCCGAAATCTTCCACGGCGCGCTCAAATCCGTGCCCAAGGGTGATCTTGAGGCCGCCGATGCCTACGGCCTGACCGGCTGGACCAAGTTCCGCCGTGTCACATGGCCAACGATGCTGCGGCTGGCATGGCCCAGCTACACGAACGAGGCTATCTTTCTGCTGCACGCCACGACATTGGTGTTCTTCTCGGCCTTTCCCGCCTGGCAACAGATGGGGGACGCTCTCTATTACGCGAACTATTTTGCCGCGCAGACCTTCAACCCGTTCATCGCTTATCCGATCGTGGGGCTCTACTTTGTCCTCATGACTCTGGCGCTGATCGGGGGTTTCGGCGTGGTCAATCGGCGGTTGAACCGGCATCTACCGCGGGCGGCGCGTGCCCGGCTCCGGTTCAAACCGCACTATATCAGGTGATCTATGCGTGATTGGCTCCGCCATCACTCCGACGTTAAAACCATCCGCGTTGCCGCAGTCGATCTGAACGGTCAGGCCCGCGGCAAACGCATCCCTGTCAGGTTCGCCGACAAGCTGGTCAAGGAAGGCACGCGCTTTCCCTTCTCGGTGATGAACCTCGACATCTGGGGCGAGGATATTGAGAACAGCCCGCTGGTGTTTGACTCTGGCGACGCCGATGGTGTCCTCAAGCCCACCGGCCGCGGCTTCCTGCCGATGCCCTGGCTTGAGGCCCCGACAGCATTGCTGCCGATCTGGATGTTCCACGACAACGGCACGCCCTATGCGGGCGATCCGCGTCATGCGCTGGCCGATGTGGTGCGCAAATTCCATGCGCGCGGCCTGTATCCGGTCTGCGCGACCGAGCTGGAATTCTACCTGATCGACGATTCGGGCCGCGAGTTCCGCGTGCCGCCCTCGCCCCGCTCGGGCAAACGCCGCCCCGGCGCTGATACGCTGGCGCTGCGCGCGCTCGATGCGTTCGACCGGTTCTTTACCGATCTTTACGACGCCTGCGAAGCGATGGACATCGACGCCGACACCGCGATTTCCGAGGCCGGGCCGGGCCAGTTCGAGGTGAACCTCTTGCACTCGAACGACGTGCTCAAGATTGCGGATGACACCTGGCTGTTCAAGATGCTGGTGCGCGGATTGGCCCGCAAACATGGCTTTGCCGCCAGTTTCATGGCCAAACCCTATGAAGACTGGCCGGGCAACGGCATGCACATGCATTTCTCGATCACCGATGAAGACGGCGTCAACCAGTTCGGCGACGGCACGCATGGCGGCTCGCCCCTGTTGCACAACGCGGTGGCCGGGTGCCTGAAAGCGATGGCTGGCACGACATTGCTGCTGGCCCCGCATGCCAACAGCTATGACCGTCTGGTGCCCGAAGCCCACGCCCCCAGCGGCATCGCATGGGCCTATGAGAACCGTACGGCGGCGCTGCGTATCCCGTCGGGCAGCCTGAAAGCGCGGCGCATCGAACACCGCGTGGCCGGGGGGGACATCAACCCCTATCTGATGATGGCGGGCGTTCTGGGCGCAGCGCTGATCGGGATCGAGGACGAACTGACCCCGCCGCCGCCCATTACCGGCAATGCCTATCAACTCGATCTTCCGCAGATGCCGACAACGTGGCAGGATGCGCTGGACGCCTTTGAAAACAGCCCCGACATGAAACGCATCTTTGCGCCGCTCCTGATCGACAACCTCGTTCGGACAAAACGGCAAGAGATCCACTACATGGCCGAGCTGTCGCCCGAGGAAATCCTCGATCTCTATATCGACACCGTCTGAGGCAGACATGAAAATCGGAATTCTGCAAACCGGCGACGCGCCCGAAGGGCTTGAGCATCTGGGCCAATACCCCGACATGTTCGAAACCCTGCTGGCCGGACACGGCTTTGATTTCGCCCGCTACCGCGTGCTGGGGATGGAATTCCCCGGCAGCGTCCACGACTGCGACGGCTGGCTGATCACCGGCTCGAAGCATGGCGCCTATGAGGACCACCCGTTCATCGCGCCGCTCGAACAGTTCATCCGTGATGCCTTTGCGGCGGGTGTGCCGGTGGCCGGCGTGTGCTTTGGCCATCAGATCATGGCGCAGGCCCTGGGCGGCAAGGTGGAGAAATACAAGGACGGCTGGTCTGCCGGTCCGACCACCTATGATTTCGGCGGCCAGACCCTGACCCTGAACGCCTGGCATCAGGATCAGGTCGTCGAACTGCCGCCGGGTGCCGTGCCCATCGCCTCGTCACCGTTCTGCCAATACGCGGGGCTTGCCTATGGCAAGACCGGCTATTCCGTACAGGCGCACCCGGAATTCGGCGACGCCTTCGTCGGCGCGCTGATCGAAACGCGCGGCCGCGGTGTTGTACCCGATGCACTGCTGGCCGAGGCCCGCGCGAAACTGGGCACGCCGCTGGACAGCGCGGCGATTGCCGACCAGATCGCCGGTTTCTTCAAAGCTGCCGTTCCCCACGCTGTCTCGTAACCGAGCACCAAGGATATTTCCCATGACCAACTGGACCAGCAAGATCCCCGAAGCGGCCCGTGACTTTCTGGCCGGGCGGCGGCTGGATGAGGTCGAATGCATTCTGCCCGACATCGCCGGTGTCGCGCGCGGCAAGGCGATGCCTGCCTTCAAATTCGACAAGCAGACGCATTTCTATCTGCCGACCTCGATCTTCCTGCAGACCATCACCGGCGAATGGGCAAACGCACCCGGCGGCGATGAGGAATACAAAGAGCCCGACATGACGCTGGTGCCCGACATGAGCACCACGACCGCCGCGCCCTGGACCAACGACATCACCTTGCAGGTGATCCACGACGCGATGAACCAAAAGGGCGAACCGGTGCCGACCGCACCGCGCAACGTCCTGAAACACATCCTGAACCTCTATGCGGCCGAAGGGTGGAAACCCGTGGTCGCGCCCGAGATGGAATTCTACTTCGTCGCCCGCAACACCGACCCGAACATGCCGATCGTCCCGCCGATGGGTCGCTCGGGACGCAAGGCCGCCGCGAAACAGGCCTATTCGATGTCGGCGGTGGATGAATACGGCAAGGTCATTGACGACATCTATGATTACGCCGAGGCGATGGGGCTGGAGATCGACGGCATCCTGCAGGAAGGCGGTGCCGGTCAGGTCGAGATCAACCTCGCCCATGGCAACCCGGTCGATCTGGCGGACCACATCTTTTTCTTCAAGCGGATGATCCGCGAAGCCGCGCTGCGCCATGATTGCTATGCCACCTTCATGGCCAAGCCGATCGAGGGCGAGCCGGGCTCGGCGATGCACATCCACCACTCGGTGGTGGACATCAAGACCGGCAAGAACATCTTCAGCGCCGCCGACGGCTCGGAAACGCCGGAATTCCTGCATTTCATCGCGGGCATGCAGAACCACCTGCCCGCAGCCATCGCGCTGCTGGCACCCTATGTGAACAGCTACCGGCGCTACGTTCCCGACTTTGCCGCGCCGATCAATCTGGAATGGGGCCGCGACAATCGCACCACCGGGCTGCGCGTCCCCATCGCCGGGCCGGAAGCGCGCCGGGTCGAGAACCGCATCGCGGGCATGGACTGCAACCCCTATCTGGGCATCGCGGCCTCGCTTGCGTGCGGCTATCTGGGCCTGAAGGAACGCACCGATCCCCGGCCTGAGTGCCGCATCAACGCCTATATGGGCGAGGATGAACTGCCGCTGACACTGGGCGACGCGATTGATCTGCTGGTCGCCGATGACGCGATGGTCGAGGTGCTGGGGCCGGATTTCGTGGCGCTCTATGCCTCGGTCAAGCGGCATGAGTACAAGGAATTCCAGCAGGTGATCAGCCCTTGGGAGCGCGAGCATCTGTTGATGAACGTCTGAGCATCGGGGGGGCTGCTCGCCCCCCGAGCCCCCTCGCCAGGGGAGGGGGCACGCCCCTCCCCTGAACCCCTCCTGTGGATACTTTCCGACAGAAAATGCGCGCCTTGGGTCACGGGGACGCAGGCGGCGGCTTTTCTTTGCAGGCGAGGCGCTTAGGCGCTAGGACGGGCGACATGGAAATGCGTGTCACGGATCTGGCCTGCGCCCGCGGCGGGCTGCCTCTGATCGAGGGGATGAGTTTCACCGTCGCGGGCGGTGAGGCGCTGGTGCTGCGTGGGCCGAACGGCTCGGGCAAGACGACGCTGTTGCGCACACTGGCCGGGTTGCAACCGGCGCTGAGCGGCGAGATTTCCTGTCCGCCCGAACAGATGACCTACGGCGCGCATGCCGACGGGTTGAAGGCGGTGTTGAGCGTGGCGGAGAATCTGTCGTTCTGGGCGGCGATCCACGGGCAGCGGGACATTGCCCCGGCGCTGGCGGCGATGAACCTCACCGAGCTGGCCGAGCGTCCGGCGCAGACCCTGTCGGCCGGGCAAAAGCGGCGACTGGGCCTAGCGCGGCTGTTGGTGACCGGGCGGTGGCTGTGGGTGCTCGATGAGCCGACAGTGTCGCTGGATGCGGCGTCGGTCGCGCTGTTCGCTGCTGTGGTGCGCGGGCATCTGGCGCAGGGCGGCGCGGCGCTGATGGCGACGCATATCGATCTGGGGCTGGCCGAGGCGCGGGTGCTGGAACTGGCACCCTACAAGGCGGCACTGCCGGTAGATCCGGGTTTTGACGAGGCCTTCCTGTGATCGCGCTGCTGATCCGCGACCTGCGACTGGCGTTCCGCGCGGGCGGCGGCTTTGGGCTGGGGCTGGGGTTCTTTCTGATCCTTGCCGTGCTGGTACCCTTGGGCGTGGGGCCGGACCCGGTGACGCTGGGGATCATCGCGCCCGGCATCTTGTGGGTCGGCGCTTTGCTGGCCTGTCTGCTCTCGCTGGACCGGCTGTTCGCGCTGGATCATGAGGATGGCTCGCTCGATCTGCTCGCCACCTCGCCGATCCCGCTTGAGGGGGTGGTGGCGGTCAAGGCGCTGGCACATTGGGGCACGACGGGCCTGCCGCTGGCCCTGGCCGCCCCGGTTCTGGGCATCTTGCTGAACCTGCCCGGCGCGGCCTACGGCACGCTGATGCTGTCGCTGATCCTTGGCACCCCCGCGCTCAGCATGATCGGTGCCTTCGGCGCGGCGCTGACCGTGGGGCTGAAGCGCGGCGGGTTGCTGCTGTCGCTGCTGGTGCTGCCGATGTACATGCCAACGCTGGTGTTTGGCGCGCAGGCCGTGACCCGCGCCGCGCAGGGCCTCGACCCCACCACCCCGCTTGTCCTGCTCGCCGGGATCACCGCCGGGTCCATCGCCCTGCTACCCTTCGCCGCAGCCTTCGCTTTACGCATCAATCTGCGCTAGGTTCACGCCGCTGTGTTTTGAGACCCGACCCCGTACGCATTAGGAAAATTGAATGGCATCGCTCTGGGAATACGCCAATCCGGTCAAGTTCATGCGGCTCTCGAACTGGCTTATGCCGGTGAGTGCCGTGCTGGCGGCTGCGCTGATCGCGGTGGGTCTGTACTGGGGGTTTTTCCTGACACCCGATGACTACCGCCAAGGCGCGACGATCAAGATCATCTTCCTGCATGTGCCCGCCGCCCTGATGGCGATCAATGCCTGGGCGATGATGCTGGTCACCTCGCTGATCTGGCTGATCCGCCGCCATCATGTCAGCGCGCTGGCCGCCAAGGCCGCAGGGCCTATTGGCGCAACGATGACACTGATCGCGCTGATCACCGGGGCGATCTGGGGTCAACCGATGTGGGGGACGTGGTGGGCGTGGGATCCGCGGCTGACGTCGTTCCTGATCCTGTTTCTGTTCTATGTCGGCTATATCGCGCTATGGTCCGCGATCGAGGACCCCGATACCGCCGCTGATCTGACCGCCGTTCTGTGCCTTGTCGGTTCGGTCTTTGCCGTGCTGTCGCGCTATGCGGCGCTGTTCTGGAATCAAGGGCTGCATCAGGGCGCGTCGCTCAGCGTTGCGCCCGGCACGCGGATGGACTGGTCCTACAAGGGTCCGCTCTATCTGTGCATGATCGGCTTTGTGCTTCTGTTTGTGGCGCTGGTGCTGGCCGGCACCCGTACCGAAATCCGCGCGCGCCGGTCGCGTGCCCTGATGACCCGCGAAAGGGCCCGTGCCTGATGCCTGATCTTGGAACCTACGCCACCGAGGTGCTGCTGGCCTACGCGGTTTCGCTGGGGCTTCTGGCCCTGCTCATCACCTGGACCTGGGCGCGGTCGCGCCGGGTTCGCCGTGACCTTGCCGCGCTTGAAGCGCGCGTAACCCGAGTCTGACATGCCCAAAATCAACCCCCTGCTGATCCTCCCCCCGTGCTGCTGGCCGGTTTCGTCGCCTTCGTCGCCGTGGGCAATTTCCGCGAGGACCGCGATGACCTGCCCTCGGCCCGCGCCGGGCATCAGGCGCCGACAGTGGAGCTGGCACCGCTGGAGGACCAGCCGCTGTTCACCGACGATATGCTGCGCTCGGGCGATGTGGTGCTGGTGAACTTCTGGGCCTCGTGGTGCCCGCCCTGCCGGGCCGAGGCACCGGTGGTCGAGGCGCTCGCGCATGAAGGGATCACCGTGCTGGGGGTCAATTACCGCGACGAGCCGGACCGGGCGATGGATTTCCTTGAAGAACTGGGCAACCCCTACGCCGCCATCGGGGCCGACCCGCGCGCGCGGATGGGGCTGGACTGGGGCGTTGTCGGCCTGCCCGAGACCTTTGTCATCGACGGCGAGGGCAATATCCTGATGCGCCACGCCGGCCCGCTGACCGATGAGATCGTGGAAAGCCGCCTGCGTCCGGCGCTGGCGCGCGCGGCCAGCGGCAGCTGAGATGACCCGGCCCGATGACGCCCGACTCACCAGCGACGGGCTGTCGGCCCGCAGCGGCGGCAAGGTGCTGGCGCTGGCCTGCGGTGCGCTGGCGCATGAGATTCTGGCGCTGAAGGCGGCGAACGGCTGGACGCATCTGGATCTGCACTGCCTGCCCGCCAACCTGCATCTGTGGCCTGACCGCATCCCCGACGCGGTCGAAGCGGCGGTCGAGAAGTTCCGCCCGGCCTATGACAGCATCTTCGTCGTCTATGCCGATTGCGGCACCGGCGGGCTGTTGCAGGCGCGTTGTGCGAAACTGGGCGTCGAGATGGTCGAGGGCCCGCATTGCTATTCCTTCTTCGCCGGCAACGCCGATTTCGCCGAGCGGGCCGAGCACGAGATCACGTCGTTCTACCTGACCGATTTTCTGGTCAAGCAATTCGACGCCTTCGTCTGGAAGCCGATGGGGTTCGAGAAACACCCCGAACTGATCCAGATGATGTTCGGCAATTACGAAAAGCTGGTCTACCTTGCGCAGATCGACGACCCCGCGCTCGACATCCGCGCGCGTGCCTGTGCCGCGCGTCTCTCGCTTGCCTACGAACGCCGCGTGACTGGTTACGGTGACCTCACCCAGGCCCTGCGCGACGCTGTGAGCGGTGCTTGAGTGGAACCGAGTGTTGTAACGCGCGCCGCCGCACCCTACTCTACCCCATAGCCCCAAAAAGCAGCGACGATGACCCCGCACGAGATCGAACACGCCGCCGCCGCCGAAAGCGTCAATCCGCACCGCCTGTCGGTGGTTGACCGCTACCGGCTGCAGACATGGTTTCTGGGTATCATCGCCTTTTCGATGATCCTGTTCATGCTGGTGGCCGCCCGCTTTATCCTGATCTCGCTGGTCATCGCCATCATCCTCTTTGCCATGACAGCGGATGCGATCAACGCGTTTTCACGGCTCAGGATCGGCTCGTGGAAGCTGACCAACTGGGTCGCCTCGATGGCCGCGTTTACCCTGATCGCCGTGCTGCTGCTGACCCTGTCGGGGCTGGTGATCTCGCAGGTCAACACGGTGGTGACGACCACGGCGGCCTATACCGATCAGGGCATCACCGCGATTGCCCGGCTGGCGGCGTGGTTCTCGCCCGAGGCCGAGGCGATGGTCGAAACCTCGATCCGCTCTATTCAGGTGTCGAGCTATCTGAGCACGCTGGCCGGGCAGGCCTCGAACCTGCTGTCGGCGACGACGCTGGTGATCCTGTTCGTCGGGTTCCTGTTTGCCGAACGGCTGTGGTTCAACACCAAGCTGGAAAACCTGCTGCACGACAAGGCGCAGGCGCAGCGGGTGGGGCGGATCATCCATTCCATCGTGCGCCGGGTGAACCACTATCTGCTGGTGAAAACCGGCGTCAGTCTGGCAACCGCGCTGGCGGTCTATGTGCTGATGGAAGGCTTCGGGCTGGACTTCGCCGGGCCGATGGCCGTGCTGACCTTTGTGCTGAACTATATCCCCTCGGTCGGGTCGATCATCGCAACGATCATTCTGGGGCTGATCACGCTCATTCAGGTGAACGACCCGGCGACGGCGCTGCTGGTCTTCGTGATCGCCGGGATGATCCAGTTCGTGCTGGGGTCGGTGATCGACCCGATGCTGATGGGCAAGGCGCTGAGGGTGTCGTCCTTCGGCATCATCATCTCGCTGGCCTTCTGGGGCGCGCTGTGGGGCATTCCGGGCATGTTCCTGGCGGTGCCGATCATGGTCGCGGCGATGATCGTGTGCTCGCATATCCCTTCGGCCCGTCCGGTCGCGGTGCTGCTCTCGCGCGAGGGGCTGCCCGAGATCGAAGAGATGGGCTCGGTCGCCGGAGTCGAACCGGTGGTGCGGCAGGCGGCAGAGTGAGCGTCCCACGAGGGGACATTTTTCCGGGCAATTGGTTTCAACGGGTTAGCCGGCGACGGTAACCTTTTGGCAACGGTTCTCGCCGTTCGTCGGTGCCTGCTGGCGCTCCCTCAAAGCCGTTAACCATCCGGCAACCTGTTTCTGCGCTGATAGGCGCCATGCCGTCCTATCGCCGCCCCCGATTGCCCGGAGCCACCATTTTCTTCACCGTCAGGCTGGAGGAGCGCGGCTGCACGCTGCTGGCCGACGAAGTCGCCCGCCTTCGCCATGCGGTCGCGACAACGCAGCGCGAACGCCCCTTCACCATCGACGCTTTCGTCGTGCTGCCCGACCATCTGCACTGCGTCTGGACCCTGCCCGAGCGCGACAGCGATTACTCCACCCGCTGGGGCGCGATCAAATCGCGATTCTCGCGGCTGTTGCGCGATGGCTGTAGGGTGGGGTTCAACCCCACCGAGGCGGTCCGCTGCGGGCAAGAGGTGGGGTGGAACCCCACCATACGGCGCTCACGCTCGAAGATCGCCAAGGGGGACGCCGGGATCTGGCAACGCCGGTTCTGGGAGCACCACATCCGGGATGAGGGGGACTACCACGCGCAACTGGCGTATTGCTGGCACAATCCGGTCAAGCACGGGCTGGTTGAGCAGCCCGAGGAATGGCCGTTCTCATCAATCCATCGGGACCGGGCCCGAGGTCACGCGTAGGGTGGGGTTTCACCCCACCCCTGCTCACGCACGCGCAATGGTGGGGTGAAACCCCACCCTACGGCCGTCAATCATCCATCTTCAACGCCGCAATAAACGCCGTCTGCGGGATCTCGACCTTGCCGAACTGCCGCATCTTCTTCTTGCCGGCCTTCTGCTTCTCCAGCAGCTTCTTCTTCCGCGTCACGTCACCGCCATAGCATTTCGCCGTCACGTCCTTGCGCATCGCCGACAGCGTTTCACGCGCGATCACCCGGCCACCGATGGCCGCCTGAATCGGGATCTTGAACATGTGCCGGGGGATCAGATCCTTGAGCTTTTCCACCATCGCACGGCCCCGCATCTCGGCGCGGTCGCGGTGGACCATCATCGACAGCGCATCGACCGGTTCGTCATTCACCAGAATCGACATCTTGACCAGATGATCCTCGCGGTACTCGGTCAGCGTGTAGTCGAAGCTGGCATAGCCCTTGGTGATCGATTTCAGCCGGTCATAGAAGTCAAACACCACCTCGTTCAGCGGCAGGTCGTATTCGACCATGGCGCGCGCGCCCGCATAGGTCAGGTTCAGCTGGATGCCCCGGCGGTCCTGACACAGCTTGAGCACATCGCCCAGATATTCGTCGGGCACCATGATCGTCGCCTTGATGCGCGGCTCTTCGATGTGATCGACATAGGTCAGATCGGGCATGTCGGCGGGGTTGTGCAGATCCTGCTGCGTGCCGTCGCGCATGAAGATGTGGTAAACGACGCTCGGCGCGGTGGTGATCAGGTCGAGGTCATATTCACGCTCCAACCGGTCGCGGATCACCTCAAGGTGCAACAGCCCCAGGAACCCGCAGCGGAAGCCGAAACCCAGCGCGGCCGAGGTTTCCATTTCCGAGCTGAAGCTGGCGTCATTGAGCTGCAGTTTCTCGATGGCCTGACGCAGATCGTCGAAATCATTGGCATCGACCGGGAAGAGGCCGCAGAACACCACGGGTTGCGCGGGTTTGAAGCCCGGCAGCGGCGTCTCGCAGCCCTTCTTCTCGGTGGTGATCGTGTCGCCGACGCGGGTGTCGCGCACCTGTTTGATCGAGCCGGTCCAGATGCCGATCTCGCCCGGTCCCAGTTCGGCAATATCGACCATCTGCGGCTTGAGCACGGCCAGCTTGTCGACGCCGTAAACCGCGCCCGTTTGCATCATCTTGATGCGGTCGCCCTTGCGGATCACCCCGTCCATGACGCGGATCATGACGACGACGCCGAGATAGCTGTCGTACCAGCTGTCGACCAGCATCGCCTTCAAAGGCGCGTTGCGGTCGCCCTTGGGGGCGGGCAGACGGGTGACGATGGCTTCCAGCACGTCGGGAATGCCGAGGCCAGACTTGGCCGAGATCAGCACGGCATCCTTGGCATCCAGCCCGATCACATCCTCGATCTGTTCGCGGACCCGCTCGGGCTCGGCCGCCGGCAGGTCGACCTTGTTGAGCACCGGGACAATTTCGTGCCCGGCGTCCAGCGCGTGATACACGTTGGCCAGCGTCTGTGCCTCGACACCCTGGCTGGCGTCGACGACCAGCAGCGACCCCTCGACAGCGCGCATCGAGCGGCTGACCTCATAGGCAAAGTCGACATGGCCGGGGGTGTCGATCAGGTTCAGGATATAGGTCTTGCCATCCTTGGCCGGATATTCGATCCGCACCGAGTTGGCCTTGATGGTGATCCCGCGCTCGCGCTCGATATCCATCGTATCGAGCATCTGCGCCTTCATGTCCCGCTCGGCGACTGTCCCAGTGAGCTGGATCAGCCGGTCGGCAAGCGTGGATTTACCGTGGTCGATGTGCGCCACGATGGAAAAATTGCGGATTCTGTCAAGGTCGGTCATGGCCGCATATGAGCAGGTTTGCTTGGCCCGTCAATGCCTGCCTCACCTTGCGCGGCAATACGCACGGGGGGATTTTCAAGGGGGAGCGTGCTCCCCCCTTGAAGCAGGGGGCCCGGGGGCGGCAGCCCCCCGCAGTAACAGCAGGGGTCGGGGCGGCAGCCCCCCTGGCACCAGCCGGCTCAAAGCCCCTGCGCCATCGTCCCGTGGTAAAGCTTGGCATAGGCGGTCTGCTCCCCCGCCCCCGCATCCTGATAGATCGCCTGCTCCAGCCACGCCGGATTGACCTCGATCCCCCAGCCGGGCGCGTCGCTCACCCGCAGGTGTCCGGCCTCGACAGCAAAGGGATCGCCCAGAAACAGATCGCGCTGCCACGGGTAGTAGTCATCGCCCTCGATCGAGAATTCGAGATACTTGCCGGCGTTCGGAATCGCCCGCAGCAAATGCATCGTCGCCATGGTCACCAGCCCCAGATTCGCCGCGTGCGGCGTCACCGGCACCCCCGCCGTGGCGGCCAGCCCGCAGACGTGCAGCGTCTTGGTCAGTCCGCCCAGATACATCACGTCGGGCTGGATCACGTCGACGGTCTTTTGCGCGATCATCCGGGCAAAGCCGGACACCTCGACATCCTGCTCGCCGCCCGCCACGTCAATCTCCAGCGCGGCGGTCACCCGCGCGGTGGCGGTGTGATCCCACCAGGGCACCGGCTCTTCATAATGCCCGACGCCGTGGTCCTGCAGCATCCGGCCCACCGCGATGGCCCGCGCGACGGAAAAGCCCGAGTTCGCATCGACCAGCGTCTCAAGCCCCTTGAGCGCGCCGGTCACCGCCGGGATGACCGCTTCCGTCCGGCCCGGCCATTGGTCCACGTCCTGCCCGCACTCTGCCCCGATGCGGAACTTTGCTGCCGTGAACCCCTGCTCGGCGCAGAGGCGCGTCAGGCGCTCTGCCTCGTCCTGCGGCGTCAGATCCCGGCGCATCGAGCTGGCATAGGCGCGCACCAATCCCGCGCTGCCGCCGATCAGCACCGCCACCGGCAGGCCCGCGCGCTTGCCCGCCATGTCCCACAACGCCGTGTCCAGCCCGGCCAGTGCCCGGTTGCGGTAGCTGCCGGGGAATTTATGCTCGGCCCGCTCGATCCGGGCCAGCAGGGCGGGGATTTCGGTGCAGTCCTGCCCCAGCGCCCAAGGCGCGATCTGGCGGTGAAAGACGGCGGCGGTGATGTCGGCGTTATAGGTCGCGGTCTGACCCCAGCCGATGGTGCCATCCTCGGCCGTGGCTTTGACGAAGCAGACGAATTCGTTGTGAAAAGTCTCAAGCCGGGTCAGGCGCATGGGATCTACCTAAGGTCCAGGGGATTGAGGCGCAGGCTATCGCCCCAGCCCTGCGCCGTCCACCGGCTCAGATCCCTTGTCCGCCGGTTTGTGCCAGCCAATGCGCCAGCCGCTGCTTGAGAAGCCGGTCACGCGACAGTGCCGGGGTCTCGGGATCCAGCGCTTCGAGCACCTCGAACGTATACCCCTGCCCCGCTGCCGCCTGCAGCGCGGCGTTGGGGTGGCTGCCCTGCGACAGCGTGAAGCGCAGCCGGTTCTCGATCTTGTCGAGCGTCGGACTGGCGCCGACCCAGACCCGCCCATCCGCGCGCAGGGCATAGATGCCCAGCTGCGGCTTGCGCTCGCGGTAGTCGGTCTGGGCGGCTTTGCGCTGTTGGCGGTCCATGGCAGGTCTCCTTTGCCGCGCTCATAGCAGAGCCGCGGCCCCTGTCAATATTACCCGGGTAATATTGACAGGGGCGCCGCGTTGGTGTTTGTGCGCCCCATGACCGATGTCACTGCCTTTCGCGGCCCCGACCGTATCGCCCATGGCCCGCTTACGCAGGTCGCCCCCGTTGCTTTGGCGCAGGGCGCGCTGGAGGGTGCCGTGCTGGTGCTCGACGATGCGACGGGCCGGATCGTGGATCTGGACCCGCGCGACTGGGACGGCACACCGCTCACCCCGCGCCGGGGACGGCCCAAGCTGGGCGTGATCCCGCGCGAGGTCACGCTGTTGCAGACGGATTGGGACTGGCTGGCGACGCAGCGTGGCGGGGCCTCGGCCACGCTGCGGCGGCTGGTGGCGGCGGCGCGCACGGCCGAAGGTGGCGCGGCCCAGCGCCGCGATGCCCTTTACCGGGCGATGCAGGTGCTGGGCGGCGACCGGCCGGGGTTCGAAGAGGCGACGCGGGCGCTTTATGCCGGGGACGCGGCGGGCGTGGCGGCGCAGATTGCCGCATGGCCTGCAGACCTGCGCACCTATCTGCTGGAGCGGATCAGCGCCGCCGGGCTGGGTTAGAACCGCCGCAGCCCGCTTTCGGTGACGATCCCGTCGAGCGGCTGGTCATAGGCATCAATCGGCACCTCATCCGCCTCCTGCGCGTCAAAGGCAAAGCCCAGCGCAGTGACCGGCCCGGCGGCGCGCAGTCTGGCCAAGGTGCGGTCATAGAACCCGCCGCCATAGCCCAGCCGGTAGCCACGTTTGTCGAAGGCAAGCATGGGGACGATCAGCACGCGCGGCGTCACCGCTATGCCCTCGGCGGGCACTTTCGCGCCGAAGGGTCCATCCACCAGAATGGCGTCGGGCGTCCACAGATGAAAATCCAGCGGCTGACCCGCGCCGGGAATGACCGGCACGCAGACGGGACCGGGCAGTGTGGCCATGACCGGAACCGGGTCGATCTCGGTGCGGATCGGCAGATAGCCCGAGACCGTCACCGCGCCGAACTCGGCCAGTGCCGCGCGCAGATGTGCCTGCGCGGCGGCGTCCAGCCCGGTGCGATATACCGCCTTGCGCGCCGCAAAGGCGCGTTTGCGCGCCGCGTCCTTGCTCAGATCGACGCTGTTCACACCAGCACCAGCGTCGCCAGCCCAAGGAACGAGAAGAAGCCGACCACATCCGTCATCGTGGTGACAAACGTGCCCGATGCCAGCGCCGGGTCCAGCTTGAGGCGGCTCAGCACCAGCGGCACCAAGACCCCGGCCAGCGCCGCGACCACCAGATTGATCACCATCGCCGCCGCGATCACGACACCCAGCCAGATGTCGCGACCATAGAGCGCCCAGGCGATGCCACCCATGATCACGGCAAAGGCCAGCCCGTTGAAAAGGCCCACAAAGATCTCACGCCGCACGACCCGCCCGGCGTTCGAAGGCGTCAGATCCCGCGTTGCCAGCGCCCGCACGGCCACGGTCAGCGATTGCGTGCCCGCATTGCCGCCCATCGAGGCCACGATCGGCATCAGCGCGGCCAGCGCCACGATCAGGGCGATCGTGCCCTCGAACATGCCGATCACCCCGGCGGCGATATTGGCCGACACGAGGTTCACCGCCAGCCACGGAAAGCGCTGGCGCAGCGTGTCCCAGACACCGTCCGACAGGCTGGATTCGTCGCCGACGCCGGCCATGCGCAGCATGTCCTCTTCGTGCTCTTCATCGAGCACGATCATCGCATCGTCGATGGTGATCGCGCCGACCAGCCGGCCCGAGCCGTCGACCACCGGCGTGCTGATCAGGTGGTACTTGTTGAACATCAACGCCACCTCGCTTTGCTCTTCGGTGGCGATGATGGCGCGGAAACTGTCTTCGGTGATCGCGGCCATCAGCACGTCGCGTTTGGCCGCCAGCACCCGACCCAGCGTCGCATAGCCGGTCGGGCGGTGGCGTTCGTCGACCAGAATGACGTGATAGAACTGGTCCGGCAACCATTCGGCCGAGCGCAGATGGTCGATGGTCTGCCCCACCGTCCAGTCTTGCGGCACGGCGACGGTTTCGGACTGCATGAGACGCCCCGCCGAGCCCTCGGGCCAGGCCAGCGAGCTTTCGACGGCGGCCCGGTCGTCGCTTTCCAGCGCGCCCAGAATGAAGGCCTGATCGTGGTCCTCCATGTCCTCGATGATGTCGACGACGTCATCGGTGTCCAGCTCGCGCACCGCCTCGGCCAGCGCCTGCCGGGGCAGCGCATCCATGACCTCTTCGCGCACGCCCTCTTCGAGCTCCGACAGCACGTCGCCGTCGATCCCCTCGGGATACAGCGTCACCAGCGCCTGACGCTGGCCGGCGCTGATCTGTTCCAGCATGTCGGAAATATCGGCCGGGTGCATCGGTTCGAGCGCGGCGGCAATCGCCTCGGCATCGCCCGCTTCAACGGCCTCGAGCACGGTATCGAACCGCTCCGAGCTCAGGCTCTCCTCCTCGGGCCGCTGATCCTGGGGCAGCGGGAGGCCGGGCTCGGGGGTCTGGCGTGCGTTTTTGTCGTCGCGGTCAAACTCGGTCATCGCGCCCTCCCGGATTTTCTCTGTGAGCGCCCGGTGCCGAATCGCCCCGCGCCTCTGGTTGTTATGCGCAAACAGTCTTGCGATAAAGACTTGTCCGATCTGTGAAAGCACCCCATGCCCGACCTGCTCCTTGGCCAGACCCTGACCTTTACCGATGACCCGTTTCTGAGCGGCCCCGATGCCGCGCAGCATGAGCGCAACGGCGCTGTGCTGATCGACGGCGGCCGCATTCAGGCGGTCGGCCCGGCGGATGTGTTGCGCGCGCAGCATCCACAGGCGACGATCCACAACTATGGCTCCGCGCTGATTTCACCCGGGTTTATCGACGCCCACGCCCATTATCCGCAGACCGGCATCATCGCCAGCTGGGGCAAGCGGCTGATTGACTGGCTCGACACCTATACCTTCCCCGAAGAATCGCGCTTTGGCGACCCCGCCCATGCAGCGCGGGCCGCCGAGACCTGCCTCGACCTGATGCTGGCGCAGGGCACGACGACCGTGTGCAGCTTTTGCACCATCCATCCCGAAAGCGTCGACGCACTGTTTTCCGCCGCGCAGGCACGCGGCATGCGGGTGCTGGGCGGCAAGACCTGTATGGACCGCAACGCGCCCGACACGCTGCGCGACACGGCGCAGGCGGCCTATGACCAGTCCAAAGCCCTGCTGAACCGCTGGCACGGGGTCGACCGGCTGTCCTATGTGATCACCCCCCGCTTCGCGCCCACCTCGACGCCCGATCAGCTGGCGGCGCTGGGGGCGCTCTGGGCCGAGCACCCATCGGTGCTGATGCAGACGCATCTGAGCGAACAGCACGAGGAAATCGCCTGGGTCGGCGATCTTTTCCCGCAGGCGCGCGACTATCTCGACGTGTATGAAAGCTTCGGACTTCTGGGCCGGAAGGCTCTCTTTGGCCATGCCATTCACCTGACAGCGCGCGAACGCGCCCGCCTGCGTGAGGTCGGCGCGGCGCTGGTGCATTGCCCGACCTCGAACGCCTTCATCGGCTCGGGCCTGTTCGACATGGCAGGTCTCAAGGCTGAGGGACAGCGCGTCGCGCTTGCCACCGATATCGGCGGCGGCTCCAGCTTTTCGATGCTGCGCACGATGGCGGCGGCCTATGAGATCGGCCAGCTTGGCGGCACCGCCCTGCACCCGGCGCAGCTGTGGTGGCTGGCAACGGCGGGCTCGGCTCAGGCGCTGGGACTGGGTGACACCATCGGTACGCTGAGGCCGGGGATCGAGGCAGATCTGGCAATCATCAACCTCGCCTCGACCCCTGCCATCGCCCAACGCGCCGCCCGCGCTGACAACTTTTGGGAGGCGCTGTTTCCCACCCTCATGATGGGCGACGACCGGGCGATCACCGCCACCTGGGTGGCCGGCAAACCGACCCGCCCCTCTTTGCTCTGAAAATATCCCGGGGGGCGGGCCGGAACGGCCCGGGTCGGGGGGCAGCGCCCCCGCGCGCGCCGAGCGGGGGCTCAATGCCCCCGAGGCGCGCCGCTACCCGTTGAGCAGCGCCAAGGCCTCGGCATGCACGGCGGCATTCGCAGCCGCGATGATCTGCCCGCCCTGATGTGCCGGGCCGCCCTGCCAGTTGGTCACCACGCCGCCCGCCGCCTGAACCACGGCAATCGGCGCCATCACGTCATAGGGGTGCAGACCCGCCTCGATCACCAGATCGATCTGCCCCGAGGCGATCAGCGCATAGGCGTAGCAATCGGTGCCATAGCGCGTCAGCCGCGCCTTGGCTGAAACGCGGCGAAAGGCAGCGCCCTCATCCTCGGTCCCGACCTCGGGGAAGGTGGTGAACACGATGGCCTCGCTCAGCGGGCGCGGGGCGCGGGCGCGCAGGGTGCGGCGGCCCATCGGCCCCTCGACGATGGCTTCGCCCTGCCCGCCCCAGAAGCGCTCGCCGATATAGGGTTGGTCGATGATGCCCAGCAGCGGGCCCTCGTCATCGGCCAGCCCGATCAGCACGCCCCAGGTGGGCGTGCCCGACAGAAAGCCGCGCGTGCCGTCGATCGGGTCCAGCACCCAGGTCAGCCCCGAGGTGCCCGGCGTCGCCGCCTGTTCCTCGCCCAGCACGGCATCTTGCGGGCGCAGTTCGGCCAGCACCGCGCGCATCGCCTCTTCGCTGGCGCGGTCGGCGGCAGTCACCGGGTCGAACCCGGCGGCGTCCTTGTTGTCCGCCTCCAGCCCGGTCGCGCGGAAATGCGCCAGAACGGCGGGGCGTGCCGCATCGGCAAGCGCATGCGCTGTGCGCCACAGTTCGGCGCGGGCGGGGGGAAAGCGGGGTGCGCATATCGGCGTCTCCTGGACCGGGGGCAGGCCTGCCCTGTTTAGGAGCGCCACAAGCGCCGGGCAAGGCCTGCCCGGCGCTTATGATCAACGATCAGGCCGCTTCGGACAGAACGCGCGCCAGATCGAACAGGCGTTTGCGCTGCGCCTCGGGGATCGCGTAATAGGCGCGGATCAGTTCCATCGCCTCTTTGTTGGCCAGCAGATCCGCTTCGACCGCCGGCGCATCCGCGCCGTCACCCGACAGGCCTTCGAAGAAGAAGCCAATCGGCACGGCCAGCGTGCGGGCGATATCCCAAAGACGCGAGGCACTGACACGGTTCATGCCGGTCTCGTACTTCTGAATCTGTTGGAACTTGATGCCGACGGAATCGGCCAATTGCTGTTGGGTCATTCCCACCATCCAGCGACGATGGCGAATGCGTTTGCCGACATGCACGTCCACAGGGTGCTTCACGTCTTCACTCCTCTTGTCATTCCGGGAGTCTGGCGGAAGATCCCGCCGTTCACCCAAGTCATCACCAGAGCCAGAAGCAATATTCGTGCCAACGTTCGACATAGGATCCATTTTTCTTCATTCACCACCGTTTAATTCCGAAAACAGGGGTTCCTGAACGCCGCGTGAGGGGCGTCGCGAGCGTTTCGCGTTCCGGATGTGCCGCACGCCCCCCAAGCGCGCATCGATTGCTGTCACGACAAGCCTGCGTTGCAACGCATGCTCCCATTGCGATGTAAGCACCCTCAGCGCTTTCCATCAAGACGTGTTTTGCAATCTGCAATGCAAAACGCATCAACCAAAACGTGTATTCCCGTTTTGCAAAACGCAAATTCGCGCTTTGGCCGTTAGGTTCCGCTTGTTCTGGCGCAGGCCTGCCCCCACTCTGCCCGCTCAAATCGTCCTGAAATTCGCCGGAGTTCCCGATGCGCGCCTATGTCCTGGCCTCGACTGACACCCCCTGCCCTGACCGATCTGCCGATTCCCCAACCCGCCGCAGGCGAGATCCGGCTGCGGATCCGCGCCTGTGGTCTGAATTTCGCCGATCTGCTGATGGCCAAGGGCACGTATCAAGAGACCCCGCCGACCCCTTTCGTCATGGGGATGGAGGTTGCGGGCACCGTTGATGCGCTGGGCGAGGGTGTGACCGGGTTCAGCATCGGCCAACGCGTCGCGGGTTTCGCGGGCAAGGGCGGGCTGGCAGAATACGGCTGCTTCCCGGTTGAGCGCTGCCTCCCCCTGCCGGACGCGATGCCCTTCGATCAGGCGGCAGGCTTCATGGTGGCCTATGGCACCTCGCATGTCGCGCTGGTGCACCGCGCCCGGCTGATGGCGGGCGAGACGCTTCTGGTGCTGGGCGCGGCCGGTGGCGTCGGGCTGACGGCGGTGGAAATCGGCGCCAAGCTGGGCGCAAAGGTCGTGGCGGTGGCGCGCGGTCCTGAAAAGCTCAAGGTCGCCGAGGCCGCCGGCGCAACGGTGTTGATCGACAGCGAGAGCACGGATCTGAAGGCCGCGTTCAAGGCGTTGGGCGGCGTCGATGTGGTTTATGACGCGGTGGGCGAGCCGGCGGCATCGGCAGCGCTGCGCGCCTTGCGGCCGCAAGGGCGCTATGTGGTGATCGGTTTTGCCGGGGGCGGCGTCCCCCAGTTCCCGGCCAACATCCTGCTGGTCAAGAATATCGACGTGATCGGTCTCTATTGGGGCGGCTATTCGGTCTTTGCGCCGAACGTCATCACCCGATCCCTGACCGATCTGATCGCGATGTATGCCAAGGGCGATCTGCACCCGCATGTCAGCCATGCCCTGCCGCTGGAGCGCACCGCCGAGGCGATGGAGCTGATGCGCACCCGCACCTCGACCGGCAAGGTCGTGGTGACGATGGACGACTAAGGGTTATTCCGCCGCCAGCCCCATCGAAGCCCGCCCGTCACTGTCCCACGCCTTGCGCAGCAGGTCGGCAAGGGCGGTGACACCGGGCTTGGGGCTGCCGGGGCGGACATACAGGTTGACCAGATGGCTGCTCAGCTCGGGCAGCGCACCGCCATGGGCGATCTCGCTCGGCATGGGGCGGCTCGGTTCCGGCAAGCAGCGCGTGCACGGCCATGTCGCAACTGACGGCGGCATCCAGCGTGCGGTCGCTCTCTGATCTCGACCGCCGCTTCCCATGGCACCCCCGCGCGGTCGAGCGCCGCGACAATGCCGGGCCGGAACACACAGTAGCGCCCCAGCGCCAGCCGCAGCGGGCGCTGGCGCCACGCCTGCCCGCCCGGCGCGCCGATCCAGATCAGCGGCAGGCGGGTCAGGGTTTCGCCGCCCGGCTCGCAATGGCTTTCGGTGGTCAGGATCAGGTCGCAATCGCCCTTGCTGAAAGCTTCCTTCGCCTTGCGCGTGTTGCGGGCCTGCAGTTGTGCCTGCATGCGCGGGTACATCGTCTGGAAATGCCGCAGAACCTGCGGAATATGCGGATAAACAATGTCATGCGGGACGATGATGACGATCTCGCCCTCGAAATCCGTATCGGTCAGCCGCTCGACCGCCTCATCGTTCAGCGCTAGAATGCGCCGCGCATAGGCCAGCAGCTGATCCCCGGTCGCGGTCAGCGCCACGCCCCGGCCCGTGCGGTCCAGAAGCGTAACATCAAGCGACTCTTCCAGCCGCTTGATCTGCATCGACACCGCCGATTGCGTCAGGTTGAGCACATGCGCCGCCCGGGTGACGCCGCCGAAATCGGCGATGGCGGCAAGGGCACGCAGGGCGGACAGATCGAGGTTTCGGCGCATATCACAATCCCTGATGACATCCATAAGAAACATTCGTTTACATCATACGCCGAAACTCCGTAACAGATCAACATCGGTGATGCGAAAGCACCCACTCATAACGAGCCCATTAACCAGCGCCCCAACCGGCCCGATCCCCTACCGAGGAGAGCGATCATGACCACGTCCACGCCCACCGTCTGCAGCACCACGCCTCTCGTCCGGGGAAAAGGTCTGCGTCCCTACCTGCGCGCCCTGCTCAACGCCCCGGCGCTGGCCCGCCAGCGGCGCATGCTGGCCCAGCTTGATCAGTCCCGCCTGACCGACATCGGTCTGACGCCGGAACAGGCCCGGATCGAGGCCGAACGCCCGTTTTGGGACGGCCCGACTTACTGGCGCTGAATCCGGCGCTGATCTGGCACCTATGTGACCACGAACATCTTGAACTGACGGGCCAGAATACCGATATTGGACGCAATCGCAGGGCACTTTGCAGGCCCTGCGGCTCAACTTGTTCCATCGGAGGGTTTCATGGCCAACTACCAGACGGCAAACACGTCGACCACCGGCGCACTGGGCGCACGGATCGACGCGGGCCTGCGCGCCCATATGAACAAAGTCTACGGCACGATGTCCGTGGGCATGCTGATCACGGCGCTGGGCGCATGGGCCATCGCGGGTCTGGCCGTCACGGGTGACATGAACGCCGCGGCCACGAACGCCGAGGGCATGGTCATGGCCGTGCGTGACGGTGAATTCCTCACCTCGTTCGGGGCGCTGATCTACACCACGCCGCTGCGCTGGGTCGTGATGTTTGCGCCGCTCATCTTCCTGTTCTTCGGCTTCGGCGCTTTGATGACCCGCGCATCGGCAGCGGCGGTTCAGGTCGGCTTCTTCGCTTTCGCCGCGATGATCGGCGTCTCGCTCAGCTCGATCTTTCTGGTCTACACCGATTTCTCCATCGTCCAGACCTTCCTGGTAACCGCGATCGCCTTCGCCGGTCTCAGCCTTTATGGCTATACCACCAAGCGCGATCTGTCGGGCATGGGCACCTTCCTGGTGATGGGCGTGATCGGCCTGCTGTTTGCGATGTTCATCAATATCTTCCTGCAATCGCCGGCCATGACGTTCGCTATCTCGGGGATCGGTGTGCTGCTGTTCGCAGGCCTGACCGCTTATGACACCCAGTCGATCAAATCGACCTATGTCGCCCACGCGGCGCAAGGGGATCAGGAGTGGATGGACAAAGCCGCGATCTCGGGCGCGCTGAGCCTGTATCTGGACTTCCTGAACATGTTCCAGTTCCTGCTCTACTTCATGGGCAACCGCGAATAATCGGGCACTCAGCCTGAAACCCGAGGGCCGGTCGCAAGACCGGCCCTTTTTTGCTATGCCAGAACGCCCTCGAGCCGCAGCAAGTAGTCCTTGACCGGCAGCCCGCCGCCGAAGCCGGTCAGCGACCCGTTGGACCCGATTACCCGGTGACAGGGCAGGATGATCGGCACCGGGTTGTTGCCATTCGCCGCACCCACCGCCCGGCTCGCCTTGGGCCGCCCCAGCAACGCAGCGATCTGACCGTAGGTGCGCGTCTCACCAAGGGGGATGGTTGCAAGGGAGTGCCAGACAGAGGTCTGAAAGGCGGTGCCGGACAGGTGCAGGGGCAGGTCAAAGCGATGCAGCTCACCGGCGAAATAGGCGGCGAGCTGTTCTTTCACCGCGCGAAAGGGTGCGTCAGCGCGTCGCCAGTCCGGGCGCGGACCGAAGGATTTGTGCCCTGACGGGAAGCTGAGGAAATGCAGCGCCTCAGCGGTGCCCGCGACGAGCAGGTCGCCGACCGGGCTGGCAATATGGGTATAGCTGAGGGCGCTCATCCCTTGGGCCTGCGGATTGACGAGGGCGGGCGGCCATAGAGCTTGAGGAACACCGCATTGAACCGCCGGACGCTGCCGAACCCCGCCCTGAAGGCGATCTCGGTGATCGGCAGCGTGGTGTCGCTCAGCAGCCGCTTGGCCCGCCCGATGCGCAGCGTCTGCGCGGTTTGCAGCGGTGAGGCGCCGATGTGGTCGGCAAACAGGCGCGACAGATGCCGGGTGCCGATGCCCAGCCGGTCGGCCAGCGCCTCGACGCTGCCGGTGTCCAGCGCGCCTGCCTCGATCAGCGTCAGGGCGCGCTCGACGGTGGTTTGGGTGCCCTTCCACGCGGCGCAGAACGGTGCAGTCTCAGGGCGGCAGCGCAGGCAGGGGCGATAGCCGGCTTGCTCGGCGGCAGCGGCGCTGGGGTAGTAGCGGACGTTCTTGCTGAGCGGATGCTTCACCGGGCAGACCGGGCGGCAGTAAATGCCGGTGGTGCGCACGGCAGTAAAGAACACGCCATCATACGCGGGATCGCGGCGAAGGCGGGCTTGGTTGCAGGTGTCGAAATCGAGCATGGCCTGAGACTAGGACCGAATGCCGCGCAAGGCGAGATCGCGCGGATGATGAGGTCCGAAAAGGACCAGTCGCCGGGCGCGGATTGCGGTAAGTGTCGCGCGGATCATCAGAACGCGGGACGCATCATGCGCATGACACTTCAGGACTGGGCGCTGCTCTTTGCGCTGTCGCTTTTGTGGGGCGGCAGCTTTTTCTTTGCCGCCATCGCCGTGCAGGCCCTGCCCCCGCTCACCATCGTCGCGCTGCGCACCGGCATCGCCGCGCTGGCGCTGAGCGCGGTCCTGCGGCTGCGGGGCGAGCGCTGGCCGTTCACGCGGGGCGCAATCATGGCCTTCCTCATCATGGGGCTGCTGAACAACCTGCTGCCGTTCAGCCTGCTGTTCTGGGCACAGACGATGATCCCCAGCGGCCTTGCCTCGATCCTCAACGCGACGACGCCGATCTTTTCGATCACCGTCGCGCATTTCCTGCTGGCGGATGAGCGTATGGCCCCGAACAAGGCGGTCGGCATCCTGTTCGGGTTCCTCGGCGTGGTGGTGCTGCTGGGCGGCGATCTGCTGGGCGGGGCGAGCATCGCCTTGCTGGGCATGCTCGCCTGTCTGGGCGCGGCGCTGTCGTATGGGTTCGCCGGGGTCTATGGCCGCCGGTTCAAGGCGATGCGGCTGTCGGCGACGCAGGTGGCCTTTGGCCAGCTGGTCGCGACCACGCTGATGGCACTGCCGTTGGTGGGCCTGATCGACCGGCCCTGGACGCTGCCCGCGCCCGGCCTGCCGGTGATGGCGGCGGTGCTGGCGCTGGCGATCCTGTCCACGGCGCTGGCCTATGTGATCTTCTTCCGCATCCTCGCCTCGGCCGGGGCGGTGAATGCCGCGCTGGTGACGCTGCTGGTCCCGGTCAGCGCGATTCTGCTGGGCACGCTGGTTCTGGGTGAAGCACTGGCGGGACGGCACTATCTGGGCATGGCGCTGATCGCCACCGGGCTGCTGGCGATAGACGGGCGTCTGGGTGATCGCCTGCGTGGCACCGCCCCCAAGCCGAAGTGACACGCCCGCCGTAAACGGAAAAAGCCACCCCAAAGGGTGGCTCTGATCCGGTGGACCGGGGTCGGCAGATCTTACTTGATCTTGCCTTCCTTGTATTCCACGTGCTGACGCAATACCGGGTCAAATTTCCGGATGGTCATCTTTTCGGTCATCGTCCGGGCGTTTTTCTTGGTCACGTAGAAGTGGCCAGTCCCCGCCGTCGAATTCAGACGGATCTTGATCGTCGTCGGCTTCGCCATGGGTTATCTCCTGCGCACGGCGGCCAGAAGGGCAGCCTGTATATTCCTATGAAGCCCGCCTTTTACGCATACCACGGGCAGAGTCAACGCCCCTTTCGGGCTTCTTCCGCTCAATAGGCATTTTTCGTGGTAACAAGGCTCCAGGGCGTCAAAAGCGCGATCTTGAAGTCCAGCCGCAGCGACCAGTGTTCGATGTAATAGAGGTCATGCTCGATGCGCGCGCGGATCTTTTCAGGCGAATTCATCTCGCCGCGCCAGCCGTTGATCTGCGCCCAGCCGGTCACGCCCGGCTTGACCTTGTGGCGCGCCGAATAGGCCTCGGTGATCTGGTCATAGACGATATCGCCGGTGCGTGCGGTCAATGCATGCGGGCGCGGGCCGACCAGTGACAGATCGCCTTTGATCACGTTGATGAACTGCGGCAGTTCGTCGATCGAGGTCCGGCGGATGAACCGCCCCACCCGCGTCACCCGCGCATCGCCCCGGCGCACGGCCTTGACGGCGGTCGGATCGCATTGATCGACATACATCGAGCGGAACTTGAGCACCTCGATCGGCTTGTTGTTGTAGCCGTGCCGCTTTTGCCGGAACAGCGCGGGTCCGGGCGATTCCAGCCGCACCGCCAGCGCCACCAGCAGCAAGAGCGGCGCGAAGGCGACCAGCAGGATCGAGGCGAAAACCACGTCGAACACCCGTTTGCGGAAGGCGGCAAAGCCATCAATCGGGCGCTTGTAGATCTCGATCAGCCCGAAGGGACCGATATTTGAGCGCCGTTTGCGGCTGAACTCGGGGATCTCGGTGCCTTCGGTCACGCGAATATCCACCGGCAAGACGAAGAGCCGCGCCAGCAGCTCGCGGATCCGCTCTTGCGAGGCCCCCCGGATCGCGATGATCACCGTGTCGATCTTGGCAAGCCGGGCAAATTCCACCAGATCGTCGATATCGCCGGCCTTGTGGTAGCCCGCGACCATCGCCGGAGAACGCGGCCCGCCGCGCTCGTCGAAAAAGCCGCACATCCGCCGGCCCTTGCCATGCTCGCTGACGATCTCGCGCAAGAGCGGCTCCAGATCTTCGCCACCGCCGACCAGCACGATGCGATGCTCAAGCCGCCCGGTCTGCACCAGCAAGCCGATCCGCAGCGACAGGGCGACGCGCGCGGCCAGCATCGCGGCCGCCGCGATCAGCACCCACAGGCCGACCCAACCAAAGGCCGCGCGGTCGGCCAGATCGACAGCCAGCAAAAGCAGGCACACCGCGCCCATGCCGATGATCAGCGACACGCCGCCGACCACGATACTGCGCCACAGGCTGCGCATCAGGCGAAAGCCATAACCACCCGACAGCCGAGCGGCCAGCACGACGCACAGCGCCCCCATCCAGATCGCCCCGGCGCGGTCGACACCGCCAAGGATCACCTCGCCAACCAGACTGTGACTGATCATCCCGGCAACGGCCACACTCAACAGATCCAGGGCAAATTGCGCATAGCCCAGCACCGCCGGGCGAATCGACGGTCGGCTCAACCGCTGCGCCGCCGCCATCGCCTGCCCCCCCAGCAGCCGGGACCGCGCGCCGCCAGTCCAGGGACGGCGGCGGTGGTTCTCGGAAAACAGGCGTTTGCGCACAATACTCTCAGGCATAAAAGGCCCACCACCTCCGTCGCGAAACCACACGCCGGGTCACCCGGCGCGTTCCGCAAAAATCAGCACGACGGACCCGCGCAATCCGGCGGGCCCTTCTTCGAGCCAGACGCTAGCGACGCGATGAGGCGCAAATATGGCGGTTGGAGAGTGCGCGGATGGCCTGTAAGCCGGATTTTGTACCGGGGTTGCCCCCGGCGACGACCATTCCTCTGCCCCGTCCGTTACCGGAGGGGTCAAGCTGCCAACCCGGGCCTCTGGGCTGAGACGTCCCTGCGGCGATATCGGCCCCGATCCGAAGACCGGGTCGATCATGCCCGCGCGAGGCCCCTATTCGGCATTGCTCCCGGTGGGGCTTGCCTTGCCGGTCCGGTTGCCCGTCCCGCGGTGGGCTCTTACCCCACCGTTTCACCCTTACCCACGTCTGCCGCGCCAAAAGCGAACCTCTGGTTCGGCGGGCGGGGGCGGTCTGTTCTCTGTGGCGCTTTCCCTCGGGTTGCCCCGGCCGGGCGTTACCCGGCACCGTTGTCTCATGGAGTCCGGACTTTCCTCGGATCGCAAGACCCGCGGCCGTCCAGCCATCCGCACCTGCTTCTCCTACGCGCGCGCCCGGCAACCGTCAACGCCTGTCGACGCGCGGGGCAAGGGGGCCTTCAGCCCCCTCTTCGCTTGCAGCGAATTCACCCCCCGAGGATATTTGAAGAGCAAAGAAAGCGCGGTTAACCAATTGTTAACGCCTCTCTTTGCTCTGTTAAATATCCTCCAGGAGGGTCCGGGAGGATGGAAAATCCTCCCGGGCGGGTCTGGGCGGCAGCCCAGAGCGGCGCGAGGCCCCTCGATGGGGCCGAGCGCCGCCGCTCCCTCACAGCATTCCTGGCAGCACCTGATCGGGCGGGCGGTGGCCGTCGGCGAAGGTCTTGATGTTCAGGATCACCTTCTCGCCCATCTCGACCCGGCCCTCCAGCGTGGCCGAGCCCATATGCGGCAACAACACCACATTGGGCAGCTCGCGCAGGCGCGGGTTCACCTCGTGGCCGCGCTCGAACACATCAAGCCCTGCCCCGGCGATCTCGCCGGCGCGCAACATGCGGGTCAGGGCGTTTTCGTCCACAACTTCGCCGCGCGAGGTGTTCACGATCACCGAAGTCGGTTTCATCAGCTTCAGCCGCCGCGCGTTCATCAGATGGAAGGTCGAGGGCGTATGCGGGCAGTTGATCGAGATGACATCCATCCGCGCGACCATCTGGTCGAGGCTCTCCCAATAGGTCGCCTCAAGCGGCGCTTCGACTTCGGGGCGCAGCCGTTTGCGGTTGTGATAGTGGATCTGCATCCCGAAGGCCTGCGCGCGCCGCGCCACCGCCTGGCCGATGCGCCCCATGCCCAGAATGCCCAGCCGCTTGCCACCGATCCGGCTGCCCAGATTGGCCATCGGCGACCAGCCGGGCCAGTCGCCGGCCTGCATCAGCGCCAGTCCTTCGGGAATGCGCCGGGTCACCGACAGCATCAGCGCCATGGTCATATCGGCGGTATCCTCGGTCACGACGCCGGGCGTATTCGACACCAGAACCCCGCGCTGGCGGGCCGATTGCACGTCGATATGGTCGATGCCCGCGCCATAATTCGCGATCAGTTTCAGCTTCTCGCCCGCGCGGGCCAGCATGCTGGCGTCGATATGGTCGGTCAGCGTCGGCACCAGCACATCGGCGCGCTCCATCGCCGCGATCAGCTCGTCGCGGGTCATCGGCGTCTCGTCGTCGCGCAGCTCGGCGTCGAACAATTCCTTGAGCCGGGTCTCTACGGGATCGGGCAGGCGTCGCGTCACGACAACACACAAGCGTTTGAGGGGCATGGAAACCTCCTTGGGTCTTTCAAATCAGGCCACTTGCTGGCAAAGTGGCGTAGAGCGAACCGAGGCACAAGCTCTCCGCGCAACCCGGGACGAAATAAAATTACCCGGGAGCGGAAGGCACAGACAGACCCGCCGCAAGCGGGCCGGGCAGGACAGGATGCGAGCAGCACTCCGTATTATCGCCGTGGCGGCAGGTGCTGCGCTTTGCGGCAGTGCTTTGGCCCAGGACGCCCCGACCGCCGCGCCGGCGCAGGTTGTCGGCACGGAAACCGGCTTGCCGCTGCCGCGCTATGTCTCGCTCAAGACGTCCCGCGCGCGGGCGCGGCGAGGCCCGTCTGAAACGCACCGTGTCGACTGGGTCTATACCCGCCGTGACCTGCCGCTGCGCGTCACCGGCGAGTTCGAGCATTGGCGGCGGGTCGAGGATTCCGAAGGCGAAGGGGGCTGGATCAACTATGCGCTGCTGTCCGGCGTGCGGACGGTTCTGGTCCAGCAGGACATGACGCCGATGCGTGCACGCCCGGCGCCGAACGCGCCGGAACTGGCCTATCTGGAAGCCGGGGTTGTCGCCCGGATCATGGAATGCGACCCGTCATGGTGCCGCGTGTCGATCGACGGAACGCGCGGCTGGGTCGATCGCTCGGTGCTTTGGGGCGTGGACCCCGGCGAGGTTCTGAACTGATCACGTAACGGCGCAGTGGACGCCCCTGCCCCCGTCCCGCTACGGTGACGCCATGCAGAATGACGTGACCGAAAAGCTGACGCGCGCCGGGTTGAACCTGATCCAGCAGGCCCTGTCGATCTTTGACAGCGACCTGCGTCTGGCGGTGTGCAACCAGCGCTATCAGGAGATGTTCGGCCTGCCCGATGCGCTGGTCCGGCCGGGTGCCAGTTTCCACGACACCATCCATTATCTGGTCCACGCGGGCGAATACGGTCCGCAAGACGACGCAGACGAGGCCGTCCGCCAACGCGTCGAGATCGCCCGCGACTTTCGCCCGCATTACATGGAGCGCCAACGCGCCAGCGGGCGATGGGTCGCGGTCGAGGGTGCGCCGCTGGCACAGGGCGGCTGGGTGACGGTTTACACCGATATCACCGAAATCAAGCTGCAAGAGGAACTCCTGCGCGCGCGGTCCGAGGAACTCTCGGGCCAGTTGGTCGCCCATGCCGAGCGGCTGGGACTGGCGAACCGGCAGCTTGCCTCGACCAACATGATGCTGGAGGAGACCCAGCGCGAATTGACTGAAATGGAAGCGCGCACCCGGCTGGTCACCGAAATGATGCCCGCCCATATCGCGCATGTGGACCGCAGTCTGGTCTACACCTACTCGAACCGGCGGCTATCATCGGTGATGCCGGGCACGCCCTCCAGCGTGGTCGGGCTGCACGCGTCGGTCGCGCTGGGGCCGGTAACCTTTGGCCGCATCCTACCCTATCTGCTCACCGCGCTGGACGGTGAAAGCGCGGTCTGCGAGATCACCCATGAAGACAGCGGACGCCGGGTGCGGGTGGCGCTGACCCCGGACCCGGGACGCGACACCGCAGGACGCGAGGCGGGCGGCGGGGTCTATATCCTGTCGACCGACATCACCGGCGAGACCCAAGCGCGCGCGGCGCTGACCCAGACCCGCAAGCGCGAGCTGGCGGCGCAGCTCACCTCGGGCCTGGCGCATGATTTCGCCAATCTGCTGACCATCATTCTGGGATTGCAGGGCAAGCTGGACCGTCTGCCCGACCTGCCGCCCCAAGGTGCCGATCTGGTGCGCGCCACGCTGGCCGCCGCCCGGCGTGGCGGGACGCTGCTGCGCCGGATCGGCGAGATTTCCGGCGCGCGCACCCTGCGGGCCGAGCCGACCGATCTGGAGCCGCTGCTCGATGATTTGCAGATGATGGCCTCGCCCTCGCTGCCCGAGCAGACCCGGCTGCTGATCGATCTGGAGCCGGGTCTGGGCCGCCTGATGCTGGACGCGGGCGCAGTGCAGGATGCACTGCTGAACCTGATCCTGAACGCCCGCGATTCGATTGCGACGCGGGCCGAGCGCGGGGTGATCCGGCTGAGCGCGCGTCTGGTGCAGGACACCTGGCTGGAGCTGGAGGTCGAGGATGACGGCCCGGGCTTCTCCGACGAAGCGCTCAAACGCGGGCTCGATCCGTTCTTTACCACCAAGGGCGGCGAAGGCTCGGGGCTGGGGCTGGCGATGGTGTTCGATCTGGCGACGCTCTCGGGCGGATCGGTGCGGTTGAGCAACCGGAAAAGCGGCGGCGCGCGGGTGGTGTTGCGCCTGCCCCTGCGTCCGGCAACCGAAGCCTGCGCGCCCGAAACGCGGCTGGTGCTGCTGGTCGAGGACAGCCCCGAGATCCGCACCCATGTGCGCGAGATGCTGATGGGGCTGGGGCATCAGGTGATCGAGGCCGAAACCGCCGCCGATGCCGAGGCGCTGGCGCTGCTGCCCGAGGTGGGGCTGGTGCTGTCGGACATCCAGCTCAAGGGGGGGCAACCGGGCTTGACCTGCAAACGGCGCTGCGCGCCACACGACCGGGGCTGGCCGTGGGGCTGATGACATCCCTGCCGCCCGGGCATCCGCTGCATGTGCAGGCGGCCTCGGTTGGGGTCTTGCCCAAACCCTTCGATCCGGGCGATCTGGAAAGCTTCCTGCGCCGCGTTACCGATCCCGCCGTCAGCGGCCCCTGACCGACCCGTTTCACAAGGACGCCTGATGTCGCAACCCCATGTCGCCATTCTCGATGACGAGGCCGAAATCCGCCGCATTCTGGCCGATGCGCTGACCGAGGCCGGGTTTCGCACCTCGACCTATTCGCGCGCGACCGAATTCGAGGCGGCGCTCAAGCGCACTGCGCCCGATGTGTGTCTGGTCGATCTGGGTCTGCCCGACCGGGACGGGCTGGCGCTGGTGCACCGGCTGGCGCTGGAATCGGGGGCGACGATCATCATCATTTCGGGCCGCGCCAACATCAACGACCGGGTGACCGGGCTGGAGCTGGGGGCGGATGACTATATCATCAAGCCGTTCGAGCCCGCCGAGGTCGTCGCCCGCATCCGCGCCCGGTTGCGCAAATCGCGCCCGACGCCGGACAGTGCCGGATCGGTGGCGCGGTTCAACGGCTGGGAGGCGCAGTTCGACCGCTACATGCTGCGCGGCGACGACGGCGTGGAGACGCCGTTCAGCCACGCCGAGGGCGAGGTGCTGCGGCTGTTTCTGGAAGCGCCCAAACGCCTGATCTCGCGCACGCAGATGCAGGAATCGCTGGGCGGCGCAGCGGGCGAGAGTTTCGACCGGGCGATGGATGTGCGCATCTCGCGGCTGCGGGCCAAGCTGGGGGAAGACCCCAAGAACCCGCGCCTGATCAAGACGATCTATGGGGCCGGGTATATCTTTCTGGGCGATGTGAGCTGGAGTTGAGCCAAGGCAGACCGGCGCTCGGGGGCATCTTGCGTCGCGGGCAAACCTCCACTGGAGGTTTGCCTAAACGCTCCTCACCCCTCGCGCCGGGTGGGTTGCCACCCACACCCGCTTCAAGGGGGACGCACGCGCCCCCCTTGAATAACCCCCCCATGGATATTTGGAGACAGATGAGGGGCGCTCAGAAGTAGCCCCGGACAAGCGAGGCGCTGACGAGGGTCCAGCCGTCGGCCACCACAAAGAACGCCAGTTTGAACGGCAGCGAGACAACCGCAGGGGGCACCATCATCATCCCCATCGACATCAGCACCGCCGCGACCACCAGATCGATGATCAGGAACGGCAGGAAAATCACGAAGCCGACCTCGAACGCATGCGACAGTTCCGAGAGCAGGAAACTGGGCACCAGCACCGACAGCGGACCGTCGGGCGAAAAGACTGGCGCCTCAGGGCGCAACTGCGCCAGCCCGTCCCAGGTGCCGGGATCGATGCGGGCGGCCATGAAGGTGCGGAATGGCTCGATGGCGCGGGTGAGGGCTTCCTCGACGCCGATCTGCCCGGCTTCCAGCGGGACAACACCGGCGTTCCAGGCGGCGGTGAACACCGGTTCCATGACGAAATAGGTCAGGAACATGGCCAGCGTGGTCAGCAGCATGCCCGGCGGCGATTGCTGCAGGCCGATGGCCTGCCGCAGGATCGCCAGCACGGTGACGATGAAGGGAAAGCAGGTCACCATGATCAGCAGCCCAGGCACAAGGCTGAGCAGGGTAAGCAGCACCAGCAGCTGCACCGAGCGCACGGCCAGACCGCCCCCCTCGCCCAGCGAGAGCGTCAGTTCCTGCGCGCTGGCCGCAAGGGGCAAGACCAGCATCAGCGCCGCCAGCAACGCGGCGAGGATGCCCCGCGCCGCCATGCTCACAGCCCGTTCGACAGATCGGCGACCTCGGTCAGGCGGACGGCCATCTGCCCGGCCTGATCGCCCTCGAGCTCCTCAAGCACGCCGCGCGCGATCAGCCGGTCACCGACATAGAGCTCGACCGGATCCTCGACCCGGCGGTCCAGCGGCAGCACTGACTCGCGTTGCAGGCGCAGCAGATCGCGCACCAGCGGCCGGGCGCGTCCCACCGCGACGACGATCTCGATGGGCACTTGGGTGAACGCGCCGCTGCCGAGGCTGGCGGCGGGCGTGGCGGTTTCGGTGTCAGGCAAGCTGGCTCTCCTCGGTCTGGATCAGGTAGAAACGGTCGATGGCGCGGCGGATTTCCTCGGCGGCGTGGGTCAGGTCGATGTGCGTCTCGGCCTCACCCAGAACGAAGAGCGCCTGTCCCTCGGCCAGATCGTCGGTCTCGACCAGATCGAGCGGTGGCAGCACCAACCCCTCGAACGCGGCGAGATAGGCGTCGCGGCTGCCCGACGGGACGCGCAGGGTGAGCGGTGCATCCGCCGCGCCATGGGCCAGCGGCGTGAGATGTTCGATCGCCAACGGGACGATGGAGGCGCGCGCAAGCGTCGGCAGCACACAACTGAGCATGCCTTCAAGCATGGGAAGCAGCGCCTTGAGCACATGGCCGCGCGCCTCATGGTAGGTGAAATTGAGCTGTTCGGCCTGACGCTCGATGGCCTCACGGCGCGCGGTCTCATCGGTTTGCACCTGCTGGCCGCCATCATCCCAGCCAGCCAGATAGCCGCGCTCATAGGCGTTGAGGCGAATATCCTCGATCTCTTCGGGCATTAGCAGCGCCGGGCCTTCCGGCGTGTCGGCGGTTTCAAAGACCTCAAGCTTCAGGGGGTGCGGCATCAGCGCGGCTCCTCGGGTTCTTCCATCCAGCTGCGCAGGATTTCTAGCGTTTCGTCCTGCCGCTCGGAGATCAGCTGGCGCATGCGCTCGACAGGATCGGGGGCGTCTTCATCGCCGGAACTGCCGCCGAAATCGCTGTCAATCTCGCCGGTCAGGCTTGGGCTCATCGCGATCATCGGCGCAAAGCCGGACATCAGATTGGTGTCTTCCTCGTCAAACCCGCCGCTGCTGCGCACAGTGCCGCCCTTCAGCAACGGGCGCAGCACGAACAGCGCAAGGAACAGCACCACAGCACTCAGCGCACCCAGCCGGATCAGGCCCATCAGGTCGAGCTGCGATACCCAGCTGGCCACGCCGACCGTGCCGTTCTGATCGAGAACCGGCTCGAATTGCAGCGAGCGCAGGGTGATGACGTCGCCGCGCGCCTCATCCAGACCCACGGCCGAGGACACCAGCGCGCGCAACGCCTCCAGTTCCTCTTCCGGCCGGGCGGTCCATTGTTCGACGCCATTGGCATCGACATTGCGCACACCATCCACCAGAACGGCGACCGTCAGACGGCGGATCGACCCCGGTCCGCGCTCGAATTCGCGACTGGTCTGGCTCACCTCCCAGTCGATCTCGCTCACGCGAGAGCTGTTCGCGCGATTCCGAGCGCCCGTCGGTCGCCGCCGCGTCACCGTCGGGCAGGTTCGACGCCACCGACACGCCCGACCCGCCGGTGTCGCTGGAGGTCACATTGCGCTCTTCGGTCTCCTGGCTGACGGCGGTGCGGGTTTCGGGGTCTATCCGCCGTTCGGTGATGGTTTCGCGGTCGGTGACGGTCTCGATATTCACCTCGACCACCGCGCGGCCGGGGCCGACACGGGCTTCCAGCAGACGCTCGACATTATGGCGCATCAGCTCGGCGCGGTCGTTCGCTTGCGCCCCCGGCCCTGTATCATCGGCCACGATCATCCCGCCGTTCGAATCGATCACCGCGACATCCTCGGCGTGCAGGCCCGCCGCCGCCGAGGCCACCAGAAACCGCAGCGCCTGCGCCTGTGCCGGGGTCAGCGGCGGCCCCGCAGGCGTCACCGTGACCGAGGCCGAGGCCTGCTGGTCGCGCCGGAACGGTTGCGTCGCGCCTTGGGAAATATGCACGCGGGCGAACCGGATATGCGGGCTGGCCATGATCGTGCGCGCCAGTTCCCCCTCTTTCGCCCGCCAATAGGCGGCGTCGAACATCTGCGCCGTGGTGCCAAAACCGGTCAGCCCGTCGAGCAATTCGTATCCGGTCGAGGAATTCGCCGGCAGGCCCTGCGCCGCCAGGGCCATGCGCATTTCATCGCGCTGCGTCGCCTCGACATAGATCGCATCGCCGCGCACCTCATAGCCGACATTGCGTTGGTCGAGCGCCTGAATCACCTCACCGGCCTGTGCGCCTTCAAGTCCGGCATAGAGCAGTGACATACCCGGCGCGGTTGCCGCGCGCGCAAGCAGGAGCACGGCGGCAAAGACGCCCAGACTGGCCACAACGGCGATCACGCGGCGGCGCGGTTCCAAGGTGTTCCACACGGAGAGGAGCTGTTCCAAGACCATTCCCTTTCGCGGACGTTCTGCCCGGTTGAATCGATCCTTGCCCTGTTTCGATTAACAATCGGTTAGCCACATGATGCGAAAACAGACCCCGGAACATGCGACGAACACGATTCGACCCAACCGGAGGGCACCTTGCCATGGCCACCAATGCCGAGACCGACCAAACCCCTGCAAAAGCATCAAAACTCCCGCTTCTGATCGGGCTGGTTCTGGCGCTGGCCGGGGGCGGCGGTGGCTTCTATGCGACGTATTCGGGGCTGCTCGATTCGCTTCTGGGCGGCAGCGACAGCGCCGCCACGGACGGCCCCGCCGCCGCCCATGGCGCCCCTGCGGCGGAGGGTCACGGCGCCAGCGCGCCCTCTGAGGGCGGCGATGGGGCCGTGGGCAGTACCGCCTTCGTCCCGGTCGATCCGATCACTGTCAATCTGGGTACGCGGGGCGACGCGCGGCATCTGCGGTTTTCGGCCCAGCTTGAGGTCGGCCCCGGTGCGGCGGTTGAGGTGCAGCGCCTGATGCCGCGCATCGTCGATGTGCTCAACATCTATCTGCGGGCGCTGGACCCGCACGAGCTGGAAGAACCCGCCGCCCTGATGCGGTTGCGAGCGCAGATGCTGCGCCGGGTGCAGATCGTCACCGGGCCGGGTCTGGTCAACGATCTGCTGGTCATCGAATTCGTGTTCAATTGAGGGGCTTGTGATGAATTTTCTCTCCGATCTGCTGTTGGCCGCCGCTGCCCTTGGGGCCGGTCTGTATTGCGTGATCTTGTCGCGGCGGCTCAGCGCGCTCGGCTCGCTTGAGGGCGGCATGGGCAGCGCAATCGCCATGCTGTCGGCGCAGGTCGATGATTTGGCACGGTCACTCAAAGCCGCGCAAGAGACGGCGGGACGCAGCGGCGCACAGCTGGAGGGGCAGACCGCGCGGGCCGAAACCGTTGCGCGCAAGCTGCAATTGCTGGTCGCCTCGCTGCATGATCTTCCCGACGAGCCCGTCGCACAGCCGCAAAGCGTGCGCCCACCGTCACCCTGGCCAACCGAGACGGCGCAGCGCGGCCCGGCCCGCGTGGCAGAACCCGAAGCCCCGCCGCGCGCCCGCGTCCTGCGGCGGCGGCATGCGCCCGAGGCCTCGTGATGGCGCGCGCCGCCCCGCCCCGGCGAAAACGCCGGGCCCGCGTCCTGCCCTTGCTGGCACTGGCCTTCTTTATCGGCGCAGGGCTGCGTCTTGCCTCGGGCATGGGTGAAGCGTTGGCGCAGGACCCCGAGCCTGAAAGTGCCACCAGCACCTCGGGTGCCCTGCGTTCCAGCCCGGTGAGCGACGCACAACTGCTGCTTGAAATCCGGCAACGCGAACAAGAGGTTGCGCAACGCGAAGCCACCCTTGACGAGCGCGAGGCGCTGCTCGCCGCCGCACAGGAGCGGGTTCAGGCACAAATCGAAGCCCTGCAAGGGGCCGAGGCAGACCTGGCCGCGACCATGGCACTGGCAGACCGCGCCGCCGAGGATGACATCACCCGGTTGGTGTCGGTGTTTGCGGTCATGAAACCCGAAGATGCCGCAGCCGTCTTTACCGAAATGGACCCACAGTTCGCGGCAGGTTTTCTGGCCCGGCTCGACTCGCAGGTGGCCGCCGACATCCTCGCCGGTCTGGACCCGCGCCAAGCCTATGGGCTGAGCGCGATTCTGGCCGGTCGCAATGCGCTTGTCCCGCGTGAATGACCCAGCGGTGAAGCATTTTTTAAGACCTCCCTGTCAGCCTCGACCCAGAGAGAAACGGAGCGATTCATGATCGGCATCATCGGCATCGTCGTGGTTTTCGTGATGGTGTTCGGCGGCTTTGTCATGGCCGGCGGCCACTTCGACATCATCCTGCACTCCCTGCCCTATGAAATGACCATGATTGGCGGCGCGGCGGTGGGGGCCTTTCTCATCGCCAACAATGGCGCAGGCGTAAAGCAAACGCTCAAAGACATCGGCAAGGTATTCAAGGGGGCCAGCTGGAAACCCAAAGACTACAATGACTTGCTCTGCCTGCTCTTTGAACTGATCCGGCTGGCACGGCAAAATCCCGTCGCGCTGGAAGAACATATCGAAGCGCCCGACAGCTCGGATATCATCAGCCGATACCCCAAGATCCAGAAAGACCATGAAGCGATCGAACTGATCTGCGACACGCTGCGGTCGATGACCCTCAGCTATGACGACCCGATGCAGGTCGAAGAGGTGCTCGACAAACGCATGGAAGCGTCGTTCGAACACGCGATGCATTCCAGCCATGCGATGCAGACGGTGGCCGACGGACTTCCAGCCCTGGGCATTGTGGCGGCGGTTCTGGGCGTCATCAAGACAATGGCGGCCATCGACCAGCCGCCCGAAGTGCTCGGCGGCCTGATTGGCGGCGCACTGGTCGGCACCTTCCTCGGCGTGTTCCTGGCCTATGGCTTCGTTGGGCCTTTCGCGTCGAAAATGGGCACGGTGGTTCAGGATGATTCGCATTTTTACAAACTCATCCGCGAAGTTCTGATCGCCAATCTTCACAACCATCCGGCCAACATGTGCATCGAGGTGGGGCGCCAGAACACGCCGCATCATCTGCGCCCCAGCTACGGCGACCTCGAAGAAGCGATGCGCAGCCTCAAACGAGAGGCGGGATGATGCGCCTCTATCTCCGGCTTGTCGCAGCCTTGTGCCTGCTCACCGCGCCGGTTTCGGCGCAAGTTGTCACGCCGAGGGCGGGCGAACATGCTGATTTTACGCGGCTTGTTCTGGCTGTGCCCGCTGGCACCGGCTGGCGCCTCTCGCCCGACGGACGCAGCCGGGCGCTGACCATCGAGGGCGCAGCCATCCGCTTCGACCTTTCGCAACTCTTTCGACGCATTCCGAGGACACGCTTGGCCGATGCCACGGCCGAAGGGCCAGTCCTGACCCTGACCATGGACTGCGCCTGCCCCGTCACCGCCTGGGAGGAACGTCCCGGGCTGATCGTGCTCGATATCGGCAACCCGCCGCCTGAGGAACCCGCGCAAGAAACCCCGCTTCCACCCGCTCTGCCCACCAGTCCTCCACGCCGCCCGCCGCCCCTCGACCCGATCGCGACCGCGCGCAGCGCCGGGACGCAGCTTGCCCGCGCGATGCCCCTTCTGACCGCCGGGCCAGAGGAGGCTGTTGCCGAAGACCCTCGGCTCGCCACTCTGGCAGAGGATCTCGGCCGCACAGTCGCGCAAGCGCTGGGTCAGGGGATTCTGGACGCGGCAATCGACGCGCCGATCCCCGACGTAGGGTTGCTCAGCAGCACCCCCACCCCCGATCTGCCTGCGAACATGCGCGTCACCACGGTGATGGACCGCGCAGATCCCGGTGCCCTGACGGTGGCCCGACCACCAGAGTTCTGTCAGGGGGCCGACCGACTCGAATCGCTATTGACCCAGAACACCGAAGATTTCTCTGCCGAGCACGGCAGGCTGGCGCGCGCACTGTATGGCGAATTCGATCAACCGGATCCCGCCGCGCGTGCCGCCTTGGTCGGGCTCTATCTCTCTGCCGGGTTCGGCGCAGAGGCCCACGCGCTGTTGGTGAACAGTCAGGACATTGTCGCCGGGCGCGACTTCGCGCTTGGTGTCGCGGATGTGCTGGAGGACCGCGCCACCAACTCGCGCATGCGGCTGGCGCAGGCGATCGACTGCGGTGGGATCGCGGCGCTCATGGCCGTTCTGGCCGGGGCAGACGCCGACGCGGTGCGCCAGAACGATGACGCCATCGCGCTCACCTATAGCCTGCTCTCGCCCTCGCTTCGCGCCCGCGTCGGCCTGCCTCTTGCCGAGCGCCTCGCAGAGGTCGGCGCACTCGACGCCGCGCGCATCGTCGCCGACAGCCTGCGCCGCTCTTCCTGGACGGTGCCGCAGGATGTCGCGCTGGCCGAGGCCCTGCTGGATCGCGCGCGCGGCCACCCCGTCGATGCGGCGGCGCGGCTTGAGCATGAGGGCGGCAGCAACGCCGAAACGGTTCAGACCCGTCTCGACCTTGCCCTGCAAACTCAAAACGGTCTGGATTCAGAAACGCTCGAAGGGGCTGCCGCGTTGGCCGCCGCAGCGCGCACTGAATCCGAAGGCGCAGAACTCATGGCGTCGGTGATCCGGCTGCATGCGCGCTCGGGGTCCAGCCCGGACGCGTTTGCGGCGCTGGACCGGCTGGAAAGCTGGGTGCAGGAGACCGGCGAAAACCGTCGCTTGATCGAAACACTGCGGGACGAGGTCTGGGCCGCGCTGGCGGATACGGGCAGCGATTTCGGTATCGTCGAGACGGTCCTCGCGCGTGAAGACTGGCGCGCGCCGGGTCTGACACCGCAAACGCGGCGCAAACTGGCCAAGCGTTTGCTCGATCTTGGCCTCGTTACGCCGGTGCACAGCTTGGTCGGCACCCTCGACGATCCGGAAGCGCGCGTGCTGCGGGCCCGCGCCTGGGTGTCAGAAGGCGATCCTGAGCAGGCCCTCACCCTGCTGGCCGATGACCATACGACCGATGCACGCCAGACCCGTGCGGCCGCGCTCGGCCAGATCGGCGATCACGCCGGCGCGGCGGCGGAATTCGCCGCGCTCGGGGTGACCGACGCCGAAGCGCGCGCCGTCATTCTTGCCGGCGATTGGCGACGACTGGAAACCCTGCACGGCGCAGAGGCTCCACCGACCGCCGACGCGGCGGGACTCAGCCAGATTTTGGGCCGCACGCCCGGCCATGCAGAAGTGGCCCGCGCGCAGGCGGATCAATCAGCGCCCCAGGCCCATGAGGCCGCGACGCAGGACGCGGCCCCGACAGGCGCAGAACCCGCAACACCGGATCGCGCCAATGCCGACCCGGATCTCTCGCCGCAAGAGCCCCAAGCGCGCGCGGCACCCCGCATGCCCGGCGACGGCACGCCGATCGCCGAGCCGCCACCCACCGCCGAGGTTGGCCGCTCGAGCGTTGCCGACCTGGCAACGGGCCCGATTCCGGACGATCCGGGTGCGATTTTCAACAGGTTTGGGCTGGTTCGGCGCAGTTCGACGTTGCTGGCCGAAAGCGAGCGCCTGCGTGAAGCCCTGACCCCTCTGGTACAGGTGCGCAATTGAAACCGGGCGCTGCAAACGCGGCGCCGATCCCGGGCTGGCCCTGGGTCGACCTGCGCGACAGCCAAAGCCGCGCTCGCAGCGGGCAGAGGTTCGCAAACCGAAGGCCTGCCGCCCCGCGTTCGGTTTTGGCTGGCCGAGAAGCCCCGTGCAGGCGACGCTTCTCAGCCACCAGTGCCATGCCGCATCAGGGACCCAGGCGGTGGTTGGACCCCACGCAGAACGCATGAATCCACCGACTTTAACGCGAAAGTTCACGCTCGAATAACTTGGATGCTTGAAGTTTAAAATGATTGCAAGCCGGTCACGCTCTGCTAACCTCCGCTCTATTCGCCGCGTCAGACGGTAACCAGACTGGGAGTTTCACCATGACCATCCGCACCACGCTTTCGGCAGGCCTTGCCGCGATGAGCCTGACCGCCGCTCTCGGTGCCAGCACCGCTTTGGCGGATCCCGTGACCGTCGGCCTGATCACCACGCTTTCGGGCGGCGGCGCGGGTCTGGGCGTCGATATCCGCGATGGTTTTCAGCTGGCCCTGTCCATGTCCGGCTCGGATGCGATCCATCTGGTGGTCGAGGATGACGGCCAACGCCCCGAACAGGCCGTTCAGATCGCCGACCGCATGATCCAGTCCGAGCGCGCGCAGATCCTGACCGGCATCGTCTGGTCGAACCTCGCCATGGCGGTGGTGCCCTCGGCAACCGCGCAAGACGTGATCTACGTTTCGCCCAACGCCGGCCCCTCGCAACTGGCCGGTGCGGGCTGCACCCCGAACTATTTCAACGCAGCCTATCAGAACGACACGATGCATGAAGCGTCGGGGGCGTACGCCAATGTTCTGGGCTATGAGAACACCTTCATCATGGCGCCGAACTATCCCGCCGGGATCGACGCGCTGACCGGCTTCAAGCGCTATTTCGAGGGCACGCTGGCGGGTGAGCTGTTCACCCAGTTGGGCCAGACCGATTTCGCCGCCGAGATCGCACAGATCCGGGCCTCGGGCGCGGATTCGATCTTTATCTTCGAGCCGGGTGGCATGGGCATCAGCTTCATGCGCCAATACGCGCAATCGGGCATCGACCTGCCGATCATTTCGGCCGCCTTCTCGTTCTCGCAGGACGTGCTGCCCGCCGTCGGCGACGCCGCCCTGGGCGTGATCAACACCGCCGAATGGTCGCCCGACATGGACAACGCGGCTAACCAGGCCTTCGTTGCCGGTTTCCAGGAGGCTTACGGTCGCCTGCCCTCGGTCTATGCCGCACAGGCGTTCGATTCAGCCAACCTGATTCTGTCGGCGCTGGCCGCTGCGGATATCAATGACCTGCCCGCGTTCCGCACGGCGATGCGCGCAGCGGATTTTGACTCGGTGCGCGGGGCGTTCCGCTTTGGCAACAACCAGCACCCGATCCAGAACTACTATGCGCGTGAGGTCGTCTCGGTCGACGGCGTCCTGACCAACCGCCTGGTCGGCACCGCGTTCGAGGATCATCAGGACGTCTACGCCGCCGATTGCGCGATGGAATGACCTGACCGGGGCGCGCGGCTTGACGGCGCGCGCCCCCCTCTGCAACGACCCGCGAAGGGATCGCCGTGACCACTGCACTCTTTCTGGAACAAGTGCTGAATGGCCTGCAACTGGGCCTGATGCTGTTCCTCATGTCCGCTGGCCTGACGCTGGTGTTTGGCGTGATGGGCCTGATCAATCTGGCGCATGGCTCGCTTTATATGATTGGCGCGTTCTTTTGCGCCGCTGCGGCTGCGGCCAGCGGCAATTTCTGGCTGGGCCTGATCGCCGGCACTGCTGCTGCGGCGGCAGCGGGTGCCCTGATCGAGGTAACCGTCCTGCGCCGTCTCTATGACCGCGACCATCTGGATCAGGTGCTGGCCACGTTTGCGCTGATCCTCGTGCTGTCGGAATTAACCAAGATCGGCTTTGGACCCTTTCCGCTGTTTCTGGATGTGCCGCCGATCCTGTCAGGCACGGTCAATCTGGGCATCGCGCAGTACCCGCTGTACCGGCTGGCCCTGATCGGCTTTGGCCTGGCGGTGGCGCTGGGATTGTGGCTGCTGATCGCGCGCACCCGTCTGGGCATCCGCATTCGCGCCGGTGAGAATGATCGTGAGATGATCGCGGCACTCGGCGTCAACATCCGCGCGCTTTACACGCTGGTCTTCGCGCTGGGGGCCGGTCTGGCTGGTCTGGCCGGAGCGCTGGTCGGGGCCGTGCAATCGGTGCAGGTCGGCATGGGCGAGCCGGTGCTGATCCTCGCCTTCGTGGTCATCGTGATCGGTGGCATCGGCTCGATCAAGGGCGCGATGGTCGGGGCGCTGTTGGTCGGCGTGATCGACACGATGGGTCGCTTCCTGCTGCCCCGGCTCTTTGGTCATTTCATGGAGCAAAGCCAGGCCGCCGGCATCGGTGCCGCGCTTGCCTCGATGCTGATCTATGTGCTGATGGCCGCCGTGCTGGTCATCCGCCCCAAGGGATTGTTCCCCGCTCATGCCTGAAAAATCCCGCGAATACGCCGTCAACGCGGTCCTGGCCCTGGGCCTGCTGCTGGTGCCGCTCTGGGCGCTGTGGGCCGGTGAGCCGTTTACCATCACGCTGGCGACCCGCATTGCGATTCTGGCGCTGGCCGGGGTTGGCCTGAACATTGCGCTGGGGCTGGGGGGCATGGTATCCTTCGGCCACGCCGCTTACTTTGGCATCGGCGCTTATGTCGCTGGAATCCTTGCGCAACACGCCTTCCTGAACACCCCGGTCCTGGGCCTGCCCGGCAGCAATCAGATGCTGACCATCTGGCCGATTGCCATGCTGATCTCGGGCGTGATGGCAACGGCAATCGGCGCGTTGAGCCTGCGGACCTCTGGCATTTTCTTCATCATGATCACCCTCGCCTTCGCGCAGATGGTGTTCTATTTCGCCATTTCATGGCCCGCCTACGGCGGTGAAGACGGGTTGCCGATCTATGTGCGCAACCAGTTCCCCGGCCTTAACACCATGCGGCCGTGGGATCTGTTCCTCGTCGCCTTCGGGGTGCTGATGGCGGGACTGGCGTTTTCAGCCCTGCTGCGCGGCTCGCGGTTTGGTGCGGCGCTGATGGCGATCCGCCAGAACCCCGAGCGCGCAGCGGCCGTCGGCATCAACCCTTACGGCGTGCAACTCACTGCCTTCGCGATTTCGGGGATGATCACCGGGCTGGCGGGCGCGCTGATGGCGGACCTGACCCGCTTCACCTCGCCGTCGATGATGGCCTGGCCGATGTCGGGCGAGCTGATCGTGATCATCATTCTGGGCGGCACGGGGCGGCTGTTCGGCCCGGTTGCGGGCGCGGCCATTCTGGTCGGGTTCGAGGTCACGTTCGGCGGCATGACCGAACATTGGAAACTCTGGCTGGGCCTCGTGCTGCTGGGCGCCGTGCTCTTTGCGCGCGGGGGTCTGATCGGCCTGATCGCGGGAAAAGAACGCCATGGTTGAGCCGGTCCTGACCCTGTCCCACCTGCAGAAAAGTTTCGGCGCGCTCAAGGCCACCGATGACGTCTCGCTGACCCTGATCCCGGGCGAAATCCACGCGCTGATCGGACCGAATGGTGCGGGCAAATCCACGCTGATCGGCCAGATCGCGGGCAAGATCGCGCCCGACAGCGGCACGATCACCTTTCGCGGCCGCGACGTGACCCAGTTGAGCACCGCCCAGCGCGCCCGGCTGGGACTGGGGCGCAGCTTTCAGATTTCCTCGCTGATCCCCGAATTTTCCGCCCGCCGCAACGTGATGCTGGCCCTGCAGGCCCGTCAGGGCCACCCGTTCCGCTTCCTCAAACCCGTGCAGCGCGACCGTGGCCTGATCGCAGGCGCGCAGGCGATTCTGACCCGCGTCGGCATGGCGGGCCGCGCCAGCGTGCCCTCGGCCGAACTCAGCCATGGCGAGCGCCGGCTGCTGGAAATCGCCATGGCGCTGGCGCTGGAACCGGCGTGCTTTCTGCTCGACGAGCCGATGGCGGGCATGGGAACCGAGGGGGTCGGCAAGCTGGTCAGCTTCCTGCAAGACCTCAAACAGCAAGCGCCGATTCTGCTGGTCGAACACGACATGGACGCGGTGTTTGCGCTGGCCGACCGGATCACGGTGCTGGTTTACGGGCAGATCATCGCCTCGGGCAGCGTCGAGGACATCCGCCATGACCCGCGCGTGCGCGAAGCCTATCTGGGAGACCCGGCATGACTGACCTGCTCAGGGTCGAGGGGATCGAGGTGTTCTACGGCGCCTCGCAAGCGCTGTTCGGCGTCGATCTGACAGTTCAAGAGGGGCAAGCGGTCGCCCTGATGGGCCGCAACGGGATGGGCAAGACCACGACCATCCGCACGCTGTGCCGCCTGCACGCGGCGTACCGGGGGCAGGTCTGGTTCGCCGGGCAGACGATCACCACCCTGCCCAGCTACAAGGCCGCACGCCTTGGCATCGGGCTGGTGCCCGAGGGGCGGCGCTGCTTTGCCACGCTCACCGTCACCGAGAACCTGATCGCCGCCGCCCGCCCCGGCGCGTGGACGCTGGAACGGGTGCAAGGCTTCTTCCCCCGCCTCGCCGAACGCGCCGGGCAACAGGCCAGCACCCTGTCGGGCGGCGAACAACAGATGCTCGCCATCGGCCGCGCCCTGATGACCAACCCGCGCCTTCTGGTGCTCGATGAGGCAACCGAGGGCCTCGCCCCCGTCATCCGACAGGAAATCTGGGCCGCCATCCGCGCACTCAAAGCGCAGGGCCTGTCCATCCTCGTGGTCGACAAGACGCTGAGCGAACTCAAACCCGTCGCCGACACCTGCGTCATTCTGGAACGCGGCCAAAGCGTCTGGTCCGGCACCCCGTCCCAGATCACACCCGAGATCGAACACCGCTACCTCGGCCTCTGACCCTTCATCTTGCTTTCAATACGCCCCTTGAGGGGGTCCGGGGGACGCCCTGCGTCCCCCGGCGGGGTGCCGGGGCTGGCCCCGGCGCGGCGCGAGGGGGCTCGATGCCCCCGAGCGCCGCCCCTACCGGCCCACCCCTGCGATCCCGTCGAGCACGAGCGCCGTCGCCACATCCGCGTAGTCTTCGCGCGTGACTGCCCCGCCGTCGCGGAACCACATGTAGACCCAGTTCATCATGCCAAACAGCGACATGGTCACCGGCATCAGCAAGGGCGCTTCCAGCTCTGGCCGCACCGCCCGCAACACCTCCGAGAACCGCCGCACGATGCGCCGCTCGATGGCGTGGATCTCGTCCTTCTGGCCTGGCGGCAGGGTCGGTGTGCCGTTCAGCTGGACCTTGTGGAAATTGTCGGCATCCCGGTACGTTTCCAGCACCGCGCCAACCAGCGCCCTGAGCCGCGCGCGGGGCGGCAGGGTTGCATCATCGGCAGTGCTCACCGCCTCGTCCAGTTCGGACAGATGCGTGCGGATGATACCGAAGATCAGCGCGTCCTTGCCCGGATAATAATGGTACAGCAGCGCTTTCGAGACCCCTGCCTGCCCGGCGATCTGCGCCATCGAGGCCTTGTCCATGCCCTGCTCGGCCAGCACCGCCGCGGCGCTGGTCAGGATCGCGCGTTGCTTGTCCTCAAAGTCGAGGGCGCGGGTACGGGCCATGGTCCGGCTCCTTGGTGGTGGGCAGAGGGGCGGTGGCGGAGGGAGGGGGCTAGCCCCCCTCTGGCCGTTCCGGCCATTCACCCCCCAGCGTATTTTCAGCAAGATGAAAGCGTTAGGGTTTGGGGCGATTGTCGACCACGCGCTTGGCCTTGCCATCCGAGCGCGGGGCCCCGCCGGGGTTGTGCACGGTGATCTTTGTCGAGACACCCACCACCGATTTGATGTGATGCGCCAGTTCTTTGGCCGAGGCGGCGCGCGCCTCTGCCCCAGCGCTGCTGTCGGTCGCTTCGCAATGCACGACCATCGCGTCCATGCGGTCGGCGCGGACCAGTTCGATCTGGAAATGCGGGGCGAGGCCGGCGCATTTCAGGATCTGTTCCTCGATCTGCGTCGGGAACACGTTGACCCCGCGCAGGATGATCATGTCATCCGAGCGCCCGGTGATCTTTTCCATCCGCCGCATCGAGCGCGCGGTGCCCGGCAGCAGCCGTGTCAGGTCGCGGGTGCGGTAGCGGATGATCGGCAGACCTTCCTTGGTCAGGGTGGTGAAGACCAGCTCGCCCATCTCCCCATCCGCCACCGGCTCGCCGGTTTCGGGGTTGATGATCTCGGGGTAGAAGTGGTCTTCCCAGATGTGCAGCCCGTCCTTGGTCTCGACGCATTCATTGGCGACGCCCGGCCCCATGACCTCGGAAAGGCCGTAGATATCGACGGCGTGCATATCAAACGCCTCTTCGATCTCGCGGCGCATGGCGTTGGTCCAAGGTTCAGCCCCGAAGATGCCGACGGCGAGCGAGCTTTCGCGCGGGTCCAGCCCCTGACGGCGGAATTCATCGAGGATCGACAGCATGTAGCTGGGCGTGACCATGATCACGCGCGGCTTGAAGTCCTGGATCAATGTCACCTGCCGCTCGGTCATCCCGCCCGAGATCGGCACCACGGTGCAGCCCAGTTTCTCGGCGCCGTAATGTGCGCCCAGGCCGCCGGTAAACAGCCCATAGCCATAGGCGACATGCAGGATGTCCCCGGCCCGGCCGCCCGAGGCGCGGATGGAGCGGGCGGCGAGCCCGGCCCAGGTGTCGATGTCCTTGGCGGTATAGCCCACAACGGTGGGTTTGCCGGTGGTGCCCGACGAGGCATGGATCCGGGCGATTTTCTCCCGCGGGACGGCGAACATGCCGAACGGGTAGGTATCGCGCAGGTCGGTCTTCACCGTGAAGGGGAATTTCGCCAGATCCGAAAGGGCCTTCAGATCATCCGGGTGCACGCCCTTCTCATCGAAGCGCTTGCGGTAGAACGGCGAGTTTTCATAGGCATGGGTGAGCGTCCATTTCAGCCGCTCAAGCTGCAAGGCCGATATCTCATCGCGCGAGGCGGTTTCGATCGGCTCCAGATCACCGGGGCGGGGCGAGAGGTCTTCCATGGCTCACTCCTTGGACATGTCGGGCAGATGGGTGCCCTTGACGGTACGCGAATGGCCACGGAACTCGGCGACCGGCTGGCCGGACTGGTTCGTGACCTGAATGTCGTAGATGCCGCTGCGCCCCTGTTTCCAGATCTTGCGGGCCGAGGCGGTCAGCACATCGCCCTCGAAACCCGGGGCCAGAAAGGTGATCTGCGCCATCTGCGCGACGGTGCGCTGGTTGTAGGTATTGCAGGCAAAGGCGAAGGCGCTGTCAGCCAGCGTGAAGATAAACCCGCCGTGGCAGGTCTTCAGCCCGTTGGTCATGTCGCGCATCACCTTCATGGTGATCACCGCCTGACCGGGGGCGACGCTTTGCAGCACCATGCCCAGCCCGTTGGTGGCCTCGTCCTGCGCCCACATGGAATCGGCGCAGGCCTGCGCAAGCTCTTGCGGGGTCAGGGTCATTTGCCGGTGAACTCCGCCGGGCGCTTGTCGAGGAAGGCGCCGACGCCCTCGGCGTAATCGGCGCTTTCGCCGCAGGCTTTCATCAGCTCGGCCTCCAGCTCAAGATGCGCGTCCAGCGTGTTGGTCGCAGCGGCCTGAAGGGCGCGTTTGGTCTGCGCGAAGCCAAAGGTCGGGCCGGATGCGAAGCGTCTGGCCAGCGCGCGCGCCTCGGTCATCAGCGCGTCATCGGGCAGGCATTGCCAGATCAGGCCCCAGTCGGCGGCCTGTTGCGCGGGCAGGCTTTGCGCGGTCAGGGCCAACCCCATCGCGCGCTGCGCGCCCAGCAGCCGGGTCAGGTGCCAGCTGCCGCCGGTGTCGGGGATCAGCCCAACCTTCGAGAAAGACTGGATGAACCTGGCGCTTTGCGCGGCCAGCGTCAGGTCGCAGTTCAGCGCCAGAGACGAGCCCGCGCCCGCCGCCACGCCGTTCACCGCGCAGATCACCGGCATTTCCAGCGCCTTGATCTGGCGCACCAAGGGGGCCCAGAGGCGGCGCACGGTATCGCCCAGATCGGGCGGGCCGTCCATTTTGCGCGGGTCGCGGTCGCCCAGATCCTGCCCGGCGCAAAAGCCCCGGCCAGCACCGGTCAAGAGCACGCAGCGCGCCTCGGACGGCGCACGGTTCAGCGCGGCGCGCAGGGCAAGGTGCATGCTTTCGGTAAAGGAATTCAGCCGCTCGGGCCGGTTGAGCGTGACTTCAAGCACGCCGTCGGAAAGGCTCACCGCAATGGTGTCCGAATCGCTCATGGAATCCTCCCTTGACGGCGGGGCCGCTGGCGAAAAGCTTACATAGACCGACCGTTCAGTCAATGAATTATGCGCGGCGTCGCGGCTGGTTTTACCGGTCCGCCCGTGGCAATCAGGCGGGATGAGTGAGCAAAGCAAAACCCTGTTGATCACGGGCGCGAACGGGCGGGTCGGGCGGCTGTTGCAGGCAGCGGATCTGGCGTCGGTGGCCTGGTCCGGGCGCGGTGCGCGGCAGGAACTGACGTGGTCGCCGCTGGACGGAACCGCTGCGCTGCTCGACTGGTGCGCGGCCAACGGGCGACCGCGCGCGCTGGTCATGCTGGCGGGGGTGACACCGGGACCGGACGCGCGGCTGGACGACAATGTTGCCCTCGGCATCGCGACGCTGAAAGGCGCGCGCCATGCGGGGATCGGGCGGGTGCTGCTGGCGTCGTCGTCGGCAGTCTATGGATCCGGGAGGGCCACGCCGTGGGATGAGGACGACACCTGCGCGCCCACCAACGACTATGGCCGCGCAAAACTGGCGATGGAGCAGGCCTGTACCGGGCCTGACGTGACCCATCTGCGCATCGGCAATGTCGCCGGGGCCGATGCGCTGCTGACCAACGAGCGCCGACCGTTGGTGCTGGACCAGTTCGCCGATGGCAGCGGCCCTGTGCGCAGCTACATCGGCCCGCAGACGCTGGGCCGGGTGCTGTTGGCGCTGGCGCTGGCCCCTGCCCTGCCGCCGGTGCTGAACATCGGCACGCCCGAGCCGGTGGATATGGCCGATCTGGCGGCAGCGGCGGGCCTGCCGGTCGCGCGCCAGCCTGCGCCTCCCCAAGCGATTGCGCGCCTCACGCTGGCCACGGGGCGGCTTGAATCCCTTGTCCGGCTGCAACATACCGACAGCACAGCGCCCGCGATGATCGCCGAGTGGCGCGCCTGCAAGGACCCCGCATGAACCCCGCCAAACGCGCTTTCGATATCTGGACCGCCGCCATGATCACGCCCTTTGTCGTGCCCATGGTGATCGTGATTGCGCTGGTGATCCTGATCACGGATGGTCGCCCGGTCTTTTACGGCGGCGAGCGGATGACCACGCCGACGCGCGGTTTCCGGCTGTGGAAGTTCCGCACGATGACGGTGGATGCAGGGGACCGGGGCGTCTCGGGCGGGGACAAGGCGCGGCGCATCACCCCGGTCGGGGCATGGCTGCGCCGCCGCCGGTTTGATGAGCTGCCGCAGCTGTGGAACCTGTGGATCGGGGATATGTCGGTGGTCGGCCCGCGCCCGCCCCTGCGCGAATACGTCGAGCGGTTTCCCGAGGTATATGACGAGGTGCTGAAAAGCCGTCCGGGCCTGACCGGGCTTGCCACGATCTATTACTCAAGGCACGAACAGCACCTGCTGGCGCGGGCCAGAACGCCCGAGGAAACCGACGCGATTTACGCGACCAACTGCGTGCCGCGCAAAGCCCGCATCGACCTGATGTATCAAAAGAACTGGACGTTCTGCTTTGACCTCAACGTGGTGCGAAAGACGCTGTTCCCGTCGGCGCGCTAAGAGAAAGGGGCCGTCCGGCCCCCGTTTCAGTCTTCGTTGATGTCGTGGTCGATCTTCTTCAACTGCCCGCTGCGCACACCCAGAAGCGCGCGCATCGCCAGCCACGCAATGACCGAGATCACCGCAAACACCAGCAGCGCGTTGATCAGCGACACCGACAGCCAGCCCATGCCGGGCAGGCCCAGCGCGATCAGCGCGCCGGTGGCCACGGCACCGACCGCGAAGCCGGCAAACAGGAAGCCGGGCACCAGTACCTCAAGAATCGCCAGCGCCAGACCGGCAGCGATCCAGACCCACCAGAGCGATTCCAGCATCAGAACTTCCCTTTCAGCATCTTGAAGGCATCGCCAAAGGAATCCATCAGCGCGGCGGGCAGGATCACGGTTTGCTTGCCCTGACCCTCGGCGACCTTCTTCATAGCCTCAACCTGCGCCAGCGCGATCTGATATTGCGCGGCTTCCAGCCCGTTCTTGGCAATCGCCTCGGCGATCACCCCGGTCGCATAAGCCTCGGCATCGGCGGTGACGCGCTTGGCCTTGGCTTCCTGCTCGGCGGCGTAAAGCTGGCCATCGGCGGCCAGCTCGACCGCGCGGCGCTTGCCCTCGGCCTCGGTCACGGCGGCGCGGCGGGCGCGCTCGGCGTTCAGCTGTTGCAGCATGGCGGCGCGGGTGGCCTCGTCCAGATTGACGTCCAGCAATTCGGCGCGGGTCACCACGATGCCCCAGTCGTCAACCACATCGGCAATCGCCGCGCCGATCTTCTGCGTCAGGCGGGCGCGGTTCGACTGAACCTCGTCCAGCTCCATCGTGCCGATTTCCGAGCGCACGATGCCGGCTACCGTGGTCAGGATCGCCGCGTCCACGTCGCGGATGCGATAGACGGTCTTTTCCGGCTCCATGATGCGGTAAAACACCGAGGTTTCGACCTGCACCAGCACGTTGTCGGTGGTGATCGCGTCTTGCCGTTGGTTGGGCAGCTGACGCTCAAGGATCGAGACCTTATGCGCAACGGTGTCCACGAAGGGCACGATCAGGTTGATGCCGGGGCCAAGCACGGCGCGCAGGCGGCCAAAGCGTTCCACGACGTATTTCTGCGACTGGGGAACGATGCGGACGCCCAGAAAAATCGAAATGATAATGAAGAGCGCGAGCAAGAGCAGCACAATGCTACCGCCGCCAATGAAATCGAGGGGCATGAAAGGCTCCGGGGTCAAGGGCTGTGGGATCGGAACGTCGCCAGGTTTCACATCACGGCCAAAATTGATCTTAACGGGCGCAGTATGGGCGCTGCAGGGGCAAAGGGGAAGAGGCGGCGCTTGCAGGTTTGGCCGCGCCCCTATAGGGAACGGTGCAAATCCCCGTTATTTTTGGAGTGACCGTCATGGCCTCGTATCAGTATGTCTATCACATGGATGGTGTGTCCAAGACCTATCCCGGCGGCAAAAAGTGCTTTGAGGACATCAACCTGAACTTCCTGCCCGGTGTGAAAATCGGTGTCGTCGGCGTCAACGGCTCGGGTAAATCGACCCTGCTGAAGATCATGGCCGGCATGGATACCGACTTCAAAGGCGAAGCCTGGGCCGCCAAGGGCGCCAAGGTCGGCTATCTGGCGCAGGAGCCGTATCTGGACCCGGCGCTGGACGTGAAGGGCAACGTGATGCTGGGCGTCGCCAAGCAGCAGGCCATTCTGGACCGCTACAACGAACTGGCGATGAACTACTCGGACGAGACCGCCGACGAGATGGCGACGCTGCAGGACGAGATTGACGCGCAGAACCTGTGGGAGCTGGAAGCGACCGTCGGCGTCGCCATGGACGCGCTGCGCTGCCCGCCGGATGACGCGGATGTCGAGTCGCTCTCGGGTGGGGAACGCCGCCGGGTGGCGCTGTGCAAGCTGCTGCTGGAAGCGCCGGACATGCTGCTGCTCGATGAGCCGACCAACCACCTGGACGCGGAATCCATCGCCTGGCTGCAGAAACACCTGATCGCCTATAAAGGCACGATCCTGATCGTCACCCACGACCGCTACTTCCTCGATGACATCACGTCGTGGATCCTGGAATTGGATCGCGGGCGCGGCATTCCCTATGAGGGCAACTATTCCGCGTGGCTGGCCCAGAAGGCCAAGCGCATGCAGCAGGAAGCCCGCGAGGACAAATCCAAGCAAAAAGCGCTGGAAAAGGAACTCGAGTGGATCCGCTCGGGTGCCAAGGCCCGTCAGGCCAAGGGCAAGGCCCGTATCGCGCGCTACAACGACATGGCCGGTCAGACCGTGCTGGAACGCGCCACCAACGCGCAGATCATCATCCCCAACGGCGAGCGTCTGGGCAACAAGGTGATCGAGGTCGTCGGCCTGAAAAAACACATGGGCGACAAGCTGCTGATCGAGGATCTCAGCTTCACCGTGCCGCCGGGGGCCATCGTTGGGGTGATCGGCCCGAACGGTGCCGGGAAATCGACGCTGTTTCGCATGATCACCGGGGGCGAAGCGCCCGACGAGGGCACGATCGAGCTGGGCAACACGGTGCAGCTGTCCTATGTCGACCAGTCGCGCGATGCGCTCGATCCGGCCAAGACGGTCTGGGAAGAGGTGTCGGGCGGGTCCGAGATCATCCAGCTGGGCGACATGCAGATGAACAGCCGGGTCTATACCGGCGCGTTCAACTTCAAGGGCACCGACCAGCAGAAGAAAGTCGGCCTGCTGTCGGGTGGTGAGCGCAACCGCGTGCACATGGCCAAGCTCTTGCGCTCGGGCGGCAACGTGCTGCTGCTCGATGAACCGACCAACGATCTGGACGTCGAGACGCTGCAGGCGCTGGAATCGGCCATCGACGAATTCGCCGGCTGCGCGATCATCATCTCGCACGACCGTTTCTTCCTGGACCGTCTGTGCACGCATATTCTGGCGTTCGAGGGCGACGCGCATGTCGAGTGGTTCGAGGGCAACTTCGAAGACTACGAGCAAGACAAGATCCGCCGCCTTGGCCCCGACGCGCTGGAACCCAAGCGCGCCAAGTACAAGCGCTTCTCGCGCTGAGCGGAGCTGACGGCTTGACGGCCCCGCGGGTGTGATCCCGCGGGGCCGTTTTGCGTTTGGCGGTCCGGGTAGGGTGCGCTTCAGCGCACCGTATCGCGGAACGGCAGGCGCAGTCGGTGCGCTGAAGCGCACCCTACCCCGCCTTCACCGGCAATCAGCCAGTCAGGCGGCACCATGCCGCGCCGCAGGTCGCGGTGCAGCGAAGACAGCGGCCAATCCACCGCCCGCGCAACCAGCCCATGCGCGACCGGATCGCCCCAGCAGTAGCGCAGGTGTTGCTCGTAATCGGCCTCATCCCTGATGTGGTGTTCCCAGAACCGCCGCTGCCAGATCGCCTTTTCACGCCGCACCGCGTGGCTGGCGCGCTGCGCGCCAACCGCCAGCCCGCGCGAAAAGCGCGCCTTGATCGCCGCCCAGCGCAGGCTGTAATCGCCGTCCCCCGGCGGCAAGGTCCACAACGCATGCAGATGGTCGGGCAGCACGACAAACGCATCAATGCCAAAGGGCCGCTGGTTGCGCGTCTGCACGACTGCCGCGCGCAGGCGATCCACCTCTCGCAGCAGCAGGTCGCCCCCTTGTTGCGCCAAGGAGACGGTGAAAAAGACACGGGCGCCGGTGGCGAAAGGGCGATGATAGCGTGACATCACGCTACCGTTTCAGCGCGCCATGAACAAAGCGTTACCGGGTCAAAAGATATTTCCACGACGCCGCCGAATCCCTCTTCCGGCAACGCACGGCAGGCTCTATGCCTATCGAGTTATTCCCTCGTTCCAAAAGGTTATCCCATGTCCCTGCGCATGATGCGTATTGCCACCGCGGCTGCCGTTCTTTCTTTGTTTGCAGCGCCTGTGTTTGCCGAAGACATCGTCTTCACCCTCAACAATGCCACCACGACCGACGTGATGGAATTCTACGCGTCGCCGACCTCGGCCGACGATTGGGAAGACGACATTCTGGGCGCCGACATCCTTGGTGCCGGTCAGTCGGCTGAGGTCACCATTCAGGGCGACCGTGGCTGCGACTACGATCTGCGCGCGGTTTTCGCGGACGAGACGGAAGTGACCGACTCGCTCAACCTGTGCGAGACGAGCGACTACACCATCGTCGACGAATAAGTCGGTCGCGTCTGACTTTCGACGCCGCGCAGCCCCTGCGCGGCGTTTTGCGTTTCGGCGCAAGGCTTGTGCTGCGCCCCCTCGCCCCCCATCTTCTACTGTGAAGAGGAGGCTCATCATGCCCTATACCATCGACCGTCTGTTCCCCGGCGCCGCCATGCCCGACATCGACGCCCGCACCCGCTCGGCCCTGCAAACCAAAGGGTTTGGCGTGCTGACCGAGATCGACGTCAAGCAGACGATGAAAACCAAGATGGACAAGGACATGTCGGGCTACCGCATTCTGGGGGCTTGCAGCCCCGGCATGGCCTGGGCTGCCATCGGGCTTGAACCCAAGGTCGGCGCGATGCTGCCCTGCAACGTGATCCTGCGCGAGGTCGAGGGCGGGGTCGAGATTTCGGCGATTGACCCGGTGGCGTCGATGTCGGCGATCGAAAACCCCGAGCTGCACGCGGTCGCCGGCAAGGTGCGCGACATGCTGGCCGAGGCGATCGCGGCGATCTGAGCATGGCAAAAACGTATACGCTTTCATGGGTTCGCCTGCAGTACAGGCACAGATTTACGCGAGATAGCTGAAAACCGTATACGAATCGTTGACAGGCCTCCCTGTGCCGCCCTAGCGTGCAGCACAGGGAGGACGCCATGCAGGACCAGGACAACACCCAGTCGCAGACACTCAGGGCCGTGCTTGGCCTGCGCGGGCTGATTATCGACGGTTTGCTGGCCCCCGGCGCGCGGGTGGCCGAGCCGATGATCGTCGAGCGTTTCGGCGTCTCGCGCACCCCCGCCCGCGCCGCGCTGGCGCAACTGGCGGAAGAGGGACTGCTGGAGCGCCGCGAAACCTCGGGCTTTGCGGTCAAGGCCTATAGCGCGCAGGACATTTTTCAGGCCATCGAGATCCGCGGCACGCTGGAAGGCCTTGCCGCCCGCTATGCCGCCGAGGGCACGGTGCCCAAGGCGCTGCTGATGCGGATGCGCGCCTGCGTCGCCGAACTGGACGATGTGGTCGGCAACCTGTCGGCGGATGTGGACCAAAGCGATTACGTCCGCCTGAACGACGAATTTCACCGCCTGTTGATCGAGGCGTCGGGCAGCGACATGGTCGCGCGCTCGCTCGACCGGATCAAGGCGCTGCCCTTTGCCGCACCCAACGCCTTTGTGCAATCGCTGGCGCTGGATCATGCCTCGGTCAAGAAGGTGCTGATCATGGCGCAAGAGCAGCACCGCGCGATTGTCGAGGCGATTGCGCAAGGCCATGGCGCGCGCGCGCAATCGCTGGCGCATGAGCACTCCTTCTGCGCCGCGCGCTACCTCGAACTGCTGCAAGCCCGCGATCACGCGATCCCTTGGGTGGCTGCGGGCACCGACGGCTAAGGCCGCACCAAACCTGATCTGACAACAAGGAGGCGGTCATGACTGACCTGCAGACCCTTCGGCGCACGCCCGAAGGCTATTTCACCACGCGCTGGGGGCAGCCCGAATACACCGACTGGCAGGACGAAAGCCTGTCGTGGAAAGAGGGCTGTTACATCGGTGACTGGTCGTTCCTGTGGGAGCGCCGGTTCCGGGGGCCGGATGTGTTGAAGCTGTTCTCGGACGTGTCGGTGAACAATTTCGACAACTTCGCCATCGACCAGTCCAAGCACGTGATCCACACCGAGGAGTCCGGCAAGATCATCGCCGAGGGCGTGTTGACCCGGCTCAGCGACGATGAGGTCATGCTGTTCGGGCGCGGCACCTTCTGGGTGGACCACAAGCTGCGGCATGGATCGTACAACGTGCAATCGCAGGCCGACGACTGGTTCAATTTTCAGGTTCAGGGGCCGGACGCGATCCATGTCGTGGAAAAGGCCAGCGGCCAGTCGCTGCGCGACGTGAAGTTCATGCACAACGGCCATATCACCATCGCCGGCTGCAAGGTGCTGGCGTTGCGCCAAGGCATGGCGGGCGAGTTGGGGTTCGAACTGCAAGGCGACATCAACCGCAGCGCCGAGGTGTACGCGGCGATTCTCGAGGCCGGGCGTGACGTCGGCATCCGGCGGCTGGGCGGGCGCACCGCGTTCATCAACCATCTTGAGGCGTGTTTTCCCACCATCGTCACCGACTATCTGCCGGCGATTTTCGAGCCGTCGATGCAGGCCTATCTGGATGAATTCCGCGCGGCCCTGCCTGCCTTTGCCTCGACCTTCAACGTTGCGGGCAGCTTTGAAGGCGGCCGGATTTCCGACTGGTATCGCAGCCCGGTCGAGCTGGGCTGGGCCAATCGCATCCATCTGGGTCACGACTTTATCGGGCGGGACGCGCTGGCCGAAGAAAAGGCCAACCCGCGCCGGGTGATCCGCACGCTGGTGTGGAATCCCGAGGATGTGTCGACGGTCTATACCTCGTTGTTCCAAAAGGAAGGCCTGCCCTACGACTGGATGGAAATGCCCCGGGATCAGCGCGGGTTCATGTATTGCGACCGGGTGATGAAGGACGGGCGGGACATCGGCGCGACCACCTCGCGCGGGTATTCGTATTCCTTCCGCGAAATGCTGTCGCTGGCCACCATCGATGTCGCCGAGGCCGAGATCGGCAGCGCGGTCAGCGTGCTGTGGGGAGCGCCCGGCAGACCCCAGATCGCCATCCGCGCAACCATCGCGCAGGCCCCTTTCAAGCAAGACAACCGGCGCGCTTCCTACTGAACCAGAGCGGCAAGATATGTGTTGACAAAACAACTCGATCCGCCATGCTGAAATCGTCAACGGTCAGCGACCGCAGACATTGGGAGGACTTCATGAACACACCATCAAAGCGGCTTCTGGCCGCGCCGATCCTGCTTGCCCTGATGGCAGGCAGCGCACCGGCAGATACCATCCGGGTCGGTGTCATCGCCCCGCTTTCCGGCCCCTTCGCGATCTGGGGTCAACAGTTCCAGCAAGCCATCGAGGTCTTTCAGGCCCAGAACGGCACCGAGGTCGGCGATCACACGATCGAGTTCCTGTACCGGGACTCGGGCGGGCCGAACCCCGATCAGTCGCGGGCGATGGCGCAGGAATTGCTGATCCGCGAGCAGGTCGACTATATCGGCGGGCTGGTGTTTACGCCCAACGCGCTGGCCGTGGCCGAGCTGCTGACGCAGTCGGAAACGCCCGGCGTGATCTTCAACGCCGCGACGTCGATCATCACCCAGCAGTCCGAATACTTCGTGCGCACCGGCTTCACGCTGTGGCAGGTGACGGTGCCGATGGCCGACTGGGCACTTGAGCAGGGGATCACCACGGCGGTTACGGCTGTGACCGATTATGGCCCCGGCATCGACGCCGAGAACGCCTTCCGTTCGGCCTTTGAGGCCGGTGGCGGGACTGTGTTGGACCAGATCCGCATGCCGATCTCGACCACCGATTTCGCACCCTTCATGCAGCGCGTTCGCGATCAGTCGCCGCAGGCCGTTTTCGGTTTCCTGCCCGCCGGTCCGCCCACCTACGCCTTCACCCGTTCGTATAACGAGAACAACCTGCAGGCCGCCGGGATCACGTTCCTTGGGACGGGCGAGACGGACGAAACCACGCTCGACGCGCTGGGCGATCAGGCGCTGGGGCTGCACACCGCCTATCACTACTCGGCTGCGCATGACTCCGAGATGAACCACGCGTTCACCACGATGCTGGCCGAGATGTATCCTGACAGCGTGGCGAACCTGGCCTCGGTCGGGGCCTATGACGGCGCTGCGCTGATCTACCACATGGTCGAAATGGCGGGCAGCGATGGCCCGGCAGCGATCGAAGCGGCCCGTGGCTATGCCTGGGAAAGCCCGCGCGGGCCGGTGTCGATTGACCCCGTTACCCGCCACATCACCCAGAACGTCTATATCCGCGAAGTTGACCACGACGAGAACGGTCGCCTGATCAACCGCGAGATTGCCACGATCGAGGCTGTGCCGGATCTCGGCCTGAGCCAGTAACGCCCTGACCCCGGGGCCGCCCGCGAAAGGGCGGCCCCTCACCGGCGGAAGCATTGCATGAACACGTTACTTTCCATTCTGGTGGACGGGATTGCCTATGGCATGATCCTGTTCATGATCTCGGTCGGGCTGTCGGTGACGATGGGTCTGATGCGGGTGATCAATCTGGCCCATGGCGGCTTTGCCATGCTGGGCGGCGCGCTGGCGCATTGGCTGATCGCGGCAGGGCTGGGCTACTGGTCGGCGATGGCGCTGGCCGTGGCCGCCACCATGCTGATCGCCCTGCCGCTGGAGCGGCTGCTCTATCAGCGCATCTACCGGATGGGAGAGCTGCAGCAGGTGCTGGCCACCATCGGCATCGCGTTTCTGATGATCGCCTCGGTCAATCTGTGGCTTGGGTCCACAATCCTGGCGATCCCGACCCCGCCGCTGCTGCGCGGCGCGCTGGATCTGGGCTTTCGCACCCTGCCCTATCACCGCATCGTCGTGATCATCGCCGGGCTGATCGTGATTGCGTTCCTGTATCTGCTGATCGAGCGCACCCGCTTCGGCATCCGCCTGCGCGCCGCTGTGGACCACCGCGCGACGGCCTCGGTGCTGGGCATCAACACCGCCGCCATCTACGCGTTGACCTTCATGTTGGGCGCCGGGCTTGCCGCTTTGGGGGGCGCGTTGGGGGCTGAGCTGCTGCCGATCGATGCCTATTATCCCCTTCGCTACATGGTGCTGTTCCTGACCGTGGTCGCCGTGGGCGGCATGGGCTCGATCACCGGGTCGTTTGTCGCGGCGCTGGGTCTGGGCATTCTGGACACCGCCGCGCGCTATCTGGTGCCCGATTTCGGCACCATCGCCTTTTACGCGGTGATGATGCTTTTGCTGACACTGCGCCCGCACGGGCTGATGGGACGGGGCCACGCATGAAACTGACCCCGCTCACCAAGGGCCTGCTGGCCGATGCGCTGCTGATCATCGCGGCTGTCGCGGCCTTCTATGCCTTCCCGTATGACCTCGCCTTTCTGACCCGTATCGTGATCATGGCGATCCTCGTTTTGTCGATTGACCTGATCCTTGGTCTTGGCGGCATCGTCACGCTGGGACAGGCGGCGCTTTATGGCTCGGGCGCTTATGCAGCCGGGCTGTTCGCGATCCATCTCTCCGGCGACCCCCTTCTGGGGCTGGCCGTGGGGATGCTGGCCGGGGCGGCGATTGCCTTCCTGTCGGGCCTTTTGCTGATGCGCGCCGAGGGGCTGACGCTGATCATGCTCTCCATCGCGGTGGCGCTGGTGTTGCAAGAGATCGCCAACCGCGCGCGCGACTGGACCGGCGGTGCGGACGGGATGCGCGGTATCCGCATGGACCCGATCCTTGGCCTGTGGCGCTTCGATTTCATCGGGCAGACCGGGTATATCTATGTCTGCTGCGTGCTGTTCGTGGTGCTCTTCGCGCTCAAAATGCTCAAAGCCTCGCCGCTGGGCCTGATGGCGCGCGGCATCCATGAGAGCCCGGCGCGGATGCGGGCCATCGGCGCACCGGTCTACCAGCGCCGCCTGATCCTCTACACGCTGGGCGGCGCGATTGCCGGGATCGCGGGCGCGCTGGCCGCGCAGATCACGCAACTGGTCAGCCTTGAGGTCTTCAACTTCTCCCACAGCGCCGAGGCGGTGATCATGCTGATCCTTGGCGGGGCCGGGAAGCTTTACGGCGCGATCATTGGCACGGTGATCTTCATGGTCGTGCACCATCTGGCGGCCTCGGTCGATCCGTTTAACTGGCTGTTCATCATCGGCGCGCTGGTGCTGGGGGTGGTGTTCTTTGTGCCAAAAGGGTTGCTGGGCGTGCCCACGGCTTTGAAGCGCCTGATCGGGGGTGGCAAATGAAGGGGCTGCAAACCAAGGGGCTGAACAAGAGCTTCGGCGGGCTGATCGTCGCGCGCGACATCACGCTGAGCCTGCAACCGGGCGACCGCACCGCGCTGATCGGGCCGAACGGCGCGGGGAAAACCACGTTCTCCAACCTGATCACCGGTATCCTCAAACCGACCTCGGGGCAGATCCTGCTGGACGGGCGCGATATCGGCGGGCTGGGCGAGGCCGCGCGGGTGCGCGCCGGGATCGCCAAGACCTTCCAGATCACCACGCTGTTCAAGCACCTGAGCGTGCGCGAAAACATCCGCCTGCCGATCCTTGAGCGCGAGCGCCGCGCGCTGCGGTTCTGGCACCGGGCGGACCGCGACAAGGGCATCGAGGCCGAGATCGAGGCACAACTTGCCGCCTTCACCCTGCTGCCCCTTGCCGACAAGCCGGTGCAGGACCTCGCCTATGGCCAGCAGCGGCTGGTCGAGATGGCGATGACGCTGGCGCTCAAACCCCGCGTGCTGATCCTCGATGAACCCGCCGCCGGCGTGCCTTCGTCCGACAGCCACCTGATCACCGGCGCGATCGAGGCCTTGCCCGCCGATCTGGCCGTGCTGATCATCGAGCATGACATGAAACTGGTGTTTCAGGTCGCCCGCTCGATCATCGTGCTGGTCAATGGCGCGATCCTGACCCAAGGCACGCCCGCCGACATCGCCGCCAACCAACAGGTCCGCGATCTGTATCTGGGAGCGCATCATGACTGAGCCGGTTCTCGAACTCGACGGCCTGATTGCGGGCTATGGCGACACGACGGTGCTGCAGGGCATCTCGCTGAGCGTGCCCAAGGGTCAGCGCGTCGCCATCATCGGCCGCAACGGCGTGGGCAAGACCACGCTGCTGGCCACGATCATGGGCCTGACCCGCCAGCATGCCGGGAGCCTGCGTTTTCAGGGCCAAGACCTGCGCACGGTGCCGCCGCACCGTCGCTCACACCTTGGGCTGGGTCTGGTGCCGCAGACCCGCGACATATTTCCGTCGCTGAGCGTCGAGGAAAACCTGATCGCCGGGATGCGCGGGGATGCCACGCTCGATGAAGCGTATGCGCTCTTCCCCCGCCTCAAGGAGCGCCGCCGCAATGGTGGCGGGCAGCTGTCGGGCGGCGAGCAGCAGATGCTGGCCATCGCCCGCACGCTGATGGGCCGCCCGTCGCTGCTGATGCTGGACGAGCCGCTTGAGGGTCTGGCCCCGGTGATCTGCGATCAGCTGATGGAGACGTTCGAGCAACTGGCCGATGACGGACGCCACACCATCCTGCTGGTCGAGCAGCACACCGACCTTGCCCTGCGCTTTGCCGAGCATGTGGTGATCCTGGACGCAGGGTCAGTGGTGCATAGCGGACCCGCCGCTGCGTTGCGGCTTGACCCCACAATCGTCGAACGCCATGTAGGCATCGGGCTGCCGACCGGGGTTTGAACACCGCGCACGGGCCCTTGAGCACCAGACAGGGATGCACCGTGACCGACAAGACCCCGGCCCAAACCTGCCCCGAGGCGCGGATTTCCAGCCCGACGACCGAACGCAATGGCCGTCCGGTCGTCGACATCAACCAGTACACGCCCTATTTCCTGTCGGCGGTGAACAACAAGCTGTCGCGTGGCGCCTCGCAGCTGTACCTTGAGCGTTTCGGCATCGGCATTGTTGACTGGCGGGTGATTTCGATGCTGGCGATCGAGCCGTGGATCGCCGCCGCGCGCATTTGTCAGGTTGTCGAGTTGGACAAGGCCGCGACCAGCCGCTCGCTGAGCAAATTGTCGGAACAGGGCATTCTGGATCACGAGATCTCGGAACAGGACATCCGCCGCCGGACCTGGGCGCTGAATGACAAGGGCTATGCGCTGCATGACGCGGTGCTGGCCGTCGCGCTGGACCGCGAGAACACGCTGATCAGCGGGGTCGAGCCGCAGGATCTGGAAATCTTCCTGAAGGTCATGCGCCAGATGCACGGCAATCTGGCACAGATGGACTAAGCGCCGACGATCCGCACCGCGTCCAGACACAGCGGCACCGCGCGGGTGCCATCGGGGTGCGCGGTATCCCCGGGATAAACCCGCGCGCCGGGGGGCATCACCGTCCAGTCCGCCGCCTGATCGGCAAAGATGTAATGCGTGCGTGCGGGGCTGCGGTCAAACGCGTTGGGATCGTCCAGCGTGCCGGCGAAGATACCGACCAGATTGGGAAAGCGTTGGAACTCCAGCCACAGCTTGGTCCCGCAACGCTCGCAGAACTGGATATGCACGAGGTTGCCGCTACCTTCGGACAGCTGGTCATAGACGCGCGGCGCGCCCTGCAGGATGCGGAAGTGGTCGCGCCTGAACAGCGCGTCCACCAGATAGGCCCCGCCCGTGGCCCTTTGGCAGAACCGGCAGTGACAGACCGTCACCGTTGCCGGCTGGCCATCCGCCTCATAGGCAATATCCCCGCACAGGCAGCGTCCCTGCATCACTCCCCCTGAACCGCGCCACCAGTTCAGCCGGGATCGGCGCGGATTTCAAGCCGCGCTCAGGGTCCTTGATGGTCCAGACGCGGGTTTCGAACCCCTCGACACACAGCTTGCCGTCTTTGGTCAGACTGTGGCGGATGTCAAAGCTGCGGTCCTTGATTTCGGCGATCTCGGTGGTGATCTCGACATCATCGCCATAGCGGCACGGTGCCTTGAAGATCGCGCGGGTATCGACCAGCGGGCAACCGGCGGCGTTGAAGCGCGCCAGCATCTCCTGCTTGGGCCAGCCTGCGGCCTCATAGAGCATGGTCGTACCGTGGTCGAACCAGCGAAAGAACTGCGGGTTGAAGACGATCCCGGCGGGGTCGCAATCGCCCCATTCCACGCGGCGTTTGAGGGTGCTCGACAGCATCAGCCCTTGTTCCTTTCGTCGTAAACCCGCTTGGCCTTCATTTCCGATTTCGGCAGCGAGTTGGGGGCGCGCACCTCGACCGCGCAGCGGATTTCGCAGCGCGAGCGGATTTCCTTGGCCACCACATCGGCCACGGCGCTATCGGTGTGTTCCACCAGCACGGTCATCACGTCCAGCCCGTCGTCCATCGTGGTCAGGCGGATCTGGAATTCGTCGCCCGTTCCCTTGATCGCGCGCACGGCCTCTTCGATCTGCACCGGGAAGAACTTGATGCCGCGCAGGTTGATCAGATCGTCCGAGCGCCCGGTCAGGCAGCCCATGCCCTTGATATGATTGCGCCCGCAGGCGCAGGGCGCGTCCGACAGGCGGGTGTAGTCGCCGACCAGAAAACGCAGCTGCGGCGAGGATTCGCTGTTGAGGTTGGTGCAGACGGTGATGCCCTTTTCACCCATGGCCACCGGGGCCAGCGTGTCAGGATCGACGGTTTCCCAGACCTGAATATCCTCCATCAGGTGAATGAAATTCTCATCCCCCGTCTGGTATTCCGGGCAGGAGTAGCCGCCGCAATGCGGGCTGACCTCGGTGCAGCCGTAAAACTCGACCGACATCGCGCCCCACAGGTCCTGCAGTTTCTCGACCGTCCCGGCGACGCCCGAGAACGGCTCGCCCCCGGTGACGAGCCATTTGACCGAGCTGGCAGCCGGATCGAGGCCCATCTCGCGCATCACCCCGCCGAGGTAGAAGGCATAGGACGGCGTGCAGACCAGCGTCGTCGGCTTGAACCGCTCGATGATATGCGCGCGCGCTTTCGCGTCCATGCCGCCGCCGGGGATCACCGGCAGGTTCATCGCCGCCAGCGTGTATTGCACGCCCCACGCAAACACATGCGGGCCAAAGCCGACCATCGGGAATGCCGTATCGCCCTTGCGCAGGCCACCGGAATAGAGCGCGCGGGCGTTGGCCTGCTCCCAGAACTTGCGGTCGAAATGGGTGTAGCGGAACACGCGCGGCACCCCGGTCGAGCCCGAGGACGAGAAATGCATCCAGCCCCGGTCAGCCCATTCGTCCGGCCCGCAGGCGGTATAGGTGCCAAAGGGCGGATGGGCGATGGCGTCTTCCATCATCTCTTGTTTGGTGATCACCGGCCATTTGGCGATCAGGTCATCGACCGATTTCAGCGCGGTCGGTGCCAGCCCCAGCCCGTCAAACCGGCGGCGGTAGAAATCGCTGTTCTCATAGAGAAACGGCGCGACCGAGGCGATTTTCTCATCCTGAACCGCGCGGATCTGGTCGCGCGACCAGGTGTCCATCGGCGACCAGTACTGCGCGTTCAGCGGTGTCGAGCGGTCCTCAAGATATTTCTCCAGCACGCCATGCCAGGCGCGCCGGGTTTCTTCGGCCCGGTTAGTGGGATGTGTCATGATCTCTCCTCCCCGCAGATGGCCCCGCCCGGCTCCCCCGGACGGGGCACTGTGCTTACACGTCCAGCGTCGAGCCGCGTTTGACGCCAATGTCGGTGCGGTAGCTTTGCGCCGCCTGACTGATCGGGCTGGGCGCAACAGTCGCGCGGATCTTGACCTGGCGGTGCTTTTCGATGTTGCCGGCGCTGCGGTCGCCGCCGCCATCCTCACCCCAGAGCAGAACCACTTCGGTGCCCGGCTCGGTGAACCCGGCATCGAGCGAGGCCAGCGACATCATCGCCCGCTCATTCGCGGTATAGCCCGGATAGGTGGCCAGACCGATGGTATTGCCCTCGGTGTCGGTCACGCGGTCGTAGTGCATGCGCCCGGCGGCGGCCAAAGGCAGGGTGATCGGCAGCGGCTTGTCGCCCTCGGCATCCTCGAATTGCGACTGCATGACCGCCAGCACATCATCGGCGTTCCACACCAGCGTCACCTTCTTGCGGTGCGGCTGATCCTTCATCGCTTCCAGCGCGGCACGGCCGATATAGTCGTGGTCGAACTTGATGATATGGCCGTAATTCACGTCATAGGGCGTCAGGTAATAGTCCTGAATATCAGGGCTGTAGAAGCTGCCGCCCAGCGACATGCGCATCGCGGCGTTCTTGGCCGAGCACCAGTCGCGGTAGCCCTTCATCCCGTCACCGGTGTAAACCGCCGAGACCGGCACCGCCCACCAGCCGCTTTCGATCACGGTGGTGAAATAGGCGATCGAGCCGACCATGCGCAGGCCGTATTTCTTGCCCGCCGATTGCAGCAGGCGTTTGACGTCCTTGTAATCTGCCCAAGGACCATAGATTTCCAGCCCCGGCATGCCCCCCATCGAGTGCCGCATGCCGCGCGCCTTGAACTGGCCGAGGTTGATCTCGGCCGATTTGAAGAACTTGATTTCGGGCAATGGGCCGCCGTTCAGCTCTTCCAAGAGCTCCCACGCGCGCGGGCCTTCGACCTGCAGGCGGTAGAATTCGCGCTTTTTGGCCGGGTTGAGCGTCCACATCGCGTCCAGCTCGGTGGTGACGTCATAATCCAGCGCCTGCGCGTTGTATTCGACCCATTCGGTCGTCGCCGGGTTACCGACGACCATGTAGTCATCCTCGGCCATGCGGTAGAGGATCGCATCGCCGATCAGATACCCCTCGGGCGAGCAGCAGACGAGCTGCTTGGCAGCGCCGATGCCGAAGTTCTTGAACGTGTTGACCGACAGGTATTGCGTGAAGGCCAGCGCATCGGGGCCGCGCACGTGCAGCGACTGCATGTGATAGCTCTGGTCATGCACCGCGATGGTGTTGCGCCAGGCCCATTGTTCGTCGCGCCAGGTGGTGAATTCAGGGCGCACGCCGTCGCCGGGCATCATCTGCGTGTAGATGGTCAGCGCGTTCTTGGGGGCGTTGCGGAACAGGTGATCGGTCACGCTGGGCACCTGCGACAGCAGATCGCTCAGCGACTTGGGGGCAGTGGTCTGGGTCATCTTGGTCATCCTCCTCCGGGGCCGTGCGCGCGGTGGCCTTGTCTCATCGCCGTGTCTGGTCGGGACCAGAGCTCCTCCTCGGACGGTGATGGAACGCGCGTTTGGTTGTTATGTCAACACGACTGTTGTTGCGGAAACGTGTTGTCATGTCAACTCATTTCGTGCGCAAACTTCCGGGCGGCGTTTTAACCCTTGCGGTAGATCAGGCTCAGCCAGCGCGCCGCCAGCACCGGGCGCTCACTGCCCTCGGCCTCGACCCTGATGTCAGTGTGCAAGAGGTACTGGCCGGGCCGCTTTTCGACCACATCCGCCAGCACAAACCGGCCCCGTATCCGCGTACCGCTGCGCACCGGGGCCAGAAACCGCAGCCGGTCGCAGCCGTAATTCACGCCAGTGCCCATGTCCGCGATCGCCAGATCGGCCCAGACGTCATACAGCATCACCGAGATCATCGACAGCGACAGGAACCCGTGCGCAATGGTGCCGCCGAACGCGGTCTGCGCGGCGGCGACGGGATCGACGTGGATGTCCTGCCAATCCTCGGTCACATCGGCAAAGCGGTCGATGCGCGACTGATCGAGCAGATGCCAGCGCGAGACACCCAGTTCCTGCCCGATGCGGGTCTTCAGATCCTCCAGAATCATCGCGTCCTCCCAGTTGGGAAGGATCAAACCATCCTGTCAGGCCGGGCGATAGCCCAGATCTTCCGAGAGACTTTGCGTAAAGTTAAGCGTCGCCTGAACCACCGGGCCGGACTGGCGCAGGTCGATGGCTTCGGTCGGGCCGATCACCGTGACCGACAGTTTCATCTCGCCGGTATAGTCGAAGATCGGCGCGGTGACGGCGCTGATGCCGGGGATCGGCATGTCGATGGTAATCTCGAATCCCTGCGCCCGGATAGTCTCCAGCGACTTGCGAAAGCCTTCGCGATCAAAGGCGAAGCGCAGTTCGGAACTGGCGCGCTCTTGCACCTCGCGCTCTACCTGCGGGGCGGTCACGGCCTCGGGCAGATACGCCGCGAACAGCCGCCCCGTCGCGGTGTTGGTCAGGCCGAACCCGCCGCCCGCCCGCACGTTGGCGTGGATACGCGCAATGCTTTCGCGGACATGCACGATGGTCACGCCATGCAACCCCCAGACCGACAGCGCCACCATCATGCGCAAATCCTCGGCCAGCGCGCTGACCCGCAGAAAGGCTTCGTGATAGGCGTCCTGCGCGCGCAGCCGGCTGAGGCCGACCTCGAGCGCGAACGGTCCCAGCCCGTAAAGGCCGGTGTCGGTCTGCTCGACCATGCGCATGGCGCGCAGGCTGACAAGATAGGGGTGCAGCTGGGCGGGGGCGACATCGACCGACTCGGCCAGATCGCGCAGTTTCAACGGGCCGGTGGCCTCAGCCATCGCCCGCAAGATCGCGCCCGCCGTTTCCAGCGAGCGGATGCCGCGTTGCGCCTTGCCCTGTTTCTCGCCCGCTGCGTCCACGCCGACCCCCTCCAAACATTTATCCTCTGCTAGCGCCTTGGCCCGGCTCGGGCAATCGCGCAGCCGCAGAGCGGCGCAAATCCAGCGACACGATGAGCCCCAGCGTGGTGACGCCGACGCCCGTCCATTGCAGCGCGTTGGGCCAAGTCCCGGTCAGCGGGATCGCCAGCAGCACAGCGGTCGAGGGCACCAGCGCTGAGAACAGCGCCGCGCGCCCTGCCCCCAAGCGCTGCACGGTGGCGGCGAAGATGACGAAGGCCAGACAGCCACCGACCGCGCCTTGATAGAAGACCTGCTCGGCCCACAGGCCCGGCGCCATGCGGGGAAAGCCCCAGATCAGCAGATAGAGCGGGAAAAACACCACCGTCGCCAGTGCGGCAATCGCCGCCGTGGTTTCAATCGGCGGCAAGCGCCAGCGGCCCATGACATAGACATAGCACCCCCAGAGCGAGCCCGAGGTGACAAAGAACAGATCGCCCAGCAGCACCGAGCCGCCCGCATCGCGGGGCGGCGGGGCATCGGCGGCGATGTTCAAGAGCCCGCAGATCAGGATGCCCATCCCGATGCGACGGTTCCAGCTGAGCCGCACCCCATCGCGCCAGCGGACCAGCAGATTGGCCACCAGCATCGACATGCCCGGCCCGATGACCACCGCATGCGACAGCGGGGCGTACTGGAATCCCTGATTGAAACACAGCGCAAACACCGGCCCCACCAGCAGCGCCAACACCGCCACCTGCCGGAATGGCGGGAGGCGGTGGCGGGCCAGAATGAGCAGCGGCAGCATCAGCACCGCCGCCCCGCCATAGCGCAGAAGGGTCAGGTCAACGGGCCGGAACCCGCTGGCCTGTCCGATCTCGGCACCGACGTTATAGACACCCCAGCTGAGCGCCGCGAGCAGCCCCAGAGCGATGCCTTGGCGCGCGCTGGCGGTCTCAGTCATTCGCCGACGACATATGCCGCGCGGCGATGTAGCCAAAGGTGATGGCCGGTCCCAGCGTGATGCCGCCACCGGGATAGTTCCCGCCCATGATCGACGCCGCATCGTTGCCGACCGAATAGAGCCCGGCCATCGGCTTGCCCTGATCGTCCAGAACCTGCGCATTGCCGTTGGTCTTGAGCCCCGCAAAGGTGCCCAGATCGCCGACATACAGACGTACGGCGTAGAACGGGCCGTCCTTGATCGGCGCAAGACACGGGTTCGGGCCGTGCTCGGGATCGCCCAGCGAGCGGTTGTAGCTGGTCGTGCCCTTGCCAAAGGCCGGGTCTTCACCGCGTGCGGCGGGGCCGTTGAACTCGGTGACCGTCTGCTGCAGCTGCGCCGGATCGGCACCGATCTGCGCCGCCAGCTCGGCCAGCGTTTGCCCACGCAGCAGGTAGCCGTTCTTGATCAGCGCCTTGTACGGCACCGGCGCGGGTTTGGCATAGCCCAGCCCGTATTTGCGGAACGCGCGGTGATCGGTGATGAACCACGCGGCGGGCTCGGCCCCCTCGGGGCCTTCCTCGGCGCAGCGCTTGACCATCGCCTGACAGAAGTCGTGGTACGAGTTCGACTCGTTCACAAACCGCCGGCCTGAGCGGGTCACGGCAATGACACCGGGTTTCGACCGGTCGACGAAATGCGGGAACGTGCCCAGCGTGCCATCCGCCTTGACCGGGCGCGAGATCGGCACCCAGGCGGCGGCATGCGGCAACGAGGTATCGACCACCGCGCCCACTGATTCGCCCAGACGCAGCCCGTCGCCGGTGTTGCCCGGCGGGGCGGGCGTGACGTGCTCATAGCCCGTCGGCGCGTGCGGCATCAGTTCCTTGCGGCGCAGCATGTCTTGCGGGAAACCGCCCGCCGCCAGCACCACGCCCTTGCGCGCGATGATCTCGACCGGGCCATCGCGCCGCTCTACCCGCGCGCCGATCACCTTGCCCGCGTCGTCGCGCAACAGGGCGCGGACAGGGGCATGGGTCCAGATCGGGATATTCTTGTCAAAGGCAGATTTAGCCAAGCGCCCGGCCAGGGCGTTGCCGTTCATCAGGCGCATGGGGCGGCCATGAAAAGCCATATCGCGCAGGAACTTGAAGAACAGTTTGGCGACGTAGAACGCCGAGACCGGCGAGCGCATCACGTTGAAAAAGTGCAACAGCTCTTTGCCCGAGCCGATCATCATGCCCAGAAAGGTGATCTCTTGCAGCGGTGGGCGCAGGCGCTTTATCTCGTCGCCCAACTCGCGCCCGTCAAACGGCCGCGCGACGATGGAACGCCCGCCGTCCATGCCGCCGGGGGCATCGGGGTGATAGTCGGCAAAGAACGGGCCAAGGTCGAACTGCAACGACGTGTTTTCCTCGAAGAAGGTCACCGCCTTGGGGCCAGCTTCCAGAAACGCATCGACGCGCTCGGCGTCGAAATGGTCGCCCGCCTCGTGCTGCAGGTAGATCCGCGCCTTTTCGGCGTTGTCCTCGATCCCGGCGCGCAACTCGGGCCCGTTGCCGGGGATCCACATCCAGCCGCCCGAACGCGCCGTGGTACCGCCGAAGACCGGCTCTTTCTCGACCACCAGCACGTCCAGCCGCCGGTGTGCCGCTGCGACTGCCGTCGACAGACCGCCTGCGCCCGAGCCGATTACCAGAACATCAACCTCTTGTCGTTTCATCGTCTTATCCTTGATCACGCGGCCAGATAGCCGCCATCGACGGGCAGCAACGCGCCCGTCATGTAGCTCGACGCGTCCGAGGCCAGGAACAGAACCGGTCCGACCAGCTCCTCGGGGCGGCCCGGACGGCGCAGCGGGGTATGGGCCATGAAGCGGCCAATCGCGTCGGGATCGGCGCGGGTCACTTCGGTCATCGGGGTCTCGATCACGCCGGGCGCAATCGCGTTGACGCGGATGCCATCCGGGGCAAGGTCATGCGCCAGCACCTTGGTCAGTTGCAGCACCGCGCCCTTGGATGCGGCATAGGCCGCCAGCCCCGGTCCCGCCGTCACCGACATGATCGAGCCAAGGTTGACGATGCGCCCTTTGGTGGCGCGCAACTGGGCCAGAAAGGCGCGGATCATCTGCATCGTGCCGGTGGCATTGACCGCGATCACCGCGTCCCAGTCGGCCGCAAAGGTGTCGGCGTCGGGCAAGGTGCGGCGGATGATGCCCGCGTTATTGACCAGAATCGCCGCGTTCCCAAGGCCGTCTGCAACCGCCTGCGCCGCCGCCGCGCAAGAGCCGGGGTCGGTGACGTCCAGCGTCAGGCCGATGGCCTGCCCGCCTTCGGCGATGATCTCGGGCAGCCAGTTCGCGCACCGCGTCGCCCTGCACATCGCAGCACGCAACCTTCGCGCCCGCGGCGGCCAGACCCAGCGCAATCGCGCGTCCATTGCCCTGCGCAGCCCCTGTCACCACCGCGACGGCGCCCTGAATTCCTTGCATACTCATCCTCCCGTTGCATCCAACGTGGCCCGACACGACCCAAGATCGTGCGGAACCCTCTTCTCTGCGTCTCGCATAAAATTTGTTTGTTGCAAACCGATTTGTTTATACCTAACGTCCAGACAGTGCCGGACGCAACCCGTCGCGACGCCGGAGGGAAGGGCCCGACACGCGGGCCGCAATCTGTGGGAGGACAGACATGTCAAAATTTACCAAGCTGCCAGTTCTGGCAGCAGCCGCGCTTGCCGCGGCATCGGGTGTTGCCAACGCGCAAACCTTTGATCTGCAAAGCGTCTTCGGCCTGAACGTGCCGTCGATCGGCCCCAGCCCGCAACTGTGGGCCGCGCGCGTCAATGAGATGACCGACGGTGCCGTGACCATCAACGTGCATGGCGCGGGCGATTTCGTGCCGCCGTTCGAAGTGTTCGGCGCGGTCAGCTCGGGCGCTCTGCAAATGGGCTTCGACTGGATCGGCTACTGGGCGCAACAGATCCCGGTCGCCAACCTGATCGGCTCGATGCCCTTCGGCCCGACCCCGGATATCGCGCTGGGCTGGATGTTCCAGGGCGGCGGTCTGGAGATCATCCAGCGCGCCTATGATCCGTTCAACGTGAAGGTTCTGCCCTGCCATCTGGTCGGTGCTGAAGCGGGCGGCTGGTTCAACCGCGAGATCAACACCCCCGCCGACCTGCAGGGCCTGAACATGCGCATCGCTGGCCTGGGCGGCATGGCCATGGCGCGTCTGGGGGCCAACACCCAGCTGGTTCCGGCTGGCGAGATCTTCCTGTCGCTGGAAACCGGGCGCATCGACGCGGCTGAGTTCTCGGCTCCGCAGCTTGATGTGGGCTTCGGCTTTCAGCGCGTGACGCAATACTACTACTTCCCGGGCTGGCACCAGCCGTCGAGCTGGGACAGCGTCATCATCAACATGGACGTCTGGAACGGCCTTGACGAGCGCACCCAGAACATCATGACCGAGGCCTGCCAGGCCAACATCGCCTACAACCTTGGCGATCAGGTCAACAGCCAGGCCGCCGCCATCGCGACGATCCGCGAAGCCGGCACCGATGTGCGCCGCTTCCCCGAAGAGGTGCTGGTCGCCCTGCGCGAGGCGTCGGACGAAGTGCTCGACGAGCAGGCCGCGCAAGACCCGATCTTCGCCGAGGCGCTGGCCTCGCTGCGCGCCTACATGGACAGCGTCGGCGAATGGAGCACGCTGCAGGCTCTTCCCGCGCGCTGATCGGCGTGTATTGATCGCAAGACACTGACCCACGGGCGGCCCAGGTGCCGCCCGTGGGCGTCAAAAGGGGGCGAGGCAATGCCGGTATTCTTCAAACATGTGATGGCCGTTCTGTGCTGGCCCGCGCGCTGGGTCAGCTGGCTGACCCTGCCGCTGATCGTGACGATCCTGGTATCGGTGGTGTTGGCCAAGATGGGTCAGAACTCGCTGTTGGCGTGGGACAATCCGATCCCGGTGCTGGGTCGCGGACTGACGGTGAACAGCCTGTTTGACGTGCAATGGTACATTTTTGCGCTGCTGGTGCTGTTTGGCGGGGTCTGGGCCCTGCGCGATGACCGTCACGTATCGGTCGATTTCCTGTCGCTGATGATGTCGCCCCGCCAACGGCTGTGGGTGCGCATGCTGGGCGATCTGTTTTTCCTTCTGCCCTTCTGCGTGATCATTGCCTGGTATGGCTGGAACTTTGCCGGTGTCGCCTGGCGCACGGCCGAGGCTTCGACCCAAGGCGGGCTCAACAGCCGCTGGCTGATCAAGGCCGTGGTGCCGCTGTCGTTTGGCATGCTCGCCCTGCTGGGGCTGACCCGCGCCATCGGCACAGCGATCCAGCTGGCCAAGGGCGACCTGACCGAGGACATCCGCTAATGGAACATATCTGGCCCGCCTTCATGCTCATCGGCCTGATCGCCGGAATTTTCACCGGCTATCCGGTGGCCTTTGTGCTGGCAGGCATCGGCATCATCTTCTCGTTCCTGAACGGCATTCCGATCCTGTTCCTGTCGATGGGCGTGCAGCGGATCTATTCGGGCACGCTGACCAACTGGCTCTTGGTGGCGATCCCGCTCTTTGTGTTCATGGGATTGATGCTGGAACGCTCGGGCATCGCCGAGCGCCTGATGCGCTCGCTTGCCTCGCTGTTTCGCTCGACGCCGGGTGGCTATGCGTTTTCGGTGATGATCATCGGCGTGATCATGGCCGCTTCGACCGGGATCATCGGCGCTTCGGTGGTGATGATGGGGATGATGTCCCTGCCCGCCATGCGCGAGGCGAAATACGACATGAAGCTGGCCAGCGGGCTCATTGCCTCGTCCGGCACGCTGGGTATCCTGCTGCCGCCGTCGATCATGCTGATCATCCTCGGCGACCAGTTGCGCGTGTCTGTGGGCGATCTGTTCATGGCCGCCATCGTGCCGGGTCTGGTGCTGTCGGGGCTGTATTTCCTCTATATCGGCGGCGTGGCGATCTTTGCCCCGCACCGCGTGCCTGCGCCCGAGAAGGTTGAGAAGACCAGCCTTGGCCAGACGGTCTGGGCCCTGACGCGCGATCTGGTGGCCCCGCTTGTGCTGATCCTGTCCGTTCTGGGCACGATCATCGCCGGTGTCGCCACCCCGACCGAATCCGCCGCCATCGGCGCGGCGGGCGCGCTGATCCTTGCGCTGCTGTCGGGCAATCTGAAGCTGCCGACACTGGGCGGCGCGCTCTATGAAACGACCAAGACCACGGCGATGATCGTCTTCGTGATGATCGGCGCGTCGATCTTTTCGGTCGTGTTCCGGCGGTTGGGCGGGGATGCGATGATCCTCGATCTGTTCAACATCCACGAGACCAGCCCGCACGCCGTCCTCTTCATGATCATGCTTTTGGTGTTCATTCTGGGCTTTTTCCTCGACTGGGTGGAAATCACCGCCGTCGTGGTGCCCATCGTCGCCCCGATCGTCGCGCAGCTTGATTTCGGGCTGCCGGGTGATCAGGTGATGATCTGGTTCGCCATTGCGCTGGCCGTGAACCTGCAAACCAGCTTTTTGACGCCGCCCTTCGGCTATGCGCTGTTCTACCTGCGCGGCGTCGCGCCCGATCTGCCGATCTCGACGATCTATCGTGGCGTTATTCCTTTCGTGATCATCCAGATCACCGCGCTGTTGCTGGTGATCTTCTACCCTGCCATCGCGCTCTGGCTTCCCATCGCGTTGCGCTGACCCCTTCAAGACCGGAGACTTGACCTATGTCCAAAGCCTTTGCCTCTGCCGGCGACATGGCGGAAAAAGCGATTTCCTTCACGCAAGTGGGTGAGGGCCTCTATGCCTTCACCGCCGAGGGCGATCCCAACTCAGGTGTCATCATCGGCGACGAGTCGGTGATGGTGATCGAAGCGCAGGCCACGCCCCGCCTCGCACGCAAGGTGGTGGAGTGCATCCGCTCGGTCACCGACAAGCCGATCAGCCATCTCGTGCTGACCCATTACCACGCCGTCCGCGTGCTCGGCGCCTCAGCCTACGGCGCGCCCGAGATCATCATGTCCGACACCGCCCGCGCCATGGTGGTCGAGCGCGGGCAGGAAGACTGGGACAGCGAATTCGGCCGCTTCCCGCGCCTGTTTCAGGGGCATGAGGAAATCCCCGGCCTGACCTGGCCCACCACCACCTTCAACGACCGCATGACCGTGTACCTCGGCAACCGCAAGGTCGAGATCCTGACCCCCGGCCGCGCCCATACCGCCGGCGATGCCGTGGTCTGGGTGCCCGATGCGGGCGTGATGTTCACCGGCGATATCGTCGAATACCACTCGGCCTGCTATTGCGGCGACGGGCATTTCGCCGATTGGGGCGCCACGCTGGACGCCATCGCCGCCTATGATCCGGTCGCCATCGCGCCGGGCCGGGGCGATGCGCTGGTGGGCCGTGAGATGGTCGCCAGTGCGCTGGCCAACACCCGCGATTTCGTCGAGAGCACCTACCGCCCGGTGCAGCGCGTCGCGGCGCGCGGCGGCTCGCTGAAAGAGGCCTGGGACGCGGTGCGCGCCGAGTGCGACCCCAAGTTCAAGGACTACGCGATCTACGAGCACTGCCTGCCCTTCAACGTCGGCCGCGCCTATGACGAAGCCCGCGGCATCGACACCCCCGCATCTGGACCGCCGAGCGCGATCAGCAGATGTGGAAAGAACTGCAGGGCTGAGTCAGCCCCTCACACTGGGCGAATGCCCGAATTGCGCGCGGTAATCGCGCGCAAACCGACCCAGATGCGTGTAGCCGCAGCCAAAGGCGACGTCTGTCACGCTCTCGGTCACCACCCGCGCCGACAGCCGGTAGCGCGCCATGTCCAGCCGCACCTTGCGCAGATAGGACATCGGCGTCATGCCCAGCGCCGCTTTGAAGGCGATCTGCAGGGTGCGCGGATGGGCGTCGGCGGCGGCGGCGATGTCCTCAAGCCGCAGCTCTTCTGCATAAGCCTCGTGGATGAACGCAATCGCCCGGCGCAACTGGCGCGGGGCGACGCGGGTTGCCGCGCGGTCCATCAGATGGCTGATGTTGCTGGGCTGCAGTTCCAGCAACATGCGCGCGATCTCGTGTTCGACGCTCATCTGGCGCAGGCTTTGCCGCTCGACCGACAGCGTGCCCGCATCAATCGCGCGGGCCATGGCCAGCGTCAGGGTTTTCAGCGTGCGCCCCGCCTCGCGCGTCAGGTCCACCGCCGGGTCAAAGCGGATCGGACCGGGCAGCGGGATGCCCAGATCGTCCTCGGCCACGCGGTTGAGGAACGCGCGGTCGATCTGCACCATCAGCTTGACGCAATCGCCCCGCCATTCCATCCGCGTCGGCCGGTCAGGGCTGATGATCGTCCCGCGCGCGGGACTGGCGTCGACCTCATACCCGCGGTGCTGAATGCGCGCCGCCCCGGCCAGCGGCAGCTGCAACAGATAGAAGTCGCGCAACTGCCCGGGATCAATCCCGACGTCGCCGCCATAACCCAGCAGGTTCAGCGACAGGTTCGTGCCGCGCACGTGGTTGTGGCGCACATCGAGCGCGCGGCCCTGCGGCAGGGTCAGCCGGTGATCGCAGTAACGCTGTGACACAGCCGCCCGCGCCGCGTCCAGATCGCGGGTCCGCAGGACAGGGTAAGCGGCAAGAAGCTCGGGGCTGTGCATCGCGTCATGCTACGCCGAAAAACGCACATTTCAAGCTTGAGATATTGGACTCGCAATCTGGATACTCTGCGCGGCTGCGCTCTGCCATCCTCTCCAGAGCCAATAAAAACAGGGAGACGGAAAAAGATGGAACTTGGAGTCACGCCACAAAGCGACGCAATCGGCGGTAAAAGCTGGAACGTCGTCGGCCATACCTACACCCCCAAACTGCACAGCCCCAACGTGTTCATCTGGCACGCGCAGGTGCCGGACGGCACCTTCGTGCCGCCCCATATCCACCCGACGCAGGACGAGTGGATCTATATGCTGACCGGCAACCTTGAGGTCGAATTCGGCGGCGACGTGCACAAGGCAGGCCCCGGCGACACGATCAGGATGCCGATGGGTATCGCGCATGGCATCTTCAACCGCTCAGGCGCCGAGGCCACCTGCGTCTTTGGCGTGGCCCCGGCGCGCAAGCTCTTCGATCTGTTCGGCAAGCTTGACGGCGTGACCGATCCGGCTGAACTGGTGCGGCTGTCTGCGCTTTATGAGGTGGACTTCCTGCCGCCCCCGGACGCGGGCTGAGGGGGCGCATCACCATGGTTGAACGCAAAATCGTGGCCGTCATCGGCGGCGGCATCAGCGGGCTGGCTGCTGCCAAGGCCTTTGACGAAAAGGGCCACCGCGTGCTGGGCTATGAGCGCAGCGCGGATTTCGGCGGGGTATGGGAACTGTCACGCTCGTACCCTGACGTGCAGACGCAATCGCCCAAGGAGCTCTATTGCTACACCGATCTGCCGATGCCTGCCGAGTATCCCGAATGGCCCAAAGGCCCGCAGGTCCACGCCTATCTGCATGCCTATGCCGCCAAGCACAGGCTGGCGCGGCTGTTCCGGCTGAACACGGCGGTGACATCCATGGACCGGCGCGCCGATGGCAAGCCCGGCTGGACCCTGACGCTGGACGCGGGCGGGCAGGAATGGACGCAGGACGTTGATTTCGTGGCGATCTGCACCGGGCAGTTTTCGGAAAAGAACATCATCAGCCACCCGGGACAGGACAGCTTCGTTAAGGCGGGCGGCAAGGTCATGCACTCGTCCGACTATACCGATCCGTCGATCTGCGCGGGCGCGAGCGTCGTCGTGCTGGGCGGGTCGAAATCGGCCACCGACATCGCGGTCAACGCGGTGAAGAACGGCGCAAAACAGGTGACGCTGGTCTACCGCGAGAACGTCTGGCGCATCCCGTATTACGTCGGCGGCATCAACTTCAAGAACCTGCTCTACATGCGCGCGCAGGAGATGCAGTTCAACGGCTGGGGCCGCGGGCCGGTCAAGAAGCTGGTCGAGGCGATCACCAAGCCCTTGGTCTGGGCCAATTTTCGCGGGCTGGAAACGCTGCTCAAGCTGCAACTGGGGCTGAAAAAGCACAACATGGTGCCGACGATTCCCATTGAAAAGGACGTGTCCTGCTCGGTCCCCATCGTCACGCCGGGGCTGTTCGAGGCGCTGAATGCGGGCACGATCAAGCCGGTGATCGGCACCTATGACCACTACGACGGCAAGAAACTGACGCTGACCACGGGCGAGGTGATTGACTGTGATGTGTCGGTGCTGGCCGTCGGCTGGAAGCTGGGCATCCCCTATCTGCCGCAAGCCTACCGCGACAAGCTGATCGAGGGTGACGGCCAGTATCGCGTCTACCGGCTGGCGGTGAATCCTGACCTGCCCGACATGGGCTTTGTCGGTTTCAACTCCAGCTTCTGCACGGTGCTGTCGGCCGAGATGGTCGCCAACTGGCTGGTGCGTTATGCTGACGGGCAGCTGGCCAACCAGCCCTCGGACACGCAGATGGTGCAGAACATCGACCAGATGCTGCACTGGAAGCGCAATGAGCGTCCCGCCGCGCAGATCTATGGCGGGCTGTGCTCGGCCCCGTTCCACTTTCACCATTTCGACGAGCTGCTGCAGGACATGGGCGCGCGCCAGTGGAAACGCAGCAACCCGCTTGCCGAAACCTTCTCGCCACCGGATGCTGCCGCCTATGGCCGCTTTCTGGCGACCACGCCGCAGTATCACGCAGGCTGAGACCTGACAGGGAGACACGATGATGACCAAAGCGCTGGACAAAGGCGTTACGCCGAACGGGACGGGCACCAAGCTCGATATCCTCGGGCAAACCTACTACCTGAAATCGCATTGCGACTCGAGCTTTGCGTTCGAGGCGAACTCGGCCCCCGGCCAGTTCGTCCCCGTTCATATCCACCCCACGCAGGACGAATTCATTCTGGTGCAAGAGGGCGAGCTGGATCTGAAGCTGGACGGCCAATGGACCAAGGCCAAAGCGGGCGATCTGGTGCGCATGCCGCGCGGCATCCCGCACGGGTATTTCAACAAATCCGACAAGCCGGTGCGCGCGCTGTTCTGGGTCTCACCGGCTGGCAAGCTGCAAGAGCTGTTCATGGAGCTGAACGGCATGACCGACACCGACGCGGTGGTGCGGGTCTCGGCCGAGCATGATGTGGAGTTCCTGCCGCCCGAGGCGAATGAATGACCGCAGGACGGGATTGGAACCGCGCCTTTGACAACATGGCCCATGTGGCGGGATCAGCACAGCTGCCCGCCCATTGGGCCGCAGAGGGCGCGGTGTACCGGGCCAGCGGCGTGCGCGTCGAGCAGGACATCGCCTACGGCGATGCACCGCGTGAAAAGCTGGACATCGTCTGGCCCAAGGGCACGCCCAAGGGTCTGGCGGTGTTCGTGCATGGCGGCTACTGGATGCGGCTGGAAAAGGCGCATTGGTCGCAATTCGCCGAAGGCGCGCGGGCGCGGGGCTGGGCGGTGGCGCTGCCCAGCTACACCCTGACGCCGAACGCGCGGATCAGCCAGATCACGCAGCAGATCGCCCGCGCGCTCACCGTCGCGGCCGAGAGGGTTGCCGGGCCGATCCGGCTGTCGGGGCATTCAGCGGGCGGGCATCTGGTGGCGCGGATGCTGTGTCAGGACACCGCCCTGCCCGCTGCTGTCTTGGCTCGGATTGAGCACGCCCTGTCGATCAGCGGGTTGCACGACCTGCGCCCGCTGCTGCACACCGGCATGAACGAGACGCTGCATCTGGACATGGCCGAGGCGACGGCGGAAAGCCCGGCGCTTCACCGCCCCCTGCCCGGCGCGCGGCTGACCGCGTGGGTCGGCGGCGGCGAGCTACCCGAATTCATCCGGCAGGCGCAGCTGATGGCGATGATGTGGGACGGGCTGGACGCGCAAACGCGCTGTGTCGTGGACAGCGTGCATCACCATTTTTCGGTGATCGAGGCGCTCAAAGATCCGCAAAGCCCGCTGTGTGACGCCTTTCTGGGCTAAGCCTTGATTGACGCCCCCTGCCCGGTTCCGTATGCGCGGGACCGGGCGCCTGTGTTCTGCGGCCCGCCAGCAAAGGGCCGACTGATGACCGATACGCCGCAACTCGACGACGCGCATTTTGCCACCCCCGACCTGACGCGCCTGCATCCGGCCGGGCGCGCCACCCATGCGCCGCGTATCCTGCTGCTGCACGGATCGCTGCGCGCCCGTTCGTTCAGCCGCCTGATGAACGACGAAGCCGCGCGTGTCCTGACCCGGCTGGGGGCCGAGACGCGCAGCTTCAACCCCTCGGGGCTGCCGCTGCCGGACGATGCCGATGCCTCGCATCCCAAGGTGCAGGAGCTGCGCGATCTGGTCAGCTGGAGCGAGGGCATGGTCTGGTGTTCACCCGAACGGCACGGGTCGATGACCGGCATCATGAAGGCGCAGATCGACTGGATTCCGCTCTCCTTGGGTGCGGTGCGCCCGACGCAAGGCAAGACGCTGGCGGTCATGCAGGTCTCGGGCGGATCGCAAAGCTTCAACGCGGTCAACCAGTTGCGTGTGCTGGGCCGCTGGATGCGCTGCCTGACGATCCCCAACCAATCTTCGGTCGCCAAGGCTTTCCAGCAGTTTGGCGATGACGACCGGATGCTGCCCTCGCCCTATTACGACCGGATGGTCGATGTGATGGAAGAGCTGGTGAAATTCACCCTGCTGACCCGCGACAGCGCCGCGTATCTGACCGACCGCTACAGCGAGCGCAAGGAAAGCGCCGAGGCGCTGATGGCGCGCGTCAACCAGACCAGTATCTGATCACTCGGCCGCCAACGCCTCGCCCGCGCTGCGGCGGGCGGGCAGCGCCACCGGCGCACCCTTGGGTTTGCGCAGGGCCTTCTGCCACTCGGCCACCCAGGCGATGGCAATCATCCCCGCAACGCCCAGCGGCGGCAGCACCCAGGCCAGCCAGCCCGCCTGTTCCCAGTTGGTCATGATCACCTGAAACACCAGCGCCAGCAGGGTGCCCGATACGAAGACCAAGAGCCCTTGCCGCCCCATCAGCCGCAACGGTGCCGCGAGCGCATGCGCGGTAACGCGCGTCACCACGGGCAGGCACGACAGTACATAGAACATCGCCAGCACATGCAGGAAACGGGGCAGCGCCAGATAGGTCTTGTCATGCGAGACCACGTTGAACGGCACGCCCAAGGCGCCCAACCGGGCCATCTGATGGTTCAGCACCTCGCCCAGACCGGGCAGGTAGCGCCATGCCACGACCAGCACCAGATAGCCCAGCGCCGCCGCAAACAGATACGGATTGCGGGGCACAAAGCGCTCGCCCTTGCGCAAATGGATGCCGGTCAGCAGCCCGGCCACGAACACCGCCTGCCAGGCGACAGGGTTAAAGAACCAGCCGCCGGGGTTGGGATAGTTGGGCAGGTTGAGCCGCCAGATCCCCGCCGCCAGCCAGACCGCCGCCGAGAGCGCGACCAGCAGCACAGGGTGGCGCAGGCCCAGCACAATCAGCGCCGGGCCGACAAACAGCAGCACGCTATAGGCGGGCAGGATGTTCACATAGCCCAGCTGATGGGTCAGCAGCGGGATGCCCAGCAGCGCCTGCTCGGTATTCTCGAACACCTGCCGCAGGTTGATGATGGTCAGCATTTGCGGCAGGTCGAACGCCTGCGCGCCAAAGGAAAAGATCGCGATGGCCCAAAGGGTCATGAAGATCTGCATCAGGTACAAGACCCACGCCCGGCTCCACATCGGCTGCACGGCGGACCAAAGCCCGGTCTTGAGGCGCGCTTCGGGCAGGAAACGCCCGGAATAGGCCAGCCCGGCGGCGATGCCGGACAGGATGAAGAAGGACTCGGCGGCGTCGGAAAAGCCAAGGTTGCGGATCGTCAGATATTCGAACGGGTTGCCGGGCACATGATCAATAAAGATCATCACCAGCGCGAGCCCGCGAAATGCATCAATGCGCGGATCGCGCGCGCGTTTGGTGACGGTCACAGGATCGCGGCGCTCAGAGTGCGACATCGGCACCCTCCGGCAGCGCGGTCTGCACATCCTCGCCCTGCTCCCACCGCGCCACAATCGCGCGGTAGTCGCGGGTCACGGGCGACGGTTCCCCCTCGCCGGGCGTGATGAACACGCTGCGGGTAAGCGGGCGCGAGGTCAGCGCAATCAGCAGCGGCGCGGCCAGCATCGGCAGGCTGACCGGCATCAGCCACAGCGCCAGTTCGGGCGCAATCCGCGCGACCAGCGCCAGTGCCGCAGCCCCGATGGCGCTGATCCACAGACCGGCGCGCAGCCCTTGGGTCAGGCTCAACCGTCCTTCGCCGCGCTGGTTGGCGGGCCAGCCGCCGTCATAGCCGATCAAGACCTGAAACACGGCACGCCCCTGATAGAGCAGCATCACCGGCGCCAGCAGCGACGACAGCAGGATTTCCACCGCGACCGACGCCGCTGCCCGGTCGGTGCCGCCAAAGCCGCGCACCCGGCCCGAGACGGCAGCGCCGATGAGGATGGCCAGCTTGGGCAGGACCAGCAGTCCGGCGATACCGAAGACCAGCGCGGTGATTTCCTTGGTGCGGTCGTCAGGGAAGACCGGGAACAGCAGATGCGGCTCGGGGAAGTAGTTGGGCAGCGGGGCCGCGATGGTCGCCACGATGGACGCGATCAGGAACGCGCCCCAGAGCACCGAGACGAGATAGGCGAAGATGCCCTGCAGAAAGACAAAGCGGCTCCACGCTGACAGACCCGGCGCGAACAGCAGGCGGCTGTGTTGCAGGTTGCCCTGACACCAGCGGCGGTCGCGTTTGGCGAAGGCGAGCAGGTTCTCGGGGCCTTCCTCGAACGAACCTTCGATCGAGCCATCCACCTGCACGCTCCACCCGGCGCGGGCGAGCAAGGCGGCCTCGACGTAGTCGTGGCTCAGGATGTGGCCGCCGAACGGGGGACGCCCGCTCAGCTCGGGCAACCCGCAGCTTTCGGCGAAGGCGCGGACGCGAATGATCGCGTTATGGCCCCAGAACGGGCCGGTCTGGCCCTGCATCCGGGCCAGTCCGCGCGTGAAGACGGGGCCATGGAACCCGGCGGCGAACTGCATGGCGCGGCCAAAGAACGAGCGCGCGCCGATGATCTTCGGCAGGGTCTGCAACAGGCCGAGTTTCGGGTCGGCCTGCATGCGGGCCAGCATCTGACGGATGGCAGCGCCTTCCATCAGGCTGTCGGCATCCAGAATGACCGCGAAATCATAGGCCGCACCCGAGGACCGGATGAACTCCTCGATATTGCCGGCCTTGCGACCCCGGTTGTCCAAGCGGCGACGGTAGAAGATGCGCCCTGCCCCGTTGGTCTGCCTGAGCAGGCGGACGTAGACGTGACGCTCGCGCAGCGCCGCGGCCTCGTCGCGCGTGTCGGACAGGATGGCGATATCCGCCGTCAGTCCCGCCTCGCGGATCGAGCGGTCCATCGCGGCGATGCGCGCGAAGGTGCTGACCGGATCCTCGTTGCAGATCGGCATCAGGATGACCAGCGGGGGCTGCGGCCCCTGAAGGTCTGGCACCGGTTTGGCGCGCATCGGCCACAGACCGACGAAAGACAGCGATGCCCCCCAGGCCAGCCAGGCCGTGGTGACAAAGATCAGCACGCCGCGCACGACGTCCCATAGATCGACACCGTCCTGAATTGCCGCTTCCGCCAGCAAGGACGTTGCGGTCAGCGCGGCAAGCGCGGTGAAGGACAGCGCCGCCGTCCGAACCATCAGCGTGCGGAAATCCGCTTTCAAGGGAGCCCCCATGCGCAGGCGCAATCAGACGCGCTGACGGGGCAGCAACTGCGCGATCAAGCGCACCAGAGACAACCGGGCAACCGGCGCTTCCAGCCGCTGACGCGGCATGTCGAGCGGTGCCGCCGGCGGCGCCCAATGCGCTGCGGGCACCACGTCGGCGGTTTCGGTCATCATCGTATTCGGTTCGGCGTTCATTCCCGCACCCATTGGTAAAGCCATGTCTCGGTCAGCACCCGGTCAAATCCGGTCACGCTTGCGCGTAGCTCAACCACCGCACCGGGATCGCTTTGCACCTCAAGCACGAGGCGCCAGATCTCGGTTCCGCTGATCTTGCTGACAATGGCTTCGGTGACGACACCCCTGTCCGCGCTGACCTGGGCTGAAACGTCCGCATCTGCGGAAAGTTCCCCCAAAAGTCCGCCCTGGAAATCGATCACGAATTTTCGGCGGTCTATTGCCGCTGCCACCCCGGCAACGCCGCCATGACCGGCACGCGTGCGCAAAATAGTGGCGCGCTCGACATTGCGGTCGCCCGGCGGGGTCCGCCCCCAATGCAGCCGATAGCTCAGCTCCAGCGCGTTGCCCTGTTTGAATTCCCCCTCGGGCACCCAGAAGGCGACGATGTTGTCGTTGCCTTCCAGATCCGACGGGATTTCGACCAGACGCACCGACCCCCGGCCCCAGTCACCCAGCGGCTCGACCATCAGCGAAGGACGCGACTCGTAATGCGCCTGCGCGTCGAGGTAATCGCCGAAATCGCGCGACCGCTGCACCAGACCGAACGAGGCCGGGTTGTCAGACCGCAGATACGAGCTGGCCAGCCGCACCGGGTTGTTGAGCGCGCGCACATAGGTGTCGCCCTCGCGGCTGTTGAGCACCAGATATTCGCTGTCATGCACCGCCGCGCGGAAATCCTCGAACGCGCCGGGATCGGCCCCGCCGAACAGGAACATCGAGGTCAGCGGCGCCAGACCCAGTTGCGCGACATCGGCGCGCAGGAACAGCCGGGCGGTGACCTCGACCACGGTATTCTCGCCCGGCGTGATGACAAAGCGGTAAGCGCCGGTGACGGAATCGCTGGCAAGCGCGGCGTAGAGCGTGACGCTGGTCTGGCCGGGCAGCGGGCGCTCCAGCCAGAAATCGGTAAAGCGCGGGAACTCCTCGCGCCCCGACAGGGCGGTGTTCACGGCCAGACCGCGCGCGGACAGGCCGTAAACGGTGCCGCGGCCGAGCGCGCGGAAATAGCTGGCGCCCAGAAAGGCGATCAGCTCGTCAAAGATATCGGCACGGTTGAGCGGCGTGTGCAGACGGAACCCGGCAACGCCGGGCATCACGGCATCGGCTGGCACCGACTCGGCAAGCGTGCCGCCGTATTCGAAATCGGCGGTCGAGAAATCCATCGGCAGTGCATGCCCGTCGACGATCTCATGGATGTGCACCGGTTCGCCGAACAGCCAACCAAGATGGAAAGCGTGCAGACGGAAGTTCTGCGCCGGCTCCTGCCAGCGCGCGCGGGCCGGACGGAAGCGGATGCGCTGGTAGCCGTCATAGTCCAGATCGGCCAGAAAACCCTCGATCGCTTCAGGTGCCGGCGGCGCGGATTCGCTGGCCAGACGCTGCGCTTCGGTCAGGATCTCATAGGAAAACGGTTGCGGCTGCGGTGCCGCAGGCGGTGCTGGCTCGACCGGCGCGGCCTCGGGCGCGGGTTCGGCAGGAGCAACCTCTTGCGCGCGCAGGTGAGCAGGGGCCAGCAGCGCCGTGGCTGCAACGGTTCCGGCCAGCCCCGCCAGAAAGCGGCGGCGGCTGGGGTAGTGGGTGGTCAGAGCCTCGGTCAGATGGCCAGACAACTTAGACACACGCAGTCTCCATTCAATCATTCGGTTAACCTCTTACCACACCGGTAATTTTGCGGTGCAGCAAGAAACACGCCCAAGATGCTGCGCGGCAGAATCCTGCTCATCTAAGCGGCGCGGCATCACAGAGAAGTCCTTCCCTGCACAAACACAAGCCACGTCGCGCGGATTTGTTCATCGCGACGAAGAAAATGCAAAACGGCTGCGCAAGAACCCGCGCACGGGGCCCTCGCACAGCCGAATTTCGTGCCCTTTCAGGCGTGGATCAGCGCATCAGATCAGGCAGGAACAGGGTAATCTGCGGGAAGCTGATAAGCAGGGCCATCACAACGACCTCGGCCAGCAGGAACCACAGCACGCCGCGATAGATTGTCCAGATCGGGACCGAATCACCCACCACGGATTTCACCACAAAGACGTTCATGCCTAACGGTGGGGTGATCATGCCGATCTCGACGTATTTCACTACGATGATGCCGAACCAGATCAGGTCCAGATCCAGCGCTTTCATCATCGGCAGGAAAACCGGCAACGTGATCAGCATGATGCCCAGCGGGTCCAGGAACATGCCCAGCACCAGAAACACCACCGAGATGGCAAGGATCACCAGAATCGGATCGCCCGCAAAGCCGCCGACCATATCCGCCAGCAGCGACGACACGCCGGTCAGCGACAAGAGCCGCGTGTACATCACCGCGCCCATGCCGACGAAGAAGATCTGCGCGGTGCCCGACATCGACTCGCGCAGCGCGTCGACGAAGTTGGGCATCGTAATGCGGCGCTGAACCAGCGCGATCACCAGTGCCAGCGCGGCCCCGGTGGCCCCGGCTTCGGTCGGCGTGACGATGCCGCCATAGAGCCCGCCAATGATGCCGAGGATCAGCAGCGTGACAGGCCACACTTCACGCAGGGCCGACATGCGGTCGGCCTTGAGCGTGGCCAGCTCGGCGTCGTCCAGCTTGGGGGCCAGCGCCGGGTTGAGCTTGCAGCGGATGACGATGAGCGCGACATAGGCGGTCGCGGTCAGGATACCCGGCACGATCCCGGCGATCAGCAGGCGCGAGATCGAGACCTCGGCGAACACGCCGTAAAGCACCAGCATGATCGACGGCGGGATCAGCGCGGCCAGCGTACCGGCCGAGGCCACAACCCCGGTCGCCAGCGCCCTGTCATAACCGACGCGCAGCATCTCGGGGATCGCCAGCCGCCCCATCGCCGCGGACGAGGCCAGCGACGAGCCACAGGCCGCGGCAAAGCCGACGCTGGCCATGTTGGCCGCAACAGCCAGACCACCGGGCAGTGCGCTGAACCACAGACGGGCCGCGCGGAACAGCGACGACGAAATCCCCGAATGGTTGGCAATCGCCCCCATCAGCAGGAACATCGGGATCGCGGTCAGATCCCAGCTGGCGGCAAAGGCGAAGGGTGTCTCGCGCAGAATCGACAGCGCGATGTTGAAGTTGCGCACATAGGCCAGACCCAGCACCGAGACCACGCCCAGCGCCACGCCAATAGGCACGCGCAGCGCGATCAGGGTCAGCATGATGCCCAGCGTGGCCAGTCCGAATTGAAGGGCGTCCATGTCAGGCCTTCTCCCCGGTCACGGGGTTGGTGTTGGTCAATTTGGCGAACAGCCGGAAAATCATCGTCAGCACCATCGCCGCCCCTGCCACCGGCAGGATCCAGCGCGTCGGCCAGATGGGCAGGTAGCCGCCAAGGATCTCCCAGACCTCGCCGCGCTCGGTGCGGGCGGCGGCGGAAACCCATGTCTGCCAGACGAACGCGCTGACGTAGAGGATGACCAGCACATCGACCAACAGCGCGATCACCGTCTGAAACAGGCGCGGCAGGGCGCTGACGAAGATGTCGGCGGTCACATGCTGGTCGCGCAGCGTCACCCAGGCGATGGGCAGGAAGGCGACGGCGATCATATAGTAGCTCGCCGTGATCTCGCCGGTGCCTGCCAGCGGGCTGTTGAAGAGCGAGCGCGCGATCACGTCGATGGTGACGTGCAGCATCATCAGGACGCCGGCGACCATCGACACGGCAAAGAGCGCATTGGCGATCCAGCTCACCAAGCGGTGGAAGAATTTCATGTCACGTCCTCGGGTGCGCGAAAGGGAAGGCCGGGGGCGTGTGCCACGCCCCCGGCCCAAGAGGCAAGCTTACAGGGTCGAGGGATCAACCTGCGAGAACACCTCATCCCAGATCCGCTGGGTCATGGCTTCGACGTCATTGCCCAGCTCGGCCGAGATCGGGCGCCAGCGCTCGACAGCCGCCAGATAGGTGTCGATCAGCGCGGCGGGGTCTTCGACGCCCAGACGCTCACCGGCTTCCAGCAGACGGGCGCGGTCATGCGCCGAGAAGCCTTCGACCATCGCGGTCAGACCGGCGTCGGGTGCAACCAGTTCGACGCCATTGACCTCTTGCTGGTTCTCAAAGCTTTCCTGATCGCGGATCACGTAGTTGCCGATCGTATGCTTGGCGGTGATGAAGGCCGAGGCCCGCATCATCGCCTGCTGCTCGTCCGCCGACAGACCCATGAACAGATCGCGGTTCATCAGGAAGCCGACGGCGGGGCTGGAGTTGCCCAGCGGCAGATCGGTGACATAGCGGGCGTATTCGCCGTAGCCATAGGTTTGCAGCCATTCGCGGGTTGCCATCAGGCAATCCAGACCGCCGCGTTGCAGCAGGCCCACGGCCTCGGTCAGCGTGACCGACAGCGGGGTGCCGCCGCCCATGATCGCCATTTCGCCATACCCGCCGGTGGCGCGGATGCGCAGGCCCGACATCTGCTCAAGCGAAGACACCGGCGAGGTGCACATCAGCCGGTACGAGGCCGACGCGAAGCCACCGAACGGCAGCACGTTGTTGTCACGCGCTTCCTGCAGGCACGACGGGCAGTTCAGGAAGACGGTCTCGGCGGCTGCCGCAGCCACAGCCATGGGGTCATCGCCCGGCACGACGACCGAATAGAGCAGCGTGAACGAGGGCATTGCCTCGGGCGTATAGACCGGGATCTGCAGGCCAGCCTGCATCAGGTCATCGGTCACCGCCGCCAGCGTGCCGCGGCCATCGGCCAACTGGCCACCGGCGATCAGCTCCCATTCCAGCGCGCCGCCGGTGGCCTGCGACATCATCGCGAAGGCTTCGGGCAGCGTGTCGGTGTTCAGGTAATCCGACGCGGGCGGCCACGATCCGTAGATCGGGGTCTGCGCCAGCGCGCCGGTGGCGAGCAGCGTCAGCGCGCTCGTCAGGGTCAGGGTTCTGGTCATGGTCATCATTTACTCCTCCCAGTAAATCGCGCCCATCAGGGACGCATTTCGTCAAAACTTACGCAGGCGTCAGCCGGGCCGGAAGCGAGTGATACCCCCGCAGCCAGTTGATGTAGACGCGCTCGGGGGTGCCGATCAGCTCGATCTTCGCGACCTTGCGCGCGAGGGCTCCCAGAACGGATTCCGCTTCCAGCCGCGCGACCATCTGGCCGACGCAGCCGTGAATGCCGGTGCCAAAAGCCAGATGGCCCACGGTGCGGCGGCTGATGTCATAGGTGTCGGGATCGTCCCAGCGCGCAGGGTCGCGGTTGGCCGCGCCCAGCCACATCATCACCTTCTCGCCGCCGCCCAGCTGCACGCCCGCCAGGTCGGTCGGACCACTGGTCGTGCGGCCGATCACCGGGCTGGGCGCGTACCAGCGCAGCCCCTCTTCAAAGGCCGCACGGGCCAGCGAGGGGTCGGCGCGCAGCTTGTCCCATTGCGCCGGGTTCTCGATCAGCGCCTTGATGGCGATGCCGATGCCAAAGACCGTGGTGTCGATCCCGGCCGAAATGAAGGCACGCACCAGCATGCCTGCGTCATCATTCGAGATCTCGCCCCGGTGTACGGCGCTGTAGATTTCCTCGCCGAACCCGCCGGGAAGCAGGTTTTCCTCGGCCATCTGTGCCGCGACATATTCAAACGTACCTTGCTCTTCCACGATCTTGCGGGCGGCGTGGTACAGGTCGTTCTTTGGCCCCATCGCGTTGAAATTCAACGTGGAATAGGGCATCAGATGGTGCCGCCCCGAGGGCTGCAGGCCTGCTGCATCCGGCAAAACCTTGAACGGGAAAGCAAAGGCCAGATCGCTGGCCAGATCGACCGTGTCGTGCTCCAGCAGGGCATCGACCATGCGGTCAGCCTCGGCGCGGAAATCATCGGCCATCTTGCGCAAAGCGGCGGGGGACAGAACCTTGGCCAGCACTTTGCGGTTGGGGGTGTGGATGGGCGGATCGGCTTCCAGAATGACCGACGGCTTGCGCCACGGCTCTTCGGTCACGACATTGGTCAGCCCGGTGCCAAAGGCCGAGGAAAAGCGGCGCCAATCCTCGAACACTTCGCGCACCACAGCATCGTGGCCGGTGATCCAGAAGCCGTATTTGGGCACCCAGGCAACCGGACCCGCCGCGCGGATCGCTTCATCCAGAGCAATGGGATTATCCATGCTCTCGCGGCTGAACGGGTCGATATCCAGCACGGGACGATCTCGCGAATCGCTGTTGGTCATGGGGCGCTCTCCTCCGAACACGGACAGTTTAATTAGCAACGGGTTTATATTGCAAGTGACTTGTATCTTTGGAAACGATCTAGCTGGCGGCCGCACTCAGCCACAGCGCCACCGCCACCGCGCCCGGATCGGGATGGCCCAGCACCCGGTCGCCGACATAGCTGGACCGGCCCCGGCGCGGCTTCATCTGCCTTGTCGCCTCGGCCCCGCTTTCGGCAGCCTTGGCCGCCGCGCGCAGACGCTGGGACGGGGTGCCGCCAGCCGCCATCGCCCCCAGGGCAGGTGCCAGCGCATCGACCATCGTCCGGTCCCCCGGCTCAGCCCCGCCCAGATCGCACAAGGCCTTGACACCGCTGGCGAAAGCGGCAGCCAGCACCGTGCCGGCGTCACCCTCGGCAGTGTCGAGCGCATTCGCCGCCCCAAAGGCAAGGATCGCATACAGCGGCCCCGAGGTGCCCCCGGTCGAACGCCGCACCACCGCGCCGACATGCCGCCAGAACGCCGCGCCCGACAGGCCTGCCAGCGTCGCTTTCTCGGCAATCAGCGCCTCGGCCCCGCCCGCCAGCGAGCGGCCGATGTCGCCGTCGCCGACCACCTGATCCATCCGCGTCAGTTCGGGCTCGGCCTTGATCAGCGCCGCGCATCCCGCGAGCAGTGCGGCCAGCACCGCAGGCTCCCCTGCCCCGTCTGCCACCACATCTGCGACCGCAGCAGGCGCGGGAACCGTCAGCCCCTCACGCAACCCCGGCAGCATCCACGCCGGAGCCGACGCGGGCGCGTCCAGCGCCGCCAGCCGGTCGTCATCCAGCGCCATCAGCGACAGCGAGACCCCGGCCATGTCGATCGCCGTCAGGAACGTCCCCGCCCAGACGCGCGACACCTCCAGCCCCAGCCGCGAACAGGCGTTGAGCGCGTCGCCGGCGATGATGGAAACCTCCATCGGCGGGGTCGAGCCCAGATTGTTGACCAACAGCGCCACGCGGTCGCCCGCGCTGAAACGGCGGTCGGCGGCGATGGTGTCGATCATATCCTCGGCCAGATGCGCCGAGGGGCGCAGGGTGATGCGCGCCAGCCCGGATTCGCCATGGATGCCCAGCCCCATCTCGATCTCATCCGCGCCCAGTTCGAAATTCGGGGTGCCCGCGGCGGGCACGGTGCACGGGCTCAGCGCCACGCCCATCGAGCCGGTGGCCTTGACCGCCGCCTCGCCGCGCGCCTTGACCTCGGCCAGCGACAGACCGGCCTCGGCCGCAGCGCCGACGATCTTGTGCACCAGAACCGTGCCCGCGATCCCGCGCCGCCCGGCGGTCTTTTCCGCCGAACCCAGCGCCGCGTCGTCATCGACGATCAGCACTTCGGCCTCGATCCCCTCACCGCGCGCGATCTGCGCGGCCAGTCCGAAATTCAGCCGGTCGCCGGTGTAGTTCTTGACGATCAGCAGCACGCCTCCCGGCCCCGCCACCGCGCGGATCGCCGTCAGCACGGCGTCGGTCGAGGGCGAAGCGAACACGTCGCCCGCCACCGCCGCTGTCAGCATCCCCGCGCCGACATAGCCCGCATGCGCCGGCTCATGACCCGAGCCACCGCCGGAGATCAGCGCAACCTTGCCCGCCGCTTTCACCGCGTCCAGATCGGCGCGCACCACGATGGTGGTGCCTTCGATCAGGCGCAGGCCGTTCGATGTGGCAACCAGACCCGCCAGCGCCTGTGGAACGACATCTTTCACGTCATTGATGAGCTTTTTCAACGTGCCCTCCCTCGTGGTTTGCAATTAAACGTAGTCACCGCTAAAGACCTCTGAACGCAGGAGACGCCGGATGCCCGAGACCGACATCATCACCGACCGCGATCTGTCGGTTACGGCCCAGCGCTATGCGCCCTATTACCTGTCCGTCCTGAACAACAGCCTGTCCTGGGGCGCCTCGCAGCTCTACCTTGAGATCTTCGGCATCGGTCTGAACGAATGGCGTGTGCTCTCCGCCCTGCGCAACGAGCCGGGCATTCAGGCCATGCGCATCGTCGAGATGGTCGCGATGAACAAATCCATCGTCAGCCGGTCGAGCCGCCATCTGGAAGAGATGGGCCATGCCGTCGCGCGACTGGTGGATCGCAAGCGGCTGTTGTGGCTGACCCCCTCGGGCGCGGCGCTGCACGACCGCATCATCGCCATCGCGCTGCGGCGCGAGGCCGCGCTGCTGGACGGGTTCAACGAGGCCGAACTGGACACGCTGTTCGCGATGTTCGAGCGCATGCGCCAGAATCTGTCCAAGATCGACACCGTGGACCGCGAGGCCCTCGGGCGCTAGCGCAGCAACGGTCATTGCGACGGCGGCAGATGGACGATCACGCCGTCCAGTTCCGGCCCCAGCGCGATCTGACAGCCCAGACGGCTGCGCGCATCAACCGGGGACATCGCGCAGTCCAGCATCGCCTCTTCGATATCGGCAATCGGTTGCACCTTGTCGGCAAAGGCCGGGTCGATATGGACATGGCAGGTCGCGCACATCGCCGCCCCGCCGCATTCGCCGATCACGCCGTCAACGCCGTTCTGCACAGCGGCCTGCATGATGCTGGTGCCTTCGGACACGTCCAGTTCCGTGCGCGCGCCTGAGGCTGACACAAAGATAATCTTGACCATCGGAAACTCCTCTTCGGCACGGTTTATATTGCAACTTGTTTATAATGCAACACGTATGGTGCAAGTTTTCACGGCCCCGTCGCCAGCCAGCATTGAACCCGGGGCGCAGCCTGATATCATCCCTGTCACCGAGGGGGGCCCCGTCAGGGGGCTGAGAGTCTGACAGCATCGCACGGTACAGCGCAGTGACCCTTTGAACCTGATCCGGATCATGCCGGCGAAGGGACGGGACCGCCGCGCTCTCTCCTTTGCCGGCCTCAAAAGACGAGGCCGCCATGCTGACACCCCCCTGCCCGACCGCCCGATTGCCGCGATCCTTGCTGTCGTGGTGCGCGACGGTGACGTCCTGCTTGTGCGCCGCGCCAATCCGCCCGATGCGGGCCTTTGGGGCTTTCCCGGCGGCAAGATCGAGCGGGGCGAGACGCTGCACGATGCTGCCCTGCGCGAGTTGACCGAGGAAACCGGCGTCTCGGCCCGCGTGTTGCGCGTCTTTGGCGCGCTGGATGCGCTGGACCGGGGTGACGACGAGGCCCTGCGCCATCATTTCATCCTGATCACCGCGCTGTGCCAGTGGACGCAGGGCGAACCCGTCGCCGCAGATGACGCGCTCGACGCGCGGTGGGTCGCTCTCGACCGTCTGGCCGCGTTGCCGCTCAGCCGCGATGTCGCCACGGTCGCCGCGCAGGCGGCAGCGCTGATGGCGGAGGTCGCGCCATGATCGCCAATGTCCTGACCATCGCGGGCACCGATCCGTCCGGCGGCGCGGGAATTCAGGCCGATATCAAGGCCTTTTCGGCGCTGGGGGCCTATGCATGCTCGGTGATCACCGCCGTCGTGGCCCAGAACACGCAGGGTGTGCGGTCCTTTGTGGCGCTGGACCCGGCCTTCGTGGCCGACCAGATCGACGCGGTGCTAGAGGATGTGCGCATCGACGCGGTGAAGATCGGCATGATCGCCAACGCCGGGATTGCCGAGGCCGTGGCGGATCGTCTGCGCCATCACAAGGTGGCCAGAATCGTGCTGGATCCGGTGATGGTCGCCAAAAGCGGCCACGCGCTGCTGGACCCTGAGGCGGTGGCCGCGGTGCGCGACCGGCTGGTGCCGCTGGCGACGCTGATCACCCCGAACCTGCCCGAAGCCGCCGTGCTGCTGGGTCGCCCCGATCACTGGACAGCCGACGACATGCAGACCGCCCTGCCCGAACTTCTGGCGCTGGGATCGGACTGGGTGTTGCTGAAGGGCGGGCATCTGGCCGCAAGCAAGGAGAGCACCGACCTGCTGGCAGGCGCGGATAGCGTGACGGCTTTCGCCGCGCCCCGCATCACCACCACCAATGACCACGGCACCGGTTGCACGCTGTCTTCGGCCATTACGGCGCTGCTGCCCGGCCTCGGGATGGTCGAGAGCGTGCGGCAGGCCAAGGCCTATCTGCACGCCGCCCTCGGCGCCGCCGAGGCGCTGGACGTGGGCCACGGCCACGGGCCGGTCCACCATTTCCACGCCCTTTGGCCGTCAGGCTGACCGCCGCAATCGTCCGTCCCGCTGCGCGCGGTGAGCGGTCCGCGCGCCCGGCGATTGCTCAACCCGCACCACGAGGCGCAAAGGACCATCATGAGTCGTGGCTCGATGACAGACCCATGGCAGGTCAGCCGGACAATCCGCTCTTTGCCGAGCAAAGGGATGAGCTACCTTGAGCCCGCCAGCGCGACCGGCTGGTGCAGGTCACCGCGCGAAAGACGCGCGATGACGGTGGCACGCTGCTGTTGAAGAGCGACACCTGCCGTGCCCGGGCGCTGTCGATGGCCTGTGCCATTACGTAGCCGCAGAACACCACGCGCGGCAGCTTGGTCAGCGCGGACGGCGTGACGCAGCCTGACCCGGCCCCGCGCCTGTCCGCAGGCAGGGTTCCGCCACGCATGGCACGAAAGGAGACGGACATCCCGTCCGAACCACGCCGCAGCGGCGTGCTGGGCTGGCATGAGAACCGCCGGACCATCGGGGACCGGCGGCAGTCGGTCAGGCAAGGAAACCGGCCATCCGGCCGCGAATGATCGCCTCAGCATCGGCCACCATCCGTGACAACAAGACCGCACAGGTGGGGATATCGTGGATCAGACCCTGGATCTGTCCGGCCCAGATCAGCCCGGCATCCAGATCGCCCGTGGTCAGCGCCTGCCGCCCCTTGGCGCCTGACACCATCGGACGCACATCCTCGAACACAGCGCCGGGGCGCGTGCCGATCTCGACCACCCTGTCCGACACCGTTGTCTTGGCGACCCGTCCGGTGTTCTTGAAGCCCCGGAAGATCAGGTTGGTGTCGCGCTCGGTGTTGCTGACCAGCATCGCCTTCACGTCATCATGGATCGGTGCTTCGACCGTCGCGCAAAAGCGGGTGCCCATGTTGACCCCCTCGGCACCCAGCGCCAGCGCCGCCGCCAGCCCGCGCCCGTCACCGATCCCGCCCGAGGCCAGCATCGGCACCGTCACCTGATCGGCTGCGGCGGGGATCAGGACCAGCCCCGGCACGTCATCCTCACCGGGATGGCCCGCGCATTCGAACCCGTCGATCGAGATGATATCGACGCCCATGCGCTGCGCCGACACGGCATGCCGGACCGACGTGCATTTGTGCAGAACGGTCAGGCCATGCGACTTGAACTCTTCGACATGCTCCTGCGGCCGCGAGCCTGCGGTTTCCACGATGGTAACGCCACTGTCGATGATCGCGCGGCGATACTCGGCGTAGGGCGGCGGTGAGACCGAGGGCAACAGCGTCAGGTTCACGCCGAACGGCTTGTCGGTCATTGCGCGGCAGCGGTCGATCTCGCGGCGCAGATCGTCCGGGGTCGGTTGCGTCAGCGCGGTCAGGATGCCCAACCCGCCCGCGTTGGACACGGCCGAGGCCATCTCGGCGGTGCCGACCCACATCATGCCGCCCTGCACGATGGGATGCTGGATGCCGAGCATCTCGGTGATCTTGGTTTTCAGGGCCATTCAGAGCGCCTCCACAATCGTCACATTCGCCAGACCGCCACCTTCGCACATGGTCTGCAAGCCGTATTTCTTGCCCCGCTTGTGCAGCGCGTTGACCAGCGTGGTCATCAGCCGCGCGCCGGACGCACCCAGCGGGTGCCCCAGCGCGATGGCCCCGCCGTTGACGTTCAGCTGTGCCGGATCAGCGTCAAGCATCTTGAGCCAGGCCATCGGCACCGGGGCGAAGGCCTCGTTGACCTCGTAAAGGTCGATGTCGTCGATGCTCAGACCCGCGCGCCTGAGGGCCTTGATCGTTGCCGGGATCGGCTCTTCGAGCATGATCACCGGATCACCGCCGGTGACGGTCATGGTCACGATCCGCGCCCTTGGCGTCAGGTTGTAGCGTTTGAGCGCAGCTTCCGACACCACCAGCACCCCCGCCGCCCCGTCGCAGATCTGCGAGGCATTGGCGGCGGTGATCATGCCGCCTTCCTCAAGCAGCCTGACCGCGCCGATCGACTCGAGCGAGGCGTCGGCGCGGATCCCCTCGTCGCGGCTGTGCATCCCGCCGTCGATGGCCAGCGGCACGATCTCGTCGGCAAAGGCCCCGGCGTCGGTCGCGGCAGCAGCACGGCGGTGGCTTTCCAGCGCGAAGGCGTCAAGCTGCGCGCGGTCAAACCCGTGCTTCTGCGCGATCATCTCCGCCCCCTTGAACTGGCTGAAATCGCGGGTGCCAAAGCGTTTGGCGATCCGGTCGCTGAACGGGCCGATGCCAAGCCCCTCTTTGCTGTGCAAGGTCAGGTTCGAGAACATCGGCACACGGGTCATGGATTCCACGCCCATCGCGATCACCACATCCTGCGTGCCCGACATCACGGCCTGCGCCGCAAACTGGACCGCCTGCTGGGACGAGCCGCACTGGCGGTCAATCGTCACGGCCGGGACGCTTTCGGGCAGGCCCGAGGCCAGCACGCAGTTGCGGCCAAAGGCAAAGGCCTGCTCGCCAGCCTGCGTCACGCAGCCGACGATCACATCGTCAATCGCCACCGGGTCGATGCGTGAGCGCGCGACAAGCGCGTCGATCACCTCGGCGCCCAGATCGGCGGGGTGCCAGTTTGCCAGCGCGCCCTTGCGACGCCCGCCCGCAGTGCGGACCAGTTCGACGAGATAGGCCTCGGCCATCGGTGTTCCTCCTGAAAGACGGCCCGGACTGGGCCGCATGTTTGATCCCTGCGGCCCGGTCAGCCAGCGGCAGGCTTTCATGGCCGCGACGGCCAGCGCGACAAACCGCGGCCCCGGCATTCGCCTGAACGTCGGGGGCCGCGCGGGTCATGCCTCTTGCGCTTTTTTCCAGTCGCGCTTGATCTTCTTGGCCAGCGACCATTTGTGCACCTCGGTCGGGCCGTCATAGATGCGGAAGGCGCGGATTTCGCGGAACACCTGTTCGACGATGGTGTCACCGGTCACGCCCTGCCCGCCCATCACCTGCACGCAACGATCCGCGATGCGCATCAGCGCCTCGGACACCGCCACCTTGGCCATCGAGCTTTGCGCCGTGCCGCCCGCCCCGGTGTCGAGCACGTCGGCACACCAATAGGTCATCAGCTCGGCCTGCTTGAGGTCCAGCAGGTTCTCGGCCAGCATGAAGCCGACGCCCTCATGGTCAATCAGCTGCTTGCCAAAGGCCATGCGGCGGTTGGCATAGTCGGTCGCGATCTCGTTGGCGCGCACGCAGGCCCCCAGCCAGCGCATGCAATGGCTCAGCCGCGCGGGCGACAGGCGGACCTGCGCATAGCGGAAGCCCTCGCCGCTTTCGCCCAGCATCTGCGTCGCGGGCACGCGCAGGTTGTCGATGCTGACCACGGCGTGACCGCCGGGCATTGAGCTGTCGATGGTATCCATCACCCGCTCGATCCTGATCGCCGGATCGGGCAGATCGACCAGAAACATGCAGGCGCCCTCGTCAGATTTCGCCATGACGATGCCCACCCCGGCCCCGTCGGCCCCGGTGATATAGGTCTTGCGGCCATTGATCACCCAATGGTTGCCGTCCATGCGGCAGGTGGTCAGCATCATCGACGGGTCCGAACCCGCGCCGCCATCCTCGGCCGGTTCGGTCATGAAGAAGGCCGAGCGCTTCTCGCCACGGATCATCGGCTCAAGATAGCGCGCCTTCAGTTCGGGGCTGGCGACCTTGCCGAGCAGGTACATGTTGCCCTCATCGGGCGCGGCCGTATTGCAGGCGATCGGACCCAGAGGCGACAGGCCCGAGCGGATCAGCACGGCGGCTGTCTCGCGCTGGGTCAGGTGGCCGCCATCGGGCAGGACATGCGGGGTCAGCACCCCGGCCTTGCGCGCCAGCGCCTTCAGCTCGGTGGCCAGTTCGTCACTCGGCCCGTGCGACGTGCGGCGCGGGTCGCGTTCATAGGGCGCGATGGTCTCGCGGACGAAACGCTCGACCCGGTCGGCGATGTCGAGCGCGCGGTCCGAGATGCCGGTGGTTTCCAGAAGGTTGCTCATTTCGGGGCCATCCGAATTGCGCCGTCCAGACGAATGACTTCGCCGTTCAGCATGGGGTTGTCGATGATCGCGGCGACGAGTCGCGCGTATTCGGACGGATCGCCCAGACGCGGCGGGAACGGCACCTGACGGCCCAGACTGTCTTGCGCCTCTTGCGGCAGCGAGGCCAGCAGCGGGGTCATGAACAGGCCCGGCGCGATGGTCATCACGCGGATGCCATAGCGGGCAAACTCGCGCGCGACGGGCAGCGTCATGCCGACAACGCCCGCCTTGGACGCGGCATAGGCCGCCTGACCGATCTGACCGTCAAACGCCGCGACCGAGGCCGTGTTGATCGCCACGCCGCGCTCTTCGCCCAGCAGATCGGCGGTGTGCAGGGAGGCCGCGAACTTCGACAGCACGTTGAACGTGCCCAGCAGGTTCACACTGACCACCGAGGCAAAGGACGACAGCGCCAGCGCCTTGCCCTCACGGTCAACGACCTTGGCGGGTGGCCCAATCCCGGCGCAGTTGACCAGAATGCGCGCCTTGCCATGCATGCCCTCGGCGGCGGCAATCGCCTCTTGCACGGCGTTTTCATCGGTCACGTTGACCTTGAAGAAGGCCCCGCCCAGCTCGGCCGCCTTGGCCGCGCCCAGCGCTTCGTTCATGTCGAAAATCGCGACTTTGGCACCGGCCTTGGCCAGCATTTCCGCCGTTGCGCCGCCGAGGCCCGAGGCCCCGCCGGTCACGATGGCCGCCTGATCCTTGATGATCATGGGGTGGTTCCTTTCGGTGTTAAGTCAGCCCTGCTTGGGCTCGTATGCGTCGCGCAGCCCGCGGCTGATCAGCGTGGAAGGTGGCGCAACGGGGACGGTCGGCGGCAAAAATGACTCGATGACCCCTAATCGGTCCGATGCCACCCCGCGCGCCCGGATCGTCACGATCCACCGCGCGCAGGGCGGCTTTGTGTCAGTTCTTCAACCGTTTGCCGGTGGCCAGCATGTGCTCCATCCGCGCGCGGCTGGGGGCGCTTTGCACCAGCTCCAGAAACGCCGCCCGCTCAAGCGCCATCAGCTGTTCCTCGTTGCGGGTATCGCCCGGCTGCGCATCCGGCCCGCCGGTCAGCACGCCGATGATCACCTCGGCCAGATGGACATCCACGTCCGACAGCGCCCCCATGGCACGCTGGTCGCGCAAAGGGGCCAGCAGCGCTTGCGCGCCCTCACGCCCGGCGACCGCCACGGCCAGAGGCGCGGGCGGCGAATAGCCCGGCACCAGCGCCAGCGCGCGCGCCTTGGCCGTCGCGATCAGGTCGGGGCGGAACATGACCAGCGCGTCGTCTGGCCGCAGCAGACCCGCCGCCCTGCCCGCCGCCGCCGAGGGCGCGATTTCGCCCGCGTAGATCGTCGCAAAGGCGCGGGCTGCGTGCTCGGTCGGGCTGGCGTCCAGCATCGCTGCCGCGGCACGGGCCAGAAGCTGGGTGCACCCACCCCAGGCGGGCAACAGCCCAACGCCGGTTTCGGGCACGCCGATTCTGGCTTCGGCATGCGCCACCGTGGCCGAGGTATGCATCTGGAACTCGCACCCGCCGCCCAGGGTGAAGCCGTGGATCGCGGCCACCACCGGCACCGGCAGGCGGCGCATTTTCAGGAAAAGCTCTTGCCCGCCGATGACATAGCCAAGGATGGTGTCCATCCCGCCCGGCAGATCGAGCCGATCGAGGAAGAAGCTCAGATCCGCCCCTGCCGAGAACGCGCGCGCATCGTCATTGCCCAGCACCAGCGCGGTATAGTCCTTGCCCGCAGCGTCCAGCGTTTCGCCCAGCAGGGCCAGCACCTCGGGCGCGAAGGTGTTGAGCTTCGAGCGTGCCCGGAAGCAGGCAACCCCGTCGCCCAGATCGTGCAGCGTGGCAAAATCGTTCGCGCGGATCACCGGCGCACCGTCCAGCGAGGCGCGGCGCGGGCGCTTGGGCGCGGCGTCGATCAGCCCCACCTTCGCCGCCAGCGCAAACGGCCCCTGTTTCCACGAATACCCCAGCTCCATCGCGATATCGACCGAGGCCGGATCGCTGGCGATCTCGTCCGCATGCGCCTGCGCATAGGCCAGCACCGCGCTCAGCACCGCCTTGGCATAGGCACCCGACGCGCTGTCCTCGGCCAGTAGCGCGCGCGGGTCGCGCGGCACGGGCGTGGTCTTTTGCTCGGGCCGGTAGGTTTGCGTGACCAGATCATACGCCTCGCGGCTGCCATCCGCCGCCTTGCGGTAGAAGCCCGCCTTGGTCTTGCGGCCCAGATGCCCCTTGGCCAGAAGTCCGGTGAACACCGCGTCTTGCGTGATGTCATAGCCGCGCAGGGCGTCATCGGCGGGCAAAGTGCTCAGCAGACTGCCCCAGACGTTGGGCACCAGATCAATGCCGACCAGATCAAAGAGGCCAAACACCCCGGTGCGCGGAATGCCAAGGCCAGCGTGCACCGCGTCCGCCTGCTCGACGCTCAAGCCCAGACGCTGGGCTTCCATCGCGGCGGCGGCCATCCAGAAACAGCCAATCCGATTGGCGATGAAACCGGGCGTGTCGCGGCAGTCGATGACCGTTTTGCCCAGCAGCACCTCGGACGCGCGGTGTAGGCGCTGCACCATCGCCGGGTCCGCCTGCGGGTCGCAGATGATCTCCAGCAGCTGCATCACGCGGGGCGGGTTGAAGAAATGGGTAATCGCGAAGCGCTTGGCCAGAGCGGGGTCCATCCCCTCGGTCAGCGCCGCGCGCGGGATGGTCGAGGTGTTGGATGACACGATCACATCCGCCTTCAGATGCGGTGCAATCGAGCCATAGAGCGCGCGCTTGACGTCCAGCTTTTCGATCACCGCCTCGATGATCCAGTCGGCCTGCGCCAGCCGGTCAAGGTGATCCTCGACATTGCCGACACGCACCAGTTGGGCGGCGTCGGGCGCCATGAAGCCACCGATCTGCAGTTGCCGCGCCAGACCCGCCTCGGCCGGGGCGCAGCCAGAGTCGCCGCCCTTCATGTCCAGCAGATCCACCGCGATCCCGGCATTGGCGAAGTGCGCGGCGATGCCGCCGCCCATCGACCCCGCGCCGATCACCGCCGCGCGTTTGATCCCGGTATCCCCGGCCCCGTAAACTTGCATCAATCCCCCCTCGCCCGCGCACGGGCCTTTTTCTCTCAATCCGTTGCAGCGCCCCGTCCGGTCAGCCCCGCCATCAATGTCTGCACGACCTGCTCGGCAACCTCGGGCGCGCTCATCGGCCCCTCGGCGTTAAACCAATTGCCCAACCCGTTGAGCGCCTGAGCGGCGGTAAATGTCGCGATGCGCACATCGCGCACCCGCACCGAGCCATCCGCACCGCCCTCGACCACCAGCTGCCGGATCAGCGCATCAATCTCGCGCTTGAGCGCGCGGAACTGCTGGCGGCTGGTTTCGGACAACAGATGGTCCTGCGTCCGCGCGACGCAGATGCCGAAATCGTCCATCATCGTCAGCGCATAGACCGTCAGCACCCCGCGCAACCGCTCGGCAGCGCTGCCGCCCTGCGCGGCGGTCCGGCGCGAGGCCTCGATGATCGCATCCAGCCCCCGGCGCGTGCACTCGAACAGGATCTCATCCTTGTTGGCGAAATAGTGGTAAATCGTCGGCTTGGTCACGTTCAGCGCCGTTGCCACCTCGTCCAGCGAGGTCGCATGATAGCCCTTGGTGTTGAACAACCGCGCCGCCGTACGCAGCACCGCCTCGCGCTTGGCCGCGCGCTCTGCCTCGCGCTCGCTCTGGCTGGACCAGGGCGAGATCGGCGGTGGCGGCAAGGGTTTTGGCGGGGCGGCTCATGCGTGTAATACTGTTGCGTCTTTTTGTTACCCGTTGGTATACGGGTTACCAATGGGATAAACCACCGTCAACTGTGGCGGCACCGCAGGCGAGGAAACAGCATGATCCTGACCGATGACCAGACGATGGTGCGCGACATGGCGCGCCGCTTTGCCGCCGAACAACTGGCCCCCAGATCCGCCGAATGGGACGAAACCGCGCATTTCCCGCGCGATGTGGTGGCGCAGATGGGCGCGCTGGGGCTGATGGGCATGCTGGTGCCCGAGGAATGGGACGGCGCGCTGACCGATACCGTCGCCTATGCCTGCGCGCTTGAGGAAATCGCGGCGGGCAACGGTGCGCTGTCGACGGTGATGTCGGTGCACAACTCGGTCGGCTGCGTGCCGATCCTGCGCTTTGGCACCGAGGCGCAGAAAGAGACCTACCTGCGCCCGATGGCGCGCGGCGAATGGCTGGGCGCGTTCTGCCTGACCGAGCCGCAGGCGGGCTCGGACGCCTCGGCCCTGCGCACCCGCGCGGTGCGCACGAATGGCGGCTGGGTGCTCAACGGGGTCAAGCAGTTCATCACCTCGGGCAAGAACGCCGATATCGCGATTGTCTTTGCGGTGACCGATCCGGGCGCGGGCAAGAAGGGCATCTCGGCCTTTATCGTGCCGACCAACACGCCGGGTTGGCGCGTCGCATCGATCGAAAAGAAGATCGGCCAGCACCTGTCAGACACCGCGCAGATTGCTTTGGAAAACCTTGAAATACCCGCTGAAAACCTGCTGGGGGCCGAAGGCGAGGGCTACCGCATCGCCTTGTCCAATCTTGAGGGCGGGCGTATCGGCATCGCGTCGCAATCGGTCGGCATGGCCCGCGCCGCGCTGGACGCAGCGGTCAGCTATGCGCAGGAGCGCATCAGCATGGGCAAGGCGCTGATCGAGCATCAGGCCGTCGCCTTCCGGCTGGCCGATATGGCCACCCGCGTCGAGGCCGGTCGCCAGCTGGTCCTGCACGCCGCCGCACTGAAAGACGCAGGCCAGCCCGCACTGCAAGCCGCGTCGATGGCGAAACTTTTTGCGTCAGAGATGGCGGAAAAAGTGGCCTCGGACGCGATCCAGACCTTTGGCGGCTATGGCTACACCCGTGACTTCCCCGTCGAGCGCATCTGGCGCGACGTGCGCGTGTGCCAGATCTACGAGGGCACCAGCGACATTCAACGCATGGTCATCGCCCGCGCCCTGAACGTTTGACAGGACGCCCCTGACACAGGATTCCATTGGCATCGCCGCCGCCCAGATGGGCTGGGGGCTGGTCAGGGGAGGCCCCGGCGCGTCAGGCCGCGCTGACGCTGGGCACCGCCTGCACCACGCTGAGCACGATGTGCGGCTCGGGAATGCAGGCGCAGATACTGGCGCATGACCGCGTCGGCGCGTCGCCCGATTGCGGGCTCAGGTGGTTCCTGCCGCGCCGCGTGGGTCGGGGGATGGCATTCGGGCTGATGCTGACCGGCCGCGCGCTGAACGTGGAAAAGGCTCTTGCCTGCCGATTTTTGGACTGGGTTTTAGATAAGGGCGGCTTCGACGCCGCCGCGCCCGCCACCCGCGTTGCCGCCGGGCCGACGCTGGCCTTTGGTCATACCAAGGCGCTGATGGACAGGGATCCGGGGCTGGCCGATCATCGCGAAGCCAAGCGCCGCGCCTCCATCGCCCCCAGCCGCACCGCCGATTTCGCCGAAGGGGTCAGCGCCCTTGTCGCCAAACGCGACCTGGTGTTCCGGGGGCCTGAGGGGGTGCCATGGCCGGGATGCGCCCGGCCATGGCTTTGTCAAAGCTCAGCCTCAGAACGGGCTGTCGGGGTAGTAGAAGTCCTCGGCGTTGTCTTGGGTGACCAGCACCGAGCCGATGATGAACTCGCCCGAGACAGGGGCCGAAGACACCAGACCGACAGCCGTCAGCTCGATCGCGGTGGCGATCATCGACGGCGGATAGGTCACGTCGGCGGGGATCATCGTGTCGCCTTCCATGACGCGCTGGATCATCTCCTTCATGCCCGCACCACCCAGAACGAACTGGATATCGCTGCGGCCAGCGGCCTCGATGGCGGCCAGAACACCGACTGCCATGTCATCATCCGACGCCCAGACCGCATCAATCTGCGGGTGGCGCGACAGGAAGTCCTGCATCACGGTGAACGAGGTATCCCGGTTCCAGTTGCCGTGCTCCATGCCGATGATCTCGATGCCCGAGCCCTCAATGGCGGCCTGGAAGCCCTCGACGCGCTCGTTGTCGATCGTGGTCGGGATGCCGCGCAGCACGACGATCTGACCGCCGTCCGGCATCGCCGAGACCATGTATTCGCCCGACACACGGCCGAAATCAGGGTTGTTGCCCGCGACGTAGAGATCCTCGATCCCCTCGACGGCCAGACCGCGGTCAACGACCGTCACCCAGACACCAGCTTCGGACACGGCCATTACCGGGCCGGTCAGCGGCTCGGATTCGAAGGGCAGCACGACCAGCGCGTCGATGCCGCGCGTGGCCATCATGTCCTCGATATCGTTGACCTGACGCGCCGGGTCCGACGCCGTGGCCAGCACGAAGTCGAGCTGCGGATAGGTTTCTTCCAGACGATCAACCGTGGTCTGGGCGAAATAGTTCATGCCGCCCGCCCAGCCATGGGTCGCGGCCGGGATCGACACGCCGATGACCATGGTTTCCTGGGCCAGCGCGGGTGCTGCCAGCACCGCGGCCATGGCAAAGGCAGATGCGAAGTTCTTCATGTGGGTTCCTCCCCCTTGGTTGCACCGGCCATCAGGCCGGCTTGTTCGCTCGCTGCAAGACGACAGCGAGAACGATGATGGCCCCCTGAATGGCTCCGTTCAGGTAAGGCGAAACGAAATCGGTCAGATTGAGGATGTTGCCGATCAGGGTCAGGATCAGCACACCGATGACCGTGCCCCAGACACGGCCAAACCCGCCCTTGAGCATGGTGCCGCCGACGATCACGGCAGCGATGGCCTCAAGCTCCCACAACAGGCCGGTCGAGGCCGAGGCCGATCCAAGCCGCGGCACGTACATGATGGTAGCGACACCAACCAGAACACCCAGCATGACATAGGTCGCCAGCCGCACCCGGGCGACGCGCACCGACGAATAGCGCGCCACCTGATCGTTCGAACCGATGGCGGCGCAGTGGCGGCCAAAGGCGGTGGCGCGCATCAGGATTTCGCCCAGCACAACCACCACGGCAAAGACGATGATCGGCCACGAGATCCCGAAAATCCCGCCGTAATACACCGGCTGATAAAAGCTGCGCAGGCTGAAATCGAGGCTCAGCGTACCGCCATCGGCCAGCCAGGTCACCAGACTGCGGTAGATCCCCATCGAGCCCAGCGTGACGATAAACGCCTCGATCCCCAGCTTGGTGATCAAGAGCCCGTTTATCAGCCCCACACCGACCCCGGCGACCAGCGCCACAGCCATGCCCAGCAGCACAATCGGGATGCCCACGCCCAAGGAAGGCAGCGCGGTGTTCATCACCAAAATCATCAGCCCGGCGATAAACGCCGCTGACGAGCCGACCGACAGGTCCAGCCCGCCCGCCGTGATCACGAACGTCATCCCCACGGCGATGATGCCGATAAAGGCCGAGCGGGACAGCACGTTCGAGATGTTGTTCCAGCCCAGAAAATTGGGGTTCATCAGCGCGCCCAGAATGATCAGCAGGATCAGCGCCAGAACGGGGCCGATCACGCTCATCTGGATCTTGCGCGGCTGGGTTGCGGTGGCGGACATTCAGACAGTCTCCTTCTCGGGGGTGGCAGCGCCGACCCCCATGGCAAGCCGCACAATGGCGTCTTCAGTGGCCTCGGCCCCGTCCAGCGTTCCGGTCAACTGGCCGCGACGCAGCACCAGAATCCGGTCGGCCAAGCCGATAACCTCTTGCATTTCCGACGAAATCACCACGATGGCGCGGCCCGAGGCCGCCAGCTGGCGAATGAACTGATACATCTGCTGCTTGGTGCCGATGTCGATGCCGCGCGTCGGCTCGTCGATCACCACGATCTCAGGGTCGGCCAGCATGGTCTTGGCAAACAGCAGTTTCTGCTGGTTGCCGCCCGACAATTGCCCGACCGCCACGGCCTGACTGCCGCGAATGTCGAACTCGGCAATCGCGGTTTCCAGTGCCGCCGCTTCGGCCCGCTTGTCCAAGAGACCGCGGGTGAATTTCCACAGCGCCAGCAGCGTGAGGTTTTCACCCATGCCCTTGTCCAACAGCAAGCCGCGCGTCTTGCGGTCCTCGGTCAGATAGGCCAGCCCGTGCTGCAGCGCCTCCCAAGGGTGGCGGATCGTCACCGGCTGGCCCTTGATGCGGACCTGCCCTTCGGACCGGCGCAGTCCCGCCAGACCCTCGAAGGTCTCGGTCCGGCCTGACCCGATCAGCCCGGCCACGCCCAGAATTTCGCCCCGGCGCAGGGTGAAGCTGATGCCTTCGGAATAGCCCGGCACGCCGAAATCGCTTACCTCCAGCATCATCTCGCCGGGGGTGCCGTCTTTGGGCGGGTACAGGTCTGACACCTCGCGCCCGACCATCGCCTCGGCCATCTGGTGCTCGTTCATCTGCGCCGTCGGGCCGGTCCAGACCACCGCGCCGTCGCGCATGATGGTCAGATCGTCGGCGATCTCGGCCACCTCATCCAGCTTGTGCGAGGTGAACAGCACCGCCACCCCCTCGTCCCGCAAGCGGCGGACCTGACCCAGCAGGATGTCGGTCTCGGTCCGGGTCAGTACGGCAGTCGGCTCGTCCATGATCAGCACGCGGATTTCGCGCAAGAGGGCCTTGGCGATCTCGACCATCTGCTTGTCCGAGTTCGACAGCGTCGACACGATCCGGTCCGGCGACACATCGCATTGCAGCCGGTCCAGCAGCTCGCGGGTTTTCGCCCGCATCGCCGCCTTGTCCAGCAGCCAGCCGCGTTTCAGCTCGCGGCCCAGAAAGATGTTCTGCTCGACGCTCAGCTGCTCGGCCAGATTGAATTCCTGATGGATCATCGAGATGCCCAGCGCCTCGGCCTCGCCCATCGACGCCAGCGTAAGGGTCTGTCCATCCACCGCAATCGTGCCCGCGCTGGCGGGCTGATAGCCCGCCATGATCTTCATCGTCGTCGATTTGCCCGCGCCGTTTTCACCGATCAGCGCATGGACCCGACCGGGGTGCAGGGCGATATCGACGCCGTGCAGCACCTCGATCGGGCCGAAACTGCGGCTGACGCCGCTGAGGGCCAGAACCGGCTGGGTCACAGCGCCACCCACGCGGCATCGGCCTGCGACGAGCGGATGCAGGCGGCGATAAAGCGCATGCCGTCAAGGCCTTCGTCGATCCCCGGCAGCAGTGACAAGTCAGGCTTTTGCCCGGCCTCAAGCGCGCGGATCGCCGCTGCGGCCCCGGTGTAGATGTTGGCAAAGCCCTCAAGATAGCCCTCAGGATGCCCGCCCGGCGTGCGTGATACCGCCCCCGCCGCGCCCGTCGCTCCTGCCCCGCCGCGCGTCAGCAGGCGCTTGGGCTCACCGAACGGCGTGTACCACAGGTAGTTCGGGTCTTCCTGCGACCATTCCAGCCCGCCGGTTTCACCATAGACCCGCAGCCTGAGGCCGTTCTCATTGCCCGGCGCGACCTGACTGGCCCAGAGCATCCCGCGCGCGCCGCCCTCAAAGCGCAACAGCATCTGCGCGTTGTCATCGACCCGCCGTCCCGGCACGAAGCTTTGCAGATCAGCGGCCAGTTTTTCGACCTTCAGCCCCGACACAAAGCACGCGAGGTTATGCGCATGGGTGCCGATGTCGCCAATCGCCCCGCCCGCGCCCGAGCGTTCGGGATCGGTGCGCCATTCGGCCTGCTTGTTGTCGCCCGATTGCTCGGCGGCCTCGGTCAGCCAGTCCTGCGGGTATTCCACCTGCACGACGCGGATCTTGCCCAAGGCCCCCTCGGCCACCATCGCCTGCGCCTGACGCACCATCGGATAGCCGGTGTAGTTATGCGTCAGGATGAACAGCGCCTTCGAGGCGCGCACGGCCTCGGCCAGTTCCTCGGCCTGCGCCATGGTTGCGCTCAGCGGCTTGTCGCAGATCACATGGATGCCGCGCTTGAGAAACTCGATCGCAGGCCCCGCGTGCATGTGGTTCGGCGTCACGATGGACACCGCCTGAATGCCATCGGCGCGTGCTGCCTCGGCCTCGGCCATCTCATGATAGCTGCCGTAGCTGCGCGCGGGGTCCAGCCCCAGCGCCAGCCCGCTGTCGCGGGCCTTTTCGGGCGTTGAGGACAGCGCACCCGCAACCAGCGCATACTCGCCATCAAGACGGGCGGCGATGCGGTGAACGGCGCCGATGAAGGCATCCTTGCCGCCGCCCACCATGCCCAACCGGATCGGTGCCATGGCTCAGATCCCCAGCATGCGGCGGTTGGCGGCGTCGTCGGTGCCCCCGCCCGCGAAATCGTCAAAGGCTTTCTCGGTCACGCGGATGATGTGCTGTTTGACAAACTCCGCCCCTTCGCGCGCGCCATCCTCGGGGTGTTTCAGGCAACATTCCCATTCGACCACCGCCCAGCCGTCAAACCCGTTGGCGGTCATCTTCGAGAACACCGCGCCGAAATCGACCTGCCCGTCGCCCAGCGAGCGGAAGCGCCCGGCGCGGTTTACCCAGCTCTGGAAGCCGCCGTAGACGCCCTTGCGGCCGGTCGGGTTGAACTCGGCATCCTTGACGTGGAACATGCGGATGCGGTCTTTGTAGATGTCGATGTTGTCCAGATAATCCAGACATTGCAGCACGTAATGCGACGGATCGTAGAGCATGTTGGCGCGCGCATGGTTGCCCGTGCGCTCAAGGAACATCTCATAGCTGTCGCCGTCGTGCAGATCCTCGCCGGGGTGGATTTCATAGCAGACATCGACGCCGCACTCCTCGGCGTGGTTCAGAAGCGGGAGCCAGCGTTTCGCCAGCTCGTCAAACGCCGCCTCGACCAGACCGGCAGGGCGCTGCGGCCACGGGTAGATGAACGGCCACGCCAGTGCGCCCGAGAAGGTCGCGTGCGCGGTCAGCCCCATGTGCTCGGACGCGGTCAGCGCCTTGGTGACCTGATCGACCGCCCATGCCTGCCGCGCCTTGGGGTTGCCGCGCACTTCGGGGGCGGCGAAACCGTCGAAAGCCTCGTCATAGGCCGGATGCACGGCGACCAGCTGGCCCTGCAAATGCGTGGACAGCTCGGTCACCGCGACGCCATTTTCGCGCGCCTTGCCCAGAAACTCGTCGCAATAGGTCTTGCTGCTGGCCGCCTTGTCCAGATCGATCAGCCTTGCGTCCCAGCTGGGCACCTGCACGCCCTTGTAGCCGCAGTCAGCCGCCCATTTGGTGATGCTGTCCCAGGAATTGAACGGGGCGTCATCCCCGGCGAACTGAGCCAGAAACAGGCCCGGACCTTTGATGGTTTTCATGGTTTTCCCCCTCCGCTTCAGACGTAGCGATTGACCAGATTTTCCAGAATCTCCTGACGCCCCGAGACCGGCTGCGGGTCCAGCCCGCGCGCCTCGGCGTCGTCAGCGATCGAGGCCAGTGTTGCGCCTTTGCCCAGCATCGCCTGCGCCTCGGGCCGCTGCCAGCCCGCGTAGCGCTCGCGCCGCGCGGCTTCCAGACCCCCGTCCTCAAGCATCTTTGCCGCCGCCTTCAGGCCCCGCGCGCAGACATCCATTGCGCCGACATGCGCGGCGACCAGATCCTCGGCATCGAGCGACTGACGGCGGACCTTGGCGTCAAAATTGGTGCCGCCACTGGTAAAGCCGCCCGCCTTGAGCACCTCGTAATAGGCCAGCGCGGTTTCGGGCACGTTGTTGGGGAACTGGTCGGTATCCCAGCCGGACTGATAGTCATTCCGGTTCATGTCGATCGACCCCAGAATACCCAGCGCCCCGGCCAGAGCCAGCTCATGCTCGAACGAGTGCCCGGCGAGGATCGCGTGGCCCTGCTCGATGTTCACCTTGACCTCGTTCTCCAGCCCGAAGCGGCGCAGGAAGCCGTAGACCGTGGCGGCGTCGTAATCATACTGGTGCTTGGTCGGTTCCTGCGGCTTGGGCTCGATCAGGATGGTGCCCTTGAAGCCGATCTTGTGCTTGTGCTCGACCACCAGCGACAGGAAGCGGCCCATGTGCTCCAGTTCCTGGCCCATGTCGGTGTTGAGCAGCGTCTCATACCCCTCACGACCGCCCCAGAGCACGTAATTCTCACCGCCCAGACGGTGCGTCACTTCCAGCACCCCGCGCACGGTGGCGGCGGAATAGGCAAAGACATCGGGGTCAGGGTTGGTGGCGGCACCGGACATGTAGCGCCGGTTCGAGAACAGATTGGCCGTGCCCCACAGCAGTTTGGGGCCACCGGCGGCCATCTTGGCCTCGAACACATCCGCGATGCGCTCAAGCCGTTCGCGGCTTTCGATCAGGCTGGCGCCTTCGGGGCGCACGTCGTGGTCGTGGAAGCAGAAATACGGCACGCCCAGAATGCGGAAGAAATCAAAGGCGGCATCGGCGCGGGCTTCGGCCAGTTCCATCGTATCGCCGGGGAACCACGGACGCTCGAACGTGCGCCCGCCAAAGGGATCGCCGCCCTCCCAGCCGAAGGAATGCCAATAGGCTACGGCAAAGCGCAGGTGCTCTTCCATCCGTTTGCCCAGAACGATCTCGTCGGGGTTATAGTGGCGAAACGCCAGCCCCGCGGCATCGGGATCATAGCTTACCGGTTTGATTGTGCTGAAATATCCGCTCACTTGATGTCTCCTTGACCGCCGATGTCCGGCAGGTTGTCTTTCAGATAGATTGTCGGGGTGATCTGCCGCGCCGGGTCGCTCCAGTCGCGCCCGTCGGCAATCGCCTTCATCACGTCGATGGCCAACGCCACCTCCTGCGCCGGTTTCTGGTCGATGACCGCATCCACCAGCCCGCGCACCAACCCGCGGTAAGAGGTCGGCGTGATGTCATGCATCACCACAAAAGGGCGCGGCCCTTGCAGGTTTTCGAGAACCTCGATCAGCCCGCGGTTGCCGCCGCCTATCGAATAGATCCCGGTAATCGGATCGCCGCCCGCTGCGCTCATCGCGGCCAGAACACGCTCACGCATGAGGTCGCGCCGGTCATTCACCGGGACGGCCGGCAGCGCCCTGAGGGCGGGCGTTTCGGCCAGAACCGGCAGCACACCCTCAAGACGCTGGCGGTGATCGCGCGCACTGAGGGAGCCCAGAACCGGCAGGATCAAACCGGGCCGGTCCCGGTGTGCGATCCGCAGAAGGCGTCCTGCCGTGGCACCGGCCACGACATTGTCGATCCCCACATAGGCCGCGCGCCCTTCCGGTTCGGTATCGCCAACCAGCGTCACCACGGCGATGCCGCGTTCGCGCATGGCGGTAATGGCGGCAGCGACGCGCGGAGATTCGGTGGCGACGACGGCCATGCAGTCGCAGTCGTCGCCATGGGTTTCGAGCACCTCGGCCAGCGCATCGCTGTCGAGCGCCGGAACCTCGATCACGTCGATCCGCACCCGGTCGGCGAGCCGCAACACCGCTTCCGAATCGACCGCCAGACGCAGGGCACTGAAAAAGCTGTGGTCGCCTTTGGGCAGGATGAACCGAAAGCGGTACACGCGCTTGCGCGACAGGTTGGCGGCAAAGATATCGCGTTCATACCCAAGGGATTCGATGGCCTGCTGCACCCGCAGGATAGACTTGTCCGCCACGCCGCCACGCGCGTTCACCACCCGGTCGGCGGTGGCGTAGCTCACGCCAGCGGCGCGCGCGACGTCATGCAGCGTCGGCCTGTTCATCGTGGTCCTCCCCTGCCGGGCAGCAAACCGCTAAAAATGATGGACGTCAATCATTTTCTGATAGACGTCCATCATTTCGCCTCGAGAAACAGCCGCAGCCGTGTGAACCCGTCCGGTCATCGCTTGAAGGCCGCAGCCTCGGGTCAGCCTTGCGGGTTATAGCGCCCGTGGTCCCTGCGGGCGCTCCAGACGCCCTTCAGATAGGCCTGCGCTGCCGCCTTGACGGCCTCGGACCTGTAGGTGCGCGGCTTCAGGAACTGGCGCAGCGCCTGCAGCAAGCACTGGGCAAAGGCCAGAGGGCGGCCATGCTTATGCATGGTGTAAACCGTGGCGCGGGCCAGATGAAACTGCTTGAAGGCCGTGGTCGCAGGGCTTGGTTCGGTCGAGGTGCCTGCTTCATGCGCCACCACCGCGTCAAAGATCAGCATCAGCGGCCCGATCGCATCCTGCAACCGCACCGACAGGTCATCATCCTCGGCGTACAGGAAAATTCTGTCATCAAACCCCCCGACCGCGTCAAAATGCGCCTTGGACACGAACAGGGCCGCCCCACTCAGAACCGGCACTTCCATGTCCCGCGTCGGCTTGACCCGAATACGGCCCTTGTTCCCCCGTAGCCGCGTGGCCCGACGAAAGAACACCGCGCCGGTATCGTCCTCGATGCGCGGATTGAACGCGCTGGCTGCCGGATACGTCTGCCGGGCTTCCAGCAGCCGGGTCAGACAGTCGGCCGTCAGCCGGGCGTCCGGGTTCAGAAACAAGAGATACGGCGTGCGGGCGACGGCCGCCCCGGCGTTGCAGCCCCAGCCAAACCCGTGATTGACCGCACTGCGGATCACCCGGATGTCGCGGTCTGCTGTCGGGATCGGCGCGCCTTCGGGGCTGGCATTGTCGACCACGGCGACGGGCGTTTCGGCGGGCACGGACGCCAGCATGTCCGGCAGAACATGACCGCTGTTATAGGTGACCGAAACGACGGTGACGTCCGCAAGTTGCACAACTGCCCTCCCCTGACGCCGGGCTCTGACCGGCTCGCCCCGCCCTACCGCACTGACGCAGCCCTGCAAAGCCATTCGGGCACTTCAGGCGGCAGACACTGGATCAAGAGCACCCGCGCCCCCTTTCCCCGTCCACATGTCAACGTCATGGACCTCGTGTCCGCGTCGCGCCAGGCTGAGGCCTCGTCAGTTGCGCATTTACGCAATGGCTTGGGGGGAGGCCGCGCTCCCGGCTCGGCTGCGCGCGCATCCTCGTGTTGATGGCCCGGCGACCAACTGCCAGATGAAAGCAGGCGGCGCTGCCTTGACGAAACGGCGCTCTACAGTCCGTGAAGGAGCACAGCGCCAAACCCTTGGATCAATCCCCTAAGGCGACGGGGGGCCCGCTCGCGTTCTGCGGCCGCCAGAGCGCGCCATTCGGGCATTCCGCCGCTTGGCGTCGGGATAGCCAACCGCCCCGCTGAGCAACAGGGCGCACGGCATCTGCCACGCGCCCTGCCCGATGTTCAGTCCACGCAAGCGAAGTTCGCTGCATCCTCACTGTCGCCAGACCCCGAATACTGCGCGTGCTGCGGATACGGGCAAAGCGGTCGGCTGCGACCCTCGACCGCCGCACTGGTCGCCTCGACCGAGGTCGGCGCCGTGCCGTCCTCAACCCAGGCAACGAGAGAGGTCAGCAGGTCGAATTGATCCAGCGCGGTGCTCCCGCCCCGGCAATGCCCCATGCCGGGGACGAGGTACAACGCGGCCGCGTCAGCCACAGCCCCACCCTCGGCTTGAAGATCCTCATAGTATCCGACCGTATCGAGCGCCGAGAACCACGGATCGGCGGTCCCGTGATAGAACAGGATCCGGCCGCCATTGCCGGCAAAGCTCGTCAGGTTGGTCCAGAGCCGGGTGTTGACCATCCATTGCTGCCGGTCCGAGCGGATGCCGCGCGCAACCGCATCTTCGACACTCATGTCCGTGATGGTGTTGCGGTATTGCAGGTTGTTCTCGCGGTCGAAGCGGAACAGACCCGGTATTCCCCGCTCAGGCGTGGCCATCACGTCGGCATCCACAGGATAGGCCGGATAGACCTCGTAACCCGTGGAATCGACCGTCGGCGCGAACATCGTTTCGACCAGCGCCACCTGTTCGGGTGCAAGGCAGGTGCCGTCGCCCGACGCCGCACCATCGCCACACGCCAGCATCGCAGGATCGAACGCGCAGGACATCGTGTCGAAGATCATGCCATCCTCGACCCCGTCATTGCCGTCGCAGGCGGCCAGCATGCCCTCCGCGATCAACGACCGCTGGGCATCGGTGAACACCGTCGAGCGGTCGAGCGTCCCATCCGCCCCGGTGGCGGCCAGCGCGTTGAAGGCCGAGGCCATGTGGCTGAGCGCCGTGTTCGATTGATCGGTGCGCATCGCCGGGGCGCCGATGATCATGCCGTCGAAGGCGAGCGGATGGCGTTGGGCCATCATCATCCCTTCCCGCCCGCCGGTCGAGCAACCGGCCCAATAGGCATGGTGGGGGGCACTGCCATAGTAGCTTTCAACCAACGCGCGGGCCAGCGTGTCGACTTTCGGCACGGCGTCATTGGCGAAGTTCAGCATGGCGATCTGGTCAGCCTTGAACGACGAATCCCAGCCGACGCCCTGATGGCCCGAGTCGGTCGAGGCCACGGCGAAACCGCGCTCAACCGCCGGCATGTCGCCAGCACCAGCCGGACCTTCGGGCGGGCGCACGCTACCGTTGAGCCCCCCGCCGCCCTGAAACAGGAAGCGCTGGTTCCAGGCATCGGGCAGCGCAACGGCAAAGCCGATGAAATAATCGACACCATCGACTCCCGTGCGATGCTCGAAGCTACCCTCGATCAGGCAGCGGCCATCGGCATGGGTCGTGGCATTGATCCTCAGATCGGCGTAACCCGCGACGCTGGCCCCCTGCATTCCCGTGCAGGCCTCAGCGCCCGGCGTGGCGGCAGCAGCGCCGCCGAGGACCACAGCCGTGATCAGGGTCGCGGCCGAAACAACGGCTCTCGTGCCCGAGGGCACGGGTTTGTGTCTCTGCATCAGTGGTTCTCCTCCCGCTTGCAGTTTCGCAACCTTAAGCGGCGTTGTTCTGGTGCGTCAATCTGGCGGAGTTCCCGGGAGGGCGTGAGGCAGGAACAGGCCGGGTGTTGGGAAAGTCATGAGGAGGATCACCGGAGGGGCATCATCGAACGCCCTCCGAGCCGGTCTATCCCGGCGGGCTTAGGCTCAGGACCCATTGATCAGCCTGAGGCCGACCTGCCGGCGCACATCAAGCGCGCGGACTGACGGGGGTTACGCGACGCCGCACCACAAAGAATGTATCGGAACCGATGGTCACTCTACTGCAAGAATGCCGCGAACCCCAATGCCGCGTGGGTGGCCTCTTGAAACATTGACTCAGCGTCGACCAGAGTCGCAACGCCAAAGACCCAACGCAAACGGTCGGGTTCTAACGAGCGAATACACATGAGATTTTTGGTTGCGGGGGTAGGATTTGAACCTACGACCTTCAGGTTATGAGCCCAAAGACGAGTGATTCCAATAACTTAGAGAAGTCAACGACTTACGCGGCAAGCCTTTGTTTCAGCGTAGTTTTCAACCTTGCAGGCATCAGTATTCACCCGCATCTACACGCAGAGCTGACGCGAAGACCGCAGTCGCAGGTTGATGTGGCGTTGATTTAGCTCCGCCGCCCTACCCCGCCCGATCATTGTCGCGAACCGCCACCTTCCGCGTCTCTACCGATGATCCTGCAGCCCGAGCTGCGTCCCACATCCAGCCGAAATCGAACTCGTCAATCGGACCATCCCCACGCTGCCCGCCCTCGACGGTATTGTCGAGCAGAGCAAGCGTGTCTCTCCGACATATCTGATCGGCTTCAACTGCAATCGTTATAGAGTTCGGGCGTCCAACGCGAACCCTCCCTTGAGCCTTCGGGACTATTCTGAATGGCCGATTGTTGCTCTCGAAGTTCAAAACCCGTGTCAGAATGAACAGCTGATCCAGCCCTCACATCTTGGCGGCTGCGCCGAGATCCGCATCACTTGGAGTTCAACAGACGTTGCACAAAGGACGACTGAAAGCGCGTGGGGCGCCAGTCCCGCCTTGTCGTTATGCAAATGCTGCGTTGCGTCTGTGGCAACGGATAGCTCAGCGGCACGAGCAAGCCCTGATCTTCCTCATAAAGCGCGCGCCGGCGCGACAGAAGCGTCAGTCGGTCACTTCGTGCAAGCAGGGCGCGCACGACGACGAGCGATGATGAGGTGATCAGCCCGAACCGCGGCACTTCGCCATCAAAGAGCCTCTCGAAAGCAGTACGCGTCGGCGATCCCGTATGTGGCGCGATCCAGGGAAACCGCGCGAGATCTTCGCGGGTAATGTCGCGCCGCCCTTCCAGAGGGTGCCCGCGCCGCGCGAAAGCTGACAACTCATCGGTGAAGATGATGCGTTCGACGAGATCGCTGCCGACGTCGGCCCCTCGGGATGCACCAAGAATGACGTCGATACTGCCACGGCGCAGCCCCTCGACCAGCGTGCTGTAATCGGCTTCGACAAGCTCGACGGAGGCCATGGGATCGCGCTCGCAGGCATCGCAAATGACATCTGGCAAAATGTCGGTTCTTGCTAGTGGCATGGCACCAAGAGTGATAGACCCGGTCGATGCGCCCGCCATGTCACCGAGATCGTCGAAAGCCGCGTAGATTTCAGCCAGCGCGCGCCCGGCGTGAGCAACGAGCTGGTCACCAGTCGCTGTCGTCTCGATAGAATTTCCCTTGCGCCGGAAGGGTGGCTCAACGGCAAGAAGCGCAAGCTCTCGCGCCAATCTGTGGACCGTCGGAGCGGACAGGCCCAGCGAACGCGCCGCTGTGGAATATTGCCGCAAGTGATCGACTTCCATCAAGATCACCAGATGCTGCATTTTCAGTCGATTGTCGAACGAGACCGAAGATTTGACCCATGGGTGCATACTGGCGAGGATCTCGAAAACGCGCTGGGTACGCGCGTGCAGAACTTGCCCGGCCGCAGACAATTGCATCCCTTGCCGGCTGCGCTCGAATAGCCTGGAGCCCAGTTTTTGTTCCATATTTGCAATCGCTTGCGATATGGCGGGTTGCGTGAAACCCGTCGCCATGCCGGCCGCGTGCTGGCTGCCTTGATCGCCAACGGCCAAAAACAACCGCATATGCCGGAGGTTCAGATTTACGACCGAAGCACTGGTGCGTCTGGTTTCCATGGCTTGTCTCCTGCCAATGGAATTACGCACAGCTTATCAAAGCGGTCAACAATTTCATTTTCGCTATAACTGACATCAGTCTAGCGTCACGCAAGCGACAGGGGGTTTGTCCCGCAGGTTGCTGTCAGCGGAACTGACAGCAAGGAACTAATTGCATCTCCTTGGGGAGGGAACTGGCATGCTGGAACGACTGCGCCCGCGCGCTTCCGAGCTTATCGCATGCGCGGCGATCATCGGGTTCGGCATCGCCGGGCTCGTGATCGCTCAGGACTATCAGTTTGGCAGCATCCGGCGCATGGGTCCCGGTTTCTTTCCGGCAGCGACCAGTGTCGTGATCGTGCTTCTCGCCATTGCATCGGCGGTGGAAGCTGTCGCGCAGCCGCCAAGCGAGACCGAGGCGGCATGGCGCCCGCTTGTCTTCGTCAGTCTTGCCGTGATCGCCTGGGCATCGCTGATCGACAGCGCAGGGCTGCTGCCGGCGACGGTGGCGATGATCTTCATTGCGGCGCTGGCCAGGCCACCCTTCAAGCCTGTGGCGCTTTTCCTGCTCAGCGCGGGGATCTGCATCAGCGGGTACCTCATCTTCATCAAGGGGCTTCACATGCCCCTTTCGCTTCTGGGGCGCTGAATGACCGAGACCTTCTCCAACCTGGGACTTGGTTTCCAGACCGCGCTCAGCTGGTCGAACCTGTTGTTCTGCCTGTTTGGTGTGTCGCTGGGCACATTTGTCGGCGTTCTGCCGGGGATCGGCGCGCTGGCGACGATTTCGATGCTCTTGCCGCTGACCTTCTACCTGGACCCGGTTGCGGCGATCATCATGCTGGCCGGGATCTTTTACGGCGCGCAGTATGGCAGCTCGACGGCCTCGATCCTGTTGAACCTCCCGGGCAGCGCCCCGGCGGCGATCACCTGTCTGGATGGCTATCCAATGGCCCAGAACGGCCGCGCGGGCCTGGCACTTTTCCTGACCACCATCGCGTCGTTCATCGGCGGCTCGTTTTCCATCATCCTCATGATCGGCTTCGCGCCAGTGCTCGCCGATCTCGCGATCAGTTTCTCGTCAGCCGAGTATTTCGCGATCATGGTACTGGCCCTCGTCGCGGCCTCAACCCTGTCGAACGGTTCGTTCCTGAAGGGGCTGACGATGACCGCTGTCGGCATCCTGCTGGGGCTTGTCGGCACCGATATCAGCTCGGGCGCGGCGCGATACACGTTCGGCAATGTGGCGATCACCGACGGGATCAGCCTTGTCGCGCTGGCGATGGGCCTGTTCGGCATCGCCGAGATCCTGCAAAACCTGACGCGCGGCACCTATGCCAAGGTTGACGCCAAGGCGATCACCTTCCGGTCCATGATCCCCTCGCGCGAGGATTGGCGACGGTTCTGGCCCTCTGCCGGGCGTGGCTCGGTTATCGGGGCGATTGTCGGCATTCTGCCGGGCACCGGGCCGACGATTGCCACCTTCATGTCCTACGCGGCCGAGAAGCGCATTGCCTCCGATCCGTCGATCTTCGGCAAGGGCGCTATCGAGGGCATTTCCTCGCCCGAGGCTGCCAATAATTCCTCGGTTCAGGCCGCCTTTATCCCCACGCTGACGCTGGGCATTCCGGGCGATGCGATCATGGCCGTGATGCTGGGCGCGCTGCTGATCCACGGCATCACGCCCGGCCCGCAGCTGATCAGCACGCAACCTGAGCTGTTCTGGGGCGTCATCGCCAGCTTCTGGATCGGCAATATCTTTCTGCTGATCCTCAATATCCCGATGATCGGGCTTTGGGTCAGACTGCTGACGATCCCCTACCACCTGCTCTATCCGGCGATGCTGTTTTTCATCTGCATCGGTGTCTACAGCGTCAACAACTCGTCCTTCGACGTTCTGATGGCGTTGGCCTTCGGCATCCTTGGCTATGGCATGACGCAGTTCGGCTTCTCGCCCGCACCGTTGTTGCTGGGATTTGTGCTGGGGCCGCTGCTGGAAGAACATTTCCGCCGCGCGCTGATGTTGTCGCGGGGTGATCTGTCGGTGTTTGTCACCCGTCCGGTCAGTCTGGCGTTTCTGGTGCTCACCCTGATCGTGCTGATGTTCTCGATGGGTTGGGTGCGCAGGTCTCTCAAGCGACTGTTCCGGCGTACGAAAATGCAAGCCGACCTCAACGAATGATCAAGAAAATGAAATGGGAGGAACCAATCATGTTCAACAAAATCTCAGGAAAATTGCCCCGCAGGACCGTTGCCGGGCTGATGCTGGGGGCCGCCGCCTTCACGCTGCTTCCCGCGGAGGCCGCGCTTGCGCAGAGCTATCCGACCGAGCCTGTCCGTATCATCGTGCCCTTCGGTCCGGGCGGTCTGGCCGATATCACCATGCGTCTAGCCGGCGAAAAACTCAGCGAGATCTTCGGCCAGCAGTTTATCGTTGAAAACCATCCCGGTGCCGGCGGTGTCGCCGCAGCGAATGTGCTGCTGAACGCCAAACCGGACGGCCAGACGCTGATCGTCATGTCGAACGGCACGACCATCGCCATGTCGCTGTTCGAGAACCTGGGCTACAACCCGCAAGAGCAATTCGCGCCGATTTCAACGCTCGCCTGGTTTGACATCGCGCTTTTCGTCAGCCCCGGCGGCGATTTCGAGACGCTTGAACAGGTGGTTTCCTACGCACAGGAAAACCCGGGCATGGTGAACATCGGCACCATCAATCCTGGCAGCACGCAGAACCTGTCAGCCGAGTATTTCCGCTCGGTCACCGGTATTGATGCCAACATCATCACCTACCGCACCTCACCCGATCTTCTGGCCGCACTGATCCGCGAAGAGATCGACCTTGTCTTCGAGTCGCCGACCGCCTTCAGCGCGGCAATGGCGAACGAGCAGGCACGGATCGTTGCGACCACCGGTGCGCAGCGCAACCCCTCACTGCCCGATGTGCCGACGGCCGCCGAAGCCGGCGTCGAAGGCTATGCCGTCGAGGGCTGGAACGCGCTCTATGCACTGGCAGGAACACCCGAAGCCGTGATCGACCAGTTGCATGCGGCCATCACCGAAATCACCCAGATGCCGGACATTCAGGCGCGTTTCGCCGAGCTGGGCACGCGCGCCGAGAGCATCACACCGGCCGAAATGGCTGACCGGTTCGAGAGTGACCGTGCGCAATGGCAGCAGGTCATTCAAGACGCCGGCATCGAGACGCGCTGAGGCAAGAAGGAGCATTGGGCATGGACAGTCATCTTCAGTCTGGTCATGGGGGTCTGATCATCGACTGCCATGCCCATATCTTCACCCAGGACATGCCGCTGCGCGACAAGCCGCGGCATGCCCCAACTTATGATTTCACCCTCGAAGATTACGAGCGCCAGCTTGACAGCCACGGCGTCGCGATGGCCGTGCTTGCCGCCGCCAGCCCCTGGGCGGATTACAACGATTATCTGGTCGACTCGATTGCCGGCAAGGCGCGCTTTCGCGGCACCGTCATTCTGGAGCCTTCGGTGGAACGCTATGTGCTCGACAACATGGCGCAAGACGGGGTTGTCGGGGTGCGTCTGCACATGATCGGGCAAGAGACCCTGCCGGACATCACGACCTTCGAATACCGCCGCATGTTCCGGCGGATCCGCGATCAGGGCTGGCATGTGCATCTGCATTGCGCGGGCAAAGACCTGCCCGAGGTTCTACCGCTGCTGGAAAAGACCGGGGTTGATTTGGTCGTCGACCATCTTGGCCGCCCCGAGCCCGAGCGCGGCATCGACAGCGATGGCTTCAAGGCCCTGCTCCGGACGATGGAAAACGGGCGGACCTGGATCAAAGCCTCAGGGCACAAGCGCCTGGGGCCTGCCTCGACAGATTACCTGCGGGAACTCCTTCGCCAGTGCGGCAATCAGCGGATTGTGTGGGGCAGCGACAGTCCGTTCGTCGGAGAAGAGGACATGACCTATCAGAGCACACTCGACTGGCTGCTTGACGCGGTTCCCGACGCTGAGGATCGGAGCAGAATCCTAGGCGTCAACGCTCTGGAGCTCTACTTTGGCGCGCAACCACCCGCGCGAGTTAGACCTGTTTCAGATGTCTGACGGTATGCAGCAGGCCTTGTCACAAAAGCGGTCTTCAGCCTCGCTGCACGCCATTCGAAGTCACGCGCCGGTCTGAACGAATGATCATTGGGCTCCGGTCGCGACCAGGAGCACCTTGACCTTCTTCCGTGTAATGTACGCATCATTAGGATAGTCCGATTTTCATCGAAAGAGACGGAAATGAAGCACAGCCTCGGTCTAGATCCCTCGAAGACCGTGACACACGAGGTCCGGATGATCATTGCCTTGCTGATTAGCTGGCGCGCGCTTTGGGTAAGACCGACCACGTCCCGTGCGGCTGCCAACGCCTGTGCCTCTTGGCCCTTGCAGCTCTGACGACAATTCGGCCGCTGGCGATCGGGCGTCTGCGGCACCGATGATTTCAACGCGCATTTGCATTGTCTGCGCGCCCTTCGGGGCCGCCGACGTCATTCCGGTGTCGGGTTTAGAGGCCGAGATTGTGCGATCTCGCGTTCTCTAGGACCATTCTGCCCACCGCGAAACTGTCTCAAGAAGTTCCGAAACAAAACCCTTCTGAATTGATGACTTCGCTGCGATAACATATACTTGATCAGAGCACGGCAGCCTGCGGCACAGTGCCCACGCACCCGTTTGTGAAGGCGTCCGCTTATCCACAGATTCGCGCGAGCGCCCCTCTTGCTCCCAGCCGCGAGTGCGGGCACTTCTGCACGCATGAGGAGAGCAGCCCTCAACCAAAAGCATAACAAGACTATCGGTACGGCTCTATTTTGTACAGTTTCGGCGCTTTGGCGCTGTGTTTGACGTTGCCTCCGATCACTGACCCTGCGTCGCCCCGACGCGGGCCGCTGGCGGTATGAGGCACGCTCATCCTTGTTTGCGAAAAGGATGAACCCGTTATGCCCCTTCCCCCCGTGTGTATTTTACCCTTCATGAAGCAGCGGCGCGCTGGGGGTGCGCCATTGCCGATTTGGCGCACTGGGCTGACCTGGGCAAATTCCGGATCATGACGGGGATCCGCCCAGTCCACTGCGGCGCGCGGCTCGTCGCGGGGACAGTAGTTCTTCCGCCCATGGACCTCCTTCCTTTGTTCCGACGGTGCGGCACAGGCCCGCCCGAAGGGATGATCCGCCGCGTCCAGCCATTGGACCGCCCGGATTGGCTGCTCATTACGGATCCAGCAGAAGGGATTCCTGTCGCAACCGTCGATATGCTGATACCCGCCGAGGAGGTCCATGCCTTCGAGGACGAGCACGAGATGGTGCGCCGCGTGGCCGGTGGCCAGGTGTCGGCGTCGCCCTACGACTGGGATGGAATGACGATCGCCCGGATCCAGCGTATCCACGACCACGGCCTGCCCGTCACTCAATCCGAGCTTGTCGCGGAGATGCAGGACTGGTTCGCCGAACGATCAGATGGCGCGAAGATGCCAGATGGCCGAAGTATTCGGCGCCGGATCACGCCGGTCTGGCGGGCCCTGAAAGAGGGGGAAGCGTAGGACAGAGTTGTCCGCCATTCCCGGCCCTCCACCCGCGGGCTCACGCCGCGCAGGGCGGGGCGAGGTGCGACTAGTATGCACTGCGCGCGCTGGGCGGGGCGGCTCGACTCGGCTCGGCTGGCAGCCCGGGAACTGGCTGCAGTCAAGCCGACTTCCGCCTCTCGTCCTGCCCGGCATCACGCACGAGTTTCGGCTTGATCCTGAACGCGCTGGCCACCGCATCGACGCCCGCGCGCAGCGGTGAGTCCATAAGATGCGCATAGCGCTGGGTGGTCTGCGTCTGGCTGTGCCCGAGCAGCTTGCCGATCATCTCGAGCGAAGCGCCCCCGCTGACGAGGAGCGAGGCAAAGGTGTGACGCCGATCATGGATGCGGACATCCTGAAGGTCGCATTGCTTCTGGATCTGCGCCCAGAACCGGCGCACCTCCTGGACGGGCTGACCCGGTGTGTCGCCCGGAAAGAGCCACGGGCTGCCAGCGGGCACGAGCATCTGGCGCTGCCGGACGATGCCGGCGGTCTCAGCCGAAATCGGCACACGGTGCGCCCGGCGCTGCTTGGTCATCATCGGCGGCTTCGACCAGCTCAGATGCTCGAGGTTGAACTGCTCGAAGCGCGATTGTCGGACCTCGCCGAGCCGCGCACCTGTCAGCATGCAAAGCCGTATGATGTCGGCGGCGCGCCGGTCCTCGGCGGCATCGAGTGCAGCGGCGAGCCTGGCGATTTCCTCGTTCGACAGGAACCGCTCCCGCGGGGTCTCCATGCGGTGATGGAAGCGCTGGGCGGGGTTGTCCTCGCGCCAGCCCCATTCGACCGCGAGGGTGAACATCTTTCGCAGGATCTCTCCCACGCGGTTGGCGCGCACCGGCGTCGGCCTGGCGCCCTGAAGCTTGCGGGCGCGGTTGTTGGGCTTCTCCTTCGAGGGCCGCGCCCGGCCGTCGGCAACCCGGGTCAGGAACTTGTCAACGTCGGTTGAGGTGATTTCGGTGACCAGCTTCGTACCCCAGACCGGGGCCACCATCTTCGCCAAAACCGATCGCTGATCCGCAGCGCTGCGTTCGGCCAGTTTCGGCAGATGCTGCTCGGCGTAGCGCGCGATCAGGTCATTCACCCGGGGCTGCACGCGCAGGGTCTGACGCTCGGCAAGAGGATCGGCGCCAGCGTCGATGTCGCGGCGCAGCTCCTTCGCCCGTTCGCGCGCGGATGACACCGACCATTCCGGCCAGCGACCAAAGGTCATGCGGCGCTGCCGCCCTGCGTGACGATAGTCGAGGGTGAACGCCCGCCCGCCGCCGCGGTAGATGCAGACGGCAAAGCCCCTGAGATCGGTGTCGAAGATCTGGTAATCCCGGCCCGGCGCGGGCTCGGCCTCGCGCAGGAGTTTCTCGGTCAGTTTGATGCGCTCGGGCATGTCTCGCCTCCTTCTGGTCTCCGACAGACCGCGTAGTTTTGCCGGTCTATCAAGCGAACCATGAAGCCTGGGGTGGCAGCGAGGCGCTGAGTGGCACAAAGGACGCGATCTTTGTGCCACCCCTTGTTTTATTGGGCGAACGGCGCTGGCCGGACCTCAGAGACCCCGATTATGACGCCCAGCGCCGGCCGCGACTCATCCCTTCCGGACGGCATCGCTCCACCGAGGGCGGTCACCGCCCCTGCAAAACTTGCAAACTCCCTGCAGAAGCAGGGGTGGCACGCACCCGATGCCGGGTGCCACCCCCTGAGTGCCGGTTTGCGCCGGCGAGATCCCCTGCTTTGCCGCTGTTCGCCGGTGTTCGCGGCTTGGGGCGCGAAATGACGGCGACGCGGAGTTGGCGCTGCCCGGCCCTGCCGACCTTCTGAATTGGCACAAACCCAGTAAAACAAGGGGTGGCACGGGGGTGGCGGTTTCAGTGCCACTCAGCGCCTCGCCGCCACCCCGACCCGTCTGCGCTCACTGCTCCCTGCACTGTGCTCTCACCCTGAGAGCCCGAACACGGGAGACCTGCCATGCCGCATCTCGGATCCATGCCCGAGCCAAAGGAGAAACCGCGAACCTTGCTGACAGGCTGGATCAGCAGGGTCGAACTCGCCCTCGAGCTCGAGCTTTCGATCGACACCCTGCGCCGCTGGGAGGCCCAGCGCCGGGGCCCGCCCTGCGTTCGCGCTGGACGGAAGGTCTATTACCGCCGCGCCGCAATCGAGGATTGGCTTGCCGAGCAGGAAGCCGACGCCCCCGCCGTCGCCGCGCGGGAGGTCGTCGATGAACCGCGCACCATTCCGACCCGCACCGCCGCAACAAGCCTCGGTCGATCCGTCCTGGCGTGCCGCACGGCTGGCAGAGGCCCGCAGCGTCATCGCCGCGGCCGCGCATCACAGCGACCATCTCGTGCGGATCGCCTGCGAGGTCGTCATTCGTCATGGGGCCAGCGCAACTGAGCGCAAGGACGCCCGGGCCCTGTGCCTCGTCGTCGATGCGCGCCGGCCCTTGCGCCACGCCCAGCTAGACGCCCAGCGCCGTGACCTTTGCCCCGTCGATGGCAAAGGAGATCGCGCATGACGCGCCGCGGCACCCCGAGGCCGATCTGCAGCGTTCTGTCGTGCAGGCCTTGCGCGTGGCCCTGCCCCGCTCGGCGATCATCCATCACTGCGCCAATGAAGTCACCGAAGCCGGCCCTCGCGGCGCCAGGCGCCAGGCGATCCTGGTCGGCATGGGTGTCCATGCGGGCTTTGCCGATCTGATGGTTCTTTGTGAGGGGCGCGTTCTGTTCCTCGAGCTGAAGGCACCCCAGGGCCGTCTTCGCCCCAATCAGCAGGCGTTTCGCGATGCCGTGCTGTCGCAGGGCTTTGGCTGGGCCTTGGTTCGTTCTCTCGACGATGCGCTGGGCGCGCTGGCCAATCACGGGTTCACCACGCGCATTGCGCCGCCAGCTCGGAGGCCCGCGCCATGAGCCATGAAGCCACCAACTGGGCGATCAAGCAGCGCGGTTTGAAGCCCACCACCAAGATCGTGCTTTGGCACCTCTGCGACCGCTTCAACCCCGACTACGGCTGCTTCCCTTCCCAAGGTCGCCTGGCGCATGACTGCGAGATCAGCCGCTCGACGCTGAACGCACATCTCGGGCAGTTGGAGGCCGTGGGTCTCCTGCGCCGCGTTCCGCGGATCGATCCGGCGACGAAACGCCAGCTGCCGACCCGATACATCCTGGGGTTCGAGCCGGGCTTCAAACCCGTGACGGCTGTTCCATGTCCGGAAATCGGACACGGAGATGCTGCCCCTTCGGAGATCGCCCCTGACGCTGGCATTTGCGGCGCGGTTGATGCGTCCGGTGATGAGCCGTGTCCGGATTTCGGACATGGGATCGACGCGAAAGCCGTGTCCGATTTTGAGCCCGAGCCGTGTCCGGATTTTGCCCAAGGCCGTGTCCGGAATCCGGACACTAACCTTGTAAGGGAACCTTTAAGTAAACCAGTAAAGGAGGAGGAGGACGCGCAAGCGCGCGAGGAGGTCTCTGATCAGTTTTTTGGGGGAGTGCTCGACGCGCTCGGCCTCGACCTTGCCGCCCTGCCCGGCTGGTGGCAAGGCTGGCCTGCCCGGCTGCACATTCAGCGCTGGCGTGACGAGCTGGGGCTGAGCGAGGCTGAGATCGTCGCGGCGGCCGAGGCCTCCCGCCAGGAGCATCCCGAGCCACCCGATGGGCCGAAGGCACTGGACCGCGCCATGCAGGGTGCAGCAGGGCGCAAGGTCGCTGATGCAGGGCGGAAGCGGCGCAAGGCGAAAGGCAACCCCGCGACGACGGCAACGACGGCAACGACGACGCACAACGATCTGCCAGCCTTCTACGCAGACGTCGTGAATTCCGAGCGCTACCTGCCGGCGAACGCGATTTCCAACGCCCTGCGGGATGCGATGCTGGCTCGCGGGTTGGTCACGGCCGAGCGCCTCCGGATGCGGGGTGTGCGATGACCGTGCAACGTCGGATAGGCGGGCCCGGCAGCACCCGGGTCAAACGCGCGCTGGGCGTGCAGGCGGCCCTGGAATGGGCATTCCGGGTGGAGAAGGCGCAGCTGGAGCTGCCGCCGCCGCAAAATGTAACTGAGGAGGGCTATGGCTACGGCCTCGAATACGTCCTGCTGCAGCGCGCGGCGCTGGGCTGCAAGATCGACGGCGGGCAGCACAAGATCGGGGGTTACACCCACGAGGATGCCGAAGTGATCGCTGCCACGGTCGCCGGGATGCCGGACAGTCTCGGCGGCAAGCGTATGGCGATCCGGGTGGCCGAACTGGCGCGGGCCGGGCTAACGCCGGACTGGATGCCAGGCGCCGTGCCGCGCTGCGTGCCGGTGGAGCTTAAGCGCAACCAGCATGGCGAGCGGGCGACGACCATCATCGTCGGCACCGAGCGGGTGCTGACCCGTGGGAAGTGGCGGACGGTTGAGTTGCTGGCCTGCCCGGTTACCTGGCGGCCGCATCCGGAGCAGATCGCATCCGCGCGGCGCAGCTATGACGATTGGTCGCAGGCGCTGAGCTGGGTGCGGGAGGGGCTGAACGAGGGTGGGATGCTCAGGGAGGTGGAGGTGACGGTGGTGATGCCGAAGGTACGGCCTTGGGTTTGACCCAATGCGATGAGCACCGATTTGATCGACCTGCGCAGCTATCTGGACGCCGAGCGCGGTGCATGGTGACAGCGCCCGTGCATCGGGTGCCCGCCTAGGGTCAGGACCCATTGATCTGCTTGAGGCTGCCGTCGCTGCGTGATTCAAGGCCCTGAGCTGACGGGGGTGATGATGAGAAATTTATTTTGGCTGACGGACGAGCAGATGGAGCGGCTGAAACCGTTCTTTCCGAAGAGCCATGGCAAACCGCGCGTCGATGATCGGCGGGTTTTGAGCGGCATAATCTTCATCAATCGCAATGGCTTGAGGTGGTGCGATGCGCCTCGGGAGTATGGCCCCCCGAAGACGCTCTATAACCGATGGAAGCGGTGGGGTGACATGGGGGTCTTCGCCAGGATGATGGAGGGGCTGGCCTCGAAAGGCACCGAGCAGAAGACCATCATGATTGATGCGACCTACCTGAAGGCGCATCGCACGGCTTCGAGCCTGCGGGCGAAAAAGGGGGGCCTGACGACCAGCGCGGGCGCTTGATCGGGCGGACCAAGGGTGGGTTGAACACCAAGCTGCACGCTGTCACGGACGCCAAGGGTCGTCCGCTGAAATTCTTCATGACCGCAGGCCAAGTCAGCGACTACACCGGCGCAGCAGCTCTGCTGGGCAGTCTGCCCGCGGCCGAATGGATGCTCGCCGACCGGGGCTATGACGCCGACTGGTTCCGGGATGCGTTGAAAGACAAGGGGATACGCCCCTGCATCCCCGGTCGGAAGTCGCGCGGCAAGACAGTCCGCTACGACAAACGACGTTACCGGCGCCGCAACCGGATCGAGATCATGTTCGGCCGATTGAAAGACTGGCGCCGCATCGCAACCCGTTACGACCGATGCGCAAAGACCTTCCTCTCCGCCGTCGCCCTCGCCGCAACTGTCATCTTCTGGCTTTGACGATCAATGAGTCTGGACCCTAGTGGCAGGGCTGGCCAGCACGGACCAATGTGCGCCGCTGGATCGATGATCTCGAGTTGTCGCAAACGCGGATCATCGAAGTCGCCCTTGAGACTCGGGCCGATCATCCCAATCCGCCAGACGGGCCCAAAAGCACTCGACCGCTTCATGGAAAGCGCCGTCCAGCGCGATGCGCAGACGGCCATCGCAACCGCCAAGAGCAAGCAGACAAAACGGCGGCGCAAGCGTGAAGACCCTCCCCGGCTCAGCGACGACGAGAAGGCATGCTATCCTAGATCGGCGGCAATTGGCAGTAGGCCAAGTTTCCAAAGTCGAGAACCGTAGAAGTCGTTCGTAACTTGTGCGGCTCAAGCCCGCCGATCAGTCTACCGGCCGATGTTCACCAAAGCGGCCATTCAGATTCGGAGCAGCGTTATGCCGGAGTCAACTTCATTGGGCGTTAAAACTAAGTTCATCGTACGTTCCAATGCGTGCAGGGCAACGCAGGAGGAAAAAATCAAGTGAATATGGATGTGCAGGCAAGAACCTTCACGGGTCAAAACGGGATATCTCATTCGAAGATGACGTCGACGCGACGATTGTGGGCCATGCCCGGCGCGGTCGTATTCGATCGCTCAGGACGATCCTCGCCGAACCCCTCCACCACCATCCGGTTGCGCGCAATTCCTAGGCTGACTAATGCATCGGCCACGCTGCTCGCCCGGCCCTCGGACAGGGCCTGGTTCATCGCGCGATCACCACGGTCATCGGTATGCCCCTGGATCTGGATAGTCCGGTTCGGTGTCAGTGCGAGTGCAACTGCAATGGTGCGTAGGCCGGCCCACGCGGTTGCATTGAGGTCGTGTCGTCCCGTCGCGAAGTGCGTTTCGCCGATATGGAACACCGTCCCTGGCTCGATTGCATTTGCCGGGGGCAGCGGGACGGGTGGCGGTGGCGGTGGAAGTAGCGCACTAACTGTGCGCCTTAAGCGCTCGCCCTCGACTTGATTGGTAACAGGCGTAGTAGCCTCGACCTGACGTTGACTTGGAACGGGGACCTCGATCTCGCGCATACCGCGGACGTCATCGGGCGCTTCTAAACTACGACTGGGACGGGTCGGAGCTACGATCTCCAGCCCGTTCTCCTGAAGAGCATCCGTGCGCCCGAATGCTCCATTCCCATCCAATACGAAAACGGGTTGTGCCAAAGCGGATGTACAAGCGCCAGCGAGCGCGGCGACCAAAATTGCGACGCGCATCATTACCGTCCTCCCCGCACACCAATACGGCGTATCGCTCCGATCCGAGAAAGCCATGCCCATGAGATCAAAATCGCAGCGACGTACCCTACAACCATAAGACCAGTCAGGACATCGCCAACCTCGTCCACGGTGACGATGTCGAGGGCGTTGGCGACGATGCGTGCATCGGCGGGGTGGCTTGGATCGCTGTCGATGTAGTCCACATAGGCGTATGCGCGTCCCTCGTACACGGCCAGGCTTAAGGCGCCAGCGATCGCGAGGCAAAGCCCAGAGCGCAACGCACCACCCATTGGCAAACCGCCAGCGAGCAGCATCCCACCCGCGAGGACGGAGATTGCAACGAAACTGTCCGGCGAGATGTCGGCGTGCAGAAGTGCCACTACCAAAATGATTACACCGCTGACCAAGAGGCCGAATTCGATTCCCACACGCGTCAGCCCCAACGCGAGGATCGCCGCAGCCATCCACGCTGGCAATAGAATACCGGCCGCTGCCGCGATGGCGAGCCAGACGTCGCCGGACGACGACACAAATGCAACGCCACCATGCTCGTGCAGGTCGATCTGACCAAACTCGCGTGTATCAAGCCATGATATGCTTGCATGGCCGATTTCATGAACCAAGGTCACGGTGGCCGTCCGCGCCTCGTAGAAGGCGTTCGGAACTGTCACCACCAAGAGACTGACAGCCACAACGCCGACCGCTATTGCAGCCGCCACCTGGACCCAAATCGGGATGTAGGGCGACCAATGGGTGGCGGGGGGAAGCTGCCGGCGGCGAAATTCAGCGAAGGAAGCGAGCGGCGTCATATCCAGCCTCCATCATGATCGAGCGGACCAAACCTTCCGCGCGGGGCAGAAGACCTTCTACGGGCGCGTCATCGTGAATGCCGAAGCCGATGAAGACGATTTCACCACACCCGGGGGTCGACATCTCCGGGAAGCGAAATGCGCGCCCGTCCCGTTCGCCAATCTCGTAGCCGTTGGACATCACAATCGTCGTCACCGTGTGCGAGGTGCAGCTTGGTGGGTACATGGTGATCCGCGCGTCGAGGTCCGAAGTCCGATGCATTGGCAAGCCCGGCATCTCCGCGATGAGTTGGCCCACAAATGCAGGGAGGGTGGCGGCATGTGGGCCCGAATAGGTCAGCGTCGTGCGGCGATTGTGACTGACCATGTCAAGATGGTCGGAGGCATTCGGGTCACCGAAGGTGGCGATGACAACGTCGTCACCAAAGGCGAGATCGAGCCTCGCGATTTCCTGTCCGGCCAGTCGGGCCGCTTCGCGGCCGTAGGCTCCCCTCAGGGTCGCCCCCCGACGCCAACATCGATCAGAATCCTCAGTTCCTGTTGGGCTGCGGCCGCGGACGTGCAAAGGGAAAGGGCCAGCGGGATGACAAGTGCCTTTACGATGTTCATGGTGCGCTTCCTTCAGGCGGTGACGAGTTTACGGTAAATCGCGTCGCGGTCGGCGACAGTGCGAAGCCAAGCCGCGTGGGCAGACAAGCCAGCACGGTCCACGGGATCAAGATCGTTCGGGTCGGGAGGCAGCAGCGCAAGGGGGACGCTGTGCTGTGCCACCCTGCTGCGGACAAGTTCCGCAAGGGCGGGATCTGCGGGCATGAACGGCGGATTTGACTGGTCGGCATAGCGTTCTTCCAGCTGCTCACGGCTCGGGTAAGCGGGGCGCCCACCCATCAAGTATGCATCCTTCCTTCGTGCCGCGTCATGAAGGCCTTCGCTGATGCCGCGGGCGACGTCTTGCGCATCTTGCTGTTTTGCCTCCTCGTCCATTTCGCGCTGCAACTGGATCGAATAATGCAGTTCGTCGAAGGCGAGGACCTCGCCGTGAAGTGCTGTGCCGTCATTCCGAGCTTGAATTGCCTCGGCGATTGCGTCCTTTGTTTCGACCAACCCGTGCAACCCGTTGGACGCGACACAGGCCCCCATGACGATCACCATCGCGCGGGTCATTAAGGCCTTGTCACGCAACATTGCTTGGGTGGTGGCGGCGGTGCTGTCATCCCAAGACCCGGCCGTCGCCTGATTAAGATATGGTATGAGGGCGTTAATGAAAGTCACGCCAGCAGCAAGAGCAAAGAGCCCAAGCAGGAAAGAACCTCCTCGCCAGTTCCGCACAGCGCCGATCGGCTTATGGAAGAAGGCCAACGTCACAACGCAGAAGAAGGCCGAACCTAGAAAGATTATAGGCCCTGAGCCTGGTGGCAACTCTCCGGAAACCGGATCCCGCAGGAACCAGACGACCGTGGAATGGACGGCCATGAACTCAAGGCCGATTGCAGCGAACTGTGCCGCGTTCCACGCGGCGCGAAGATAGTAGAGCGACAGCGGGCGGCTCTTGCGGATGCGATCTGCCGCTTCCATTTGCATGTAGGGGATCATGGATCAGTCCTTCTTGTTCGCGAGGCTGAGAGGTGACGGCCCGGCGCCTAGGATTGGCGCTGTGCGGTGGTGGATCTCAATCAACGCTTGGCCCGTAGAGGCCCGTGCTACGCTTTCTCTCCGGGTCTGGCGGTTGCGCAGCGCGTCGCACTCGCGTGCAAAATCAGGTGTCGCACCTGCGCGTTCGATCTCGGATCGGATCATCGCGCTGCGCACTGCGAGCGGAGTGGTTGGCTCGGCGGGATCCGAGTTGGTAGTGCCGATAGACCTTATTGTCGGCGGCGTGGTGGGATACTTTTCAGTCATCGAGGCCTCCTCGGCTGGGGGGGTGGTTCTACCCCTCAAGGATGGCCAGTTTTGCGCCCAGATTTCCCAACAATCAGCTCATCTGCCCGTGTTTGTTCACGTATCGGGAACCTTGCAGCGCAGTGCGAACAAGGTTTTGCATTGCGAATTCGCGTCGCGCATTGCGAAGATGGCTTCGCAAACCAGGGGCCTTGCCGTTAAACACTGAGAGGAGCTGATTCGGCGCCCGCAATAGACACTGGAGAGGCGCCGTGGCCAGGAGCACGAACGAAGATCTCTACTTTAACGCGCCTCGCGTTAACGAAGCCTTTCGGCGTATGCCGAATTATGAGATCCGAACGGGCAATACTCACGCCCGCCCGTCGAAATTCTTGACAGGCGCCCATTATCTTGGACGACCCGGGAGTGCAAAGATCAAGGAACTTCTCGCGCGCATTCGCGACGAAGTCTACCAGCGTGGCGAACCAGCCGAAAGTGTAAACCAACGCGTTGGCATCTGGGGCCAGGTCTGGGCGATTGGGGTTCTGTGGTCGCTGGTCGCGCGCGAGGGCGGGCGGGACGCATACGGCCGTGTCCAATTGACGCGATCCGTCATTGGGTTCGGTCAAAGTTATAACTTGCTGCCGGCACCGCCGCCGCAGCATGAGCTCCTCGAGCTTGGTGCCACCGAATGTGACGCTGCTCGCATAGACAAAAATGATCTCCCAACTACGGTTGGATCCACTCTATATGGTTTGTTGATGATCGGTGATGTTAGCGAGGCGGTTCGCAAGGATTTCGCATGCGGTGGCGGTGGACCTAAGATCAACTCGCTGACCCCTGGCATCAAACTGTCTATTTCTGCCCGGAGGGTCTTTGCAGAGTTTGTTTACCACCACCTCAAGCAATCGAAGGAGTTCACCCCCTGGGAAAGTCGCAATGCCAAAACGCTTTGTGATTTCTTAGATAATTCCTGCTTCGCCTCTCCAAAGCTGTGCTTTGAGGGGATAGCAGAACACCTCGGGCTTACGGAAAAGGTAGCACTGCGCGAGGTCGCTGAAGAAACAGTTCCGGAGCAGACCGGTCCGTCTTGGATAGAGCCGTCCATCTGGAAGTACGTCAAGAACAGTGCACAAGGCTCTTTTGTTCGTTCTGTTGACGCGTTCGACGCGATCATCGACAGTACAATCGATACGCTCGACTACCATGGCCAGCCTATTGGTAGTCGCCGACCCGCCGTTGTGTTGAAGGGACCGGCACACTCCGGGAAGAAGGCTATCGTCGGCGACATGCTGCGCAGGTTCGACGCCCTTGGCGAGATAACCTTCACCTGCCGCGGCCGCAAAGGCGTCGAGAAAGTGCTTCCGATTCTCTGTGTGCAGACCACGTCGCGCGACTACGTTTCACTCTGTGTCGAGACGCTTACATTCCTCGAGCGCATTAACGAGAGATTTAAGTCCAGCGAGGGCTTGGACGTTCGCATTCGTAAACGTCTGGCCGAAATGTCGCGGGTTGGGACAGAACCTAACCTTGGCGTGATACTTGATCGAATACGAGAGCTGCACCGCGAAAACCCAGCGCTCTTCGTGTTCCTTGACGTTGGCCGCTCGCCAGGCGACATAAATAAGCTGTTTCGTCGAACTGGCTACGAAAGGCTGCTGACGACCCTGCTGGAAAGCAATGAACACAGCCGTTTCGTCCTTACAACGAGCGGCGGCCTATCCCTGGCCAACAAAAACGCTCGAAAGATAAATGTACCACGGCCGACGGGACGCCGGTTGAAATGGTATCTTGATCTGGCGGCGCAGGATCGATTTGTCGCGGCGTGCGATAGATACGGAGCGGAAGACGTCCTCGAGTTAGAACTCGACGGCGACGTACTCACGGCACTCGCCGTTGTGCTGGCGGAGACGCCTGACCCCGAGTTGGAGGGCTTCCTGAAGCTGATGGGCGAATGCTCGCGCGCCCAGGGCGCTGGCGCCGGTCTGCGATTGGCCTGCGAACAACTCGTAGCCCAATGGGGCGCGGGGGCCATGCTGCCACTGGTCGCCCTATTGGTCACGTCTGCCGACGGGATGATGCTGCCAACCGTAGCGACGTGCCTAGAGCAGTGGCGCCATAGCAGACGCGAAGAGGACGCTCCGAAGATACCTTCAAGCGCGGACGCAATTTCTCTGCTCCAAAGCATGGTTACAGCCGCGAGCGGTCAGTTTCTTCGAAAGCGTCCAATGGCCCCGCATTTCGCTGAGGAAGCGCGTTTCGACGAACTGCGCCGGATAGAAGCAGGCGACACCGAAGCCTTTTCTACCTACATCCTGCTTCACGACGTGGCCGTTGTCCTACGGACACTGCTCTTAGAGAACGCCGAGGGCCGTATCTTACTCCGTGAAGCATATCGTCTAGTCGCTCGACAGGCCCATCTTCGCGCGCGGCACATGCAAATGAAGGGCTCGGAAGCGTCCCGCAGTCCCATGGAACGCCCGCCTGAACGAGCCATTCAAGCATTCACGGCCCTTCTCCTCAGCATTGACTGCATCTCGGACGCTGCCTTGAATGCCGTGTCTGAACCTGGGCAACGCTTGAAGACCGAGTGGCCATCGCTGTCGCACCAGGGCGACATTGTATTCTCGCTTGATCGGCCCGTCTTCGATCCCGTTTTGGCGATCCGTTTCGCCTTTGCTGTCTTGCTCCAATCCGAGGCGGACCGGGATCATCGCCTCAGCATGTCTATAGACGCGGACATACATCGCCTCGCGCTGTATGCGCGTCTATGCGTTGAGCCCGGTCTGCGAGAAGGGTGGTATCTTGGCCGGGACGACCTCGTTCCATCCGAGGGCGGCAAACGCGACCTAGGTGCGCTCCCTGGCGGGTTCGGCCCAGCCCCACCCCGTCATTTCGCCCTTTTCAATAGAATTGAGCGTGCAACCATACTAGAATCACTTGGAATGTCGGCTTTCTTCGTTGGCCACCGCCCACTACTCGTATGGGCCGAAAATCAGCTTTGGCACGAATGGCAGCGGCCTAGTGATGCAATCGCACCTGACAGCACAGACGGCGATGCTGCCCTTGCGGCAGCCCTCAAGCGCATCGTTTGCGCACGCGTCGATCTAGAGGTGCAGATCGGTCATCCTCTGCGTGGCGGGTCAATTAAATCAATGGCTCAAAATGGGGAGATTAGAGATCAAGAAGTACTGACGTTTGGCCTAATAGACCGAAAACGCAGCCTAAAATATGCGCTAAAGCGTCTAGATCGCGACATCGCGGCGATCCAAGCTGGTCCGACCGGAGGGCAAACAGGATCTCGCAGTTCATTGGTTGTCCCGCTTGAACTCGAGCTGCGTCGGCTGCGCCTTCGCTGGCTTCTGGAAGGGCCTGCCAGTTTAGGTAACGGTCTTGCGTCCTTGGATGAAGCCGACCGCGAGATTTGGAGTGGGCATTCGCCGATACGGCACGGACGCAGCGGGCGGATCCTAATGACACTGCTGTTGGACGGCTATCCGATATTGAGGCCAGCCGCCAACGATCCGGACGATCTGTGGATGACGCACCGCAATCGATATCTCGCGTTCGTTCAAGCAAACACGGCCAGGCTATACCGCTTCTCCGGTGCGGAACGGTTGCTAACAGTCACAGACCATGCGCTGGCCTTAGCAATGGATCGCGAGTTCGAAAACGCGCTCAGAGCCATAACCGAGGCGAGGCGCATGTGCCAGAACGGGAATGCGACTGGTAGAACGAGGCTCGGCGTGTTGCAGGCTGAGATAGCAATCGTATTGGCCGCATTCGAGGACGTCGCCGTCCACGGAGGCCCTATACCGGCTTATCTCGAAGCGAAGGAAGAGCCTATCAACCGAAGTTTGGAGGAAGGGGAGCTCATCTGCAACCGTTACGATTTGCGTATCGAGGGAATCCGCATGGCGCTGCTCCGCCTGCGCGCAGTTGAGGCGTTTGGCGCCGTTGGCGCGAGGACAAATGCGGTCTCTAAGCCATTGCTGCATCAGAAAATAGGCGAAGCATGTAAGGAAACCGCTGTTACAGGTCTGCTTCGGTTCGTCTAGGTTTAGCGGGCTCTAGTGTGTTGATTTGCACTCAGAACTGAGCCGGTTTTTTCACCGAGAATTGAGCCACCTCTGATTATGGTTTTTGGTTCATGCTGGGGTCAAGATCTGTGTTGTCTCCTTCTTTCTCTTTGCTGCGGATGCCGCAGCTGAACTTGCCTTGAATCGGAAGCTGTCGTTTCCGGTCTCCAGGATGTGACAGCGGTGGGTAAGACGGTCGAGCAAAGCCGTGGTCATCTTGGCATCACCAAAGACCGTAGCCCATTCGCTGAAGCTGAGGTTGGTGGTGATCACCACGCTGGTGCGTTCGTAAAGCTTGCTAAGCAGATGGAACAGCAAGGCCCCACCAGACGCGCTGAACGGGAGGTAGCCCAATTCGTCAAGGATCACGAGATCGAGCTTAGTCAAGGCTTCCGCGATCTGGCCTGCTTTGCCTTTGGCCTTTTCCTGTTCGAAGGCGTTGACCAGTTCTATCGTGGAGAAGAAGCGGACCTTGCGGCGGTGGTGTTCGATCGCCTGTATGCCGAGGGCGGTGGCAACATGGGTCTTGCCGGTGCCCGGCCCGCCAATCAGGACGACATTCTGGGCGCCATCCATGAACTCGCAGCGGTGCAGCGTTCTGACGGTCGCCTCGTTGATCTCGCTGGCGGCGAAGTCAAAGCCCGAGAGGTCCTTGTAGGCCGGGGTGAGGAGGATCAGCAAACAGTCCGGGGGACTGTTTGCCCGACGAACGCTGACTTCATGTGATAGGCGATGGTGCGCACCTCGCGCTCGGCCAATTCGGCCTTCAGCAGTTGCGACAGCATCGGGATTGCAGCTTCAAAGGCCGGTGCGCCCTGCTCGATCAGGTCCGTGACGGCTTGGGCCATGCCATACATTTTGAGGCTGCGCAGCATGATGACGATGGCGCCGGCGGCTGGATCATGACGCATGGTGGCCTCCGGCGTTCTGGCTGCGCAGGCCGTCGTAACGTGCGACATTGGCCTTGGGTTCGCGGTGCAGAGCCAGCGCTTGCGGCGTGTCCAGCGGTGGCCCACCGATCACCTTGCCGTCGACCAGCCGGTGCAGCAGGTTCAGGACATGGGTCTTGGTCGGCACGCCCTCGGTCAGTGCCAGCTCCACCGCGGTCAGCACAGCCTGTTCGTCATGCTGCAGAACGAGGGCGAGGATATCGACCATTTCCCGATCGCCACCGGGTTTGCGCAGCATGTGATCCTGCAACTGTCTGAAGGCGTGAGGCAATTCGAGGAACGGCGCACCATTCCGAAGGGCTCCGGGCTTGCGTTGAACGACCGCAAGATAATGCCGCCAGTCATAAATCGTCCGCGGCGGCAGGTGGTGACTGCGCTGGATCACACGGGCATGTTGGCACAAGACATTACCCTCGGCCGCCACCACCAACCGGTCCGGATAGATCCGCAAGCTGACAGGACGGTTCGCAAATGACGCCGGAACGCTATAGCGATTGCGCTCGAAGCTGATCAGGCACGTGGGCGAGACACGCTTGCTCAGCTCAATGAAGCCGTCAAAGGCAACCGGCAGCGGCATCAGCGCGGCCTGCTCTTCAGCCCAGACATCGGCGATCGTGCCAGGCTGTTTGCCATGCGGGGTCTGCTGCCACAGCTCGAGGCAACGCTGTTCCAGCCAGGCATTCAGCGCGGTGAGGTCAGGGAAGTCCGGCATCGCTTGCAGCATCTGATGTCGGGAATCCCGAACGTTCTTCTCGACCTGGCCCTTCTCCCAGCCCGCTGCCGGATTGCAGAACTCCGGCTCATAGACATAGTGGTTCGTCATGGCGAGGAAGCGCATGTTGATCTGCCGCTCCCTGCCGCGACCGACACGATCCACCGCCGTCTTCATGTTATCGTAGATGCCTCGGCCAGGGATGCCCCCAAAAACGCGGAAGCCGTGCCAATGGGCATCGAACAGCATCTCGTGGGTCTGCAACGGATAGGCGCGTAGCAAAAAGGCACGGCTGTGCGACAGCTTGATATGGGCCATCTGCAACTTTGTGCGCTCGCCGCCCAGGACAGCGAAGTCCTCGCTCCAGTCGAACTGGAAGGCATCGCCGGGATCAAAATGCAGCGGCACAAAGGTCCCGCGCCCCGTCGTCTGCTGTTCGCGCTGCCTATCTGCCCGCCACCGTCGCGCAAACGCTGCGACCCGGGCATAAGAGCCGGTGAAGCCAAGCGCCACGAGATCGGCATGCAGTTGCTTCACTGTGCGCCGCTGCTTGCGTGACTTCCCGGCCTCGGTCTTCAGCCAACCCGCCAGCTTCTCGGCGAAGGGGTCAAGCTTACTTTGCCGCTCCGGTGTCGCAAATTTTGGCTCGATGGTGTTCGCCGCCAGATGCTTGGTCACGGTATTCCGCGACACGCCTTTAGCCGCGCGATCTCGCGGATCGACAACTTCTGCCGCAAATGCATCCGTCGGATGATGTTCAATAGTCCCATGTGGATCACTCCGTTGCCCCCGCCGCTCAACGCTTTGGGGAAAGGTTCACATGGCTCAGTTCTCAGTGAAAATTATCCGCCTAACCGGCTCAGTTCTGAGTGCAAATCAACAGATGGACGCTCTGCAGCGCCTGCGCAATCGCCTCGCCAAGCCCCTGATTGTGCTGTCCGCCTATCGCAGCCCCGAGCACAACCGCGCCGTCGGCGGCGCGCCGGCGTCCAGGCACATGCAAGGCACCGCCTTCGACATCGCCATGTCAAACCATGATCCGGTGGCATTCGAGGCCGCAGCCCGCGCGGCGGGGTTCCTCGGCTTTGGGTATTATCCGCGCTCCGGCTTCATGCACATCGATCTGGGCCCAGCGCGGTCCTGGGGTGAGCCGTTTGCGGTCCGCGCGACAGCGTTTGCTACGGAGACCCCGCCCGCGCGTGAGGTGCTGGCCGACAGCCGGACGCTGCGTGGAGGTGGAGCGGCGGGCGCGGCCACCGTCGGTGCCGCCGGGGTCGAGGTCGTGCAGGAGATTCTGGCCGAGGCGCAATCGTCCATCCAACCGCTCGTGCCCACCCTCGACACCCTGCGTTGGGTGTTCATCGCCGTGGCGCTGGGCGGGATCGTCGTCGCGATCCACGCCCGCATCGATGACTGGAAGCGGGGGCGGCGGTGATCGGCTGGGCAACCGCTATCCTCACGAGCGGCCTGGCGCGCAAGGTGCTGGGGTTGCTCCTCGCAGCAGCAATGGTCGCGCTGTTTCTCATCAACCTGCGCCGCACCGGGGAACGTGTCGGGCGCGCCGCTGAACGCCTCAACGCAAGGGAGAGAAACGATGCCATTCACAGACAAATGCTCGATGCCGCCGGTCGCCGTCCAGCTGATCGTGATGCTTTGGTTGGTAGGTTGCGCGACGGCAGGTTCTGAGGTGCAGGTGCCATGCCCGCCAGTGGTGGCGTACAATGAGGTAGAGCAGGAGCGTGCAGCGGGGGAGGTTGAAGGGCTGCCGGAGTGGGCGATAGCTGTTCGGATGCTCAGCGACTATGCTGTGCTGCGGGATCAGGTGAGGGCGTGCAGGTGAAAGTTTCACGATCTCGCGCCACCCCCTGTTCCCGCGCCTCGCGTCTCATTCTGCCTGAGAAAGCTTTCTAAGTTGTTCAATGCATGCCTGCATCTGCAAAGCCAGCATGAGCCCTGCCCGGAAGCACCTCAGCCCTTTTTTTCGATAGAGAACGTTAAGCCCCCGATGATACCCAGTAATTTCGCGACGAACGCGCCTTTGAGAATAACTTAGTGTCAGGGCGAGAGCGGCCTTTCTAACAATTCGGCAGCGACCTGATCGTCAACCGGCACGTCATAGCTGAGCAGCAGATAGCCAAGCACGGAATAGAAACCGACCGTGGCGATCAAGTCGAAAACCGCCTTGCGGCCAAAACGGGCGACCAGTGCCCCCTCCAGCGCGCCGGACAGTTTTCGGTCGTCCAGCAGCGCATCAACTGCCTGCACGATCAGCCCATCATCCCCTTCGGGCCTGCCGCGCGTCGCAGCGATCCGGGCGTCGGAAAAGCCGAGCTCGCGCGCGCGGCTGACATGATGCGCCCATTCGTAGGCCGAGCCAAAGCGATGGCCCGTGCGCAGGATGACCACCTCGCTCAGCTCACGTCCCAACGACGTGTCGAGCACGATGTGCCGGCGGAGCGGTGCCCAGGCCGCCAGCAATGCGGGGTGGTGAGCCATCACCCGGTAGACGTTCAGCTTGCCCGCGAAACCGGCCAGCAGGTCACGCGCATCTTCAGGCCAATCAGTATCGGAGAGCGGTTGGGGACGTCCGTCACGCATCGTGCATTCCTTTGAAGAGATCGGGCAACTTACCGGATCATCGTGTCGGGAAGGAAGGTAGCCAGTTGCGGGAAAGCGATCAGCAACCCGACCAGCACAATCATCGCCACCCAGAACGGCAGCACCCCCGAAAAGATCTGCGCCAGGGACACAGTCGGCGCAATCGAGCGAACGATGAAGACATTGACTCCGATCGGCGGCGAAATCATCGCCATTTCCAGCACGATCACGATGATCACGCCGTACCATATGGGATCGAACCCAAGCCCGATGACGATGGGGTAGAAGATCGGCATGGTCAGCACGATCATCGACAGCCCCTCAAGAAAGCAGCCGAGCACAAGGTAGCACAGCAGGATCAGCGCCAATGTCATCAACGGCCCGCTGGATATCGAGGCCAGATATTCCCCGACCACATGCGGCACGCCCGTGAGCGAGATGAACGGGTTCAGGATATAGGCCGAGATCAGGATCAACATCACGGTCGCTGTGGTGCGCCCGCTGTCAATGATCACGCGACCAAGTGTTCGAAACGAGAGGCGGCGCAGCGCAAAGCCCAGCACAATAGACAGGCCTGCCCCGATGGCCGACGACTCGATGGGCGAGAAAATCCCGGTGTAAATCCCGCCGATCGAGACGACGATGATTGCCACGATCGGCAACGCGCCAAGGGTCGCCTTGCCTTTTGCGACCAGCTCGTGCGCGGGCCGGGCGGACCCCAGGACGGGAACACGGTACAGAGAACCGTTACCGTACCGACAAAAAGCGCGGCCAGCAGGATGCCCGGGATGACGCCGGCCAGAAACAGCCGTCCGATGGATTGCTGGGTCAGGATGGCATAGAGCACAAAGCCGGTTGAGGGCGGGATCAGGATCCCCAGCGTGCCGCCGGCGGCGACAACGCCCGTAGCAAGGCGGGGTGAATAGCCAAAGCGGTTCATCTCGCCGATTGACACCTTGCCCATCGTCAGGGCTGAAGCGATGGAGCTGCCGGACAGCGCCGCAAACCCGGCGCAGCCGACGATGGTGGCCGACGCCAGCCCGCCCCGAAACCGCCCGATCCAGGCATAAGCCCCGTCGTAAAGCGCGCCGCTCATGCCCGCTGCGGTCGCGACGTTGCCCATCAGGATGAACAACGGCACCACGATCAACTCGTATGATGTCGCGACCGTGAAGCTTTCGGTGGCCAGCATACTCATCGCGGGTTGCAGACCGCTCAGGCTGGCGGTTCCGGCCAGACCGACGGCGAGCATGGCGAAGGCAATCGGCACCCGGATCGCCATCAGAAAAAACAGGGCCAGGATGCCGAACAGGCCGATCAGGGCGGGGCTCACGTCAGAGGCTCCTCGGTTTTGCGGTCGGCGTCGGTTTTACCGACGGCGATTTCAAACAGGTGGACCAGCATCGAGCAGACCACGATCGCGCACGCCACGGTAACGCCGATCTGGAACGGCGCCTTAGGAATGCGCCGTACGTTGGTCGCAAGGTTCAGCATTTGAGAAATCTGCGCGGCCTCCCAGCATTTCCAGCCGATCAGCACGAACAGCATCATCCCCAGCGCCGTGGCGATAAAGTCAAAGACTCGGTTCAGAGGGGCGGGAAAAAACGGCTCGAGCAGGTCGAGCCGGACGTTCCCGGCCGTCCGTTCACACAAGGGAACGCAGCCAAAGACGATGACCACATAACACATCTGCACAATGTCAGGAGAACCCGAGAGCGGGTGGCCGAAGGCGCGGCCGATCACATCGACTAGCACCACGGCAAGGCCGGCGGCAAGTCCTGCGCCGCCAATCCATGCCGAAGCTGTCACAAAGACATCGACCACGCGCCGCGCCCAAACGAGCGGGCTGTTGCGCGTCGCCGAAGCTGTCATTGACTGGCGCTCTGCATTGCGGCCAGCGTGGCGCTCGCATCGATACCGCGCCCGTCCATCTCGGCCACTACGTCATCGCGCAGCTGAACGGTAATCGCGTCAAACGCGGCGATTTCCTCTGGCCTCAGGTCGATGACGTTCTCGTTGGGGTCGGCGCGCAGGGCCGCGATGGTCTCGTCGGCATGCGCGTTCCAGCCTGCCTCGCCGCTATTGGCCAGCGCCAGACCGGATGCGTCGTCGATGGCTGCCTGATGCTCGGGCGACAGCGCATCATACGACGCCTGGCTCATGGTCAGGTAGAACCCGACATGGCCCAGATCCGGCCCCAGAATGAAGTAATCCGCGACCTCGCCAAAGCGGAAATCAGCAACCGCGCTGGCCCCGGTCAGGGTGCCGTCGATCAGGCCGTTCTGCAGGGCGTTATAGCCTTCGGCCGCCGGCATCTGCACGGCAGTGCCGCCCAGCGCCTCGACGATCATCGCCGGGAACGCGCCCGCGACGCGGATGCGCAGGCCACGCAGATCTTCGGGGCTGCGGATCTCACGGTTGCGCATGATCAGGATATTGGGCTCAGCCGTCCAGAGGGCCAGCGGATGCGTGCCCGGGAACTCGACCGCCAGATGATCGGCCAGCGCCCCGTGCAGGACTTCGGCACCGTTCTGCCCGTCAAAAACGCCGGGCAGCTCGGCGATCATCGTGCGCTCGAACTGTGTCGAGGTGTAGCCGGTCACGCTCCAGACAATATCGGCAATGCCGTTCAGGGCGCGCACGTATTGCTCGCCCGGGCCGGCACCCAGCTCACCTGACGGGAAGACCTGAATTTGCAGGTCGCCGTTGGTGGCAGCGGAGACCGCGTTGACGAAGGGTTCGACAACGGAAGCGGTCAGGATATGGGTCGTTGGCACAAAATGCGCCAGCTTGAGCGTTTCGGCTCCAGCCGGTACGGCGGCAAAGCCCAGAGCAGTAGCGAGCACAGCAGCGCGCGTGGAAATTCCAGTCAACATGCGACTTCCTCCCTCGTAGCATGAACCGGCATCCGCGACAGATTGCCGTTGGATGCCTTGGGATCAGTCTGGCTCAGCAGAGGCGTGAGCGGTCTCATTGCGCGCCGTGATTTCAATATCCGAAATCAACGCGGCTCTTCATACACCACCACACCGCAGCCGGTGATGGCCGGGAAGGTGTGATAGGAATAGACCTCGCGGGTGTCGTCTGACAGCGCCGATCGCATTGCGAACCAGATCGCCAGTTCCGCCGCCTCGGTCCCGCCCAAGCGCATCAGTTCCTCTTGCGGGGTGCCCACCAGCATTGCTGCGTTGTCCTTGAGGTTGCGCAGGAACCACGCATCCAGCCCTTCGTTGGCGATGCCGAATCGCGCACCGCTGATCTGGTGAGACATGCCGCCGGTGGCGATCACCACGACGCGCTCATCTCCCGGCATCGCGCGGATTGCCGCGCCGATTGCGCGACCCAAATCCCAAAGCCGCTGGTTGGTCGGGATCGGCTGGCGCACCATGTTGACCGCCAGCGGAACAATCGGCACGGGCCAGGGCGGGCTCATCAAATAAGGGAACCACGAATAAATGCCGTGATCCACCGACAGGTCCTGACAGACCGTCAAATCGAACCCGCCGCGCACCAGTCGCTCGGTTATCTGCATCGCCATGCCGGTGTCGCCCGGCAGGTCGGGGAAGGGCCGCAGGCCCCATCCTTCGTCGGCTTGCGGAAACTCGGGGGCGACGCCGATGGCGAAGGTCGGGTAGGCGGAGAAATCGAAATGGTTGAGGTGATCATTGTAGATCACCATCAGCTTGTCGGGCTTGATCCGTTCCAGCCAGTCGCGCACCGGGCGCGTGCCGTCGTACCAGGGGCGCCAGATGTCGGCCCAGCCGCCAGCCATGCCCTTGTCAAAGGCCATCCCCATGGACGGTGTGTGCGAAATGCCTAAACCTCCGACGATGCGGGCCATCAGATGCCTCCTTCGGGCGTGATATCAAGGCGGCGCGGGCAGAGCGCGATCAGCTCTTCGCGTGAGATCCCGGCGTTATGCGCGCCGATGTGCCACAGGTCCTGACCGACCGTCGCCGCGACCTTGAGCATGGATTGCAGATGGCCCCCGGCGCGGATCAGTCCGGTCCAGTCGCGGGCGCGGACCAGCGCGATTTGCGCGTCTGTCAGCCCAGCCTTTTGCATGTAGGCCTCTTCATCGGCGAGAAAGATCTTCCGGTTATCAGGACGGCGCAGCGACAGGCCAAAGGCCGTCAGTTTGTGGCCCCTGAGCGCGGCTTCGGCGGTGAAGACATAGGTGCCCGGCTCGTCCAATGTCAGCGGAATCGAGTTGCTCATGCGGTTTCCTCCTTCGCGACCAAGGACGTCAGAAAGGCCTGCACGGCCGCATTGAATTGCGCGGGATCTTCGAGATTGCACAGATGTCCGGCGCCGGGCAGCCGTTCCAGCCGCGCGTCGGGAATGCCTTGCGCCAGCGCCGACGCGATGGCGCGGTAACCTGCGACGTCGCGCTCGCCTGACAGCACCAGTGTAGGCACCGCCACATCCGACAGCGCGCGCACCGGCGCGATGCGGGCACCGCGACCCGGCGCTTGCCAGTGCCAGCCGGAATACGCAGCCACCATGTGATGTGCCTGAGCGCGAGCTTCGGGCCAGTTGTCCAGCGACGCAAAGAGCGGATGGGCCAGCCAGAACGCACGCGCTGCCTCGACCCCTTGGTCGGCAGCGACGCGGTCAGCGGCGGCGGGCGGGCGTTCCTCGCCCTGCCAGTCGTGGCCGAACAACCCGCTCGACGCCAGAACCAGCCCGGCCAGCCCGGCCGGTCGCTGCGCCGACAGGGCCAGCGCGACATTGGCACCCAGCGACAGCCCGATGAGGACGTATGGCCCGGTCACCTTATCCGCAATCACCGCCGCCAGATCGGCGGCGTGATCGTAGTCGCCCTGCGGGGGCGGGCTGTCGCCAAACCCGCGCAGATCATAGGCGACGCAGTGGTGATCTTGCGAAAAGGCCGCGATCTGCGGTGCCCAGGACCGCCGGTCCAGCGAAAAACCGTGCAGGAAAACCAGCGCCGGAGCCCCTTCCCCCGTGGTTTCGACAGCAAGCTCCGCAACCCGCCTCATGCCCGCGCCCCGCTGGGCGGATTGCCGATGCCGGGATTGCGGAACGCTGGCGTGATGACCCGCCGCGCGATCCGCCACCCTGCTGGCGTGCGCAGATAGTCGTCGTGCATATCCGCGACCAGAAACGGTTCTGCATGGCCGACGGGCAGCGGGCCGTCCCCGGCGAAGCTGAGCCAGACACTGTGGCTGCGCGCAGCGTCCGGTCCGTCAAAACTGATATCAAGTCCGCTCATCATGTGCCGCGACACCCGGCCCGCAGCCTGCCGCGCCTCGAAAAAACCGCGGAGTCCGGCGTGGCCCTGCAACACGCGCGGGCCGTTGCTGTAGGTAACATCGTCGGTAAACACGCTGAGAAACTGCGCCAACGTGCCGCCATCCAGTGCCTGTGCAAAGCAGGTCTGCAACGCGGCAATGCGCTGGCGGTCCAGCAAGGCGGTCAGGTCAGTCTCTAAATCCATCACTCTTCTTTCCGTTATTCAGGGTCTCAGTCCGGCCGCGGATCTTCGGCGCTCGATGCCTCAGGCCCCAGATTGCGCAGTTCAGTGCTGGCGCGCCGCATGGTGTCGATCAGCATCGCCGGGTCCGATTTTGCCCTGGCAAAGTGTGTGACACCCAGCGTTGCGACCAGTTTCGGGCCAACAAACACCGGCACGGCAAAAGTCGTCGTATCGGGCTCGGTGGCCGAGTCGCGGCGTGCGACGCCGGTCTGGCGAACACTGTCGAGCACGTCGGCCATCTCGGCCTCAAGCGCGCCTACCGGCCCGGCGTGCAGGCCCGAGCGGATCAGCACCTCCCAGATGCGGCGGCGCTCTTCATCCTCGACAAAGGCCATCCACGCCCGGCCATGCGCCCGCGTCAGCATGTCCAGACGCCGGTTCAGCGTGGAATGCTTGTGCGACAGCGGGCTCGACGGGATTGTCGAATAGCGTACAACCATCGCATTGACGTCAAAGGTGCAGATCGCACAGGGCCAGCGGATCTGCTCGGTCAGGGCATCAGCGACACGGCGGATCGCGTTGAACACGCGCGGAAGCCCGTGGTATCCGGCTGAAAGCGAAGTTATCTTGGGCGTCAGGCAATAGCCGGTGCGCCGCGAGAGTTTGCGCACATAACCCATGTCGCACAGGGTTTCGAGAATGCGAATCATGGTCGAAGCCGGTATCGCCGTCACCGCGCAGAGTTCCTGCACGCGCCGGGTCGGATAGCGATTGAGTTCTTCCAAAACCAACATCGTCTTTTGCACCGTCTTCAACGGTTCATAGCTATTCGCTTCGCTGGCGGGCGGGTCTGTCTCGTGTTCCAATTTCACTGATCGAAATTCCCTCTGTTCAAGGACGGGTCTTTGAAAACGCGCCTCTAGAGTGATCACAGCTCCGAAGACTAACACAAGGAACCTCTGCGATGCAGTTTGCAACCGGCCACCAAGCGGGCCAGACGGACCGACTGTGGTTCAGGGATGGCGACACCGCCGTCGATCTTGATGCGACCTTGTCCAAGCGACTGACCCGTCCTTTGCGCGACATAGAGGATCTGTTGGACGCGAGCGCGGCAAGCCCCGGCCTGATGGCAGACTTGCCCGGTCTGACCGCATCCGCGCCCCGCGTGGCGGTCTCGGCGCTCACTTTTGCACCCCCGGTGCGCCGTCCCTCCAAGGTGCTGGGTGTTGCGTTCAACAACCGCGAGCTGATGAAGACCGCGCACCATGATCCGGGCGTGCCGAACTTCTTCCTCAAGCCGCCGTCCTGCCTGATCGGCCATGGCGCGGATATCGAGATCGACCCGTCCTGGGGTCCGACGATCCCGGAACCCGAGATCTGCGCGATCATCGGCCGCCGCGCCCGCCGCGTCACCGAGGCCGAGGCACTCGATCATGTCTTTGGCTGGACGATCATCAACGACGTGACCTCGCACGGGTTGAAGTTCGGCAAAGATTCCATCGCCGTAACCTATCCACCGGCCCTGGCGCACCCTGAGTTCTTCGCCTGGCGGAATCGGCATGGCGACGACGACCGCAATGCGTACTTCGTCTATCACACACGGTCCAAGGGCGCCGACACCTTCGGCCCCGTCGGTCCATGGGTGACCACTGCGGACAAGGTTGGCAATCCAAACGATCTGAGCGTCGTGGCCGATATCGACGGCGAGGTCTTTGCGCGGGACAATACCGCGAACTATCGGTTCCGGGTCGAGACCTGCATCGCCGAGGCCAGCCGTTATTTCACGCTCGAACCCGGCGATATGATCTGCTTTGGCACCACTGGCAAAGGAGAAGGGCGCTTTCCCAACGGTCACAAGAGCCTGCTTCTGAACCGCGAAACCGGGCGGATCGGCATCAGTGTCGACGGGTTGGGCCGGTTGGAAAATGGCGTGCGCCACATCACCACGTAAGATGCGAACGGCCCCCGGATTGTCTGGGGGCCGTTTGGCTTAGAACTGCGTTTCAGGCAAGGTGATCTCCGCGCCTTCGGGCAGGTGAGCAACACGGATCTGGCACGACAGACGGCTGCCCGGCTTCGGCGCGACGGCGGCGAAGTCCAACATCCCGGTCTCATGCTCGGACGCCGGTTCCAGCCCGAGATCCTCGGCCAGCATCACGTGACAGGTCGCGCAGGCCGCTGTGCCACCGCACTCGGCCACGATCCCGTCGATGCCGCTGTCGCGGATCGCCTCCATCAGCGACAGTGACGGATCGGCATCAAGGATGTGGCGGGTGCCCGCCGGATCAATGATCGTCAGATTGGTCATGCGCTTCCCCTTATGCGTCCCAAAGAACCGGCAGCGACACGGGGCCGCGAAACACCCAGCCGCCCATGCGATGCGGCCGCTGAGGGTCAAGGCGCAAACCCGGCAGCCGCTCAAACAGCGATGGCACGGCGATTTCACCGACCAGAAGCCGCGCCATCCACGCGCCCAGGCAAAAATGCGGCCCCGAGCCAAAGGCGAGGTGCTGGGCTTGCGGGCGACGCATGTCGAAGACCTCTCCGGTCGCGCCGAATTTCGCCTCATCCCGACAGGCGGACCCGGCGGACAGGCCGATGGGCGTGCCTGCGGGCAACAGCGTCTCCGACAGCACCACATCGCGCGCGACGCGGCGCGGATACAGGCCGATCGGCGCGACCCAGCGCACCGATTCCTCAAAGGCCCGGCGGTTCAGCTTGGGGTCCGCCCTCACGGCGGCCAACTGATCGGGGTTGCCAAGCAGGCCCAGAACCAGCGTACCGATCGCATCGCGGGGTTCATTCAGACCGCCGCCGATGGCGACCTTGATGTTGGCACGGGTGCGCTCAACCGGCCAGTCAGCCGCGACCATTGCCGACAGCGCCGAGGGGTCAGGCTCGCGCCGCCACTGCGCGGTCTGCGCCTCAATCGCAGCGTCGATCTGCGCGCTGGCGCGTGCGCAATGCTCCCACGGTTCGGGAAGATCGCCGTAATTGCCGGTCGCGTCGATCAACGCCTGGCTCCACCATAGCATGTCACGCCAGTCGACATCGGGCAGGCCGATGATCTGCGCCAGCGCGCGGCTGGCGACCGGGGCGCAGAAATCGTTGAACAGGTCCGCTTGCCCTTGCCCGGCAATGGCGGCAATCTGTTCGTCCACGATAGCGCGCAGAACGGGTTCCCAGTGCCCTTTGACCACCGGCGGACTGAAAGTGCGCACCATCGCTGAACGCTCGGCTGCATGCTCAGCCCCGTCGCGGCGCATCAGCGTATGCCCCATCGAGCGGATCTGCAGACTGCGCGGATCATTGGCCGGAAACGTCTCGTGATCGCGCTCAATCGCGATGATGTCGTCAAAGCGCGTGATCAGCGCAATGCCCGCCGGAACCAGCCAAGACACCGGCGCATCGCGGCGCAGGCGCGCATAGGTCGGATAGGGATCACTGTACATCTCGGTTAACGAGACATCGTCGATCTTGGGTAACTCTCGTGCCACGCTGTCCTCCCACAGTTTGAGCCGCAGGCTTGAGCGATTGCTTATCGACGCAGGCAAATCTAGGAATATCGGATATGAAAAATATCGATATCCCCTCGCTCGACCTGAAAGCCCTGCATCTTTTGTGCCGCATCCATGATGCCGGCTCCCTGTCACTTGCCGCCGAGCGCAGCGGTATTGCGCAATCTACCGCCAGCCACACGCTGGAGCGGTTGCGTCAGGCCCTGGGGGATCCTCTGTTCCACCGCGCGCCGCGCGGGATGCGAGCCACCGCGCGCTGCGAAGCCATCATCGCCCAGCTGCGCCCGCTTCTGGACAGCGTGCATGATCTGGGCCGCGAGGCGGATTTCGACATTGCGCGCGAGTCTGCGCCCTACACAATTGCAGGCAATTTCTATGAACGCTGCCTGATACTGCCGCCTCTCTTGCGCCTGTTGCGGCGTGAAGCACCCAATCTGCCCGTTACCGTGATCCCCGCCGATTTCTCGCCGCAACGCCTGCTGCAAGAGCATCGCTGCGATCTGGCTCTTTCGCCGGTGCCGTTGGGCCACGGCAAGCTGCGTGCGCAGACGCTGTTCACCGAGGCTTACGCTTGCTTTGTCGATCCGTCCTCGCACATCGCCCAGCAAGGGCTGGATCTGGACGGCTTCGCACAGGCCCGGCATCTGGGCGTCGTCTATGCCGAAGGCTGGCGTCCGTTCTGGCAGGCCGAACTCGCGCGCCAAGGCATCGGGTTCGAGCCAGTGGTGCGCGTGCCTTCGTTTGGCGGGGTCGAGCGGTTGATCCTGGATTCGGATCTGGTGCTGACCGCCCCGGCGCGCCTTGCAGAACTGTTCTGCCCCATTCTAACCGCGGTTCCGGCACCCTTTGACAGCGTCCTGACCTTGCGGATGCTGTGGAGCCCGGCAACCGACTCCAGCCCGCGGCATCGCTGGATGCGCGACGCAGTCCTGCGTGCGTGCCGGGAAAGCAGGGGCGACGCGCCCGACGACCCGCAAAATTTCACTTTTTGAAATCAGCGTAGCAAAATGCCGTTCTTGCTCGCCATAGGCCCACAATGGCCGGGCAAATGGGAGGATTTTCGATGACCGCGAAGACACTGCAAAACAAGATTGACCAAGCCGGTGGCGACCTGATTGGGATGCTGCGCAATTCACCGACCGGGTTCTATCAGTTCCCGGTACCGTCCGAATGGACCAACTGGCGCGACGAACAACGCGCCTGGGGTGAGACCGTGGTGCTGTTCGATCAATCCTACCACATGACCGATATCTACCTCAGCGGCCCCGACGTGCGCCGCCTTCTGGCAGAGACGTCGATCAACAATTACACGGATTTCCCGGTCGGCAAGGCCTTCCAGTACGTCGCGACCAGCCCTGACGGCTATTGTATCGGCGACGCCATCGGCTTTCACCTTGCCGATGGGCGGGTCAATATCGTTGGCAAACCGACTGCGCCCGCCTGGCTGATCCACAAGGCCAAGACCGGCGGCTACGATGTCGATGTGGTCGAGGATACGCGCGTTCTGGACGGTGGGAAACAACGGCAGGTGTTCCGCCTGCAATTGCAAGGCCCCAATGCGCTCAAGCTGATCGAGAAACTCAACGGTGGTCCGTTGCCCGAAACCCGCCCCTTCGGCATGTGCGATTTCGCGATCGCCGGGGTTGCGATCACCGGTCTGCGTCACGGCATGGCGGGCGCACCGGGGATGGAGTTCTGGGGCGACTATGGCCAGAAGGGCGCTGTGGTTGATGCAATCCTGAAGGCAGGTGAAGAATTCGGCCTGCGTCGTGGCGGCGCGCGCACCTATTCGTCTTCGGGCCCGCAATCGGGCTGGGTCGGGGCGCTGCTGCCCGCGATCTACTCTCAGCCCGACCTGCGCGCATTTCGCGAGGCGCTCTCGGCGACCAGCTACGAGGCCACTCTCAGCCAGGGCGGCAGCTTTGTGTCGGACCGGATCGAGGACTTTTACATGGACCCGTGGGATCTGGGCTATAACCGCCTGATACATTGGGACCATGACTTCATCGGTCGCGACGCCCTGCTGGCGCGCAAGGAGCAAACGCACCGCAAGAAAATCTGGCTACACTGGAACGACGACGATGCGCGCCGGGTGCTGGGGTCGCTGCTGGGTGACGGGCCGCGTTATAAGTACATGGAATGGCCCAGTGCGATGTATGCCAGCTGCCCGCTGGACCGGGTGTCGATCAATGGCACGCCCATCGGCAAGGCGGTCTACGCCGCCTATACCGTGCATGTCGGCAGCTGGTTCTCAGTCGGGATCATCGACGAGGACAAGGTCGATTTCGGCAGCGAGGCCGTCCTGACCTGGGGCGAGCCCGTGCAAACCGGCAAATCCGCCGTTGAACCGCATGAACAGACCGAGATCCGTGTGACCATGCGCAAGACCGCGCTCGGCTGATCCCAGGCGGGGCGGCCAAGTGCCGCCCCCTTCCCCCCAACCGGAGCCGCTCCATGCTGCACGCCGCCACCCGATCCCCCGGCTTTGATATCACCCGTCTAAGCCATGTCGTGCTGACCACCATCGATCTGGACCGCTCGCGCCATTTCTACGAGACCGGTCTCGGGCTGGAAGTGACCCACGCGGATGCGGACATTCTGTGCCTGCGCGCGCTGGAAGAAACCTCGCATCATTCGCTGGTGATCGAGCGCGCCACGGGACCGGGCACCTGCCGCCGGCTGGGGTTCCACATGTTTGATGACGACGACCTTCGCGCCGCCCATGACATCTTTGCCGCACAAGGGTTGGACCCAGCCTTTGTCGAGCGCCCGTTTCAGGGTCTCACCCTTCGCGTAACTGATCCGCTGGGGGTTCCGCTCGAATTCTGCGCGCGAATGGACCAGACCACGTCGCGCATGCAGGCGTTTCACACCCATCAGGGTGGGCGGCTGTCCTATCTGGATCATGTGCAAGTGCCCATCGACGATGTCGATGCGGTGTGGAAATTCTGGGCCGGGATGGGCTTTCGCCTGACCGAATACACCGCCGAGGATGGCACTGACGAGGTCTGGGGCATCTGGCTGAAGCGCAAGAACAACACGCAGGACATCGTCTTCGCCAATGGCCCCGGTCCCCGGTTGCACCACTTCGCCTATCACACGCCCGAGATCGCCAATGTCATCCACGCACTCGATGTGATGGCCTCGCTTGGGCTGACCGGGTCAATGGACCGCAGCCCCGGACGGCACGGGATCGGCAACGCCTTCTTTGCCTATCTGCGCGACCCGGATGGTCACCGGGTCGAGATCTTCACCAGCCATTACGCGATGATCGACATCGACCAGGCGCCCAAGCGCTGGGATCTGTCAGACACCTCACGGTCGCAGCTCTGGGGTATTCCAGCCCCCAAACGCTGGTTCACCGAGGCGAGCCTTTTTGAAGGCGTGCCGCCGCGCGCACCGTTGCGCAACGCCCCACCGGTGACGCTGGAAGACTGGCTCGCCGCTCAAGCATCGCTTCAAACTAAAGCTTAGGTACTGCGAAGCTAGATTGTATTCGTGACCGCCTGCAGGGGGTAGCCCCCCCGGAAGGATCTCGGGGCGCAGAGCCTCGTCCCGCCGCACACGATCCGACCGACTGGCGGGATAAGCGTAAGCGGGCAGCTGTGGCCGTTAAGGCTTTTTAACTCCAGGGCATGAGAGCGTCGATCTCGGCACTTGGCCATTGGTTGGCGATGCGCTCCAATGTCTGGGTCAGCCACGCGACGGGGTCGACGTTGTTCATTTTGCAGGTCTGCAAGACCGTGGCGATGGTGGCCCATGTCCGACCGCCACCATCCGAACCGGCGAACAGTCTGTTCTTTCTCGCGATTGTCTGGAGCCCGATGGCGCGCTCGAAAATGTTGGAGACGAGCTCGACGAGGCCGTCGGTCAAGAGGCGCTGGAAGATCTCGGGCCGGGCGATGGCATAGCGCAGGGCTTCGGCCAGCTTCGATTTCCCCGAGATGCGGGGCAAGGTTTGCTGCCAAAGTGTGAACAGATCGGCGAACTAGTCGTAGACATGGAACCTCGGCGATCAGAGCAATGCCAGAAGCCTACTCCAGACCGGACACGCCATTAACCCACGGCGTTCTCTTCCCGCTTACGGATAAGCCCTCCTGGCCAGGTGATCGTGGTAAGTTGACGGGGCGATCGGCAGAAGGCAGCCAACAAGGCTGCGGCCAACTGCGAGTTGCGTGCAAGCGCATGTGCATACCCGCGTTTGCGTTCTGGTGCAGCTTTTCGGGTCCGCTGTTGGTGTGGCGTTGATGTAGACGGCAACGCCGAAAGCCCGATGCAAACAGTCGGGTTTTAGGTCTTGATATGCCGAAGTATTTTGGTTTCGGGGGTAGGATTTGAACCTACGACCTTCAGGTTTGACGCTGTGACCCGAGCGATGCCAATCGAAGGTCATGTGGAGAATCTCCTTGCGCCCTGCTGACGTGGACTGCCAACCTCACTCCCAATGAATCCGCCTATCTTTCACACCCAGCTCTTTCAGCGCCTCATGCTCAAGGGGCGGTTAAGGCATTTGCAGATGGTGGTGACGGTTGCTCGGGTTGGCAGCATGCAGCGGGCTGCGCGCGAGCTTGCCGTGTCACAACCGGCGATCACCAAGGCGGTCAGCGAGATCGAGACAGACATCGGTATCATTCTGTTTGATCGCCTGCCGCGCGGCATTCGGTTGACGCGCTCCGGTCAGGTCGTGGTCCCGCTGATGGAGCGGATCCTCGAGGCGACGGATTTACTGGCGCAGGGCGTCGCGGTCCAGCGAAATTCCGGCTCGTCGATCTTGCGGGTGGCCTCGGTTGCGGCGGGGATCAGTGGTGTGCTGGCCAGTCTGGCCCCCGCGTTCTGCCGCGCGAACCCCGATATCGTGCTGCGCGTCGATGAGGTCGACGGCCGGCACATGCTGGGTCTCGCCGCGCGCGATGAGTTCGATATTTTCGTGTGCCGCCCGCCCGAGACCACGCCCGACGGCTGGACCTTTACCCCGGTTCAGAAGGACGAACATGCGGTGATGGCCTCGCCCTCGCATCCGCTGGCGGGGAAATCAGGCCTGACGGTTGATGATCTGCATGGTTGCACCTGGCTGATGCCGCCGGCCGGGGTGCCTGCCGAGGCGTTGTTGGCGGTGCTCTTCGACGGGCTGCCGCCGCCGCGCATGGTACAATTGCCGACCCGCTCGCGGACGCTGAACCGCGCGGCCATTCAAGATCTGGGACTTGTCTCGGCGGCGCCGATCAGCATTTTCAGGGCGGAACTGGCCAACCAGACACTGGCGCGGCTCGATTTCCGGCTGGAAAGCTCGATGCCGCCGCTCGGTCTGCTTCGACCGCAGGTCTCGACGGGCAGCGCGATGGATCGCTTTGTCAGCTTTGTCGAGCGCGCGGCGCGTCAGGCGTTGTAGCCCAGCCGCGCAAGACAGGCATCCACCATCTGAGGGGCCTCGCCTATGGCCTCATCCATCGTGGGCAGGGTGACACCCGCGCAGCGCGGATCGTGCGCGAGAGCGTCGCTGAGCGACAGCCGTTCGATGGTCATAAGCGCCACGGTCTGCTGCATCAGCTCATGCGCCGAGCGACGCCCCAGCCGGTCGGCCAGCTGCACCGTCACATCCTCGGTAAAAACCGCGCCCCGCGTCCGCCCGATGTTGGCGAGCATGGCCCCAGGATGCACGACCAACCGCTCCAGCAGCCCCTCGACACAGGACAGCACCTGCGCCATGTCGATGCACATCTGCTCAAGCGCACCGAAATGGAGGGCAGAATCGCGTTCGTGGATCGTCACCACCCATTCCAGCAGAACCGAGAGGCTCGCGGACATTTCCGGCACGCGCGACATGATCTCGATGCACAGGCTAGGATTGACCTTGTGCGGCATGGTTGACGAGCCCACGGCGCGGTTGCGGATCGACAGCTCGCCGATATCGTCGCCTTGCAACAGAAAGATTTCCTGCGCGATCTCGCTGACAGCCCCGTCCGGCGATCACCATGGCTGCGCCGATTTCGGCAAAGATATCCAGCGCGCCCTTGGTGTCCACGGGATCGGGTGCGCCGAGCCCCAAACGGGCCATGACCCGGCGCTCGACCTCAGGGCCACGGGTACCCATCGCCGCATGGGTGCCGACCGCACCGCTGAGCACGCCGGTGTCAAAATGCGCACGCCACGCCGCCAGACGCTCGCGGTCGCGGCGAAGTTCGGACAGCCAGACGGAAACCTTGTAGCCGAAGGTGATCGGCAGCGCGTGGCGGCCCAATGTGCGCCCGATCATTGGGGTTGCGCGATGGGTACGGGCGAGATCGGCCAGCTGAGCCTCGATCCGCACCATCGCGGCATCCATCACGGCCGCCGTCGCGTGCAGTTGCTGCACCATGACCGTGCGAAACACGTCTGCCGTTGTCGTGCCGAAATGCAGCCACTCGCGCCCTTCAGGGTCAATTTCGGCCCCAAAGGCTTCAAGGATCGCCACCATCGGATGCCCCACGCGGTCGCGGTGCCGCTGCACGGCGCCAGGATCGGGCGTCCAGTCGAGCGCGGCGCGTCGGATCGCTTCGGCGGCCTCGTTCGGGATCAAGCCCAGATCGCCCTGCACCTCGGCCAGAACTGCCTCGAAATGAATGATGCGGGCCAACACAGCCTTGGGCGCAAAGAGCGCGGCGACGGCGGCACGGGTTCCGGCCGGGTCTTGGTGGCTACGGTCGTCGAACATGGGATCTTTCAGGGTTCAAGGGCGCGGCATCATGACAGAGGGCAACCAGGTGGAAATCGCCGGAACAAAGGTGACCAGCAGCAGCAATCCCAGCATCAGCAGGAAGAAGGGGAAGGTGCCGCGCAGCACTTCCGCGACCGGCTTGCCGGTGACATTGGACATCACAAATAGGTTCAGCCCGATGGGCGGCGAGAGCAGCGCCAGCTCGATGTTGATCACCATCACCACCGCGAAATGCTCGGGTGCGATGCCGATCTGTTGCATCACCGGTGCGACGACCGGCACAACGATCAGGATGATCGCGACACCTTCAAGGAACATCCCCATCACCAGCAGAATGACGTTGAGCACCAGCAGGAATTGCCACGGCTTGAGGCCGCTTTCGATCACCAGCCGCGCCAGTTCCTGCGGGATTCCAGACCGGATGATCCAAGCCGACAGCAGGGAAGCGCCAATCACGATAACCACCACCACGGCGGTTCGGTCGATGGCCTCGACGAAGAAGCCGCCGATCTCGCGCGGGCGGCGCGAGCCGTAGAAGACAAGCACCACCAGCAAGGCAACCACGGCACCCAACACGGCGGATTCGGTGAGCGTGACGAACCCGCCATAAAGCCCGCCCAGAATGACCACAGGGATCAGGATCGCGGGCAGGGCATTCAGGTTCTTGCGGCCAAACTCGGCACGGCTGACCAGTGGCATGGGAGCACCGCCGACGCGTTTGGCCACGATCAGCACGTATCCGGCAAACAGCGCGGCTTGCAGCAGGCCCGGAATCACCCCCGCCAGAAACAGGCGCGGGATCGAAGCCTCGGCGATCAGGCCGATCAGGATCAGCGGCAGGCTGGGCGGGATCAGGATGCCCAGCGTTGCGGCAGCAGCGGTCAGGCCCATGGCGAAACCGGGTTTGTAGCCCTTTTCGATCATCATCGGCACCAGCAGCGAGCCCATCGCCATCGCCGTCGCCACGGACGAGCCGTTGATCGCCGCAAACAGCGCAGTCGCCGCGATCCCCGCCAGCGCCAGACCGCCGGGCAGCCAGCCGATCCACGTAATCGCGGCATCGAACAGCGCGCGCGCCACACCGCCACCGCGCATCAGCACGGCGGCCAGCAGGAAGAACGGCACCGAGACCAGCGCCGGGGAATTGAGATGGTCAAGCACATGCTGCGCGATCCCCGCCACCGACTTGCCGTCGAGCATCAGGAACGCCGTCGCCGACGCCGTCAGCACCAGATAGATCGGAACACCAAGCGCCAGCAGCGCGAGCACGGCCAGGCCGAGGCTCAGAAGAAGGACAAGGGTCATCGGATCAATCCGTCAGGTCAGAGGCTGTGACAGGCGACCGTCCGGCCACCAGGTCCACGGCGCGTTCCAGCAGAAACACCAGTTGCAGCCCAAAGCTCACCGGCAGTGCCACGTAGTACATCCACAGGGGCGTCCTGAGCGTGCTGATCGAGCGTTCGTCCCACATCATTGCTTCGGTGACGACCTGCCAGCCGGACCAGATCAGAAACACGCTGAGCCCGAAGGCGATGACCAGCGACAGCAGTTCAGCGGCAAGGCGCACGGTCGGCGGAAAGCGATCGAGCAGGAAGTCGACCCGGATGTGGCCGGAGCGGCGCAGAACGCGCGCCGCTCCCAGAAGCATGGCCCAGATGACGATGTAGATCACCACTTCGCCGATCCAGTCCGGTGCCAGAACGTTTGGAACATAGCGGCCGGCCACTCCGGCCAGCGACAGGAGCAATGCCGCTACGAACAAAGCCGCAACAACAATCCCGACGGCAGCGTCGAGCAGATCGAGCGCGTGTTTCATTGCAGGGCGTCGCGCGCCAGCTCGAGGATGTCGGGGGCAATGCCCAGATCCGAGATCATCGCTTCCTGCGCGGGTTGCAGGCGCACGCGCAGGGCGGCCGCTTCCTCGGCAGGCTGATCGACAAAGACCATGCCGCCAGCTTCCAGCGTGGCACGCGCCTCGGCTTGTTGCTCGGCCGCCGCCGCGCGTTGCTGAGGCACGAATTCGGCCCAGGTGTCGCGGAACAGCTGTTGCTGATCCTCGGTCAGCTGGTCCCAATACGCATGGCTGATGATCGGCATGTAATACCCGATCACCATGCGGTTGATGTAGGCATAACTCAGGCCGGTTTCTTGTAGCGAGGCCGAAACGATCGACGCATTCGAGGACACGATGGCATCGACCGCACCTTGCTGCAGCGCCAACGGGACGTCAGTGAAGGGCATCGACACCGGGTTCGCGCCCAGTTCCGTCAGATAGGCGACGGCGCCGACGCCGCCGGGGTGACGCACTTGCAACCCGCTCAGGTCTTCCAGCGCGTTCAGCGGCGCGTTGGTCGAATAGGTGTTGATCTCGCCCAGAATGTACCAGCCGGTCAACGCAACCACACCCATCTTCTCGCTCAGCATCGCGCCCAGGCGCTGGCCAAGGGGGCCATCGACCACGACATTCATCTGCTCGATGTTGAGGCCCGAGAACATCGGGAATTCGAAGATCGTCAGGTTGGGCTCGATCCGGCTGAGCGGCGCGGTCGATTCAATCGCCATGCCTACGTCGCCCCGCGCCACGGCGCGCCCGGAATCGCGGCTGGAATACAGCTGGCCCGAGTCGAAGACCTCGACCGTCAGCTCGCCGCCGGAGCGTTCGGTCAGCGCCTCGGCAAAGCGGCCGACATAGACGTTGCGAACATGGCTGGGCGGGGTATCGAGCGTGATCGTCAGGTTTGGCTCGGCCAAGGCGGGCAGTGCTGCGAACGCCGTCATCAGCACGGTCGCCGACGCAAGACGCGACAGACCGCTCAGTTTGCGGATCAGGATCATTGGTGTCTCCTCCAAAAAAGTGCCTCCACACGATTGGTGTCACCTTAGACGCAGAAGAAATTCCCGAAAAATAAGATTTTGCGCATAACGATAACCAAATGGAATATCATGATCGACACCTTGGGCCAGCGCAGCACGCCGTCAGTGGTCGGATCAGCCAGGCTATAGCCAATGACGATCGTCTTTCCGAGACCGCCATCCTCCTTGGTTCCATCCTGGTGATCGGCCCGGTTTCCAGCACGATGCTACTCGCCGAAATGCCCGAGATCGGCACCATCACCGGCGAAGAGACTGCGGCACTCACCGGATTGGCTCCGGTCGCACATGACCGCACAACTCTTCGTGGGAAGCGAGCCATCGTTGGAGTTCGCCGGGTGCTGCTGCACGTGGTGTTTCAGGTGGCGATGGTCGTGGCACATCACTACGCAAGCATCAAATCCTTGGCGGATCGCCTCCGCAAGGCTGGAAGACCGCATATGGTCATCATCATCGCAGTGGCCAGTAGGCTCGTCACTATCGCGAGCGCCCTGCGAAAGAGCCGTTGGAAATTGACCGCGCGGACGGCCTGAGAGTTGCAGTTGCCAGTGAATTCTTGCACGCGGTTGCCTATCGCTGCCCGCTTTTCCGTACGGGTGCAGCTTTTCCGATCCGGTGTTGATGTGGCGTTGATGTAGAACGCAAAACGGCCTGCGGTATCTAGATACCCCATGCCAATCATTTGATATGTCGGGAAATTTTGGTTGCGGGGGTAGGATTTGAACCTACGACCTTCAGGTTATGAGCCTATGGAACCGATTTTTTACTAATCTTTTCAATTCAGTAGCTTAGGGTCCAGACTCATTGATCGTCAAAGCCAGAAGATGACAGTTGCGGCGAGGGCGACGGCGGAGAGGAAGGTCTTTGCGCATCGGTCGTAACGGGTTGCGATGCGGCGCCAGTCTTTCAATCGGCCGAACATGATCTCGATCCGGTTGCGGCGCCGGTAACGTCGTTTGTCGTAGCGGACTGTCTTGCCGCGCGACTTCCGACCGGGGATGCAGGGGCGTATCCCCTTGTCTTTCAACGCATCCCGGAACCAGTCGGCGTCATAGCCCCGGTCGGCGAGCATCCATTCGGCCGCGGGCAGACTGCCCAGCAGAGCTGCTGCGCCGGTGTAGTCGCTGACTTGGCCTGCGGTCATGAAGAATTTCAGCGGACGACCCTTGGCGTCCGTGACAGCGTGCAGCTTGGTGTTCAACCCACCCTTGGTCCGCCCGATCAAGCGCCCGCGCTGGTCGTCAGGCCCCCCTTTTTCGCCCGCAGGCTCGAAGCCGTGCGATGCGCCTTCAGGTAGGTCGCATCAATCATGATGGTCTTCTGCTCGGTGCCTTTCGAGGCCAGCCCCTCCATCATCCTGGCGAAGACCCCCATGTCACCCCACCGCTTCCATCGGTTATAGAGCGTCTTCGGGGGGCCATACTCCCGAGGCGCATCGCACCACCTCAAGCCATTGCGATTGATGAAGATTATGCCGCTCAAAACCCGCCGATCATCGACGCGCGGTTTGCCATGGCTCTTCGGAAAGAACGGTTTCAGCCGCTCCATCTGCTCGTCCGTCAGCCAAAATAAATTTCTCATCATCACCCCCGTCAGCTCAGGGCCTTGAATCACGCAGCGACGGCAGCCTCAAGCAGATCAATGGGTCCTGACCCTAGGCAAGCCGCTGATCGTCCGTTCTGGCTATCGCAGCCCCAGCCACAACCGCGCCGTCGGCGGGGCCCCGGCATCGAAGCACATGCTGGGCACAGCCTTCGACATCGCCATGGCGAACCACGATCCGGTGACCTTCGAGGCCGCCGCCCGTGCCGTCGGTTTCCTCGGCTTCGGCACCTATCCGCGTTCGGGCTTCATGCATATAGACCTCGGGCCCGCCCGGTCCTGGGGTGATCCCTTTCCGGCGCGGCCCGTGCCCTTCGCGCCGGAACTGACGCCTGCGCGCGAAGTTCTCTCGGAAAGCCGCACGCTGCGCGGTGGCGGGGCGGCCGGGGCCGCAACTGTGGGGGCCGCGGGCGTGGAGGTGCTGCAGGACGTTCTCGCCGAGACCCAGTCCACGATCCAGCCGCTGGTGCCCTATCTCGACACTTTGCGCTGGGTGCTGATCGTTATCGCGCTGATCGGCATCGGCATCACCATCCACGCCCGGCTCGACGACTGGAAACGGGGCCAGCGGTGATCGGGTGGCTCCTCACCCATGGCCCGGCGCGCAAGGCGCTGGGCCTCATCCTCGCCGCCGCAGCGATCTTGCTGTTCCTCCTGAACCTGCGCCGCGCCGGTGAACGCGCCGGGCGCGCGGCCGAACGCCTCGACGCCAGAGAGAGAAACGATGCCATCCACCGCCAGATGCTCGACGCCGCCGCCCGCCGCCCTCCTGATCGCGATTCTCTGGCTGACCGGCTGCGCGACGGGCGGTTCTGACACCCGCGCACCCTGCCCGCCCGTGGTGGAGTACACCAGCGCCGAGCAGGCCCGCGCGGCCGACGAGGTCGAGGAGCTTCCGGAAGGCGCCGTCATCATCAGGATGCTAGGCGACTACGCTGTGCTGCGCGACCAGGCGCGGGCGTGCCGGTGAAAGCCGGGCCGGACGAAGCCTGCCACGAGGCAAGCGCCAGACGCCTCGACCGCGGCGCATTGCCCCGCCCGGTTCATGGATTCACTCTGTCAACGAGCGGCAGAGATTCGCTGCTGGTCGATGATGGCAGATGCGATCCTTCCAGTCCCTTGCTGCGATGGGCACAATTGTGCACCTGCCTGGGGCGTGCCCTTTGCCCTCACGGTTCTGCGGGGGACATTTCTTCGATGTCAGTCAGGATCCGGCCACGAATGCGGTCCACCAGGTCGGCACCGGTGGAGATGTCGAAGCTAGCCGTTTCCAGCAAGGTTTCCTGACCTGTCACCCGGAACCGCGCGCGAATCCCCTCTTCGTCGCTCAGTCCCGCATGGTGGGGATAAAGCAGCGTCAGCCGCGGTGCCTTGTAGAGATGGGCATAGGCCATCATCTGGTAGACGTCCGCTTGGGAGACCCCCTGCTTCGGATCGTCGATCCGGTCGGAAATCCGCTTCCACTTGGTGTCGATCACATGGGCGACCTGATCGCCAAGCTTGATGATGATGTCGGGCTTGGTCTGGAAAACCGCACGTTCGTCATCGACCGACGTCAGACAAAACAGGCGGCCACCCTGCAGGGTCACGCGGAATTCGGACCCCGCCAGCGCCCGCGTCACCAGACGGCCGATGTATTCCTCGAACAGCGCATTCATCTCGAACAGCAGGGCCGATCCTTGCCCTGACCCGGCGCTGGTGGTCTGGTATCGGTTGCGCAGAAACAGCTGAGCCATTCCAAAGAGTTCCTGCCACGCGCTGTTCGTGCGGTCGATGACAACATCGTCCCACCGCAAGGCAGGGATCTGCACCTCCGCAACTTCGGCATAGACGAAAGCCAGTTCCCGCAGCCGCTGCACGTTCGTCGCATTGCGCGACATGCCCGCCAGATGCGCGATGGTCGCCTTCATGATGTGGTTGAGGGCGATATCTTCGGACAACTCATCATAGCGGCACGCCAGGCGGCCCGGGTTTGCGAGATGCCGGGTGAACTGGCGCGGGATATCCAGCGATCCCCGCAAGGTCGGCAGGTCGTCGTCGCGGAGGCTATAGCGCCGCGGCATTCCTCGGCGAACCGCCTCGGTCAGCTTGTCGCAGAAGATGCGGATCAGGATCTCCAGCAGCGTTTCGCGCTGCCAGTCGAGGTCGGTCATGCGCCCGGTCTCGACCTTGAGATTGAGGGCCACTGCGAGCATGTGCACAAGGCGCTTGCGGATCTCGCGCGTCTCTTGGGCCGAGCCTTCCTTCTCGCCGACGCCGATCTTCGGCAGGATTTCCAGCGTGCAGCCCGGCACCGCCAGAACGCCAACCACCCCGCGCGCCCGCAGGTCATGGCGCCGATCCTCGAGAACGCCATCGCCGCCACGCCCGGCGAAGGGAGATGCCTTGGCCAGTGTCACAAGGCGCTGGGCAAGATGCGGGGGAATGCATCCCTCCCCATCGCCATGGGGCACGGACTCCCATTCGCGAACGGAGTAGGCGGGCATCAGGCCGCGAACTCGGAGAAGTCGAACTGATCCTTCACCCGCCAGCGCAGTCGCTCGCCGCTGAAATCATCAGCGGCGATGCCCGGCGGCGCAGTCAGGCGGCGTGCCTCCAGAAACCGGGACGGGCCCTGCGGGCCATCGCCCAGAACGGCGGCGACCTTCGACCAATCCTCGTAGAAATACTCGGACAGGAGCGGAATGACCTTGTGCCGCATCACTCCCTCGACGGCCTCTCGCGCTTTGCAGCCGGTGAAATAGGCGTGTCCAATCTGGTGTTCGCGGTCGAACAGATACTCAATGCGGTCGTTGATCGTGGTCAGCAGCTTCTGGAGATTTATCCCGCCGACATTCGGGGACAGGACAGAGGGGTTCGGCATCAGTTCCTTGAAGGTGAACCGACGGCGCAAGGCCGTGTCCAGCAGCGCAATCGAGCGGTCGGCCGTATTCATGGTGCCGATGATGTGCAGATTGGGCGGCACCCCGAAGCGCTTCTTCGAATAGGGCAAGGTCAGCTGGATCCCGTCACGTCGCCCAAGGCGCTTGTCCGGCTCGAGGAGCGTGATCAGTTCGCCAAACACCTTCGAGATATTGGCCCGGTTGATCTCGTCGATGATCAGCACATAGTCACGCGCTGTATTGTCTGCCACAGCAGCACGCTTGCCGAAGACGATCTCTTCCAGCGCGTCCCAATCGATGAGGGACTGGTTGAGCTTGTATACGGAATGCCGCCTGAACGCGTTCGGGTAAAATCGGTTGCGATCGGTCCCGGCTTCGTCGCGCCAAATCCAATCGACGTTTCTTCTGTGGGGATGAAATTCCGCGCCCTCGTCGAAGTAATAATCGCCCTTGATCCTGCCAAATGCCTGGATGCGATCACGTCCGTCAGACACCACAACGTAGTCACCAATCTGCATGTCCGATCTGAACGAGTAGGTGACGACGATGTTGCCGTCATGGCCTGTCGCGTCTGTGTCTTTGCGAGACCGCCATTCGTTGTAAATCTGGTCGAAATCATCGAACCGTTCGTCGGACCAATCGATGTCCCCTCCCCAGCCCACATGGATCAATCCGTTCTCCAGACCGAAGCGTATCCTATCCTCTTCCACTTGGCGGCGCCCGAGTGCCACTTTGAACACGCGCGCGGTCCTGTCGAGACGTGAGACGGCCCCTGCCTGCGAACTGTCGAGGCGCGCGCGTTCGCTGATCTTCTTGAACACCCCGTCGGTCGGCTTCAGACGGAAGCCCACAGCAGCGCCGAGCTCTTCCGGCCCCTCTCTGGCATCTTCGCCCGTACTTGGCTGAAGCCCTTCAACGAATTCCTCATATGACATGGACTGGTGGAAGGTGACGAACTCGATCCGCTCTTCCTTCATCAGGCTTTGGTACTCGGCCATCAGCTGGTCACGGTTCTCTTCGCCGGAGAGATCAGCAGCAACAGCGTCGCCCAAGCAGAGACGAACCGCCTCCCACGCCGTCTGGTAAGTCTTGCCGGTGCCGGGGGGTCCGTAGAGGATCAGGTTGGTCGTCTCGATCTGTAGGGCATGCGACATGGACGGGTTCTTCGCCTTTCCGTCCTGCGTCAGGACAAAGGTATACTCGGTCGTGGTGCTGCGCTCCGGCCCGGATCGCGTGGGCGCCGGGACCGAAGCAAGCTTCTGGAAAGCCTCTTTCTCCAACGCCTGGCAGACATTCGCCCAGTTTTTCACAAGGCCCGACATGTCGTGCAGGTCACCGGCGCGGATGGTTACCGAATGAAGTCCGGCTTCCCGTGCAGGAGCGATGAAGTAGTTGAGAGCCACGAGACGGGCGCGTTCCGCCCCGCGCATCAGATGTGTGTGCTGGTCGGGTAGCGGCAACGGCGTGTCATGCTGGTCGACGATGACGTAACCCGCCGCATGCAGTCTTGCGGCCGCGTCGCCCGGTTGGCTCCACCCGCCATTGAATGTGTTCGACGCCTTGCCCAAGAGGTAACCGACAATTGGCTTCGTCGGGAAGCGCTTGTCCTGCCGCGGGCGGCTGGACCGCACCCAAAAATCCTTCGGCTCGCCGAAACTCGAGAACACATCGGCATGTGCACCTGACCTGCGGAACTCTTCGTAGGCGTCCATCGCACCCTCGATCCGGTCGCGAGTGAAGGCGTCATCCTTGTCAGTGGCCCCCTTGCGAATGATCTGGAACCCGAGAGCCTCAAGTTTGGCGAACGATTGCGCCTCTCCGAAGCCGTTGAAGAATTCCTTCGCTGCGAGAGCGCGGCAATCGGGAAGATGCCCCAGGGCTGCTGCGACGGTGGCCTTCGCGGGATAGGGCTGATCCTTGCCTTCATCGCTGACCCAGACCTGTGGGCTGGCAAAGCCACCACGGGCAAGAAACGCCTTCAAGCCCAACTGATCGCATTCCTGCATTGCCGCCTCGACTTCCTCGCGGGCGAGGCGGTCGACCAATGCCTGGTGTTCTGCCTTGTCGGGCACATTGGACTGTTCGGTCAGGAAGGAATGGTACAGCTTCAGGGCCTGCTGGAGGCTGGCAAGACCCGTGCGCAAGACACCGTCGATGGGAACAGGCGAGGGATTGGGGCGTTCTGCCCGTTCATCCTCGGCGGTGTAGGCAAATCGGTTCAGGACGCTGTCCCGATCCTCTTGCGCGAACAACTCGTCCAGATCGCCGAGGTACTGTTCAACGCGTTTGGCACTACTCACGCGAGAGGAAGCGGTCGCATCCGTCTGCCCCTGCGCCATCAGCCAATTCCGGAAGTCGTCCTGCTTCATCGTTTGCCCGTTTATCTGCTTGCGAGGTGCTGATCCGAGGGCAAAATCCTTCGTCGTCAATTCACCGTCTAGAGAACTACGGGATGATGATGGCTGGAACCGGATGCGCACGCAACTGCGAGTTGCCTGAGACAATGGGCAGATGGATTTCGTTCCCCCAAACGTAAAAAGCCCCCGCTTTTCAGGGGGGACTCGTCAAACGTTGAGGTGGCGTTGAGGTAAAACGCTGGTTTCTATACACAAGTGTTTTTATCGGATTCCAAGTCTTTGTTATCCAACGGAAATTTGGTTGCGGGGGTAGGATTTGAACCTACGACCTTCAGGTTATGAGCCTGACGAGCTACCGGGCTGCTCCACCCCGCGCCGGGGAAGTCTGTTCGTGGTTTTATTGTATCGTTGATGAGAGTTTTGTTTTTCTGTTTCTTTTCAGGTTTGGCGGTGACCTACTCTCCCACGTCTTAAGACGCAGTACCATCGGCGTGACGACCCTTAACTGCCGAGTTCGGGATGGGATCGGGTGTTTAGCCATCGCTATTGCCACCAAACCAGAGAAGAAACAGAACCATCGGCTGCTTACGCAACTGTCTTTTGTCTATTTAGCTTTTGATCCAGTCTTGCTTTTACTGGATCAGATCAAGCCAATCGAGCCATTAGTACCGGTCAACTGAATGCATTGCTGCACTTACATCTCCGGCCTATCGACGTGGTGGTCTACCACGGCTCTCAAGGGAGACCTTGTTTTGAAGGGGGCTTCCCGCTTAGATGCCTTCAGCGGTTATCCTGTCCGAACATAGCTACCCAGCACTACCGTTGGCACGATAACTGGTCCACCAGTGGTCCGTTCACCCCGGTCCTCTCGTACTAGGGGCAACTCTTCTCAAGTCTCCTACACCCACGGCAGATAGGGACCGAACTGTCTCACGACGTTCTAAACCCAGCTCACGTACCTCTTTAAATGGCGAACAGCCATACCCTTGGGACCGACTTCAGCCCCAGGATGAGATGAGCCGACATCGAGGTGCCAAACGATGCCGTCGATATGGACTCTTGGGCATCATCAGCCTGTTATCCCCAGCGTACCTTTTATCCGTTGAGCGATGGCCCACCCACGTGGGACCACCGGATCACTATGGCCGACTTTCGTCTCTGCTCGTCGTGTCAGACTTGCAGTCAGGCTGGCTTATGCCATTGCACTCAACGACCGATTTCCGACCGGTCTGAGCCAACCTTCGCGCGCCTCCGTTACTGTTTGGGAGGCGACCGCCCCAGTCAAACTCCCCACCATGCATGGTCCCGGACCCGGATGACGGGCCGCGGTTAGACATCAAGAGTGCGAAGGGTGGTATCTCAAGGGAGGCTCCACCGGAACTGGCGTCCCGGTATCGATGCCTACCACCTATCCTGCACATCACAATCCTGATGCCAGTGCAAAGCTGGAGTAAAGGTGCATGGGGTCTTTCCGTCTAACCGCGGGTAGTGTGCATCTTGACACACAATTCAATTTCGCTGAGTCCATGTTTGAGACAGCGGGGAAGTCGTTACGCCATTCGTGCAGGTCGGAACTTACCCGACAAGGAATTTCGCTACCTTAGGACCGTTATAGTTACGGCCGCCGTTTACTGGGGCTTCA